>CAWBOW010000013.1:0-34288 GCA_963790495.1 uncultured Alphaproteobacteria bacterium | reverse complement strand
CTTGACCGACCACCCCTTGCTCAGCGCCCATTCGACGCCGCCGCCGGCCGCCCAGCCGGCTTTATTTTCGGCCTGCGTCGCCGACCCGGTATCGGCTACGCCATCATAATAGGTGACGTTGGTGTTCAGCCGTGTCACAGCGAGCCCACCGGTGCCGTAGACCAGCACGTCATTGAAGGCATAGCCAATGCGGCCGCGTGCGGTGAAGAGCCAGCTATTCCCTACGGAGGACGTCAGGGTGATCGCAGTGCCAGCCGGGACCGCACTGTAGCCGTTAGAAACGCCCGTCGCAGTTTTCGATGCACCCGGTAGCGTCTCCCCGTCGAATTCGACGCCATAAACGGCGGAACCGGTCTGCCAATTGTAGCCGCCGCCTATGCCGCCGCTGAAGCCGCTTCCGGAAAACGAGCCGGTGCCAAGGGCAGTGACCAGCGGGGCGTTGCCGGGGTTGGTCGAGTCGCAGACGACGGTGGTACCAACAGTCTCCGTACAGGGCAGGCTCATCGTCCCAGACGACCGCGTCCACGCGTTGCCCGCATTCAGGCCGAGATAGAATCCCGACCAATCGTAAGTCGGTGAAGCCGCAAGGGCCGGGCCTGCGAACAATATCGGCAGCACGGCAACGCCGCGCATCAGACTGCTTTTCATAAACCCGAATCCGCTCAGTATTTCGTGTTGTTATAGACGGCCGTCACCGAGGGCGCTGTGATAATTGCGCCACGATTGGCGAAATAACATTCTCACGTGAAAGATGTAAAATGTATCGCTGCCGCCGCTCGCTATGTCTTTTGTCTCACGTTCCACGCGGCTTGGCGCGGCGCGTCGGCGCCGCGGCCAGCGGATCGTCGGGCCACGGATGTTTCGGATAGCGACCGCGCATTTCCGCGCGCACCGCGGCGTAGGAGCCGCGCCAAAAGCCCGGCAGGTCGCGCGTGGTCTGCACCGGGCGATGCCCGGGCGACAGAAGCTCGATCACCAGCGGAATCTTGCCCTTGGCTACGGCCGGGTGACGGCCCACACCAAACAGCTCCTGCACGCGGATGGCGATCTTCGGGCCCCCTTCGGCGGCGTAATCGATCGGCACGCGCGTGGCGGTCGGGGCCTCGAAATGCGTCGGGGCTTCGTCTTCGAGCCGCTGCGGCAGCGGCCATGGCAACAGGGTCGCCAACGCCGCCGCCAGCGCGTCGGATGCGAGTCCATTCACCGCCGTCTTGCCGGCGAATGCCGGCGCGAGCCAGTCGCGGGCGGATTGCGCAAGCGCGCCATCGGACAAGTCCGGCCATTCGTCACCTTCGCTTGCCCGCAGAAACATCACGCGATCGCGCCACTGCCGCAGCGCATGGGTCCAAGGCAGCCGGTCGATGCCGGCTTTGGCAACGCCGTCGGCAAGGATGATGCCGGTGTCGTCATTCGGCACGACGGACATCGGGGCTTCCGTCAGCACGAGCGCATCCAACCGGCGGCTTTTGCGCCCGCGCAGGCCAAGGCTTGCCGTGTCGAATGCGATCTCCTCGCGGGCGACGATGCGTTGGGCAAATCGGTTGTCGATTTCGCCGGGCGTTATCGGCGCAGCGGACAGGATGCGGCCGCTCGTGGCGCTGCCGGTGACTTCTGCCACGGCGAGGAACGGTTCTCGCGCCAAGGGCGAAGCGGCGTCGACGGCGGCGCCACGGCCGTTCGCCAGCAAGAACGCGCCGGTGCCGGAATTGCCGCCGCTGCGGTTTTTGGCGATGCGTTCGGGGTAAGCCAGCGCGACGAGCGCACCAATGCTCATTTGCCCGTCAAGGCGGGAGGGAATAGCCGATAACCGCGGCGAGGAAGCCACGTCCGCCCAGCGTTCCGCCATGGCGCGGGCGTCGCGGCCGCGGCGCGAGTGATCGCGGCGGAACGTCGCCAGACGCTCGCGCAGATCGACGGCATCACCGCCAAGGCCGCGCTCGCTGATGATGGCCGCGAGTTCGGCCGCGAGTTCGGCCTCGCCGGCGCCCGCGGCATCGACCACCATGCGCGCCAGCCGCGGCGGCAGCGGCAGCCGGCGTAAATGCCGGCCCTCGTCCGTAATGCGCCCGTCGCTATCGAGAGCGCCGAGTTCGCCGAGCAGCGCCTTCGCTTCGTTAATGGCGGCACGCGGCGGCGGGTCGAGAAACGCGAGCTGGCCCGGTCCGCTGCCCCAGGCCGCCAGGTCGAGCGCGAAGGACGAGAGATCGGCGGCGAGGATTTCTGGCCGGGCATAGGGCTCGAGCGCCGCGGTCTGCGGCTCGTCCCACAGCCGGTAACACACGCCAGGTTCGGTGCGCCCGGCGCGGCCGCGGCGCTGGTCGGCGGCGGCGCGCGAGACCCGCACAGTTTCGAGCCGCGTCACGCCGACGTCGGGCTCGTAGCGTGGCACGCGCGCCAGTCCGCAATCGACGACAATGCGCACGCCCTCGATGGTGATCGAGGTTTCCGCGATCGCGGTTGCCAGCACGATCTTGCGACGTCCGGCGGGCGCCGGCGCGATGGCGCGATCCTGCTCCTCGCCGGAAAGCGCGCCGTAAAGCGCCACCACGTCGGTCGACGCATCGGTGCAGCCTTCGAGCGCACGCTGCGTGCGACGAATCTCGGCCGCGCCGGGCAGGAATGCCAGCGCCGACCCAAGATCGGCGCGCATTGCGCGGGCGATGGCATCGGCCATCTGCGGCTCGATGGGACGGGCGTCACGGCCGAGGTAGCGCGTCTCGACGGCGAAAGCGCGCCCTTCGCTTTCGATCACCGGCGCATTGCCGAGCAAGCTTGCGATACGTGCGCCGTCGATGGTCGCCGACATGACGAGAAGCTTCAAATCCTCGCGCAGACCCTGCTGCACGTCATAGGCCAGCGCCAGTCCGAGATCGGCATCGAGCGAGCGCTCGTGAAATTCGTCGAACAAGACCGCGGCGACGCCGTCGAGCATCGGATCGTCGAGGATGAGCCGGGTGAAAATGCCTTCGGTGACGATTTCGATGCGGGTCTTGCGCGAGACTTTCGAGCCGAAACGCACGCGCAGGCCCACCGTATCGCCGACCTTTTCCCCGACCGTGTGCGCCATGCGCTCGGCGGCGGCGCGCGCGGCAATCCTGCGCGGCTCGAGCACCAGGATGCGGCGGTCTTTGACCCATGGCTCGCCGGCGAGGACGAGCGGCACCCGTGTCGTCTTGCCGGCGCCGGGCGGCGCGACCAGAACGGCGGCCGTATTGGTGCGCAACGCCGCGGTCAGGCCCGGCAGCGCCGCATCGATCGGCAGGGGGAAATCGTTCATGCGCTTTTTCGCATCATGGATTGCTTCGCTTCGCTCGCAATGACGAGGATAACCTCCAGTATGCGGCTTCCGGAATGACGCCAAACTCCTATATTACTGGCCGTCATGCCCGCAGCACAAAAAGCCCCGCCGGAGCCGGCCAAACCGCAGCTTGCCGCGAAGCCTTTGAAAAAAGGCGACCACGTGTTTCTGGTCGACGGCTCCGGCTACATCTTTCGCGCCTATCATGCGCTGCCGCCGATCGCTCGCAAGTCGGACGGGCTGCAGCTCAATGCCGTATTCGGCTTCTGCAACATGCTGTGGAAGCTCCTGCGGGACATGAAGCCGGAGGAGAAGCCGACCCATCTTGCCGTGGTTTTCGACCTGTCCGAGCGCACGTTCCGCACCGAAATGTATCCGCAGTACAAGGCGCACCGTCCGGACCCGCCCGACGATTTAAGGCCGCAATTTCCGCTGATCCGCCAGGCAGTGCAGGCCTTCGATCTGCCGTGTCTGGAGCAGAAGGGCTTTGAGGCCGACGACCTGATCGCGACTTACGTGCGCGAAGCCTGCGAGGCCGGCGCCACGGCGACCATCGTTTCCTCGGACAAGGACCTGATGCAGCTCGTCAACGACTGCGTCGTCATGTTCGACACCATGAAGGACAAGCGGATCGGCCGCGCCGAGGTGATCGAAAAATTCGGCGTGCCGCCGGAGAAAGTCATCGAAGTGCAGGCGCTGATCGGCGACTCCACAGATAACGTGCCCGGCGTGCCGGGCATCGGTGTGAAGACCGCGGCGCAGCTTATCGGCGAATATGGCGATCTCGAAACGCTGCTCGAGCGCGCGTCCGAAATCAAGCAGGAGAAACGCCGCCAAACCTTGATCGAGAACGCGGAGAAGGCGCGCCTATCGAAGAAGCTCGTCACGCTCGACGACCGCGTCGCGCTCGACGTGCCGATCGGCGATCTCGCCGTGCATGAGCCCGACTACCGGCGCCTGATCGCCTTCCTGCGGGCGATGGAATTTTCGTCGCTGACCCGGCGCGTCGCGGAGTTTGCTTCGATCGATCCGAGCGACATCGAGGCGGATACCAAACTTTCAGGGAAGGGCGGAAACTCTCTCCAGGCGGGAGGGGCCTCCGAGGCCGAAACGGCCGAGCCGGGTGAGGGGGCAAGTGCCGAGCGGCGGTCCCCGCCGGCGGCCACCGCCCTTACTCCGCAGATGCTTGCCGCAGCACGGCTCGAAACCGCACACCATCAGAAATTCGATCGTTCGAAATATGAAACCGTGCGCTCGCTCGACCGGCTCAAGGCCTGGGCAGACCGCGCCCGCGAAGTCGGCACGCTCGCCATCGACACCGAAACCTCGAGCCTCGATCCGATGCAAGCGGAGCTCTGCGGCTTCTCGCTCGCGGTGGCGCCGAACGAGGCCTGCTATGTGCCGCTGTCGCATCGGCACGGCGGCGAGGGCGGCAAGGACACGCTTTTCCCCGGCGAGATCACGCCCGACCAGCTTTCCGAAGCCGACGCGCTGGCGATCATGAAGCCGCTGTTGGAAGACCGCGGCGTGCTCAAGATCGGGCAGAACCTGAAATTCGACTGGCAGATTTTCGCTCTGCGCGGCATCGAGATCGCGTCCTACGACGACACCATGCTGATGTCCTACGTCGTCGACGCCGGACGCTCTGATCACGGCCTCGACCCTTTGGCCCGGCGCTACTTCGATCACGAGACCATCGATTTCAACGAAGTCACCAAAATCGGCAAGAGCAAGCTGACCTTCGACAGCGTCGACATCGCCAAAGCGACCGAATACGCCGCCGAGGACGCCGACGCGACCTTGCGGCTGTGGCGCGTGCTCAAGCCGCGGCTTGCCGCCGAGCATGTGGCGAACGTCTATGAGACGCTGGAGCGGCCGCTCCTGGAAGTCCTCGCGCGCATGGAGCGGCGCGGTATCCGCATCGACCGCCAGATTCTATCCCGGCTGTCCGGTGAATTCGCGCAGGAATGCGGCGGCTTGCAGGCCGAGATCAACACGCTGGCCGGCGAGACGGTCAATGTCGGCTCGCCGAAGCAGATCGGCGATATTCTGTTCGGCAAGCTTGGCTTGACCGGCGGCACCAAGACCAAGACCGGCCAATGGGCGACCGGCGCGCGGCTGCTCGAAGAGCTGGCGGAGCAGGGCAACAAGCTGCCGCAAAAGATTCTCGACTGGCGCCAGGTGTCGAAGCTGAAATCGACCTATACCGACGCGCTGCCGGGCTTCGTCAATCCGACGACACACCGCGTGCATACGAGCTACGCGCTCGCCGCGACCACGACCGGCCGGCTGTCGTCGTCGGAGCCGAATTTGCAGAATATCCCGATCCGCACCGAAGACGGCCGCAAAATCCGCCGCGCCTTCATCGCCGACGCCGGGCACAAGCTTGTCTCCGCCGATTATTCGCAGATCGAATTGCGGCTTCTCGCCGAGATCGCCGAGATCGAACAGCTGCGCAAGGCGTTCCGCGAAGGGCTCGACATTCACGCCATGACGGCGTCGGAAATGTTCGGCGTGCCGGTGAAGAACATGCCGGGCGAAGTTCGCCGCCGGGCCAAGGCGATCAATTTCGGTATCATTTACGGCATCTCGGCCTTCGGACTTGCCAACCAGCTCGGCATCGAGCGCGAGGAAGCCGGCGCCTATATCAGGAAATATTTTGAGCGCTTTCCCGGCATTCGCGATTTCATCGAGGAGACCAAGAAGGCCGCGAAAAAGGATGGCTATGTGACCACGCTGTTCGGCCGCAAATGCCATTACCCCGACATCGGCGCTTCAAATGCATCGATTCGCGCGTTCAACGAACGCGCCGCGGTCAATGCGCGGCTGCAAGGCACCGCCGCCGACATCATCCGCCGCGCCATGGTCCGCATGGATGCGACGCTTAAGCAGAAAAAGCTCGCCGCCCGCATGCTGCTGCAAGTGCATGACGAACTGGTGTTCGAGGTGCCGGACGGCGAGGTCGAAAAAACGCTGCCGGTGGTCGCCGCCGTGATGGTCGAGGCGCCGATGCCGGCCATTTCGCTGACGGTCCCGCTCCATGTGGAAGCCAAGGCCGCCGATAATTGGGATGCGGCGCATTAGCGCGGAGTAACGCGGTCTATCGTCATGCCCGCACTTGTTGCGGGCATCCACGTCTTTGCGCGTTGGGAATGAACACGTGGGTCCGGAACACGTCTGGCCACGCCGTCGTAGGGTGAAATGATGAAAACGCTTTTGACGGTTATCGGCATCGTTCTCCTCCTCGTCGGCCTTGTCTGGATGGGCCAGGGCTCCGGCTATTTTCCCTATCCGCGCGAAAGCTTCATGATCAGCGAGGTGCAATGGGTCTATTACGGCGGCATCACCGCTGTGATCGGACTTGTGCTGATCGTTCTGGCGCGTCGCTGGGGCGGGGCGCCGTAACCGCTTTACGCTGCGGCGATCTGAATACCCGCCTGTTCGCAGCTATTGGCGACGTCGCAGACAGTGGCCCGCTGCATGTCGCGCTTCCAGCGCAGATCGTCGAAGTCGCTGCCGCGGTGCATGGTGCAGCGATCGTCCCAGATGACCAAGTCATGCACCCGCCAGCGATGGGTGTAGATGAATTGCCGCTGCGTGGCGTGCGCGACCAATTCCTCGATCAGCGCCCGGCCGTCCTGATCCGCCATGCCGAGTAATCCATGGAATTCGTCAAAGCCGGCAAAGTGCGCGCGCTCGCGGTCACGACCAAGACGCGGCTCGATGCGCTGCCCGATCTGCCGAGCGCCAACGAGTTCGTTCCGGGCTATGAGGCGATCGGCTGGTACGGCATCGGCACGCCGAAAGCCACCCCGGGCAATATCGTCGCCAAGCTCAACAGCGCTGCAGGTCGTGATCAATCCCATCCCGGGTGCTCGGCGACCATGCCGTCGAGGCGGCGCACTTGTCCGCTGATGAGATCGGACATGTAATTCGTGCGATACGGCACGTGCACCATCTGGATTCCCGCCATCGACATGAATAATGCGCCGAAAATATGTGAAGAGGTGCCGATGCCGCCGGACGCCATGTTGATCTTGCCCGGATTGGCTTTGCCATAGGCAATGAATTCCGGAATGGTCTTTGCCGGCAACGCGTTCGTCACCAGGATGACATAGGGCGCGTTGGCGATCGGGGTAACCGCCTCGATATCGCGGATGAAATCGAAACTGAGATTGTGATAGAGCGAAACATTGAGAACATTGCTCAGCACGTCGACGAGTATCGTGTAGCCGTCTGGCGCCGCCCTCACTACGAGCTCAGTGCCGATATTGCTGCCGGCCCCCGGACGATTTTCAATGACGAAGTTCTGCCCCAACTGCTCCGTCAGCCACTGCCCGGCGACCCGTGCAACGATGTCGGGCGCGCTGCCGGCCGGAAAGCCGACGATCGCCTGAACGGGCCGCGACGGGTAAGTGTCGGAAAGCGCTTTGCGAGTCATGCCCGGCGTGACCGCCGCCGCGGCTGCGATCTGCAAGAATTGCCTGCGTGGGAATTGCATCGGGCCCTCTATATGGTGAGTGCTGTGGACCTCCCGAGCGCCGCAGCTTAATTCAGCCGCAGCTCGGTAATGTGCTTGGGATCGGGTTTCAGCTCGCCTTTTTCGACGCGCTTGACCAGATCGGTGAGCACGGCATTGGCGCGGCAAGCGATGCCGGCCTTTTCGCCTTCGCGCACGATGAGGCCATTGAGAAATTCGATCTCGGTGCGCCGACCTTTCGCCATGTCCTGGCCCATCGACGGCCGCTGGCTGGACGCGGTGCGGCCGGCGTCCTTCAGGCGCTGCTCGTCGCAGGCGCGCGTCGCCGCCTCGTCGCCTTCGCCGGCGCGCGCGATCGTCTCCGGCGGCAGATGCAAAACGTCCTCGAGCTGAAAGCCGAGTGCCTGGCCGACGCGGATCGCCTCGGAGCCGAGCCGGGTGGAGAAGCGGCGGATCGGATCGCTCTTGAGCATGTCGCCGCCGCCAAGCCCGGTGCAGGCGGAAAGCCCGTTCTGCATGGCGTTGGCGACCAGCTTCGACCAGCGCTCGCCCCACAGATTATTGGTGACCTTGGCGCTGTCTGAGTAGCCGACCAGCCGGCAGACTTCCTCGGCGCGTGGCGTGATGCGGCCGTGCACCTCGCCGGCGCGAAACACCGTATGCGCCGCGCCATGCTTGGCGGCGCCGCGATGGACGTGGCCGGGCTCCGGCAGGTTCACGGTGATGCTCGAGGCGATGCAGCCCAGCGTCTTGCCCCAGCCGACGACGCCGGCGACGGTCTCCTCGTTCATGCAATTCTGCAAGGAGACGACGAAACCGTCGGCCGCCAGATATTGCCGGATCAGCATGGTCGCCCAGGCGGTGTCGTAGGACTTCATGCAGACGAAGGCGATGTCGACCGGCTTCTCCTTGGCAAGCTGCTGCGCATCCGTCACGTGCAGCGCGCGCACCGGCACAGTGAATTCCGGCTCGGTTATGGCGTGGGTGACGCGCAGCCCGTGCTGGCGCATATGCTCGACATGCGCCGGCCAGGGATCGATGAAGGTCACATCCTCGCCGGCTTGCACCATATGGGCGCCGCTATAACCGCCGACCGCGCCAGCGCCGACAATGGCGATTTTACGCTTCATGCTGTTCTCCCGGAACGCCGACGCCCATCGGCAAGGGCGTCGGCCGTCCGATTTGCTGTTACCGGGTGCGCTGCGCCGCGTCGGTTACGATCTTGTAGGCGTCGCCGATCGCCGGCTTGGTCTTGACCACATCGGCGACGGCGCTGGAAAAGGTCTTCATCAATGCGGTCTGCTCGTCCGCCGGCAGGCTGATCAATTCGCCGCCGGCGGCGGTCCAGCCCTTGCGCGCCTTGCTGACGATCTCGGCCGCGGTGGGGATGATCGCTTGCTGCCCAGCGGCCGCGTCTTTGTCGATGATGGTCTGCAGATCGGCCGGCAGCGATTCGTACCAAGTCTTACTGACTTCGACGACCACGTAGACGGCCGGCTGGCCGGTCTCGGTCACGTATTTTGCCGCGTCCTGAAAATGCATTGGCGTCCACACCACGATGCCGCCGACGGCGCCGTCGATGGCGCCCTGCTGAATGGCCGGCACCACGTCGCCGAGCGTCATCGCCACCGGCGTCGCGCCGAGCCGCGCCAACGGTTGCTCCTGGAACGGCGAAGCGAGGACGCGGATTTTCTTGCCCTTGAAGTCGGCAAGGTGGCGGATCGGCGCCTTCGCGATCACCGAGGACGGTGCGTTCATGAACAGCGCCACGCCGTGCAGGCCCTTGTTGGCGCCGAGGCCCAGCATCAGTTTCAACAATGCCGGATCGGCGGCAAGGCGCTGGCCGTGCGCCATGGAATTGACCAGGCCCGGCGCGGCCATCAGTTCGAAGCGCTCGTCGACGCCGACGAAGAATTCCGGCGGAAGCAATGCGCATTGGATGGCGCCGAACTGCGTGCCTTCGATCTGCCGCGGGATCGAACCGAGCTGACTGGCCGGAAAGATCTCGGGCTTGATGCGGCCGCCGGAGTCCTTCTCCAGCGCGGCGGCGTAGGCTTTGGCAAAAAAGTAGCTCGGGTCGTTGAGCGTCGGCAGCGTTATCTTCATCGTATAGGTCTTGTCTTGTGCGCATGCCGCGTTGAACGTCAGCATGGACGACAAGGCCATCGCAGCCGCTACGACTGCACCTCGGGCAAGTAGTTTCGGCTTCGTGATCGTCATAACATCCCCCCGTTTGCCGGCCGATTATGGTTTTGCCGGTCGATTATGGCCGCCATGGTAGACCGGCGCACAGCGGGCTGTCATGGGCGCAATGGTCTGCAGTTTGTCGCGGGGCGATTGCCGCAAAAACCTAGGCCTCGGGCACCACAGCGATGGCCTCGATTTCGAATAGCGCCCCGTCATGCGCGAGCTTGGCAATCTGAACCGCCGTCGACGCCGGCGGCGCCGCGGTGTTCACATAGCGATTGCGCACGTCCAGGTAGATGGCGATGTCGGTAATGTCGGTAAAGTAGGCAGTCACCTTCACCACATGCTCGAAATCCGCGCCGGCCGCCGCCAAAGCCAGTTTCAGGTTTTCGAAGGCTTGAACGGCCTGGGCGCGAAAATCGCCCGGCGCACCGGCAAAGCCGCCGTCGAGCGTCCGCCCAAGCTGGCCGGCGACATAAATCGTGCGGCTTGGGCTTCGCGTCTCGACGACATGCGAATAGCCGCGCGTTGCATGCAGCGTCGGCGGATTTTGAAAGCGGTGGCTGGGCATGGCCGCACTCCTTGCCGGTGAGCGTGGCCAAGCATGGCACTTCCGAACGCCGGCCGCCACGGCGGCCGACATGCCGCGAATGCGTGCGCTCGCGGTTTTCGAAAGCGCCGTGCGGCTTAAGCGTCGGGCACCACCGCGATGACCTCGATTTCATACAAGGCGCCGTCGCGGGCAAGCTTGGAGATCGCCACGGTGGTCGAGGCCGGCGGCGCCTTAGTATCGACGTAGCGGTCGCGGACCTCGAAGTAGATCGGCAGATGGCTCATATCGATGAGATAATTATTGATCTTCACCACATGCTCGAATGTTGCGCCGACCGCGGCCAGCGCGGCCTTGATATTTTCGAAGCATTGCACGGCCTGGGCGCGAAAATCGCCCGGCGCCCCGGCGAATTTGCCGTCAGCCGTCATGCCGAGCTGCCCAGAAAGATAAATGGTGCGGCTCGGGCTTTTGGTTTCCACCACGTGGCTATAGCCGCGCGGTGCTGCAATGGTCGAGGGATTGAGAAAGCGGTGAACGGCCATGTTGATACTCCCGGATGTGGCGAGGTTATTTAACGCCGATAATGCAAAGACCCAAGCGCCATGACAAAGTAGGGACGATGTCCGCGCGTTTTATCGCCCTGCTGGCTGCCGCAAGCGTGTTGCCGGTCCCCGCCCATGCGGCCGCGCTCGATGGCGCGGCCCTGTCGTGGCCGTGGGTGCTGCCGTTTGCGGGCATTCTGCTGACCATCGCCTTCGGGCCGCTGGCTTTTCCCCGCTTGTGGCATCGCCACTACGGCAAGATTGCATTTATCTGGGCGGCCTTGACGCTGGCGCCGATGGCGGCGTTATTCGGCGCCGGCGTCGCCGCCACGGCGCTGGCGCATGCGATTGCCGGCGATTACATCGGCTTTGTCACGCTGTTGTTTGCGCTTTATGTGGTGGCCGGCGGCATATCGCTTGCCGGTACGCTACGCGGCACGCCGCTTCTCAACGCGCTGATGCTGGCGTTCGGGACGCTGATCGCCAGCGTCATCGGCACCACCGGCGCCGCCATGATCCTGATCCGGCCGCTGTTGCGCGCCAACGCCGGGCGGCTACATAACGCCCACGTAGTGATTTTTTTCATCTTCCTGGTCGCCAATATCGGCGGCGCGCTGTCGCCGCTTGGCGATCCGCCGCTGTTCATCGGCTTTCTCAATGGCATCGACTTTTTCTGGCCGGCGCAGCACCTGTGGCGGCCCACGCTGTTCGCCGCCGTTTGCGTGCTCGCGGTGTTCGTGGCCGTCGACGTCTGGCTGTTCTTCCAGGATCGCCGCGCCGCGATCGTGGGCGAGCCGGTCGAGCGCGTGCCGTTGCGGCTGCACGGCGGCGTCAATCTCCTCCTCCTGGCGCTGATCATTGCCGCCGTCATCAATTCCGCATTATGGCACCCCGGGATCCATTTCGTGCTTTATGGCACCGATCTGGCGCTGCAAGATGTGGCGCGTGACGGTGTGCTGATCCTTGCCGCACTGGCCTCGCTCGCGCTGACGCCAAACAGCCAGCGTGCCGCCGACGGGTTCTCGTTTGAGCCGATCCTCGAAGTCGCACTGCTATTTGCCGGCATTTTCATTTGCGCCGTTCCGGTCCAGGCCATGCTCGATGCCGGCCACGACGGCGCCTTCGCCTGGCTCCTGACCGCGGTGACCCGCCATGACGGCACGCCGCATGCGGCCGCTTATTTCTGGCTCAGCGGCATTGTTTCGGCGATTCTCGACAATGCCCCAACCTATCTTGTTTTCTTCAAGCTCGCCGGCGGCGATGCCGCTCAACTGATGACCACGCTGGCGCCGGCTCTGGTCGCCATGTCGATGGGCGCGGTCTACATGGGAGCGCTGTCTTATGTCGGCAACGCGCCGAATTTCATGATCTACGCCATCGCCACGGAGAGCGGCGTCAAAATGCCGAGCTTCTTCGGCTACATGATCTGGTCGCTCGGGGTGCTGGTGCCGGTGTTCGTAGCCGTGACCTATTTCTTCGTCGCGCCGAGCTGACTGTTCACAATTTCTTTGCCATATCGGGAAATCGGCGGCCGCCCCGGCGTTCGGCCACGGGATAGTGACCGTTTGCCGTCATGCTCTCGCCCACGAAAGACGGGGGAACCATCCTCCCCGCGCAAGGGTTATTTGCGCGGAAATCGGATGCAAAGAGGTGTTGCGGTGCGGCGTTGGCCGTCGAGGAAGCACGCGTCGTGGCGCGGGACGATCGCCGCCGGCGCGCTGGTCGCGCTTGCCGGCATGACCGCGCCGGCGCATGCCGGCTTTTTCGACTTTCTGTTCGGTAATTCGCAGGATCAGTCGCCGCCGCAGCAATCCTATGCCAAGCCGCCGGCGCCGGCGCTCGGCCGCGTGGCGCCGGCGCCGCTGAGTTCCGAAAGTGTCCGCCAAGGCGGCGGCGGCACCGGGCATCTCGTCGCCTTTTGCGTGCGGCTCTGCGATGGCGAAAGCTTCCCGCTCGAGCACCTGGCGAATGCGACGCCGGTCGAGACCTGCCGGGCGATGTGCCCGGCGAGCAAAACCAAGATCTTCTACGGCAGCGAGGTCGGCAGCGCCGTCGCCAAGGACGGTGCACATTACGCCGCGCTCGAAACGGCTTTCACCTATCGCCAGCAGATCGTGCCCAATTGCACCTGCAACGGCCACAGCGCCCGCGGCCTGGCGCCGCTCGATCTGTCGAGCGATCCAACTCTGCGTCCCGGCGACATCGTCTCGACCAAGCAAGGCTTCATGGCCTTTACCGGTAAAACCGGCGCCGCCGACGCTTTCACCCCGGTCGATCCGGCAAGCATCGAAACCGAGCTCAATTCGGTGACCGTGGGCGTCGCCGCCAACGCGCACGACAAGGCGCGCGATAAAGCGCATGGCAAGGAAGCGCGGACCGATGAAGATGCAAACATTGTCGCCAGCCGGCAGCCGGGCGACGCATTCGATCCCGGCACGGCGATGCGCGGCCAGATCGCGCGCTAATTAGGCGGCGCGCTTACAAAGCTGGAATGTCTCCTTAGCCCGAGAAGGCCGACATGAAGCGGACATCACAGTGCGTCCGTTAAGTGCCAATAACAGATATCTGTCCAGCAATAATCGATCACGATGTGCGGTCGAGGAACAGCAGCCTAACAGAACCGGGAGTGATGCTGGGGCGAGGATGGGGATTGCGGGGCGCGGCCGACTGGGTTGGCGACATATCGGCCGTCACTAGATAGATGCGGTCGCTCTCCGGATCGATTGCCATCGTGCGCGCGCCGACTTGGGTCGGGATCGCAGGCAGTGACACGAAATTGTCCGGTGAGATTTCGGCGACGACCGAAAGCGTTCCATCACGATTGGAGCTGTACGCCAAGCCGCGACTGGGATCGAAAACCGCAAAATCGGTACCTTCGCCGATGGGCAAGGTCGCGATCACGGCGCCATTGTCCGCATTCATCACGACCATGGCTTTGTTTGAGCAACCGGCGAAAAGTCTGTGGTGTTCTCGGTCAATCG
The DNA here is from genome assembly GCA_963790495.1 of uncultured Alphaproteobacteria bacterium. Taxonomy (GTDB): domain Bacteria; phylum Pseudomonadota; class Alphaproteobacteria; order Rhizobiales; family Xanthobacteraceae; genus BOG-931. Next base: position 20,247 of record CAWBOW010000013.1, on the reverse strand, counting down.
CGAGACCATGCGGTTTTATGCAACTCGGCATGGGCCAATGGGCATCGGCCTTGTTGGTGGCTGTATCCACGCGTACGATTTCATTCTTCTCGGCTCCGTCGACATAGAATTTTCCATTATTGCCGGTGTCGCCGAATTCCAACCCGCCGCCGCCATCGACTGTCGCGACAACCGTATCGGTCTTTGGATCAATCACAGTCAGCTTCCCCGAATCACCATCGATCACAAAAATGTGGCCGCTCACCGGATCGAAGACGATGCCGTCTGCATCCTTCTCAGCTTTGATCCGTTTGACAACTTTGTAAGTATTCAGGTCGAACTCGACGACCATGCCAGCCTTCCCGTCATCGGTATAACCTTTGCCGGTAGCGTGGGAGATGGCGATGCCGTGCGTGCCGCCTGGCATGCCTTCGACCGTGCCGAGAACTACGCCCGTGCGGCCATCCACAACCGAAAGCCGATCGCCATGCGCGACGTAGACGCGGTGGGAATCGGGATCGAAAACTATGTAATCCCATCGATCCGGCGCGCCCAATGGAACAACCTTCGAGATACGATAGCTGACCTGTTCCGTCCTGGATGCGCCCGACACCAGTGTGATCGGCGCGAACAGCGCTGCAATCGCGACAACAACAAGCGATATGGTTCGTTTCATTGATTTCCTGGCCTATATTTTCGCAGTTGATGCGCAAGCCCGTACGCAATTGTGTCAAACGCAACCCGAATACAGACGATCTTCCGGATGGGCAGCGCCGTGCCGCAAAACGGACGTTTCCGGGTCATTGCGAGAGCCTTGTTTTTACTCAACTCCGATGTCGAAGTGTAGCACTTCTTTCCTGACCCCAAGTTTCTCATAGAGGGCGATGGCCGGAGCATCTTCGTAGTCGGCTTGCACGTAAATAACCCAGGCATCAACTCCTGCCGCGATTTCGCGCAAGCGCTTTACGAGGGCAGTTGCGACGCCCTTCCTTCGATGCTTTGCCGCTACGGCAAGATCGTAAAGGTACAACTCGGACCGCATCCTTTCAAATTTGTCTAGCTGGTAGGCGACGACACCACCTACAACTTCTTCGCCCAATGTCGCGACGAGAACTATGACGTGTTCTTTGGCGAGCAAGTTTTTCACGTAGTCTTCGCTCGGCGGCTCCGCTGCATATACCTCAGCATCAGAAAATGCCTCACCAAACAATCCGTTCAGCTTCCGCAGAAGCGGAGCATCAGCGGAACCGAGACGGAAAATTGTAAAGGGCGACAAGGACATTGCGTGAGTATAGTCCAATGGACATCGGTCGTCGTGTCCCGTGTACCCCTCAAAGCGGGCATCAATCTGTTGCGATCTTTAACTCTTCCAATCTCGACGTCCGCTCAGGATCATGAGCGACCGAATGGCGATGGCCCCGCGACTTCCGCTTTACCCCTAATAACAACCAAACCGTTTCGCCGCATTGAGTGACGCGATGTGCCATTAGCCGACATCACCGCGCGGTCAGGTTCGCATGACAATCCCGGTCTCCACTAGCCGCGTGAGCGAGAACTATTCGAATCGCAGCGCGTCGATGGGATCGAGCCGCGCCGCCCGCCGCGCGGGATAATAGCCGAAGAAAATTCCGATCAGCGCCGAGAAAGCGATGCTGCCCAGCACCGCCGCCGGCGAAATCTCGATGGGCCAGCCGGCGAGCCTGGCAATCGACATCGACATGGCGACACCGAGCGCCAACCCGGCGGCGCCGCCGGCACCGCTCAATACCGCCGCCTCGACGAGAAACTGCAGCAAGACCTGGCTGCGCCGCGCGCCGAGCGCCATGCGAATGCCGATCTCGCGAGTACGCTCGGTGACCGAGACCAGAAGAATATTCATGATGCCGACGCCACCGACGAGAAGGGATATCGATGCTAGGATCGCGAGCAGAAGCGCGATGGCGCGGCTGGCGTTATTTGCCGTTGCCGCGATCTCACTGAGGTTGCGCACGCTGAAATCGTCCGGCTCGCCCAGACGGATCTGATGGCGCTGCTGCAGCGTAGCGGTCACCTCGCGCATGGCACCGGCGACGCGGTCGGGCGAGGTTGCCTCGACCAGGATCAAGTTGACCATGCCGCTTAACTTGGGCTGCAAGCCGAATGGATTCGGTACCGGCGGGAACTGGGTCGTGACCGGCGACGGCGCTTGCAATGGCGTAGCGACGCCGATCACCCGCTGCTCGGCGGTCGCAAACGGAACGAGCACGACATCATCTTGATCGGTGCCGAAGCTCGACTGCCCGCGCGAGGCGAGCAGGCCGACGATGCGCAGCGGCTTGCCCCTGACCAACATCGTCGCTCCGACCGGATCCACGCCAAGCGCGAACAGCTTACGGTATACGGTCTGGCCGATCAGGCAGACCATGGCCGCGCCGTCGTCATCCTCGCGCGTCAAAGCGCGCCCGGCGGCGACATGCCAATTCTCGATGCGCAGGTAAGCCGGCGTCACGCCCTGGATTGCGGTGCTCCAATTCTGGTTGCCGATTTCCGCCTGTGCGACCTGGCGATCGATGTAGCTGACGAGCGACACATTGGTGTCCTCGCGCTGCAGCGCGCCGGCATCCGCGACTGTGAGAGTGGATGCGCTGCTGTTGCCGGCGCGCACGCCATTGGCCGTGCTGGCGCCGGGCAGCACGACGAGCAGACTGGTGCCGAGGCTTGCAATCTGCGTGCGCACGGCTTCGTTGGCGCCGTTACCGAGCCCGATCATGGCGATCAGCGCCGCAACGCCGATGAAAACGCCGAGCATGGTGAGCGCACTGCGCAATTTGTTGGCGCAAAGCGCAGCCAGCGCGGTCGCGAGCGTCATTTTGAAAATGGACCAGGACATGCCGGAGCCGAGCGGCAGCGAACCGGCGCATGGCGCTAGCGCCAGGGGGGGCGCCGCGCATTGCCTTCGTGCGGAGCCGACATCGCTTTCGATCGCGCCGTCCCGCAGCGTGATAACGCGGTTGGCATAGGCGGCGACATCGGGTTCGTGCGTGACCACGACGACGGTAACGCCACGTTCGCGGTTGAGCCGCCGGATCATGGCCATGATCTCGCTGGAGGTCGCCGAATCGAGGTTGCCGGTCGGTTCGTCGGCAAGGAGCACGGCGGGATCGTTGATCAGCGCGCGCGCCAACGCCGTTCGCTGCTGCTGCCCGCCCGAAAGCTGGTTCGGGTGGTGGCGCAGATGCGACGACAGACCCACCGCGCGCAATGCGTCGCCGGCGCGGGCCAGATGAGCGCCGCCGACGGACGCGCTGCCCGCGTACAGGAGCGGCAGCGCAACATTGTCCTGCGCGCTTCGGCGCTGCAACAAATTGAAATTCTGGAAGACGAAGCCGATGTGGCGGCTGCGGATGGCGGCAAGCTCGATCTCGCTTAAGGCGGCGACATCACGGCCCTCGAACAGATAACGGCCCGTGGTCGGCAGATCGAGGCAGCCGAGAATGTGCATTAGCGTCGATTTTCCCGATCCGGAAGCGCCCATGATGGCGGCGAATTCCCCGCTCTCGATGTGAAGGTCGATGCCGCGCAACGCCACGACCTCGACATCGTCGAGCCGGTAACTCCGCTCGAGTCGGCGGACGTCGATGACCGCGCTCATGAGGGGCCCGATGCGCTGGATGCCGACCCCGCCGGCGCCGCTTCGCCGGCGCGGCGCCGGCCGGTCACCACTTCATCGCCGGGCTTGATCGCGCCTTGCGTCACCTCGACTGTGTCCTCGTTGGCAAGGCCCAGTTGCACCGCGACGGGTTCGAGCCCGGAACTGTGCTGGACCCAGACCAGTCCGCTCTTTCTGCTGCCCGTGCGGGCTTGGTTCACCGCATAACCCTCCGGCGCGAAGCGCAACGCCGATTCCGGTATGCGCAGCACGTCGTGCTTCTGCGCGGTGACGATATGCGCGGTCGCCGTCATGCCCGGCTTGAGCGCGAGATCGGCGTTATCCGCCGAAATCACGACGTCGTAGGAAATGACGTTCTGAACAGATACCGGTGCCTGACGGATTTGCGTCACCTTGCCCGCGAAGGTGCGGTCGGGATACGCCTCGACCGTGAACGTCGCGTCCTGCCCGTCGCGAATTTCGCCGATTTCAGCTTCGCTGACATTGGCCTCGACCTGCATTTTCTTCAGGTCCTTGGCAATCAGAAACAAGGTTGGGGTTTGAAAGCTGGCCGTCACCGTCTGACCGATCGCCACGCTGCGCGAGACGACGGTGCCGTCGACCGGCGATACGATGTCGGTGTAGTCGAGGTTGACCTGAGCGGATTGCAGCTCTGCTTGGCGCTGGCTTATGGCCGCTTGATCGAGCGCGACCTGCGCTTCCATCTGCTTGTAGGTGCTCAACACGTTGTCGACGGCGTCCTGCGAAACCACGCTGCGATTGAGCAGAGCGAGATTTCGCTCGTAGGCGACCTTCGCATAGGTCAGCTGCGCCTGGTCCTTGTCCAATTGCGCCTTCGCGGTGTCGACCGCGGCCGCGGATTGGTCGACCGCCGCCTGAAAGCTTCGCGGATCGATCTTGGCGCAGGACTGGCCCTTCACCACCTCGGTGTTGTAATCACAGGACAGAGATTGGATGCGGCCCGATACGTAGCTTCCGATCTGCACCGTCTCGACCGGGTTGGCCATTCCGCTCGCCGTCGTCATGCGGACGATGGCGCCCCGACTGATCGGCGCAGTGACATAGTCGGTAGTAACTGAAGTGCGGCTTCTTAACGCGATGCCGCCGATCACGACGACGGCCGCCAGCAAAACGAGCGCCGGCCATCGCCATGTCAGCTTGCGGCGTCTGACCGGCCGAGGATCCTTTCGCTCTGCGGGTCGCGGATCGCGAAGCTTTTCAGGGTCCAGCACGGTCGGCTCAAGCCGTGCGAACAGCGCCTTGGATCGCGGAGCGTACATCAAGGCTTCTCGTTCAAAAAAGGGACTAAACAAAAGCGGCACCACGCCCGACGCACAGCGCCGTACGGACCGCGCGTTGCCGCGGAGGTCATCGTCGACCTCCGCGGCCGCAGTTATGCACGCCTAGAGTATTCCTCCGAGACCGAGACCGCTGAGCAGACCGGTCAATGGCTTCGCTGCGCGGGTCTGCCGCCGCGCGCGCAGGTCGCGCAGGAATTCGACAACGTGCATCTGCTATATCGTGCGGCGGCGTGCGGTCTCGGCATCGCGCTTGGCGTCGACGTTCTGGTGCAGCCTTACCTCGACGACGGCCAGCTGGTGCGGCCGTTCAATTCGCAATACCGATTGAGCCACGGCTATTACCTCGTATGCCGGGCGGCCGACTTGTCGAGGCGGCCCGTTTCGACGTTTCGCAATTGGCTGCTGGAGCAGGCGGCCGACGTCTAGCTTATGGCGTTGCTGAATAGCCGCTAGATCGCCGGCCCAGCGATACCCGAAGACGCATGTCTGGAGTGGGTCATTAGCGGACATCGCGAGCCATTGACGTCATGTCCGCATTGGCCGCGAAAGGGGCATAGAGTGTCGAAGAGCGTCCGGCCTAATCGAGTTCTTTCACGATATCCTCGGCGAGCGACAGCGACGAGGTCAGCCCCGGCGACTCGATGCCGAACAGATTGACCAGCCGCGGCATGCCGTGATCGGCGGGCGCCGCAATCAAAAAATCGGCTTGGCCCTCGCCGGGGCCGCGCAATTTCGGCCTGATCCCGGCGTAGTCGGGCACCAGCGAGCCGTCCGGCAAGCCCGGCCAATAGGTGCGGATGCGGGCGTAAAAACTGTCGGCGCGGCGCGGATCGACAGCATAGTTCTCTTCCGCGATCCACTCGACGTCCGGGCCAAAGCGCATGCGGCCGGCGAGGTCGAGCGTGACGTGAACGCCAAGGCCGCCGTCGATCGGCGTCGGATAAATCAGCCGCGAGAACGCCGGGCGGCCGGCGAAGCCGAAATAATTACCCTTGCCGAGCACCAGCCGCGGCACTTTTTCGGCCGGATAACCGTCGATGCGCCGCGCCAGTGCCTGCGCGCCGAGGCCGGCTGCATTCACCACCGCGTCGAACGGGGCGACGCCGGCGTCGCGGCCGCCGAATTGCACGTGCCATTGTGAGGCCTGGTAGCGCATCCGCTCGACCGGGGTTTCGAACGCGATCATGCCGCCGCGGTCTTCAAGCTCGCCCCACAAGGCGCGCATGTAAGCGTGGCTGTCGATGATGCCGGTCTCCGGCGACCACAAGGCGCCGATACAGAACAGCTCGGCCTCCATGGCACGAGCGGCATTGCCGCCGACCATCTCGACGCCCTCGACGCCGTTCTTCTGCGCTTGCTTCAGGATGGTTTCGACCTTGGCCAGCTCCGCGTCATTGGTGGCGACGACGAGCTTGCCGCATTTGCGGTGCGGCACGCCGTGCGTTGCGCAAAATTCATAGAGCATGCGCCGGCCGCGCACGCAGTGGATCGCGCGCAACGTGTCCGTCGGATAATAGAGGCCGCCATGGATCACTTCGCTGTTGCGCGAGGACACGCCGTTGGCGATGCCGCCGGTCGCTTCGGCCACGGTGACGTCATGGCCGGCAAGCGCGGCAGTGCGCGCGATCGCCAGTCCGACCACGCCGGCGCCGATCACCAAGACTTGCATTGAGTTTCCGCCCTTGTCATTCCGGGGAGCGCCGCTTTAGCGGCGAGCCAGAAATGACTATATAAAAGGTCCGGCATCGGAGGGGAAATTCTCATGGCGGACAATGTGGTGCGGGTTTGCGCGCAAGCCGATATCGCCGCGGAGACGGTCAAGGCGTTCGAGGTCGGCGACAGCCGGCTGGCGGTCTATAATATCGGCGGCAACTTCTACGTCACCGACGACGAATGCACCCATGCCTCGGCGAGCCTCGCCGACGGCCTGCTGGACGGCGACGTCATCGAATGTTGCGTGCATTTCGGCGCCTTCGACGTGAAGACCGGCGCGGTAAAATCGCCGCCCTGCGCGGTGGCGCTGCGCACCTATAAAGTGGTGCTGCAAGGCGACGACGTTTGCGTCGATCTCGACAAGAACGCCGCGGGCGAGCCGGCCTGACCACGGTTTCGCCAACGTCTGGAATTCATTATAAGCGCGGCAGGCTTAAGGAAACGGCTGACAAGGAACGGCAGATGTATTCAGGACCAGGTGTGAAGACGAGCCCCGATTTTCCGATCCCGGACAAGATGAAAGCCTGGGTGCTCGGCAAACCCGGCGAATTGACTCTGAGCGAGAAGCCGGTGCCGGTGCCCAAGCGCGCCGAGGTCCTGGTCCGTATCGATGCGGTGGCGATCTGCGCCACCGATCTCGAGATCATCGATCACGGTCCGCCGGCTTTGATCCAGGGCGGCATGCCGTTCAACAAGAATTTCACGCCCGGCCATGAATATATGGGCACGGTCGTCGCGCTCGGTCCCGGCGTCGACGAATTTCCCATCGGCCAGCGCGTCACGGTGGAAATCCATGCCGGCTGCGGCCAATGCAAGCGCTGCCGCGAGGGCATGTACACCTCGTGCCACAACTACGGGCTCAATTACGGCGACGTCGACAAGGGCCATCGCGCCAACGGCTTCACCACCGACGGCGGCTTTTGCGAATATCAGATCAACAATCTCAACACGCTGATCGCCATTCCCGACGCCATGTCGGACGAGGAGGCGACGCTGGTCGTTACCGCCGGCACGGCGATGTATGGGCTGACCGAGCTTGGCGGCCTGGTGGCCGGCGAAAGCGTCGTCGTCACCGGCCCAGGCCCGATCGGGCTTCTCGGCGTGGCAGTGGCGAAGGCCATGGGCGCGCAGCCGGTCATCCTCACCGGCACGCGCGACAATCGCCTCAAGATCGGGCGTGAGCTTGGCGCCGATCATGTCGTCAATGTGAAGAACGAAAACGCGGTCGAGGCGGTGAAGCGTTTGAACGGCGGCAAGGGCGTCGATTACGTCGTCGAATGTTCCGGCGCGGCGAACGCGGTCAACGAAGCGATCCGCATGGTCAACCGCGGCGGCAAGGTTTGCCTCGCGGCGTTTCCCCACGCCGAGACGCCGGTCGACGTCGCCCACATCGTGCGCAACAACATTTATCTCTACGGCATCCGCGGCGAGGGCAAGAGCGCAACGCACCGCGCCGAAGCCTTCATGTCGCAAAAGCGTTTCGACGCCACAAAAATTCACACCCACACCTTCGCGCTCGACGACCTGCCGACGGCGATCCGTTACGCCAAGGACCGCGTCGACGACGCCATCAAGGTGGTGGTGAAGGCGCGGGGCGTGCCAGCGCACCGCGTCGCGGCGGAGTAGGGGCGGGAGCACGGTCCTCAAAAGCGCGTTTCCCGTGTGCGGCGCATCACGCCGCCCCGTTCCCCGGGCGCAGTGCAGCGCGTCAGCGGTGCACTGCTGATCCGGCGTCTCTGCAAACTTCGATGCTTCCTTGTCATCGTCCGCGCAGGCGGACGATCCAGTAATCGCAAGGCAAGCGGCACTTTGCTTAAGCCCTGGCCGGAAATTCCTGCGATTACTGGATTCCCCGCCTGCGCGGGGAATGACAAGGTTTTTCTGTCACTTCCATATTGACAAACGTCCCCGATATAGATACTTCCGAAGAATCAAATCTCGTCCCACGAAGGACGCCGCCCGGGTGATGCCGGACGGCAGGGGGCGAGTGCGGTGCCCGCGGGTCGGTCTCATCAGCCGGCTCCCGGGCGGTCCGGGCATCATGCCCACCGGCACTATGACCGGTGCGCGAGGTGCGTCGCTGGAAGTGGAGATTTGGCCGGCGGTCATATCCGCCGCGTTGGCCAAACCGCCACGAAGCCTGGCCCGGATCGCACCAAGGGACAACAACACCCCTTGGGCAGAACCGCAGTGGAACGCCGGCAGGCGAGCGCGCCCGATAGCGGAAAGGGCGGCGCAAGCCGCCTTATCCGCGGCGCGCCCTGTGCGCCGCTTGCGTACAGGTTACGAAACACCGCGTCTGCCGGCGCTCCGCTTCCTTCATTTTTCTTTCTTCGTCATTGCGAGCGAAGCGAAGCAATCCAGTCTCTACAATTCCGCCCTGGATTGCTTCGTCGCTTCGCTCCTCGCAATGACGGGGGAAAACGAAAGCCTTGATCCGTCATCCTGAGGCGGCCGCGCAGCGGCCCTCGAAGGAGACGGCCGAGGACTCACGGGCCGTCGCCCTTCGAGGCTCCGCCCGAAGTCGGGCGGAGCACCTCAGGGTGACGGAGGACGTAAAGCGTTCGCTGTTTGACATTGTGAGGATATGGCTCGGGCCATCGAAAGCGCGGCGGAATGCGGCACCGACGCGCCGCGTCAGGTCTTCCTGATGCGAAACGTCATGAGCTTCTTATCCTTGCGCGTGTCTTCCAGCGCATCGCCGGTTTGATTGAGCAAGTTCGGGATATCGATGCCGGCGAGCGGATCGGTGCATTCGACGATCAATATGTCGCCGCGCTGCGCCTGGCCGAGCGCCTTTTTGGTGCGCAGCGCCGGCAGCGGGCATTTGAGGCCGCGCAGATTGAGGGTCTTTTCGGTCATTTCACGAGTTGAGTTGTAGAACCGGTAAAACGTCCTTATCATAGTGGTGATGGCTCAGGATTCCAGCGACCGGCACGCCGGCATTCAACGTATTTCACGGCTGACGCCGCTGCGCGCCATCCTCGGGTTCATCGAGTCACGCGTCAGTCCCGTCAAAGCGCGAAAATGCCCGACGGCGGCGGCAGCGGAACTGACCCTCGCCGACGACATCGTCACCGCGGCACGTCCCACCGCTCCGATCGCACTGTCCGACGGCTTTGCCGTGGACGCGGCGGCGGTCGCCGATGCCGGGCCTTATACGCCCGTACTGCTTAAGTCGCTGCCGCAATGGGTCGGCGTCGGCGAGTTCTTGCCGGGTGGAAGCGATGCGGTGGCGCCGCTCGAGGCGGTCATGCAGCGCGGCGAACGCGTCGAGGTCGTCGCTCCCGTCGTGAGCGGTCAGGGAGTCTTGCCGGCGGGCGGCGACGCGGCGGCGCAGACTATTTTGCGCCGCGCCGGCGAGCGCTTGCGCGACATCGACTGCGCGGTCGCCACCTCGGTCGGCTTCGCGGAATTGAATGTGCGCGAGCCGCGCATCTGGATCGCGCGCGCGCGTGCCGCGCCGCCGCCAGTCGATGCCGGTCTGGCGATGCTGGCGCGCTTTGTCGGCAAGGCGGGCGGCGCCCTGCACGGCGAGTTGACCCAGCTGCACGATGCGTTGGCGCGTGATGAAGCCGACGCGGTGATCGCCATCGGCGGCACCGGCAGCGGACGCGACGACGACAGCGTGCGGACCTTGGCCCGGTTCGGTCAGGTCGCCGCGCACGGCATCGCCATTTCGCCCGGCGAAACCGCGGCGTTCGGTTTCACCGGCGCGCGGCCGGTGCTGCTCTTGCCGGACCGCTTCGACGCCGCTTTGGCAGGCTGGCTGCTGATCGGCCTGCCGCTTCTCGCCACGCTTGCCGGCCGCCGCGACCACGCAACGCCGGCGCTGCTGCCGCTCACGAGAAAAGTAACGTCGACGATCGGCCTGACCGAGCTTGTTCCGGTGCGACGTCAAGACGATATGGCAGAGCCGCTCGGCAGCGGTTATCTGTCAATGGCGGCGCTGGCGCAGAGCGACGGCTGGCTTGTCGTTCCCGCCGAGAGCGAAGGTTTTCCAGCAGGCACACCGGTCGCCGTGAGATCATGGCCATAAATCCAAAACGGCACGGTGCAGCAATCTTGGACGCGGTGCGGCTTGCGGCGCGGCAGGAGCAATTTCTCGAAGTGGTCTCGGCTGCCGAAGCGCGCCGGCGGTTCGAGGCCTGTGTCGATCATGCGCCGCTCGCCGCGCAATCGCTGCCCTTGGCGTCGGCGCGCGCGCGCGTGCTGGCCGCCGACGTGATCGCACCCGTCGACGCGCCGCCGTTCGACCGCTCCAACGTCGACGGTTTCGCGGTTCGCGCGGCGGACACGATTGGCGCCAGCGACGGCGCGCCGAGGCGCCTCACGCTCAATGCCGAACTGATCGCCTGCGGCGTCGAGCCGGCGATCGAAGTTGCGCCCGGAACCGCGACAACGATCGCGACCGGCGGTGTTATCCCGCGCGGCGCCGATGCGGTGGTCATGATCGAACAGACCGAACTCATCGACGACGGCCCGGCCATTGCGCTTGCCCGGCCGGCCGCGAGCGGACAGTTCATCTCCTATGCCGGCTCCGACATCGCGCGCGGCGAGACTTTGCTGCGTCGCGGCGGCGAAATCGGCTCGCGCGAAATCGGCATGCTGGCCGCGTGCGGCCTTGCCACGGTCGAGGTCGTCCGCCGTCCCCGCGTCGCCGTGCTGTCAACGGGCGACGAACTGGTCGAACCCGGCAGGCCGCTGCGGCCCGGCGGCGTCTATGACAGCAACAGCGCTATCATCGCCGCTGCAATCGTCGAAGCCGGCGGCGAAGCGGTGCCGTTCGGCGCATTTCCCGATGAAGAAGTGGCGCTCGAACTTGCGATGCGCGGCGCGCTCGATGCCTGCGACATCGTGGTGTTGAGCGGCGGCACCTCGAAAGGCGCGGGCGACCTGTCACACCGCATCGTATCGCGGCTCGGCAAGCCCGGGATTCTCGTTCATGGCGTGGCGCTCAAGCCTGGCAAGCCGCTCTGCCTCGCGGTGATCGGCGAAAAGCCATTGATCGTGCTGCCGGGATTTCCGACCTCCGCCATTTTCACCTTTCATGCCTTCGTGGCTCCGTTGATCCGCGCTCGCGCCGGGCTCTCGCCCGAAGCGGCCCGCACCGTGACCGCGCGCGTGCCGGTGCCGCTTGTTTCGGAGCTCGGCCGCGAGGAATTCGTGCTGGTATCGCTCGTCGCCGGCGACGACGGCCTGATCGCGTTTCCGACGGGGAAGGGCTCGGGCGCGGTCACTGCCTTCTCGCAGGCCGACGGCTTTATGGCGATCGATGCGCTGGCTTCGTCGCTCGCCGCCGATTCGGCCGCCGAGGTCACGCTGATCGGCGAGCGCGAAGGCGCGCCCGATTTCGTTATCATGGGCAGCCACGATGTCGCGCTTGATGTCGTGGTCGGCGCGCTGGCCGAGCGCGGCTTTCGCGCCCGCACCATTGCGGTCGGCAGTCAGGGCGGCGTGAATGCGGCGAGCCACGGCCAGTGCGACGTGGCGCCGGTGCATCTCGTCGATCCGGCGACCGGAATTTACAACAAGCATCTCGTAGCGCCGGGCTTGAGCCTTGTCCCAGGCTGGCGGCGCATGCAGGGTTTTGTCTTTCGTCAAAGCGACGCGCGCTTCGAGGACCGCAGCGCCGATGGCGCGCTCAAGGCCGCGCTGGCCGATCCGACGATCCTGATGGTCAATCGCAATGCCGGTTCCGGCACGCGGGTTCTCATCGACGAGCTATTGCGCGGCGCGCGGCCGTCCGGCTACGCCAATCAGCCGCGGTCGCACAATGCCGTCGTCGCGGCCATCGCGCAAAACCGCGCCGATTGGGGCGTGGCGATCGAACCGGTGGCGCGCATGTACGGGCTCGCCTTTTTGCCCATCGCCCCGGAACATTACGATTTCCTGCTGGTTGAAGCGCGCCGCAGACGCCCGGCGATGCAGGCTTTTCTTGAGGTGCTCCGTGACGACGCCACCCGCACCCGCATCCGCGCGCTGGGCATGGAACCAGGCTAGGGCCGCGAAATGACAAACATGCGCATCGTCGGTCTGGCGGGTTGGAGCGGTTCCGGCAAGACGACGCTGGTCACCAAGGTGATCCCGGTGCTGGTCAGTCGCGGCCTCAAAGTGGCGACCGTCAAGCATGCGCATCACGCATTCGATACCGATCAGCCGGGCAAGGATTCATGGTTGCATCGTGCGGCGGGCGCCAGCGAAGTGGCGATCGTTTCCAGCCGCCGCTGGGCCATCGTCCATGAATTGAACGATGAGGCCGAGCCTCCGCTGGCCGACATGCTGGCGAAGCTGTCGCCGGTCGACCTCGTCATTATCGAAGGCTTTAAGCGGCAGTCGCATCCGAAGCTCGAAGTCTATCGCGCTGCCGTCGGCAAGCCGCTTTTACATCCGGACGACGATTGCATTGTCGCGATAGCGACCGATGCGCCGTTGCCGGGGGCGCAAGTGCCGGTGCTGATGCTCGACGACATCGAAGGTGTCGCGACCATGCTGCAAGCGGAAGCCTTGCCGCGCGAGCAGATCGTGGCATGGCCGGGAACGGGACGCGATGGCGCAGCTTAGCGACGATTGCTTTGCCTTTAACGGTCCGCTGCTGCCGGTTGCCGAGGCGGAGAAACTGATCGTCGAGCGCATCGCGCCGGTCGACGGTCGCGACACTGTGGGATTGCGCAGCGCTTTAGGCCGCGTGCTGGCCGAAAATATTACTGCGCCGGTCAATGTACCGCCGTTCGATAATTCGGCGGTCGACGGCTATGCGGTGCGCGGCGACGACCTCGCATTCGACGGCGAAAAGCGCTTTTGCATTGTCGATCGGGTTACCGCCGGTCATTCCGCGCACCATGAAGTGGCAGCCGGCGAGGCCATTCGCATTTTCACCGGCGCGCCGATGCCGCCCGGCGCCGATACAGTATTCATGCAGGAAGACTGCCGGATTGACGGCGATGGCGTTGTCATGCCGGCGGGCCTGCGGCGCGGCGCCAATCGGCGGTTGGCCGGCGAGGATATGCGGGCCGGTGCGATCGCGTTGCCCGCCGGCCGGCGGCTCTCGGTGCAGCACGTGGCGCTGGCCGCGGCGCTCGGTCTTAGCAAGCTTAACGTGCGCCGCCGCGTGCGCATCGCCTTGTTCTCGACCGGCGACGAGATCGTCGAGCCGGGCGCCGCCTTGCCGCGCGCGGCGCTCTATGATTCCAACCGCTATCTGCTGGCCGCACTGATCGAGCGTTTCAATGCCGACGTCACCGATCTCGGCATTCTGGGCGACGATCCGAACGAACTCAAACGTGCGCTGGCAGCGGCCGCCGCCGATCACGACCTCGTCCTGACCTCGGGCGGAGTCTCGACCGGCGAGGCCGATCATGTGCGCGCAGCCATCGAGGGCATCGGCCGGCTGGTATTTTGGCGGCTCGCGGTGAAGCCCGGACGGCCGGTGGCGATGGGCGTGATTTCCGGCAACAAGGGCAATGGCGCGGCGTTCGTCGGTCTGCCGGGAAATCCCGTCGCGGTGTTTGTCACCTTCGTCCGCGTGGTGCGGCCGTTGTTGTTGCGGCTGTCCGGCGCCGTGCCCGAGCCGCTCCTCGCCATGCCCATCCGCGCGGCGTTCTCCTACAAGAAGCGCAAGGGCCGGCGTGAATATGTCCGGGTGACTTTGCGCAGGGCCGATGACGGCGCCATCGAAGCGCACAAATACGAGCAAGACGGAGCCGGCGTTCTCACCTCGCTCACGGAAACCGACGGACTGGCCGAACTCGATGAGGACGTCAGCCAAATCGAGCCCGGTTCAACTATCGGCTTTCTGTCTTACGCGTCGCTGATCGCCTAAAGCATGATCCGGAAAAGTAGATGCCGGTTTTCCGAAAAGATCATATTTCGCTTTAGAGCTTTGAATATTGTGCGGCCAATGCCGCGGCGCGCGCGCTGTCGTCGGGCGTGTTGACATTGAAGAACGGATCGACCGGCGCGGCCGGCCAATCGGCTATCGCGACACCGTGCCGCGCGGTCCAGATTTCGATCTTGCGCAAACCGTCATTGACCAATGCGCGGCGCAAATCCTCGCGCAGATCGATCGGCCAGAGCCCGACGACCGGATGCCGCCATTCGCCGGAGCGCGCGCAAGCGAGCGGCGTCTTTGCCGCCGAACGCGCCGCGTGCAGCCGCGCCGCGAGGTCTCTCGGCAGAAACGGACAATCGCCCGGCACGCTCAAAAGCCAGTCGATTTCCGGCGTGTGCGCTGCCGCCCAATCGAGCCCGGCAAGAATTCCGGCCAGCGGACCGGCAAAATCCGGGATGCTGTCGGCGACCACAGGCAGGCCGGTATCGGCAAAGCGCGCCGGGTCGCCGTTGGCATTGATGATGACTTGATCGCATTGCGGTGCAAGGCATGCCAGCACACGCTGCAGAATAGTCTCGCCGCCAATAAAAAGCCGCGCCTTGTCGCCGCCGCCCATGCGACGCGCTAAACCGCCGGCAAGCACGAGGCCGAGTGTGGGAGGAATTGTCACGCGCGCCGGCTCAGTCGTCGTGCACCGCGGCCTTGCGGCGGTGCTTGGCGCTCTCATCCTCGACATAGTCGAGGTTCTGATCGAAGACGATGCGGTCTTGACCGGCGAGGGCAATGAAACGCTTGCCGCGCGCGCGCCCGATCAGCGTCAAATTGGCTTTGCGCGCCAGTTCGACGCCCCATGCGGTGAAGCCGGAACGCGACACCAAAATTGGAATACCCATGCGGACGGTTTTGATCACCATTTCAGAGGTAAGCCGGCCCGTGGTGTAGAAAATCTTGTCGGCGGCAGTGATGTGGTTCTTGAACATCCAGCCGGCGATCTTGTCTACGGCATTATGTCGGCCGACGTCTTCCATATACACCAGCGGCCTGTCCTTGACCGCCAGCACGCAGCCGTGGATGGCGCCGGCTTCCAGATATAGCGACGGCGTGGTGTTGATCTTGTGGGTGAGCGTATAAAGCCAGGAGGTTCGCAACTCCGCCTGCGGCAGGCTGACATTTTCGAGGGCTTCCATCAGGTCGCCGAATACGGTGCCCTGGGCGCAACCGGAGGTCTGGACCTTCTTCTTGAGCTTTTTCTCGTAATTGGTCTTGCGCTTGGTGCGTACGACCACGACCGACAGTTCCTCGTCATAGTCGACGCCGGTGACGACGTCGTCGGTTTTGAGCATGTTCTGATTGAGCAGGTAGCCGAGCGCCAGAAATTCCGGATGGTCGCCGATGGTCATCGCGGTGACGATTTCCTGCGAATTGAGGAAAATCGTCAGCGCACGCTCGACCACTACCGCGGTCTCCACCGCGGCGCCGGTCTGATCGAGGCCGCTCACGCGCTCGGTCAGGCGCGGATCGGAGGGATCGGGCCGAAGGAGGTAGTCGTCATCGCCGGGACGCATGACCTGAATGTAAGCGAACATCTGCGCCGGCGAAAGCGCCGCGCCTCATGCAAAAGGCCCGGCTTGCACCGGCCCCTGCACACACGCCTACACGTCGCTATCGTACACGTCGCCTGTCTTCAACGTCGCCTGTCTGTGGCTGGGTAATCAGCCGTGAAGGCCGCCAAGCACCCAAATCAAAAGAATGATCGGCAGCGGAATGCCGATGAGCCACAACAATAACCCGCGTCCCATGACTTTCTCCTGTGTCGCCTTCCAGGAACCGGCTGAATAACGGTAGGATGGCGTGAAAGTTCCAAGCCGCTGCTTTGCCGGAAAATCGTGCGTTCGTGGCATTTGCGAGCGCTTCCCAGCTATATTTTACAGTGGGTTGTAAGTCGAAATCCGGCGGCTATAGTGCGCCGGTTTCCCTGATCCGGAGGGGTGGCCGAGTGGCTGAAGGCGCTCGCTTGGAAAGCGTGTATACGGGAAACCGTATCGTGGGTTCGAATCCCACTCCCTCCGCCAGTGTCGCTGTCTAACCCGTCTCCGGGAGCTGAGCTCGGTCAAAAGGCCTCGGATTTGGCTTATCTGCCACCGAGCTGTGGACTCTGAATCTAAACGCACAGCTCCAGGTGTATTCTCTGCGGCCGTTTTTCTCTGGATCTGTGTACTTCGTGCCGCATTACGGTTTTGGGAGCCCTTGCAAATCCTCGCTTTCAGCTACGCCATATTGGGCGGGTTTGGAATCTCACTCGCTCGATTGATGGGGACTTGTCTCGAGAAATTCGCGAAAAATAACGGACGACAATATCGCCTGCGCTCCACGATACAAAGCTCGCTTGCCGAGCGTCTCCCTACGCTGGCACTGCGAATGTCCAAGGTCACGCAGCGTCGCGGTAGACATTTCACAACTTTTAAGAGAAATTACACGCAACGGGACCTGGGAGGCCTTCTTGATCAAGGCGCCGGAAATTCGTGGCAGACGACGTCAGGTTGGGGCAATCAAAGTCCATCAGTGGTTGGCTGGATGGGATAAAATCACTTTCTCGCCGAAAGCCCATCGCGCAAAGCCCCCATCGCATTTCTACATATTTTCAATGCCCGCGGTCGAGTTGCGCGCACTATGCGGGATTTCACGACGTGACGCCTCAAGTCTTACAAGTCGATCTTTGGACTTAGGCATTCAACGAAGACACGAACCGGAACGGTCAGAAGAAATAGCCCAGTTTGTTGATTACGGATATCCTTGGTCGACATTAAGTGAAGCGAAGCGAAAATCCGACGAATTCAATGTCCCCGTCGATCATGCCCATGTCTCTTAGCTTCTTCCTCAGTCGTGGTGACCGCCCCGCGTTCGAGCACCGCCCGTTAGAAATCCTCATTCGCCTATAGTGCGCCGCGCGAATGTGCTGCTCGGGGAGCAACGATGCCGTTCTTTCGTACAGTCACGCTGCCGGCTATGGAAGCGGAGCGGTCGCCGCATCTCCTTACCCGCCTGCGCAACGGAGAGCTCGAGGGCATCGTCGTCAAAAGGGTCTATGATCGCGCGACCTGCGAAGCGGTTTGCGCCGCTCTTGAAGGCGGTCGGCACGGTCTCGTCAAAACCGAATTTCCGGCCAAGTTCGCGGCGTTCTTTTACGGCATCAATCTCAATCTCACCAATCCCGATCTCAGCGATTACTTCGCCGAGGTGCCGCGGTTTCAGGACAGCTTGGCGCGCTTGCTTCCGGGCGAACTCGGCCTCGAACCGCGCCTGACCCGGCTGTTCTCCAGCCTCGATCGAGGTTGCGCCTATGGGGCAGCACCAGGCCCGGCGCCCGGCCAGAGATACATGTTCACGACTATCCGCGCGCATCTGCCGGGCGGCTATATCCCGGCGCATTTCGATGATGAGCAGGCGGCGCGGCCAAGCTACCGGCATCTGATGTCGCTCATCCAGGCGCGGCTTTTTTCCTATGTGCTCGCTTTCTCGCAAGGCGAGCAAGGCGGCGCACTCGAGATTTTCAATTTGCAGCCCGAGCGCGAAGGCCAACGCATCGCCATCAATGACCGCAGCGCCGCCAAACCCGATCTTGCCGCCGCCGAGAAAGTGTCGTTTCGCCTCGATCCGGGCGACATGATTATTTTTAGCTCCGGCCGCTATCTGCATCGGGTGACGCCGGTGGTCGGCGCAAAGACGCGCTGGACCGCGTGCAGCTTCATGGCCGAGAGCACGCAGCCGGACCGCGTCTATTGCTGGGGCTGATGGATGTCCGCGGTGCCACGTTATTTCGATTACCTGATCGAAGGCTTTTGGTCGGGGCGGGCTGGCCGCAACGTGCATCTCGGCTACTGGGACGCTCCGCCACCGCTAACGGCGCCATGCGATCGGCGTGAGTTCGAAGCGGCACAGGCGCGGCTGACCGATGTTCTCATCGGGCTTGCCGAGCTGCGCGGCGGCCTCAGCGTGCTCGACGTTGGCTGCGGCTTCGGCGGTACATTGGAAGCGCTCGCTCGATGGCCGGACATGCGGCTCACCGGCGTTAACGTGGACCGCCGCCAGCTCGATATTTGCCGCGCGCTGTCGGGAGACGGCGCTACGCTGTCGCTGGTCATGGCCGACGCGTGCGCGCTGCCGTTCCGGCCATCAATCTTCGATCGCGTCTTCTGTGTCGAGGCGATGTTTCATTTCCGCAGCCGGGAAGTGTTTTTGCGCGAAGCTGCCAAATTGCTCCGCAATGACGGTCGCCTTGTGATTTCGGATATCCTGTTGCGCAGGCCCGGCGAAGGTTCGACATTGAGCACAGCGACAATCGAAAACGCGTTGCGCGACGAATATGGGCCGTGGCCATCGCTGTGGCTCGACGCCGATGAAATTCTCGCTCTCGCCCGGCAGGCCGGGCTTGAACCCGAGCGGATCATCGACGCGACGCGTCAGACTCTGCCGACCTATCGCGTGACCGCTCCACAGGACCATGACGGATTGGCGCCGCGCACTTCGGCCGGCAGCGTGCTGCGCTGGCTGCACGCATCGGGGCACCTGTCGTATATGTGTCTGTCGTTCGTCAAAAGCTGACGCGGCGCGGTCTCCTCATTCGCCTCGAGTGCGCCGCCGATGCCCCTCGCGCATCTCGTCGGCGATGCTGGGGCGCGATAGCTTCACGAGGCGTGATTTTAGCCGATCTCGATGCTCTAAAAGCGGCGTCCTCCATCTCGATCGCGGCTAGCTGTTCATCCCAGCGGACGGGAAGAGGCTTCATCAGTCGCTTGAGCATCAGATCTGAATTCTGACGGTCATTGAGTATTTTTACGACGATTGAAGGCGCGAGGAGCGTCAGCCGAAGTATCCGGCAGGCATAGGATTGATTGACATCCTCTGCCTTGGCCAGTTCCGTGATCGATGCATAGTCGCCGTTTTCGATCTTGCGCTGCCAACGATGACCCTTGGCCAGCGCCTTGAGCAGGACGGAATCATAATTCACATTCACGTTTACCTCCGACAGGGCGTAGTTTACATGCCGACCGTGGCGAGGACGGACGCTGGTTTCTACATGAATGTCGAACCGGTAGCCGTGGTGCCCGTGTCGAACACCGATGGAGTACGAAGCGCCCTTCACGAGATCGTAGCGAGACGCAATACGGTCATTCCCACGCCGAAGCGCAACGAATATCCCCCTTTTTTATTGCCTAGGCATGCCGGCGTGAAAACGGACCGAGCATTTATGCACGGTACCGCCCATTGGGCTGTGGACGAGAAGGAAGGCGATTACCAAATCATCGGGTATCGCCTACACAAGGACGGCTATTCGGTTCAAGATGCCGCACAGAAAATTGTTCTTTCGACGGGATCAACAACAGAGAATGTAGTCGAGCAGATGATCGGAATCCTGCGGGATGCGGCGCGCCGGCAGTCCTCGGCGACATTCTCAACTGATGAAGCGTCCTGATTTTGCGCGAAGCCCTTCGAAATTCTGCGGAGAATGGTAGTTTCCGGTTCCTCTCCCTCCGCCAACGCCTTCCGCCGATCCTTTCTCCGGTTCTCCGATCCGTTCTCCGGCAGGAGCCAAGCTCGGGCTAAAGGCTCCGGATTTGGCTCATTCACGCTTGACCTGTGAACTTCGAAATCCTCGCCCGCAGCTCCAAATGCTCTCTCTGAGGACACATTTTCTCCGAAGCTCTGTACTTTTGTCACGAGTACGGTTTCGAAAATCTCCGCAATTTCTCTTCGGATAATGGTGCCATCAAGAA
>CAWBOW010000012.1:0-114505 GCA_963790495.1 uncultured Alphaproteobacteria bacterium | reverse complement strand
GCGGTGTGGTGACCACACCTTGTTATGGACGACGGTGATGGGCGAGATTGTTGATCTCTGAACGGAGATCGGCTTGTGTCTATGCTTGACCATACGCTCAAGCCGGAGCCTGTGCGCCGGCTAGAGGTGATCACGGGAACTGGCCGACGTCGTCGGTTTCCGGATGACCTTAAAGCCCGCCTTGTCGAGGAGACGCTTGCGCCTGGGGCCATCGTTTCCGAGGTTGCGCGTCGACATGGACTGACACCGCAGCAATTGTTCACCTGGCGCCGGCAAGCACGCCAGCCGTTGGCGAGTACCAATGGTGAGGAACCGCAGTTCGTGCCGGCCATTGTGGAACCGGCGTTGCCAGCGCGCATGGCGCGTAGACTGCAGCACAAACGGAAGCGCAATACAGATCGGACTTCCGGCAGCATCGAGGTTGAGATTGAAGGCGTGACCGTGCGGATCGGCCGCGGCGCGGAAGCAAGGACGGTTGCGGCGGTACTGCGAGCATTGAAGGCCGGCGCGTGATCGGCCCGACGGGCGCGGTTCGGGTCATGGTGGCGACGAAGCCGGTGGACTTCCGCAAGGGAGCCGAGGGTCTGGCGGCGCTGGTGCGCGAGACCATGCAGGCCGACCCGTTCTCGGGTGCCGTCTATGTGTTCCGGGCGAAACGGGCGGACCGGGTGAAGCTGATCTATTGGGATGGCACAGGCGTGTGCCTATTCGCTAAACGGCTTGAGGATGGCAAGTTCCGCTGGCCGAACCTGCAGGATGGGGCGATGCGGCTGTCGGCTGCAGAGCTGTCGGCATTATTGGAGGGACTGGATTGGAAGCGGGTTCACGCGGCGCGGGAGGTACCAGCGCCGATGCAGCCGGGATGATTGCGGCACAGTGAATCAGCGCGGGGGAAACGCTCGCGACGCGGGACGGCGCATGATCTAATCCCCGCCATGACCGTTGAGGCAGATGCACTTCCCGACGATGCCGGCACGCTCAAAGCGATGCTGATTGCCGAGCGGGTGCGCAACGAACGGCTCCTTCAAATCATCAAAGAACTGCAGCGCCATCGCTTCGGTCGTCGTGCCGAGACGCTGCCCGAAGATCAGATGTTGCTCGGGCTTGAGGATGTCGAGCAGGTTGCGGCGAACGGCGAGGCCGCAAGTGACGCGGCCGATCCGGCCGAGCGGGCTGATCGATCGGCAAAGCGGCGCATGAACCGCGGATCGCTTCCGGCCCACCTGCCGCGCGTCGAGATGGTGGTCGACATCGACGACCACACTTGCCCGTGCTGCGGCAAGCCGCTGCATCGGATCGGCGAGGATACGGGCGAACGGCTCGACATCGTGCCGGCGCAGTTCCGCGTGCTGGTGGTTCGCCGGCCCAAATATGCCTGCCGGGCTTGCGAGGACGTGGTCGTGCAGGCGCCAGCGCCGGGACGATTGATCGAGGGCGGATTACCGACTGAGGCGACGGTGGCTCAAGTCCTCGTCGCCAAATATGCCGATCATCTTCCGCTGTACCGGCAGGCTCAGATTTATGCCCGCCAGGGCATCGGGCTCGATCGCTCGACGCTGGCCGACTGGGTCGGCCGTGCGGCCTTCCTGCTGCGGCCGGTGCATGAGCGTCTGCTGGTAGCGCTGAAGTGTTCGACCAAGCTGTTCGCCGACGAGACCACGGCGCCAGTGCTTGATCCCGGCCGCGGCCGCACCAAGATCGGCCAGTTATGGCTTACGCCCGCGATGATCGGCCCTGGGGCGGTACCGACCCGCCCGGCGTCGCCTACGTCTACGCGCCCGATCGCAAGGCCGAGCGACCAGTCACCCATCTGGCCGGCTTCAAGGGCATCCTGCAGGTCGATGGCTATGCCGGTTACCGCGTGCTCGCCGAGCGTGGCGATGTCCAGCTCGCCTTCTGCTGGTCGCATGTTCGGCGCCGCTTCTACGAACTCGCCGCCGCAGGGCCAGCGCCGATCGCCAGCGAGGCGCTCGAGCGCATCGCCGGTCTCTATAACGTCGAGAAGGACGTCCGTGGCCGCAGCGCCGACGAGCGGCGTACTGTCCGCCGGGACAGGAGCCGGCCGATCATTGATGACCTCGAACCGTGGCTGCGCGCCAAGCTTACCCTGATCAGCCAGAAGACCAAGCTCGCCGAGGCAATCCGCTATGCGCTCTCGCGCTGGGACGGCCTGACCCGCTTCCTCGCGGACGGCCGCATCGAGATCGATTCCAATGTCGTGGAGCGCAGCATCCGGCCCATCGCGCTGAACCGCAAGAACGCGTTGTTCGCTGGCTCCGATGGCGGCGGTGAGCATTGGGCCGTCATCGCTTCGCTGATCGAAACCTGCAAACTTAACGGCATCAATCCAAACGCCTACCTCACCGACGTGATGACCAGGATCGTCAGCGGCCATCCCAACAGCCGCATCGACGAGCTGCTGCCTTGGGCCTATTGCGCCGACCGCGCGCTCAAAGACGTGGCCTGAAAACGCCGCTTACTGTCTAACGGCTGTGTCACGCTTTGTTGAGGCGCAGCCGACGCTACGCCGAATGAAGCGACCACAGTGATCATAGACACAGCGAGAATGCTGAGTGTACACCTAGGCATGACGGTCTTCCTCTTCTCGTTGATGACGATGCGAGGATACGCGGCTCCGTCGAACCACCAATCATACCGCTGGCTTCGGGCTCATACGCTGGTATGGCTTGCGCGCTACGGCGATACGGTTGGTAGGGTAAAGAAAAATTGCGCGCCGCCACGCGGAAGATTGCTCGCTTCGATGCGGCCGCCATGGGCTTCGATGATGGAACGGCAAATTGCGAGCCCGATGCCCATACCGCCCGTCTTAGTAGTGAAGAAGCTCCCGAACAAGCGCTCCAGGTTTTCAGGGGCAATCCCTGGCCCAGTGTCCTCCACTGTGACCCCAGGCCGATCCGACTGGGGCCGCAGGGTTCGAATGGTCAATCGGCGCACCGAACGATTTGCCATCGCGTGCATAGCGTTGACAGCAAGATTTACGAAAACCTGCTGAAGTTGCACACGGTCGCCGAGAAGGTTCGGCAAGTCCGCAGCAAATTCAAATGCGGTTTTGACATCGTGCCGGGACAATTCGGCGCGCAAAAAGGTCATCGCCTCTTCGGCGAGACCATTGAGCTCTAAAGGCATATACTGAATCTCTCCTCGAACCGCCATCGCGCGGACGCGTTGAATGATGTCGGCAGCGCGTCGAGCGTCCTTTACAGTACGGGTCGCCAGGTTACGGAGTTCGTCCAGGTTTGGCTCGGGTCGGTTAAGCCAACGCAATGTCGACGCGCCATTGGTCAGAATTGCTCCAAGCGGCTGATTCACCTCATGCGCGATCGATGCTGTGAGCTCGCCGAGCATTGAGACGCGGGCCGCGTGCGCAAATTCCGACTGCAGTTGAGCCAGAGTTGTTTGGGCGGCAACCCGATCCGTTACATCAACAAAGCACGCAAGCCCAAGCGCATCGTCCGAAAAAGCCTCGGGGAAATCGGCGAAATATAAAATGTCGCGAAGCTCGTCGTCGAAGGTACGGATCTTCATCTCGGCGCCAACACTTGGGGCGCCGCTAAACCGTGCCGCCATAGACTTCTTTATCGTTTCGTGCGCTTCGCTCCAGATGCGAGACGCTGGGCCCCGCAGTTGCGCCGGATCATTTGTGCGAAATAGTTCGAGGGCTCGACGATTGACCTCAAGCACGTTTATTGAATTCATCGCGTATTCAAGAAATCCCGGATTGGCCTCGAAGTAACGCAATAGGTCTTTCACGCCAGCGGCCTGCATCTCCTTAAATTCTCTGGCAAGCTTGTGCCGATCAAGCTCCACTAATGGCACCGGCACAAAATGAAATAGCTTGCGATACCTCATCACCCGCGGTGGCCACTCGCGATATCTTCCGCGCCACCGTCGGAATCCCGCTTGCCGTAACCTCGGCGCCGCGTATTTGCGTGCTACAATCCGACTGCGGATGTAAAAGAAGCGGGACGGCTCGGGGCCATCGCGACCAATAAGAAGCTGTCGAAGAAGAAGCGGCGCGAAAATGCGCCGAAGGCGGCGTTGGGGCGGTGGCAGAAATAGAGGTTGGCGGTGTTCGATTATCTGCGCTTCCCAGGGCAGCTTTGTAAGCTTGAACGCGCGGATCGGCACGCCGAACGTATAACGACGCTACCATCAAAGCGGCAAAAGCAGCGAAAGCTACGCAGAACGACATACAAACATTGGAGTATGGGCGCGCCAGCGACGGCTGGCACTATCAAGAAGAAATCCAACACCTGCACTCACGTTATTTATGCAAACTCGCCGCACGAATGCTCATCCCGCGTCCTGACCTTTAGGACACGACCAGGTGGGAGTAGGAGGAGCCGAATTATGTCTGGCTAACGGAGCACGGCGTCAACCATATGAGAACGCTTATCCGTGCGGGGAGAAAAGCTTGCGTGGAGCTGTTCGTGATGTGGATGCCGGGGCTCGTTGGAATCCTCGACGCACTGATAGGGTTGGCAGTGGTGCTGATGGGAAAAAAGTAAACTAACAGCCAGTCCCAACAATCTATAGTCCAACACCCTGAATGCGCCACATACCGGAAGTCTTAGGCACAGTTTTGTTCTAATATCGTGCGAACCACTGAACCTTCTCAACCTTATGTGGGTCATCCAAAACCGCCTGCCACAGAACTTGGTCTGCAGCGGGCTTGTTCGGATCATAATCAAGCTTCGTGTAGAGACACTTATTCACCACCAGCGGCACTGAATAGGAGAAAAGGAGCGTGTAGCCGTCCGGCGCGGATTTGAATGCCTCTTCGGCTCCGATGATGCCGGCGGCGCCGTCGTGGATCTCAACGATCACCGGCTGACTCCATTTTTCTTGAAGCTTGCTGGCAATGATACGCGCCAAAGTATCTGTCGTAGCACCCCCGGGTGAGGGCACGATGATCTTAATTGGCTTGGCGGGGTAAGTCTGCTCTTGGCTGCAAAACGGTATGCAAAATCCGATGGCGGCCATCATCAAAAGTCGCACGATGGCCTTCATGGCCGATGCCCTCCATTCTGTCTTACCGACCAGTTCAGGAATGTTATCGTCAGCCGATAAATTGTCCATGCCAGGCAACAAGGAAACGCCAGTCGACCAAGTGCGTCTTATTGGCACGAAGCGGAGTGGCGCGATGTTCGACTTGAGCCCACTATTGAGGTCAACCTGCGTGGTTAGGATTTCGAATAATGCGTTCGGCGTATGCCCGCGCGTGCCAGATGACGAAAACGAACAGCAGCGACAGAAAAGAGCGCGTTGCCGGCGAGATAGCCCTAATTCAGCGTCATGGTCACGGTGTCGCCGCCAGTTTCGCCGAGCGTCGTTGCGGAGCGCTTTATGATCCAGAAGATGAGGGTGAACTCGGGATCCTTAGATCGATAAAATTCGGCAGCGTGATTTGCCGGCGCGTGTGACAGGCATTACCCTCCGGGGTTACTCGGCAGTCGATTCTCTTGGCGACGGCGCATCTACTAGTAAGATAACAGGAGGTTGGGGAGCGAGACGTGAAGTTTGCAGCCGTTCTGGTATGCGCCTGCTGCGCACTAGTTTCGATCACGACGGTCCCCGCGATAGCAGGGCCGCCCTATCTGACGGACGATCCCGAGCCGACCGATTACCGGCACTATGAAATCTATATGTTCAATAGTGGGATGGTGACGAGCGGCGACACAAGCGGAGAAACGGGAATTGACTTTAACTACGGTGGCGCCCCCAACCTTCAACTGACCGCGACAATCCCGGCTGCGTTCGACGGCCCATCCCACGGTCCTTTCCTTGGCGGACCGGGAAACGTGGAACTCGCAGCCAAGTACCGGTTTCTGACCCAGCAGAATGTCGGACTCGATGTCGCGGTATTTCCACGGGTGTTTCTTCCGAGTGCCTCATCGAATGTCGGCGACCAGCACGCTTCGTTCCTGCTTCCCCTGTGGATTGAGAAGGATTGGGACAATTGGTCGGCATTCGGCGGCGGCGGCTGTGAGTACAATCATGCATGGAATGCGCAGAGCTTTTGCTTGATGGGCGCGGTCGTCACGCACAAGCTCACCGACAATCTCGATTTGGGCCTCGAACTTTTCCACCAGACGCCAAATGTCCCGGGCGGCGCACAGACGACGTCCGTCGGCCTCGGTGCGACTTATGACCTAAACGACAACTATCACCTTATGGGCTATGTGGGCCGCGGAATCCAGGACGCCGATGAGACGGATCGCTTCAACTGGTACACGTCGCTCCTCGTGACGTTCTGAATTCGCCATGCTCAAACCGCGGTGGCTTTTTTCGTCCGGCAGTTGAAAACGCTGTCTCGCAGACTCAGGCGATCATTCTAGTTGTGGGAGCGGATGACATCATAACCATCTACGAAATAGGCGATGCCAATGTGGTGGCGGCGGTTGCCTCGGACCCGGCAGGCGCCATTCGGCGAGAAGATCGACAATGAAACATTTGCTGCTCATCGGTGCCGAAAATTGGGGATGTCGGATGGGGCGGTCGCGGGAGGGCGCGCATTAGCTTGCGGCCGCCGCCGCTTTCAGCGAAGCTCGGCGAGAGGAAAGCGGAGAACAGGGAGGGCGGTGGATGGCGGTTTCCGATTCGGTCGTCGACATATCGATGTTCATCAACGGCCGCCGCATCGGTGGCTTTCAGATCATCGTGGTACTGCTCTGCGCGCTCACGGTCTTCTTTGACGGCTACGACACCCAATCGGTCGCCTTCGTCGCGCCATCCATCGCCGCCCAATGGCATTTGTCGCGCGAGGCGCTGGGGCCGCTCTTCGTTGCGAGCCTGTTCGGCCTGCTCATCGGCAGCGCGCTCTTCGGGCTCGTCGCGGACAAGCTTGGGCGGCGCAACATCATTATGCTGGCGACGTTGATCTTCGGCGTCTGCACTCTCGGCACCGCGCAGGCTGGCGGTGTCGGTGAGCTGCTGATCTTCCGTTTTCTCGCTGGGCTCGGGCTTGGCGGCGCCATGCCTAACGCCATCGCGCTCACGGCAGAATACTGCCCGGAGCGGCGGCGGGCTACCGTCGTCATGATCATGTTCACCGGCTTTTCGATCGGGGCCGCTGCAGGCGGTGCGCTTGCCGCCGTGCTGATCCCGCATTTCGGCTGGCGCGCCGTGTGGTATGTCGGCGGCGCCATCCCCATCCTGCTGGTGCCGCTGCAATGGGCGCTGCTGCCGGAATCGCTGCGCTATCTCGTCGTCAGCGGCGCTGCGCGTGAGCGTATCGAACAGTTGGTGCGGCGCATCGATCGGGGCTTCCTGGTGCCCGCGGACGCCCGCTACCAGAGTGGCGAGGCGCGCGCCGAAGGCGTGCCGGTGGCGCATCTCTTCCGCGACGGCCGCGCCCTCGGCACGGTGCTGCTGTGGATCGTGTTCTTCGCCAATCTCCTCGATATCTTCTTGCTGCAGAACTGGATCCCCGTCATCTCGCATTCCGCCGGGCTCTCCGTGCAGAAGGCGGTGGTGGTCGGAACTCTCTTCCAGGTCGGCGGCGTGGTCGCTGCCTTGCTCATCGGCCTAGTCATGGACCGCTACGGCTCCTGCCGGACGCTGGCCCTGCTCTATGGCGTGGGCTGCGTCTTCGCCATCGTGCTCGGCCTCGCCGGCTCCTCGGAGGAGGCGCTGATGATCCTCACTTTCCTGGTCGGCTTCAGCGTCGTCGGCGGGCAGAACGCCGCCAATGCGCTGTCCGCCATCTTCTACCCGACGGCAATGCGCTCGACCGGCGTGGGCTGGGCGCTCGGGATCGGGCGCATCGGCGCCATCGTCGGCCCGCTACTCGGTGCCTTCCTCTTGTCGCTGCATTGGCCGGATTCCTCGCTCTTCTTTGTAGGGGCGGTGCCGCTGTTCATCGCCATGCTCGCCGTTATCAGCCTCGGCCGTCGTTACAAGGGGATCTGAAATGCGTCACGTTCCACGCAGTGTCGCGCTGCTGCTCCTCGGCCTCGCGCTGGCGGCATCGCCGGCTTAAGCGTAGCCGGCGAGCCTGCCGAGCGCGATCATGGTCGCGCTCACTCTAGTCTGTGCACCTCACGCGCTCGCCATTCTCAAGGACGCGCCGAAGCGTCGGCCAGCGCTCCGTCGTCGGCAGCGCAATACCCTTAATCGCGCCTGGCTTAATCTGGGACCGAGGGCCGCGGAATGTGGTAAGTTGTATCTCAGTCGCTTTTCTATGACGGATGATAATGCAACAAGGAATTCTTCCAGTCAGCCGGTTTTTCTCCCAACGCCGGAACCCCGTTGTGGGGGAAATGCCTTCTCATTCTATTATGCCCTCCGGCAGCACGATGGGCGTTCATCGCATGATTTTCGCGCTAGTGACGGCGGCCGTATTACTGGTCGGCTGCGCCAATCACCAGCAACTCGACCCGCAAAAACAGGAAGACAAAGCGGCGGCAGCGGCGGCCGCCAAGGATACCGCCACAATCGACGATGCGAGGTGCCAATCCTTCGGCTATCGGCCGGGCACGTCCGGCTATGAAAAATGCCGCAAGGACTTCGATGATGAACACAAGCAATTCGACGCCAAGTAATAACCGGGATTGATCCATCTCGTCTATTGCGGTAAATCTTTTGGCGACTTCGAACTGTTACCGCAGTTCGTTCGGCAGGCCATGATTGAATCAATGGCAAGACAGCATTATTGCGCAATTGGATTGCTGCGAATCAAGCCACTCCGGGCCTAGCGATAGAGTTCGACGAGATCCGAACTCAGCGGATCGGAGCGCTTCACGAGGCCCAAAAACTCAGCGTAGGGATTGCCGTTCGTTCCCGGCTCGGCGGGCAATACCAGAAAGAACCGGCCAAATGCCGCGAGGGGAACGGCTTGCGCATCGGCGTGGATGGGAACCGGGGTACTGCCGCAATTGACGATACCGGCAATGACGACACGGCGGGCGACCTCGCCGGGCGGGGCGCATTGCGGCCCGCCGGTTTCGGCCGACAGCGAGCGATCGCTGAGAAAATTCATTTCATAATTATAGACGTCGTAGCGGCTGATCGTGGCGGCCTTGGTACATCCGGGGGGTGGAGAGTTTTTCCCCGGTCCAATCGCATGGGCGATGCTCCAATAGGCGGCGCAATTCCAAACGCCATTGCCGACAACCACGCTCGTGTCCAGTGTGCCATTTGCCCGGATCATATTCTGATCCACCGGCAGTGCCGTGGCGGTTGGATCGGGCATCGGCCAGCGTGGGCTCGCTGGTTGCGCATTGCACCAGTTGGCATTGCCGAAAGTGATGAAGCCCTTGCGCACATTCTGGTCGGGCGCATAGATGCGGCAGGCACTGAATCCATTGCGATAGATATCGAATCTCGTGTTCAGCCCGTCCATAGAGGGCTGGTCCTCGCTCGGCAGCAGATTGATGCCCGAAAGCCGAAAACAGGCGCGCACCTGCGACGAGGCGAGTGCCTGCGGTACGCCGTATCCGGCGCCGGGACCGCAACTGGCTGCTGGCAACAAGCCAGTGTCGGGCGCGACATAGCCCATCGTGCCGACCGTATAGGCGCCGTTGTTGAACTGGCTGCCGGCGAGGCGGATGAGACGACGTTGGCTCGCTGGATCGTGGCTGGCTTCTGCCAGCGCCTGGGTCGCCTGGTAGTAGGTCATGCCCGGCGCCTCGAACGGATTGCATACGTAAAGCGGTGTTACGTTGCAGACGACTTGATCGTAGCCGGCCACCGCTTGCGCCCCGACGCTGATCGTCTGGCGCCCGGCCAACAGTGACACTGGAAACAACGTCAGCATACTCACCGGTTTGACGGTGACCTGCACATAGGCGGCCAGCGTGGGATCATCTGTCAGATTGGCGTCGGTGATGGGAAGGTCCTCGCTCACCGGCAGCGTTTGCAAGAACTCTATGTTGGAAACCTGTGCGGCCTGATCGGTTCCGGCACCGGCGACCGGATTGGCGATGAGGTCATCGATTGCGGACCGTGCCCGAATGATGGAATCCGGCCGCCGATCGAGCTCAGCCGCGCCCGCCAAGGCGAGCGCATCGGCAGCGTTCTGCAGCTGCGTCTGCACACTCATCAAGCGGCTTCCGTCGATGGCCAGCGCCGCCAGTGCGATGATGGCGATCAGCATGAGGGCGACATAGGGCAGAACTGCCCCGTCGCGATCCTCCCAAAGTCGTCGCGGATTTATCAAAGGATGACACGGGATGCGGACGAAAACGCCGCGGCCGATATTGGCCGCGGCGTCAGTTAGCATACTGCGTAGTGATTAATGCTGAGTCTGTCCGGGATCAATGATCATGGTCGTGGTCATGGTCGCGGTACACGTAATGCTGCTCGGGCCTGTTTGACTTGAATATGGCCACGCACCCGACGCCCGCGGTAGGACAGATCGGACTGGCGACAGCGGCCTCGATCGGCATGTAGATTTCGTTGGATATTGGGTCCTCAGCAACCGAGTGCGGACCGCTCCCGGCGGCCGGGACAGGCGCTATCGGGATTTGCTGGTCCAGGGAGATGGGCTGGGAGTCGACGATGCCGAGATAATCAGTCGTCGCGTGTGAGCCCTCGGCCAAGGAATAATGCCCATCGCCTGGATTGTACCAGACTTCATCGTTGCCGCCCTGGTTGTCCAGAACATTGATGAGGTGACCATTCTCCTCGTCCATGATGGCGGCATTCTGCGGGCCGGTGTTGTTGGGCGGACCCTTTGCGTTGCAGCCGAGCAGAATCTGCGGCGCAGGGCCGATCGCCATTCCCTGTGGTCCGGCACACTTGGCCACGGGAATATCGAAGGTCTGCTCAATCTTAAAAGTATGCGGATTGATCACGACGACATTCCCGTCGGCGGTGTCGGCACCGCTGCCGTTCACCTCGGGGAGATTCAGATAGAACGCGTGCTCGCGCTGGTTCCACTGACATTGTTCGATGCCGTTCGTGGCGTTCGGGCCGTCGCCGGGCTTGCCGTCGAAACTGATCTGCTTGACGACATGGTCGTTGTCGGTCGAGATGAAGCTGATGAACGGAGGCGTATCGGCGTCGTTGGCGAAAACCACCAAGTGATCTTCCGGATCCCAGCACCCCTCGTCCGTTCGATAGCTTCCGGGTGTGGTGGAATTAGGCTTTGGGATGTTAATGGTCGTTAAAACCGTTCCTGATGGATAGTCGAGAACCTTGACATTGCTTGGGTAGTTCCCGGCCCAAATCTGGACAGCGTTCGCGGTGTGCACAGTCAGCACGCCGTCGGGTCCGTTGCAGGCATGGGGAACGCCACAGGTGGCAGGTGCGCCGGAGAAGCCGCCTTGATCCAGAAAGGTCGGCGTCTTCGTGGACGTGTTGATCGCGAGGATCGCCTTATCGGTTGAATCAGCGAGAAAATACTCACCGACAGATGGGTCGACGTAGCTGATATCGAACCCATTCAGCGTGCTGTTGTTCGGTGTCTGCACTGTGGTTTTTACCGAGAACGTCTCGTCGCCGTGATTGTACCATTGCGCGGCCGCAAAGCTTGGGAGGCCAAGCAATGCGACTGCAGCAGCGAAGTAGGCAACGCGCCTCGCTGCCCCTTTTGGAATACTCACATCGGGAACAAATGACATAATGGCATCTCCCTTTATGGACTCGAGCTCGGCTCATTCCGAACCCGAGGACGTCCCCGCTACCCACACACGATGCCGCCAGCAGGTTCAGATGCCTGACGTGCAGCGTGGCCCGTTCAACTAGGGATTAAATCGGCGGCGGATATCGACGCTTCCTCGCCCCTTGTTGGTTCTTCGTTCGGCTCTGATTGGACGCACGATGCGCGTCCATCCGACGCATTAACGTTTCATTAACTTTGCTCTGCTGCAAGCGGGGAAATGAGGCAATGCCAAGAAAGGGTCAGCAACGCTGCCAAAAATGTCACTGCGCTGACACGCGGCCCGATGATTCAATCAGGCGTTTTCAAGCATCATGATGGCGCTGCTTGTGGCGGTGGCACGGCTTAACTTTGTCGCCCAGAGCATTTAATTCCAATCGTCACGCGCGTGCGAGGATGGCGTTTTTTCTATCTAGAAATTTTAGAAAACGCACCTACGCAGAGTTCGGAACCTGACGTAGCTCAGGATTCCTATTCTCCCAAAGTCGGCCCAGATGATCCCGATTTGGCGCAGATCAGTCCCTCTGTTGGCGCATAAGAGAGGTGAGCGCGAAGTCGAGCGGTGCCGCGTTGGCGTCGCAACGAAGTTCCTACAAACAACCTGTCACGATAACGCCGATCAGCGCGGCCGCGAGCGACGGTGCGTATGGTATATTGGCGCGACCGTTGATTATCTCGGTCGGCGCGCAACCCGCCTTTGCCGCGGCGAGATGCAGAACGACAAACAGCAAGAGGAAAACGGAAAACAGGATCGCGCAATGGACGCCAATCCATAGGCAGACGACCGGCACTAGCTTCACATCGCCGCCGCCGACGGTTCCCTTGCGGTAGAGCCAGAGCAGGACCGCAAAAAGCGTGCAGCCCAGCAGAACGTCGCTCAGGATCTCGTAACGCGAACGGGCGCCGACGGCGTAGAGGACGTAAAACGCCAGCAACAGCAGCACACTGCCATTGTGGATTTTGAAGAAACGGAAATCTGTAATTCCGATGTAGCAAAGGACGGCGACGGTTGCCGCTTCTATCGAGAACTTGTAAGCCTCGCCACCAATAAAGTCGACCCGAATGCCGTGCAAGAACCCGATCGCTTCCATGCGGTTACGAGAAAATTTCGCGCCAGTAGCTCCGATGAGAGATCGTGGACGATAAAATCGAGCCGAGCAAAATGGCGGCGGCGAGCAAGACCGACGGATCCCAGGACCCGGCCAGGCGATAGACTACGGTCTGATAGGCTGCGAACGCGCTGTAAAGAAGGCTCAAGTGGCTGGCGATCGCCAGCGGCAGCCTGCTCCTGAGAGTCAGTCCGGCGCAGATCAATGCCAAGAGCGGAACCATAATCCAGAGCGATTGAGCTAGACCATCCTGCCCCAAAAGCCGATCGAGACCGACATCAAGCCCGTATTGAAACGACCGAAACACTTCGAGGTTCAGGTACCAAAGGAGCGAAGAGGTGGGCCAGCTTGCAAGCGCGTGAGCGCCAATCTGCGCGCAGGCAATGGCCGCAATAACGACGATTGGCCCGGCAAGCTCAAGCGTTTTGTCATCGGTCATGCCCTTCATTCTACGAAGGGCGCATTGAGGAGTTCTTAAATTGCGGCAGCTCTCGCCGGGCGCTTTGTCACAATTCAATGCCTGCTCGGAGCGCAGAAGTTAGCGGCGGGCATTGTTCGAGGATGACGCCGATCGCGGGGCCTTCCATGTTTTGGGGTCCGGAAAGTTGCCCAAAATTCAGCGCACTGCGGCCGTTCTGGCGAGCACCGGTCATTCGGATGGGAGCAAGTTCCGCGGCCGATCGGGCAATTGCCGGAGCCTCATGATTAACAATTCGTTATTGACTTGCAAAAATCGCCCACTGATAATCGCAGATCGTCGAGTGCTGCAGCTCGCCAGAGCGCAAGTGTGTGGCTGCACCTGACATTTCGACCCAGCTCGTCAGACACACTCGTCGTCGAAAACAGTGAGTAGGGAGTAATGTCGTGTCGAAATTCTGGAAACTCGTCGACGAACTCCGGAAAGATGAGCGAGGCGCGGCGATGGCGGAGTACGTCGTTCTTCTCGGTCTGATCGTCGGCGCAATGGTCCTCGTCATCACGAACTTCACCGAGGTTATGCACAGCAAATTCACGGCGGTTTGCGCCGCCCTTGGCGGCGCGTGCTAGGCGCATGATCGGGACGATCGGCGCTTGAACTTGTGCTGATTTTCGGTTCGAGCCTTTGCATCTGTCCGGTTCGTGATTGACGCGTGGGATCGATGCGCAGCAACAGTAATTGGATCATTCTTGTTGTGGCCATCGTGTTGGGTGGCATCGCTGCAGTATTGGCGCGTAATTGGCTGGCCGATCACGCAAGAACAGCCCAAGGCAATGTGGGCACAATTGTCGTAGCGGCCTCGCCGCTTGCCTTCGGCGCGCAGCTCACGACCGAAAATACCAAAGAAATTCCGTGGAATGCCGCGGAGCTGCCCGAGGGGGCGTTTGCCACCAAACAGGCGCTGCTGCAGAAGGGGCGGCGCATGACGCTTGCTTTGATTGCGCGGAATGAACCGGTACTGGGCAGCAAAATCACGGCGCCCAATCAGCCGGCAACGCTGTCATCAATGCTGCCCCCCGGAAAGCGGGCGGTGACGGTCCGGGTCGACGACATCCGCGGTGTGGCTGGATTCATTCAACCCGGCGATCTGGTGGATGTCGTGCTGATTCGAACCGAAGCCGAAATCTCGGAGCAACGGGAGCTATTCGGAGGTGATCCTGCAATCGGCCAAAGTTCTGGCCATCGACCAGATCACTGGCGAGCGGACCGATCGACCGACCATCGCCAAGGCGGTGACATTGGAAGTCAGTCTCGAAGATGCACAGAAAATCCTGCTGGCCTCGAATATTGGTCGCTTGTCATTGGTGTTGCGCCAACGCGCGCCCGGAGACATCGATCCGGTACGGTCCGTGACCGAACAAGATTTAGGAGTCCACACCGCGCCTAAGCCTATCGTCGCCGCGGTGGCGCCGGCGGTGCCGCCGCCTGTAGCAGCGCAAGCGCCTGTACATGTGGCAGCGGCACCCCCTGAACAGACCAGACACATCACAATCTGGCACGGAATGAGACCACAAGAATATAATTTGCCCATTTACAGATAAGCCGTCCGTTGCGGCGTCGAGTCGAGGCTTGAGCGAAGGGTCGGATAAAATTCTAACAACTACACCGGCTCGCGGGACAGGGGGATTTCATGTCTAGGCAGCTACGCTCACGTCCACTGGAAAAGGCTTGGCGCGTCGTCTTTGCTCTCGGCTTGCTCATCGCGCTGGGCGCCCTAGGTGCCATTTCGAGCCGTGCCCAAGACGTGCAATTCGTCCGGCAAGTGATCATTCCGCTCAACAAGTCCGTCACTCTGACCCTTCCGCAAGTGTTTTCCTCTGCTGTGGTGGGAGCACCGGACATCGCCGACGCTATGCCAATGACCGATCGGACATTGCTCATCCAGGCAAAAAAAATCGGGACAACCAATGTTTCGATCTATGACGAAAATTCGCGGCTCGTCAAAGTGGTTGACGTTCAGGTCACGTTGGACACGGGGAATTTGCAATGGAGAATTCGCGCGCTGACCGGCGATCGAGGAATTCGCGTCAGCACCGATAATGGGCAGGTTGTGCTCAGCGGTGTCGCCAGCAACGGGCCTGCCGCTGATCAGGCGATGAATTTGGCGAAGTCATGGTCACCAAACGGAGGGGTGATCAACGCCATGAACATTGCTGCGCCACAGCAGGTGATGCTCAAGGTCCGCTTTTTGGAGGTTGATCGCAATGCCGGTCGCGAGCTCGGAATAAACTGGTACGGAATCAATGGCTCCGGAACCCGTGGCGTAAGCACAGGGCTCGGCGGTCTTACCACTCAGCCGCCCGTCCTTGGCGGGTCAACATTACCAACAACAACGACAACCGCAACGGCAACGACGACCTCACCGGGGAGTTGCCTGCCTTCAGGCACGTGCGCTCCCTTTGGCAGCGGCATCTTCCAAGCCGCGGGAACGCTGGTGGGCTCGAGCGTCGGGGCGCCATTTGGCACCGTCCTCGCCGAAATCGTCAATAACGGCGTGCAAATCGATAGCCTCATCACCGCACTGGAGACCAAAGGTTTGGTACGGACACTCGCGGCGCCGGACCTCGTCGCGCTCTCCGGCGACACCGCAAGTTTCCAGGCCGGGGGGCAGATCCCTGTACCAATCGCTGTCACCTCAGGCATCGGCATCGCCACTCCGACGATCGAATATCAAGGATTTCGGGGTGCTCTTGAAATTCCGCCCCAACGTCCTCACTAACGGAATCATCAATCTGTCGATCAACCCGGAAGTGAGCGCACTCGACTTCACCAACGCCATGACCATTTCAGGAACGACCATCCCCGCATTGACGCGGCGTACAGCGACAACGACGATCGAGCTGCGGGATGGACAAAGCTTTGCGATTGCCGGCCTCCTGCAAACCACAAATTCTCGCAACATCGCGCAGTTACCTTGGGTAGGATCGATACCCGTGCTTGGCGCGTTGTTCCGCAGTTCCGCCTTTCAGAAGCAGGAAACCGATCTTGTCATCATCGTCACTCCACACCTGGTGAACCGGCGCCTCCAGGTGCCCGCTTGGCGACGCCGCTTCGACAACACCGTACCAAGCAATGATGTCGACTTTTTCCTGCTTGGGCAGATGGAACAGCGCAAGCAAATCAATGCCTATGTGGCGAAGCGGCGGCGGTGTGAAAGGCCCGTATGGCGATATGATTGGTATAGCGCAAGCATCGGACGATCCCGGTTCGCAGAAATGAGGTTGCCAATGAGGCTGCTTTTGCTCACGGTGGGAATGATTGGCACAATCGTGCTGCCCGGTATCTGCAATGCGCAGGCCGTTGACGATCCATTTTCGGATTATCTGCAACGCAGTGACAGCATCGCACTCAGTGCGGGAAATGCCAGCCGCGCTAACGCGGCCATTCAGACCATCAATCCCTGGCCGCCCTATGCGTGGGACAGGCGCATCACGATAGATGGTCGCCGAGCGGTGGATTCGATGGAGCGGATGTATCGTACGCCTAACCCGTTCGAGCGTGCGGGCGAAGGAGGTGCCCCGGTTGGGAGCGGTCCGGGCGGAAATGGAACGTCGGGCAGCCCTCCGGTCACCCCCATGCAACCGATATCGAGTGGAGAATAGCGCGGCCTCCTGATGCGAGGCGCCGTGACTGTCCATGAGTTGATATGACGTGGCCGTCCTTAAAGACATTCTGGAACGCCGAGCGGGGCGCCGCACTGGTGGAGAGTGCGATTATTCTACCGGTGTTTTTGGTCTTGGTCGGCGGTGTGTACGAGTTTGGGTTTTATCTTTATCAAGAGCAGCTCATAACTTCGGGCGTGCGGGACGCGGCGCGCTATTTGACGCTGACGGCTGATCCAACCAGTACGACCGGTCAGACGGAGGCCAAGAACCTTGCGGTCACCGGATCGGTCAATGGTGGAACGCCGCGTGTCGCCGGCTGGACTCGCTCGGATGTCTCGATTGCCGTCAGTTCGGTCGATAATTCCGACGGCACCTACAGCGGCGACTCCGCGATCCGGATCGTGACCGTCTCGACAAGTTTCGTCGATCCTTCGCTCGGTTTCTTGGGTCTGCTGGGCCTCAAAAACCCGACCATCAGCATTTCACATCAGGAACGATTTATCGGCGGCTCGGCGCAGGCACAGGGATAAGGTTCATGGCTCGCCTGTCCCTCTGGGATGACCACGCGGGCGCGGTATTCGCCGAATTTGCAATATTGCTCCCCCTCGTCGTCACCGTCGTTTGCGGCTCGATAGACTTCCTTTACGCATTCTACCAATGGAACGCAGCGGCGAAAGCAGTCGAAGTGGGGGCGCGAATTGCCGCGGTATCCGATCCGGTGGCGCCCGGTCTCAACAATATGAGCAACGAAGCGGTACTGAATGGTGCAATGCCAGGTGACCCGATGCCCTCCTTTACGGTGACGTGCAAGTCGGATGCTTGCGCGTGCGTCGGCACATGCAGCGGTTTTCTCGAAGGTTCCTTTAATTCAGCGGCCATGAACCGCATCGTCTTCGGACGCGGAAGTACGGCCTGCGGCGACACAGCTTCGTATTATACAACCGGCATGTGCGATGTGCTCTCGACGATCACGCCCGCGAATGTCGTCATAGTGTACAAGCAAACCGGCCTCGGGTATGCTGGGAGGCCAGGCGGACCTGCTCCGACCGTCACGCTGTCGCTGCAGAACGTGAAATTTCAGTTCTTTTTTTTGAGCGCGCTTTTGGGCATACATATTGCGATGCCTGCAATGGCAACGACCATCACGGCCGAACACCTATGCTCCGGGGTGGGAAGCGCATATTGCGGGTCATGAGCAGCGTGGAAAGTTGCGATGCCTGTTTTTCTGCTGCGGGAAGGCGCTAAGCGCATAGAACAGGGCGCTTTAGAGGGGGCTCTGCGAGCGAAAATTCCTGATTTGGTGGAATTAAATTCCCTCGAGAGGCTCCTCAAATCGGGTGCCAAGCTTGAGCAAGACGATCCTGCAATCGTCATCGTTTCCCTGCCACGGAACGATCGTGACTTTTTCGAGCGCCTCGTCGGTGTTGCAGCCCAGCAGGGTAATGCAGCCCAGGGTAATGCACCATTTCTTGTCCTGATCGGTGACGAAATCTCGGCCAGCGATTACAAACGCCTGGTCCGAAACGGCGGCGCCGACTGGGTATCGACGAACGCCGATCCGAACGAGGTGCTCGACATTATCGCTCGACGGCAGTCGGTCCATGATGCGCGGGGCTCGTCTGCTTCTCGCGGGCCTAATCGACGTGCGGTCACCATTTCATTCGTTCCCAGCGCCGGTGGAGTCGGCAACAGCACTTTGGTTGTAGAGGCAGCCGCGTGCATCAAGACCGCAAAAGAAACCCGGCAGCGCCAAATCTGCATTGTCGATGTTGACTTTCAGACCAGCCACATCTGCGATTATCTCGACAGCGAGCCGCGGCTGCAGATCGCGGACTTGTCGAACGCACCGGAACGGCTGGACGAACATTTATTCGAATCGTTCAGGACGCGCCACGGCAGCGGAATCGACATATTTGCCGCGCCAAGATCGAGGTTTTCCGCCGAGACTCTCGACATCAACGCTTTGGATGCCCTCCTCAGCATGATTGCCACACGCTATGACCTCGTTTTCATAGATTATCCCGTGCAATGGCTTCACTGGACACCGCAGATCATCGCAGCGTGCGACGGCGCAATTATCACGGGCATCAACACCATCCCGTGCCTTCGACAGGTTTGCGAGACGCTCGCCCTCGTTAGGTCGAGCGGCTCCGCCGCCCTGCAGGTTGCTGTTGCGGTCAATCGATGCGAGCGTAACCCTGCTCGGGTCAATTTCCCGGCGAAAGCCGGTGGAAACAGTGCTGCCGAATGAGCGGCTGCTCTTTATCGGCAACAGGCCCGAAGCGGCCGAAAGCGTGAACATGGGAGTTCCCATGATGCTCGGTCCATCGGCGGGCAAGTGCCGGCGGGAGTTTGCGCCGATGGCCGCGTTTTGTGCCGGCCTGACCGACACCCGCGTTATTTCCGGCTGACCGTCGACAAGCGTCTTTCGTGGCCGTTCATCGCTTGGCCACTAAGCTCGGATTGCGGCCTTGCTCCGCCTGCGAGCGGGAAAAAGCCATAATCGGGCCAAAAGCTCGCTGGAAAATCCCAGGGCGGCGATGTTAGAGTATTCGGCCTCGAACATTGGCGTGAGCATGAGTTTTCTCTTTGGCAATTCCGCGAACACAGACCGCCAGACCACAAGCGTCGAGATGCAGACGGCGCGCCCGCAAGCGGACATCGAGCGCTGCTACGGAGATTTGATTTCCCGGCGTCCAGCCTTGCTTGATGAGAAGCTTAAGCTTCATGGCCGCATCATCGATGAATTCAATCTAGCCCTGCTGGAGAAGCTGTCGCCCG
Source organism: uncultured Alphaproteobacteria bacterium (assembly GCA_963790495.1). Lineage (GTDB taxonomy): Bacteria > Pseudomonadota > Alphaproteobacteria > Rhizobiales > Xanthobacteraceae > BOG-931. The sequence continues at coordinate 94,909 of CAWBOW010000012.1, read as the reverse complement.
AGGAATTGCGTCGCGAGGTGCAAGCCTATGTGATCAAGTACGTCCGCGCCGAGCGCATTTCTCTTAATCAGAACGAATTAGAGCTGTTCACGAGCGAGGTGCTCGCCGAAATGATCGGCTTTGGTCCGATCGAGCCGCTGCTCAAGGATCCCACGGTCGGCGACATTTTGATCAACAGCCACAATCTCTGTTTCGTAGAACGCTTCGGCAAACTCGAGCGCGTCAATGTTCGTTTTAAAGACGAAGCACATCTGCTTCGAATCATAAACAAGATCGTTTCCGGCATCGGCCGGCGCGTTGACGAGTCCTCGCCCATGGTCGATGCGCGGTTGCCGGATGGTTCGCGCGTAAATGTCGCCATTCGCCCGGTCTCGGTAGACGGGCCGCTCGTTTCGATCCGTAAATTCGCAGAGCAGCCTTTCACTATCGATCGCCTGATCAGCGTCGGCACGCTGTCCGCGGCAATGGCCGACATGCTGCAGGCCGCGGTGCGAGGACGTGTTTCCTTTATCATCTCTGGCGGGACCGGAACCGGTAAGACAACTCTGCTCAATGCACTCTCGCAATTCATTCCCGATGACGAGCGTTTGATCACGATCGAAGATGCCGCCGAATTACAGCTCCAGCGACTGCATGTCGGGCGCCTGGAGACCCGGCCGCCCAATGTAGAAGGCAAAGGTGAAATACGCCAACGCGACCTGGTAAAGAACGCGCTACGCATGCGGCCGGATCGCATCATCATCGGCGAATGCCGTGGCGAGGAGGCCTTTGACATGCTGCAGGCGATGAATACCGGCCATGAAGGCTCAATCACCACGATCCACGCCAATTCGCCGCGCGATGCGCTCAAGCGGCTTGAACAGATGGTTGCGATGGCGGCCATGGGCCTGCCAATTCCAAGCATTCGCAGCCAAATCGCTTCGGCGATCACCATCATCATGCAGCTACAACGCCTCCCAGACGGCACACGGCGCCTGGTGAGCGTCGAGGAGATCGCCGGAATGGAGGGCGACGTCATTCAGATGCGAGAAATCTTTCACTTTGTGAAGGAGCGGACCGACTCCAGCGGCAAGATCGTCGGCCATTTCACTGCGACGGGAGCCCGCCCGCAGTTTCTTCAGGAGCTGCTGCCCTACGGTATTGAATTGCCTGCGACGCATTTCGATCCCGATCATCGGACCTGAGGGAGCTGCCTTGAACGATCTTTCAATAATTTTCGTTCTCGTATTCTTGGCGGCTTCACTGGCAACATATGCGTTCTATTGGGTTTTCATCTTTAATCGCCGCGAACAACAGGTCATCAATCGGCGGCTTGAGCTAAATCGCCAGTTGCGCAATGCCTCCGTCGTTCTGGCAACCTTACGCGAGGAGCGAGGCATCAGGAACGTCAGCAATCCTACGCTCCGACGCCTCAGCGATTGGCTCACGCAGACCGGCACCAACGTGGGGCGCAAACAATTCGTGTTAGCCGCGGTCCTTATTGGGCTGGTTATGATCGCTGTTTTCAGCAAGGTGTTTGCGCTAGGGCTGGCATCGCTGCTTTTATCAATCGTTGCCACCGCGGCAATCATGATTTTGTATTTGATGCGCGAGCGCGCACAGCGGATATCGTCGTTCGGTGAGCAGCTACCCGACGCCATCGACATCATTGTCCGAGGGGTCCGCGTGGGTTTGCCCTTTACCAGTGCTGTTTCACTCGTCGCACGCGAGATGCCTGATCCAGTCGGTACCGAGTTCGGCATGCTTGCCGATGAGATCGGCTTTGGCCTGGACGTTCGGAGTGCGCTTGATAACCTATACCGTCGTGTCGGCCAGGCGGACCTTTTGTTCCTGACTGTGTCGGTAGGCATTCAGGCACAAACTGGCGGTAATCTTGGAGAGATTCTCTCGCGCTTGTCGCGCTTGATGCGCAACAGAGCCAACATGCGGCTGAAGATAAGAGCGCTTAGCGCGGAGGGTCGCGCGTCGGCGGTTACCCTGTCAGCCTTTCCCTTTGTCTTGTTCTTTCTGCTGAATTTCATCTCGCCGACTTTTTATGGTGCGATTCGATCCAATCCGATCGTTGACCCGGCAATTTATCTCGGCTTGTTTCTCCTCGTCGTGGGAAACGCGATCATGTATCGCATGGTTCATTTCAAGTATTAGAAAATGGGCGACTGGACACCGGTCATTGTGGCGGTCCTGGCGTTTTGCGCCATGGCTGGGGCCGCATTCGTGGCGGGTCAGTACTATCTCCGCGCGGTTAAGCTTCGGCGGCGGCTACCACTCCCCGTTTCCGACGAACACCCGGCTGGCCGAGGGACCGGCGGCAATATCGCGCGACTTGTGACACGGCATTTCGACGAGAGGAGATTCGGCGTTGACGACACATTGCGAGGTAAACTGCGCTTGAATCTGGTTCGCGCTGGTTTTTTCCGAGGCGACGCCATCAATTTCTATGTTTTTTGGCGATTGGCGGCTGTCGCGCTCTTGCCGCTGATGGCCTACCTGTCGTTGGAGCTCTTCTTTCCCAGCATGCCGTTATCAAGTCGCCTGATCGTCATTGCGATTGCCGTGGCGCTTGGTGTTGTCGGACCCGATGCCGTTATCTCGCGCAAACAGCGAATGCTCAGCGAGGAATATCGCATCATCTTTCCGGATTTCCTCGATTTGCTGGTGGTCTGCATCGATGCCGGCCTAACCCTCGATGGTGCGATCAACCGAGTGACCGGAGAGATCGGGGATCGCCGGAGCCGTGTGTTTGGCGTCAATTTGGCGGTGATGGCGGCCGAAATGCGAGCGGGGCGAAGCTTCATCGAGGCACTGGGAGCGCTGGCCGAACGGCTGATGATACCAGAGGCGCGGTCGCTGGTCGCATTGCTGCGGCAATCGATGGAATTGGGGAGCGATGTCGGTGATGCACTACGCGTTTTCGGTGGCGAAATGCGCGAGAAGCGCCTGCTGCGCGCCGAGGAACAGGCCAACAAGCTGTCCGTGAAGATGATCATGCCAATGGCCTTGTTCATCATGCCCGTCGTGCTAATGGTTATCCTGCTGCCAGTGGCCATCAGGCTGTTCGACGCTTTCCGATAGGCCGGGTCGCCGGCGCGTGGGGTGAAGAGTGGGGGAGTGAGTGGGGCAAGTTCCAGCCCGACTTAGTGCTGTCGCGCGTTGGGTCGGCGTCGCCTGCGCCCTCGCGGTTGGGGGCTGCTCCGCTGCTGATTCCGCGCACCCGGACCTGTCCGAAGGCGTTCCGCCCATTACGACCCCGACCGTACAGACGGACGCTAGTGTCCAATACTACCCTTCGGACCAACCGTTGCGTTTGGCCGTCGAGCACTTTAATCGCGGCGACTTCGGCACTGCGGAACATTATTTCCGCGATGCTGTCGAGAAAGCCCCGAAGGACGCCTCAGCTTGGATCGGACTTGCCGCGAGCTACGACCGGTTAGGGCGTTTCGACCTCGCCGATCAGGCTTACAGCCAGGCGGCCAATTTGGTCGGTGAAACAACCGCGCTGCTCAACAATCGCGGATATTCTTATATGCTGAGGGGAAACTTTGTGGCGGCCCGACGAGATCTTCTAAAGGCTTACAAACAAGAACCCGGCAATCCGATCATCATCAACAACCTCAAGCTACTCGACGGCAGCGAGCGTTTTATTAAGCGAGCGCCGGACGCGCCTTAGGACTAGTCACGAAAGCGTTTTCGAATCAACGACACAGACCGGAGGGATACGGCGAGGGACCATCAAGACGCGAGCGGCTTTCACCGCGAAGATGCCTCGCTGCAAGGCCTGCTCATAGCTGCCCATAAGCAACGTCAAAATAAGACACTTCCAAGCGGGCAGAACGGCAATGAAACCTGAAAATGGAATAGGCCGCGGTAGACGCCGCGTTTTTGGGCACTGGTGCGGCCTCATACCAAGTCACCGGGGAGTGGTTCAGCCGCATGCAAGCCACATCGTCTTCGTCGCTATGCTGCACCGCTTCCGCGATGTTCAATCGATCGGCGAGATAAGCCACCTTGGCTGGCGAAGCGAACGCCGTTGTCGGAGCGGATGGCGCTTGGCAGCCCGCGCTCGGCGAACAGCCGCTGGAAGCCGAGGCGAGGTCTCCGCGGGTGGCCTCCAACGCCTCGCGCAACAGTAGGAAGCGTGAGGTGATTAACCATAACCCCAGACAAGCCCCATTGCGGCGTTAATCCGTTGTTAACCTCGTCGCACCGACCGAGGCGCGGCTGCACAGATGTCAGGTTTTCGCCAAATCAAATCACCGAGTGCACTTGCGACGTTCGGCGCATTCCTCGTGCCTGAACCGCTTGGTGCGTGCTTGGTATTGCTGGCGGCGATCTGGTGGCTATGCCGCAAATTATACTCCGGCAACAATACGGAATTCGTTGCCGGAAATCTCCGATCGCAATTTGGGCTTCTATGTTTTTCGGGCAGACCACGGCGCAGCCGCGAAAATGATGATGATATCCATCAGCGTCAGTTTAACAATCAGGGAAACTCCGCGTGTTCCCGGCAGTAGCGGAATCCGGGGTGAGTTCGCTTTCGGGGCAACGCCGACATTATTTATCCGGCCCGGTAATTCTGCATGCCCGGATTTCGAACTTCAAAGATTGAATTTTTACTAGAAGGATCGCCAAGCGGGCCGGCGGTCTCGCGTGACGCTTTGAAGGCTCCTAATGGTATAAGCGCTACCCGGAGCATTCAGAGTTGCCGAACGTGCGCCGCTGTAAAGGTGCCGCAACAACCCGATAGGGTCAGTCTAACCAATTAAAACAAAGACCCCACCGCGCTGGAACGCGGCGGGGTCAGTGAATGCAAACGAAAGGATTTTCAGATTCTGCAGAGGCTCTCAATGAAGTCAAGAATGCGTCGATTGCACAGTTTGTGCGCCTGCCGCATCGATCTGGCCGAGAAACCGATCAACCCGGACAGGTGTCAAGGCCCGAGCAGAATGCGACGGTCGCGACCCACGGTCTAGCGGTCAGGGTGCCCGCCGCGGCTTCCAGCGTTTCATCGGATACTTCGTTGGCGAAAATTTCTTCCTCAGTCTGTCGGATGGCGGTGTCATTCATAGCGCTACCTCTATAGCTCGCCGACGCCGGTCGGCGGCACCTGGATTTATACGAGTATCCCGTACTTAAGCCAAGGGAAGAAGTTGCCTTTCAATTCGCGGCTTTCCGGAGACCGCAATGCAGCCATTCGAGTTCCCGCTACAAATAATCGCCCGTTGGTGATAATTTCGCCGCAGCGGCTGGGCGCTGGACACGGGAGAGTTCCGTTTTTTTGCTTTCCCTCATCTCATTGATATTTCTCAGCGCCGCCGTTGGGATAGCGGCGGATACCAACGGTGCAGGTATATTCTGGACACTTTTAGCGATCGTTATTTCGCCACTGCTGGCCGGCCTAATTGTCCTTGCGCTGCATCGGCGCAACTAACGCTGCGGCGGTAGCAGCGGCCGTTTTTTGCTAAAGCCTTGGCCAAAACGCCGGCGAGACGAAGATGACGAATGAATCGGCTAGGTTGAACGTTCTGATATCCGGCGGTTTTTCCGGCGCCTATGAGCAGCTATTGCCGCAGTTTGAAAGCGCGTGCGGCATCAAGGTCACGACTGCATCGGGTGCGTCTCAGGGCACGGGGCCGCAAACAATCGGAGCGCAGCTTGCCCGTGGCGTACCAGCCGACGTGGTGATCCTCTCGAGGGAAGGACTGACCGAACTGATCGCTGCGAAGAGAATCGCAATGGCAACGGATGTGGATCTTGCCCGTGTTCCTCTCGGCGTCGCGGTGCGGGCCGGCGCCCAGAAGCCCGACGTGGCCACCGTCGAGGCCTTTAGCCAGGTTCTCCTCGACGCTAAAACTGTCGCCATCCCCGCCAGCACCAGCGGTATCTGGCTCACCACCGAACTTTTTACCCGGCTCGGAATCGCGGAAAAAATCAGCGTCAAAATGATGCCGCGCGGGACGGACGCGACCCGCGCGGTTGCCTCCGGAGATGCGGATGTCGGGGTCCTCCCGGTCAGCGAAATCGTGCATGCTGCTGGCGTCGAGCTGGCCGGCAGGATTGCACCCGAAATCCAGTTCGTTCAGGTGTTTTCGGCCGCGGTCGTGGCTGGATCAGGCGAAATCGCCGGCGCCAGACGGCTTGTCGCATATCTCGCTTCGGCGCAGGCTTCCGAGGCGATCAGAAAGAGTGGCATGGAGCCGCTTTCGGCTTCGACCTACCGGCGGGCGTTGCTTGCAACTCCTGGGTAGATAATGTCAGCGCCAGCCGAGGCTGGGGGCGACGTATTTAAGGATCGCCTCGATGACGTGACTATTGTAGTCGACACCGAGCTGGTTGGGGACGGTCAGGAGTAACGTGTCCGCCTCGGCAATGGCTTCGTCTTTCGCAAGCTGTTCGACAAGGACGGTAGGCTCGGCTGCGTAGCTGCGGCCAAATATGGCCCGCGTGTTGTCGCCGAGAAATCCGACAGTGTCCTGGTTTTCGTTGCCGCGCCCGAAATAGGCGCGGTCGCGGTCGTCCACCAGCGCGAAAATGCTGCGGCTGACCGATACCCGCGGCACGCGCGCGTGGCCGGCCACTTTCCACGCCTCGCGGTACGTTCTTATCTGCTCGGCCTGCTGGATGTGAAATGGCTTGCCGCTCTCGTCATTCTTCAGCGTCGAGCTTTGCAGGTTCAAGCCGAGCTTGGCCGCCCACTCCGCCGTGGCATTCGAGCCGGCACCCCACCAGATGCGCTCGCGCAGCCCCTCCGAGTGCGGCTCGACCCGCAGGAGGCCGGGAGGATTTCGGGAACATCGGTTGCGGGTTTGGGCGCGCGAAGCCTTCGCCGCGCAGCACATCGAGCAAGACCTCGGTGTGGCGTCGGGCCATGTCGGCATCGCTCGTCCCTTCGGGCAGGCCGAAACCGAAGTAGCGCCAGCCATCGATCACCTGCTCGGGCGAGCCGCGGCTGATGCCGAGTTGCAGGCGTCCACCGGCGATGAGGTCGGCCGCTCCGGCGTCCTCCGCCATATATAGCGGGTTCTCGTAGCGCATATCGATGACCGCCGTGCCGATCTCTATGCGTTTGGTCTTCGCTCCTGCAGCGGCCAGCAAGGGGAACGGCGAGCCCAACTGGCGGGCGAAATGATGAACACGGAAGTAGGCCCCATCGGCGCCGAGTTCCTCCGCGGCGACCGCAAGCTCAATCGACTGCAGCAGCGCGTCGGACGCCGAGCGCGTCTGCGATTGTGGCGAAGGGGTCCAGTGGCCGAACGACAGGAATCCGAGCTTTTTCATGAATAGGGTTCGCCGGGGATGGGATGCCGAAACGGATGTGGGTCGCAAAAGGTGGTGTGGCTCTCACCCTTCTAGCCTGACGAATCCGACGTGGGCCAGAAGGAATTGAGGCATCTGTCGATCCTGTGAGCCGCCGCGGCCCGCTAGCACTGCCGTCGATCGGTCAGTGGCCAACCTAACGTTCGGTTCGCGCCGACCACGCCGGGGGCATGCCGGAGGACCGCTATTGCCGACCCCGGGACTATCGCCCGCTCGGTGTGCGCACGCCGATCCAGGAGTTACGCACCTGCTGATAGTGGATCATGGGATCGTAGATCGACACGGGCAGTTTCAGTTCGTCCGCCGAAAGCCGGCCGACCGCCGCCAGCAGGCTGTATGAAGCGACTACCCGATCATGCTGGGCGACAAGCAGGCTTTGGCGGGCGTTGACCAGAACCTGCTCGGCGTTGAGGACGTCCTGCGTGGTGCGTTGGCCGGCAAGAGCCTCGTTGCGCACGCCAGTGAGCGCTCTTTCGGCGGCATCGTTCTGCCGTTCGGACGCGGCGACCTGCGCTTTCGCCGCTTGCAGCTGGCCCCAGGCCTGAACGACGTCGGCGCGCGCCTGATCGCGGACCTGATCGACATTCAGCCGCCGCTGATCGACATTTTCCTTGTTGGCACGGATATTCGAATACTCGGCGCCCCCTTGATAGAGCGGGACCGACAGGTTCAGCGCCACCGTATCGGCGAACGATCGTGGCGTTGTGATCGTGGGAAAAAACTGCTGCTGGATGTTGTACTGTCCCGTTAGCGTCGGCCACAGAGCGCCTTCCGCTATCTTGACTTGCAACTGCGCGACGTCGACGCCGTATAGCGCCCCTAGCACATTGGGATTTTGCGCGATGCCGGCTGCGACCGCGGCATTGAGCGTCGAGGGCGCGAGCCGGTCGACGGGCGAGGCCGGCGCAAGGTTTGCCGGTTCGACGCCGATAATGCGCCGATAATTGGCGCGCGTGGTCATCAGCGTCGACTCGGCGGCGTGCAAGGTGGCTTGGGCTGCCGCCAATTGCGCCTCGGACTGGGCCACGTCGGTCGAAGTGATCTGACCGGCCGAAAATCTATTGCGCGTATCTTCGAGTGTGCGCTGGAGAACGCGGACGTTGTTCTGCTGAACTTCGAGATTGGCGCTATCGCGCGACATGTCCATGTAGACCGTGGCAGCGGCCAGCAGGACCGATTGTTCCATGACGCGCAGCGTCTCGCGCGATGCCGACACCTGGCTTTCGGCGGCGCGAACTTTGTTGCCGGTCTGCCCGCCATTGAACAGGGTTTGTGTGGCCGTTGCGCCGACCGAGTAGGGCGTGGTCAGTCCCTTGTCCGAGAACGCCGCCCCGGCGGGAAGGATTGGCGGTGTCGGCGGAATGATCTCGTGAATATCGCTATATTGCCGGCTGACGCTGGCATTGGCGGTGATCGTCGGGCGATAGCCAGACAGCGCTTGCGGCACGCTCTCATCGGTCTGGCGGACGATCGCGCGTTGGGCATTCAGCTGCGGATTATTCTCATAGGCTTTGGCGAGTGCGGACTCGATCGTTTCGGCGGCAGCCGCCCGCACCGACCCGGCAATCAGCGCCAGTGCCAGCGGAATTACCGCGGTCCCCCGGATCCATCGCCACGACGATATCCGCCGCCCCGCTGGAGCCATAATCTTACTCGCCACCTTCGGCCCCATTTCGACAGGCAGCGACCTTAACTTGGGGGCCTTGCGCTTACAAGGTTACCGGCGTGTCCGTGGGCCGGCCTTCGGCGCGTCTCGCCAGAAGGCGAAATTCCCGCAACCCGAACAGCACCGTCGCAAGCAAGAGCGGCAGAAAGAAATCAAGCACGCGAAACGTCAGTAATGTCGCGACCAAGTCCTCGCGCGGATATTGTGGCAGGCCGATGAGGATCGCCGCCTCGACCACGCCGAGGCTGCCGGGAGTGTGGCTCGCCGCGCCGAGCAAGGTGGCCAGCACGAAGACCACCACGATGGTTGCAAACCCGACGCTGGGGCTATTGGGCAGCAGCATGAAGATCGACACCGAGGCCAGGCAGCGGTCGAGCGCGCCGATGCCGGTTTGCAATAATGTCCGTCGCCAGTCGGGCAAGGTTATCCGCCAGTTCGCTCGCCCCACGACCCGCGGCTTCGGAATAAGCCAGAGCAGGTAGCAGCCGATTGCGAAAAGCCCGGCGAGCCCAATGAGCCTGTTGATTGACGCCGGCAGCTGATCGAATACCCCGAGCGCGTCGGGCTGATAGACGATGGCGCCGCCGAGCACGAATATATTGCCCAGCCAGAAAGTCATGCCGGTGACGAAAGCAATTCTTGCGACATCCGCGACGCTCAGCTTCCAGAAAGAGTAAACTCGGAGCCGCACCAAGCCGCAGGTTACCGTCGCGGCGCCAAGCGAGTGGCCGATCGTGTAACTGGTGAAACTCGCAAAAGCGACGACGCGCAGCGGAATTTTGCGTTTGCCGATCGTGGCAAGCGCGAACAGATCGTAGCAGATCAGGTTGGCGTAGCCGGCAACGACAAGCACCGCCGAAAGCAGGATGTGAAGGCCAGGCTGCGCCCTAAGGGCGATGAGCGACCTTGGCAACGTCGATGCCGCGCAGCAGGTGATAAAGCGTGGCGCCGGCAATACCGACGGCCACAAGGCTGACCACAAAGCTCAGCCCGTGGCGGCCGAAACCGCGAACGGTCGTCGCCCAGGTCGAAGGAAGCGATGCTGCCAGTGCCAAATAAACTCCCGTCAACGAATCGCGGCAAATTCCCACTCCTTTGTTACAGCAGTGTTACGCGCGCCGCCCCGGGGCGGCGCGATCTTCTGTGACCGTCACACGAATGAGACATGAAATCGCAATTGTTGTCGCATCCGATTCGAAACAGCAGTGGCCACGCAAAGCAGGCCGAAAACACTTCAATGAAAGTTTTGGTCGCGACGGATGCTTGGCGTCCGCAGGTCAACGGTGTGGTGCGAACTTTAGGTTCCCTGGCGCGCGCCGCCGCCAAGCTCGGCGTCGAGATCGATTTCCTGTCGCCGGAGGGGTTTTGGACCTTTCCGGTGCCGACCTATCCTGGCCTTCGGCTGGCGGTTGCCGCGCCGGAAGCGCATTGCCGAGCGCATCGAAGCGGCAAGACCGGATGCGATCCATGTCGCGACCGAAGGGCCGATCGGCCATGCGGTGCGTACCTATTGCATCAGGCAAGGTCGGCCGTTCACGACGAGCTATACGACGCGATTTCCCGAATACATTTCGGCGCGCTCGCCTATCCCGCAGGAATGGATCTACAACGCGCTGCGGCGCTTCCACGCCGCGGCTGCGGTCACCATGGTGGCAACGCCGTCGCTGACGACGGAGCTGTCCGAGCGCGGTTTCACCAATCTCGGCATGTGGACCCGCGGCGTCGATGTCGATCTGTTCCGGCCCGATCGCGCCATCGATCTCGATTTTCCGCGGCCGATCTTTATGACGGTTGGGCGCGTCGCAGTCGAAAAAAATCTTGCCGGCTTTCCTGTCGCTCGATCTGCCAGGCACCAAAGTCGTCATCGGCGCCGGGCCCCAGGAGGCCGAGCTCAAGCGCCGGTTTCCCGCCGCAAAATTTCTTGGCCAGCTGGACAATGGCATTCTTGCCGCCCATCTTGCGGCCGCCGACGTGTTCGTTTTTCCAAGCCGCACCGACACGTTCGGCATCGTGCAGCTCGAAGCGCTCGCCAGCGGCGTTCCGATCGCCGCCTATCCGGTCACCGGACCGAAGGACGTCATCGGCAACCATCCAGTCGGCGTTTTGAATGAAGACCTGCGCATCGGCTTGCATGCAGGCGCTCTGGATTTCCCGCGAGTCTGCCGCGAATTTGCGCTGGAGTATTCCTGGGAAAATAGCGCGCGGCAATTCATCGCCCACGCCCGCAAAGTTGCGCTGGGCGCCGGCGATAGCCGAGCGGCGACCCCAATGTCCGAAGCCGAGCTAAACGCCGCTGGGCAATCGCTGGTCACGAGTTGCAACACAAAGGTGACGCATGAACACTCAGTCTAAGATTGATTTGGATACGTCAGACGGTCACCAAAGCTTATGCGCGGTGGGCGCCGGTTTACGATCTGGTATTCGGCGCGGTGTTCGAGCGCGGCCGGCAAGCGGCGATCGCCGCCGCCGAACGTGTCGGCGGACGCATCCTCGAAGTCGGTGTCGGCACCGGAATTTCGCTGCCGCATTATTCGAAAGATTGCCGATTTGCGGCGTCGATATTTCCGCGCCGATGCTGCGCAAGGCGCAGGAGCGCGTTGCCGAGTTCGGTTTGCCAAATGTCGAAGGGCTTGTGGGTGATGGATGCCGAACATCTGACCTTTCCCGACAATTCGTTTGACGTTGTGGTGGCGCAATATGTCATCACTACCGTGCCCAACCCGGAAGCGACGCTCGACGAATTTGCCCGCGTTCTCAAGCCGGGCGGAGAAATCGTGCTGGTCAGCCGCGTCGGCGCCGAGGCAGGTTTGCGGCGTTCGCTGGAACATTGGTTTCAGCCGGCGGCCCGCAAGCTCGGCTGGCGCACGCGAATTCTCTTTCGAGCGCTATGCGCGTTGGGCGGGGCAGGCGGCCGGACATGCGGATTATCGAGCGCCGCGCGATGCCGCCGCTCGGGCATTTCTGTCTGATCCGGTTTGGCAAGGATGGCGGTGCCGAACGCGCCGATGACGACGAGCCGGTCCGCGCCGCCGGCTGACGCGCCATTTTCGTCGCCGATCCTCGCACCGTCGGCCGCGTCGCCGTCATGAGGGATTTGCTGTCACAGCGCCTTCGGGATTTCTGTCACGAGGGCTTCACCGAATCGCCATACCCAGACTCGGACGGCTGCACGACGGGGACAAGCATATGGAAAAATTTCTGCGAGGCCTTCGCACTCAACGCTGGGACGATCATCGCTACTATCACCACAGCCGGATCAACCAGTCGCTGCACTTCGTCAGCGCGATGAGCTTCCTGTTTTCCTATGTGATGATCTTCAAGGATCCGGCGATCTCGGCGCTGGCCGGCTGGCTGGTGGCGATGACGACGCGGCAGACCGGGCATTTTTTCTTCGAACCCAAGGATTACGACGTCGTCAACAATGCCACGCACGAATACAAGGAAGAGATCAAGGTCGGCTATAATCTGCGCCGCAAGGTCGTTCTGCTGACGATCTGGGCGCTGTCGCCGCTGGCGCTTTATTTCAGCCCGAGCTTTTTCGGCGCTGTTCACGCCGGCCGCCGACAAGACCGGATTCGTTCGCCAAGTCGCGATGATCTGGCTCGCTCTGGGCATCGGCGGTGTGCTGTTCCGCACCGTTCACTTTTCATCATCAAGGACGTGCAGACCGGGCTTGGTTTGGGCGACCAAAATCCTGACCGACCCGTTTCATGACATCAAGCTCTATCACAAGGCGCCGCTCGCGCTGCTGCGCGGCGAATTGATCGATCCCGAGATCGGCCTGCATCATTGGGACGACGAAGACGAGACCGAAGAGTTGCCGGAACTGCCGCGCACCAGCTAGCGGCAGTCGTCCGGTTTGGCGCGAATAAACGCGATGCTGTCTAATGCCGGAGAAACGGAACAATCGGCGCATCATCATCTCCTTCAAGACCGCCCGCTTGATCGTCTTGTTGGTGTTCGCCGGATCGTCGCCACCACCAGCCGTCTGCCTGCATGGCCTTGGCCGCGGCGACGAAACGATCGGCGACTGCAGCGAAATCGGCTGTCGGTGTAATTGAGGCTGAAAACCAGGCGTCCGGTGCCGGTCCAGGTCAAGAGCAGCCCTTCGGCGCGCAGATAGTATTGCAGCATCCAATTGTAGCGCGACGGCTTGGTGTAACAGACGGTCCAGATCGACGACATGTTCGCGACTTCGACCGGCAGGCGTTCGGCCGCAAGCCGCCGATTGAGCGCTCGCGCCCGCTCGTTCCAAACTTCGTCGAGACCGTGGTAGAGCGCGGCCGACCCGGGCGTTTGCAGAAAGCGCAGGAACTCGTTCATCGCCGCCATGACGTAGGGATGCGAATTGAACGTGCCGCGGGCAAAGCAAATATCGCCAGGCCGGTCGTCGCGGAAGCGTTTCATCAAGTCGCGCTCGGCCGCAGACGACGCCGATCGGCAACCCGCCGCCGAGCGTCTTGCCGTAGGTGACGAGATCGGCGCGAACGCCGAAATATTCCTGTGCGCCGCCTTTGGCGAGACGAAACCCGACAAAGACTTCGTCGAAGATCAGAACGATGTTGCGCTCGGTGCAAACCGCGCGCAGCTGCTTGAGCCATTCGGCATAGGCTTCCCTGTCGAAATGCGCGCCGCGCGCGCTGTCGATGAGCGCCGAATCGGTCGCGTCCGGACGCATTGACGTGGAATGCCTGCAGCGGATTGACCAGCACGCAGGCGATATTGCGCCGTGTGCGCAGGACGCGCAGCGATCCTTTCGGACATTTCGGTGAGCGTATAGGTTTCGTGCGCCGGCACCGGGTTGCCGATGCCCGGCTGCACGTCGCCCCACCAGCCATGATAGGCGCCGCAGAAACGCACCAGATGCGATCGTCTGGTGTGGTAGCGGGCAAGCCGCACCGCCTGCATGACCGCTTCGGTTCCCGACATGTGGAACGAGACCTCGTCAAGACCGGAAATCTCCTTCAGGATCATTGCGTATTCTCGATGATCAAGGGATGATACGGAGCCGAGCACCGGGCCGAGTTCGCGCACACGCGTAATGCCGCGGTCGATGGCCGCCTTGTAGAAATCGTAGCCCAGCACATTGATGCCATACGAGCCGCTCAGATCGTAGAACCGGTTGCCGTCGAGATCGGTCAGCGTCACGCCGTCCGACGATTGGACGAAAGCCGTGGAAGGCAGGTCCGTGCCGATCTTTCGGCGGTACTGGAATGGCACTCGATAGGCGTCGGTGAATTTCAAATCTGGGATGTTTTCGCTTGCCTCTGCGGTGCGTCTGATAGTTTCGGCGAAACGCGTCTTGTAGAGCGAGGCAAGCCGCTCGAAGCCGGTTCGGCGCAGGGCGGCGATTCCCGCCGGCGCGCCGTCAGAGCAGAAGAACCGGTCATCGCCGTAATCGTAGAACGGCACAACGCCGGCGAGGCGGCGCGCAATGCGCGAATGCCCGCCAAGCGATTTATGTTTGGCTTGCGACAGTTCAAGCCGCTTTTTCAAGGTGGCGACCGAAGTCGCCACCGCAGCGGCGCCAAGACCGTAAAAAGCGAGAACTTCAGTCGAGCCCATCGAATCGCGGTGTAGCGCGGAGATTTAACAGTCCCATGACGATGAGGACTCAAATCCTCCGGATTCTGGCGCAGGAGGACGTCAACTTCCTTCTCACCAATCGCATTCCACGCCGGCTGGCCACTCAATTCATCGGCTGGTTCAGCCGGATCGAACATCCTCTCGTCCGCCGGCTATCGATCGCGATCTGGCGGCTGTTTTCAGATCTCGATCTCAGCGACGCCAAAAAGTCGGAGTTCCGCAGCCTGCACGACTGCTTTATTCGCGAGCTTAAAGAGGGTGCGCGGCCGATCGATCAGGCTACGGACGTCATAATCAGCCCGTGCGACGCGATTGTCGGCGCCTGTGGCACGATTTCCGAGACCGAGGCCTATCAAGCCAAAGGATTTCCCTACACCTTGCAGGACCTGCTGTGCGATCCGCGCCTGGTGGCGGCGCATCGCAACGGCCGTTACGTGACGTTGCGGCTGACGTCGAGCATGTATCATCGTTTTCATGCGCCGTATGACGGCGAGCTCAATCGCGTGATCTATGTTTCCGGCGACACCTGGAACGTCAATCCGATCGCACTGAAGCGTATCGAGCGGCTATTCTGCAAGAACGAACGAGCGATATTGCCGCTCAAGCTTGCTCCGCGCGGCGAGACAGTGACGCTGGTCGCAGTCGCGGCAATTCTGGTCGCCAGCATTCGCCTGCGGTGTCTGGGTCATGCGTTAAATCGCAATTATCGCGGACAGAGCATCATCGCTTGCAATAGCGAATTCCGAAAGGGCGACGAACTCGGCTGGTTCGAGCATGGCTCGACGATCCTCGTGTTCGCTCCAGACGGCTTTAGGCTCTGCGACAACGTCCGCGACGGGGCGTCGATTAGGGTCGGCCAGCCGCTGATGCGGCCGGCGTGATCTCAGGTGTTCTTGAGCTCCGCCGCCTTGGCATCGTCCAGCTCCCTCGCCCGCAGGCACGCCGGCCGGCTGCTGACGCGTTGCCAATATCGCTCGAAGGCAGGGCGCTTCTCGATGGTTCCAAACATCATGCCGAAGCCGAGCTGCGAGCCGACCACGAGATCGGCCGCGGTGAAAGCGTCGCCCGCTAGATAGTCGGCATGCGACAGCGCGGCCTCGAGCACGCTCATAACTTGCGCGATATTGCCGTAGCCGATCATGCGCTCGCGATCCGGCGGCACGACGAAACCCAGAGCCTTGTTGCTGACCGCATACTCGACCGGCCCGGCCGTGAAAAACAGCCACCGGTAATATGGCGCGCGTAATTTGTGTCCCGGAGGGGGCGCCAGGCCAGCTGCTGGAAAAGCGTCGGCGAGATAGGTGCAGATCGCAGCGGTCTCCGTCACGACCACATCGCCGTGCCGTAAGGCCGGCACCTTGCCCATCGGGTTGATTGCGAGATAGGCCGGCGCCTTCATCGTTGAGGCGTAATCGATCACATCGACCTGGTAAGGCTGGCCGATTTCCTCGAGCATCCAACGGGCGATCCGGCCGCGCGACTGGGGATTGGTGTATAGAACAAGCTGGTCGGACATGCCGTGCTCCTATCCATGCGATGCCGATATGGTGCAACGGCGCCGATGCGTCAATTGGGGGCCCGCAGCCGGTAGCCTATGCCGGTTTCGGTAAGAACGTATTGTGGCCGCTCGGGGTCGGCTTCGATCGGCGACTGTCATGCATCAGCGCCGGAGTGCTAAGGGGGCGTGACTTTTTCAGGCGCGGCCATCTTGCCGGCCGCGATGATTCCTTCGAGACGCGAGATCTCTTTTTTGTTGGCTTCGTCAACGCCTTCAAGACGCGCAATATTCTGCATCAGGCGCTCGGTGGTCAGTCGCAAAAAATAATAGCCGAACTCGGGATTCTGGAAATAAAGCTCGAGAAGCTTTTCATAGGTGATGGTCAAAACGTCGGCGTCTTGGATGCATTCCACGGTTTGTGTGCGCCGGTTTTTGGGGTCGACGAAGCCCAGCTCGCCCATCATCCGGCCGGCCGCGAGTTCAACGCCGATTTCAGTGACCAAAAATTTCCCGGTGACGATCATGAACATTTCTTTTGCCACGTCGCCCTTATGGAACAGAACCTCACCGGCGCGATACTTACGCGGAGCCATGAACGGCCGTAACCAGTCCATCGACAGATCGCCTTGTGCCGAGGTGCGGGCTTTCTTGACCAGATTGAGCATCTGGCGAAGGCGCAGAACGTTTATAGGCAGCGACAGCAGATACAGCAGGAACGTCGGCACCGCGCCGGCCAAAGCGCCATAGGCGATAAAAAACAGGTTGCTGATGATGCCGACGATACGCAATGGCACGATGGTGCGCACCATCAGCGTGGCGACGAAAAATATCGCGCCCAGCAGCGCCATCGTGTTGGCAAAGTTGATATGCGCCAGCGTGATATCGACCACGCGGTTGAATACGTCATGGAAAGTAAGGTGCGTCGGATCGAGGCCGAGTTGCAGCAGGAGCTTCTCGACCCGCAGGTTCTGCGAAGCTGCCGCAACCGCGCGATCGAGCAGTGAAGTCGAGCTTGCCGCGCTCATGCCCTGCCAAACGTCCTCGTGTCCCAAGCGCTGAAATTAGCACTACGATGCGGGCGGGGGGATAGGCTAAAAACGGGAAATTCTCCTGCCTTCACAGCAGCGTGGTGCACTAGATGGCGTGGCGCCCCGCGGGCGCAACGGCAGGCCAGACCGAATCGCGCCGCCAAGCTCTACGCCACCGCCAATCAGCCATTTATATCGTTGTACCGTTCCGAGTCCTTGACCCGTCGTTCCTCTGCGGGTTCAGGCCTCTATGGCGCGCGGCCGTCAAGCGCCATTTGCCGGGGCCGGACTTTAGCCGACGGTGTCGGCATCGACCCTCGCGAAGCCTGAAACCGCGCCGGCTTTCGTAAGACATGCGCGGCATTTTCAGAAAAGGCCGGCATGGGCACCGGCGCACATTGCAGAAAATTTTATTCAGCTTGACGCGAAAAGCGTGAGTCCGATGCAACGATTCTTCGCTACGTAGTTTCACCCCGCATTCAGAGATTTCACCTATCACCGAAAACGTGCACGCGTCGTGGAGGGCGCGCAGGACCATCGATTCATGGTCGGTGATTTCAAAATTCGGCTTGGGGGAGTGTTCGTAAACAGAGCTCCGGGGCTTCGGTAGATGACTAGTCTTATTTGCTTATTTGGCGGCGCTTTAAGGCAAATGCGTCGTCTACACCGCGACGAACGCGGCTCGATGGCCATGATGATGAGCCTTACCGCGATTCCACTCATCTTCGCCATCGGCGCCGGCGTCGACTATGGTGCGGCGAACATGGCCAAGGTGAAGCTCGATGCCGCGGCCGACACGGCCGCGCTTTCGGCGGTCGATCACCAAGCCATCACCGGCACGCCGGCAGCGGCGCAGACCACGGCGCAAAATACGTTTAGCGCCGAGACCGGCAATGTTCCCAATGTCACGGTGAGCAATGTATCCGCCACGGTGACCGACTCGACCACCGGCCGCACCGCGGTGGTTGGCTACACCGCGACCAAGACCAATCTATTCATGGGTATCTTCGGCTACCCGACGACCACCATCACCGGCTCGTCGACGGCACAGGCCGGCCTGACCACGAATATCGACTTCTATTTGCTGCTCGACAACTCGCCGTCGATGAACATTGCCGCGACCAGCACCGGCATCGCAACCATGGTCGCCAACACTGCGGCGCAAGGCGGCTGCGCCTTTGCCTGCCACGAATCCGATCCGTCCGCGGACAATCTCGGCAATCCGGGGGGCGAGGACAATTACGCGCTGGCCAAGAATCTCGGCGTTGCAACACGCATGCAGAATTTGGCGAGCGCCACTCAATCGCTGATGAGCTCGGCGGCCGAAATGGAAGGCTCCAACCAGCAGTATCAGGCGGCGATCTACACCTTCAACAGCACCGGTCTCAATACCATCCAGTTGTTGACCTCGAACCTCGCCAATGCGCAGACCGCGGCGGCGAACATCAACGTCCAGGAGGTTTATTCCAACAACTGGCTCACCAAAACGAACCAGAACAACGACACCGACACGGATTTCGAAACGGCGATGTCGGCGGCCAATACGCTCATGCCTTCGCCGGGAACCGGCACGCCGGCCAGCACGCCGCAGGAGGTATTGTTCATCGTCAGCGATGGCGTCGACGATGAGGTGTCGTCCTCCTGCTCGCAGTCCTTGGACGGTGACCGTTGTCAGCAGCCGTTCAGCACCACGTGGTGCACGACCGTCAAAAATCGCGGCATTCAGATCGCGGTTCTCTACACGGATTACCTGCCGCTGCCGACCAACTCCTGGTACAATAGCTGGATCGCGCCGTTCCAAAGCCAAATCGCCCCCAATATGCAAAGCTGCGCCTCGCCGGGGCTGTTTTTCTCGGTGACCACCGACGGCGACATCACGGCCGCGATGCAGACGCTCTTCCAGCAAGCGGTGGCGGCGGCGCGGCTGACACATTAACGAAAGCCGATCCCTCATAATTCCGCCCTTGCCGGTCGGCCGGGATGCGCTATTTTGCCGGCGCGCCGAGCGCGGCGCGGGTGTAGCTCAATGGTAGAGCAGAAGCCTTCCAAGCTTATGACGAGGGTTCGATTCCCTTCACCCGCTCCAGCATATGTCGTGAGGCCGATAGGCCAACCGGGGAAGCGTCGGCACTGCCAGCGACCTTGCTTTGCGATGCGCCAAGAGGCATGTGAACGGCGCGGACGCCTAGGAGTGTAGCTCAACTGGCTAGAGCACCGGTCTCCAAAACCGGGGGTTGGGGGTTCGAGTCCCTCCACTCCTGCCAGGCCTGTTCGAACTAACCGTTTGATGCATAAGCGCGAGTCCCAGCTTGACGGTCCGCCGGGCCGGCAGTAGATAAGGACTATCGCCAGCGGCCCGGCAACGGACTTCCGCGGCGAGCTTATTCCCCAAAAGGCACCGCCGTGTCGGTCTCGTCCTTATAATGTCGGGCGGGGAGTAGTTATTGGATTTAAAGATACGATGGCGAAGGTCAGTCTGTTCAAGTTTCTGCAGGAAGTGCGGGCCGAAGGGCAGAAGGTCACCTGGCCGACGCGCAAGGAGACCACCGTGACGACCATCATGGTGTTTGTCATGGTTGTTCTTGCTTCGATCTTCTTTCTGGTCGCGGACCAGGTGATGCGGGTTGCTGTCAGTTTTCTGCTCGGCATCAACAGTTGAGATATCGAACAAATTCATGACCCGGAATTCATAACATGACCAGCCGATGGTACGCGGTCCACGCCTATTCGAATTTCGAGAATAAGGTCGCGGAATTGATCCGTGAGCAGGCCAAGCAACGCGGGCTAGCCAGCCTGTTCGAGGAAATTCTGGTCCCGAAGGAAAAAGTCGTCGAAGTGCGGCGCGGCCGCAAAGTCGACACCGAGCGCAAATTCTTCCCCGGCTATGTCCTGGTGAAGATGCACCTTACCGACGACGCCTATCATCTGATCAAGAACACGCCCAAAGTGACCGGCTTCCTCGGCTCCGACAACAAGCCGATGCCGCTTTCCGATGCCGAGGCCGAGCGCATCATCCATCAGGTGCAGGAAGGCATCGAGCGGCCGAAGCCGTCGGTCTCGTTCGAGGTTGGCGAGCAGGTTCGCGTCTCGGACGGTCCATTTGCCTCTTTCAACGGCACGGTGGAGGAGGTCGACGAAGGCCGCTCACGTCTCAAGGTGGCGGTGTCGATCTTCGGCCGTGCCACGCCCGTCGAACTGGAATTCGGGCAGGTGGAGAAGCTATAGCGTTTGTGAAGGCGTGGGAGGTGAGGCGGTTGCCAGCCGCCGATATCCGCACCACTAACAGGAGTGGAGAATGGCGAAGAAAATTACCGGTTATGTAAAGCTGCAGGTACCGGCGGGGGCGGCCAATCCGTCGCCGCCGATCGGTCCTGCTTTGGGCCAGCGCGGTCTCAACATCATGGAGTTCTGCAAGGCGTTCAACGCGCAGACCCAGAAGTTGGAGAAGGGCGCGCCGATACCCGTTACCATCACGGTCTACGCGGACCGCTCCTTCACCTTCGAAATGCGGCAGCCTCCGGTGTCGCACTTTCTCAAGAAGGCCGCCAAGCTCGAAAGCGGCTCGAAGACGCCTGGCCGCGACATCGCGGGCTCGGTGACTAAATCGCAAGTTCGTGAGATCGCCGAGCAAAAGATGAAAGATCTCAATTGCGATACGATTGAAGCCGCCATGCGGATGATCGAGGGCTCCGCGCGCTCGATGGGACTTGAGGTGAAGTGATGAGCACGCTTGGAAAACGCACCCGCTCGATCCGCGACGGCGTCGACCGCGAGAAGCTCTATCCGCTGGCCGAGGCGGTGAAGATGATCAAGGAGCGTGCCAAGGCCAAATTCGACGAAACCGTCGAAGTGGCCATGAACCTCGGCATCGATCCGCGTCATGCCGACCAAACGGTGCGTGGCGTCGTCAATCTGCCGAATGGCTCCGGGCGTGCCGTGCGCGTCGCCGTGTTCGCCCGCGGCGCCAAGGCCGATGAAGCCAAGGCTGCCGGCGCCGATGTGGTCGGCGCCGAGGATCTGGTCGAGAAAGTGCAGGGCGGCGCCATCGATTTCGATCGCGTCGTCGCTACGCCGGATCTGATGCCGCTAGTCGGGCGTCTCGGCAAGGTGTTGGGTCCCCGCGGCCTGATGCCCAATCCGAAGGTCGGCACCGTCACCATGGATGTCACTAACGCGGTTAAGGGCGCCAAAGGCGGTTCGGTGGAATTCCGTGCCGAGAAGGCCGGTATCGTGCAGGCGGGTGTCGGCAAGGCCTCGTTCCCAGCCGAGAAGCTGATCGAGAACATCATGGCGTTCGCCGACGCGGTGCAGAAGTCGCGGCCGCCCGGCGCCAAGGGCCATTTCATCAACCGGGTGGCGATCTCCTCGACCATGGGGCCTGGCGTGAAGATCGAGCCGGGAAGCTTGTTCCCGGACGCTCAACAGCCGCATTGATTGATTATTCCGGATTGCCGCAAAGCGGCAAATCCGGAATCCATAATCACGATCGGTAAATATGGATTCCGGGCTCGCGGATTAACGTTCGCGGCCCGGGATGACCGTCACGCCGCGGCGCGCTTGCCCCATAATGTCTGCGTCGCGAGCCGCGCACCCTCGACCAGCGACTTCAACTTCGCCCACATGATGGAAGGATGCACGCGCCGGGCAAACGGACTCTGTGCGAAGCCGCAATCGGTTCCGCCGATGACGTTCTCGCGGCCGACAATCCTGGCAAGCCGCACGATGCGTTCGGCGATCAGCTCCGGATGTTCGACGATGTTGGTGGCGTGACTGATCACGCCGGGGATCAGGATTTTGCCGGGCGCGAGCTTCGCGGTCTCCCATACCCGCCATTCATGGGCGTGCCGCGGATTGGCGGCTTCGAAGGAATAATGGCCGACCCTTACCTGCAGCACCAGATCGATGATGTCCTTCAGGGGCACGTCAAAGGCGTGCGGGCCGTTCCAACTACCCCAGCAGATATGATACCGGGAGCGTTCCTGCGGAATGCCGCGTAGCGCATGGTTGAGCGCGTCGATCCGTAGCTGCGCCCAGCGCCGATACTCGGCGTTCGACATCGGCGGCACCATACGCTCGTGCATATAGGGCAGGAACGCATCGTCGATCTGCACGTAAAGTCCGGCATCGACGATTGCCTGGTATTCCTGATGCAGCGCTTCGGCGAGCGCCGTCAAATAAGTCTCTTCGTCCTTATAATATTCGTTCTTCGCGCCGGGCAGCGCGCTTGCCGGCGCGACGACCGGGAGGAACGCGGATAAAGATGGATGTCTGTCTTTTGTCTTGGCGAGACCAGCCTTCAGATTGGCAATGTCCCGCAGGACCTGCTGGTTCGAATAGGCGATCGGTCCGTTGACGACGACGCGGTTGCCGAGGCGCTTCGCCAAGCCGGACGCGGCATCATACTCGGCATAGAATTCCGCGAACGCCTGGTGGTCGCGGCCGCCGCCCATGGACGCCATCGGATCGTTGGCTTCGGCGGGCATCGCCGCCCGTACCGCGATACCCGACAGCCGCTTGTGCACGTAGAACGCCCAGTTGGCGCCTTTGCTGAACTCACCGTCGCTGACGATATCGATGCCGACATCGGCCTGCTGGTCCACCACCTCGGCGACGGATTCGGCGAGGGAGGCATCAAACGCGGCCGTGTCGTAGGGCTTGCCATCCTCGATGTCGCGCCAGAACGCGACCAGATTGGGCGGCCGGATCAAGCTGCCGACATGGGTCGTCAGGATGCGTTCGAACAAAGCCGGCCTCCTTGGAATTTTCTGGAACCTTCTGGGAACAGGCCCGCAATGCTATGCCGCAGGGTCCCGGCGGCAAAGGGTGGGCGACGAAAAGGCCCCTTTGGTCGACAAATCGCTTGGCAAGGATGCTTCCAGCCGCTAGACAGGCAGCGAGGGCGTGCCGTCCCCGTTTGTCGGCGCGCCTTTGTGCGCTTCTCAGAACCAATATCGGCAAGTCGCCCTCTCAGACCTGATCCTGTTCGGATTCTCTAAGAGGAATGAATAGCTTAATTGGCTCAATGAGCGCACTCCTGTCCGAGACTGCCGGCGCCGGAAATGGATTTATCCATCAGGGCTTAATGCACCTTCTAAGGAGGGTGGGCCAGCATAGACGGGTGAAGGACGGAAGGCTGGACTTCGTTTGAAGTCATTGCCCTTTGGTTCTGACCTCGATGGCCCGGGATGGCGAAAGCTGTGCCGGGGGGCAGGGTTAAATGTCGTCCTGCCTGTCCATCGACAACCTCGATGGATGGCGCGGGACGGCGGGCAGTAACCCGGCGGTCCCCGCAAGGCGGACCGCCAACCGGAGAGAGCTCTTGGATCGCGCGGAAAAAAGCGAGCTAGTCGCGTCACTTGGCGAGGTCTTCAAGGCCACCAAGGTCGTCGTCGTGGCTCATTATTCCGGCCTCACGGTCGCCCAGATGCAGACTCTGCGTCGGCAGATGAAGCAGGCGGGCGCCAGCGTGAAGGTCGCGAAAAACCGTCTCGCCAGGATCGCTCTCGAAGGCTCCGACGTCGCTTCTATTGCGCCGTTGCTGAAAGGGCCGGCTCTGATCGCCTTTTCCGGCGATCCGGTGGCGGCCCCGAAGGTTGCGGTCGATTTCGCCAAGACGAACGAGCGGTTCGTTATTCTTGGCGGCGCGATGGGGACGACGGCGCTCGACCCGAATGGCGTCAAGGCGCTTGCGGCTTTGCCCTCGCTCGACGAGTTGCGGGCCACAATCGTCGGCCTGATCCAGGCGCCGGCGACCAAGATTGCTCGGGTGGTCAACGCCCCTGCGGTCAAGGTTGCCCGCGTGATCCAGGCTTACGCCTCGAAAAGCGAAAGCGCGGCTGCCTAAATCGAACCAATAGGTTGGAACCAAAGGACAAAACTCATGGCTGATCTGCAGAAAATCGTCGATGACCTTTCCACACTCACCGTGCTTGAGGCGGCCGAGCTCGCAAAGCTTCTCGAGGAGAAGTGGGGCGTTTCGGCCGCGGCCGCAGTTGCGGTAGCGGCTGGCCCGGCGGGCGGGGCAGCCGCCCCGGCGGCTGAGGAAAAGACCGAATTTACCGTCGTTCTTGCGGCGGCGGGTGAAAAAAAGATCGAGGTCATCAAGGAAGTTCGGGCCATCACCGGTCTCGGCCTAAAGGAGGCCAAGGATCTGGTCGAAGGCGCACCGAAGCCGGTCAAGGAAGGCGTCAACAAGGACGAGGCCGCCAAGATCAAGGCGACCCTCGAAAAAGTCGGCGCCAAGGTTGAGCTTAAGTAAGTCGTGCTTATCTAAACGAAATCCCCGGGTGAGCGCAGCCGGATTTCCCCGGGATTCCGAGAGGCCAAGTAGCTGAATAAGCGTGATTCGGGGGTTATCCCGAATCACGCGAAGATAGGGCGGAGTGACGCCTGTCCCGACGGTCGCGATGGATTGCGGCCTTCAGGAGAGTCGTCTTGATCGCCTCGGTGCCCAGAAGCGCAGGCGGTTCTGACCTTGCCTCGGGGCGTGTGGTTTTGAGCGGCGGCGGATGCCGTCGGTCCGGGCCGATGGTTCGATTAAGCGAGAGGACATGATGGCGCAGACGTTTATCGGTCGGAAGCGCGTAAGAAAGTTTTTCGGAAAAATCGAGGAAGTCGCGGAGATGCCGAACCTCATTGAGGTTCAGAAGGCGTCCTACGATCAATTCCTGCTGGTGGTGGAGCCGCAAGGCGGTCGGCCTAACGAGGGCCTGCAGGCTGTCTTTAAGTCGGTGTTCCCGATTTCCGACTTTTCCAACACGTCGCAGCTTGAGTTCGTGAAATACGAGTTCGAGCCGCCGAAATACGACGTCGACGAATGTCGCCAGCGCGGCATGACCTATGCGGCCCCGCTCAAAGTGACGCTGCGGCTGATCGTGTTCGATATCGACGAGGAAACCGGCGCGCGTTCGGTCAAGGACATCAAGGAGCAGGATGTCTACATGGGCGACATTCCGCTCATGACCAACAACGGCACCTTCATCGTCAACGGCACCGAGCGCGTGATCGTCTCGCAGATGCATCGCTCGCCGGGCGTCTTCTTCGATCACGACAAGGGAAAAACCCATTCCTCGGGCAAGCTGTTGTTCGCCGCCCGCATCATCCCCTATCGCGGCTCCTGGCTCGATATCGAATTCGACGCCAAGGATATCGTCCATGCCCGCATCGACCGGCGGCGCAAGATTCCGGTGACCTCGCTGCTCTATGCGCTCGGCATGACCGGCGAGGAAATCCTCAATACCTTCTACAAACAGGTGCCTTACAAGCGCACCAAGGACGGCTGGCGCGTGCCGTTCGACGCCAACCGGCTACGCGGCTACAAGGCGATCAACGATCTGGTCGACGCCGATACCGGCAAGGTGGTGCTGGAAGCCGGTAAGAAGCTTACTGTGCGTCAGGCGCGTCAACTCGCCGAGAAGGGCCTCAAGGCGCTGCGGCTCTCGGACGAGGAACTTATCGGCCAGTATATCGCCGAGGACCTCGTCAATTCCAAGAGCGGCGAGATCTATGCCGAGGCCGGCGAGGAGATCACCGAGAAGAACCTCAAGCTCCTCATCGAGGAGGGCTACAAGGAGCTGCCCGTCCTCAACATCGACCACGTCAATGTAGGCGCTTACATCCGCAATACGCTGGCGGTCGACAAGAACATGACGCGGGAGGACGCGCTGTTCGACATCTATCGCGTCATGCGTCCCGGCGAGCCGCCGACCGTCGACACCGCGCAGACGATGTTCAAGTCGCTGTTCTTCGATTTGGAGCGTTACGATCTGTCTGCGGTCGGCCGCGTCAAGATGAATATGCGGCTCGATCTCGATGCGCCCGACACCATGCGTATTCTGCGCAAGGAAGACGTCATCGCGGTGATCCGTACGCTGGTCGATCTGCGCGATGGCAAAGGCGAGATCGATGACATCGATCATCTCGGCAATCGGCGTGTGCGTTCTGTCGGCGAGCTGATGGAGAATCAGTACCGCATCGGCCTGCTGCGCATGGAGCGAGCGATCAAGGAGCGGATGTCGTCGGTCGATATCGACACGGTGATGCCGCAGGATCTGATCAATGCCAAACCGGCGGCCGCCGCGGTGCGCGAATTCTTCGGCTCCTCGCAGCTATCGCAATTCATGGACCAGACCAATCCGCTGTCGGAGATCACGCATAAGCGTCGCTTGTCGGCGCTTGGACCGGGCGGGCTCACGCGCGAGCGCGCCGGCTTCGAAGTGCGCGACGTGCATCCGACGCATTATGGCCGAATCTGCCCGATCGAAACACCGGAAGGACCGAATATCGGTCTGATCAATTCGCTCGCGACCTTCGCGCGGGTGAACAAATACGGCTTCGTCGAGACGCCTTATCGCAAGGTCAAGGATGGCCGCGTCAGCGACGAGGTGATCTACCTCTCGGCGATGGAAGAGGGGCGCTACACCGTTGCCCAGGCCAATTCGGCGATCGACGCGAAAGGCCGTTTCACCGATGACCTGGTCGTCGTGCGTCATGCCGGCGACGTGCAGCTCATTCCGCCGGATAAGGTGGACTTCATGGACGTGTCGCCGAAACAGCTCGTTTCGGTGGCCGCGGCGCTGATTCCGTTCCTGGAGAACGACGACGCCAACCGCGCGCTGATGGGCTCCAACATGCAGCGGCAGGCAGTGCCGCTGGTGCGGGCCGAGGCGCCGTTCGTCGGCACCGGCATGGAAGGCGTCGTCGCGCGCGATTCCGGCGCGGCAATCGCGGCACGCCGCAGCGGTGTCGTCGACCAGGTAGACGCGACCCGTATCGTCATTCGCGCTACCGACGAGCAGGACCCGACCAAGCCGGGCGTCGATATCTATCGGTTGATGAAGTTCCAGCGCTCCAACCAGAACACCTGCATCAACCAGCGGCCGCTGGTGAAGGTGAGCGATCAAGTGAAAAAGGGCGATATCATCGCCGACGGCCCGTCGACCGATCTCGGCGAGCTGGCGCTCGGCCGCAACGCGCTGGTCGCGTTCATGCCGTGGAACGGTTACAACTTCGAGGATTTAATCCTTCTGTCCGAGCGCATCGTCAAGGACGACGTCTTCACTTCGATCCATATCGAGGAATTCGAGGTGATGGCGCGCGATACCAAACTCGGACCCGAGGAAATCACCCGCGACATTCCGAACGTGTCGGAAGAGACACTGAAGAACCTGGACGAGGCCGGTATCGTTTATATCGGCGCTGAGGTGCGCGCCGGCGATATCCTTGTTGGCAAAATCACGCCGAAGGGCGAAAGCCCGATGACGCCGGAGGAGAAACTCCTGCGCGCCATCTTCGGTGAGAAAGCCTCCGACGTGCGCGACACCAGCTTGCGCGTTCCGCCGGGCGTCCAAGGCACCGTGGTCGAAGTCCGCGTGTTCAACCGGCACGGCGTCGAGAAGGACGAGCGCGCTCTTGCCATCGAGCGTGAAGAGATCGAACGGCTGGCCAAGGACCGGGACGACGAGCAGGCGATCCTCGACCGCAACGTTTACGGCCGTCTGGCCGAATTGCTGGAAGGCCGGCAGGGCATTGCCGGTCCGAAGGGCTTCAAGAAGGACACCAAGATCACCCGTGCGGTGCTGGAGGAATATCCGCGAGCGCAATGGTGGATGTTCGCTTCGCCGAACGACAAGATCATGGCGGAGATCGAAGCCATCCGGAAGCAATACGACGAGTTAAAGAAGCGGCTCGAGCAGCGCTTCCTGGACAAAGTTGAAAAACTGCAGCGTGGCGACGAATTGCCGCCTGGCGTCATGAAGATGGTCAAGGTCTTCGTCGCCGTGAAGCGCAAGATCCAGCCCGGCGACAAGATGGCCGGCCGGCACGGTAACAAGGGCGTGGTGTCGAAGATCGTGCCGGTCGAGGACATGCCTTTCCTTGCCGACGGCACGCAGGTCGATATCGTGCTCAATCCGCTCGGCGTGCCGAGCCGGATGAATGTCGGGCAGATTTTGGAGACCCACCTCGGCTGGGCCTGCGCCGGCTTGGGACTGAAGATCGGCGCCGCCGTCGACCTGTACAACGGTAAGAAGGACGCCAAGCCGCTCAAAGAGCTGTTGAAGAAAATCTACGGCGAGGACGACACCATCAAGTCGCTCGACGAAAAGGGCCTGCAGGAGCTGGGCAGCAACCTGCGTCACGGCGTGCCGATCGCGACGCCGGTGTTCGACGGCGCCAAAGAGGCCGATATCGAAAGCATGCTCGATCTGGCCGACCTCGATCATTCGGGACAGGTGACGCTCTACGACGGGCGCACCGGCGACACGTTCGATCGCAAGGTGACGGTCGGCTACATCTATATGCTCAAGCTGCATCACCTCGTGGACGACAAGATCCACGCTCGCTCGATCGGTCCGTACAGCCTCGTGACCCAGCAGCCGCTGGGCGGCAAGGCGCAGTTCGGTGGCCAGCGCTTCGGCGAAATGGAGGTCTGGGCGCTCGAGGCCTATGGCGCAGCCTATACGCTGCAGGAAATGCTGACGGTGAAGTCGGACGACGTCGCCGGACGCACCAAGGTCTATGAGTTGATCGTGCGCGGCGACGACGCCTTCGAGTCCGGTATTCCGGAATCGTTCAACGTCCTCGTCAAGGAGATGCGTTCGCTCGGGCTTAACGTCGACCTGCACAATTCCAAGCAGCAGCGCGGCGACGGCGCTGTGCCCGAGGCGGCGGAATAGCGATCAGTGATGCGCGGGTGAAAGCCCCGCGCATTCCACGGCACGGATATTGATATAGCGGCCGACATCGTCGGCAAGCGGAGAGCGCGATGAACCAAGAAATTATGAATTTTTTCAGCCCGCAGGTGCCGGCTCAGGTCTTCGACCAGATTTGGATTTCGATTGCGAGCCCGGATAAGATTTTGTCGTGGTCCTATGGCGAAATCAAAAAGCCTGAGACCATCAATTACCGCACCTTCAAGCCGGAGCGCGACGGCCTATTTTGCGCCCGCATCTTCGGCCCGATCAAGGACTACGAGTGCTTGTGCGGCAAGTACAAGCGCATGAAGTACAAGGGCATCATCTGCGAAAAGTGCTCGGTCGAAGTGACGCTGTCCCGGGTGCGGCGCGAGCGCATGGGCCATATCGAGCTCGCGGCGCCGGTGGCGCATATCTGGTTCCTGAAGTCGCTGCCAAGCCGCATCGGGTTGTTGCTCGACATGACGCTCAAGGACCTCGAGCGCATTCTCTATTTTGAATACTATGTCGTGCTTGAGCCGGGCCTCACCCCGCTCAAGGATCGTCAGCTTCTGTCCGAGGACGAATACGTCAAGGCGCAAGATGAATTCGGCGCCGACAGCTTCACCGCGATGATCGGCGCCGAGGCAATCCGTGAGATGCTCAAGGCGCTCGATCTGGAGAAGATGGCGGCGGATTTGCGCCAGGAGATCATCGAGTTCGACCTCCGAGCTCAAGCCGAAGAAGCTCGCAAAGCGGCTGAAGCTGATTGAAGCCTTCACCCAGTCCAAGAATAAGCCGGAATGGATGATCCTGACCCACGTGCCGGTGATCCCGCCCGATCTGCGGCCGCTGGTGCCGCTCGACGGCGGTCGCTTTGCCACGTCGGATCTCAACGATCTCTACCGCCGGGTCATCAATCGTAACAACCGCTTGAAGCGGTTGATCGAACTGCGCGCGCCCGACATCATCATCCGTAACGAGAAGCGGATGCTGCAGGAGGCGGTCGATGCCTTGTTCGACAACGGCCGCCGCGGCCGCGTCATCACCGGCGCCAACAAGCGCCCGCTGAAGTCGCTCGCCGATATGCTTAAGGGTAAGCAGGGCCGGTTCCGGCAGAACCTGCTCGGCAAGCGCGTCGATTATTCCGGCCGCTCGGTGATCGTCGTCGGTCCGGAGCTCAAGCTGCATCAGTGCGGCCTGCCGAAGAAGATGGCGCTCGAACTGTTCAAGCCGTTCATTTATTCGCGGCTCGACGCCAAGGGGTTGTCCACCACGGTCAAGCAAGCGAAAAAGCTGGTCGAGAAAGAGAAGCCCGAAGTCTGGGATATCCTCGACGAGGTGATCCGCGAGCATCCAGTGCTGCTCAACCGCGCGCCGACTCTGCATCGGCTCGGCATTCAGGCGTTCGAGCCGGTGCTGATCGAAGGCAAGGCGATCCAGCTGCATCCGCTGGTCTGCGCGGCGTTTAATGCCGACTTCGACGGCGATCAAATGGCCGTGCACGTGCCGCTGTCGGTCGAAGCGCAACTCGAAGCGCGCGTCCTGATGATGTCGACCAACAATATTCTGCACCCGGCGAACGGCCAGCCGATCATCGTGCCGTCGCAGGACATCGTGCTTGGGCTCTATTATCTTTCGATTATGCGGGACGCCAACGACGGCGATAAGCCGAAGCTGTTTGGCGATCTGTCCGAGATCGAGCTCGCTTTGCACGAGAAAGCCGTCAACCTCCATTCGCGGATCAAATATCGTTGGCGGGGCATCGGCGAGGATGGCAAACCGGTGGTGCGGTGGTACGACACCACGCCCGGCCGAGTCATTCTCGGCTCGGTGTTGCCCAAGCTTGCCAAGACGCCGTACGACCTCGTCAATAAGCTGATGACCAAGCGTGAAATTTCCGGAATGATCGATACGGTCTATCGGCACTGCGGTCAGAAGGAAACGGTGATCTTCTGCGACCGCGTCATGGCGCTCGGGTTCCATCACGCGTTCAAGGCCGGCATTTCATTCGGCAAAGACGACATGGTGGTGCCGCGTTCGAAGCGCGCCAGCGTGGAAAAGACCCGCGAGCTGGTCAAGGAATTCGAGCAGCAATACAACGACGGCCTGATCACGCAAGGCGAGAAGTACAACAAGGTCGTCGACGCCTGGTCGAAGTGCACTGAGGAAATCGCGGAAGCGATGATGAAGGAGATCTCCACGGCACGTCCGTCGACGGACAAAGGCCAGGAGGCGCAAGTCAACTCGATCTACATGATGGCGCATTCGGGCGCGCGCGGTTCGCCCGCGCAGATGCGCCAGCTTGCTGGCATGCGCGGCCTCATGGCCAAGCCGTCGGGCGAAATCATCGAGAGTCCGATCATCTCCAACTTCAAGGAAGGTCTCTCGGTGCTCGAGTACTTCAACTCGACGCACGGCGCTCGTAAAGGCCTTGCCGACACCGCGCTGAAGACGGCGAATTCGGGTTACCTGACCCGGCGTCTCGTCGACGTGGCGCAGGACTGCATCATCACCGAGTTCGACTGCGGTACGACCCGCGGCATCAAGGTGCGGGCCATTATTGACGCCGGCACCGTCGTCGCCTCGCTGGCAAGCCGTATCCTCGGCCGTACTACGTCGGAGGATGTTCGCGATCCGAACAGCAACGAAGTATTGGTGCCGAACGCGACGCTGCTGGAAGAGCCGCACGTCGAACGGCTGGTCAATGCCGGCGTGCAGGAGATCAAAATCCGCTCGGTTCTTACCTGCGAAACGACGAGCGGCTGTTGCGGTGCGTGTTACGGGCGCGATCTTGCCCGCGGCACTCCGGTCAACATGGGCGAAGCGGTGGGCGTCATCGCCGCGCAATCGATCGGTGAACCGGGCACTCAGCTCACCATGCGCACGTTCCATATCGGCGGTGCGGCGCAGATCTCGGAGCAGTCGTTCGTCGAGTTCGAACTTCGAAGGCGCGGTCAAGATCAAGAATCTCAACGTCGCCCGCAATTCGGACGGCGACATGATCGTGATGGCGCGGAACCTGATCGTGGCCGTGCTCGATCCCGACGGGACCGAGCGCGCCGTGCACCGTCTCCAGTATGGTGCGCGGTTGAAGGTCTCGGACGGCGAGCATATCAAGCGCGGCCAGCGCATCGCCGAGTGGGATCCGTATACGCGTCCGATCCTCACCGAGGTCGAAGGCATCATCGGCTTCGAGGATCTCGTCGAAGGTCAGTCGTTGACTGAAACCCTCGACGAGTTGACTGGCATTGCCAAGCGTGTGGTCATCGACTGGCGCTCGGGTTCCGCGCGCGGTCAGCAGGATTTGCGTCCGGCCTTGGTGATCAAGGACAAGGAAGGCAAGATTTTGAAACTGGCCCGCGGTGGCGAAGCCCGCTACCTGCTGGCCGTAGACGCGATCATTTCGGTCGATCCCGGCAGCCATGTGGGAGCAGGCGACGTTGTCGCGCGCATCCCGACGGAAAGCGCCAAGACGCGCGACATCACCGGCGGTCTGCCGCGCGTTGCCGAACTGTTCGAGGCGCGCAGGCCGAAGGAGTCCGCGGTCATTGCGGAAATCTCCGGCACTGTTCGCTTTGGCCGCGACTACAAGAACAAGCGGCGCATCACGATCGAACCGACCGACACGAATGACGAGCCGCGGGAGTATCTCGTCGCCAAAGGCAAGCACATTCACTTGCAGGACGGCGACGTGATCGAGAAGGGCGACTTCATCGTCGAGGGCAATCCTGCCCCGCACGATATCCTGGCGATCAAGGGCGTTGAGGAGCTTGCGGGCTACCTCGTCAATGAGATCCAGGATGTCTACCGGCTGCAGGGCGTTGCGATCAACGACAAGCACATCGAGGTGATCGTCCGGCAGATGCTGCAGAAGGTCGAGATCGACGATTCTGGCGAGACCGACCTCATCCAAGCCGAACAGGTCGACAAGATCGAGTTCGACGAGGTCAATGCCCGCTTCGTGGCCGAAGGTAAAAAACCTGCGACGGCTCACCCCGTGCTCCTTGGCATCACCAAGGCCTCGCTACAGACGCGTTCGTTTATCTCGGCCGCGTCGTTCCAGGAGACCACGCGTGTGCTCACCGAAGCCGCGGTCAACGGCAAGGCTGACACGCTCGACGGCCTTAAGGAGAATGTCATTGTCGGCCGTCTGATCCCGGCGGGAACAGGCGCAATGATGAACAAGATCCGCGAAGTAGCGACCAAGCGCGATGCTCTCATTCTCGCCGAGCGCGAGAAGGAGGCTGCGGTCAAAGCGGAAGCCGCCGTCGAGCCGGTGGCGTTGCCTGCGGCGGAGTGACGGGTCTGTCCAAAATCGAGGCCTGACAAGATCGAAGGGCCGCCCGCGAGGCGGCCCTTTTCGTTATGATCGGCAGCCCCGGAGGGGAGTTTTCGATGTCTTCGCCTGTGAAAATTCTGTCTGGCGGCGCAATGCGTTCCGTCATGGCGGCGACGGTGCCGCTGTTCGAGCGGGCAAACGCCGTTACGGTCGCTATCGAATTCCGCCTGACCTCGGCCTTGCAGAAGGCCATTTTGGACGGAGCGGCCTTCGATCTTGCGATCTTGCCGCGGGCAGAGCTCGATGAGTTGGCCATCGCCGGCAAGATTGCGGCCGGCACCACGTCCGAGCTGGCACGCTCTGCCATTGGCGTTGCCGTGCGCTCTGGTGCGGCCAAGCCGGACATCGGCACGGTTGCAAGCTTCAGGCGTGCCCTCCAGGAGGCCGAGTCAATCGCCTATAGCGACGGGCCGAGCGGAGCTTATATCGGCACGCTGTTGCGCCGGCTCGGTCTCGAAGAGGAAATGAAGGCCAAAACCAAGTTGACCAGCAGGCCGGTGGCCGAACTTCTGGCCGAGGGGGCGGCGGAGATCGGCATGCAGCAGATCGTGGCTATCCTCCCGGTGACGGGCGCTGAGCTCGTCGGGCCATTGCCCGATGAGCTGCAGAACATCATTGTCTATGCAGCGGGCATTGCGCCGGCTGCCCAAAATCGCGCCGCAGCCGAAAGCTTCATCACGTTCATGCGCGGCCCGCGGGTCGCGGATATCATCCGGGCCAAGGGGCTGGAGCCAGGCTGATCGGCAACCATCCGACGGCATGGTTTTGCTTGCGCCATCGTACTTTCGTGACCATATCGGCTTGACTTGGAGCGGCTGCACCGATACATACCGCCAACTTTTCGGCAGGCGGTGAGCTTCGCCAGTCGGAACGGCCTGCCAGGCCCCATTCAAGCTATTGTTAAGTTTAGCTTTTATTGGCTCGGGCGCGGCGTGACG
This sequence comes from uncultured Alphaproteobacteria bacterium, assembly GCA_963790495.1. GTDB lineage: Bacteria > Pseudomonadota > Alphaproteobacteria > Rhizobiales > Xanthobacteraceae > BOG-931. The sequence goes on along the minus strand of CAWBOW010000012.1, from coordinate 60,865 downwards.
CCTCGACGAAGGAAGCTCAAACGCTGCCGCTGACTTCGACAAAGTCAGTTAATTGAAGGCATGACCACGCCGACCGCGCGGTCCTCTGCAAGCACCAAGCGCTCTTCCGCTAGCTTTTCAGGCAGCGGATGGCGCGATTTGGTTTTGCGCGCTCGCGCAGAGCCGACCGGAATGACCAGGAGCGGAAGGTAAGGAATGCCGACCATCAACCAGCTCATTCGCAAGCCGCGGGTTACGCAGCACGCGAAGAAGAAGGTGCCGGCCCTGCAGCAGAGCCCGCAGAAGCGCGGTGTCTGCACGCGCGTCTATACGACGACGCCGAAGAAGCCGAACTCGGCGCTGCGCAAGGTGGCCAAGGTGCGTCTCACCAACGGCTTTGAGGTCATCGGTTACATTCCCGGCGAAGGCCATAATTTGCAGGAGCATTCGGTGGTGATGATCCGCGGCGGCCGGGTCAAAGATTTGCCCGGCGTGCGTTATCACATCCTCCGCGGCGTGCTCGACACGCAGGGCGTGAAAAACCGCAAGCAGCGGCGATCGAAATACGGAGCGAAGAGGCCGAAGTGAGCGGCCTCTTTGTGTTTGCAGGGAACCTAGGACGAAGGAAATAACGAGATGTCCCGCCGCCATAGGGCAGACAAGCGCGAGATCCTGCCGGACCCGAAATTCGCGAACATCGTGGTCACGAAGTTCATGAACTCGGTGATGCATGCCGGCAAAAAGTCGGTCGCCGAGAACATCGTCTATGGTGCGTTCGATATCATCGAAGGCAAGACACGGCAGAGTCCGGTCACCGTGTTCCAACAGGCGCTCGACAACGTCATGCCGTCAATCGAAGTACGATCGCGGCGCGTCGGCGGTGCCACCTACCAGGTGCCGGTCGAGGTGCGCACGTCGCGGCGTCAGGCGCTCGGCCTGCGCTGGATCATTTCCGCGGCCCGCGAGCGCAACGAAAAAACGATGACGGAACGGCTCTCCGCGGAGCTGCTCGATGCATCGAATAACAGGGGGAATGCCGTCAAAAAGCGCGAAGACACGCACCGGATGGCGGAAGCCAACCGTGCATTCTCGCACTATCGCTGGTAACGGCGAACGCAGCCAAGGAATTCATCCCCCATGCCCCGCGCCCATCCAATCGAAGACTACCGTAACTTCGGCATCATGGCCCACATCGATGCCGGCAAGACGACGACGACCGAGCGCGTGCTCTACTACACCGGCAAGAGCCACAAGATCGGCGAAGTGCACGACGGTGCCGCGACCATGGATTTCATGGAGCAGGAGCAGGAGCGCGGCATCACTATTACTTCGGCCGCGACTACCGCGTTCTGGAACGACAAGCGTCTCAATATCATCGACACCCCCGGCCACGTCGACTTCACCATCGAGGTGGAGCGCAGCCTGCGCGTCCTCGACGGCGCGGTCTGCGTGCTGGATTCCAACCAGGGCGTAGAGCCGCAGACCGAGACCGTTTGGCGTCAAGGCGATCGCTATAACGTTCCGCGTATTGTCTTCTGCAACAAGATGGACAAGATCGGCGCGGATTTCTTTCAATGCCTTAAGGACATCGTCGATCGCCTCGGCGCCAAGCCGGTGGCGATCCAGCTGCCGATCGGCGCCGAAAACAATTTCAAGGGCTTGATCGATCTGGTCCGTATGGTCGGCGTGGTGTGGGACGAAGAGACGCTCGGCGCCAAATATCACGACATCGAGATTCCGGCGGAGCTTGCCGATCAGGCCAAGGAGTACCGCGAGAAGCTGGTTGAGGCCGCCGTCGAACTCGACGACGATGCCATGACTGCCTATCTCGATGGCAAAGAGCCCGACGTCGATACGCTCAAGCGCCTCATTCGCAAGGCCACCATTTCCAGCGCGTTCTTCCCGGTTCTGTGTGGTTCGGCGTTCAAGAACAAAGGCGTGCAGCCGCTTTTGGACGCGGTCGTCGATTATTTGCCGTCGCCGCTCGACGTGCCGGCGGTCAAGGGCATCGATTCCAAAGGCAACGAAGTCGAACGCAAGGCGTCGGATAGTGAGCCGATGGCGCTGCTGGCGTTTAAGATCATGGACGATCCGTTCGTCGGCACCATCACCTTCTGCCGCATCTATTCCGGCAAGCTCGAGAGCTCGACCGGAGTGATGAATTCGACCAAGGACCGCAAAGAGCGTGTCGGTCGCATGCTGTTGATGCATGCCAACAATCGTGAAGACATCAAAGAGGCCTTTGCCGGCGACATCGTGGCGCTGGCCGGCCTGAAAGAAGTACGCACCGGGGACACGCTGTGCGATCCGCAGCACGCTGTGATCCTCGAAAAAATGGAATTTCCCGATCCGGTCATCGAGATCGCGATCGAGCCGAAATCGAAAGCCGACCAGGAGAAGCTCGGTGTCGCGCTCGCCAAGCTCGTCGCCGAAGACCCATCGTTCCGGGTCTCCACCGACCAGGAGTTCGGCCAGACCATCATCAAGGGCATGGGCGAGCTCCATCTCGACATCAAAGTCGACATTCTCAAGCGTACGTACAAAGTCGATGCCAATATCGGCGCGCCGCAGGTCGCCTATCGCGAAAAAATCACGCGGCCGGCCACGGTCGACTACACGCACAAGAAGCAGACCGGCGGCCACGGTCAGTTCGCCCGCATCAAGATCGTCGCGGGGCCGAGCGAGCCAGGCGCCGGCTTTGTGTTCGAGAATGAGATCGTCGGCGGCTCAGTGCCGCGCGAGTTCTTTCCGGCGGTCGAGAAGGGGCTGGAAGGCTCGCTTGGCTCCGGCGTGCTCGCCGGTTTTCCGGTGGTCGATATCAAGGTGCAGCTGATCGACGGTGCTTCGCACGACGTCGATTCTTCGGCGATGGCATTCGAAATCTGCGCCCGGGCCGCCATGCGCGAAGCTCTGCAAAAGGGCGGTCCCGCGCTGCTCGAGCCGATCATGAAGGTCGAGGTGGTGACGCCGGAGGATTATACCGGCTCGGTCATCGGCGACCTTAATTCGCGGCGCGGCCAGATTCAGGGCCAGGACATGCGCGGCAACGCCAACGTCATCAATGCGATGGTGCCGCTCGCCAACATGTTCTCCTACGTCAATAATTTGCGCTCCATGTCCCAGGGGCGCGCCACGTTCACGATGCAGTTCGACCACTACGCAGAAGTGCCGAAGGCTATCGCCGAAGAGGTTCAGGCAAAATTCGCCTGACGAATATTCACAAGGATTAGAGAGACCCGAACGGAGAGTCCCCATGGCCAAGGAAAAATTCAACCGCACCAAGCCGCATTGCAATATCGGCACCATCGGTCACGTCGATCACGGCAAGACGTCGCTGACGGCGGCGATCACCAAGGTGCTGGCGGAAAAGGGTCAGGCGACCTACACGGCCTATGACCAGATCGACAAGGCGCCGGAAGAGAAAGCGCGTGGCATCACCATTGCGACCGCGCATGTCGAATACGAGACCGACAAGCGTCATTATGCGCACGTCGATTGCCCGGGCCACGCCGACTACGTGAAGAATATGATCACCGGCGCCGCGCAGATGGACGGCGCCATCCTGGTCGTCAGCGCGGCCGATGGCCCGATGCCGCAGACTCGCGAGCATATTCTGCTTGCCCGCCAAGTCGGCGTGCCGGCGCTGGTCGTGTTCCTCAACAAGGTCGACATGGTCGACGATCCAGAGCTCCTCGAGCTCGTCGAGCTCGAGGTTCGCGAGCTTCTGTCCAAGTACAATTTCCCCGGCGACAAGATTCCCATCATCAAGGGCTCGGCGCTGATGGCGCTGCAGGACAAGGACCCGAAGCTCGGCAAGGAGGCCATCTTCGAGCTGATGAAGGCGGTCGATGAAAACATCCCGCAACCGGAACGTCCGAAGGATCAGCCGTTCCTGATGCCGGTCGAGGACGTGTTCTCGATCTCCGGCCGCGGCACCGTCTGCACCGGCCGTATCGAGCGCGGCGTCATCAAGGTTGGTGAGGAAGTCGAGATCGTCGGCATCAAGGCGACCACCAAGACCGTCGTCACCGGCGTGGAAATGTTCCGCAAGCTTCTCGACCAGGGCGAGGCCGGCGACAACGTGGGTTGCCTGCTGCGCGGCACCAAACGTGAAGAGGTCGAGCGCGGTCAGGTGTTGTGCAAGCCGGGTTCGGTGAAGCCCCACACCAAGTTCAAGGCTGAGGCTTACATCCTCACCAAGGAGGAAGGCGGGCGCCATACGCCGTTTTTCACCAACTACCGACCGCAGTTCTACTTCCGCACCACCGACGTGACCGGCGTGGTCACGTTGCCGGAAGGCACCGAAATGGTCATGCCGGGCGACAATATCGCCATGGAGGTGACGTTGATCGTGCCGATCGCGATGGAGGAGAAGCTGCGTTTCGCCATTCGCGAAGGCGGCCGCACCGTCGGCGCAGGCGTGGTGGCGAGCATTATCGAGTAACGATCGAAACGTCCCGATGCCCGGCTTGGTGCCGGGCATTCAGCTTCCAAAAGCGGCACGAAGAGCGGCATCATGAACGGCCAAAATATAAGAATCCGACTTAAGGCGTTCGATCATCGCATCCTTGATGCGTCGACGCGCGAGATCGTGAACACGGCCAAGCGCACCGGCGCGCAAGTTCGTGGCCCGATTCCGCTGCCCACCAAGATCGAGAAATTCACGGTCAACCGCTCGCCGCACGTCGACAAGAAAAGCCGCGAGCAATTCGAAATGCGCACACACAAGCGCCTGCTCGACATCGTCGATCCGACGCCGCAGACGGTCGATGCCCTGATGAAGCTCGATCTCGCCGCCGGCGTCGACGTAGAGATCAAGCTGTAAGGCGTGGAGATTTAGCCAATGCGTTCCGGGGTGCTCGCGCAAAAGGTCGGTATGACGCGGCTGTTCACCGAAAGCGGCGAACATGTGCCGGTCACGGTGCTGCGCCTGGGCAATTGCCAGGTCGTCGGCCACCGCACCAACGAGAAGAACGGTTACGTCGCTCTGCAGCTCGGCGCTGGTTCGCGCAAGGTGCAGTCGACGACCAGGGCCGATCGCGGCCACTTTGCCGTCGCCAAAGTCGAACCAAAGCGTAAAGTCGCCGAATTCCGTGTTGATGACGACGCGCTTATTCCGGTTGGTGCCGAGATCACCGCCGACCATTTCGTCGTCGGCCAGTATGTCGACGTGACCGGTACCTCGACCGGCAAGGGTTGGGCCGGCGCGATGAAGCGCTGGAATTTCGCCGGCCTGCGCGCTTCGCACGGCGTGTCGGTTTCGCACCGCTCGATCGGCGGTACGGGTGGCCGCCAGGATCCCGGCAGGACATTCAAGAACAAGAAAATGTCCGGTCATCTGGGGGTCGAGCGGGTGACGACGCTTAATCTCAAGGTGAGACAAACCGACGTCGAGCGTGGCCTGATACTGGTCGAGGGCGCAGTCCCGGGCGTCAAAGGCGGCTGGATCATGGTTCGCGACGCGGTGAAGAAGGCGCTTCCGGACGGCGTGCCGAAGCCCGGCAAGTTCAAGCTCAGCGAAGCAGCTGCGGGCGCGCAAGCCGGCGCCGATGCGGAAGAAAAGAAGGGCGAGTGACATGGAACTCGACGTCACCACCCTCGAAGGTAAGAAAGCCGGATCGGTCACGCTATCCGACGCCATTTTTGGCCTCGATCCGCGCACCGATCTCATTCACCGCTGCGTCGTCTGGCAGCTGGCCAAGCGCCAGCGCGGCACGCACGAGGTCAAAAATCGCGCCGATATCCTGCGCACCGGCAAGAAAATGTATCGGCAGAAGGGCACCGGTTCGGCCCGTCACGGCTCGGCGCGCGTGAACCTATTCCGCGGCGGCGGCCGTTCGTTCGGCCCGCATACGCGCAGCCACGCCATCGGCTTGCCGAAGAAGGTGCGGGCGCTCGCGCTCAAGCACGCGTTGTCGGCCAAGGCAAAGGACGGCGGCATCCTCGTCATCGACGTGCTGTCGGTGAAGGAAGCCAAGACCAAGGCATTGCGCGGCCATTTCGATAAGCTCGGCCTCTCGAACGCGCTGTTCATCGACGGCGCCGAGGTCGCGGCCGACGTGCGCAACGCCGCGCGCAATATTCCGAACATCGACGTGCTGCCGGTCGCCGGCATCAACGTCTACGACATCATGCGGCGGCGAAAGCTGGTTTTGACCCGCGCCGCCGTCGACGCATTGGAGGCGCGATTCAAATGAGTACAACGGATCCGCGCCATTACGATGTAATCGTCGCGCCGCTCATCACCGAGAAGGCGACCAATGCGTCCGAGTTTAACAAGGTCGTGTTCAAGGTCGCGATGACCGCCACCAAGCCGCAGATCAAGGAAGCGGTGGAGAGGCTGTTCGACGTCAAGGTCAAAAGCGTCAATACGCTGCGCCGCAGCGGCAAGTGGAAGGTATTCAAGGGCCGCCTCGGCCGCACCTCGGACACCAAGCGCGCGATCGTGACCCTCGAAGAGGGCCAGAAGATCGACGTCACGACGGGGCTGTAGGGAGCGCGCGATGGCACTGAAGAACTATAATCCGGTTACTGCAGGTCAACGCCAGTTGGTGCTGGTCAACCGCACGGGTCTGCATACCGGCAAGCCGGTCAAGGCGCTCACCGAGGGAAAGCATTCCACCGGCGGTCGCAACAACAACGGCCATATCACGTCGCGCTATCGCGGCGGCGGCCACAAAAGGTCTTATCGGACGATCGATTTCAAGCGCCGCAAGTTCGACGTGTCGGCGAAGGTCGAACGTCTCGAATACGACCCGAATCGCACCGCCTTCATCGCGCTGATCAAGTATGACGACGGTGAGCTTGCTTATATCCTGGCGCCGCAACGGCTCGCGGCCGGCGACACCATCGTCGCCGGCGAGCACGTCGACGTGAAACCCGGCAATGCCATGCCGCTTTCCAATATTCCGGTCGGTACTATCGTGCATAATATCGAACTGAAAATCGGCAAGGGCGGTCAGGTTGCCCGCTCGGCAGGCACTTACGCTCAGATCGTCGGCCGGGACGGCGAATATGTGATCGTGCGGCTCAATTCCACCGAGCAACGCCTGGTGCACGGACGGTGCCTCGCGACAGTCGGCGCGGTGTCGAACCCCGACAACATGAATATTTCGATCAGCAAAGCCGGGCGGAACCGCTGGCTGGGCTGGCGCGGCCACGTGCGCGGCGAGGTTATGAATCCGGTCGATCACCCGCTCGGCGGCCGCACGCGTGGCGGCCGGCACCCGGTGACGCCGTGGGGCAAACCCACCAAAGGCATGAAAACGCGAAAGAACAAGGCGACGACCAAGTTCATCATGATGAGCCGTCACGCCCGCAAGAAGCAGAAGTAGGAGCGATTATGACTCGTTCGATCTGGAAGGGTCCGTTTGTCGACGGCTATCTGCTCAAAAAGGCGGATGCCGCGCGCTCGTCTGGACGTCACGAGATGATCCGTATCTGGTCGCGACGTTCGACTATCCTGCCGCAATTCGTCGGGCTGACGTTCGGCGTCTATAACGGCCAGAAGCACATCCCGGTGATCGTCACCGAAGAAATGGTCGGGCATAAGTTTGGCGAATTCGCGCCGACCCGCTCATTCTACGGCCATTCGTCGGATCGTAAGGCCAAGCGCAGCGGCGGCGACGGCGGCGGAGCCGCCGCGTCGAACGCGGCGCCGGCCGCGCCGGCGGGTGGGGCATCGTGAGGTTGGGAGCGTATCGATGAGCAAGAAAAAGCGCGATCGCACGCTCGCCGACAACGAGGCGAAGGCTGTTGCCCGGATGCTGCGGATCAGCCCGCAGAAGCTCAATCTTTTGGCGCAGCTTATTCGCGGCAAGAAGGTGTCGACCGCGCTTGCCGATCTCGAATTCTCGCGCAAGCGCATCGCCAGGGACGTTCGCAAGTGCCTGGAATCGGCGATTGCCAATGCGGAGAACAATCACGACCTCGACGTCGACGATCTGGTCGTGGCCGAGGCTCATGTCGGCAAGGCCATTGTGCTCAAGCGGCATTCGCCGCGCGCCCGCGGCCGCATCGGCGCGATTTTCAAGCCGTTCGCACATCTCACCATCGTGGTGCGCGAAGTCGAAGCGCAGCAGGCGTAACGGGGGCAGCGAGGACGATATTATGGGTCAAAAAGTCAATCCTCTCGGGCTTCGTCTCGGCATCAATCGCACCTGGGATTCGCGCTGGTATGCCGGCAAAGCGAGCTACGGCGAGTTGCTGCACGAGGACATGGAAATTCGCAAAGCGCTGATGAGTGAGCTCAAGCAGGCGGCGGTGTCCAAGATCGTGATCGAGCGGCCGCACAAAAAGTGCCGCGTCACTATCCACTCGGCGCGCCCTGGCGTCGTCATCGGCAAAAAGGGCGCCGACATCGAGAAATTGCGCAGGAAGGTTGCCGCGCTTACCGACAGCGACGTGGTAATCAATATCGTCGAGATCCGTAAACCCGAGCTTGACGCGCAATTGGTCGCTGAGTCCATCGCGCAGCAGCTCGAGCGGCGCGTTGCGTTCCGCCGCGCGATGAAGCGCGCAGTTCAATCGGCGATGCGGCTCGGCGCCGGCGGTATCCGTATCAACTGCTCGGGCCGGCTCGGCGGCGCGGAAATCGCACGCATGGAGTGGTACCGCGAGGGGCGCGTGCCGCTGCATACGTTGCGTGCCGACGTCGATTACGGCGTAGCCACTGCATTCACCACCTATGGCACCTGCGGCGTGAAGGTCTGGATCTTCAAGGGCGAGATCATGGAACACGACCCGATGGCGCAAGACAAGAAGATGGCCGAGGGCGATGTCGGCCGGCCGCGGCGCGACGCGGCGTGAGCGAGACAAAGGGAATAGAGGCGTAAGTCATGCTGCAACCGAAGCGGACGAAGTTTCGCAAGGCGCACAAGGGCCGCATCCACGGCGTGGCGTCGAGTGCGGCCGGCCTTGCGTTCGGCCAGTATGGCCTCAAGGCGCTTGAGCCTGAACGGGTCACCGCGCGCCAGATCGAGGCCGCGCGCCGCGCGCTGACGCGCCACATGAAGCGCTCGGGCCGCGTCTGGATCCGGTTGTTCCCTGACGTACCGGTATCGAAGAAGCCGCTCGAAGTGCGCATGGGCTCGGGCAAGGGAGCCCCGGAATTGTGGGTCGCCCGCGTCAAGCCCGGCCGGATTCTTTTCGAGATCGACGGTGTGACAACCCAGGTCGCCAAGGAGGCGCTGGCTCTGGCCGCCGCCAAATTGCCGATCAAGACCCGGTTCGTCGAACGGATCAGTGAGTAGCGGTGCCATGAAAGCTGCGGATATCAGGCCGATGACGATCGATCAGATCGACGACGAAGTGCTCAAGCTCAAGAAGGAGCAGTTCAATCTGCGCTTCCAGCGCGCGAGCGGACAATTGGAAAACACCGCGCGCGTTCGCGAGGTTCGGCGCGATATTGCCCGATTGAAAACCGTGGCGCGCGGCAAGCGCACCGCGGTCAAGAGTTAAAGAGGACCGACATGCCGAAGCGAACGCTCCAAGGCGTCGTGGTGAGCGACAAACAAGCGAAGACATTGGTGGTGCGGGTTGAGCGCCGCTTTACTCATCCGTTGTTCAAAAAGACGGTTCGCCGCTCGAAAAAGTATTACGCGCACGACGAGAATAACGAATTCAAAGTCGGCGACATGGTGTGGATCGAAGAGCACCGTCCCATTTCCAAGCTGAAGCGCTGGGCAGTGGTGCGGGGCGAGAAGAAGAAAGCGTCGTAAGTCGTGATACGGACCGAAGGAAAAGAGTGGGGTAACCCATGATCCAGATGCAGACCAATCTCGACGTGGCGGATAATTCCGGCGCGCGCCGCGTCATGTGCATCAAGGTGCTGGGCGGCTCCAAGCGCAAATACGCCACCATCGGCGACGTCATCGTCGTCTCAGTGAAGGAAGCGATTCCACGGGGCCGCGTAAAAAAGGGCGACGTGATGAAGGCGGTGATCGTCCGTATTTCCAAGGACATCAAGCGCGCCGACGGCTCGGTCATTCGTTTCGACCGCAACGCGGCTGTGCTGATCAACCCGCAAATGGAGCCGGTCGGCACCCGCATCTTCGGCCCGGTGCCGCGCGAGCTGCGGGCGAAGAACCATATGAAAATCATCTCGCTTGCGCCCGAGGTGCTGTGATGGCGGCGAAGATCAAAAAGGGCGACAACGTCGTCGTCATTGCCGGCCGCGACAAGGGTCGCACCGGCGAAGTCATCGAAATGCGCCGTGACGACGGCCGCGTGGTGGTGCGCGGGATCAATCTGGTCAAGCGGCATCAGCGGCAGAGCACCTCGCAGGAGGGCGGCATCATTTCCAAGGAAGCGGCGATCCACCTGTCGAACGTGGCGCTTGCCGACCCTAAGGATGGCAAGCCGACCCGCGTCGGGTTCAAGATCGTCGGCAAGGGCGACGAGCGCAAGAAGCTGCGCGTCGCCAAGCGTTCGGGAGTCGAGATCGATGGCTGATACGGACGAGAAGCAAGCAAAAAGGCCCGACAAGGCCGCCCGGCCGCCGACGCCTGAGCAGGCCGCCAGGGCCGAGAAGGACAGCAAGAAGGCCGCGAAACAAGCGCGTACCGATAAGGCTGCCGCCGAGCCGAAGGGTGGCGGCAAGCCGGCGGTTGCGCGCGAGCCAGAGCAGCGTGTGCCGGCGCGCCTGAAGGTCCAGTTCGAAGAGGCGATTCGCGCCAAGATCGCCGAGCAGTTCGGCTACAAGAATCGCTTCGAAGTGCCGACGCTCGACAAGGTCGTAATCAATATGGGCATTGGCGAAGGCGTCGCCGACAAGAAGAAGGTCGACAGCGCCGCCTCCGATCTCGCGTTGATCTCCGGGCAGAAGCCGGTGGTGACGAAAGCGCGCAAGTCCATCGCGACCTATAAAGTGCGCGCCGGTCAGGCGATCGGCTGCAAGGTGACGCTCCGCCAGGCGCGAATGTATGAGTTTCTTGACCGGCTCATCAATATTGCGCTGCCGCGGGTGCGGGATTTCCGCGGTCTCAATCCGAAGAGCTTCGACGGGCGCGGCAATTACTCGCTGGGCATCAAGGAGCACATCGTGTTCCCGGAGATCGACTACGACAAAACAACCGATGTCTGGGGCATGGACATCACCGTCTGCACCACGGCTCGCAACGACGACGAGGCGCGGGCGCTGTTGGCAGCATTCAATTTTCCGTTCCGGCAGTGAGTTTGAAGCCTCAAACGCGGAACGGTTTGGAGAACGAGATGGCGAAGAAAAGTTCGATTGAGAAGAACAACCGGCGCCGCCGGATGACGAAGAAGTATTCGGGGCGACGGACGCGGCTCAAGGCGATCATCGAAGACAAGTCGAAGCCGGTGGAGGAACGTTTCGCCGCCACGCTGAAGCTTGCCGAACTGCCGCGAAACTCGTCGGCCACCCGGATCCGCAACCGCTGCGAATTGACCGGCCGGCCTCGCGGCTACTACCGCAAACATAAGCTGTCGCGCATTGCGTTGCGGGAGCTTGGGTCCAAGGGATTGATCCCGGGCCTGGTGAAGTCGAGCTGGTAAAGGAGGATCGCAATGTCCATGAACGATCCGCTCGGCGATTTACTGTCGCGCATTCGCAATGCGCAGATGCGCAGCAAGTCGAAAGTGAGTTCGCCCAATTCGCGGCTGCGCGAGAGCGTGCTCGAAGTGCTCAAGAGCGAAGGCTATATCCGCGGCTATGCGGTGGTTGAAAAGGCCGGCCGTTCGGAGATCGAGATCGAGCTGAAATATTTCGACGGCGCGCCGGTGATTCGCGAAATCGAGCGGGTGTCGAAGCCGGGCCGCCGCGTCTATACGTCAGTCAAGAACATGCCGCGCATCAACAACGGCCTAGGCGTCACTATCGTTTCGACGCCGAAAGGCGTTATGGCCGATCACGATGCTCGCGACGCCAATGTCGGCGGCGAAATTCTCTGTAAGGTGTTCTGATGTCTCGTATCGGCAAAAAGCCCGTCGCGGTGCCCTCGGGCGTTACCGCCAATGTCGAAGGCCAGACCGTTAAGGTCAAAGGGCCCAAGGGTGCGCTGTCGGTGGCGTTGCACGACGAGGTCGAAGTCAAGCTCGAAGACGGTCAGATCAAGGTAACGCCGCGTAGCGAGACCAAGCGCGCCCGCTCGCAATGGGGCACCTCTCGCACGCTCGTCGCCAATCTCATTGCGGGTGTGACCAAAGGCTTCGAACAGCGCCTTGAAATCAACGGCGTCGGCTATCGAGCGGCCGTACAGGGCAAGAACCTGCAAATCGCGCTCGGCTACAGCCACGATATCGTTTATCCGATCCCGGAAGGCATTACGATCGTCACCCCGCGCCCCGTCGAGATCGTCATCAGCGGCAGCGATCGGCAGAAGGTCGGGCAGGTTGCCGCCGAAATCCGCGAATACCGTCCGCCGGAACCCTATAAGGGCAAGGGCATCAAATACTCCGATGAACGGATCTTCCGCAAGGAAGGCAAGAAGAAGTAAGGCAGGCGCCGATGACCAAGCTCAGCGACAGAGACGTGCGACGACAGGGCCGCGTGCGCGGCGTCCTGCGGCGCGCCGCGGGCGACCGCAAGCGGCTGACGGTGTACCGCTCGTCCAAGCACATTTACGCCCAGGTCATCGATGACGATGCCGGTGTCACCCTTGCTGCGGCGTCTTCGATCGAAAAGGCCACGCGCGATGGCCTCAAGACGGGCGCCAACGTCGATGCGGCGAAGGCGGTCGGCAAGCTCATCGCCGAACGGGCGCAAGAAAAGGGCGTCAAAGACGTGGTGTTCGATCGCGGCAGCTATCTCTACCACGGTCGGGTTCGGGCATTGGCCGAGGCGGCCCGCGAAGGCGGATTGAATTTCTGATAACGGCAACCGCGCGATATCGATAAAGGCAAACAATTATGGCACGTGAATCCCGCGAGCGAAGAAACGAAGAGCGCGACAGCGAGTTCGTTGACAAGCTCGTGCACATCAACCGCGTCGCCAAGGTGGTGAAGGGCGGACGCCGCTTCGGCTTTGCCGCGCTCGTCGTCGTCGGCGACCAGAAGGGCAGGGTAGGCTTCGGTCACGGCAAGGCGCGTGAAGTTCCGGAAGCGATCCGCAAGGCGACCGATGCGGCGAAGCGGGGGCTGACTCGGGTGCCGTTGCGCGAAGGTCGTACGCTGCATCACGACGTCGCCGGCCGGCATGGCGCCGGTAAAGTCTATTTGCGCGCGGCGCCTCCCGGCACCGGCATCATTGCCGGCGGTCCGATGCGGGCCGTGTTCGAGACGCTCGGCATGCAGGACGTCGTGGCAAAGTCGATCGGGACATCAAATCCCTACAACGTCGTGCGCGCCACTTTCGATGCGCTCAAGCGCCAGGACTCGCCGCGTTCGGTCGCAGCGCGCCGCAACGTCAAGGTTTCGGCGCTGCAAGCGCGCCGCCGCGATGTCGATGCTGAAGTAACGGCGGAATAAGGACGGAGCGGGCCATGAGCGCCGATAAAAAGACAGGCAAGATCGTCAAGGTCCGGCAGACTGGAAGCCCGTTGCGTCGGATCCATACCCAGCGCGAAACTCTGATCGGTTTGAAGCTCAACAAGGTCGGCCGTGTCGCCGAGCTTGCCGATACCCCGCAAACCCGGGGCATGATCAAGAAGGTCGCCCATCTCATTGAAGTGGTGGAGAAGTAACCGATGCAGCTGCATCAACTCGCCGGCCGCCCCGGCGCCCGCAAGACACGCAAGCGCATCGGTCGCGGTATCGGCTCGGGTAAGGGCAAGACTGGCGGCCGCGGCGGCAAGGGTCAGACCGCCCGCTCCGGCGTGCGGATCAAGGGCTTTGAGGGCGGCCAGATGCCGCTGCACCGCCGGCTGCCCAAGCGCGGTTTCAGGAACACCAAGTTCGCCAAAAAACTGAACGAAGTGAACCTCGGCCGCATTCAAGCTGCGATCGACGGCGGCATTCTCGACAGCAGCGCCAGGATTGATGCCGCGGTGCTCGTCAAGGCGGGACTTTTGCGCCGGGCGAAGGACGGGGTTCGGCTGCTTGGCAACGGCGAAATCAAGACCAAAGTTGCCCTCGCCGTGCATGGCGCCTCGAAATCGGCGGTGACCGCGGTGGAGAAGGCCGGCGGGACGGTCGAAATCCTTGCGCCTAAAGCGGAGGCGAGCGAGCAGGCGGCCTGATGTCTATATAGGCTGGGACGTATACGGAGCACCCGATGGCCTCTGCGGCAGAACAGCTGGCGTCTACCCTCAACTTCTCGGCCCTCGCCAAGGCCGATGAGTTGAAGAAGCGGATCTGGTTCACGCTCGGCGCGCTCCTGGTCTATCGGCTCGGCACCTACATTCCGCTGCCCGGCATCGACCCCAACGCCTGGGATCAGATATTTCAGTCCCAGCAAGGCGGCATCCTCGGCATGTTCAACATGTTCGCCGGCGGCGGCATCCACCGCATGGCGATTTTTGCGCTGAACATCATGCCTTACATCTCGGCGTCGATCATTATCCAGCTGATGACGACGGTTTCGCCGACCCTTGAGCAGCTCAAGAAGGAAGGCGAAGCGGGCCGCAAGATGATCAACCAGTACACCCGGTATCTTACGGTGGTGCTGGCGGTGTTTCAGTCTTACGGCATTGCGGTCGGCCTTGAGGGCGCCGCCCACGTGGTCAGCGACCCTGGGTTATTCTTCCTCATCTCGACGGTGATAACACTCACAGGCGGTACGATCTTTCTGATGTGGGTCGGTGAGCAGATAACGCAGCGCGGCATCGGCAACGGCACCTCGCTGATCATCATGGCTGGCATTGTCGCCCAATTGCCGTCGGCGGTCGCCGGCACGCTTGAGTTGGGTCGCCAGGGCGCCCTGTCCACCGGCCTCATCCTGGTGGTGATCCTCATGGTGGTTGTGGTCATCACCTTCATTGTGTTCATGGAGCGTGCCCAGCGTCGGCTCCTGATTCAGTACCCCAAGCGGCAGGTCGGCAATCGGATGTTCGAGGGGCAGTCCTCGCATTTACCGCTCAAGCTCAATACGTCGGGCGTGATTCCGCCGATCTTCGCCTCGTCGCTGCTTCTGTTGCCGGCAACAGTTGCCAATTTCACCGCCGGGGAGGGCCCGGGCTGGCTGACTGTCATCACCACCCAATTAGCGCATGGGCGGCCATTGTTTCTGCTGCTCTATATCGGGCTGATCGTGTTTTTCACTTTTTTCTATACGGCGATCGTGTTCAACCCGACGGAAACCGCCGATAATTTGAAGAAGCATGGCGGCTTTATCCCGGGTATCCGGCCGGGCGAACGGACGGCCGAATATATCGACTATGTGCTTTCACGGATTACAGTTATCGGCGCCGCCTATCTGGCGGCTGTTTGCCTTTTCCCGGAAATCCTTATCTCCTACGCGGCGGTGCCATTCTATTTTGGCGGCACATCGCTCTTGATCGTTGTGAGCGTCACCATGGATACTGTAGCGCAGGTCCAGGGCTACCTCTTGGCTCACCAATACGAGGGCCTGATTAAAAGATCGAAATTGAGGGGGCGCCGCAGATGAGACTGATCCTGCTCGGCCCGCCGGGGGCTGGCAAGGGAACGCAGGCCCTGCGTCTCGTCGCCAAATACGGAATCGTTCAGCTTTCGACCGGGGACATGCTGCGGGCGGCCGTCAAGGCCGGTACTCCGATTGGACGCCAAGTCCAGGAAATCATGGCCAAAGGCGGACTGGTGCCCGATAGCGTCGTCGTCGACATTGTCGGCCAGCGCATCGAGCAGCCCGACGCCCGCAAGGGCTTCATCCTCGACGGCTTTCCGCGCACGGTGCCGCAGGCTGTGGCGCTCGATCGCATGCTGGCGGGTCGGCGTCTTGGGTTGGGGGCGGTGATCGAATTGCAGGTCGACGAGGACGCGCTGATCAAGCGTATCGAGAACCGCATCGCTGAAATGCGGGCGCGGGGCGAGGACCTACGGGCCGACGACAATCCCGAAGTGCTGCGAAACAGGTTGAAGGCCTACCGGGAGCAGACGGCGCCCTTGATCACCTATTACCGTAATCAGGGCGTCTTGCACTCTGTGAACGGCATGGCGCCTATCCCTGATGTGACTGCCGCCATCGAGGGGGCGCTGCCATCAGATCGGCCGCTCTCCGGGCCGACGGCTCAAAAAAAAAGCGAAGAACTCGGCATCTGACAGCGCGGCCTGCCCGCGTCAAAGGAAAGTCGGCGATAGGAAAAAAGTCCGCAAAGCGCCCGAAAATGACGGTTACGGCGGGGAAGCGGCCGAAGACTCGCAAGGCTACGCCAACGGGACGCAAGACCGGCCGCAGTCGTAGCCGCGGGCCGGTGACCAAGTTTACAGAAGAAAGGCCTCGCTGAGGTTGACGAACGCGCTTTGAATCCATTAATAAGCCACCAACATCCGGTCGGAGAATTAGCAGCGATGCCAAGCCGTAGCGGCAGGCAGGCGTTGTCTTTTTACGTTTGTGGCCTTCTCAGGTGACATTGGAACCAATGGAAAGCGGCCGGTCGCCACGGACGTTCTGCGGCTGGGTCGGGGCAAGGAGTAGCTGAAGTGGCTCGTATCGCCGGCGTCAATCTGCCAACCAACAAGCGGATCGTGATCGCGTTGCAGTACATCTATGGCATTGGCGGTGCCAAAGCCCACGAGATCCTCGACAAGGTGTCGATTCCGGAATCGCGCCGGGTGTCGCAGCTGACCGATCAGGAGGTCCTGCAACTGCGTGAAATGATCGACCGCGATTACATGGTGGAAGGCGACCTGCGGCGCGAAGTCGCCATGAATATCAAGCGGCTGATGGATTTGGGTTGTTATCGCGGTCTGCGTCACCGGCGCGGCCTGCCGGTGCGCGGCCAGCGTACGCACACCAACGCCCGGACCCGCAAGGGCCCGGCCAAGGCGATCGCCGGCAAGAAGAAATAGCGCGTGGAACAACATTACGTGGCCGTGCCGGTGCGCCCGGCGCCGCTCCGCGAAAGGGTTCAGAATGGGTAAGGAAGCCACGCGCGTTCGCAAACGCGAACGCAAGAACATCGCTTCGGGCGTCGCGCACGTCAACGCGTCGTTCAACAACACCATGATTACGATCACCGACGTGCAAGGCAATACCATTGCCTGGTCGTCGTCCGGCACCATGGGTTTTAAAGGCTCCCGCAAGTCGACGCCTTACGCGGCCCAGGTCGCCGCCGAGGATGCGGCCAAGAAGGCGCAGGAGCACGGCATGCGAACGCTGGAAGTCGAAGTCGCAGGCCCTGGCTCTGGACGGGAGTTGGCACTGCGCTCGCTGCAGGCCGCCGGCTTCACCATCACTTCGATACGCGACGTAACTCCGATCCCGCACAACGGCTGCCGCCCGCGCAAGCGGCGGCGGGTATAGGGAATATCCGGTTGATGGAACAGATGGAACATATGCCGCCGCTTGAACATGAAACGAATTTTAGCCCCGCGGAGCGGAGCGGGCCGCGCGAGACTTTGGCGCCGCGCAACACCATGGGTGATAACGTGACAATTCAAAAAAATTGGCAGGAACTGATCAGGCCCAACAAGCTGCAGGTCAGCGCCGGAGCTGATACGCGCCGTTCGGCGACCGTAATCGCCGAGCCCCTCGAACGCGGCTTCGGCGTGACGCTCGGCAATGCGCTGCGGCGTATTTTGCTCTCTTCGCTGCAAGGCGCTTCCGTTCAGTCGGTGCACATCGACGGCGTGCTGCACGAGTTTTCCTCAATCGCCGGCGTGCGCGAAGACGTCACCGACATCGTGCTCAACATCAAGGACATTGCCATCAAGATGCAGGGCGACGGGCCCAAGCGGATGGTGGTGAAGAAGCAGGGTCCTGGCACCGTCACCGCGGCCGACATTCAGACGGTCGGCGACATTGTCGTGCTTAATCCCGACCTCGTTCTGTGCACGCTGGACGAGGGCGCCGAAATCCGCATGGAATTCACCGTCAATACCGGCAAGGGCTATGTGCCGGCCGAGCGCAATCGGCCCGAGGATGCGCCGATCGGATTGATCCCGGTCGACAGCCTCTACTCGCCGGTACGCAAAGTCTCCTACAAGGTGGAGAATACCCGCGAAGGGCAAATCCTCGACTACGACAAGCTGACACTGTCGATCGAGACCAATGGCGCGGTAACCCCGGAAGACGCGCTCGCTTACGCCGCGCGCATTCTGCAGGACCAGCTCAACGTATTCGTCAATTTCGAAGAGCCCAAGCGCGAGACCACGCACGAGGCGATCCCCGATCTCGCCTTCAATCCCGCCTTCCTCAAGAAGGTGGACGAGCTCGAGCTTTCGGTACGCTCGGCCAATTGCCTGAAGAACGACAACATCGTCTATATCGGCGACCTGGTGCAGAAGACCGAAGCCGAGATGCTGCGCACGCCGAATTTTGGCCGCAAGTCGCTCAACGAAATCAAGGAAGTCCTGGTCCAGATGGGACTGCATCTCGGCATGGAAGTGCCGGGCTGGCCACCGGAAAATATCGAAGAACTGGCCAAGCGGTTCGAGGACCATTACTGAGCAGAAGACGGGCGACAGACGTCAGAGGACGGTTTAGCAAGTTCTCTTTCATCTGCCCTCCGTCATACGTCATCTGGAGTCCGAAATGCGTCACGCCAAGACACATCGCAAATTCAACCGCCGCTCGGATCATCGTAAGTCGATGCTGGCGAACCTGGCCGCATCGTTGATCAAGCACGAGCAGATCGTCACGACGCTGCCAAAGGCGAAGGATTTGCGCCCGATCGTCGAGAAATTGGTCACGCTCGGCAAGCGCGGTGGCTTGCACGCACGGCGTCAGGCGATTTCGCAGATGCGCGATATCGCCATGGTCAAAAAACTCTTCGACGTCATCGGACCGCGCTACAAAGAGCGCAGCGGCGGCTACCTCCGCGTGCTCAAGGCCGGCTTCCGTTATGGCGATTCGGCGCCGGTGGCGGTAATCGAATTCGTCGAACGCGATGTCGAAGCCCGCGGCAAGGATTCCGGACCGGTTCAGGCGCGCCGCAGTGAGGCCGAAGCGGCAGTTCCGGCCTAGCCGAGCGCCAGCCCCTCGGGCGACGCTGTCGCACTTCTGCGGCCTCGGTAAGATGCCTATATGCGGGCGTATTGATCGGGGTTGTTATGCCGCGCTTTTCCTCCCCAGCCGTTTTGGCAGTCGCTGTCGCCCTGGCAGCGGTCTCGATCCCCGGCGCAAACGCCCAGGAGCGAGCGGTCCCGACCTCGCCGCAGCAGGTTGAGCTTTCCTTTGCGCCGATCGTCAAGCGGGTGGCGCCTGCGGTCGTGAATGTTTACGCCCAACATATAGTCGAGAACAGCAATCCCTTCCTTGCCGATCCGTTCTTCCGGCAGTTCTTTGGGACCGGGCCGCGGCAGCAGATCGAGCGCTCGCTCGGCTCCGGCGTCATCGTCGATTCGGCCGGTCTCGTCGTGACAAACTATCACGTCATCGAGGGCGCCAGCGAAATAAAGGTGGCGTTGTCCGACAAGCGCGAATTTCCCGCCGATGTCGTGCTCAAGGATCAGCGCAGCGATCTTGCCGTGCTGCGGATCAAGGGCGCCAAGGAGCGCTTTCCGACGCTGCCGTTTGCCAATTCCGACGACTTGCAGGTCGGCGACGTCGTGCTGGCGATCGGCGATCCCTTCGGCGTCGGCCAGACGGTCACCCATGGCATCGTTTCGGCGGTGGCCCGCACCGATATCGGTATCAGCGACTATCAGTTCTTCATTCAGACCGACGCCGCCATCAACCCCGGCAATTCCGGCGGCCCGCTGGTCGATATGGGCGGCCGCATGGTTGGACTCAATTCGGCGATCTATTCGCGCTCGGGCGGATCTCAGGGCATCGGCTTTGCCATCCCCGCGAACATGGTGCGGGTGGTGGTGGCCTCGGCGGAAGCCGGCAGCGGAGCGGTGAAGCGGCCGTGGCTCGGCGCCAAGCTGCAAGAGGTCACGCCCGACATCGCCGACAGCCTCGGCCTGCAGCGCCCGAGCGGCGCGTTGGTCGCAAACCTCGCCGCCGACAGCCCGGCCGCGCGCGCCGGCATCAAAACCGGCGATGTCATCGTCAGCGTCGACGGGACGGAAGTCGACGATCCCGACAGCCTTCAATTATCGCTTTGCGACAAAGCCGATCGGCGCGACGGCACAGATTGGCGTGATCCGCCAGGGTCATTCCATCGTCGTGCCGGTCACGCTGCAGAGCCTGCCCGATGCACCGCGCGAGGAACTCGAAATCCGTGGCCGTTCGCCGTTCCTCGGCATTACTGTGGCCAATCTTTCGCCGGCGCTCGCCGACGAAATGCGGCTTGATCCAAGCACGCAGGGTGTCGTTGTCACCGGCGTCGCCGGTGGCTCGGAGGCGCAATCGATCGGCTTCCAGAAGGGCGACATCATCGTCTCGGTCAACGACGAGAAGATCGAGAAACCCACCGATTTGCAACGTGTCGCCGGCTCCGGAGGCCGGCAGTGGCGCATCACCCTAATGCGGGGCGGACAGAAGATTTCCGTAATGTTTTCCGGATGAGCTCGCGTCCCAAAGAAAAGGGACCGAGCCTGTTCGCCGCGGCAGGCCTCGAACATGACGCGCCGCGGCCGCTTGCCGACAAGCTGCGCCCGGGCAAGTTGTCCGAAGTGGTGGGGCAAGATCACCTTCTCGGCCCTGACGGCGCGCTCGCCCGCATGCTCGAGACGCGATCGCTCGGCTCACTCGTTTTCTGGGGTCCGCCCGGCACTGGTAAGACGACCGTGGCGCGGCTTTTGGCGCACGCGACCGAGCTTTATTTCGAGCAGATTTCGGCGATCTTTTCCGGCGTGGCCGATTTGAAAAAAGTGTTCGAAGCAGCGCGGGCCCGCCGCGAGACGGGGCAGGGGACGCTCCTCTTCGTCGATGAGATCCACCGGTTCAATCGCGCCCAGCAGGATTCCTTTCTGCCGGTGATGGAGGACGGCACGATTGTACTGGTCGGCGCCACCACCGAAAATCCGTCGTTCGAGCTGATAGCGCCGCTTCTGTCGCGCGCCAGGGTGCTGGTGTTCAGGTCGCTCGAGCCCGACGCCATTGAAAAGCTGCTCGCCCGCGCCGAAGAAATCGAGGGCAAGCCGCTGCCGCTCGACGCTGAGGCGCGTATATCCTTGATCCGCATGGCGGACGGCGACGGCCGCGCCGCGCTGACGTTGGTTGAAGAAGTTTGGCGCGCCGCGCGCCATGGCGAGACGTTCGACGCCGCAGCCCTGCAGGCGGTCGTGCAGCGCCGCGCGCCGATCTACGATAAGGCGCAGGATGGCCACTACAATCTGATCAGCGCGCTGCACAAGTCGGTGCGCGGATCGGATCCCGACGCGGCGCTGTATTACCTCTGCCGCATGCTCGATGCCGGCGAGGATCCGCTGTATTTGGCGCGCCGCGTGGTGCGGATGGCTATTGAGGACATCGGCCTTGCCGACCCGCAGGCGCTGGTCGTCGCCAATGCCGCGAAAGAGGCTTACGATTTTCTCGGCAGCCCCGAGGGCGAACTTGCCATCGCCGAAGCGGTCATCTACGTCGCCACCGCGCCGAAATCGAATGCGGCCTATACCGCCTTCGGCGCCGCGATGCGCACTGCCAAGCAAGCCGGCTCGCTATTACCGCCCAAGCACATCCTCAATGCGCCGACCAAGCTGATGAAAACCGAAGGTTACGGATCGGACTACGAATACGACCACGACGCGCCGGAGGCATTCTCCGGACAGGATTATTTCCCCGAACAACTCGGCCGGCAGCAATTCTACGATCCGCCGGAGCGCGGTTTTGAGCGCGAAATCAGAAAGCGGCTGGAGTATTGGGCGAAGCTGCGCCGCGAGCGGAGCGGCTCGTGAGGGGCCCGCGCGGACCACGCCAACCCGGCGGCGGCAGGCCGATGGCCGGCCCGCGGAATCGGCATGATTCTGCTCATCGTCACCCTGAGACGCGAGCGAGGCGGCCCGACAAATCGGCTAATGCCGGTTCGCGATCTCACATCCCGAAATCGGCCAAAGCCAAGTTCGGGCGGGGCGATGGCCGAACCGATCGGGGCCCATCCTTCGAGACTCGCCATAGGCGCGCGCCTCAGGATGACGGGAAGCAACGAGGGGCTGCGCCGGCTGTGCAAGCCGCGACGGGAGCGGCTGCGCCGCTTCCCACCACCGTGCAGAACGTCGCGGTCACCGCCGACGAAGCCGGTATGCGCGTTGACCGGTTTTTCGAAGCCAAATTTCCGGGGTTGAGCTTCTCCCACATTCAACGCGTCATTCGCAAAGGCGAGGTGCGCGTCAACGGCAAGCGAACGCAGCCGAAGAACCGGCTCGAGGCCGGACAGACCGTGCGCATCCCGCCACTGCGCCTCGATGCACCGAAGCCCCGCGTGCCGAGCGGTAACGCCGACGACCAGACCGGCGAGTTTTTAAAATCGATCACGCTATACGAAGACGCCGATGTGCTGGTTTTCAACAAGCCGATGGGGCTTGCCGTGCAGGGCGGTTCGGGTACCACGCGTCACCTCGACGGCATGCTGGAAGTCTATCGCGACGTGCACGGGCAGCGGCCGCGCCTGGTGCACCGTCTCGACAAGGATACCGCCGGATGTCTTCTGGTCGCCAAGACCCGGTTCGCCGCCGCCGCGCTGGCGAAAACTTTCCGCTCCCGCTCGGCGCGCAAGGTCTATTGGGCCCTGGTTGCGGGGATGCCGAAGGTGCAGCAAGGCCGCATCTCGACGTTTCTCGCCAAAGAGGAGCGCGAGGACGAATCGGTCATGCGCATCGCTCGCCATGGCGAGAAGGGCGCGAGCCATGCCGTGACCTATTACGCCGTGGTGGAAACCTCAGGCCCGCTGTTAGCCTGGATTTCGCTCAAGCCGGTGACCGGCCGCACCCACCAATTGCGCGCGCATATGGCCCATATCGGCCATCCGATCGTCGGCGATCCGAAATATTTTTCGCTGGAAAATTGGCAGTTGCCGGGCGGCATGCAGAGCCGGCTGCATCTGCTTGCCCGCCGCATCGCCGTGCCGCATCCGCGCGGCGGGGTGATCGACGTCACCGCGCCGCTGCCGCCGCATATGCAGCAATCGTGGAATCTGCTGGGGCTCGACCCTAAGCGCTACGATCCGATCGAGGAAGCGCCGGAGAATTGAGCCGGAACACTATCAGGCGCGTAGGGTTAGTCAGGCGGGCGCAGCAGGTTCCGAGCATTACCATGCGCACTCAACGCGGCATTTGGCTGGCAATGGCGCTTCTTGCGGCCGCCCCCGGTTATGCGGTCGCCCAGGGCTATCCCGGCTATCCCGATACGATCATGGTGCCGGGGCGAGGCACGCCTGCCCGTGGCGCAGCAAAGTATGAAGCGAAAGGCGTGGCGCCGGCACAGCGGCACGCCAGTCTCCTTGGCCATGAGCGGTTTGTAGAAAAACTGCATCGGCGACCGGGGGTCTTTGTCGCCACGCGCGGCTCCTCCGGATCGGTACTGCCGACGCCCTTGCCGCGGACGACGCTCATTCCCCCGGAGGGCAGCGGCAGGGTGACGCTTCCGCCGGTAGCGCAGGAGCAAGGCCCCTCGGTCGTGCCCGGGGTGACCAACCCCGTGCCCAACCTGCCGCATGGCCCTGAGACATTTCAGGATCGGGCGTCGCGCTGTGCCTTTCAGTCCGGCCTGTACAACGTTCCGGGGACGGTCCGTTCGCAATATATGGGAGGCTGCGTGCAGTGAGGGTGGTGCCGAGCTTCTACTTGAAGCCGCCGCTCCCTTGCGGCCAACCGGGCGTTGGTGGAAAGGTCCGCGACCGATGCCTCAATTCACACCGAAGACGGTTTACGCCACGTACATCGCCGCGCCGCCTGATAAGGTTTGGCTGGCGCTTACGTCGGCAGAATTCACAAAAAAATATTTCTGGGACCGCAGCGTTGAAATCGAGCCAAAGCCGGGTGGGGCCTTTGTGCTGCGGCTGCCGGATGGGCGCGTGAATGTGCAGGGCAAGGTCGTCGACTGGGACCCGCCGCGCAAGCTATCAGTCACTTGGCAGGTCGCATGGCCGGACGAGTTTCGCAAGCTGCCCGAATGCCTGGTCAGCTACGAGATTGCCCAAGCGGGCGATGCCGTCCGCCTCACCATGACCGAGTCCCATTCATGGGAGGTGCCCGAGGCGATTCTCTCGGGTGGCCGTAGCGGCTGGCCGGCGGTTCTGTCGAGCCTGAAGAGCCTGTTGGAAACCGGCAAGCCACTGGCGATCGCCATGGCTGCGCCGACGGCGATGATCGAAGCGATCAAGCGGCTGAAGTGATTTAGCGAAAGGCCGCGTTGATCTTGTCGAGGGCCGCTGAGCCTGGGCAGAGGTCCGTCTCGCCCAGCGTATTGAGCGGCGCCGGCACGGTATTGAGATGGTCGTGCAGGTCGCTCGCCTCGCTCTCGACATACAGAAGCCCGGTCACGATCTGGCCCAGCGAGGCATGGTGCTGGATGAAGGTCATGGCGGCGAGCCGGTCATGGACGTCGTATTCGGCGTTGAGCTTGCGCAGCGCCAGCGTGGTGCCATCATGCTGCTCGACATATTCGACCGTGCCCGGATCATAATCGACATGAATTGGGGCGCGGCCGGTCATGAAGTCGAGAAAATTCACTGCGTCGTTGTGCTCGCGCACGTAATCGAAGCTCTTGGTCGAGCCCTCGTGGTTGTTGAATGCCACGCAGGGCGAGATCACGTCGATGAAGGCGGCGCCCCGATGTTCGATCGCGGCCTTAATCAGCGGAGTGAGCTGGGCCTTGTCGCCGGAAAATGAGCGGGCCACGAAGCTTGCGCCGAGCTGCAAGGCGATGCCGACCATGTCGATGGGGCTATCGGTGTTCGTCAAGCCTCGCTTGGATTTCGAGCCGCGGTCTGCGGTGGCAGAAAACTGTCCTTTGGTCAGGCCGTAAACACCGTTATTTTCCACGATGTAGACCATGTTGACGCCGCGCCGCAGCGCATGCGCAAACTGGCCGAAGCCGATCGAGGCGGAATCGCCGTCGCCCGAAACGCCGAGATAGATCAGATCGCGATTGGCGAGATTGGCGCCTGTCAGCACCGACGGCATGCGGCCGTGCACCGAGTTGAAGCCGTGCGAATTTCCAAGAAAATAGGTTGGTGTCTTCGACGAGCAACCGATGCCGGAAATCTTCGCGACCCGATGCGGCTCGATCGACAGTTCGAAGCAAGCCTCGATGATCGAAGCCGTGATCGAATCGTGGCCGCAACCCGCACATAGCGTCGAGACGGCGCCCTCGTAATCGCGATGGGTGTAGCCGAGCTTGTTCTTCGGTAGCTCCGGGTGGTGAAACTTCGGCTTGACGACGTAAGTCATGACACGACCTTCCGCAGCGGCGTGATTTTAAGCGCATCGAGATGATCGCCGATGGCGCGGACGATGAACCGCGCGGTAATCGGCGTCCCGTCGTAATGCAGGATCGGGACAAGCCGCACTGGGTCGATGCTGAGCTCGTTGACGATGAGAGAGCGAAGCTGGCTGTCGCGGTTCTGCTCGACGACGTAGATGAAATCGTGCTCGGCGATAAAGCTCGCCACGCTGGAATGGAACGGAAAGGCGCGGATACGCAACCGGTCGAGTTCGTGGCCGCGCGCTTCCAATAGCTCGATCGCTTCGTCCATCGCCGGCGAGGTGGAACCGAAATAGATGACGCCATATTTGGTTGGCTTGTCGGCATTGGCCTGCAAAGGACGCGGTACCAGATCCTTGGCGGTCTCGAATTTGCGGAGGAGCCGCTGCATGTTGTCCTGATAGGCAGCCCCTTCCTCGGTATAGCGCGCATAACGGTCGCGCGAGGTGCCGCGGGTAAAGAACGAGCCCTTGGTGGGGTGCGTGCCGGGATAGGTGCGGTAAGCGATGCCGTCGCCATCGACGTCGAGATAGCGGCCGAAATCGGCGCCGGCTTCCAGCGCGGGCGCGGTCATGACCTTGCCGCGGTCGTACTGCTTGGCATCGTCCCACTTCAGCGAGCGGCACAGCCGGTGGTTCATACCGATGTCGAGATCGAGCATGAGGAAGACCGTGGTCTGCAGCCGATCGGCGAGATCGAAGGACTGCGCCGCCATCTCGAAGGCTTCGGCCGGGTCTTCGGGGAAAAGCAGGATGTGCTTGGTGTCGCCGTGCGAGGCATAGGCGGTGCTGATGATGTCGCACTGCTGGGTGCGCGTCGGCATGCCGGTCGAGGGTCCGGCGCGCTGCACGTCCATGATCACCGCCGGAATTTCAGCGAAGTAGGACAGGCCGATGAATTCCTGCATCAGCGAGATGCCGGGGCCGGAAGTCGCGGTGAAGGCGCGAGCGCCGTTCCATCCGGCGCCGATGACGATGCCGATCGAGGCAAGCTCGTCCTCGCCCTGGACGATGGCGTATTTTGCCTGCTTGGTCGCCGGATCGTGGCGAAGCCGCTTGCAATGGCTGGTGAAGGCATCCGCCAGTGACGACGACGGCGTGATCGGATACCAGGCACACACCGTGGCGCCGCCGTAGACGGCGCCCAGCGCGGCGGCCGAATTGCCCTCGATAAAGATGCGGTCGCCGACCTTGTCGGCCTTCTTCACGCGCAAGCCGATCGGGCATTTGAGGTTTTGCAGCGCGTAGTCGCGGCCGAGATGCAGGGCATGCACGTTCGACGACAGTAGTTTCTCTTTACCCTTGTATTGCTCGCCGATGAGCTGCTCGATCACTTTCGGATCTATATCAAGCAGCGCCGACAGCGCGCCGAGATAGATGATGTTCTTGAATAGCTGGCGCTGGCGCGGATCGGTATAGGTCGAATTGGTGATCGCGGTGAGCGGCACGCCGACGACGGTGATGTCGTCGCGGAATTTGGACTTGGGCATCGGCTTGGTCGAATCGTACAGCAGGTAGCCGCCCGGCTCGATGGACGCGACATCCTTGTCCCAGGTCTGCGGATTCATCGCCACCATCATATCGATGCCGCCGCGGGCGCCGAGATGGCCGGCCTCCGATACACGCACTTCATACCAGGTCGGCAGGCCCTGGATGTTCGAGGGGAAGATATTACGCGGCGAAACCGGCACGCCCATGCGCAGAATGGCGCGCGCGAACAATTCGTTGGCGCTCGCCGAGCCCGAGCCGTTGACGTTGGCAAAACGGATGACGAAGTCGTTTACGCCGCTGATTGGGTTTTGCGCTGGCATGCTTGTTCCGCGTGAGTCATGTCGATCAGATATTTCTGCATGTCCCAGGCGCCGGTGGGACAACGTTCGGCGCACAGGCTGCAGTGCAGGCAGACGTCCTCGTCCTTGACCATAATGCGGCCAGTCTTGAGGTTGTTGCCGATATAGAGATCCTGGCTGAGATTCTTCGCTGGCGCCTGCAGCCGCTGCCGCAGATCGGCCTCGTCGCCGTTCGCGGTAAAAGTGATGCAGTCCATCGGGCAGATGTCGACGCAGGCGTCGCATTCGATGCAGAGCTGGCCGGTGAAGACGGTCTGCACATCGCAATTGAGGCAGCGCTCGGCCTCTTTCAGGGCTAACTCGACGTCATAGCCGAGTTCGACTTCCGCCTTGATGTCGCGCAACGACACGATCTTCTCGCGGTGCGGCACCCGGTAGCGCTTATCGGGCGCAATCTCGTTGTCATACGACCATTCGTGGATACCCATTTTCTGGCTGCTCACGCCGATCTGCGGAGCTGGCCGCACGGTAACGTCCTCGCCGCGGCAGAACCGGTCGATCGAGATCGCCGCGTCATGGCCGTGCGCGACCGCCCAAATGATATTCTTCGGACCGAACGCGGCGTCCCCGCCGAAGAATACTTTCGGATTCGTCGACGCCATGGTTTTGGGATCGACCTTGGGCATATTCCACTTGTCGAATTCGATGCCGATGTCTCGCTCGATCCAGGGAAAGGCATTCTCCTGGCCGACCGCGACCAGCACATCGTCGCACGGGAAAAGTTCATCCGGCTCGCCGGTTGGAACGAGCTCGCGTCGTCCCTTGGCGTCGCGCACGGCTTTGACTTTTTCGAACAGCACGCCGGTGAGCTTGCCGTCGTTATGGGTAAATTCCTTCGGCACCAAATAATTGAAAATCGGGATGTCCTCGTGCATGGCGTCTTCTTTCTCCCAAGGAGACGCCTTCATTTCCTCGAAGCCGGAGCGCACGATGACCTTGACGTCCTTACCGCCGAGGCGGCGTGAGGAGCGGCAGCAGTCCATGGCCGTGTTGCCGCCGCCGAGCACGATGACTCGTTTGCCGATTTTATCGATGTGGCCGAACGAAACACTCGACAACCAGTCGATGCCGATATGGATGTTCTTGACCGCTTCCTTGCGACCCGGAACGTCGAGGTCGCGGCCGCGCGGCGCGCCGCAGCCGACGAAAATCGCGTCGAAGTCTTCCGCCAGCAGCGCCTTGAGGCTGTCGATACGCTTGCCTCCGACGAATTCGACGCCGAGATCGAGGATATAACTGCATTCCTCGTCGATGACGACTTTCCGGCAGGCGGAATTTCGGAATCTGCGTCCGCATCATGCCGCCGGATTTCGGATCCTGGTCGAATACGACGCAGTGATACCCCATCGGGGCCAAATCGCGCGCCACGGCAAGCGAGGCCGGGCCACCGCCGACGAGCGCGATGCGTTTGCCATTCTTCTTTAAAGGCTTCGGCAATCGGCCGCGGATATCGTCTTTGAAGTCGGCGGCGACACGCTTCAATCGGCAAATCGCGACCGGTTCCTTTTCGACGCGACCGCGCCGGCACGCCGGCTCGCAGGGGCGATCGCAGGTGCGTCCGAGAATTCCCGGAAACACATTCGATTCCCAATTGATCATGTAGGCGTCGCTATAACGGCCTGCGGCGATCAAACGGATGTATTCTGGGACCGGGGTGTGCGCCGGGCAGGCCCACTGACAATCCACGACTTTGTGGAAATAGTCCGGGACCGAGATATCGGTGGGTTTCATTGACTCCTCTTGCACGCAGCACCCGCTCTTGACGCGGCGGTAGGAACGCTGCTGCGTGAATTTCCTCTTCCGGCGGTCCCGTAGCCGAGTCCGGTGAGGACACTACTCGAGAAGGGGCCGGATTTCCACCGCTTTTGCTTGTTTTAACAAGGATTTGTCTGGTGCCGCTCATTGAGAAAACGCGCGATTGAGAAGGACCGTCCGCCGGCATATCTACGGATCACCTGCCGATCGCAAGTTACTAGATAACATGCTGAATATGTAGGATAAATTGTCGATAATGCGTGATATCTTCGGCAAGCTCCTCCGGGCGACGACCCTCGTGCATCCGCCCGTCGGAGCGCCCGGGCGCCATTGCGGCGGCGAAGTTACGATGACGCGGGGGTCGAAGAGGGCTCCGAGGGTCATTGCGTGACTGTGGACGGCAAACCCGTGCGGACGCCCACCCGTCGTACACTGGCCGCCCCGACAGGCTCGCTGGCTCAGGCAATCGCCGACGAATGGCGGGCGCAGCGGGAGGTCATCGATCCGGCAACGATGCCGCTGACGCGGCTCGCCAACGCGATCATCGACGGCGTGGCCGATACGCCTGCCCCGGTCGCAGCGGAAATCGAAAAATACCTCGCCTCCGATCTGTTGTTCTATCGCGCCGATGCACCAGAGCGGCTGCGGCGATCGCCAAGCGGCGCTGTGGGATCCGATCCTGCTTTGGGCCCGCAAAACGCTCGGCGCCGACTTCAAGCTTGGCGAGGGCATTATCTATGTCGCCCAGCCGGAGGCCGCGTTGCGCGCGGCATCCGCCGCCCTGCCGGGCGATCCTTGGCGCATTGGCGCGCTGCATACGGTGACGACATTGACAGGCTCGGCGCTGATCGCGCTCGCCCTGTTCCGGGGCGCCATCACGCCCGAACAGGCGTGGCAGGCGGCGCATGTCGATGAGGATTGGAATACGGAGCAGTGGGGCCAAGACGAACTGGCGCTGGAACGGCGGGCGTTTCGCTTCGCCGAATTCCAGGCGGCAGCGACAGTGCTCGGCGCGCTGCAAGGCTAACAGACAGACGGAAGTGGCTGTCGGCGCTCTAACCGCCGGTGACGCTCATATGGCGTGCCAGCGCCGGGCGCCGGTGGCGCCGATCGATGATGAAATCGTGGCCCTTGGGCTTGCGTCGCGATCGCCTCGTCGATGGCGGCAAGCAGCAGTTCGTTGCTTTCAGAGGCGCGCAACGGCTTGCGCAGATCGGCGGCGTCCTCCTGGCCCGAGGCACATGTAAAGCGTGCCGGTGCAGGTCACGCGCACGCGATTACAGGATTCGCAGAAATTATGGGTCAGCGGCGTGATGAAGCCGAGCCGACCGCCGGTTTCGGCGACCCGCACATAGCGGGCCGGACCGCCGGTGCGATAATCGATATCTTCCAGCGTGAATTGTTCGGCAAGCCGCGCGCGAACGAGCGACAGCGGCAGATATTGATCGAGACGGCCTTCGCCGATTTCGCCGAGCGGCATCACCTCGATCAGCGTCAAGTCCATGCCGCGGCCATGCGCCCATGCGATCAGGCGCGGAAACTCCTCGTCGTTGACGCCTTTGAGGGCGACCGCATTGATCTTGACCTTCAGATCCGGCGGCTTGCGCCGCATCGATGCCGCCCAAGCACCTGATCCAGCGAACCCCAGCGCGTGATGGCGCGGAATTTTTCCGGATCGAGCGTGTCGAGGGAAACGTTGATGCGCTGGACGCCCGCTGCCGCAAGCGCATCGGCATATTTGGCAAGCTGCGAGCCGTTGGTCGTCAAGGTCAGCTCGTCCAGCGCGCCGGACCGCAAATGCCGCGACAGCGACGATCAACAGAGCGTCATGATGCCGCGCCGCACCAGCGGCTCGCCGCCAGTGAGCCGAAGCTTGCGGACGCCGCGTGACGACAAACGCCGAACACAGACGGTCGAGCTCCTCCAGCGACAGAACGTCCATTTTCGGCAGGAACGACATGTTTTCCGCCATGCAATAGACGCAGCGGAAGTCGCAGCGGTCGGTCACCGAAACGCGCAAATAGGTGATGGCGCGGCCGAACGGATCGACCAGTTCGCCGACCGTTCTGGAACGCCGAGTTCCACGCTTGGCAATCTCGTCTGAGACGCTATCCATCAACCGTTAGATAATCAGTGGAATGTGCCGGATAAAGCCCTGAGGGTCCAGAAGCTTTCGGCTTGGCCTAGACGCCCGCGGGCAGCCATTATCGCGTTGGCGGAGGCGGCGGGAAGGGCGATGCTGACGTTGGGGGCGGAGGAGGGAACACGTTATCCTGCGCTGGCGCCGCGGGCTCCGGAGCCGCGATAGAGGGTTCGGTCGGGCCCGACATAGGTGCTGACCGCGGAGCCGCTCTGGGTCTGGCAACCATCTTGCGCGGTCGCGGCCTGACCACCCTGCGAGGAGGCGGCGGTGGCGGGACTGCTTGGAGTTGCGCGACCACAGCGGATTGGGCACCAAATCCGGCGGCGGTTCGCTGAACATCGAACCTGGGCCCTGTGCACCGCGAGCTGCACCGTTTGCGGCACGATAGCCGGAGAGCGAGAACGATACAGCCTGGGCGTTAACCGGTAAGGCGAGCGAGCAGGGTGTCGAACAGGTTTGGCCTTGTGCGGTCTGAACCGTCGGCGCCGGCAGGCATCCGATTGGAATTGCATGGCCTCGGGTGGCGGCGGCGATGACTTGAACCACATCGGACATGGACGAGCCCGAGCATCCCGCCAATGCAACGCCGGTCAGAATCAGCGGTTACGGCCACCAGCCGAACACGCAACATAACGCACTCCCAGTCCCTGTTTCGAACCTAGGCCCGACGCCCTATCCGGTAAAGCGGCTCGATACATTGCGACGGCTGCACGTCAACTTGTCAGATTTGGCAACGGACACCTAAATTGTGGACAAGTTGTTTATTTTCAACGAGTTAATGCGTGCCGCGGCCGCTCCCTTGGCGGCTGCAATGCGATTAGGGTAGCGAATCCTTTGGCGAAGTGTGGCTACGCGATCACAGTTTGAAGGTTAGGCGCGGCCGTCCTCGATAGCGCGAACGGCGGCCGGCAAGTCCGCAAACGAGCTGATGATGCGGTCAGGCCGCAGCGTCGCGATCGGTACTTCGCTGTAGCCGAAATCGACGGCGATCACCGGCACCGCTGCCGCGCGCGCGGTGCGGATATCGGTCCCGGAATCGCCGACCATGATGGCGCGGTCAGGTGATCCGCCGGCGCGCGCGATCGTCCGCCGCAGCATTTCCGGATCGGGCTTTTGCGACCCCGAACGTGTCCTGGCCGCAGATCGGCGGCGAAGTGTCGCGACAGATCGAGCGTGTCGAGCAGCCGTACCGAGAGCCATTCAAGCTTGTTGGTGCATACCGCAAGGCGATGGCCCTCGCGGCAATTGCTCGAGCGTTTCCTCAAGCTGCGGAAAGGGCCGCGATCGGTCGGCGATATGCGTCGGCATAGTGCCCGATGAATGCCGCGAACATCCGATCCATCTCGGCCTTGCCGCAATCGCGGCCCTCGGCAGCAACGGCCCGTTCGATCATGCCGCTGCGCGCCGCCGCCGATCATCGCGCCGCGCGGCGTCGTAATCGACCGGCGGCAACCCTTCCCGGGCAGCACCAGTTCAGCGTTCGATGAGGTCCGGCGCGGTATCGACCAGGGTGCCGTCGAGATCGAAGACGATGGTCAGCATGGCTATCGCGTAAAGCCGATGGCGCGCGCGCAGCAGGTGTGCAATGCCGCGACCGCGCGTCGTGGCGGATTCCAAAATCAAACCAGATCAATACGTTGCTGGCGTCGATGCAACGGCGCCGCATAGGTGCGAACTCGAGTCGCGAGCTAGCTGCCGGAAGGCGGCTACACACCGCTTCATGGATACCGAGGCCCAAAAGCGAGCCGCGGCGGCGCGTGCCCTCGAATTTGTCCGGCTCGGGCATGCGGCTCGGGCTCGGCACGGGCTCGACGGCGCAAGCACTTTGTCGAGCTGCTGGCCGAGCGGGTGCGCGCCGGACTGGAAATCATCGCTGTGCCGACTTCGGAGGCTACGCGCGAACAGGCGCGAGCGGCTTGGCATTGCGCTCACCACGCTCGACGAGACCCCCGAACTCGACCTCACCGTCGATGGCGCCGACGAGATCGCGCCCGGATCTGACCTTGATCAAAGGGCGGCGGCGGAGCGCTGTTGCGCGAGAAAATCGTGGCCTCGGCGTCGGCGAGCATGATCGTCATTGCCGACGAATCGAAATGGGTCGCCGTCCTTGGCCGCTTTCCGCTGCCGATCGAAATTGCGCCGTTTGGCGCCGCCGCCACCCGCCGCGCGGTCGAGGCGGCGGCCGCCGCGGCAGGCTGCCCCGGGGCCGGCCGCCTCTGCGGCAAGGCGCCGGACGGCCATGCTTTCGTCACGGATGGCGGGCACTGGCTTCTGGACGCCCAGTTGCAGCGTATCGCCGACCCTCCGGTCTGCGCCGCGATTGTCGGCCATTCCCGGGGGTCATGGAGCACGGCTTGTTCATCGGCCTCGCCGGGACTGCTATCCTGGCCGGCCCGGACGGGGTCCGGCTTGTCGAACGGCCTTGATCTCAAGCACGCAAGGGAGTGCGCCTATGATCGCCCGTCTCGTCCACGCATGTCTTGCGCGATGGCCGCGTGCTCGCGTTAAATTTGATCGGTTTCGCTCGGCCGGCAAGCGCCCAAGCGCCGGCGCCGTCAGCGACGCCGCCGGCACCGGCAATAGCGCATCCGTCGCCGGCGGCGATTCTGCTGGCCAAGCAGATCGTCGAGATCAAGGGCGTGCAGAAGCATATTCGCTCCGCTCGTTCGCGGCGTGGTCGAGAAGACCAAACAAATGTTCATGCAAACCAACTTCATGTGGGCCGAAGGACCTCAACGAGATCGCGGCCATCGATAGAGAAAGAATACGCGCCGCGAGTCAACGAACTGTCGATGCCACCGCCCGCATCTATGCCAGCATTTCACCGAGCCGGAATTGAAGTCAGCTACTGGCGTTCTATCAGTCGCCGCTCGGCAGAAAATGCTGACCGAAGAGCCGAAGGTGTTCGACGAGAGCATGGCATATGCCGGTACCTGGGGTGACAATCTGTCCGAGGAGGTAATGGCCAGATGCGCGACGAAATGAAAAAGCGCGGCCACGATATGCTGATGCAATGACGCCATGGCAAATTACGACGTCGATCTGTTCGTCATCGGCGGCGGCTCCGGCGGCGTGCGCGCCGCGCGCATCGCCGCCGCAGCACGGCGCGCGTGTCATGGTCGCGGAGGAATACCGCCTCGGCGGCACCTGCGTGATCCGCGGCTGCGTGCCGAAGAAGCTTTTGGTCTACGCCTCGCGTTTTCACGGCGAATTCGAGGATGCCGCCGGCTTGGCTGGACCGTGCCGCGACGCTTCGTTCGACTGGCCGACGCTGATCGCCAACAAGGACCGCGAAATCGCGCGGCTGGAAGCGGCCTATGCGGCGACGCTCGCGAAAGCCGGCGTCAAGGTCGCAAAAAGCCGCGCCGTTCTCGCTCGACGCCGCATACCGTGCAGCTTGGCGACCGGCGATCGCGTGCGCGCCGCCACCATCCTGATCGCGACCGGCGGCACGCCGAGCTATGGCGATCCAATTCCCGGCATCGAGCACGCCATTTCCTCGAACGAGGCGTTTCATCTGCAGGAACTTCCGCGCCGCATCGTGATTCAGGGCGGCGGCTATATCGCGGTCGAGTTCGCCGGCATTTTTGCCGGCCTCGGCTCGCACGTGACGCTGGTCTATCGCGGCGACAATATCTTGCGCGGCTTCGATGACGACGTGCGCAAGCACCTGCGCGTCGAATGGAAAAGCGCGGCATCCGCGTCCTGACCGGCTGCACGGTCGCCGCCATCGAACAAGCCGGCGCGCATTACTCGGTGCAGCTGTCGAGCGGCAATCACGTTCCGGCCGACCGCGTGATGTTCGCCATCGGCCGGGCTGCCGAATATCGCCAAGCTCGGCTTGAAGGAAGCGGGCGTCGAGCTCGCCAAGAACGGCGGCATCGCCGTCGACGAGTATTCGCGCACCAGCGCCGCACAATATCTATGCCGTCGGCGACGTCACCAACCGCATCAATCTCACGCCGGTCGCCATCCGCGAGGGCCATGCCTTCGCCGACACGGTGTTCGGCGGCAAGCCGACCACCGTCGATCACACCAACGTGCCGACCGCGGTGTTCTCCGAGCCCGAGATCGGCACCGTCGGCCTCACCGAGGCGCAGGCGCGGGCGCAGCTCGCGCAGACCGACATCTACAAGGCGATGTTCCGGCCGCTGAAGGCGACGCTGTCGGGGCGCGACACGACGCGTGCTGATGAAGCTCGTGGTCGACGGCACTGACCGACCGGGTGGTCGGCTGCCACGTCGTCGGCGAAGGCGCCGCCGAAATGGTCCAGATTGCCGGCATCGCGGTGAAGATGGGCGCCACCAAGGCCGATTTCGACGCCACCATGGCGCTGCATCCGACCACCGCCGAGGAACTGGTCACCATGCGCAAGCAGGACCGCGAGCTACGCCCGCGAAGCCGCCGAATAGCGCGAGCGGTTCCAGGCCTGTCGCGGCCACGCGCGGTCGTGTATAATGCCGCCGTCATTCCGGCCGAGCCGGCCTGGCGGCTGCGGCGGAAGTCCATAACCAGCGGTCGTGATATGGATTTCGAGCTCGCGGCATGCGCCCGAGCTCCGAAATGACGGTGGAGAATGCGTATGTCGATACCGTTCAACGCGGCGAAATGGAGCCCGGATTCCTGGCGCGCGAAGCCGATCGTGCAGGTGCCGGATTATCCGGACCCCAAGGCGCTGGCCGATGTCGAGGCGCAGCTTGCGACGTTTCCGCCGCTGGTCTTTGCCGGCGAGGCGCGCAATCTGAAGAAGCGCGCTGGCGCAGGTCGCCGCCGGCGAGGCTTTCCTGCTGCAGGGCGGCGACTGCGCCGAGAGCTTCGCCGAGCACGGCGCCAACAATATCCGCGATTTCTTCCGCGCTGTTCCTGCAGATGGCGGTGGTGCTGACCTATGCGGCGGCGTCGCCGGTGGTGAAGGTCGGCCGCATCGCCGGCCAGTTCGCCAAGCCGCGCACCTCGCCGACCGAAAAGCGCGACGGCGTCGAGCTTGCCGGTCTATCGCGGCGACATCATCAACGGCACCGAGTTCACCGCGGAAGCGCGCACGCCCGATCCGCGCCGGCAGTTGGAGGCCTATCGGCAATCGGCGGCGACGCTCAATCTGCTGCGCGCCTTCGCCAGCGGCGGTTACGCCAACCTCGACAACGCGCATCAATGGATGCTGGAGCTTCGTCAAGGACAGCCCGCAGTCGAAGCGCTACGGCGAACTGGCCGACCGCATCACCGAGGCGCTCGGCTTCATGCGCGCCTGCGGCCTCGATCTCGAAGTCCATCCCGAGTCTGCGGCACCACCGATTTCTACACCAGCCACGAGGCGCTGCTGCTCGGCTACGAGCAGGCCTTCACCCGCGTCAATTCGACGACCGGCGACTGGTACTGCACCTCCGGCCACATGGTGTGGATCGGCGACCGCACCCGCCAGCCCGATCACGCCCATGTCGAATATTGCCGCGGCATCAAGAATCCGCTCGGGCTGAAAACCGGTCCGTCGCAGAAGCCCGACGAGCTGCTGCGGCTGATCGACATCCTCGATCCGGATAACGAGCCCGGCCGCCTGACGCTGATCTGCCGCGTCGGCGCCGACAAGGCCGCCGATCTGCTGCCGGCCGATGGTGCGCGCGGTGAAGCGCGAAGGCCGCAACGTGGTGTGGTCGTGCGATCCGATGCACGGCAACACCATCACCTCGGTGACCGGCTACAAGACGCGGCCGTTCGACCAGATCCTCAAGGAGGTGCGGACCTTCTTCCAGGTCCATGCCGCCGAGGGCACCATCGCCGGCGGCGTGCATCTGGAAATGACCGGGCAGAACGTCACCGAATGCACCGGCGGCGCCCGCGCCATCAGCGACGAGGATCTCAACGACCGCTACCATACGGTTGCGATCCGCGGCTCAATGCCGAGCAGTCGCTCGATCTCGCGTTCCTGCTCGCCGATCTGCTCAAGTCGGAGCGTGAAGGCAAGGCGAAGCCGCTGCCGGCGGTTGCGGGGCTTGTAACAGCGGACGTCGAGACCAGATGCGGTCGCCTGACGATGTGGCAGCGCCTGGGTCCCCGCTTTCCGAAGGCGGACGCACGCTAGATCATGGCCATGAATGAGCGTCCCGCCGACCGTCTCGCCATTGCCGTGGCGCAGCTCAATCCCGACCGTCGGCGACGTTTCCGGCAATCTGGAACGCGCCCGCAAGGCGCGCGCGCAGGCGGCCGCGCGACGGCGCCGATCTCGTCGCCTTTTCCGAGCTGTTCATCGCCGGCTATCCGCCCGAGGATCTGGTGCTCAAGCCGGCGTTCCAGGCGGCCTGCCGCGCCGCCGTCGAGGCGCTGGCGCGCGAGACCGCCGACGGCGGCCCGGCGGTGCTGATCGGCACGCCCTGGGTCGAGGACGGCAAGCTCTACAATGCCTATGCGCTGCTGGCCGGCGGCCGCATCGAGGCCATCCGCTTCAAGGTCAACCTGCCGAATTACGGCGTGTTCGACGAGAAGCGCGTCTTTGCCGCCGGCCCGGTGCCGGGGCCGGTGAATTTCCGCGGCGTGCGGCTCGGCCTGCCGGTCTGCGAGGACACCTGGACCGACTGGGGCGACTACGAGAACGTCGTCGAATGCCTGGCCGAAACCGGCGCCGAGATTGCTGGTCGTGCCGAACGGCTCGCCGTATTGGCGCGGACAAGAGCGACGTGCGCCTCAACGTCGCGGTCGCGCGCGTCACCGAGGCCGGCTTGCCGCTGCTCTATGTCAATCAGGTCGGCGGCCAGGATGAATTGGTGTTCGACGGCGCTTCGTTCGCGCTTGAATGCCGACCGCTCGCTCGCGTTCCAGCTGCCGGCCTTCACGGAAACTGTGGTCACGACGCATTGGTCGCGAGCGGCGGCGACGCTGGCGCTGCGCGCCAGGCCCGATCGCGCCGGCTGGAGGCGTCGGACCAAGCCGACTATGCCGCCTGCGTGCTGGGCTTGCGCGACTATGTCGACAAGAACCGGTTCAAGGGGTCGTGCTCGGGCTGTCGGGCGGCATCGATTCGGCGCTGTGCGCGGCCATGGCGGTCGATGCGCTGGGCGCCGAGCGCGTGCGCTGCGTGATGCTGCCGTATCGCTACACGTCGCAGGAATCGCTGGACCGACGCCGCCGCGCATCGCCAGGGCGCTCGGCGTGCGTTACGACATCGTGCCGATCGAGAGCGCGGTGCGCGGCCTGGAAGCGGCGCTCGCCGGTCTGTTCGCCGGCACGCCGCGCGATGTCACCGAGGAAAATCTGCAAGCGCGCGCGCGCGGCACGATCCTGATGGCGATCTCCAACAAGTTCGGCGTGATGGTGGTGACCACCGGCAACAAGTCGGAAATGTCGGTCGGCTACGCCACGCTCTACGGCGACATGAACGGCGGCTTCAATCCGATCAAGGATCTCTACAAGACCGAGGTCTATCGGCTGGCGCGGCTGCGCAACGGCTGGAAGCCGGCCGGCGCGCTTGGGCCGGACGGCGCGGTCATTCCCGAAAACGTCCTGACCCGGGCGCCG
This sequence comes from uncultured Alphaproteobacteria bacterium, assembly GCA_963790495.1. Taxonomy (GTDB): domain Bacteria; phylum Pseudomonadota; class Alphaproteobacteria; order Rhizobiales; family Xanthobacteraceae; genus BOG-931. Next base: position 22,285 of record CAWBOW010000012.1, on the reverse strand, counting down.
AGCGCGGAGCTGCGCGAGAACCAGACCGACCAGGATACGCTGCCGCCTTATGACGTGCTCGACCAGATCCTGCGAACGGCTGGTCGAGCGCGAGGAGCCGACCGCGGACAATCGTCGCCGCCGGTTTCGATCGCGACACCGTGATGAAGGTCGAGCGCATGCTCTATCTCGCCGAATACAAGCGCCGGCAGGCGGCGCCCGGCGTGAAAGTGACGCTGAAGAATTTCGGCCGCGACCGCCGCTATCCGATCGTCAACCGCTTCCGCGATCCCGGCACGCCCAGTTGCCGCAGCCGGAGCGCTCGACCGTGCGCGGGCGCGGCGATGGCGAAGGCCGGCACGGCGGACTTTTAAGCCGACACTACGGCTGCTGCGACTGCTGCTGCAACTTTAGTTCCGACTGCGACAGGAACGGCGGCCCGACCATCCGCACCGGCCTTTGGGCTCTTCCGAGCGGCGGCATCGGCGGTCGACGGCTGCAATAGACGCGTTCGGCAGCGGCCGTCGCAATCGTTTTGCCGCCAGCCCTCGGCGGCTGCGACAGCGTCTTGGCGTTCTTATCGGTCACGACGATGTCGCCGCTTTCGAGCGTCGAGGAATCGTCGGCGTTCTTCAGCGCGTCTGCCCAGCTCTCGCCGGGCTTGCGGCAGGAACAGCCGGAGACCAGTTCCTTGCGATAGCGAAAGGCGGTCGGCAGCGCCGTATAGAGCTGGCCGTTGGTCGAGACCGCCTGATCCATGCTCTCGCCCGGATTGCGGTAGGAATAAAGCGTGACCTCGGCCGCCGGGCATTGGCGCTGGCAGGCCTGTTCGTCTCGGCGAAATGCGTCGGCAATGTCGAATAGGAGACCGGGAAATAGTAGCCGTCGCAGGTGCGCACGCAGACGGTGTGATAAGTGCCGGTCGGCGCGCCGTCGCCGTCCGGATTGACGATCGTGCCGCCGCCGAACAGGGCATCGAAAAAGCCTTGCGGGCCGCCCTGGGCGTTGGCCGCGGCGGTGTATTGCGCGCCGCAATTGTTTTGCGCCAACTGCCCGATCAGTGCGCGGCGCTGGTCGGTCCTGGCCGGAGTTGCCGCTCTTGAGGCGCTCCAGATCGCTCATCATGCGGTCGAGGTCGCCGCGCATCTGCTGAATCTGCGAGGTGATCGGCCCGCATTGCGGCGACAGCGCCGAGAACAGCGCAAAAAAGCCGGTGCCGGCGCAGCCGGATTTGTGCGCTTGCGCAGTGGCGCGATCGAGATCGGCCTGTTGCTTGGCGATCGCGTCTTCGGCCTGCTGCATCTGTTGCGGCGCGGCCGGGATCGGCCGTGCCCTGGTCGAAGGAGGCGAGCTGGCCTTCAAGCCGGATACACACCGGATTGGTCCGGTCCGGATTGAGCGCCGGCTGGTTGGTTGCGGGCTGGTTTGCCACCGGCTGATATCGCGGCTGCTGCTGTGGATATTGCGGCTGCCGATATGGTGCCGATGGGTATTGCGGTTGTTGAAAAGGCGCCGGCTGATTGGTCGCCTGAGGGACCGTTGCCGGCGGTACCGGATAATTTTGCGCCATGGCTGGTGTCGCCGAAGCCAAAAAAACCAGCGCGGCGGCCTGCCTCAAGCAGCGCCGATCGGGATTAAGTACCTGGGAATACTGAGCATAATGGATTTTGTTCGCGTTTTTCCGGGCGCGCGCGGATCAAGCCCCGCAATGGTGACTAAAGTGTGAACACGATGATGGTGTCAAAAACGCGTCGTTACGAGGCGATCGGACTTACTCGGCATCGGGCTGGTTTTCCGGCCGCGCGCGGTCGAAGGCCGCAAGCGTCAGACACGCCGCATCGACGCCGACGATCTTGGGGAATCTGTCGAGCGGAACTTTCAGGCGCCGCGCATTGGCGACCTGCGGCACCAGGCAGACGTCGGCGATGCGTAACCTTGTCGCCGCAAGCATAGGGCCCCGGTGCCGATCAGCGCTTCGAGCGCCTCGAAACCTTCGATCACCCAATGATGGTACCAGGCGTCGATGGCGCTCTGCTCCTGGTGCATCTGGTGCTTCAGGTAGCGCAGCGGACTGGTATTGTTGAGCGGATGGATGTCGCAAGCGATCAGTTCGGCGAGCGCGCGCACCTTGGCGCGCGCCGAGCGGGTCCTTCGGCAACAGCGGCGGCTCGGGATGGGTCTCGTCGAGATATTCGATGATGGCCAGCGACTGGATCAAAACAGTGCCGGCGTCGGTAACCAGAACCGGCACCCGCATCTGCGGATTGATCGCGCGGAATTCCGGCCGCCTGTTATGGCCGCCGTCCTTGATGAGATGGATCGACGTGGTCTCGTAGGCGATGCCCTTGAGATTGAGCGCGATGCGCACGCGGTAAGCCGCCGAAGAACGGAAATAGGAATAAAGCTTCACGTTCCTCCTTGGCGCCGTCCCGCCCGACGGTTTCGGCGACGAGTTGGGCCGACCGATCGGTGATCTGCTGCAGCGCGCGATTGAATGCTTCGCGGTCGCCCGGGGTGAGGATGTCGGTGAGCCGGCGCGCGAAGTCGAGCGCGTGCGGCGCCAATTCCTCATAGATCGCCCGCCCGACTGGCGCTCAGCGAGAGAAACGACTCGCGCATGTCGGCGCGGTTGGCGCGCCGCGCCAGCAATTTGCGCTTTTCCAGAAGCGCCACCGCCCGCGACACCTTGGTCTTGTGCATGTGGGTATGCGCGCCGATCGCCTTGCCGGTCATGACGCCGTACTGGCCGAGCGTGACCAGAACGCGCCATTCCGGCACGCCGATCCGATAGCGTTCGGCATAGACGCGCGACAGCGCCTGCGAAACCAGGCTCGCCACGACATTGAGCCGATAGGGGAGAAATTGCTCGAGTTTTAACGGCGCCTTGTCGCCTGCCGAAGCGCCCGCTTCCCTCCTGACATCGCTTTCCAGTACGCGTTGGCCGACCATCGGCCAAAGATGAACGAAGTTGCCATGCCACGCAACGGTCTTGGGCGTAATCCCAACAAATATGGACGAATTAATTTGCTCAACGGTTTCGTGTCGGGCGTTCAGATGGATCGCGGAATTGCTCAAAGCGAGGCAGTATCTTGCTGCTGCTCACCGCTGGCCGATCGCGGCGATCGTCGGAGCCTATCGGACGTCAATCGATTTCGTCGGCTCGGCGTTGATGAGCCCGCTCGCGCATGTCGTCGAATGGATTGTCGTCGTCACGCCGATGCTTGGCCTCGCAGAGGCTGAGTGGTGACCCGGCGCGTTTCGGTCAGAATTAGCGCGCGCACTCGATGGCGACGTAATTGTCGCAGACGCCGCCTTTGCAAGAGCTCGGGTCGCCCGTCGGGATCGCGCCGGTGATGTCGTCGCGGTCGACTTTGCGGTAGGACAGCGCCTGCCCAAATTGGCGCGACTTGCAATAGGACATTCGCCACCGCCGCGCCGCAAGGCGCACCGGAGGCGAGACAACGGTCGACGCCATAGCCGTCGCCGTCATTGGCGACGATGAACAGCCGTTTCTCAGCGTGCGCTGCGCCGGCCAGGAGCATGACTGCGGCGGCGCTGACGGCGATAACAAAACGCATCGTTCCCCCACCAGCCGGCGCCAAGGCGCCGATGACCAACCGACCTGCTCCACCCGATGGCCTAACAATGCGACCGCGCAGTTAAGCTTGCGTTAAGGCAGTTCGCGCGGTGTGACGGGGACCTTGACGCCAAGCACGGCCTCGACCATTCTCCCGGTCATGAACGGCCTCGCTCGGACATCTCGGCATTTGCCGGCGAGATTATTCGCTAGCGCAAAACGCTGGCTGCGGCCGTCTTTTCTCACCGTCGAGATTTTGGACACGCCCGGCCAGCAGGCCGAAGGCGTAGAATGCAATTTTGCACGGTTTGATTCGACAATGGACCTGAAGCTCTACGATACGCTGACGCGCGAGAAGCGGCGTTTTCAAGCCGCTCGATCCGGCGAACGTGCGCATGTATGTGTGCGGGCCGACGGTCTACGACTTCGCCCATATCGGCAATGCGCGGCCGGTGATCGTGTTCGACGTGCTGTTCCGGCTGCTGCGCCATCTCTATGGCGCCGACCACGTCACTTACGTGCGCAACATCACCGACGTCGACGACAAGATCAACGCGCGCGCGGCGGAGGAGTATCCCGGCCTGCCGCTCAACGACGCGATCCGCAAGGTCACCGAAGCAACCGACAAACAATTTCACGACGACGTCGCCGCGCTCGGCTGCCTGCCGCCGACGGTCGAGCCGCGCGCCACCGAGCATATCGCCGAGATGCGACGCTGATCGAGCGGCTGATCGCGTCCGGCAACGCCTATGTCGCCGAGGACAATGTGCTGTTCAGCGTGCCGTCGATGACGGATTACGGCCAGCTGTCGAAGCGCCCGCTCGACGAGATGATCGCCGGCGCCCGCGTCGAGGTCGCGCCGTACAAGAGAGACCCGCGGGATTTCGTGCTGTGGAAGCCGTCGAAGCCGGGCGAGCCGGCGTGGCCGTCGCCCGCCGGCATCGGGCGCCCGGCCGGCCCGGCTGGCACATCGAATGCTCGGCGATGAGCGTGGAAATATCTCGGCGAGACCTTCGACATCCACGGCGGCGGCATCGATCTCGTCTTTCCGCATCACGAGGACGAGATCGCGCAATCGCGCTGCGCCTTCCATACGCCGGCGATGGCGAATTATTGGATGCACAACGGCTTCTTGCAGGTCGAAGGCGAGAAGATGTCGAAGTCGCCTCGGCAACTTCGTGACGATTCAGTGAACTTTGCGATGCTGGAAGGATTGGCCTTGGGCGAGTGTCATGCGCTTCGCCATGCTGATGACCCATTATCGTCAGCCGATCGACTGGACGATTACAAGGCTTACGCTGCAGGACAGAGCTGGAAACGTTTTGATGCATGGGTATAGTCGTGCACTTGGATGTTCAACGAAGAAAGCGAAGTTAGCGCAGACGCAGATTCGATGCACTGGCCGGATGATGCTAAATACGCCTCATTGGCATTCGCTCGCCTGCACGGATTTGCGAAATAAGGCCGCAGAAAGGTACGACACAGCGGCTGCCGCTCGCTTGGACGAAGCGAAGTCGGATGGAGTCCTTGGATTAGCTGCGAATGCTCGACATTCAGTGGATTGTCTGGAGCGATCAACAGTTCGTCGCTGAAGAGATCGACGAGATAAAGGACAATTCAGACTGATTGCCGATCGAACCGCTGCGCGCGCTCGAAAGGACTTGGAAAGAGTCCGACCGCATCCGCGACGAGCTCGCTGAAATGGGCGTCGTGCTTGAAAGACAACTAAAGACGGCACCACCTGGGAGATAACAAAGGTGGCGTCGATGAACGCCCGCGCCATGCCGCCAAGCTCGCGCATGCGGCCGATGCTGCCGACCGACGTGCCGTTGCTGGCGGAGATTTTCCGCGCGGCCATCGAGGAATTGACCGCCGAGGATTACTGCGGGGCACAGCAGGAAGCCTGGGCCGCGACGGCCGATGATCGAAGAGGAATTCGGTCAAAAGCTTGCCGGCGAATTGACGCTGGTGGCGACCTATGGCGGCTCCGCCGGTCGGCTTTGGCTCGCTCGCCGACAACACCAAAATCGACATGCTCTATGTGCATCCGGCCGCGGCCGGGCAGGGCGCCGCCGCGATGCTGTGCGATGCGCTGGAGAAGCTTGCCGCCGCGCGCGGTGCAAAGGAACTCACGGTCGATGCCAGCGATACGGCGCGCGGCTTTTTTGAAAAACGCGGCTTTGTCCGCAAAGACAGCGCAATACCGTGACGCTCGGCGACGAGTGGCTGGCCAACACCACGATGACCAAGGCGCTTGCCGGCAAGGAAGAGAGCGCATCATGAAACGCACCGATTCGCCGTTCCAGCGTCACTGGCTCTATTACTCGATCTTGAAATACGCGGTGATCGCCGTGGCGGCCATGGTCGCGCTCTACACCGTCTATCGCCTCTATCGCGGTTGAATAGAACCATGACCGAGCCGCGCTCGACCTTTTTCGGACTTCGCACGCATCATGTGGTGATCGCGTTGATCGCGATCTTGATTGCCGTGGCGTTGGCCTCAAACCATTATCTTTGGTGAGTCCGTTCATGGCGCGCGAGCGGCTTTATCTCTTCGACACCACGCTGCGCGACGGCGCGCAGACGAACGGCGTCGATTTCACGCTCGCCGACAAGCTCACGATCGCCCGCATGCTCGACGAGCTTGGCGTCGATTATGTCGAAGCCGGCTATCCCGGCGCCAACCCGACCGACACCAATTTCTTTGCCGAAAAGCGGCCGCTGCGGCGGCGACGCTCACCGCCTTCGGCATGACGCGCCGCCCCGGCCGCTCGGCGTCGAACGATCCCGGCCTCGTGGCGCTTCTTGACGCGCAGGCCGACGCCATCTGTTTTGTCGCCAAATCCTGGGACTATCACGTGCGCGTCGCGCTGGAGACGACGGAAGAGGAGAATCTCGCCTCGATCCGCGATAGCGTGCGCGCGGCCAAGGCCAAAGGCCGCGAAGTACTGCTCGACTGCGAGCATTTTTTCGACGGCTACAAGGCCAAGCCCGCCTATGACGAACTGATCGGCTCGTTGCGAAGACGGCCGTATTCTTTATCGACGAATTCCAGTCGGTTCGGCCGGATGAGATCGGCAGTGCGGCGCTTGTCCGGGACAGCGCGGTGGCACTTGGCGCGCGCTACCGCGAGGTAACCCTGCAGTCTCAGTTTCGGTGCAGGCGGATCAGGGGCGTACCTTGAATGGGTCGATCAGCTGCTCGAGATCCGTAAGACAGGACAGGTCGCGTTGCCGCCGGGTGATCCGTTTGAGTTTGAGATCATCGATACACCAGAGGCGCTCGACGCCCGAATTCGCGAGAAGTTGACAGCGGGACTGTCTGCGCGACTCACTGCCGGGTATTGCTGGAAATGGTCACCTCCTACCGAGACGGGCCAGCTCGTCGACGACATCGTGATCGGCCGGTTCCGCCGACCCTGGAACGCGAAGCCGGACGCGACCAAGCTTGCCCCGGGAATTCCACCAGCACCACTGTGGGCGTGGACGCCAGCCGGCGTCGATCAAGTAGGCTGCATTTATACCGCGCAAGGCTTCGAATTCGACTACGCGGGCGTAATCTTCGGTCAGGATCTCGTCGTGCGCAACGGCAACTGGGTTGGACAGAACGCAATGTCCCACGATTCCGGTATTCGAGCCAACTCAAACGCACGCTACCTAGAGTGCGTGAAGAACGTTTACCGTGTACTCCTGACCCGTGGGTTGAACTGGTCCTTTTCCACATTCTTAGATAACGAAACGCGAGATTACGTAGCGGCTCGACTCAGTCTGTAAGTGGCGTCGCCCCGTAATGCGCTAGGCCGCAGGCAAATCGGGCGTAAACAATCCAAGACGGTCCAGGAGCAATCACATCTTCATTGGTTCAGTTCGCGTTGCGGTGTGAACGCAGCCACTGGTCGTCAACCTCGACTCCGAGGCCGGGACCGATAGGAACGTCCGCGTTGCCGGATCGCACCTGAACAGTAGCCGCAGCATAGAGACTTTCAATAAATTGCCGAGGCCGGCGTTCCGTTGGACCTTCGCGATCGCAATGTCGATTGCGCCGAGCTTCACGAACGTCGCGAGGTCCGTGGGATGCCGAAGCGATTCGTCGAGCGCCACCGGGATCGGCGAGCGCTCGCGCACGCGGCGCAGGCCGTCGATGTCGTTCGCGGGCAGCGGCTGCTCGAAAGCTGCGACTCCGAGGTGTTCGAGCTCGCGTGCGACACGGAGCGCCGTATCGGTCGTGTACGCCTGGTTCGCATCGACCCACAGGAACGCGTCGGGCCCGGCAGCCGCGCGGACGCGCTCGACGGTGCGCACGTCATCGCGCTCGCCGTGCAGGCCGACCTTGATCTTGAAAGCGCGATAGCCGCGACCACGGCCTTCGGCGATCGACGCCTCTGCGCCGCCGGCGCCTTCCGTCGACACGATCCACCCGAGCTGATCGCGTCGACTCGTTTGCCGCCGAGCAGCGCGTACACGGGCAGCCCGAGCGCTTTGCCGAGCAGATCGTAGACGGCCACGTCGATCGCGCCTTTCGCGAGGGGCATGCCGATCGAGAAGCCGCGGTTGATCGCACGATCGAACGCGCGCGTAAGACGGTCAACGTCCCACACTGGGATGCCGATCGCGACCGGCGCGAGGTACTTGTCGATCGTCGTCGTGATCGACTCGAGCGTTTCGTACGTCCACGATGGGATCGGCGTCGCTTCGCCCCAGCCGAACATGCCGTCGTCCGCCGTCACCTTCACCAGCACGCGGATCGATGGCTCGCCTTTGCGCGCGACGCTGCCGCCGCTAACGGCGAAGTCCGCGATTGTCGGTAGCGCCACCGGGAACGTTTCGACCTTTGCGATTTTCAGGTCGATCGGTTGGATACGGCTGTCCGAAACCGATGGCGTCATGGTCGCTCACCCTTCGACAAGCTCAGGGTGACAGGGACGGGGGCGGTCGTGCTTTCGCGGAGGATTACTTCGCTGCGCATGTGGCGGACTCGCAGTTCGTCGGTTGCCGGCTCCATTGCGAGTTGGACTGCTAGCGCGCCCATTTCCACCAGCGGCACACGCACCGTTGTCAGCGTCGGGTTCGTGTCTAGCGTCGGTGGGATGTCGTCGAAGCCTGCGATCGAGATCTGCTCCGGCACCTTTATCCCGCTCGCTCGCAGTGCCCGGAGCGCACCCAGCGCCATCGCGTCGTTCAGTGCGAAGACGCACGTCGCGTCCATGCCCGCATGCAACAGGGCAGTCATTGCGGCCATCCCGCCTTCGCGCGAGAAGTCTCCCGGACGCAATCGCGTTTTCAGCCAGCGTGATGCCGTGCTCCCCGAGGCCCGCGACGAACCCGTCAAGCCGATCGCGCGTCGTCGTCAGCAGCGGCGGGCCGCTGATCACCGCGAACTTCCGATGCCCCAGGCCGACCATTGCGCGCGCGAGCGCCCTCGCGCCTCCGACGTTGTCGGGCAGCACGGCGTCGCCGGCCACGTGATGCCGGCCGATGAACACCGCGCGTCCGCCGCTTGCCGTGAACGCGCCGATCTGGCCGGCAAGCCGTTCGCTGTACGACCGGTCGTCCAGCCCCGAACCCATCAGGATCAGCGCACCGACCCGCTGCGATCGCAGCAGCTGCACGTATGCGAGCTCGCGTTCCGGGTCGCGATAGCTGTTGCACACGGTCACGAGCCGGTCGGCGTCGATCGCCGCGCGCTGCAAGCCGCGCACGATCTCCGAGAAGTACGGATCGCTCACGTCGTGCAGAATCGCGCCGATGTGCGTCGTGCCGGCGCGGGCGAGGGCCTGGGCGTGGGCGTTCGGGACGTAGTGCAGCGTCCGGGCGGCGGCGATCACGGCGTCGCGGCGATCGCGCGTTACGCCGCCCGGGTTTCCGGAAAGCACGCGGGAGGCCGTTGCGACGGACACCCCGGCCCGTTGGGCCACGTCTCGCAGGCGAGCCGACATCCTCGTGCGGCTACTGAAAGCGGTTGCAAGATTCCTCGGTCTTTGGATGCTCTTGCGCCCTTCGTCAGGTTCAGGGTGACACCGCGAGAGGCGCCTGCTAGCTTACAGGCAACATGTTTCGCGAGTCGCAGGAAGGTTTCTTTGGGCTGTCGATATTCCGGCGGACAGTGGCTGCAAACGCTTTCAGCGGGTCGCCCGAGAGCCCCGGGCCGCCGTCTTCGAGCCTTGGCGAGTTCATCGACGCCTGGTGGCGTCCCGGCCGCGTTTCTCGTCTTCGCTTCATCGTCGTGGTGGGTCGTCACGGGCTTCGGCTGGGTCAAGCCGTACCTCATCCCCTCGCCCGGCTCCGTGATCGCCGAGTTCGGCAAAGACGGCCCGCTGCTCGTCGAAACACTCGGCATCACGCTGCTCGAGACGATCATCGGGTTCGTCGTCGCGTCGGTCGTCGGGCTCGTGTGCGCGATCGCGATCGTGTACTCGCGCGGCGTCGAGCGCACGCTGTACCCGCTGCTGCTCGCGGCACAAGTCGTGCCGAAGATCGCGATCGCGCCGCTGTTCGTCGTGTGGCTCGGCTTCGGGATCACGCCGAAGATCCTGGTCGCGGTGCTGATCGCGTTCTTTCCGGTCGTAATCTCCGGCGTCGCGGGGCTGCGCGCCGTCGATCCGGAGCTGCTCGATCTTGCCGCGACGATGGGCGCGAAGCCGTGGGACTCGTTCGCGAAGATCCGCTTCCCGAACGCGATGCCGCACATCTTCGCGGGACTCAAGGTCGCCGTCACGCTGGCCGTGGTCGGCGCAGTCGTCGGTGAGTTTGTCGGCGCGAACTCCGGTCTCGGCTACATCGTCATGAGCTCGAACGGCAACCTCAACACGCCGCAGCTGTTCGCCGCGCTGATCGCGATGTCGGTCATCGGCATCGTGCTGTTCGTCGTCGCTCGAGATCGCCGAGCGATTCGCCGTGCCGTGGCGCGTCGCGCGCGAAGAGCGCGACATCCTCATCACCTCATAGATCCGTCTCGAAAGGAACCGGCATGAACCGGATCGCTCCGGGCGCTGCTCGCGCTCGCCATCGTCGCTCGGCCTCGCCGCGCCGATGGCGGCCGGCGCGCAGCAGAAGCCGCTGCGTAAAGTCACGCTGATGCTGAACTGGTATCCGTACGGCGAGCACGCCGGCTTCTACTACGGGCTCGACGAAGGGCATCTACCGGACGCCGGCATCGATCTCTCGATCCAGCCCGGCGGCGGCTCGACGCAGACGGTGCAAGCCGTCGCGGCCGGCAAGGTCGACTTCGGCTACGCCGACACGCCGGCGCTGCTCAAGACGATCGCGGCCGGTGCGGACGTGAAGAGCATCGGCGTGTTCCTGCAGACGACGCCCGCCTCGATCCAGTTCTTCGCCGACAAGAACATTCAAGTCGTCGCCGACATGAAGGGCAAGAGCGTCGCCGGCAGCCCGGGCGATGCCGCGTACGAGACGTTCGCCGCGGTGCTCGAAGCGAATCACGTGCCGAACGACTCCGTGCAGCGGCTCAACGTCGATCCCGCCGGCAAGCTGACCGCCGTGATCAGCGGCCGCGCCGACTCGCTCGCCGGTTTCTACAACGACCAGTCGCCGACGATCGAAGCGCGCACCGGGAAGAAGATGGAGCAGATCCGCTACGCGGACCATGGCGTGAACTTCTTCTCGACGGGCCTGGTCGCGAGCGACGCCATGCTCAAGAAGCAACCCGCAGCTCGTGAAAGACTTCATGAAGGCCGCGCAGCGCTCGTGGGCCGAGGCATCGACGCATCAGGCCGACGCCGTCGCCGCGGAATCGAAGCTGGCCGAGAACGCGCCGCCGAAGGACGTGCTCGCGAAGCAGTGGGCGATCACCGTCGGACTGCTGCACACGCGCGCGCACGAAGGGCAAACCGATCGCCGTGAACGATCCCGCCGACTGGCAGTCGACGATCGCGACCGTCGCCAAGTACCTCGGCCTGAAGAATCCGCAAGGGTCCGGACGCGTACTGGGACGCGTCGATCGCGCACTAGCGTGACCGCACCGGCGCCGCAGCGCGCGAGCACGTCGTTCATCGGCGACGCCGCCGTTCGTTTCGACGACGTCGCGGTGCGCTTCGCGACGCGACGCAAGACGACGGACGCGGTCGGCGGCGTGACGCTCGACGTGGCGCCGGGCGAGTTCGTCTCGATCCTCGGCCCGTCGGGCTGCGGCAAGTCGACGCTGCTGAAAGTCGCCGCGGGCCTCGTGCGCGCGACGCGCGGACGCGCCGAGCTGCTCGGCCGGACGGTGAACGGGCCGCAGCGCGACATCGGCTTCGTCTTCCAGCGCGCGGCGCTGCTCGAGTGGCGCAGCACGCGCGGCAACATCCTGCTGCAGGCCGAGATCCGCCGCATGGATCGCCGCGAGGCGCGAAAGCGCGCCGACGAGCTGATGGAGCTCACCGGCCTGCGCGGCTTCGAGAACTCCTACCCGCACGAGCTCTCGGGCGGCATGCAGCAGCGCGTATCGCTGTGCCGCGCGCTGCTCCACCGTCCGCCGGTGCTGCTGATGGACGAGCCGTTCGGCGCGCTCGACGCGCTCACGCGCGAGCAGATGAACGTCGAGCTGCACCGCATCTGGCGCGAGACGGGCACGAGCGTGCTGTTCGTCACGCACTCGATCCCCGAAGCGTTCTACCTCGCCAACCGCGTCGTCGTGATGACGGCGCGCCCCGGCCGTATCGCGGAGATCTTCGACGTCGATCTGCCGGCCGAACGCAACTACGCGCAGACGATGCGTTCCGACGTGCTCGCCGATCTCGGCGGACGCGCGCGCACGCTGCTCGGCGCATCAGCCCACACGGAGTAACGGAGACCACGATGTCCACTCGGACCGTCGGAATCGCCATGAACGGCGTGACCGGCCGCATGGGGATGAACCAGCATCTCATCCGCTCGATCGTCGCGATCCGCGAGCGCGGCGGCGTGCAAGCTCGCCGACGGCACGACGATCTGGCCGGAGCCGGTGCTCGTCGGCCGCAACGCCGAGAAGCTCGAAGCGCTCGCGCGCGAGCACGGCATCGCGCGCTGGACGACCGACCTCGATGCGGCGATCCGCGATCCCGAGTGCGAGATTTTCTTCGACGCCGCAACGACCGCCGCGCGGCCGGGGCTCGTCGAGCGCGCGATCGACGCCGGCAAGCACGTCTACTGCGAGAAGCCGCTCGCGCCGACGCTCGACGAAGCGCTGCGCATCGCGCGGCTGCGCGCGCGAGCGCGGCGTGAAGAACGGCATCGTGCACGACAAGCTGTTCCTGCCGGGATTCCTGAAGCTGCGCCGGCTGCGTCGACAGCGGCTTCTTCGGGCGCATCCTGAGCGTGCGCGGCGAGTTCGGCTACTGGGTGTTCGAGGGGACGTGGGGCCCGCGCCGCAGCGGCCGTCCTGGAACTACCGTGACGAGGACGGCGGCGGCGTGATCCTCGACATGTTCCCGCACTGGAGCCTACGTGCTCGAGTACCTGATCGCGCCGGTGCGCGGCGTGTACGGCGCTCGGCGCGACGCACATCCCCGAGCGCGTCGACGAGAGCGGCCGCGTCTACAAAGCGACCGCCGACGACGCCGCCTACGGCATCTTCCAGCTCGAGAACGGGATCGTCGCGCAGATCAACTCGTCGTGGGACGTTCGCGTCAACCGCGACGAGCTGGTCGAGTTCCAGATCGACGGCACGCACGGCAGCGCGGTCGTTGGCCTGCGCAACTGCAAGATCCAGCGGCGCGAGATGACGCCGCGCCCGGTGTGGAATCCCGACATCCCCGATCCGATCGACCACCGCGCATACTGGAGCACGCTGCCCGACGAGCCGTTCGAGAACGGCTTCCTCGTGCAGTGGGAGCAGTTCTTGCGGCACGTCGTCGCCGACGAGCCGTTCCCGTACGACTTCATGTCGGGCGCGAAAGGCGTGCAGCTCGCGGAAGCCGGCCTGCAATCCTGGCGCGAGAAGCGGTTCATCGAGCTGCGCCGACTCGCGGTCGACCGCGGTGCCCGCGTGAGGCACCATGATCGCTACGCAGCTTCGTCTGCCGCAAGCCGACGGTTCGCTCGCGCCGTACGTGCCGAGCGATGCGCCGCGGCATGCGATCGACGCCGCAGTGCGCCGCCGCGTACGCGCATCGCGTATGCGGCGGCGCACGTCGTCTCCGATCCGCGCTCGCCGATCGATCCCGATCCTCGGCGGCGCGATCGACTGGGACGCGACGCTCGCGTATCGCCGGCATCTGTGGTCGCTCGGGCTTCGCCGTCGCCGACGCGATGGACACCGCGCAGCGCGGCATGGGTCTGACGCCCGACGACTGCGCGCGAGCTGATCCGGCGTTGCGCCGGCCGATGCGAAGGCGGCAGGCGGCCACGTCGCGTTCGGCGCGATGACGGACGAGCTCGATGCGCGCGACGACGCACTCGCTGGACGCGATCGAGCGCGCCTTCCTCGACCAGTGCGCGTTCATCGAGGAGCCAGGGCTTCCCCGCGATCGTGATGTGCTCGCGCGCGCTGACGCGCAGCCGCGCGCGGCGCCGACGACTACGCGCGCGTCTACGCCACGCGTGCTCGGCGCGTTGCAGCCGTCCCGCGATCCTGCACTGGCTCGGGCCGATGTTCGACCCGCTGCTTGCGGGCTATTGGGGCAGCGACGACCTCGACCGCGCGACCGAGACGTTCGTCGCAGATCGTCCAGCGCGAACGGCGCGAAAATCGACGGCGTGAAGATCTCGCTGCTCGATGCGGGCCGCGAGATCGAGTTGCGCCGCCGCTTGCCGGACGGCGTGCGCGTCTACACCGGCGACGACTTCAACTATCCGGAGCTGATCGCCGGCGACGGCGAGCGCCACAGCGACGCGCTGCTCGGCATCTTCGACGCGATCGCGCCCGCCGCGCGCGCCGCGCTCGGCGCGCTCGACGACGGCGACCGCGCGCGCTACGACGCGATCCTCGCGCCGACCGTCGCGCTCTCGCGGCATCTCTTCGCGACGCCGACGTACGCGTACAAGACCGGGCATCGTGTTCCTCGCGTACCTGAACGGCTTCCAGGACCACTTCCGCATGATCGGCGGCGCCGAAAGCGCGCGATCGATCGTGCACCTGGCACGCGTGCTCGAGCTTGCCGACGCGGCGCGGACTCATCGTCGATCAAGAACGCGCCGCCGAGCGCGCTGGCGCGCGTGTTCGCGACCGCCGGCATCGTCTAGCGTGGATCTGGCCCGGCTCTCGTTCAACCAATACACGTGCAAGCCGTGGTCGCTGGAGCAGGCGGTCGCGGCGTGCGTTCGCTCGCGACATTCCGTCGATCGCGATCTGGCGCGACAAGATCGCCGAAGCCGGTTTGTCGCGTGCGGTCGCGATGGTGCGCGACGCCGGGCTGCGCGTCTCGAGCGTGTGCCGCGGCGGCTTCTTCCCGTCGCCGAGCGCCGCCGAGCGCGCGCGCCGCATCGACGACAACCGCCGCGCGATCGAAGAAGCGGCCGCGCTCGGCGCGCCGGCGCTCGTGCTCGTGTGTGGCCCGGCGGAAGGCCAGCCGCTCGCGGAGGCGCGCGCGCAAGTGCGCGACGGCATCGCGGCCGTGCTGGACGACGCGAGAGCCGCGCGGCGTGCGGCTCGCGATCGAGCCGCTGCACCCGATGATGATCGCGGAACGCTCCGTCATCGCGAGCCTCGAAGAGGCGAACGACCTCGCCGAGCAATTCGCCGCCCGACGCGGTCGGCGTGATCGCCGACGTCTACCACATCTTCTGGGACGCGTTCGTCGAGCGCGAGATCGCGCGCGCGGGCACGCGAATCTCGGGCTTTCACGTCAGCGACTGGACCACGCCCACGGGCGACGTCACCGCCGACCGCGCGATGATCGGCGACGGCTGCATCGACCTCGCCCTGCTGCAGCGCGCCGTCACGGCGGCCGGCTACGCGGGCGACATCGAGATCGAGATCCTCAACGCGGCGCATGGAAAGGCGCGGACCTCGACGCCTGGCTCGACACCGCGGTCGCGCGCTACGCCGCCGCGGGCGACCGTAGCCTCGAAGCGTGACGTCTCCGCCGCGTTTGCGCGATTTCGCTCGTATGCGCGACGCACCCGGCGGACCGCGCAAGGGGGTTGCCTGCCGGACTCTAACGTAAGGCGAGCCGGCACATATGGGTGTGGCGATTCGCTTTTGCGTCGGAGGGGCGTTATGATACGAGTGTTCGCGTTTGCGCTTGCGGCACTGATCCTCGCAGCGTGCGGCGGTGGCGGCGGAGGAGGAGGCACCACGACGGTGCCCGGCCCAACGGCGACGCCCACGCCGCCGCCGATCCAGACGACCGGCGTGCAACGCGCGGTCGTCAACCAGGCGCTGTCGGTGCGGCCGCGGCCGGTAGTCTCGACACGTTGGCGAGCGTGACCGGATCGTCGAGCGCCCGGCACATCATGGCGACGGCGCTTCAGGCGATGTCCGGATGGCGCGCCGGTGCGTCGGCGAGTGCTTCGCCCGAAGGGCTTCGCCGCACCAGCAGCGTGACGTACTCGATCGGCTCGGACGGCGTCGAAACGGCCGCGTACGACGTCTCGCAGAGCGAGATCCAGGCGTATGAGCGGCTGTTCTACGATTCCGCGTGCACGCATCTGTTCCAGGACATTTTCCTGCGACCTGGTCGCGACGTCGTCGACCGCCGTCACGGCAACCGGAACCGACAGCTACTCCACGACCGCCGGTCAGGTGTACGACTACACGACGCTCGCGCTCGCGATCACCGAGACCAGCTCGAGTTCCGGTACGATCAGCATTCGCAGCACGGATGCGGCCAGCATTGCGGGTTCGCAGACGTCGGCCGTCGGCGTCGCGTGCAGCATCGCGTTGTCGACGCTCGCCTGCGGTTCCGGCGCCGTCGCGCATGAAGCGGCGGCGTCCGCGGACATCGGCGACACGCTGTCGTTCGCCGCGACGGTCGGCACGACGTGACGACGCGCGACGATCGGTATCAGCGGGACGGGTTCGTCGTCGCCGGAAACTTGAACGCGCTCTCGCTGAGCGCCGGTTCATTCCCAGCCTGGATCGTCACCGGCGGCACGACGGTCGACACCGCGACGTTTGCGGGGACGATCGTGTTGACGGCGAGCGGCAACGTCACGTCGATCACGCTCACGTTGACCGACGCCGCAGATGACGGCACCGTGGCGATCAGCGCAAGCGGCAACCCCGCCGTCATCGCCGGGACGGTCAAGCGCACGGATACGGGAACGACGCTTGCGACGTTCACGGTCGATGCGTCGGGCAACGGACGATCGCGTACGGCAACGGCACGACCGCTCCGATCAGCAACTGGATCGTGCAAGGCTAGAGCGTTCACGGCGAGCGTACGGGGCACTGTGCCACCCATGTGGCGCAGTGCCGTCGTACTGTCGAGCCGTAAAGGGAGCCGGGATTCTTGCAACTGCTCGACGACGCGCTCGTTCTCTCCGCGACCGATCTCAACAACTTCCTCGCCTGCGAGCACCTCACGGCGCTCGACCTCGCCGCGCTGCGCGGCGAACGCGGACGTCCGCCCCGAGCGCACCGGCCAGGCGGAGCTGCTCGCGGAACTCGGCGAGCAGCACGAGCAGAGCGTACCTCGACCGCCTGCGCGGCCGACGGCTGCACGGTCGCCGACCATCGACGCGCGTCGCGCGACGGCGTCGCGCGCACGCGCGCGCGGCCGCGCGACCGAGGACGCGATGGCGCGCGGCGACGCGGTCATCTATCAGGCGACGTTCTTCGACGGCAGCTGGGTCGGCCACGCCGACTTCCTGCGCCGCGTCGACGAGCCGCTCGACGGCGGGCGCTGGGACTGGCACTACGAGGTCGAGGACACGAAGCTCGCGCGCCACACCGAGCCGTACTTTCTGCTGCAGCTCGCGCTACTACAGCGAGCACGTCGCGCGCGTGCAAGGCGCGGCGCCGCGGTACATGTACGTCGTGCTCGGCGACGGCTCGCGCCACGGCTTCCGCGTCGACGACTTCGCGGCGTACTACCGCAGCGTGCGCGCGCGCTTCCTCGGCGCGCCTGCGCGCGGTGCGGTCGACGCTATCCGCTGCCCGTCGACCACTGCAACCTCTGCGTGTGGGACCCCGCGTGCGAGCAGCGCCGCCAGCACGACGATCACCTCAGCGTCGTCGCGAGCATCACGCGGCTGCAGACGGAGCGGCTCGAACGGCGACGGGATCACGACGCTGCGCCGCGCTCGCGCGCGCGCCCCGATGCGCGCGGCCGCGCGAAGATGGTCGCGCCGACGTTCGAGAAGCTGCGCCGCCAGGCGCGCTGCAGGACGAGCAGCGCCGCGCGCTCGCGGCCGGTGAGCCGACCCGTACCGCTACGAGTTCATCGCCGACGCGGCCTCGAGACGCAGCGCGGTTTCGCGCTGTCTGCCGAAGCCGTCGCCCGGCGACGTGTTCTTCGACATGGAAGGCGACCCGTATTACGACATCGGCACCGGGCTGGAGTACCTGTTCGGCGCGTACACCGCCGACGACGGCAGTTCACGCCGTTCTGGGGCTGCGACCGCTCCGCGACGCCCGGCAGCGATCGGCTCGCCGAGAAGCGCGCGTTCGAGGCGTTCATCGACTTCGTGATGGAGCGGCGCGGCCGCTACCCCGACATGCACGTCTATCACTACGCGTCGTACGAGAAGACCGCGCTGCAGAAGCTGGCGCTGCGGCACGCGACGCGCGAGGCGAGGTCGACGTGATCCTGCGCGAGGAGCGTGCTCGTCGACCTGTACCGCGTCGTGCGCCAGGCGCTCGTCGTCGGGCAGCCGAGCTACTCGATCAAGAAGATCGAGGAGTTCTACGGCAAGCGCGGCGACGCGTCGGGCGTGAAGGCCGGCGACGAGTCGATCCTGCAGTTCGAGGAGTGGCTCGCGCTCGCGCCGCGATCCGGCGCGGCGCGACGACGCCATCCTCGACGACCTGCGAACGCTACAACGAGTACGACTGCGTCTCGACGCACGGCCTGCGCGAGTGGCTGCTGGAGCTGCGCGACGAAGGCGCGAGCGGCAGTTCGGCGTCGAGATCCCGCCGTACGCCGGCAAGGAAGCCGGAGGCCGCCGAAGCCGATCGACACGATACGCCGAGCTCATCGCGCGCTCTCGACGCGCGCATCCCGGCCGACTTCGACCCCGAGACGCGACGACCCGCGCTTCGACGCGGTCCGCCCGCACTTTCTCGCGCGCCACATGCTCGAGTACCACTGGCGCGAGGACAAGCCGGTCCACTGGCGTTTCCACGACCGCTGCGCGACGTATCTCGAAGACCCACCGAGCTGCACGATGATTCCGAAGCATCGTCGGGCTGGAGCCGAGCGGCGGCCGCGCCGGTCGAAGAGATCGCTCGAGTACCGCTTCCGCTTCCCGGCGCAGCTGCACAAGCTCGATCTCGGGACGACTGCTCGACCTCGAGACGAAGAAGGTCGCCGGCAAGATCAGCGCGATCGAGGACGGCGAAGAGTTCGGCGGCGCTCGATGCTCGAGCGCGGACCGCACTTGCAGCGTCGCCCGTTGCCGACGCGATCACCGTCCGCGACATCGTCCCGGCGAGCCGGTGCTCGCCGCGATCGCGCGCTTCGCCGAGGCGCTGCTCGCCGACGGTCGCCGTTGCCGCTATCGCGCGGCGTACGACGTGCTGATGAAAGCGTCGCCCCGGCTGCGCGGAATCGCCGCCGGCGACCGCGATCCAGCCGGAGCATGCCGGCGAGGCATCCCTGCGGGCGCTCTGCGACGCGCTCGACGAGAGCTATCTCTTCATTCAAGGCCCGCCCGGCTCGGGGAAGACCTACACCGGCGCGCGCCTGATCGTCGATCTGCTCGCGCGCAGCAAGCCGTCGGCGATCACGGCGAACAGCCACAAGGCGATCCACAACCTGCTCGACGAGGTGGAGAAGGTCGCAGCCGAGCGCGGCGTGCCGTTCGCGGGCGCAAGAAGGCACGACAAGGACGACGCGACACGTACTACCCGGCGCGTACTTCATCAACGTCGACGAGCCGCTTGCGCACGACGACGCGATCTCTTCGCGGGTACGGCGTGGGCGTTCGGGCCCGAGGCGATGGATCAGCGGCTCGACTATCTGTTCATCGACGAGGCGGGCCAAGTCTCGCTCCGCACGCGATCGCGGTGATGACGTCGGCGCGCAACGTCGTGCTGCTCGGCGATCCGCTGCAGCTCGCGCAGGTGACGCACACGCAGCATCCCGGCGACGTCGGGGCGTCGGTGCTCGAGCATCTGCTCGACCGGCGAGCTGCGCCCGGGCGCGCCCCGATCGCGGCATCCTGCTGACCGACTCGTACCGCATGCATCCCGACGTGTGCGGCTTCATCTCGGAGCTGTTGTACGAGGGCAAGCTGCGCTCGGCGGCCGGTCGCGAGCGGCAAACGGTGCAGCGCCAGGCTCTCGCGGGACGGGACTGCGCTATCGCGGTTGCGCACAGCGGAAACGCGCAGCGCTCGACGAGGAAGCCGTGCGCATTGCCGACGAGATCGAGCTGCTCCTGCGCGGAACGGTCACCGACGCGTCGGCGGTGCACGCGCCCGACGCGGCCCGCCGACGTCATCGTGGTCACGCCGTACAACGCGCACGTCCGCGTGTATCCGGCGCGAGCTCGACGGGCGCGGTCTGACGGACGTCGCCGTCGGCACCGTCGACAAGTTCCAGGGCCGCGAAGCCTACGTGGTGTTTTTCGCGACCGCGGCGTCGAGTCCGGAGGATGCCCGAGCGGGTCAGCTTCGTGTTCGACCGGCAGCGGTTCAACGTCGCGATCTCGCGGGCGCGTGCGCTCGCCGTGATGGTCGGCAGCCCGGCGCTGCGTCCGCGACGATGCACGTCCGTCGAAGACGTCCGCGTTGCGAACGGCGTCTGCAGGTTTCTCGAGCTCGCGACGTGAGCGCGATCGGCGCGTGCCGATCGCATCACCGCGCGCGATCAGCGCTCGTCGAGCACGTCACCGGCGCCTGCAGCGGTTAGCGGCTCGGCCAAGGCTGCGCTGATCGCCGGCGCGTCGGGCAGCGCGCTCTCGTCGTCGAGGCGGCGCTGCAGCGCAACGAGCACGGACCCGTCGGGCAGCGTCGTGATGCCGCGCATCTCCCAGCCTTGCGCTCCGAGCAGCGCCAGCGTCGGGTCACCTTCCGCAAGCGCCGCGAGATTCGGTTTGAGCGTATGAAACGTGAAATCGTACGAGGCGCGCATGTCGTTCTCTACCGCGAAGCATGAAAAAGCCCGGCCATGCGGCCGGGCTTTCGTTCCGTTCGCTTCCGGGTGAAGCGTTAGCCGCGGAGTACGACGCGGTTCGCGATGAACGTGCCGTTGCTCCAGTAGCCGAACACGGCGACACGCTGACCGGCCGTCGGCGTCGCGCCCGTCGGACGGATGACCGTGCCTTCTTTCAGATCGACGGTCGTGGTGTCACCCGTCGTGTTGGCGATCGTCAGGCGGCCCGTCGTGAACTTGCCGACGGTACCGATCATGACGTGATTGCGGTCGAATGCGCCGGTATCCCACGCGGTTTGCCAGCTGTCGACGCTGTTGTATTCCGGATCGAAGGAGCCCCACGACGACGGACCGTACGCGGACGGTCCTGCCATCGGTGCCGACGGCGCGCAGGGAGAGGTCGCTTGTGCCGCGCCGATGGCGGCGGTGGCGCCGAAGATGCCGAGGCCAATCGCGACCGGGCGGAATAATCGAGGGTCTTGCTCATGGTGCCGCAGTAGTACCCGAACCGAGCACAAATCTCGCCGGAAGAGCGCTTCCTGTCACGCTGTGCGGCGCGACCGACGCAACGCCCGCTAACCGCGTCGTGTTGCACGCAGCGATGCGCACGACGTCCTCGCACTTCACCGTGTTCGACACGGCGCTCGGCCACGCCGGGATCGCATGGAGCGAACGCGGCATCGTCGCCGTTCACCTTCCGGAGCCGGTAGCAGAACGAACGCGCACGCAAGTCGTACGCAGAATCCCGGGCGCGTCCGAAACCGCGCCGCCGGTGCATGTCGGCGACGCGATCGGCGCAATTCGCGCGCTGCTGCGCGGCGAGGACGCGGACTTTTCCGATGCGCCGCTCGACCTCGAGACGAGCTCCGAGTTTGCGCGCGCGGTGTACGCGATCACCCGCGCGATCCCGCGCGGTGCGACGCTGACATACGGCGACGTCGCCCTGCGCGCAGGCACGCCGCGCGACGCGCGCGCCGTCGGCCAGGCGCTCGGGTCGAACCCGATCCCGATCATCGTTCCGTGCCATCGCGTCCTCGCCGCGGACGGCCGGATGCACGGCTTCTCCGGTCCGGGCGGCGTCTCGACGAACTACGGCTGCTCCAGATCGAGGGCTACGAGCCCGTCGCGGGACCGTCGCTCTTCGACTGAGCCGGCCCGGCCGTGCAGCGCCCGGCAACCCCGCATCGTCAAGATCGTGATACGACGCACCGGCCAGGGTTAACGTCCGAAGCGAGTCCCGCCGATATTTGTGATTACCGGCGGCCGCCGCATCGGCTTTCGGGAGAGGAGACACACCCATGGAATCGGGTCTTCGCGTACCGCACCCTCATGCGCGCACCGCGGCCAAGCCGCGATCCGGCCGCCTCAACGGCGTCGAGCTGTTCATGTTCGGGCTGATCGCCCTCGCGCTCGTGGACTGCGCCGTCATCGGGCTGCTCGTGGCCCGCGGCTTTGGCAATTGAGCACGAACCCGGTCCCCCAATTCCGGGGGTCGGGACCTTTGGGACCCCTAAAAACTGCGTAAGCGAACGCGACTTTTGACTCGGGACTGAC
>CAWBOW010000011.1:0-223419 GCA_963790495.1 uncultured Alphaproteobacteria bacterium | reverse complement strand
AGGCCCTGCATGGCCGTCGTCAGCCAACGACCGCATTCCGATGGGCTGTCCGGCGCACCTGCCGTGAGCACGACCTGCGGCCGGCCGCCGAGGGCCATAGGCGTTGACCCATCGATCGCCAATGTTTTCCCACCGGCGACGAAGCCTCGAAAGTCGCCGTTCGGCAGTTTGATCACACTAACTGGCGCA
Organism: uncultured Alphaproteobacteria bacterium; assembly: GCA_963790495.1. Taxonomy (GTDB): domain Bacteria; phylum Pseudomonadota; class Alphaproteobacteria; order Rhizobiales; family Xanthobacteraceae; genus BOG-931. The sequence goes on along the minus strand of CAWBOW010000011.1, from coordinate 223,230 downwards.
TCGGGCTCAAAAGGCGATGGCCCGCGCACGACGGTTGGGTGTTCCAGCCTAATCCGAATGCATTGCAGGCACGGCGGCAAGCCTTCGGCGGCTTGCGCGCTGCTTGCCGCAACGCCGCCGGCGATCCAGAGGAATACCGCGAGGCACTGGCGAGCGAACCCGCCGACTCCAGTAAAAGCGCGCATTTAAGGCGAACTCATTCCGTCGTTCGATTGCGCCTCGTTAGCATCACGCCTAGCGGCGATGCCAGCCAAACCCGATTTTTGCCGATTGTTTACCATGTTGGCGGAGGCTGTAGCCGCAACAGGTGCGGCACGCTAAGCCCCGGTCCAAAATGTCGAGTTTCTTTCGATGAGCGCCTTGAACCCGACGTCGGCGCCGGCAGGACACGCGAGCACACGCGTTCAAGCTCGCGCCACATCGCTTGCCGACCAGTTTCTGCATTTTGTCCTCTATATCACCGTTCTTTCCGGCGCCTACGTCGTCTTCGAACCGGCGCCTTATGAATTCCTCGCGGCAGTTCTCGGCTTTGCCTGCCTGCTCGCACGGGTTCCGTTCAACCGCGTGATATTGCCGCTTCTTATGTTGCTGCTCATTCGCGATGCCGGCGGTGCGATCGGACTGCTTCAGATATTGACTGCAGGCTTCATGAGAGCCTCGGGCGAACCTTCCGCGATATTATCCGAATTTGGACCCAACGATTCCATTCGCTTCCTCGCAATTTCCTTCTATCTCGGCCTCACCGCGGTGGTGTTCGCATGCATATTCGCCCAAGACACCATGCGGGCCATCGCGACTGTTCGCTCTGCTTATGTTCTGTGCGGCGTAGCGGCGGGGTTGTTAGGTACGTTGGGGTACTTCGCTGTTTCTTTTAATTCCGTGCCGGCATTGCAAATCTTTGCCATGAACGAACGCGCGGTCGGCGAATTCAAGGACCCCAACGTGCTGGGCTGCTTTCTGATCCCGCCTCTGATGTGGCTCATTGAAGGTTTCATTGTCGACAAAATCCGGCTGCATAATCTTGTCGCCAGCATCATCATGTTTCTGGGTATGCTGCTTTCACTGTCGCGCGCTGCGTGGGGCAGCTTTGCCTTCTGCACCGTTCTTTTGATGTACCTCCTGTTTCTTACTCGGCCGGATCGCCGCTCACGCAACCGCATTATCCTTTTTGCCATCGGCGGCGCCGCCGCGCTTGGCGCCATTGTTCTGCTGCTCACTTCGATAGGCAGCGTGAGCCAGATGCTGGCGGAGCGCGTCCATCTGCAGAGCTATGACTTTGGCGCCGACAACCGGTCCAGGTTTCTGCTTCAGGAGGACAGTTGGCGGGAAATACTCAACCACCCGCTCGGCATGGGACCTTGGGGCTTCGCGCATATGACGAGTTGGGTGTCACATAATAGCTATTTAGGCACATTGCTGAATCACGGCTGGCTCGGCGGTATCGCCTATTTGACGCTGGTCGTGCTCACGCTTTACGTCGGCTTCAAGACGATCTGGATACGCACGCCGTGGCAGACCTTTACGATAGCGACATATTTGTCATTTGTTGCGCTGGCGTTAGAGGCCTTTATTGTTGATACCGATCATTGGCGCCACTTTTACCTTCTGCTCGGATTGGTCTGGGGACTTGCCGCCGCGACCGTCAATTCACGACGCAGGGCGATAACCGGCTGAGCTAGATAAAACGGCCGTCGCGGACGCCGTTGCCGAAGATCATCCGCCTTACGTGCGCGACGTACAGGACCACGCCGGCGATATAGACCGCCGCATACAAACCGATAAAGCTGACAATTCCCAAACCGCAGACCACGACAAGCCCGGTCATCGCCGCCATCGCCACAACAACGACGCCCGCAACCCGGCCGATCTCCCGAAAAAATCCGGTATGGAGCAGGAGGCACGTTGCAACGCTATGGGCCAGATTGCCGATCAGGAGCGCTATCAGAATGTAAGTCGCCGCGCGCGGCATCGTCGCGGCGTGCCCAAGCAGTAGCGCAAAGAATTTGTCGCCGCCGAATAGGAGTGCGGCGCAGAGAACCAAGGTCGGAATCGCACACAGCGCCGCCGCGGTCAGGGTCGCCTTTTTCAGGGTGTCGGTATCTTTTTCTGCAAAGGCACGCGTCTGCCGCGGAACGAGCGGATCGAGACCTGCCGCAAAGAGCAGAGTTGTGCCGCGAAAAATCTTGAAAACCGTATCGAGGATGATGGTCGGGGCGCCCAGACCGAATGCAACGGGCACCAGAACATACGGAAAATTGTAGATCACAATCTCGCCGACCCCGTAGTTGGCGCTGCCCAGGATTTCCCGCCGGTTGCCGCCCCAAAACAATTTCAGTGCATGCCAGCAGCCGGATAGCGTCCTGGCCAGCGCATTTTTGCGTATGAGCCTCGCGATGCACACGGCAAACAGCGCGGCCCATAACAGGTTGGCGAGCAGAAGAAATACCAGGAACGGCAGCCCGAGCAGAAGCAAAAGCATAAGAGCAATATGGCCGACACGCCGGATCGATTCCAACACTTCGAAGCCGATGAACTGATCCACCGCGTTGCTGACGTTACGCAACGGGAACCACACCAAATTCAGTCCCGCGAAACATAGAAATGCAGCATATTGGAGCGCCTGCAGGGCGGTAACCGACGGCCGACTGTCCATGACCCCGAAGCAAACGATGACGCTCGCCAGCACGGCCAGCGCATAAAGCAAGATGATTGCATTGGCCTGCGCCGGGACCGCATCGTCCGTCCTGTGGGCCAAGTGACGTTCGCGCTGCCGCACGAACAGAATCTTGCCCGCGCCGAGATCGAAGAGCCATAGGGCGGCGCCGAAGCTTCCGATGATGATGTAGATGGAAAAGTCATGCGGTGTCAGGACCCGCGCAAACACGAAGGTCTGCACGAGACCGCTTACGACGGCTCCGCCGGCGGTAATGGAACGCAGGACGAGATACCGTAGCGACAGCAAATTGGAGAGCTTGCCGTGCGCCAGCCACCCGCGAGCGCCCCCGCTCACCAATTGCGTCTGTACACTCATGACGCAGAAACTAGCCAGTAATGGGCTTTTTTCAATTAACGACCATAGTGAACGGTTTCTAACCTCGGTCGTACAAGGCAGGCCCGCAAACTTTAAAAAAAATTAGGAGCAATGCTGTAAATGACAGTCACCTTCCTTGTTGCAAGTGATCGACATGGCGTCGGCAAGCGCATCCTCTTCCGCCGTAGAGAAAAATACGCACGAACTGACCGCGCGTCCTGCGGTCAGCATCATCGTGCCCTGCTATAATGGCGGCCAATATCTCGACAACCTTATGGCCGCGCTCGACCGGCAGACCTTCCGCGACTTCGAGATCGTCATCATCGATGACGGCTCGACCGACAACCTTACCACGCGCAAGCTCGCGGAACTCGAAGGCCGGGCCCGCGTCATACACCAGCCCAACCGCGGTTTGCCGGCAGCGCGCAATGCAGGTGCGAGGGCAGCGCGCGCCGACATCGTTTTCATGCATGATTGTGACGATACGATCGAACCAACCTTCCTCGCCGAGACAGTCCCGGCGCTGCAGGCCGCTCCCCCTGATGTTGCGTTGACTTTCACGCATACGCGGATGGTCGGCGCGCAGTCCGGTATTGTGCAGTTCTACTTCAATCGCTTCGATCTGTTGTTCACCAACACGCTGGGCACCGGCATCGTGCTGCGAAAAAGCTGTTGGCAGACCGTCGGCGGGTACGACGAAACCATGCGTGACGGCTATGAGGACTGGGATTTCAGCCTGCGCATTGTGGAGGCCGGCTTTCGTGCCGTCGAAATTCCGAAGCCCCTGTTCAATTATCGGGTCGCGAGCGACGAGCAGGCGTCGTCTAGCCTCATGTCCAGTATCCATGCGAGACGTCTCTACGCAAAACTTTGGCGTCAGCTTCGTGGAAGACACCCGCAAAGCTATGGCGTCCTGGCGATAGTACGGCTGTGGTGGGCCACGCGGCATGATGGCGGTCGCGTAGGCTTGTGGAAAGGACTGGGCGGATACGTTCTGGCGACTGTGCTTCCCGATACCGTGTTCAACAAACTGTTCGTTAAATTCCGTAGGCGACGCATGCGGGCGTCGACCCACGCGCTGCAGTCCTAGATTGAATCTGGCGGTGAGTGACCTGGGGATTGGAATAATTTAATACGGCCATCCTCGACGTCGCCTCCACCCTTACGCATTAATTCCGCGTTATCCATTGCCTGCCAGTGTCACGCCGACCGAGCTTATTCATGCATGCTCCCGTCGGATCGTTTGCCAACAACGCGCGGACCACCCCGGAACCGCGCCAAAAGTTGATCTCGCTTCCATTCCTAGTGCTGCGTGCCGCCACCGCGGCCGGCGCCTTGGCGATGGGATTTGTACAGACCTTCGTCTTTGCGCGCGTTCTTTCGCCGGAGCGTTTTTCCATCTTCATCGTCGTCGGGGCAATCGGTTATACGCTGTGGCTGGCCGAGCTCGGGCTGCCGAGCGTCCTGTTCGTGAATCTGCGCGCCCCGCATCTGGCCGGCCGGCGCGACGAGCAGGCCGCGCACCAAGCCACCGCCGTGATCCTGTTTTATGTCGCGATCGCCGTAACGGCGGCCCTACTCTGCTTCATCATTGCCCTGACGCGGCCGGCCGCGACGTTCGCCACGGCCGCGGAACTGGCGCTTTTTCTTTTGAGCATCGCTCTCAATCTCGCCTGGACGTCGCTGCGCAGCATCAGTATCGCGGTCGATCTTTTCGTCTTCTTCGAAAGTCTCGATTTGGTCCGGCGGATGATTATTGTCGCGGCCATGCTGGCGGTGCTGGCCGGACTGCCGCTCATCGCCTTCCTGATCGCCGCCAATGTGCTGTGGGCGGTCCTGTTCATGGTCGCGGCCTCACGTCTCGTCGGCCGCGGCGCCTTGTCGCCGCAGTGGCGCGGCGCGCCCCGGCAACTTATCGCGTTCTTTCGCGCCAACCGCCGCGATGCCGCGCGCAGCAGCACGAGCGCGTTGAGCAGCGCTTTCATTGCCCTGTTCCCCTATTACGTGGTGCCGATGCTGTTCGGCCTCGGCGCCGCGCCGATCATCCTGGAAGTGACGTTTCGTATCTTCCGCGGCTCATGCGTCGTCTTTGCCGCGATCTGCGATATCGCGCTGCCGGGACAAACGCGGGCATTTGCGGCGCGCGACGCCAAACGCCTTGTCCAGACGACGCTGGTCGCAGGAGCGCTTTGCTGCGTGCCTGCTGCCATCGCTTGCGCGCTCTTGATATTCGCCGGCGCGCCGCTGTTCGCCTTCCTGCTCCGCACCGCCGCAGTGGTGCCCCACGCGATCACGCCTATCCTGATCGTCTTGCTGATCGCGGGGGTTTTGCAGACCGTCTCGGAGGTTCTGCTGCAATATACCGGATATTTTCGCCGGCTTGCCTATACCGGCGTTTGCGCCGCGGCGGCGATGATCGTTGCAACAGGCGTCAGCTTTGCCGCCGGTTTCAGCCTCGTCGGGTTTCTCGGGGCTTATGCTACAGTCTACGCCGCGAGCGCCTTCGCTCTGGCGATTGTCGCGGCTTACGGCCCCATCCGCGCTACGGTCCGTGCCGACTGAACGGAAGCGGCTTCACAGCAGGCCGCAGCGCAATGCCAGCGCCGCAAGCCACACCAGTCCGGTGAGGCACAGCGCGCAAAATACCGCCGCCGAGCCGAAATCCTTGATGCGGCGGATATCGCTGTTGAGTTCCGGCGTGACGTGATCGGAGAGCTTTTCGATCCCGGTGTTGAGAAATTCGACGGCGAGAATGACCAGGACGGCGCCGATCATCGCCACATACCAAGCGACGCTTGGCGCTATCAGCAGGCCGGCCGGCACGGCGATGACGAAAAGCACCGCTTCGTCGCGCAGCGCCGGCTCAGTCTTAAACCCATCGGCAAGGCCGCGGAGCGAATTCCGGGTGGCGCTGAATAGCCGCTTCAAAGTCGATCCCAGAATCAGGCCGCAGGGAAGGAAACCCTCGCCACCTTATGTTGCGGATTTACGAAAGGCGAGCCGATGTTGCGGGCGCGGTGACCGCTGACTATAGTCGCCCGGTTTCGGAGCGTAGCGCAGCCCGGTTAGCGCACCAGTCTGGGGGACTGGGGGTCCCGAGTTCAAATCTCGGCGCTCCGACCAAATAGCCGGCCGGAGCGTAAGCGTCTTAGCCCTTTGCCGCTGCCGATGCGCCTGCGGTCTCACCTGACAACGCAGCTTCGAGCAGACGGCGGCACGCCAAAAGCTCGTCGAGTGCGTCCTGCAGCTTGACGCGATCTGCGTCGGCGAGGCGCGGCGGCGCAGCCTCGATCTGAGGCGAAGCGTGAAGCGGCGGCAGCGCAGGCGCCACTGCTTCAGCCGGCGGCTTGGGTGTGCCGAACAGATTAGGCTCCAACCGGTCCGCCGCGGACGGCTCGGCGGCATCGTCGCCGGCGCCGTCCTCATCCGACGGCGGCGGCAACTGCGCGGCTTCGGTGCGCCAGACGTCCTGGACGAAGCCCACCCCCTGCTCGCGCAAAATACGCTGCACGCCGCGGATGGTGTAGCCTTCGCCGTAGAGCAGGTGGCGCACACCGCGCAAGAGATCGACATCGTCGGGCCGATAATAGCGGCGGCCGCCGCCGCGTTTCATCGGCCGGATTTGCGGAAAGCGGCTTTCCCAAAACCGCAAGACGTGCTGCGGCACGTCGATTTCGTCGGCCACTTCGCTGATGGTGCGGAATGCGTCGGGCGCTTTTTCCAATGCAAGCCTCGCGGTGGGACGCGGATCGGACGGCGAAACCCGGCAGTTACCGGCCGAGCTAGACGACTTCGCCGCCGCCGTCGACGGTATTGATGCGCTGCTTGAGGATCGCGGACGGCTTGAACACCATCACCCGGCGCGGAGAGATCGGCACCTCTTTGCCGGTCTTCGGATTGCGGCCGATGCGCTGCCCCTTCTTGCGCACCACGAACGAGCCGAACGACGACAGCTTCACCGTCTCGCCGCGCTCAAGGCAGTCGGTGATCTCCTTGAGCACCAATTCTACCAGAGTCGCGGATTCTGTGCGCGATAGTCCGACTTTTTGATAGACGGCCTCGCACAAATCCGCACGTGTGACTGTCTTTCCCGCCATCGCCAGCCCCGCGCACGGCTAAGATCGATCGTCGATCGATATATCGTGCTGAATTATCAACGATATTAGCATTTCCACAGACGAGTCAACCGGGCTGAAGGCAGTTCTTGAGGGTCACCAGCGGACCAGCGCCGCGCCCCAGGTGAAGCCGCCGCCCATGGCTTCAAACAGCAATAAGTCGCCGCGCTTGATGCGCCGGTCGGCGACCGCGTCGGAGAGCGCCAAGGGGATGGAAGCCGCCGAGGTATTGCCGTGGCGATCGACCGTGGTGACGACCTTGCCGGCGGGAATTCCCAGCTTGTGGGCCGAACCGTCGATGATGCGCTTATTGGCCTGATGCGGAATGAACCAGTCGACGTCGGCGGCGGTGTAGCCCGTGATCTTGAAGGCCTCCTCGACCACGTCGGTGATCATCGCCACCGCGTGGCGGAACACCTCGCGTCCCTCCATGCGCAAATGCCCGACGGTGCCCGTGGAAGACGGGCCGCCGTCGACATAAAGCTTGGACTTATAGCGGCCGTCGGAGCGCAGCCGGACCGTGAGAATGCCGCGGTCGTCCCGCGTCCCGGGCTGCGACTGCGCTTCGAGCACCACGGCGCCGGCGCCGTCGCCGAACAGCACGCAGGTGCCACGGTCGGTCCAGTCGAGCAGCCGCGAAAACGTCTCGGCGCCGATCACCAGCGCCCGCTTGAAGGCGCCGGATTGAAGCAGCGCATCGGCCGTCGCCAGGGCATAGACGAATCCGGAACAGACCGCCTGCAGATCGAAAGCGGCGCCGTGCGCGATGCCGAGCGCGGCCTGCACGGAAACCGCGCTGGCCGGGAAAGTCTGGTCCGGCGTCGACGTCGCCAGCACGATCAGGTCGATCGATTGCGCATCGAGGTGGGCGTGCGCCAGCGCGCCGCGCGCCGCGCGCACCGCCATGTCGGAGGTCACTTCCCCCGGCGCGGCAATACGCCGCTCGTGAATGCCGGTGCGCTGAACGATCCAATCGTCCGAGGTGTCGACCTTGCGCGCCAAATCCTCATTGGTGAGAACCTGGCTGGGCAGGTAGCTGCCGCAACCCAGCATGACCGAGCGCTGCACCGTCACGAGGCGGCTCCGCCGACCGCCTTGGTGTTGAGCGTCTCCTTGCCGAGAATCTGGCTGCGATGCGCCTGGCGCGGTTCGAGCGCGGCGCGAATCTTGGCCAACAGCTCGTCGCGCACCACGCCGTGTCCGAGTTCGAGCGCCGCGGCAATGCCTTCGGCATCGGCGCCGCCGTGGCTTTTTATGACGATGCCGTTGAGCCCGAGAAAAACGCCGCCGTTGGCGCGGCGCGGGTCCATGCGCTCGCGCAGTTGCCGGAAAGCTGACCGCGCGAACAGATAGCCGATCCGCGCGCTCCAGGACCGGCTCATCGCGCCGCGCAAATATTCGCCGATCTGGCGAGCGGTGCCCTCGGCGGCCTTGAGCGCGATATTGCCGGCAAAGCCTTCCGTGACCACGACGTCGACCTTGCCGCGGCCGATATCGTCGCCCTCGACAAAGCCGCGATAGTCGAGATCGGGCAAATTCTCCTCACGCAGAATGCGGTTCGCCTCGCGCACGAATTCCAGTCCCTTGACCTCTTCCGCTCCGATATTGAGCAGGCCCACGGTAGGGCGTGGGGTGCCGAAAAGAATGCGCGCCGTCGCCGCACCCATTACCGTTAGGTCGACCAAGTGCTCCGCGTCCGCGCCGATTGAAGCGCCGACGTCGAGCACGACGGATTCGCCGCGCAGCGTCGGCCACAATGCCGCGATCGCCGGCCGCTCGATGCCCGGCAGCATGCGCAGATCGAATTTCGACATCGCCATCAGCGCGCCGGTATTGCCGCCCGATACCGCGAAGTCGGCCTCGGCCTTTTTCACTGCGTCGATCGCCAGCCACATCGACGACTTCCAGCGGCCCGAGCGCAGCGCCTGGCTGGGCTTGTCGTCCATGCGCACGGCAATGTCGGTATGAACGATCCGCGTAACGGCCTTGAGTTCCGGCTTGGCGTCGACGAGCGGCGCGATCAGCGCGGCATCGCCGAACAGCAGGAATTCGCATTCGGGGTGGCGCTCCAGCGCCAGTCCCGCGCCGGCCACGACCACGGCCGGACCGTGGTCGCCTCCCATCGCATCGAGCGCAATGCGGACCTTGTCCGACATTTAATGACCCAGGTCCGGAAGGTGCGAATGCAACACCATGGCGACAATAGCCGTTCGGGGTGTCGATTTGAAGCGCCGCCGCTACTCCTTGGCGGGCTTGCCAAGAAGTGGGGCCAAAGCCGAACCGAGGGCGGCAAACGGTCCCTCCTCCGGCTCGGCAATAGGCGGCGGCTGGAAAGCCGCACCGGGCTTCCGCGGATAAGGATCCAGGCCGAGGATGAGGAACTCGATGGCGACTGCGCCCAGATCGACCGCTCCGCCGATCAACGGTTCCGGGCCGTTCCATTTGGCTCCGGCGCTCCCCCCTTCCGCTTCCGGCTCGACAGCCGGTTGCGGCGGCAAAAAGACAAGATCGACCCTCTCCGAAACCTCATTGAGCAACGGCTCGAGCGTCACCACGCAATTTTGCCCAGCCGTCGCCGACACGGCGCCGGTCACGTGCAGACCGCCGTCGCCCCGCCGGTTGACATCGAAACGCGCCTCGAAGCGCGGCAGCTCGCGCAACCCGGCGAGCCGGGCCACGGCGGCCCGCACGGCGGCGTCGGCCGCAAGCGCGAAGTGCCGGCCGTCCTCATCGATGTCGTCCGCGGCGACGGGCACTTGCCAAGGCATCGCGGCGGCTTTCTCGGTCTTGTGTTCAGGCATGGATAGTGGCCTCGGCAATTGAATCCGGCTGCGGAAAGCCGACCTGGCCGCGCCGCAGCGCTTCGTCGTCCTGCGCCGCGAATTGGCGCCGCGCCGCATCCACATAGTGCGCCAGCCGCGCCGCGCCGCGCGCGTCGTCCGCGCCCGCAAAGATATTACGCTGCAGCGCCTTCTCAAGCTCCCCCGCGCCGGCGGCGAAAGCGGCGAGATAGGCGGCTTGGCGCCCATAAAACGCTTCCCCGAACCGCCGCATCCGTTTCGGCACGGCGAGGTCGCCGACTCCCATTTCGCGCAGATTATGATCGAGGTCGCGGCAAAACGCGTCGAACAGCTCCTGTCCGATCCGGCGCCCGGCGGCGGCGCTGTCGCCGCCAAAGCGCTCGATCAGCAGCACCAGATGCAGCACGATCAGGTCGAAACGGCCGTCCATGGTATCGGGCACGCCATAGCCGCGGTAAAACGCCGGCGAGCGGGCTTGCGCCACGATCGCGCCATAGAGCTCGCCGATGCTGCTATCCCGGGGGCGGGGTCGAAAAAGCCGCCAGATCATGTGGTTAACCGAGTTTATTGCGACCGGCTCTCGGCCAGCCGTCGGCCGATCCGATTGCCAATCTTGAGCTTTGGGGTTAGGGCACGGAGCGGCCGGTGACAAGTTGGGGACCAAGTTGGGGACCAGGAATGCGGGGGACAATGGCGCGACGCGCTAGCCGGCCGACAGCCGCTCTATGCGGGCTGGCGCTTGCGATCGCGCTTGCCGGCTGCGGCGGCGAAACATTTCAGCGCGGCTATGTGCTGCCCGAGGGTGCGCTTGAGCAGCTTCCGCTTGGCGCCTCGCAGGAGCAGGTTCTCCTCGTGCTCGGCACGCCCTCGACCGTCGCCACCGTCAGCGGCGAAGCCTTCTACTACATCTCGCAGAAGGTCGACCGCCCGATATCGTTCATGCGCACCAGCGTGACCGACCAGCGGGTGATCGCGGTCTATTTCGACAAGGACCGCAAGGTCCGCCGCGTCGCCGAATACGGCCTCAAGGACGGCCACGTCTTCGATTTCGTCAGCCAGACCACGCCGACCGGGGGCAACGATCTCAGCGTCATCACGACGATCATCCGCAATATTCAAGGCAAGGGCTCGTAACCCTCGCCTTGATCTTGTTTCGCCGGCTTTCACGACCACGGCCGCAAGCGAAGCCCGCGTCAGTGGGCGAGCACCGCAAGCAGCAACAGCGCCACGATGTTGGTGATCTTGATCATCGGATTGACGGCGGGGCCCGCCGTGTCCTTGTACGGATCGCCGACGGTGTCGCCGGTCACCGCCGCCTTGTGGGCGTCGGAGCCTTTGCCGCCGTAGTGGCCGTCCTCGATGTATTTCTTCGCGTTGTCCCAGGCGCCTCCGCCTGAGGTCATCGAAATCGCCACGAAAAGGCCGGTGACGATGACGCCGAGCAGCATGCCGCCAAGCGCGGAGAACGCCGCCGACTTGCCCTGCGCGCCGCCGCCGGCGACGAAGTAGATCAGGAAATAGACGACGATCGGCGACAGCACCGGCAACAGCGACGGCACGATCATTTCCTTGATCGCCGCCTTGGTCAGCATGTCGACAGCGCGGCCGTAATCCGGCTTGTCGCGGCCTTCCATGATGCCGGGCCGTTCGCGGAATTGACGCCGCACCTCTTCGACGATCGAGGCCGCGGCGCGGCCGACCGCGGTCATGCCCATGGCGCCGAATAGATAGGGCAACAGGCCGCCGAACAACAGCCCGCACACGACGTAGGGATTGGTCAGCGCGAAATCCGGCGCGACGCCCTGGAAATAAGGGTGCTGGGCCGATCCGGCGATGAAGAATTTGAGATCCTCGTTATAGGCGGCGAACAACACCAGCGCGCCGAGGCCGGCCGAACCGATGGCGTAGCCTTTGGTCACCGCTTTGGTGGTGTTGCCGACGGCGTCGAGCGCATCGGTCGATTTACGCACCTCTTTCGGCAGGCCGGCCATTTCGGCAATGCCACCGGCATTGTCGGTGACCGGGCCGAAGGCATCGAGCGCAACCACGATCCCGGCCAGCGCCAGCATGGTGGTAACCGCGATGGCGATGCCGAACAGGCCGGCAAGGTTATAGCTGATCAGGATGCCGGCGATGATGACGAGCGCGGGAAGCGCGGTCGACTGCATCGATATCGCCAGGCCCTGAATGACATTGGTGCCGTGACCGGTCACCGAGGCTCGCGCAATCGACTGCACCGGATGGTAGTCGGTGCCGGTATAGTACTCGGTGATCCAGATGATCAGGCCGGTGACGGCGAGCCCGACAATGCCGCAGATGAACAGCGTCTCGCCGGAATAAGACACGCCCTGCAACGGGCCGAAGCCGATCAGCTTGTAGATCACGGCGGCGATGCCGATGAGGGAGAAGACAGCCGTCGCCAGCATGCCTTTATACAGCGCGCCCATGATCGACTGACTGGCGCCAAGCTTGACGAAGAACGTGCCGACGATCGAGGCGATGATGCAGACGCCGCCGATGGCGAGCGGCAGCGTCATCATCTTCATCAGCATGACGCCGCCGGCGCCGGCGAAAAAGATCGCCGCCAGCACCATGGTGGCGACCGTCGTCACCACATAGGTCTCGAACAGATCGGCCGCCATGCCGGCGCAGTCGCCGACATTGTCGCCCACATTGTCGGCGATGGTTGCGGGATTGCGCGGATCGTCTTCGGGAATGCCGGCTTCGACCTTGCCGACCAGATCGCCGCCGACGTCGGCGCCCTTGGTGAAAATGCCGCCGCCGAGCCGGGCGAAGATCGAGATCAGCGAGGCGCCGAAGCCGAGCGCCACCAGCGCGTCGATCACTTCGCGCTCGTTCGGCGCCATGTGCAGCGTGCCGACGAGGAAGCCGAAATAAAGCGTGACGCCGAGCAGCGCCAGTCCAGCCACCAAAAGCCCGGTGATGGCGCCGGCGCGGAACGCGATTTCGAGCCCGCCGGCGAGCGAGCTAATGGCGGCTTGCGCGGTGCGCACATTGGCGCGCACCGAGACGTTCATGCCGATGAAGCCCGCGGAACCGGACAGGACGGCGCCGACGGCAAAGCCCAGCGCGACCAGCCAGCCGAGAAAATAGCCGACGATCAGAAAGATGACGACGCCGACGACGGCGATGGTCGAGTATTGCCGCTTGAGGTAGGCCTGCGCGCCCTCGCGCACGGCGGCGGAAATTTCCTGCATCCGCTCATTGCCGGCGTCCGCCGACAGCACCGAGCGCGTCGCCCAGATGGCGTAGATAATAGCCAAAATGCCGCAACCGACGATGGCCCACAAAGTATGCATTAGATATCCCCGGCTGATTGAGGGGCCGGTGTGACCCGGCCCGTAAGGAAGGCGCCTCGCCTACAATGCGCGAGCGATGGGCGCAAATCGCTGCGGACATTGCACAAAATGTCCCCCCCGCGCAACGCGCCGGCTGTGTCCTCCTGTGGAGGAGCGCAGAGCCGAAAACCGCCTGTTTTGCATCGTCCGCCTCACTTGGTTCGAATCGTCTCCCCCGCTTGCCGCGCGGTGGCCGGAAAGACGGCCCGTCAGCTTCCCCCGGTGGGGGGAAGGTGAAATTCTCCGCGTCGCATAATTCCTCCTCGTTCTCGCGATGTGCCTCTTCATCCTGCCCCGCGATAGCGCCCTCCAAAGGTGGAGCGATGGAAGTATTCCGTTTGAGCGACGCTTGCGGCTCCTTCTCCCCGCGCGCGGGGAGAAGGTCGGGATGAGGGGGCCTCTCCGCCGGGCGCGAAATTGCGGCAGCGTCTGCAACGCTGTCGCTTGGTCCGCACGCTCAGAATCGCGGAGAGGCCCCCTCACCCTCCTTCGCTCCGCTCACTCGACCTCTCCCCGCGCGGCGGGGAGAGGTGAAATGAATGCACTTCCCCGTTCTCGCGATGCGCCTTTGCATCCGAGTTTGGCCACGCCACGATAAAGTAAGCCCGTCCCAACGGCCTCCCTTGAAAGAAGGGAGGCGAAGCGCCGAAAGGCGCGTACTGAGAGCCCGCAGCATCGGCTGCGGCGCGCGCCACGCCGAGCGACCGTTACCACTCGCTCAGCGCCTCGGGCGCGCTCGCCTTCCGGCGCTCCACCGCGGCTCTTGCCGGGGTTTTACCCCCGGCTCGGCCCAGGCCGCGCTTCACGCCGCCCCGACACGCGGGCGTTACCCGCGCCGTCGGCGGCGCTTAAGCGAAGCACCTCGCACGCCGATCGTAATATCGGCGGGGTCGATGCCCGGGCCGCCCGGGAGCGGGTTACAAGCCCGCCCGCAGGAACCGCACCCGCCCCATCGATCGGCTGTCACCGGTCGACGTCCCTTCGATGGGCGGACTGGGCGTATGTAACTATAAAGGGGACGATGTCAAGGGCGCGTCCTCTCAATAGCGACACCGACGATCGATCGCCGCGCTTCAAAGGCGGCGCTCGCCCCCGCGCTATGCTAATCTGCGGGCGTACGAGGCTGTCCCGAGTAGAGAGAGCGATGAAACGGCGTTCGCCGCCCCGCGGTAAATCGGCCAAAGCTAAATCAGCCGGGGCTAAATCGGCCAAAGGTAACGCGGCCAAGCGCAAATCGGCCAAGCCACGCAACCGCAAGCCAAGCAACCGCAAGCCACGCAACGCCAAGCCCTCCGGGCGTGTCGCGGCCGCGGGTCGCCGCCCCTCCCCGGCCGCCGCGGAGAGTGCACGCCTGCGTCGCGAACTTGACGAGGCGCGGGAGCAGCAGGCCGCAACGACGGAAGTGTTGCGCGTCATCTCCAGTTCGCCCGGCGCACTGGAACCGGTGTTCGAACTCCATGTTGGAGAATGCGGTTCGTATTTGCGACGCCACGTTCGGCATCATCTATCGCCGGGAGAGCGGCGGGCTACAGGTCGCGGCGACTTTGAACGTGCCGCCGGCATTTGCCGAAGCGCGCCGCGCGGCGCCCCCCACGCACAATTCAAAGACCGTAACCGGCCGCATGCTGGCGACGAAGGCGCTGGTGCATATCGCCGATGGCAGGACGCTGGAGACCTACACCAAGGACCGTGATCCCAGCGTGGTCGCGGCGGTGGAGCTCGGCGGGGTTCGCACCGTGCTGGCGGCGCCGTTACTGCAGGACCATGAGCTGATCGGCTCGTTCGCCTTGTTCCGCCAAGTGGTCCGTCCGTTTACCGACAAGCAAATTGCTTTGCTGGAGAATTTCGCCAGCCAAGCCGTCATCGCCATCGAGAATGCGCGGCTGCTCAATGAATTGCGGCAATCGTTGGAGCAGCAAACCGCCACCGCGGACGTGCTCCACGTCATCAGCGCGTCACCGGGCGAGTTGAAGCCGGTTTTTGACTCGATACTCCACAACGCCACGCGAATTTGCCAGGCCGAGTTCGGCAGCCTTTTCCTGCGCGAAGGCGAGGCGTTGCGGGTGGCCGCGCATTATGGATCGCTGACCAAGGCCTGGGACAAACAGTGGCAGGTCGGGACGCTGCTGCAGCCCGACCCCGAGCTCCAGGCATTCCAGACCCTTTCGATGCGGCAGCCGATGCACGCCGCCGATCTCAGCAAGGCAGCTTCCTATCTGGCGCGCAACCCCAAGGCCGTTAACTCCGTCGAAGTCGGCGGCATCCGGACCATGCTCACCGTGCCGATGCTCAAGGACGGCGAGACGATCGGCGTCATCACTATTTTTCGGACCGAGGTGCGCGAATTCACCGACCGGCAGATCGGGCTGGTGACGAATTTCGCCGCCCAGGCGGTCATCGCCATCGAGAATGCGCGGCTGTTGAGCGAACTGCGGCAGTCGCTGGAGCATCAGACGGCGACGGCGGACGTGCTGGGCGTGATCAACGCGTCGCGGGGCGACCTACAGCCGGTGTTCGAGGCGATGGTGGAAAAGGCGCGGCGGTTGTGCGCGGCGGATTCGGGCCATCTCGCACTGCCGGTCGGCGACGATTTCCGCAGCATCGCGGTTTCGGCGATGTCGCACGAGATGGAGGCGCTGATCCAGTCGGTGTCCTATGCGCCCGGCCGCGGCACCGCCGTCGGCCGGGCCCTGGCGGAACGCCGCCCGGTCCAGATATCGGACATTGGCGCCGACACTGAACATGCCGCCCGGCAAGCCGCGGACAAAGGCTTCATCCGGACCATCCTGGCGGTGCCGCTGCTGCGGCAGGGCGAGGCCATCGGCGCCTTCGGCCTTTCGCGCCAGCGGGTCGAGCCGTTCAGCGAGCGCCAGATCGAATTGGTGCAGAACTTCGCCGCGCAGGCGGTCATCGCCATCGAGAACACCCGGCTGTTAAACGAATTGCGCGAGTCGCTGGAGCAGCAGACGGCGACATCGGACTTGCTCAGCGTCATCTCGGCATCGTCCGGCGACCTTGAACCGGTCTTCAGCGCGATGCTTGAAAACGCGACCCGCATTTGTCAGGCGCAATTCGGCGTCCTCTCATTGCGCGAAAGCGCCGCGTTGCGCGTCGTCGCGATGCACAATCCGCCGCCGGCCTATGCCGAATTGCGGCGACGCGAGCCGACCTGGGTGCCGACCGGCCAGATGGCCCGCATCGCGGCGCAGGCTATCGCCGGCAAGCGTGCGGTTCAGGTTCCCGATCTCGCCGTCTACAACAACGCCGATCCGTTGATCCGCGACTTCGCCACGACTACTGGCGCGCGCAGCCTCATTCTGGTGCCGCTCCTGAAGGAAGGCGAAGTCATCGGAACCTCGGCGATCTATCGCCAGGAAGTGCGGCCTTTCACCGATAAGCAGGTGGAGCTGCTCACGAATTTCGCCGCCCAGGCGGTGATCGCCATCGAGAATACGCGGCTGTTAAACGAGCTGCGCCAGCGCACCACCGACTTGTCGGAAGCACTCGACCAGCAGACCGCCACCAGTGAGGTACTCAAGATCATCTCGACATCGCCCGGCGAGCTGCAGGCGGTTTTCCAGGCGACGATCGACAATGCCACGCGGCTCTGCAGTGCGAAATTCGGCGCGCTATCGCTGCGCGATGGCGAGAACTTTCGCAGCATAGCCATGCATGGCGTCCAGGCCGCCTATTTTGAGGAGCGCCGACGCGACCCCATCATCCGTCCCACCCCGGGACATAATCTGGAGCGGCTTCTCCACACCCGGGCGGTGGTCCATATTCCCGACCTAGCATCCGACGTGGTGGCCGCACAGATGCTGTTCGAACGCGCCGGCGCTCGCGCGCTACTCAACGTGCCGCTGCTCAAGGGCGGCGACATCATCGGCTCCATCATGATCTACCGCGAGGAGCCGGGCGCCTTCGCGGACAAGCAGATCGAGTTGGTGACAAACTTCGCCGCCCAGGCGGTGATCGCCATCGAGAATGCTCGCCTTCTCAACGAGCTGCGGCAGCGTACCGATGACCTGTCGCAATCGCTCGACGATTTGCGCACGGCGCAGGACCGGCTGGTGCAGACGCAAAAGCTTGCCGAGCTTGGCCAGCTTACCGCCGGCATTGCCCACGAAATCAAGAACCCGCTCAACTTCGTCAATAATTTTTCGGCGCTGTCGGTCGAGCTCATCGACGAATTGCAGGAGACGCTCGACCGCGTATCCGCCGACGACAAGACCCGCGGCGAAATCGCCGA
This sequence comes from uncultured Alphaproteobacteria bacterium, assembly GCA_963790495.1. Classification (GTDB taxonomy): domain Bacteria; phylum Pseudomonadota; class Alphaproteobacteria; order Rhizobiales; family Xanthobacteraceae; genus BOG-931. Next base: position 205,675 of record CAWBOW010000011.1, on the reverse strand, counting down.
ACTTGCCGACACTCTGCGGGGCAACCTCGACAAGATCGGCCACCACGGCAAGCGTGCCAATTCGATCGTCAAGAACATGCTGCAGCACTCGCGCGAGGGCTCGGGCGATCGCCGTGCGGTCAATGTCAACGCCGTGGTCGAGGAAAGCCTCAATCTCGCCTATCACGGCGCGCGCGCGGAGCAGCAAGGCTTTACCGTCACGCTTGAGCGCTCGTTCGATCCGGCAGCGGGCGAAGCGCACATCTTTCCGCAGGAGATCACGCGGGTCCTGCTCAATCTCATCGCCAATGGATTTTATGCCGCGGCCAAGCGTCAGGCGGAAAATAAAGGCCATGAAGCGGTGCTGACGGCCTCGACCAAAAACCTCGGCGACAAGGTGGAGATCAGGATCCGCGACAACGGCACCGGCATTCCGCCCGGGGTGAAGGCGAAAATCTTCAATCCCTTCTTCACCACCAAGCCGGCCGGCGAAGGCACCGGGCTCGGCCTGTCGATCAGCCACGACATCATCGTCAAGCAGCATGGCGGCGCGATCGAGGTCGACAGCGAACCGGGCCAATTCACCGAAATCAGAATCATGCTGCCGCGCACGCCGGCCTGACGCAGCTTCGCTGCGAATCGCGCCGCACCGCGGCGGCGATCACAAAATCTTGGCCTGCACGTAAATGACGCCGCGACCGAGCATTCCCAAAGCGCGGGCGGCGCCGATCGACAAATCGAGGACGCGGTGCCGCCCGAACGGGCCGCGATCGTTGATGGTCACGATGACGCTGCGGCCGGTCTTCGGGTCGGTCACGCGAACGCGGGTGCCGAACGGCAGCGTCCGATGCGCGGCAGTGAGGCCATGGCCGTGGCCCGCATAATAGGCGCATAGCCCCGAGAAACCCTGCGGTTTCGCCTGGGCGGCGGCCGGACGGACCGGGGCGGCGGCCAATAGTCCGGCCAGCAGCACGACGACGGCAGCCGTCACAGCGCGCCGCGTGGGCAACGACGGCAACAATGGCCCGCACAATAATGGCCTGCGCAACGAAGTGGATTGGGCAGCCATTTTCCGGCTCATGCGCTAACTTTTCACCATGCCCGCAACCTGGGCAACCTTCTTCCAGCGGGCAATTTCGCTTTTCATGAAGGCGGCAAACCGATCGGGGCCGCCATCGAGCGGATCGTCACCCTGCTTGCTCAGCGCGGCCATCGCCGCCGGCGTGTGCATCGCCTGCTTGGCGGCGGCGGCGAGCTTGTCGACGATGGGGCGCGGCGTGCCGGTGGGCACAAACAGGCCGAACCACAGGCTCGTTTCGACACCGGGCAGCCCGGATTCCGCCATCGTCGGCACGTCCGGCAGCGCGCCGGCGCGCTTTTGCGTCGTCGTCGCCAGCGCCTTAAGCTTGCCGCCCGCGATCAGACCGATGACGGTCGAGACCGGCGAGAAGGTCATCAGCGTGCGATTGGCGACTACATCCTCGACCGCCTGGGGGCTGCCCTGATACGGCACTTGCGTCAGCTTGATGCCGGCCTTTTGTGCGAACAGCTCACTGGCAAAATGCGGCATGCTGCCGATGACGTTCGAATCGAGCGCCTTGTCCGGCTTCGCCTTGCACAGCGCAATGAGCTCCTTGACGCTGTTTATTTTGCTCGCCGGATTGACGACCAGAATGATCGGCGCGTCCTGGATGAGCGCGACGGGCTCGAGATCTCTTGTCAGATCCAGTGCCGCGTTGGGATTGATGATCTGATTGGTGATGATGGACAAGGTGCTAAGATAGACCGTGTAGCCGTCCTTGGCCGCGTGCGCCACGTATTCGGCGGCGATGCTGGAGCCGGCGCCGGGCTTGTTCTCGACCACGAGCTGCTGGCCGAGGATGGGACCGGCGGCCTGCGCGAACACGCGGGCGACCACATCGGCGGCGGCGCCGGGGGTGAAGCCGATAACGACATGGACCGGCCGCGACGGATAGGCGTCCTGTGCGGCGGCGCGGCGGGCGAACGGCGGCAGGAGGACGGCAACGGCCGCCCCACGCAAAAACTTCCGGCGCGGAAGGATCACGGCGTCACTCCCCACATAGAGGTCCGCCGAACACACGCGTCCGCGGCCAATGCAATTTATTTTTAAGACTACTCGCCCGCCGCGGGCACAGTCGCCGCCGTTAAATCCCGCGAAATGCCGGCACGTCCCGCAGGCGGCTCTCGTATCGAACTATAACAGCGGCGGCCGCCGGTGAAAGAGGCGCGATGTCTCAGCGAAGCAACCGTCAATAGTCGTGGCGGTGAGGCCGGAGGACATTTACAGTGCCCGGGCGCCAGCGCGAGCTTGTTATTGCACAGGTCGTCGCTGGGAAGCGGCACGAGGCTGCGTGTGGAAGCCTGGAAACGTCGCATTATCGCAGTCATCGCGGCGAGCCTCCTGGCCGGCGCCAGCGGGCCCGCCATCGCCGGGCCGCCGTTTCAGACCGACGATCCGGAGCCGGTCGATTACCAGCACTACGAGTTTTACACCTTCAGCATGGGCAGCCACGTCAACGGCGACACCGCGGGCGTGGGTCCGGCCTGGGAATTCAACTACGGCATCATCCCGAACGGCCAGTTCCATGTAATCGCGCCGCTCGCCTTCGACAGTCCGACGGGCGGACCCTCGCAATTCGGCTACGGCGACACCGAGCTCGGCTTCAAATACCGCTTCATCGAGGAGGACGAGAAGGGCAGCCGGCCCATGGTCGGGATATTCCCGCTGGTCGAACTGCCGAACGGCTCTCGCGCGGCGGGTCTCGGCGCCGGCCACACGCGGATTTTTCTACCGGTCTGGGTGCAGAAAAACCTCGGCGACGACTGGCTCACCTATGGCGGCGGCGGCTACTGGTTCAATCAGGATACAGCTCTCGGCGACAAGGATTATTGGTTCTTCGGCTGGCTGTTGCAGAAGCAGGTGACCAAGCAATTGGCGATCGGCGGCGAATTATTCCATCAGACCGCCGATACGGTTGCCGGCAAGGACACAACCGGCTTCAACATCGGCGCCGTTTACGACGTCGACGACCACAATCATCTGCTCGCCTCCGTCGGCACGGCCGTTCAAAATGCGTCCGCGACCAATCTTTATTCCTGGTATCTCGGCTATCAGATCACCGGACCTTGAGGCCCGGTTTTAAGCCCGCCCCGGCTTCCAGCCGTAAAGTCGCGCGGCCGTTCCGCCCATCAGTTTCGCCTTGTCGCTCTCGGAAATGCGATTGGTGGCGCGGAACGCATCGACACCTTGATCGTAGGTGAGAAATTTCACCGCCCGCGTCCAGTCGGTACCCCACAGGCAGCGGTCGACGCCGAAGGCGTCGATCATGCGGCACACCGGATCCCAGATGTCGTTATAGGGAAACGGCTCGAGCGACAGCGTGCAGGCGCCGGTGATCTTGATGGCGACGTGCGGCAAGTCCGCGAGCGTCAGCACTTTCGCCAGTTCGGCCCAAGGCTCCGCCGGCTTTGGCGGCACATGCGGCTGCACCAGACCGAGATGATCGACAATGATCTGCGTGTTGGGATGGCGGCGAATGAGTTCGATGCCCTGGTCGAGCCGCCCGGCGATATGCAGATTGACCGGCAACGACCAGCGCGCGGCCTCGGCGAGAACGCGATTAAGCCCCGGATCGGCGGCGTCGGTGGCAAGGCCGCTGCGCACCAGCAGCATGCGCACGGCAACCGCGCCGGGCGTGTGCTTCCATTCTGAGATCACGTCGGCGACGGTGGGGTTGGCGGGATCGACCGGGCGCACCAGCGCGAAGCGGTCGGGGTAGCGGTTGCGCACCGCAACCGCGTAACTCGCGTCGTAGCGATACATCGTGAACGCCGACACCAAAATGGCGCCGTCGACGCCGGCTTTATCCAGAATGTCGACCGTCTCTTCGCCGGTCGCCTCCGGCGGCCCTGTCAACGCTTTGTGCCACGGCCGCTCCGGGCGGTCGCGTTCATAGGCGTGAAGCTGCGCGTCGATGATCGGCATGTTTACATTCCTTGCTGAGTGCCGCTAGCGTGCTGACGAATGTAGCTCTTAGCGTTTAAATTCATTGCAGCAAACGAACGAGGTCAAAAATGATCGTTCCCGCGATTACGATTTATGTCGTGCTGGTCTGGTTTCTCTGGGGATTTTTCATGGCGCTTGGCTGGGCCGTTGGCACCTGGATCGCCGGACAGCTCCTTGGCATGCGGTGGAAACCTGACCGCCGCTGATCACGCGGCGCCCAACTCACGGATCGGCCGGCGCGGCCAGCGCGAAACAAGCGGGATGGCGGCATCTGCGATCAACCCGGCTTCCTGCCCCAGAAAATCTCAATGCCCTTCCAGTAGAACGCGTGGGCATCCTCGACAACGCCGGAAAAAGCCTCCTGCAATTGCTCGAGGCTGTAATAGGGGATTTTTTCGATCGCCCAGCCCATGCGCGAGAAGATTTTGTCCACCCAGGCTTCGATATGCACGTCGGCGCTGGCCGCAGTCATGATGTTCGGGCCGAGCATGATTTCAGCGAGCACGATGCGGCCGCCCGGTTTTAGCACGCGGGTGAGTTCGCGCGCGGATTCGTGCCAGTCATCGGTATGCTGGATGGATTGCAGGATGGCCACCGCGTCGTAATGATTGTCCGGCGTGTCCTTCGTATAAGTCCACTGCCACGTGGCAAGCTGGCCGCCACGGCCAATGACGCCGTCGATATAAGCGCGGCGCGCAAAGTCGGTGATGTCTACGATGTCGATCTTGCCTTTGCCGTTCATGCGGGCCTGCATGTCGGCATCGAAGCCGCAAACCTGCACGCACTCGCCGATGATCAGAACCCTGTCGCCGGGGTGCAGCGCGAGCTTGTCGTAGATCATCTCGCGGATGACGGACGCTTTCTCGCGCCACATATAGGGCAGCGTGCCGAACAGAATGGCGCGGCCCCAGCGCGCCTGCTCCGCCGGATCGAGCACGACATCGCCGACGATCGCGGTTTCCGCCGGCCCCATGTAATCCCAGGGCGATTTGTTTTGGTCCATTTGTCTCAATCCTGTTGAGGTGGCCCGTCCGCCCACCGGGCTCGCAATGGCGACCGTGACGCGTGTGATTCCCGGCGAAGGCACCGCCCCGCGTCAGCGAAATCTAGGTAAACGAAAAGTAGCATTTTCACCAATCTTTGGAGCTTTTCTTGCAGCAAAAAAAATTCTTTTTTTTGCTATCAAATCGAATGATTGAAATGCGCACCGGCCACGACTGGCGGTAGCCGATGTCGGTCGCGGCAAAGCGGCCGTTCATCGAATTGGCATTCGTCGCAAGAGACTTGAGCGTCCGGCAGGTCGGGAAACTGCAGGACGAATAAATCACAGGTCGAGGAAATCATGAGCATAGTGAGCGGGAATATCGCGACCGTTGCTCCGCGCGACATGTCGCGTCTAGGACCGCGTTTTGGCCTTCGGCTAAAACCTGCTCTGGTTTTTGCGGCAGCGTGCTTTTCAGTCGTTTTGTTTGCCTTAGCCCCCACCACGACGCGGATTGCAACGACCCAACTCGACGGTCTTTCGATTGGATTGATACGCACGGTCGGCGCCGGGCTGCTGACTTTTCCCTTGCTGCTTGTTCTCCGGCTGCGGCCGCCGCAAAAGTTGACGGATTTCGGCTTGTTGTTTTTGTATGCTTTCGGAAATTTTGCAGCATTCCCGATCCTATTCAGTCTCGGAACGCAAAGAACGTCGGGCTCGCATGCAGCTCTCATCATGGCGGCGATGCCGGTTTTTGTCGGCGTACTCGGAATGCTGTTGGATCGCCATTTGCCACGGTTAGGTTGGTTCATCGGCGCGATCATTGCGCTGGCCGGCGAAATAGCCCTGGTTGGCGTCGGCAATGTGGGGAGCCTGGCTGGCGCGACGTTCGCCGGAGATGCGATGGTGTTCGCCGCCTGCGCCCTTTTTGCTGTCGGGGTCGTCGCCGGTACACGGCTCAGCTCGCGAATGAATCCATTGGCAGCCACATTGTGGGCAATAACACTTGGCGGTTTAGGGCTCGCTCCCTTGGCGGCAATTCATTTTTCGGCCACGGCTGATGCATTTCAGCATCTCACCGGGACGACGTGGGCCGCCCTTCTTCACATCGCGTTCGGCGCGGCTGTCGTCGCTAATGTGTCGTGGCTGTGGGCTCTTTCGCGCGGCGGACTTGTTCGCATAGCGCCAATTCAGTTTGCTCAGCCGATCTGTGCGCTGTTTTTCGCGGCCACGCTGCTCCATGAACACGTAACGGCATCGCTGCTGCTGGTCGCTGCCGTTATCCTTCTGGGCACCATCACGGCCTGCCGGGGAGCGCGTACAAAACCAATTGCAGCACAGCGCCCATCGAGTACGTGGCTTTCAGAATCAACCGCAAAAATGCATGTTGGCCCCATTTTTCGCCTCGGACCTCTTTATCGTGCAGCGACCTGCGTACTCGCCGTAAGTATCGTCTTTGTTTTGTGCCGGGCAGAAATGATCTTTGCGACAAGCGCGCAACATTCCGCCAGCGCGACGAATATTCCGAAGCTCCAAAACCAAGCTGGCGAAATCGTGCCCTGACAAAGGGACTAAACGGCCGCGAAAATCACGCCGCGCCCAAATAGCGGATCGGGCGACCGGGCGCGATGGCTTGCGCGGCGGCGATGATGGCATTGGCGTCGATGCCGTAGTGCCGGTAGAGATCGGCGATCGAACCGGTCTGGCCGAAATGCTCGACGCCGAGCGGCCGCAGGCGATGGCCGGCCACCGCGCCGAGCCAGGCGAGCGTCGCCGGGTGACCGTCGAGCACGCTGACGATGCCGCAATGCCGCGGCAGGCTCGCGAACAGCCGCTCGATAGGGGAGCGGGCATGAACAAGCCCGCGCTCGCGCGCCCGGCACGCCGCGGTCCAGCCGGCATTGAGCCGGTCGGCCGAGGTGATCGCCAATAGCCCGATGTCGCGGCGGTCCTCGGCCATCAGGCCGACGGCCTTGATCGCCTCCGGCGCGACCGCACCGGTATAGGCCACCACCACCTGGCAGTTCGGGCCGGGCTCGCGCAGCCAATAGGCGCCGTCGACGATCGCCTGACGCAGCTGCGGCGTCATTTGCCGCGCGATTTGCTCAATAGGCCGCGTCGAGAGCCGCAGATAGATCGAGCCGCCGGTCTCGTCGCGCAGCCAGTTGCGCTCCGCGTCGCTTTCTGTGCCCTGCTCGCCGCCGCGCTGAATGTAATCGAGCGCAAAGCTAAGAATAACGGCGAGTTCGTCGACAAAGGCCGGCTCGAAGGCGGCAAGGCCGTCCTGCGCCATACCGATCAAGGGCTCGGCGATCGATTGATGCGCGCCGCCTTCCGGCGACAGAGTAATTCCCGACGGCGTCGCCACCAGAATAAAGCGCGCGTCCTGATAGCAGGCGTAATTCAGCGCATCGAGGCCGCGGGCAATGAACGGATCGTACAAGGTGCCGATCGGCAATAACCGCTCGCCGTTGATGGCGTGCGACAGGCCGAGCGCGGAAAGCGCGATAAAGAGATTGCTCTCGGCGATGCCAAGCTCGATGTGCTGGCCCTTCGGCGAAAATTCCCAGTTGAACGTCGACGGGATGCGCTCGCTCTTGAACGTGTCGGCAAGGCTTTCGCGCGCGAACAGCCCGCGGCGATTGACCCAGGGGCCGAGATTGGTCGACACGGTGACGTCCGGCGAGGTGGTGACGATGCGGGAGGCCAATGGCGATTGTTCCCGCGCGATCTCGTTCAAAAGCCCGCCGAAGCCGGATTGCGTCGACATTTCCGGCGCGATGGTGACCGCAAGCGTTTCCGGCACCGCAATGCGCGGCGCTTTTCGCACGCGATCTTTGACTTGCGCGAACGGCACGCGGTCGAGAAAGGCTTGAAGGATTTCGGCCGGCTGCCGCAGGCCCTCGAAGCGGTCCCATTCATGGCCGGGGCGGATATCCATCGCTCCCCGGAACGTCTCCATCTGCGACGGCGTCATCAGCCCGGCATGGTTGTCCTTGTGGCCGGCGAACGGCAGGCCGTAGCCCTTGATGGTGTAGGCGATGAAGCAAACCGGCCGGTCGTGATCGATCCGATCGAAGGCGTCGATGATCGCCGCGAGATCGTGGCCGCCAAGATTGTTCATCAGGCGGGCGAGTTCGTCGTCGCTGCGGCTCTCGATCAGCCGGGTCGCCGCGCCCTGATCGCCGATCTCGTCGAGGAGCCGCTTGCGCCAGGCGGCACCGCCCTGGAACACCAGCGCCGAATAAAGCTGGTTCGGGCAGGTGTCGATCCATCGCCGCAGCACCTCGCCGCCCGGCTCGGCGAAGGCCGCCTGCTGCAGCGAGCCGTATTTGAGGACGACGACCTCCCAACCGAAATTGCGGAACAGGTTCTCGTAACGCTCCCACAAGCCCTCCCGCACCACCGCGTCGAGGCTCTGCCGGTTGTAATCGACGATCCACCAGCAATTGCGCAGGCCCTGCTTCCAGCCTTCCAGAATGGCCTCGAAGATATTGCCCTCGTCGAGCTCGGCGTCGCCGAGAAGCGCGATCATGCGGCCTTCCCGGCGCGGCGCGCCGTCGACGTCCTGCCCCCAGCCGTGCGCGCGCACGTAATCCTGCACCAGCGACGAGAACAACGTCTGCGCCACGCCCAAGCCCACCGAGCCGGTGGAGAAATCGACGTCGTCGGTGTCCTTGGTGCGCGACGGATAGGACTGCGCGCCCTTGTAGCCGCGGAAGCGCTCGAGCTTTTCGCGGCTCTGACGGCCGAGCAGATACTGGATGGCGTGAAAGTTCGGCGCCGCATGCGGCTTGACCGCAACGCGATCGGCCGGCCGCAGCGTGTGGAAATAAAGCGCCGTCATCATGGTGGCGAGCGAGGCCGAGGAGGCCTGATGGCCGCCGACTTTCACCCCGTCGGAATTCTCACGCAGATGATTGGCGTGGTGGATGGTCCAGCTGGCGAGCCAGAGCACCTTGCGCTCCAGTTCGGTGAGGATGGTGAGGTCGGGGATATTGGTTGATTCAATTGCCATATGGTGTCGTTGTCCGCGAAGACGGACGATCCGGTAGCCACAGCGGAGCATGACAGCTAATCATTTGGTTGTCATCGTCCGCGAAGGCGGACGATCCAGTAAACGCCGACGTGGCAGATGAATGCTCGCGTCCGTGATTACTGGATGCTCTGCCTTCGCAGAGCATGACACCTAAGGCGACGATATCTTGGGATAGAGGTCATCCCAATTTGGATTGCTCTCCTCGATGAGCCGAATCTTCCACGACCGATTCCAACGCTTGAGCCTCTTCTCCCTTCGAATTGCCGCCTCAATCTCCGTGTGAGGTTCAAAATAGACCAACCGATGTACGACATATTTCTTTGTAAATCCGGCAATAACACCGTTACGATGTTCGTACCCGCGCCGGACCAAATCATTCGTCACGCCAAACATACAATGTTCCACCGATGGCGCTCGCGAGAATATAGACCCAATAGTAACGTTCGCTACTCATTGGAACGCAATTTTTTGGATGCTCGGCCTTGGCGGAGCATGACTGGAAAATTACGCCAATTCCACCGTCTCGAAATCCGCCGGCAGGATCACTTCGAGCAATTCGCAGTCGTCGGAATAGCCGAGCACAGTGTGCTTGATCTTCGGCGGCTGCAGCCAGCAGGAACCCTCGCGCATGGTAACGATTTCGCCCTCGTATTCGCCTTTGATCCAGCCTTTGAGCACATAGATCATCTGGAATTCGACGTCGTGAAAATGCCGCTTCGACACCTCGGCCGGGTCGCAGGGTGGGATCATCTTGATGACGTGGGCGCGCGCCAAGCCATTGGTCGCGGCGGCGATGCCGAGGTCGCGATAGTGCGCGTAGCGGCGCAGGCCCGCTTCGAAGGCGTCCGGCGTGTGATGGCTGGCGGCGAAGACTTGCTTGCGCAGGCCAGTTTTGGCTTTGCGCTTTGCCGAAACCCCGCGACGGTGTGCCGATCCCTTGGGCGTCGACCGATTGGAGTTACGTGCCCGCGCGCTGGACGCGGTCTTTTTAAGCTTTCGAACCTGGGTTGATCTCGCCATGATCTGTCCTCCCGCCTGCCGGCGTAGAATAGCACAAATCACGTCAACTCGCGCCGGCGCTGCAACGAACCCCAGACCAGCAGCAGTGCTGCGACAAAAATTACCGGAAAGACCATGGCGTTGACGGCATCCCAGCCATAGCCCGACAACAGGGCGCCGGAGGAAAACGACCCGATCGCCGACGCGCCGAACACCAGAAAATCATTGAACGCCTGCACTTTGTTGCGCTCGTGCGGATCGTGACATTCGGTGACCAGCGCCGTGGCGCTGATGAAGGCGAAATTCCAGCCGATGCCGAGCAAAGCGAGCGCGATCCAGAAATTCCACAGCGCGATGCCGAGAAGTCCGATCGTAGCCGCGGCCACGATCAGCATGAGGCCGAGCGCCATCAGCCGCCGTACGCCGAAGCGCAGAATCAGCGAGCCGGTGATAAAGCTCGGCGCATACATGCCGATCACGTGCCATTGGATGCCGAGCGCGGCCTGGCCGACGCTATGGCTGCACATGACCATCGCCAGCGGCGCCGAGGTCATGACCATGTTCATCATGGTGTAACCCGCCACGCCGCAGACCACGGCGACGATGAATTTCGGCTGCGCGATAATCGTCGCCAGCGGCCGGCCGTCGCGGAGCGAATGCGATACGTGCGGGCGCGGAATATTGAGCAGCATCAGAACGGCCGCCGCCAGCACCGCGCATGCCGATTGTGCGAGATAGGTCGCCGCAAACAGATAAGCCGGCCACAGGTCCTTGGTGAGAATGACGAGTTGTGGCCCGAGCACCGCTGCAAAGACCCCGCCGGCGAGCACCCATGCCACCGCCTTGGGCCGAAACTGCGGCGCTCGCATTATCGGCCGCGGCAAAGCGGTAGGACTGATGCGCCGAAGCGTACAGGCCGCCGCACAGCGCGCCGAAGAGCAACAATGCAAAGGACTGATGCAACACCGCGGCACATGAAATCAGTCCCGACGCGACCCCGAACGCCGATCCGATTTGCAAGGCAGTGCGGCGGCCATAGGCCTTCGCCAGCAAGCCGACCGGCAGCGTGCCAATCCACATGCCGACGACCATGACGCTGATCGGCAACGTCGCCAGCGCCGGACTGGGCGCCAGCATCGATCCGATGATCGCGCCGGTCGCGACGATCACCGTGCTGTTGCCGCCGGCAAGCGCCTGCGCCACGGCAAGCACCACCACGTTGCGCGCGGCGAGCCGGTCGTCGGTGAGGTCGATCGCGGGTTCGCCAAAGACGGCCATCAGTTCACCAGGTCCCGGAAGGTTCGCGGTCCCGGAAGGTTCGCGCGGACCGCGGCCTTCTAGCGGCTCCAACAGCGCGGCACCACTCCCGGCGGCGCAGATCAGAAGTGCAACGCTCCGTTATGGCGGATGACCACCGTGCGCGCCTCCTCGGGCCGGTGCGCACCTAACTGTCCGAAGGCGCTGCGCGTCTCCTCGATCAGAATATCGATGACGTGGCCCGGCCCTTCCTCGCCAAGCGCGCCGAGGCCCCAGAGGAACGCCTTGCCGGCGAAGGCCGCGGCGGCGCCAAGCGCGTAAGCCCGCACCACGTCGGTGCCGCTGCGGATGCCGGAATCGTACATCACCGTCGCGCGCTCGCCGACCTGCCGCGCGATCGCCGGCAGCGCGTCGATCGGTCCCGGCAGCGCCTCGATCTGGCGGCCGCCGTGATTGGATACGAACAAGCCATCGACGCCGAGCGCGACCGCCTTCTCGGCATCCTCGGGGTGCAAAATGCCTTTGACGATCAGCGTTTTCTTCCAGCGGTCGCGGTATTTCGCGACTTCCTCCCAGGTGAAAGCGCCGCCCATCTCGCGCCGAGCAAAGGCGATGACGTCATTGATCGAGGCGTTGTCGCCGGCATAGGCGCGCAGCGTGGCAAATCGCGGCAGGCCGTGTTTAAGCAGCGCCGAGGTCCAGCGCGGCGAGCGTAGCATCTGCGTTAGCATGGCTAAGTCGGGATGAAAGCCCGAGCCGCCGAGGCCGACCACCACCTCGCGGGCGCGGCTGGTGCGCACCGGTACGTCCAGCGTGAGGATCAGCGCATTGCATTCGGTCGCCGCGGCGCGGCGTACCAGATCGAAGCCGATGGCGTGATCGTTCTTCGCGGCGCGATAAAGCTGAAACCAGCAGACGTCGGGCGCGATCTCGGCGATCTCCTCGATGGTGGCGCCGCCGGCAAGCCCGAGCGTGTAGGGAATGCGCGCCTTCTGGGCCGCGCGCGCCAAATGCTTGTCGGCGCCCGGCCAGACGATCGCCGGCCCGCCCATCGGCGCGATGCCGATCGGCGCCGCATAGCGGCGACCGAACAATTCGACATCGCACGGCGGCAGCGACGCCATTACGCCGTAGCGCGGCACCATTTCGACCGCGTCGAGCGCCGCCCAATTGCGCCGAATGCCGGCGTCGTCCTTGCCGGAGCCGCCGTCGGAATATTCGAAGGCGAAGTGCGGCAGTCTGCGCCGCGCGGCACGGCGCAGATAATCGATGGTCGGATAATGCCGGTAAAGCGCGGCGTAGCGCGGATTGGCACTGCTGCCGACGTAGTGGCTGATCGGCGGCGCGGCCGGTTGCGCAGGCTTGAGGGCCGTCGTGTCGTGCATGAGCGTTTCTCTCCCGGGACGGCCATTATACCTGGTCCTGCCGGCAATACAGTCGTCGCGGCCGCCGGCTTCACTTGGGCGGCGCGGTGCAGTGAACGGCTTCTGGCCTTTTCGCCGCCGGACTCACCCAGTTTGCGTCGCGGCCTGGCCGGGATGCTTGCCGGCCCGCTGCGGCAGGACGAAAATGCAAGCGATGATGAGGACAGCGATGATGGCGGAGGCAATCGGCCGGCTGAACGCCAAGCCGCCGTCATGGATCGGCTTATCCAAGAAATCGCCGATTGTCGCTCCCAGCGGGCGAGTAAGAATGAAAGCCGCCCAAAACAGCAGCACGCGCGAGACATCCGTCCAAAAATAAAGTGCCGCCAGTACCGCCAGCCCCGCACCAAATACCAGAGCGCCGCCGGCGTATCCGAGACCGCTGGTGTCGGCCATCCAATCGCCGAGCGCGGTTCCCAAAGTCTGCGAAAACGTGATCGTGACCCAATAGAAGATTTCCACCTTCGGCGTAGCAACCGTCTGAATGTTTATCGAGCCCAGAGTGACGTACCAGATCGCGAGCGAGCACAAGACGCACGCCAGCAAAGTCGATGAGCCGCCGGTGTAGCCGATGCCCAAGGATCGATCGAAAAAATCCGCCATCGCCGTGCCCACCGTCGTCGAGGCCACGATGGCAATCCAGTAAATCCACGGATTGAACTTTTTGACTGCGATTTGGACGATCACCGCCGCGACGAACACAACCAAAAATATGCCGGTGCCGATCAGATATCCGCCGTTGTGAGGATGCGTGTCGGCGTGCAACCAGCTCATCGTCACCGAATCGCCGCCCGTTTCGCCGAGCGTCGTGGCAAGAATTTTTATGACCCAAAAACCCAGCGTGACGGCCGGAACCTTGGTGGCGGCATCGCGCAACAGGCTGGTCGATTCGTGTGTCATATGGTCTTTCCGATGGTTTGGCCTTGGCGATGATTGCTATTGATCCGTCGGGATGTCGAAAGCTTGGCAACCCACGAACAATAGTGAGTGACCGCTGCCCTTGTTCCCGATCGGAACGTTAAATGTTGCTCATTTTTTGGCAGTCGCCCTGCGGCTTCGTTTCTCCGCATGGTTCGTCGGACGTGGTCATGCCGGAACGAGCGGCTTTGCACGTGCTAGAAATGACTGTACGACGGCCGCGCGAAAGTGAGCGGCTGGCCGCCACGGAGGAAACGGGCGCCCTCACCCGCTGCAACGCGACCGATCTCGGTCGCGGCAACGCCCGTCGCTGCCGCCGCGGCGCAAAATGTCACAAGCCGATCCGGCGCCAGCGTCAACAGGATTTCGTAGTCGTCGCCGCCGGTCAGGATGGTTTCGAAAAGGGCCGGTTCGGCGGCAAGCGCCGCGGCCACCGCATCCGACAGCGGCAGGCGCGCGGTGTCAATTTCGGCGGCAACGCCGGATGCCTTGCACAGCTTGGCTAGATCGCCGGCCAACCCATCGGAAATATCCATCGCCGCCGAGGCGTCGTGCAACACCGCATCGGCCAGCACGTTGCGCGGCTGCGGCAGCAGATAACGCTCCAACAAATGCGCCGCGCTTTTTTCATCGAGCCGCCAGCGGCGGCGCAGAGTCGTGTCCCGCCGCAGCATGACGCCAAGGGCGCCATCGCCGATGGTCCCGGTCACGACGATGCTATCGCCCGGCCTGGCGGTGGAGCGCTGCACCATGGCGCCGTGCGGCACCGCGCCGAACGCGGCGATCGAAACCGATATCGGTCCCGGCGTATGGTCGGTGTCGCCGCCAAAGAGCGGGCAATCGTATTTCCGAATGTCTTGCGCAAGGCCGCTCGCGAAGGCCGCGACCCACGGCTCATCGATCGTCGCCGGCAAGGCAACCGAGAGCAAAAAACCGATCGGCCTCGCGCCCTTCGCGGCAAGGTCGGAAAGATTCATGCGCAGCACTTTGCGGGCAACGTCGCCCGGCGGATCGTCGGGGAAAAAATGCACGCCGGCGATCACGCCGTCGGTGGTCAGCACGAGATCGCAACCCGGCGGCGGCGTCACCACGGCGGCGTCGTCACGCAGCCCGAACGCGCCGGGCGTTGTAGCGAGCGGGCGAAAATGCCGCGCGATCAGGCGCTCTTCGGCGGAGCTATCGTTTTCGGCGGCCATCGCGTTGTCTCCACCTTACGTCAGCCGCGGTCCAGATAATGGGTCTTATACCAGTCGACGATCTCGCTGCCGGTGGCGATCCACACCTCCTGGCGTGAGGTGACATGCGCGAGCGCCTTGGCGAAGTATTTGCTGCGGTGCGGGTAACCGACCAGGAAGGGATGCAGGCAGATCGCCATGACCCGTCCGGTCTTGGCGCCGTCTTCGTAGAGAACGTCGAACTGATCGCAAATCATCTGCCCGAAGCGCTCCGGGCTTTGATGCAGCCGCAGCAGCGCCGGAATATCGTTGATCTCCGCGGAGTATGGCATCGCAATCATCGAGCCGGTCTTGACGCGCATGGGGTATGGCTGCTCGTCATTGACCCAATTGCCGACATAGTCGATGCCGTTTTCGGCCAAAATGTCGAGCGTATGCACGGTCTCGCTCATCGCTGGTGAGAGCCAGCCCCGCGGCGCCTTGCCGACGCTCTTGGCGATCGTCGTCACCACCTCCTTGATGAGCGCACGCTCCTCCGCCACCGACTGGCTATTGATGAGGATGGAATTCGAGGTGCCATGCCCCATCCATTCCCAGCCAAGCTTCATGCCCTCCTCGATGATGCGCGGATAATGCTTGCAGACGTCGGAATTGAGCGCCACCGTGCCTTTGACGCCGAATTTCTCCATCACCTCCATCATGCGCCAGACGCCGACGCGCACGCCGTAGTCGCGCCATGAATAATTGAGCACATCCGGCTTGAGACCGCTCTGCTCAAGCGGCGTGCCGGGTCTGTCGAAATAGAAATGCTCGATGTTCGGGATCACCCAGACAGCCACGCGCGCGCCGTTCGGCCAGGACAAACGCGGCCGGTCGATGATCGGCGAATAATCGAAACGGCCGTGCTCGGAAGGCAACGGCGCTGGCGGCGGTCGTTTTTTGCTTGGCTTGCGCGGCAAACGGCTCTCCCTCGCTATCGGCTGTTGGATTGGATTGCGAAATAATCGCCTATGACTTAAGCGTGGATCATGACCAGCGGCAAGGACGACGAAGAATTCTTCCGGCAACGCGGCTTCGGCCTGAAGATCGGTTTCGGCGAGCGGCCGGCGCTGATCGTCATCGACATGCTCAAGGGCTTCACCGACCCGGCCATGCCGCTCGGTTCCAATCTCGACGCCGAGATCGAAGCACAGAAGCCGTTGCTGGCGGCCGCCCATGAGCGGCGGATTCCGGTGCTGTTTTCCACGGTGATGTATCACGAGGCCGACGTGCGCGACGCGGGCATCTGGGGGCTGAAGCAACGCGGCGCGCTGACGCTGACGGCAAACTCCGAGGCGGTGAAAATCGATCCGCGCCTCGACCGGAGGCCTGACGACAGTCTCCTGATCAAACGCTACGCGTCGTGTTTTTTCGGCACCGATCTGGTGCCGCGGCTGACCAGCCGGCAAGTCGACACGCTCATCATCGCCGGATGCACTACGTCAGGCTGCGTGCGGGCCACCGCCGTCGACGCCGTCCAAAACGGCTTCCGGCCGATGGTGGTGCGCGAGGCGGTCGGCGACCGCTCGAAGGCCGCGCACGCGCAGAGCCTGTTCGATCTCGACGCCAAATATGCCGACGTCGTGTCGCTCGACGAGACGCTGCAGTATTTGCGGACCGTCGGCCACAACAGGCCGGCCGAACGTTAGCCGCGCGCGAATTCCGCCGCGCGCAATTCGTGCGCCAATTGATCGAGCACCGCGTTGACCATGCCGGTTTCGTCCTTGTCGACGAACGCGCCGGCGATGTCGACATATTCGGCGTTGACCACGCGGGCCGGCACATCGGCGCGGCAGGCGAGCTCGTAAGCGCCGGCGCGCAGCACGGCGCGCAGGATCGCCTCGATGCGCTTGAGCGGCCAGCCGCGCGACAGCGCCGCGTCGATCTGGCGGTCGAGCGTGGTCTGCTCGCGCACCACCCCGGCGACGATGTCGCGAAAATACGCCGCTTCCGCCGGCAGGTATTGCTCGCCCTCGACTTCGCCGCCGAGCCAATGGCTTTCGAATTCGGCCATGATCTCGTTGATGCCGGTCGCCGGCAATATCCATCTGATAAAGCGCCTGCACCGCGGCAAGCCGCGCGGCGCCGCGCTTATTGACTTTGCGCGTGGGTTTCTCCGGGCCAGCCATGTCAGCGTGCCCCAGGCCGTTGCTCTAATCGTCGATGAGCGCCAGCGCGGCGCGGCGCGGCGTCGCCGCCTTTGTCCTGTTCTTCCGGACGTGCGCGGGCCCAGGCCTGCGCTTCGGTGTCGACGGTGATGATGCCGTTGCCGATCGGAAAGCGCTGCGCGATCGACGAGTTCCATCAATCCCGCGCGCCGATTGCTGCGAGACGATCTCGAAATGCAATGGTCTCGCCGCGGATGACGCAGCCGAGCGCGACCGCGCCGTCATAGGCCGGCGCCGCCCACGGCGCGGCGTCGATGGCGATGGCGATGGCCGGTCGGGATTTCCAGCGAACCCGGCACGCTGATCACATCGTATTGGGCGCCGGCCTTCGTCAAGCGCTTTGGTGGCGCCGGCCAAGCAGCGCATCGGCGATATCGTCGTAGTAGCGCGCCTCGACGATGAGGATGCGCGCGCCCTTGGCCGACGCTCGTTCGACGTTTGCCTCGCCGCGGCCCGGCCATCTGTCTCCACTCCAGCGGGGTGGTAGCAAGCAAGCGGCCAATTCACTAACAAGCGCGGCTCGCGACCTCAGCGCGGCTGCATTTCCAACAGCCGCGCCGCATAGCGCGCCATCTGATCGATTTCGATATTGACGCGCGCGCCCGGACTCGAGCGCGCCGAGCGTGGTGACCTTCAGGTGTGCGGAATGATCAGTACCGAAAATGTGCTGCCGTCGACCTTGTTGACCGTCAGCGAGACGCCGTCGAGCGCCACCGAGCCCTTGGGCGCGATGAAGCGGGCGAGCTCGGCCGGCGCGCGAAACGATAAGGCCGCGCTGTCGAGAAAATCGTCGCGGCTGACGAGTTCGGCGATGCCGTCGACATGGCCGCTGACCATGTGGCCGCCAAGCTCGTCGCCGAGCCGCAAGGCCCGTTCGAGATTGAGCTTGGTGCCGCGCCGCCACCCTTCGGCGGTGGTCACGCGCAGCGTTTCCGCCGCCGCATCGACGGCAAAGGACGCGCGATTGCCGGCCCGACCGCGCTCCACCACCGTCAGGCAGACGCCCGAGCAGGCGATCGAAGCGCCGATATCGATGCCGTCGGGATCGTAGCCGCAGCCAATCTTCAGCCGGCGCAGGCCTTCGGCTTTCTCTTCGACGTCAAGAATTTCGCCTAAGTCGCTGACAATACCCGTAAACATCGATCACCTGCGCGCGTAGCGATCTTCCCGGTCGGCGCCGGCCGGTTCGCTTGTTACCTGCTTGAGCCGCTCCATCAGCATGGTCCATGCCGCGCTGTCGAGGGCATCGATGCCGTCGGGCCCGACCACCACGCCTGAATGAAACAGGACTGCCTCGTCGACGAGGTCGGCGGCGAGAAAGGCCGCCGCCAGCGTCGGTCCGCCCTCGACCATCAGCCGGGTGATGCCCTTGGCGGCGAGAAGCCCCAAAGCGTCCTTCAAGTCGAGCGGATCGGCGCTCGCTGGCGATCGGAGCACCTCAACGCCGCTGGCCAACAGATCGAGCTCAGTTTGGTGGGGCGCGTCCTTTCCGGCGAGCGCCCAGACTGGAACGTCGCGCGCGCTCCGCGACCAGGCGCGACGCCGGCGGCAGGCGCAGCCTGCTGTCGGCGACGACGCGCACCGGCGAATAGCGCGCCATGCCAGGCAACCGGCACGTCAGCATCGGATCGTCGGCCAGCGACGGTGCCGATGCCGACCATGATGGCGTCGCTTTGCGCGCGCAACAGGTGCGCGCGATCGCGCGCCGCGCGCCGGTAATGGCGACCGGCTTGCGACCGGCGGCGGCGGCTTTGCCGTCGGCGGAGATCGCAAGCTTCAGCAGCACGTGCGGCCGGCCCTCGCGCATGCGCCGGATATGGCCGGCATGATCGTGACGCGCCTCTTCGGCGCCAAGGCCGACATCGACCGCGATGCCGGCGGCGCGCAGCCGGGCGTGCCCCTGCCCCGCCACTTCGCGGATTGGGGTCCTCCAGCGCGGAGACGACGCGCGCAATGCCGGCCGCGATCACGGCGTCGGCGCAGGGCGGCGACTTGCCGTGATGCGAGCAAGGCTCCAGCGTGACGTAGAGCGTCGCGCCGCGGGCCGCTTCGCCGGCGCGGCGCAAGCGCCTCGACTTCGGCATGCGGCCGCCCGCCGGCTTGCGTCCAGCCGCGGCCGACGATCGCGCCGTCCTTGACGATGACCGCGCCGACCGCGGGATTCGGCCAAGTGCGGCCGAGCCCGCGCCGGCCGAGCGCCAGCGCGAGCGCATGAAGCGGGCGTCGTCCGCGGCGCTCATGAAACGATATTGCCATCACCTGCGAAGGCGGATGATCCAGTAAACGCCGGATAGGCCCGGTGAATACTGGATGCTCCGCCTTCGCGGAGCATGACAATGAAAACGGTGTTCACTCCGCCGCCTCGTCGCCCGACAATTCGGCGAGCGCCGTCTCGAAATCCTTGGCTTCGCGGAAATTGCGATAGACCGAGGCAAAGCGCACATAGGCGACGTCGTCGAGCTCGCGCAAATGCGCCATCACGGTTTCGCCGATGGTCTCGGACGACACCTCGCTTTCGCCGATGCTTTCCAGCTCGCGCACGATCTTCGACACCATCTGGTCGATGCGCTCCGGCTCGACCGGGCGCTTGCGGCAGGCGATCTGCACCGAGCGCAAGAGCTTGTCGCGGTCGAACGGCACGCGGCGGCCGTTGCGCTTGATGACGACCAGTTCGCGCAGCTGCACGCGCTCGAAGGTGGTGAAGCGGAAATTGCAGGACAGGCAGACGCGGCGGCGGCGGATGACCGAGGAATCCTCGGTCGGCCGCGAATCCTTGACCTGGGTATCGAGGCTCCCGCAGCTCGGACAGCGCATCTCCCCTACCCCTCGTAGATCGGGAACCGGCCGACCAGACGCTTCACCTTCTCGCGCACTGCTTGCCTCCGCCAGGGCATCGTCGTCGGCGCCCTTTTGCGACAGCGCATCAAGCACTTCGGCGATCATCTCGCCGACCTGCCGGAACTCGGCGATGCCGAAGCCGCGCGTGGTGCCGGCCGGCGTGCCGAGCCGCACGCCCGAGGTCACCGTCGGCTTTTCCGGATCGAACGGGATGCCGTTCTTGTTGCAGGTGATGTGGGCGCGGCCGAGCGCGGCCTCGGCCACCTTGCCCGGTCAGCCGCTTCTTGCGCAGATCGACCAGCATCAGATGGGTGTCGGTGCCGCCGGAGACGATGTCGAGGCCGCGCGCTCTTCAGCGTTTCGGCAAGCGCCTTGGCGTTTTCGACGACGTTCTTCGCGTAAAGCTCGGAACGACGGCCGCAGCGCCTCGCCGAACGCCACCGCCTTGGCGGCGATGACGTGCATCAGCGGCCCGCCCTGCATGCCGGGGAACACCGCCGAATTGAGCTTCTTCGCCAAGTCCTCGTCGTTGGTGAGGATGGCGCCGCCGCGCGGGCCGCGCAGCGTCTTGTGCGTCGTCGTGGTCACCACATGGGCATGCGGGAACGGGCTCGGATGCGCGCCGCCGGCAACCAGCCCGGCGAAATGCGCCATGTCGACCATCAGATAGGCGCCGACCTCGTCGGCGATCTCGCGGAAGCGGCGGAAATCGATGATGCGCGGATAGGCCGAGCCGCCGGCGATGATCACCTTCGGCCGGTGCTCCTGGGCGAGCCGCACGACCTCGTCCATGTCGATCAGATGGTCGTCGCGGCGCACGCCGTAGGGCACGACCTTGAACCACTTGCCGGACAGGTTGACCGGCGAGCCGTGGGTCAGATGGCCGCCGGCGGCGAGATTGAGCCCCATGAAGGTGTCGCCGGGCTGCATCAGCGCCATGAACACTTCGGCATTGGCCGAAGCGCCGGAATGCGGCTGCACGTTGGCGAAGCGGCAGCCGAACAGTCTGGTCGCGCGCTCGATGGCGAGCCGCTCGGCGATGTCGACGAACTGGCAGCCGCCGTAATAGCGCTTGCCCGGCAGGCCCTCGGCGTATTTGTTGGTCAGCACCGAGCCCTGCGCCTCCAGCACGGCGCGGCTGACGATGTTCTCCGAGGCGATCAGCTCGATCTCGTCGCGCTGGCGGCCAAGCTCGAGCGCGATCGCATCGGCGATTTCCGGATCGCTCTCGGCGAGCGTCGCCGAAAAGAAGCCCTCGTCCGTCGCACTCGGTTTTTGGCTCGCCGACATGGCTCTTCCTCAATCTTTTTGCGATTTTTAACGCGAGACTTGTTTACACCCGCCGCCGCAACGATGCCAGCCACCGCCGCAAGGGCTTGGGACATTTGTGCGGATAACGCCCCTATATTTAGGGTTTCCAGGTTTCCCGGATTCCAGGGAACCCGCCACCAGCCGGACGGTTTAGGAAATCAAGCGAAAACGATCCACTCAACAACTTATGCTAGTGTACCCGCCGATATATGGGGGCCCCTTCAGAAAGGCGACAAAGCTTGGTGTCACCTCCTCCGCACGGGGCACAGCGCTCCATCCGTATCGGCGGCAAATGGTTTGGTCCGGACGGCCGCCCAGAGAGCGCGCACGCGGACGGCGGGCGAACGCCCGAAATCGAACAGCTCCTCGGCCCAGCGCAAATCCCTGCGGAAGCCGTAGCCGGCGTTGCCGAAGGACGAGCTGATCGACCATTCGCACCTTCCGATCGTGTGGACGTTTCCGCTGCCTGATGCACCGGCGGGCATCGCCGAAACGGTGAAGGTCTATAATCCAAAATCCGGCAAGCAATGGCGATTGGCTCTCATCGCCTTTGGCCTTAGCGCCCTCGGATTGATCCCTCTCAAACAGATTTTCGACTGGCTTTCGGGCGGCGCAAGACCGGGTGGCGGCGTATTCCTCGCTGCCTGCTGCAGCCTGTTCTTCTTCCCTCTCGGCGTAATTGTTGTGGCGAATGTGCTGCGCGGCCTGCCCCGGCTGACAGTGACGCCAGAGGGCCCGACGCTTGAGGCCGGCATCCGGACCAAACGTGCAAGGTGGATCGATCTCGAACCTTTTGCCGTCAAAACCGTCTATTCCGGCCGGTCAAGACAAGTGCGCACAGCATCCGCGAAAATGGTCGGATCCGATGCAAGCCAGACCGGTTTCCGCGCGCGCAATTTCGTCATACCCGACCAGTTCGATACGCCGATTGACGCGCTCGTTACCGAAATCAACGTTGCGCGCGCACGAGCGACCGGCGACACAAAGCCCGCAGCAACCGCCGTCGCCGCCTTCTCCAAGCAGGAGGCGATCGGGCTGGAGCATCTCAGGGTTCCGTGGCTCACCCTGACGCTTCTCACGGTGCTGATTGTCGTCTTCACGCTTGAGAACGCACTGCCGGTGACTCCCGGCGGCAAAGGATTGGCCCCGAGCATTGCGACGTTGATCGCATTCGGTGCGTCGAGCCACAAACTCGTAGTCACCTACCACCAGTGGTTTCGCCTTTTTACCGCTCCGCTCCTGCATGCCAACCTCGCGCATATCGTCGGCAACGGCATTGCATTGGTATGGGGCGGCTGGTTACTGGAACGGCTGGTCGGGCGTTTGTGGTTCTTCGCCTTCTTCGTGATCGGCGCGCTCGGCGGATCGCTGCTTTCGATTGCTGTAAACCCCGCCAATCTGGTGTCGGTCGGCGCATCGGGCGCACTGATGGGTCTGTTCGCGGCGCTATTCGTCGGCAGCTTCCGTCACGCGTCGGGTACGGCGACTCGCACCGAACTCCAGTTCAATTCCCTCAGAATTCTCGTTCCGTCGCTGTTGCCGATCCTCCAAGCGTCCTCGGTCGAGCGCATCGACTATGGCGCGCATATCGGCGGCGCGCTAAGCGGCGCCGCTCTTGCTCTTGTTTTATTGAAACACTGGCCGGAGGGTGCACGTGTTCCACAACTTCGTAAACTTGCGGCCGCCATTTCAGCGGTCGGCGCTCTTCTGTTTGTGGCGAGCGGCGGTTTGACAGCCGTCACCTATCCGAAGTTCGCTCAGGCGCTGCGGCATGCGCAAGTCGCCGCGCCCTCGCTCCCGCCCGCACCGCAATCGGACATCTTGTCGGACCATGGCCCGAGGCGCGTTGCTTGTGATACCAGATGGGCCGCCCTGCATCTGCACGATCCCGGTGCGTACCGGGTTTTTCTTCAGCGATGCATGAACGAGAATTCCACAGGCCAGTAAGACGGTCTTTTCTCGCCGACGCTCTAGAATCGCGCGCGCTCGGCTAGCGAGCTATGAAGCCGGCCAAATGTGCAGGAACTCGCCCAAGGCGATTTCATGGCCACCCCTCATGCGCGACAGGTGAGCGAATTGCTGCGTCGCTGCGAACTGCCGCTTTGTGTCGATGGGCGACAAACGGCAACACCCCGCGCCTTCCAAAAAGAAAGGGGCCGCTTCCCATAAGCGGCCTTTGTTCAATTCTCAGTTTTGGTTGTTATGCGGCAGCTACGCTCTCAGCCTTGCCGGCAGATGGTGCCGCCGGGAGGTAGGTGGTTTATTCCGCCGCCGCTTGCGCACTTCGGCAGAGCGCCGCGGTGATCCAGCAGCGAACACCCTCGGGGGCGAATTCCAGCCCGGTCTGCCCGTCCAAATCGCGAGTAGAGCATTCTCGATCAGGCGGCTGCCGAATCCGCGCCGGGTCGGTGGAACGACAGGCGGGCCGCCACTTTCGCGCCAACTCAGATGGAGCCGGTCGTCTTTCGCTGTCCAGCGCAGCTCGACCCGGCCTTCGGGACGCGAGAGCGCTCCATACTTCGCCGCATTGGTGGCAAGTTCGTGCAGCGCCAGCGAGAGCGCCAGCGCCTGGTTCGGCGAAACGTCGAGCGCAGGACCATCGAGGACGATCTGGCCGGTCACGAAGGGCGCAATGGCGCGCGCGACCAGATCGGCAACATCCGCGCCCGCCCAGTTGCGCTCCGTGAGCAAATCGTGCGCTCGGGCGAGAGCGACGATACGCGCGTTCACCGCCGTGCGCGCCAACTCGATATCCGTCCGCGCCGCGCAGACGTCTGAATGACGATCGACTGCACGGTGGCCAGGGTATTCTTGACGCGATGATTGAGCTCGTTGCCAAGCAACTGCTGCAATTCTTCGGCCTGCTTGCGTTCGGAGAGATCGCGGCTCGCGCCGGCGATGGCGACCGGCTTGCGATCAGCGCCTTGGCCTTCGAACTCGACCAGGCCCCAGGCGCTGAGCCACCGCCAGCTGCCGTCGAGCTGCTTCACCCGGTATTCGACGTCGTAGCGGCCGTCACCTTCGGGATCGAGCGCCTTGGCCACCCGATCCCACATGAGGCCCATATCGTCGGGATGGAATTTGGCTTCCACGCCATCTTTGTCGTGAAGAAAGCGCGCCTCGGTCAGTCCATAGAGCCGCTGGGCGTTCTCATCGTAGACGCAGATATTGTCGGCCATGGTGTAGCGCCACGTGCCCATCTTGGAAGCGATCATGGCGAGGTCGAAAGTGCGCTGCTGGCGTTCCAGTTCGAGGCGCATCTCGTGCTCGCGCGTGACATCCTGGAAGCAATTGATGGCGCCGACGACCAACCCCTCGTCGTCGCGCAGAGGCGCCACATTGACGCGCAGCCACCCAGCGTTTTCCGTCCGGATTTTGAACGACCGCCTCGGCGCCCTCGAAGCTTTCGCCTCGCCAGCACCGCACGCGCCATGGGCGTTTGGTCGGGCGGGATGAATTCGCCTTCGAGGCTCTCCACCCGGAACGAGCCGCAGAACCCTTGCGAGGGATCGAGGAGTCTTGGGAGCCGTCCCCAAAGCTCGATCGCGCGCTGGTTGACCCGGAGGATCTGGCCGTCGGCGTCGCAGGCGTAAACGCCGATCGGCAGCGCATCGAGAATCGCTTGATCCAGCTCCAGAAAGGATTCGAGCAGAGGCGTCTGGATCGGTATGTCGAGCTTCAGCAGGGACATGCGCACCTCGAGGGGCAGGTTTACTTACCAGACCGGCGCTCCCGGCGCCAGCAATAGCGGTATGACCGCAAGCCAGCGGAACCAGCGAGAGCGGCCGTTCGGCATCCGATGGAACTCGGCGAGTTCCATAGCTTACTAAAGATTCGGCTCGCTGAGGATTTGGCTCGTCAAACGCTTCACCGCCGCGTATGCGCAGTGACGCGCCCGCCATGACGGGGAAGCGGGTCCAGCGCAGCGGCCGACGGTATATGCAGAGCGCGCTATAGTTCCACGAACGCTATCTGACGCTTCGACTCAGAGAGACGGCTTGAGCGCGATTTTCGGCATTTTGCGGTTTGACGGGGCCACCGTTGCCGCCCGCGACCTGGAGCGCATGACCGACGCGCTCGCGCATCGCGGGCCGGACGGCCGCAAGTTTGCGATCGAGGGTTCGGCCGGCATCGGCCAGTGCTTGATGCGCGTTACCCAGGAGGATCAATTCGACGCGCAGCCGCTGCGCGACCGCGCGGCGGGTGTCGCCCTCGTTGCCGACCTGCGGCTCGACAATCGCGAAGGCTTGGGCGCGACGCTCGGAGTTGAGGCGGCGGATCTGCGCGACATGCCCGACAGCGCATTGCTTCTGCGCGCCTACACAAAGTGGGGAGAAAACTGCGCCGAACATTTGCTCGGTGACTTCGCCTTCGCGATCTGGGACGTGCGCGGAGCCAAGCTCGTGCTCGGCCGCGATCACATGGGCCAGCGGGCGATCTTCTATTACCGGCATAAGGATTTCTTGATCTTCGCGAGCGATGCGAAGGCGCTCTACACACACCCCGACCTGCCGCCGCGCACATTCACCGACGCCCAGATCGGCCGCGTGCTGATGCACGACATGGCGCCGCGCCAAGACCTGAGCGACGGGATCAACGGCATCGCCGCCGCGACGGTGATGACGATCGGCGCCGATGGCGCGCTCAGGCAGCACCGCTATTGGGAGCCGCATGCAGACCCCGCGCACGAGGGCCGCGACGAAGCCTATTACATCGCGGCCTATCGCCGCGTTCTCGGTGAGGCCGTCGCCTGCCGCATCCGGCGCGCCCTTCGTCCGCCCGGCCTCATCTTCAGCGGCGGCTATGACAGCGCGGCCATTGCCGGCCTCGCGGGGCCAGCGCTCCGCGGCCACAAGCTGATCGCGGCCGCTTCCGTGATGCCCGCAGAATACCGCGGCAGCATCCGGCACGCGCGGCCGTGGGTGGAAATGTGCGCGCGCGACATGCCGTATCTCGACGTGCACTATCTCACCCGCGACGGCGTAAATATTCTGTCCGATCTGGAGGGTGCGTTTCTCCGCAGCGGCGGCCCCGTCGGAGCTTATCACTTCGTCATGCAGGAATTGCTGTCGACGCTGGCCAAAGCTGGCGCGCGCGCGATCATGGACGGCCACGGCGGCGACTATACGCTGCACCCGCGCGGGCAGGCGACGCTGGCGCGCTTTCTGGCGACATTTCAGCTCCGCCGCTTCCTCTCCGAGTTGCGCGGTCATCGACGCATGACCGGTGCTTCGTATTGGACGACGCTCAAGCGTGAGGTTGTCTGGCTGCTGCTGCCGCGCAAGATGACGACGCTATGGAACCGCCTGCGCCATGCAACGCGACTGCGACGAGCGCCGCCGTGGGGCGACCAACCGGTCGCGGCGGCTTTCGCCGAACGCCTCATCGCCGACGGAACCGTCGACGCCGGGAAGCTGCGCATCGCCGCCAAGCCCGAAATCGACATGCGCGGGCAAATGCTCGATACGCTGCGGCGCCTGATGGCCGGCGCCGCGCCGGGCATGGCGATCGAGGCGGCGCGACATGGGCTCGAACTGACCCGGCCGTTTCACGACAAGCGGGTGGTCGAGCTTGCGCTGGCAATTCCCCAAGAGCTTTATGTCAAGAACGGCCGCAACCGTTATCTCGCCTGCGCGGCGCTGAAGGATGTTTATCCGCGCGAATTCCAGGCCCGCTGGCGCAAGAATGACGACGAAATCCCCGACTTCCAGCAGATGGCGAAATCGATCGAGCCGCAGCTCCTGGCGGAGATCGCGCGGATGGAGAAGTCCGAGAAGCTGAGGCGTTACATCGATTTTGGAAAAATTCGCCGGCTGCTTGCGGCACGCGGACCCGACGATCACAATTCCGGCTGGGAACAGGAAACCCAGCTCGCTGTTCATGGCTTTCTTGTCGCGCGCTATCTGGAATGGTTTCGACGGGACAATCGATAACGCTGCCCTAGCGACTTATCGTCCGCCAAGATTTGCTTCCCAAATACAAACGCTCGCGCAGTCGGAATCGATAGACGAGGTCCGATGGCCAAATCAACTTCTTATCAGCGTATAAATACGCGCCCTACAGCTTCACCGTCGGCGGAATGGCCGGCGCGCCGAGCCCATCGCGGCCGTAAATATCCTCGCGGAACTGGGCGATGCCGTCGGATGCCGACCAAGCGGTGACATAGACCCAATGCAGCGGCACCGGCTTGGTCAGATTGGCGTTGATCTGATTGCCGGAATTGATTGCCTGCTGGATGTGGTCGGGGCCCCATCCCTTGGTGCCGTCGAGCAGCCATATGACCAGGTCCTGCACGTTCTGCACGCGGCAGCAGCCGGACGAATTGTAGCGAAAATCGCCGCCGAACAAATTCTTCAGCGGGGTGTCATGCATATAGACGCCGTACTGGCTCGGGAAATTGATGCGGATGCGGCCGAGCGAATTTGAATCGCCCGGATCCTCGCGGAACGTGTAATGCACGGCGTCGTCCGAATACCAGTTGATCTGCGACGGCGGCACTTCCTGGTGCTTCGGATCGAAAACGCGAATGTGATTTTGCGTCAAATAATCCGGCTTGTCCTGCATCAGCGGGATCAAGTCCTTGCGCACGATCGAGACCGGCACCGTCCAGTACGGATTGAAATTGATCTGGATGATCTTCGAGTTGATGTCGGGCGAAGGCCGATCCGGCCGGCCCACCACCGCGATGTGGCGCTGGACGGCCAGACCGTCCTCGATCGCCTCGACGCGCGCCGCCGGAATATTCACGACGACGTAGCGCGGGCCGAGATTGGTCGAGAGCGTCTTGAGCCGGTCGATATTGACCTTGAGCTGATCGCGCCGCGTCTCCGCCGGCACGTTCATCTCATCGAGCGTCACCGCGCGTAAAATGCCGTCGACGGTGAGCCCGTGCCGCGCCTGGAAGCGGCGGACCGCCTCTTCGACATAAGAGTTGTAGATATCGTTGCCGACCGCATTGGCATCGAGGTCGCCGGAGACGAGAAGCCGCTTGCGCAAGTCGACCACGCTCGGGTGACGGTTGCCGAGCCGCAATTCGTCGACTTTGGGCACGACCGGCCAGCCGCCGCGGGCGACGATGTCGTCGTAAGTCTTGACCGCGACCTGCGTGAATTGCGCGGTGGCCGCCGAGAGCGTGGGCGCGGTCGCCTTCGGCATGTGAATGGTGCGCGAGGCCTGGTCGAAAGCCTCGCCGAAGTCGCCGTGATCGGTGACGCCGAGCAGGTCGTCAAGCGGCTCGGCGAAGGCGTGCCGCGCGGCGAGCCCGCCCAGCGCGGCACCACCTGCCCCCTTGAGGAACGAACGACGATGGGATGCTGTCATGGGTTGGCTGTCTGAAACAGCATTGCGGCACAAATCGGCCCGCTCATGCAACGTGCCGCCCCGGTCGCCTCATAGCACGGCCGGCGCGGAATTAAACGCCTGTTCCCATCCCATCCTATCCCACCACGTCCGCCCGCTCGCGGCCCACCGCGGCCCTTGCTTGCGGTATTTACACCGCCTTGACCATAACAAGAGGTGACCGGAAGGCATCCAATGAGCGCCAATTGTACCGGCGACCCAACGAAGAGGATGGATGCCATGCCGAAAGAACTGGAAATCGTCACGCCTAACCTGCGCGGTGCCTGCATCGAGATCGACAACCGGATCGAGGGCCTGTTCAAGCTGACAAACCGAAATCGCGGCGTGGCTGACAACGCGTGGCTGCAGGTGCGACCGGCGGCGCGGCGAGAGCAGGCGGTCAAGGACCGGTAGACCACGTAGGAACGGCGGGTGGAACCCATGGGCGTTCCCCCGTATTGGCCCTAAGCTCTCCGGCGGCGTGCCGGAGCAGGCCGTAAGCTGGAAAACCGGTCCGAGAGAAGTTGGCGAGAACACTGGTCTGAAACGATGGGGCTGATCAGATTGGTTGCGGCTCCGGTCCGAAGCATCCTGCGCTTTCCGCTGGTTCAGCTCGCCATCGTCTTCGCCATCATCCTCTATTTCCAAGCCGCCGATGACAACACGCTCAAAGGTAAGCTCTTCGACGGGCTCGACGCGCTCACCGAGGCCAGCGTCCAACTGATTTCACAGGTTTTCACGGTGAAGGCCTTCACCCGGTCGGTGCTCGCGGCCGGCTTGATGATCGGCTACGTCTATCTCGTCTGCCTGCTTATTCTGGCGGCGCTGCGTATCGTCACCCGTGGCCTCGTCGATTTCCTCGGCTGGAGCAACCTGTTTTGGCTGCGCAGCTCCATCGCGCACGAGCGCGGCATCGAGGCTTATCGCGCCTGGCTACCGCTTGAGCGCATCAGGCCGGACGGCATTCCGCAGGAGGAATGGGAGGCCACTTACGCCTGGCCCCCCGACAACAGGCCGCCCTACCCGCCGCTGTGGCAGCGGATCGTGCACGGCGTTCTCAGTTACATTATCGTCATAGTCGGCGCGGGGTTGCTGGTGCAATACTTCACGCCGTTTCCTGTGATCGCCTGGATTGGCAGGCTGACGGGAATCTCATCGCATTAGGTCGTAATCATTTCCGCTCGCGCCGGCACCGGCATGCTGCGCTATTCGCGGTGACCGTCATTGCGAGGCCCCTCTTGGGGCCGAAGCAATCCATATGTGGACGGCCCCCTGCTCGCAAGCGTGATGAGCGGATGAGGAATAGGATCGCTTGCATCCATATGTCCGGCCTGTTTGTTGCAGTCCCGATTGACTGCTGGCCAAGATGGTTTCCGCGGCGAGGTTCCACACAGAATGGCGGCATCTTGCGCGCCACTGGATTGCACGGAGTGTCTCCCGTCTCGGATTGATCGATCCCCATCTACTCGCTCGCTTGCAAGGTCCGTCTCGGCAACAGGCGATGCCTGTTGCTAAGTGGTTGCCGGCAACGCGCGCCGGGCGTCATAGGTCTCGCCGGTCGTCATCAGCTTCCAGGCGACACGGGCGATCTTGTTGGCGAGCGCCACGGCCACCAGCTTCGGCGGTTTGCGCTTGAGAAGCTCGACAAGCCAAGGTGAGGCGCTGCGGCAGTCTCGGTTGCGGCGCGCCTGCCAGATGACCGCCGTGGCCCCGACTACGAGCAGGCTGCGCAAGGTCTCGTCGCCCGCCCGCGTGATGACGCCGAGCCTGGTCTTGCCGCCCGTGGAATGATCCTTCGGCGTCAGACCGAGCCAGGCGGCATATCGCCGGCCGGACCGGAAGGCCCGCGGATCGGGCGTCTTCATCACCAACAACGAAGCGATCACCGGCCCAATGCCAGGAATCTGCGCTAACCGCCGGCTCGTCTCGTTGGCGCGGTGCCAGGCCAGCAGTTTGGCATTGATCGCAGTGAGTTGGGCGTTAAGCTGGGCGTATTCCTCGGCGTGCTCGGCAAACAGCTCTCGCGCCAACGCCGGAAGCGTCTCGTCTACTTGCAGACGCAACAGCAGCGGCTCGATCTTGGCGCGCCCTTTCGCGGCCACGACACCGAACTCCGCCGCGTAGCCACGGATCGCATTGGCCAGCTGCACCCGATTGCGTACCAGGCGATCGCGCAGCCCCGCCAGCATCAGCGCCGCTTGGTTCTCGGCGCTCTTTACCGCGACGAAGCCCATCCTCGGTCGGCTCATCGCTTCACAGATCGCATCGGCATCCGCGGCGTCGTTCTTGCCACGCTTGACATACGGTTTGACGTATTGTGGCGCTAAAAGCCGCACGCTGTGTCCGAGCCGCGTCAGCTCTCGCGCCCAGTAGTGCGCGCCGCCGCTAGCCTCCAGCCCGACCAGCGTCGGCGCGATCGAGGCAAAGAAACTTAGAACCTCCTTTCGTTTGAGCTTGCGGCGCAAAACCACCCGCTCCAATCCATCCACCCCATGCAGTTGAAAAATAGCCTTCGACGTATCCAGGCCAATGCGGCTAAGCTTCTCCACGGACGGCTCCCTTGTCTGAGATCTCCAACGACCTCATTCTGGCACATCGATGCCGTCGGGGGCCGTCCACCCCATCAGGCCGGCTTTTACAGAGCGAGCGGCCCTGGATTGCTTCGTCGCTTCGCTCCTCGCAATGACGACTGTAACTCTCTTTTGACGGCCTGCGACGGCGATCCACGATCCGAGCTGGTATTTCTTCTTGACCGCAACCGCGATAGGCTATCGCCGCCGGTGAAATCGCGGGACCTTGCCGCGGGCGAAATCGCGGGGGCGATCATGAGCGCGGCGACAGATAGTCCGGCTTCTGCACAGCGGGTCGAGCTCCATCTCGCCGCGGCCCAATCTCGGGATGCCTTCGACATCTGGCGTTTCGCGCTCAAGGATATGTTCGATGTCGCGCTCGGTGCCGACAAGCCCGCGGCCGCGTTTCGCGGCGACGTGACGGGTTTCCACCTTGGCGACTGTCTGACTTTCAACAATGCTTCGGTCGGCCAGCGCTTGGTGCGCAGTTCGGCGCTCGCCCGCAAATCGGCGCTCGATCTCGTCATGATCCAGCATCAGACCACGGGCCATCTCAAGGGCGACTATGACGGGCGCGCCGCCGATCTTCGCGCCGGCGATATCGGCTTTGTCGATTTCGCCCGGCCGGCCGCAAGCGAAGAGAACAATTTCTCCAGGGTAACGCTGATCGTGCCGCGCGAGCGGCTGCCGGCGGCGTTTCGCGATCGCGATCTGCACGGCGTCGTTCTCGACCACCGGGCGGCTTCGACGCAAATCCTCGGCCGCTATATGCGGACGTTGTGGCGCACGGCGCAAAACCTGCAGCCGCAACGGACGGCGGCCGCGGTGCAAGCGGCCTTTGCGCTCGCCAACAATGTCTGGGCAGCGCGCGCGTTCGATCGGGACCTGGAAGAGGCAGCCGCGCCGACCTTACGCGGCGTGGCGGCCGATTATATCGATGACCATCTCACCGAACGCGGACTTTCGCCGGCGGCGGTGGCGGCGGCGGTGGGCGTCTCGCGCTCGAGCCTCTACCGGTTGTTCGTGGCGGACAATGGCGTCCACGCCTATATCCTCGGCCGCCGCCTCGACCGTTGCTTTGCCGCGCTGCTCGATGCGCGGATGCGGCGCACCGCGATCGGCGATATCGCCTTCGCGCATGGCTTCGGCAGCGAAGCCCATTTCAGCCGCGCATTCCAACAGCGCTTTCGCATTAAACCGCGCGACCTGCGTGCCATGGCGGGAGCGCGCGCTCCGGTCGGAACAGGGCCATCGGACCCCGCCGTCGTGGCCACGATGCGCGATTGGATGTTCACGTTGGGGCTTGGCACGGGCGTTTCCGGAACCAGAACGTAGTTTCCCAGCCTCCAGTCTGCCGGTCATCGCCTGCCAATGCGGGCGCCCATAGCGCCCTCCTTGGGCTGCGGTTTGCGTTGCAGATTTGCATCACAGCCCAAATAACGCTGCCCACCGAACAAAAGCGGGCGGCGTTGGGACGCCAGATCAAATGGGCTTCGGCCCTAGTGCTAGGGTTCGCGCGATTAGGCGGGGAATAGCTAGGTGTTTGATCGGCATCGGTCTTGCGACTGCAATACAGGTCAGATCCGGAACAGAAACCTTCTAAGAGGCGCTGTTGCCGCGAAGTCCGCCGTTCTGGCGCTTTTGTTCGGCATTGCCCTCACAGGCGCAGCGCTGGCGCAGTCCCTCGATATTCCGTTGAACCTGACTTACGACAGTGCGAGCCCGACGCTGACAATCAATATCGGGATGGGCGGGGCGGCCCCACAAATCTATATTTTTGACACGGGATCCAACGTCTTTGTCGCCAATGCCACAACTGCGGCAGCCGCGGCCGCATCGTTCGGGAACCTGCCGACCAGCGTCAGCGGCCAGCCGCAAGGCGTAACAGTTGTCTACGGAGGCGGTGAATCATTCACCTACAACCTCGTTAACGCTCCCTCGCTGACGTTTTACCCGACGGCTACGTCTACGACCGGCGGGGTCCCGCTCAACGCCGTGACAGCCTCCGGGACGGCCTCGAATTTTACGGTTGGAGCGATCACCCAGGCTTCGGGCGTCAGCTTTCCCGAGGGCGCCGTTGCCGGGGTTTTTCCCGGCGACGAGGGCATCTTCGGCGCAGCCAACTTCGCCTATACCGTGCAGGGCACCAACACCGTAAGCGCAACGGCCGGCGGCGTTTTGGGCCAGTCCGTGGTAGCGGGAACGACTGCCGGTTACGTGATTGCTGCAAATGGCCAGCCACTCAGTTCGCTCAATACTGGCGGGGCGCCGGTCGCCGGATCATCGACGAACGGCCCGCAAGTCAGCCAATCGGTTACATCGTGCAGCCCGTGCGTGATCGACGGGCTGACGCCAGCGCTGCTGGCCCAGTTCAAGCCTGTCAATACGATGGGGTGGAATAGCGGCACCGGTACGAGCTTTCCAAATTCAAATGCTCCAAGCTCGGTTAGTGAATTTAGCAGCAACGCGACAGTTACGGTGAGTGCTTCCGGTCAAACCTCCGTATCGGCCACCTCGCCCACGCTCTTCGACTCCGGCACAACTGAAAATTTTCTAAACGGCAATCCCAGCAATTATTCAGCCTTCGGCGGCGCGACCCTGAACACGGGGACCACGGTAACGATCGCCAGCCCAGCAAGCGGCGCGACACCGAGCAGCGAAACGGTGGCCGATGTCTCGGGTTCGCCATATAGAACATCCGTTACCACTGGTATGGGTGGCAATCTTATCGGCATCGGCTTCTATCTCCAGAATTCTGTGCTTTACAATCTGGCCGGCGAGGCTGTCGCCTACACGTCCAACTTCGTGACCGATCAAGCCATTTCAACGACCAGCGGTTCACCGTTGACGGTAAATTCCAGCTCGGTGCCCTTGGGGTTGGCGGGCATCATTTCCGGTAATGGAGTTGTCCAGATCGGTTCCGGCGGCTCGGCCACACTCAGCGGCACCAACACTTACACCGGCGCAACCTCGGTCAGCGGCGGCTTCCTCGCGGTCGTAGGCCCGGGCAGCATTGCTACATCGAAGGGGCTCAGCATCTCCGCTTCCGGCGTATTCGACGTCTCCGGAGTTGGCAGCGGTACACCGGCGAGCGCTTCGATCACGTCGCTGTCGGGAACCGATTCTACCGGGACGGTCTATCTCGGCGCCAACCAGCTCATCCTGACCAACGCAAGCGGCGCCTATGCGGGAACAATCGCGAGCGGCGGACTTTATGGCGGCGCTGGCGGCAGCCTGGCACTCACCGGCGGTACCGAGACGCTGTCTGGCGCCAATACCTATTCAGGTGGCACCGCGCTAACCTTGGGAACGCTGACGGTCGGTGCCTCGTCAATGGGATCGGCCGGCGCGGTCACCTCCGGCCCGCTCGGCACCGGCACGCTGGCCATGGCGGCGGGGACGACGCTGTCCTTCACCGGCAGCCAGACGATCGCCAACGCCATCACGGTGAGCGGCGATCCCACCTTTTTAACGACCGCTCCGTCCAGCAGCCCGGTGGTGATGTCGGGCACGATCACCGATGCGACGCCCCCGGCGCCCATCGGTTCGGTCGTCGTCGACGGGGGCGGCTATATCGAGCTGTCCGGCCCGAATACCTATAGCGGCGGCACTACCATCTGCGGCGCGACCGCGACAACAGCCTGCACAAGCACCAACGGCACCACGCCGACGACGCTGATCGTCACCAATTCCACGCCCGGCACCTCGTCCTCGATCGGCACCGGCACGCTCACTTTCGATGGCGGCGTGCTGCAATCGAACGCGCCCGTCACCTTAAGTAATGCCATCGCCATCAACAGTACCGGCGGGACACTCGGCGGCAACGACCACACGTTGTTCCTGGCTGGAAACATAACAAACGGCAATGCGACGACCGGCGCTCTGACGATACAAGGAGATTCTAGCGAACTTGGCGGCGTTAGTTTTGGTGGAACCAATACCTATTCCGGCCCGACGACGATCACGAGTTCAGGCAATCTCTCGACCTACTCGGCGGGGGCGCTTTCGCCAAACTCGGCCTTCACAGTCGATGGCTTCCTGGAATTGAATAATAGTAATACGATTTACTCGCTGTCCGGCAATGGCACGATCAATGACGGAGGTGTCGCGGAAACGCTGACGATCGCACCCACGAGCGGCACCACAACCTTCTCCGGCGTGATCCTAGGCAACGGGTATTCTTTTTCCATCGTCAAGTCCGGCGCAGGTACGCAGGTCTTCGCCGCCGCCGGCAGCTACGCCTACATCGGTGCCACTACGATCAACGGCGGCACGCTGGAAGTCGATGGCTCCATCGCGTCATCGAGCCTGACCAGCGTGAACATCGGGGGCACACTCGACGGCACCGGCAGGGTCGGCATTGCATCGATCGGCGGCGGAACATTCGCGCCCGGCAATGGTACGGCAGGTTCAAGCCAGACCGTGCAGGGTAACCTCGGAATGTCGAGCGGCACGTATCAGGTCTTTATCAATCCAACGACATCGTCGTTCGCTACAGTCACCGGCGGCACCGCGACCTTGGCGGGAGGCACCGTCAATGCCACTTTCGCCACCGGCAGCTACGTGACGCATGACTACGAGATCCTTGCCGGCACGCACAGCGGCGCGTTCGCGGGCCTCACGACCAGCAATGCACCGTCGGGCTTCGCCGAGTCACTGGATTATTCGAACTCCGCCGGCGTCTATCTCGACCTCACGGCAACGCTCGGCGCACTCGGCACCGGCGGGCTTAACGGCAATCAACAAGCCGTCGCCAATGCGCTCAACAACTACTTCAACAACGGCGGCACGCTGCCGGCGAACTTTGTTACCGTCTTTGGACTGACCGGCCCGCAATTGGCGCAGGCGCTGAGCCAACTCGACGGCGAGGACGGCACCGGCGCGGCCACCTCGACGTTCCAACTCGTCAACGACTTCTTCGATCTTCTCTCCG
Source organism: uncultured Alphaproteobacteria bacterium (assembly GCA_963790495.1). Taxonomy (GTDB): domain Bacteria; phylum Pseudomonadota; class Alphaproteobacteria; order Rhizobiales; family Xanthobacteraceae; genus BOG-931. The sequence continues at coordinate 169,678 of CAWBOW010000011.1, read as the reverse complement.
ACATCGCGCTCGGCACCGGCGGCGGTGGCGCAGGAGCCAATGGCGGCGGGGCGAGCGGCTTTGCCGCGGAGGACACCTCCGCCCTGCCCCCCGATCTGGCGCTTGCCTACAATCGCGTGCTCAAGAAACAATCGCAGTCCAATGCGGCAGCGCCGCAACAAAACTTCGAGCAGCGCTGGACCGCCTGGGGCTCTGGCTTCGGCGGGGGCGCCACTTACGACGGCAATGCCGTCATCGGCTCCAACAACCTCAACGCGTCGGACTACGGCTATGCCGGCGGGATGGATTATCACGCCGCGCCAGACCTGAAACTCGGCTTTGCGCTCGCCGGTGGCGGCACCAATTGGTCGCTGGCGCAGAATCTCGGCTCGGGCCGCAGCGATGTCTTTCAAGTTGCCGGCTACGGCATCAAGCATTATGGCCCGCTCTACTTCACCGCGATGGCGGCGTTCGGCAATTCCTGGTTCACCACCAGCCGCACCGCTGCGCTCGGCGATCAGCTCCGCGCCAGCTTCGACGGCCAGGATTATGCGCTGCGCGGCGAAGCCGGTTATCGCTACGCCATCCTGCCGACGGTAGGGCTGACGCCCTATGCAGCGATCCAGACGCAATGGCTGCACACGCCGGGCTATAGCGAAACCGATCTCACCGGCGGCGGCTTCGGGCTCACCTACGCGGCGCAGAACGCCAACGACACCCGCAGCGAATTGGGCGCCCGCGCCGACGACCTTACGGCGTTAGGCGCCATGCCGCTCTTGCTGCGCGCGCGGCTCGCCTGGGCGCACGACTGGGTCAGCGGCGCGGCGCTCACGCCGACCTTCCAGGCCCTGCCCGGCGCGAGCTTCATCGTCAACGGCGCCGCGGTGCCGAAAAACTCGGCGCTGGTTTCGGCGGGCGGGCAACTCTTCCTTACCGCCAACTGGTCGTTCGAAGGCAAATTCGATGGCGAGTTTGCTTCGGCCGCGCAGACTTACGCCGGAACGGGTACGCTGCGTTACTCGTGGTAACCGTCATTGCGAGGCCCCTCTTGGGGCCGACGCAATCCAGGGCGGCTTGCACGGAGTGAGCGGCCCCTGGATTGCTTCGCTTCGCTCGCAATGACGAGGCGAGAGGCTGTCATCGGGCCGCGCGCTTCACGCGGACCCGTTGGCTCCTCGCAATGACGAGGTGAGCGGCGTAGTCAGAGCGAGCGACCCTGGATTGCTTCGTCGCTTCGCTCCTCGCAATGACGAGGTGAGCACGGCCCGGCTGCGTCGTCAGCGGTGATAAAAAAGGCCCCGGCCGCGAAGCCGGGGCTTAGTTACGCCAGTACGACGGAAATTCTGGCGAAGGAAAACCGGGCTAGTTTTAGTGGAGCATGATCTTTTCCGAAAACCGGAGCCCACTTTTCGGGATCATGCACTTACAGCCGGTAAAGGATTTGATCGGTCCAGAAGCGCTCGAGCCGGTGCAGCGCTTTGTTGAGCACCGAGAACTCGTCGGCATTGATGCCGCCGACCTGCTCGACCGTGCGCACATGTTTCTGGTAGAGCGCATCGACGGTATCGCGCACATCGCGGCCCTTGTCGGTGAGCTTGATGCGCACCGAGCGGCGGTCGACGCGTGAGCGCTGATGATCGAGGAAGCCCATCTCGACGAGCTTCTTCAGATTGTAGGAGACGTTGGAGCCGAGATAATAGCCGCGCGTGCGCAGTTCGCCGGCGGTGAGCTCCTTGTCGCCGATATTGTAGAGAAGCAGCGCCTGCACCGAATTGATGTCGGCGCGGCCCTTGCGGTCGAACTCGTCCTTGATGACGTCGAGCAGACGCCGATGCAGACGCTCGACCAAGGTCAGCGCTTCGAGATAGTGCGGCCGGATATGGTCGAAGCGCGCCTCACGCTCGGCGGGCTCGACCGTCTTGACGACGGCTTTCATTGTGACGCCTTTCCCAAGTCAATTCTTGTTTTCGCCGACGGGCCCTGTCTCCCGCCGTATGCCGCCAACCTAGGCGTCAGGGTCTAAGATCAGTTTAAATAACACGCTAAAAATAAGGTTTATTCGCCGCTCTGTGGCCGGCAATTGCGCGTAAAATGACCGCGGAAATTTTGACGATTCATTCACCGAGCGAATGCCCCTAAACGATAATCCTATCGCCGGGGCCGAGTTGACTGAAATCACATGCATTGCGCCGGCCAAACACCCGTTATCTGTTGCGAGCGACAAAATCGTAAATAAAATCTCTTGCTGAACGAGGCGCGACGCTCAGGACCTTAATCCAACGCCACCCAGGTAAATTCGACAGCACGGCAATCGCCCCATCCGAGCGGCGCAGCGTGTGCCCATCGATAACGACGGGTGTCCGGATCGGCAGGATCGATGCCAAGGTTTCGGGCAAATGGTATTCCGTAGGGCGATTGGATCGTTGTAAACCCGGAAGCGGCCCGCCACGTCGCGTTTGATCACAAAACGCACCGAGTAGGAACACAACACACAGACGCCATCATAGAGAATCACCCGGTTTCGGACTCTGCCGGAGGCTTCGTCATTATAGATTCTCAAATATGGCGAGCGCGACCAAGAGCCCCAAACGGACTCAAAAAACCCAACCGCCACGCGAAGTGTCGCGTCTGCCGCGGTTAACAGCTGAACCAGGTCCCGGTTCGGCTTCAGATTACGCCGCGAACATCTGCAACAAAGCTCGTGCTTGACTCTCGCAAATCGCACGGAGTGCCCATCAATAGCAGAGAGCATGAAATCTTAGTCGGTCATTTGGCCGTTCTTTCGTTGGGCGGCGGGGCGCTCGGCTGTGTCCCCGAACTGCAGGCTTTGTGCACCATGTGCGCACTATTGGCAGCTGCTCTTGGGATGGCCGCGATATACGTGACAAAGAGTTCCGTTTTTCATCACAATATATCGCGGCCCCAGACCTCGGCCGGGCCCCGGCTGCGCTGCTGGAGCGATCGCTTGCTGGGCCGGCGGCCGGACTAAGCTCGCCTTCTGTCGCGGTGCCTGTTTGCTTCGCTCCGTTTTGCGCTGCTGCGGCTTCTGCGGCACGACGGAGATGCATTGTTCGCCTTCAGCGCGCTGGCCTTCGGGGCAGACAAGCGGGCAAACGCGCTTGTCGAATTTGCGCACGGCGTCGATGGCTTCCGGCGAAAGCGCATCAGGCAGGCTGATCGAGGTCAGCTTGGCAAATATGCGCTGCGCCGCGCGAGTTGGGCCATCAAATTCGCCGTTCACGGCGCCATTGAAGCATCCGACACGCTGAAGTTCGAGTTGCAGCGATCGCGCCAAGCCATAAGCATTGGGCGGATTTACTGACGAGGCCTTGGCGGATTCGGCTGCAAGTGATGCAATCCGTTGCTCGGCATCCGTGCGGTGTGTGCTATTTGGAAATGCTTGCACAAATCGCTGCAGTTCATCCGGATGCGCGCTGTCTTTGACGAGATTCCAGGCGGCTTCCATTGCTGCGAGCGCGGCCATTCGCGCCTCGGCATCCGCACGCCGCGGGCTGTTGGGAAATTGAGTAACGAAGCGGTTTAACGCTGCTTCATCCGTGCTGTCCTGAAGCGGCAACCACGCAACCTCACCGGGACTGGACCCGGGCGATGCAGCGGGCACTGGCGCCATCACGGATGCGCCGGGCGGCAGCGCTGCTGGCGTCTCACTCGCAATTTTCGCCTTGATTGTAAGCCCCGTCCGGTTGGTCTCTTGATTTACCGCAGCCGGTGTGAAGCTCGACGCCGTAAGCGACGGATTTGCTGCCGCCGAAGGCGATTGGCTGCCGGCACTCGGCCGCATTTCAAGCCAGACCACGGCCCCAGCGATAAGCAGGACGGCGAGCGTCGCCGCTATAACGATCGTCCCCGTGCCGGCTCGCCGGGCGATCCTAACCGCCCGCTCTTCTCCAGCGCGCGTCTTGGCTGTGGCCTTGTCGCGACGGAGCTCCTCCGCCGCACGTTGCCGTCCCTCTATCTCCGCCAACTTTTTGCGGTCATCTTCCGAACGTCGCGCGCCCTCCGCCTTTTGTCTGCGGCGTTCATTCTCGGCTTGTTGTGCAACCTCTCCCCGGCGGCGGCGTTCCTCCGTCGCGCGTTCCTGCGCCTCTATCTCCGCCAGTCTTTTGCGCTCTTCTTCCTCGGCGCGCCGCGCTGCTTCCGCCTCACGCTGGCTGCGCTCCTCTTCGGCGCGCCGTGTGGCCTCTTCCTCCTTGCCACGTTGCTCCTCTGCTTCGCGTTCGCGCGCTTCCGCCTCAAACCTTCGTCCGTTTTCCTCCTCCGCGGCGCGGCGCGCAGCTTCGGCCTCCTGGAAGCGACGCTGCTGTTGGTCCAGTTCCTCTGCTCGCGATTTCGCCTCCGCTTGGCGAAGCGCATCAATATCCATGAGTGCTTGCTGGAGCGCTTTGATCAGCCCCTGTGTGTCGGCGCGGAACCGCTCGTGGGTCAGTCGCACCGCGTTGCGTCGCGTCAGCGGCCGCAGCGATTCCGGCAACTCCTCCGGGCGAGGCATCGGCGCATCTCCGACCAGCACCGGGATGACCCGCTTGCCCTGGCTCAGCGCCGACGAGATTTCGATGCGGACAAAATCATCCGGATCTTCGAGGCGGCGTCCGCCTACTGCATCGCGTGCGTCGATCCAGCCCTTGCCGATGATGGCCAGCACGATGTCGCATTCGGCCACGCGATCATTCAACACATGAACGAAGTCAAGACCGGGAGCAATGTTATCGACGTCCAAAAAAAGTTGCTCGGGCTCGAATACGTCCTGCAGCCGATCGAATAGCCGGCCGGCAGCGGCGGGATCATCGCCGCGGCGATAATTTATGAATATCTTTCCCGCCATTGGCTGCCGCGCGCATGGCCGAATAATAGCTCAATAGTTATAGCATAATAATGATGGCGTGATATAGAACTCAGGTGGATTTGATCAGATAACATCAGCTATAAAGCCTCAGCTACAAATCGCGAGATACGGCGCTCGTCAGGTTCTGCGGATACCGATGCATTCATTCTCAACCTGCAGAACGCGCCGCCAGAAATAAGGTTTCCGGTGATCGATGTGTTCGCTGCCGATCTCCCAGGAATTGTTTGGTTTTTTAGCCATTCGCGTGAAGACGATCTGGGCTCCAGGCATCGCTAATGGATATCTCGCACAACATTGATAGGCCACAACCGGCCGATTCATGGTCGCAGCTCTCTGCGCAGTCCGAAAGGTCCGGCGACTACCTCGGAGCTTGCGATATGGCTCTTTTTGGCCTGGAGCAACATCCAGGCTCTCGCGAGCTCCAATATCATGCGATTCTTAATTTGTCCCGCATCGGTGCCAACAAACGCGCTCTGCAATTGTGGGCGAGCTATCGGCTGCAGCCGAATCTCGATAACGGGGCAGGCGAAGACGAACTCGAGCAAAATATTGCCGCGCTCGGGGCTCGCCTTGACCGCGAAGATGCCTATAACAGCGAACCTGCCGAAAAACTCGCAAAACTAAAAAGAGCGGCCGATAGCTACGAATCCGTCTATCGGCGCACAGCGAGCACCTTTCTCGGCATCAACGCGGCTGTACTTCACAAACTGAGCGGTGATTCCGCTCGCGCTAAGGAAATCGCCGGCCACATCGTCGGCCAAGGCGCGCGAGGAAAGCCGGAGTCACAGGATGATGCGTACCAATTAGCGGCCGACCGCGCAGCAGCGCATCTCTTACTCGACGACTTGGACAACGCTCGGGCTGCAATCGAAGATGCCGCCGCGCTGTCGTCGAGCGCCGCCGCGATCGCATCGACGCGCAAGCAACTCCTCCAAATCTGCAATCACATGGGGCTGGAAGCCGCAATCATCACGCCGCTCCGAAACCGAGGGGTTATCCACTATACCGGGCATCTAATCGCGCCCGAAGGGGTCACAGGCCGCTTTCCGGCCCATGCGGAAGCGCGAGTCGCTGCCGATATCCACGACGAACTCGCACGCCGCGATATCGGCTACGGTTACGGATCGTTGGCTTGCGGCGCCGACACGCTGATCGCCGAACTGCTGCTTGAACGTGAGGCGCAAGTCGACGTCGTGCTGCCCTTCGAAACGGCCACGTTTGTAAAGGAGTCCGTTGCCATTGGCGGCGTGACGTGGCTCCATCGGTTCGAGAACTGCTTGAAGCGGGCCAGGCTCATCCACGCCACCGATGGAGAATATGTCGGCGATCCCGAAGTCTTCGCCTATGCATCGCGGCTCGCGATGGGTTTGGCAATTCTTCGTGCACAACAGCTCGCGTCAGAGCCTATCCAACTTGCAGTCTGGGACGGCCTGGAGACACCGGAGATAGCCGGCTGCTTTGCTGACATTCAGACGTGGCAGAGCCAAGGCTTGAAAACAATCACCGTCCGCAGCAACGGCAATCTCGCCGCAGGTGCCCCCAAGACAGGATCGCGCGGACGCTCCTATCCTTCCATGCCGGTACGCAAGGTGCGCGCCATCATGTTCGGCGATTTCTACGGCTTCAGCCGACTCTCCGACCGGCAAATGCTGAATTTTTACGGGAAGGTTATGAAGCGGGTCGCAGCCGCGCTCGACGAATTTGGCGGCGACATTGCGGCGCGCAACACCTGGGGCGACGGTTTGTTTGTCGTCTTCAACGAGATTGGCGCGGCGGCGCGTTGCGCCATGCAAATTCAATCGATTTTGACGGGGCTCGATTTGCCTTCGTTCGGTCTGCCCGCAAGCCTCGGCCTGCGGCTGGGACTCGATGCCGGCGCGGTATTCGAGATCCAGGACCCGATCCTAAAGTCATTGAGCTTCACTGGCACTCACATCAACCGCACGGCTCGGCTCGAGCCGAGTACACCGCCGGGAGAAGTGTATGTCACCGAAGCGTTCGCTGCACTATTCACCCTGATCAAGGACAAGGAGTTCATTTGCGAATATGTTGGGCTGATGCAGGCGGCAAAAAATTACGGGCGGCTCCGAACTTATCTACTACGTCGCGTCTAATCAAAGAAGTCGACGACGGCATTTGGCTCATAAGCTTCATGCACTATGATCTCGGCTATATCGACCTGGAGCAAGGACCTTGCAGACCATCGACAATCCGTTCGGCACGAGATTGTCACCCATGTTTTGGGTACGTTCCGTTACCCATGTCTCCGGGTCGGACAGCGCGCGGCTGGTGGGAGAGGTAGGACTCGAACCTACGAAGGCGTAAGCCAGCGGATTTACAGTCCGCCCCCTTTGCCACTCGGGACACTCTCCCGCACCAAAGCCGCGGTGCGTCGACCGATACGGCCGACCGCGCTATATGGTTGGGCTATCCTGCCTAGTCAACCGAAATTGCCCCGAATTGCCAAGGTTCTGCCCGCGTGACAGAAGCGGACATGCCAAAACACCCAGCGCGCCCGAAAGCATGGCCGCCGAAAACATGGCCGCGGAAAACATGGCGCCCCAAACCCCACGCTGGGCCGCGCGAGTTCGAGCGACATCGCCATCCTGTACGGCTGGCACACCGTGACCGCGGCGCTGGCCAATCCGGCGCGGCGCTTCCGCAAGCTTCTTCTCACCGAGAATGCGCTGCGCCGGCTCGCCGACGACGGCATCACACCGCCGATTGCGCACGAAGTGGTGCGGCCGCACGCGATCGACCGGCAACTCACGCCTGACGCCGTCCATAATGGACTACTGGCCGAGGCCGATCCCCTGCCCTCGCCCGGCATCGAAGATTTGCCCTTGAGCGGCATGGTGCTGGTGCTCGATCAGGTCACCGATCCGCACAATGTCGGTGCGATTTTGCGCACCGCCGCCGCCTTCGCCGTCGCAGCCGTCGTCACCACCGCGCGGCACAGCCCGGAAGCCACCGGCGTGCTGGCGAAATCCGCGTCCGGCGCGCTTGAGGTGGTGCCGATCGCCATCGTGCAAAATCTCGCCCGCGGGCTCGCAGACTTGAAGGAGCGCGGCTTCCTCACTGTCGGTCTGGATTCCAACGCGCCCGACGATCTCGCCGCGATCGAACTGCGCGCGCCGCTGGCTTTGGTGCTTGGCGCCGAGGGCAAAGGCCTGCGGCAATTGACGGCGGCGACATGCGACCGGCTGGCGCGGCTCGATTTGCCCGGCGCAATCAAAAGCCTCAACGTGTCGAACGCCGCGGCGCTGTCGCTCTATATCGCGTCACGCGCGATAGTTTAATTGAGCATGTCCTTTTCGCAAAACCGGTGTCCACTTTTGCGGGACATGCTCTAAAAGACGAAAACCCGCAGCGGTGTTCCGGTGCGGGCTTTCGCAGTTCGCAGATGATGGTTCGGATCAGCGATAGTAGCGCCGGTGCGGCGCACCGTAATAACGGTGCACATAGGGCCCGCGATAGGCCACGCGCGGCCGATAATACGGATGCCGGTAATAGCCCGCATAAGGCGGTGCTCCGCGGTAACCGTAGCCATAGCCGGCGCCCGGAGCGTAGGGATAATCGGTGGCGGGCACATAGGCCGCTTCCGGCGAGTACGTCTGATACGCCATGATGGCCGGGCCGGAATAGACCGGGCCCTGATTGACGACATAGGGCGCGGCATAGGCGACCGGCGCGCAGCCGCAACCACCGCCGCCGCCTCCCCAGGCGCTCACGCCGCAATTGCCGCAGCCGACCGCAGCGCTGACACCGCAGTTGCCGCAGCCGCCGCTCCAATCGGACCAGCCGCAATTGCCGCAGCCGCTATAGCTGCAGCAAGGACCGCCGAAAGACGTCGGCGCCACCGGGTTGACGTAGATCGGAGCCGGCGCCACCGGCTGCGCATAGACGGCAGCCGCCGTCGGTGCGCCGCAGGCGCCGCAACCGCCATAAGCGGCCGGCGCCACCACGGCGTAAGCGACCGGGGCCGAATAGCCCCAGCCGCAACAGGAGGCAGACGCAATCGACGTCATGCCGACACTGAACAATGTGGCGACCGCCACAACGAGGGCTCGATGGAAAGACATGACACTCCTTTTGAGTTTCAGATCACGCATTTTCAGATCGTTCATTTCCAGCAGATTCATTCACGGCTTCTTCGGTGGACCGCCGGGCCCCTTAGGACCCGGAGATTTTGGCGAATGGCGATGACCGAAATTGTTGTTGCCGAAGCCGACCGCCGCGGGCCCGTTGTAAGGGGCGTATTCGGTCACCGGCGCCGAACTCGATCCGCTCGACCAACTGCGGTAATAGGTCGGCGCCGGCCGCGGCAGCGGGCGATCCGGCGGCGGCACGACCTCGAGGCGCCCATAACCCGGGCGTTTGCCGGTTGCCGGATGAAAGCCCGGAACGCTCCCCGGCAGATCGACGACAAGCGGCCGCCAGATCACCGTCGGCGTCACCATACCGGGACGATCGAGGCCAAAATCGCCCTCGACTATGCCCCACGAAGCGTCGATGCCGTTGATGTAGACCGGCACGCCCGGCTTGCCGGGAATGACAATTTCCGGCGCGCGCTGCGCCCAAGCGGGCGACGCCGTGATTGCAGCGAGCAAAATCGCCGGGACCGGACGCATACATAATCCACGATGAGTGCGCGTATCGACCGACACTTTAGGGATCGGGGAGGAGAAATTGGTTTAAAACGCCGCACTTTGATCGCTAAATTATTTAGTAACATTAATTGCTTACTACCCGGCGCCGCGGCCGTAATGGGCGCTGATCTTCCTGCCGAAACGAAGGACCGCGCTCGCGCTGATCGATTGATTGTTTGCTCGCGGCACACCAGGGGGCGGCCCACACAGACCAGCCGCCCCGTTTTTTATCGCGCTTTCGATCCGATCAGTCGTTGGACGACGAAATTGCGCGCCGCCGCGGCAATCCCGCACAACAGCGCGAAGGCGAGCGCCGCGCCGGCAATCTCGCGGGCGGTCGCAGCAACGGCGTGCGGTCCGCTCCAAGGCGCCAGAAGTTTGAAGCCGGCGGCGACCGCGCCGATGACGGCGCCGAAAGCCATGGCGCGGCCGGTATTCCACGGTGTCGGATCGGCGTCTCTGCGCATGCGCCAAGCTTAGCGGATTTTCCGCCGGCGGCGAAGCACTACGGGGTCAGTGACCCGCGGCGGCGCCGGCGGGTGCCTGCGGGCGCTTCATCAAGAAGCCGAACGCGGCAAGCACCAGAAACAGCACCGTCAGCAACAAGAAGACGTCGGCATAGCTCATCACCGCCGCCTGCAGCCGCACCATGGCATTGAACGCCGACAACGCCTGCTGCTGGGCGTCGGAGCCTTGAAATCGCGCGGCGAGTTGCGCCAGCAATTCCGTTGCGGCGTGGTTCGACGGATTCACCGCCTCATGCAGCCGCTGCAGATGCAGATCCATGCGGTCGTTGAACCAGGTGTTGATCGCTGCGAGCCCGATGGCGCCGCCGAGATTGCGCATCAGGTTGAACAGGCCGGAGGCGTTTTTGACCCGCTCCATGGGCAGCGTGCCCAAGGCAGTATTGGTTACCGGGATGATTGCAAACATCAAGCCGACGCCGCGAAACACCTGCGGCCAGAACAGCTCCCAGAAATCCCAATCCGAGGTGACAGAGATCATCTGCCAGGTGCCGATCGCAAAAAACACGAAGCCTGCGATCAGCACAAAGCGCGGATCGAACCGCTCAACGAGCTGTCCCGCGACCGGCGCTGTCACGAACATCACCAAGCCGGAAACGAACATGGTGTCGCCGATCATCAGCGCGTCGTAGCCCCTCACCTGCGCCAGATAAACCGGGAACAGATAAGTCAGGCCGTAAAGTCCGATGCCGAGCACGAAGGAAAACAGGCTGCCGACGGCAAAATTCCGGTTGGCGAAAGCGCGCAGATCGACGATCGGCACGCGCGCCGTCAGCACGCGGGCGAAGAAGACCACCGCGGAAATGCCGGAGACGATGGCGACGGCGAAAATCGTGTTGTCGTCAAACCATTCGTAGCGCGGTCCTTCCTCGAGCACATATTCGAGCGCGCCGAGAAAGCCCGCCATGCTGAGTAGGCCGTACCAGTCGAAGTTTTTCAACAGCGCAAAATCCGGCCTGATCGAAATCGACCAAGAGATACGTCATGACGGTGACCACGATGCCGGGAATGACGTTGACGAAGAACAGCCAGTGCCACGAATAAGCATCGGTCAGATAGCCGCCGACCGTCGGTCCGATGGTCGGCGCCAGCGTGGCGATGAGGCCGACCACCGGCGCGATGAATTTCTGCTTCGGTCCCTGGAAGATCGACATAGGCCGAGGCGAACACGGTCGGCACCATGCCGCCGCCGATAAAGCCCTGCAGCGCCCGCCACACGATCATGCTGTCGATGGACGACGTCGTGCCGCACATGATGCTCGCCAGCGTGAAGCCGGCAGCCGAGGTAGCGAACAAAATGCGGGTGCCGAGCGCGCGCGACAGAAAGCCGGACAGCGGAATCGCGACCACCTCGGCGATCAGATAGGCGGTCTGCACCCAGGGGATTTCATCCGCCGAGGCGGACAGGCCGGCCTGAATGTCGTTGAGCGACGACGACACGATCTGAATGTCGAGAAACGCCATGAACATGCCGAAGCACATCGCCAGAAAGGCGAACAGCCGGCGCGGCGGTATCGCATCGCTGAAGGATATCGGCGCGCTCGGCATCGTCATGATCGAGTCATGATGCGCCCCACGTGATACCATGAACGCCTGGCTGTGGCCGCCATGCTGGCGGCATCCGCGGCCGACGTCAGGCCGGCCTCGCTGGACGTGCGCGGGCTTGGTATCGACGCTGACGACCACCGACATGCCCGGCCGCAACAGCCGCTGCGCGGCGACCGCAGCCGGCACGGCGATGCGCACCGGCAGCCGCTGCACGATCTTGGTGAAGTTGCCGGTGGCGTTGTCGGGCGGCAGCAGCGAGAACACCGAACCAGAGGCCGGCGACAGGCTCTCCACGCTGTCCTTCGATCGCGTCCTCGGGCAAGGCGTCGACGCTGATCGAGACCGGCTGCCCGGGACGGATGCTGCGCGAGCTGGGTCTCCTTGAAATTGGCGTCGATATAGACGTCGCTCAGCGGCACCAGGCTGGCGAGGCGCTGCCCGGTCTGCACATAATCGCCGGTCTGCACCGCGCGATTGGAGAACACGCCGTCGACCGGCGCGCGGATCACGGTGAACGACAGATCGCGCTCGGCTTTGCGCCTGCGCGGTCTTTAGCTCGTCGAGCGTGGCGCGCCGCCTCGTGTTGCTGGGCTTTGAGCACATCGAGATTGGCCTTGGCGGCGTCGATCGACCGATTGCGCGCTCTGCCACGGCGGCAACCGCCTGGTCGCGATTGGCTTCCGCCTGCTCAAGCGCTTGCTGGCTGGCGAATTGTTGCTTGCGCGAGCGACTGCTGGCGCGCGATATTCGAGTTGCGGTTTTCTTGGCGCCGGCCTGCGCCGAGACCATCTGCGCCTTCGGCCTGGTCGATATTGGCGCCGCTGAGCGACGATCTGCCGGCCGATGCGGTCCACCGTCGCCTGCTGCGTCGCCACTTTGTCGCGCGCCGCCTCGACGGCGAGCCGATAGTCGCCGGCGATCGATGGTGGCGATGACGTCGCCGGCGTTGACCGCGCGCATTGTCGGCAACCGGAATGCTCTCGACGTAGCCGGAAATCTTCGAGGCCAGCGTCGTGTTGTGGGCGCGCACATAGGCATCGTCGGTTGAAACGATGTAACGCCCATCGAGCCACCAGCGGGTGCCGGCATAACTGCCGCCGAGAACTGCGATCGCCAGCGCGGCGCCGATCAAAGCCTTCCGGTTAAGCCGGAGCCGCGGCAAGGCTTTGGCCCGGCGCTGCAGCGCGATCGGTGCCGGCGGTGAACCGGGCGGTTCGGCGCGGACGGAACGGTCGTCACGCAACTTTGCGGAAACGGCCGGCAACTGGATGGTGCTGTCTTCGTCATGGGGGCGGTACATGATGGCTCTTCCTCTGACGACTTCCGTCTGGCCGCGGCTGCCACTCCTGGCCGGTGGGTGGCAGTCATTGACCGAACGGTTCAGTCAGCCTATATAAGTATAACAACCCCAAGTCAATATGACCGAACGGTTCGGTCAAAAAATAATTGACACGGATGGCCAAGGCTCTGATTTAAGGGAAGAAAATGTGTCTGCTGTGCCGGAAATTCAAATGAACGCTCACGCACAAGCTAACGCCGCGCCGCCTGCGGTGGACGACAATGCCAAGCGCCGACAGATCGTCGACGGTGCCCGCACGATCTTTCTGCAGCGGGGCTTCGATGCCGCCAGCATGAATGACATTGCCCGCGCGGCGGGCGTGTCGAAGGGCACTCTGTACGTCTATTTCACCAATAAAGAGCAGCTCTTTGAGGCGATTGTTCACGCGGAGTGCCAGGTTCACGCTGAGGGCACTTTCGATCTCGATCACAACGATCACGACGTCGCCGCCGTCCTCACCCAGCTCGGCAGCGCCTATATTGGCTTCCTGTGCCAGCCCGAGAAAGCTGCCGCGCTCCGCATCGTGGTAGCGATCGCCGACCGGATGCCCGAAATCGGCAGGATTTTCTACGAGACCGGCCCCGCCGTCGGCATCGCCAAGCTTGCCGCCTATCTGCAGGCACAAATCGACGCCGGGCTGATTGCGGTCGACGATTGCAATCTCGCCGCCGCCCAATTCCTCGACGCGTGCCAATCGACGCTGTTCAAGCCGGTGCTGTTCAACTTCCGCGATGCGCCGGATGCGAACGCCATCGCTCATGTCGTCGGTACGGCGGTGCGAGCTTTCCTCCGCACCTACGGAGCCAAGCTGCAGCATTAAGTCGCGGCCGGTCCGCCCCCGGCATGGGACGCTTAATCGCTTTAATCGCTTGCGCCCGCGGTGGAACAGGCGTTCCCCTTGATCGTTTCCCCATCAGGGGCTTGATTTATTCACCGCAATCAAACGCTCGGACCGCATGACCAGCCAAGCCGCTTCCACGCATCCGCGCCCCTCCCCCGCGGCGGAGGCCGGTCAAGACGTCGACCGGCTCTGCATCGACACCATTCGCACGCTCGCCATCGACGCGGTGCAGAAGGCGAAATCCGGCCATGCCGGCGCGCCGATGGGCTTCGCGCCGGTCGCCTATACGCTGTGGCAGAAGCGCGCTCCGCTACGACCCCGCCGATCCGCTGTGGCCAAACCGCGACCGTTTCGTGCTGTCGAACGGCCACGCATGCATGATGCTCTACGCGCTGATCCATCTCGCCGGCGTGAAGCGTGCTCGACGGCCGCCGTATCACCGATGCGCCGGCGATCAGCCTCGACGACATCAAGAGCTTCCGCCAGATCGACAGCGTCACGCCGGGCCATCCGGAATATGGCCACACCACCGGCGTCGAGTGCCACGACCGGTCCGCTCGGCCAGGGCTGCGGCAACAGCGTCGGCATGGCGATCGCCTCGCGCTGGCTCGGCGCGCGCTATAACCGGCGACGCCTTGCACGATTTTCGACTTCGACGTTTACGCGATCTGCAGCGACGGCGATTTGATGGAAGGCGTGGCGAGCGAAGCCGCTTCGCTCGCCGGGCATCTGCGGCTCGACAATCTGTGCTGGATCTACGACAACAACACCGTGACCATCGAAGGCCACATCCCGATCTGGCCTTCAGCGAGGACGTCGAAACTCGTTTTAAAGCCTATCGCTGGAACGTGCTGCGCGTGCGCGACGCCAATGACACCGAAGCGATCGCCGCGGCGCTCGAATTGTTCCAGCCGCACCGACGATCGTCCAACGCTCATCATCGTCGACAGCATCATTGGCTACGGCGCGCCGCACAAGCAGAACACCGCGGCCGCCCACAGCGACCCGCTCGGCGAGGAGGAAGTTCGCCTCGCCAAGCGCTCTTACGGCTGGCCGGAAGACGCGCAATTCCTGGTGCCCGACGGCGTCTACGAGCATTTCCAGCAACGGCATCGGCCGACGCGGGCGCGCGTTGCGCGACGAATGGAGCAAGACCTTCGCCGGCTACCGCCAAAAATTTGCCGCAAGCCGCGCGGCGAGATCGAAATCATGCTGGCCGGCGAATTGCCGGCACAGTGGGATGCGCGGCCTGCCGGCTTTTCCGCCCGACGACAAGGGCCTCGCCACGCGCGAAGCCTCCGGCAAGGTGCTCAATGCGCATCGCCAAGACAAGTGCCCTGGCTGATCGGCGGCGCGGCCGACCTGTCGCCATCGACCAAGACCGCACTTCGACGGCGACAAGTCGCTCGAAGCCGACGACGCCGGCGGCGCGATCATGCATTTCGGCATCCGCGAACATGCCATGGGCGCCATCGTCAACGGACTTGGGGCTGTCGAAGCTGCGTGCCTTCGGCGCCACGTTCCTGACCTTCAGCGATTACATGCGGCCGCCGATCCGGCTGGCCGCGCTGATGGACCTGCCGGTCTTTCACGTCTTCACCCACGATTCGATCGGCCTTGGCGAAGACGGACCGACGCACCAGCCGATCGAGCAGCTGGTGGCGCTGCGCGCCATCCCCAACATCGATCGTGCTGCGCCCGGCCGATGCCAACGAGGTCGCGCGAGGCCTACAAGATTATTCTTCGGCTGAACGACGCAGCCGGCCTGCCTGGTGCTCAGCCGCCAGAAGCTTCCGATCTTCGACCGCAGCCGCTATGCGCCGGCAGCCGGTCTTGCGCGCGGCGCCTATATGATGGCCGATGCGGAAGGCGGCGAACCGCGAAGTCATCCTGATCGCCAGCGGCAGTGAAGTGCAGCTTTGCATCGCGCGTCTACGAGACGCTCAAGCGCGAGGGCATCGCGCGCCCGGGTCGTCAGCATGCCGAGCTGGGAACTGTTCGAGCGGCAGGATCGAGCACTATCGCGACAGCGTGCTGCCGCCGCGGATCAAAGCGCGGGTCGCGGTCGAAATGGGCGCCGTGATCGGCTGGGACCGCTATGCCGGACCGACCGGCGCCATCATCGGCATGCACAGCTTCGGCGCCTCGGCGCCGCTGCACGGATGTCCTGGCGAAATTCGGTTTCGTTCCGGATAAGATCGGGCAGACCGCCAAGACTCAGATTGCCGAGAATAAGAATTCCGGCGCGCAGCTCCCAGGAACAGCCGACAATGAATGCTCTCAAAGCGCTGCAAGATCACGGCCAGGCGGTATGGCTCGATTTCCTGTCGCGCGGCTTCATCGCCAAAGGCGGACTGAAGAAGCTTGTCGACGACGACGGCCTGCGCGGGGTGACGTCGAACCCGTCGATCTTCGAGCACGCCATCGGCCATTCCGACGAATACGACGACGCCATCGCCGGCATGCTGAAACAGCAGGACCGCTCGGCCGGCGAATTTTCGAGCACGCTCGCGGTCGAGGACATCCAGAAAGCAACCGACGTGCTGCGCCGGTGTTCGAGGCCACCGGCGGCGCCGACGGCTTTGTCAGCATCGAGGTGTCGCCCTATCTCGCGATGGATACCAAGGCCACGCATCGCCGAAGCGAAGCGGCTGTGGCGCGAGGTCGGCCGCAAAAACCTGATGATCAAGGTGCCGGCGACGCCGGAAGGCCTGCCCGCCATCCGCGACCTGATTGCCGAAGGCATCAACGTCAACATCACGCTGTTATTCGCGCAATCGGTCTACGAACAGGTGGTCGAGGCCTATCTGGCGGGACTGGAAGCGCTGGCGGCGCAAGGCGGCGACGTCTCGCGGATCGCGCAGCGTCGCGAGCTTCTTCGTCAGCCGCATCGATACCGCGGTCGACAAATTGCTCGACGAAAAAATCGCCGCGCGCCAACGACCCGGACGAGAAAGCGCCGCCTCGACGCGCTCAAGGGCAAGGTCGCCGTCGCCAATGCCAAGCTCGCCTATCAGCATTACCTGCGGCTGTTCGCCGGCGATCGCTGGCAGGCGCTCAAGGCCAAAGGCGCCAAGCCGCAGCGGCTGTTGTGGGCGTCGACCGGCACCAAGAACAAGGCTTACAGCGACGTCCTCTATGTCGAGGAATTGATCGGCCCCGACACCGTCAACACCATGCCGGTGCCGACGATGGATGCGTTCCGCGATCACGGCAAGGCTGCGCGACAGCATCGACCGAAAACGTCGCCGACGCGCAGCGACACGCTTGACGACGCTCGGCCGCGCCGGCATTTCGCTCGACGATGTCACCGACAAGCTGGTCGAAGATGGCGTGCGGCTGTTCGCCGATGCGGCCGACAAGCTCCTCGCCGCGGTCGCCAAGAAGCGCGCCGACATCCTCGAACAGCAGGTCGACGAGCAAAAACTCGCGCTCGGCCACGCCCTCGAAACAAGGTCGGCGAACTCGCCGAGGAATGGCGCGACCACGGCAATATCCGCAAGCTGTGGCAGCGCGATAAGTCGCTGTGGACCGATGCCGACGAGGATCGCTGGCTCGGCTGGCTGGACAGCGTCGACGACGCCGACGATCTGGCGAACTATACCGCCTTCGCGCAGGAGATCAGGAGCGCGACGATTCAAGGACGCGGTGCTACTCGGCATGGGCGGATCCAGCCTCGGGCCGGAAGTGCTGGCGCGCACCTTCGGACAGCAGAGCGGCTGGCCGCGGCTGCGCATTCTCGATTCGACGGTGCCGGCGCAGATCGCAGGCGCTCGAAGCCGACGCTCGATCTCGCCAAGACGCTGTTCATCGTTTCCGAGCAAATCAGGCAGCACGACCGAGCCCAATGTCCTCGACGACTATTTCTTCGAGCGCGTCGCGAATGCGGTCGGCGGCGACAAAGCCGGCGACGCATTTCATCGCCATCACCGATCCCGGCTCGGCGCTGGAGAAGCGCGGCCGAAGCAGCAAAAATTCCGCCACGTCTTCTACGGCGTGCCCAGCATCGGCGGCCGCTATTCCGTGCTCTCGCCGTTCGGGCTCGTGCCGGCGGCCATTGCCGGCATCGACGTCGCCGCGCTGATGAAGGCTCGGCGCGGATGATGATGCGCTCCTGCGGCCCGGACGTGCCGCCGGCGGAAAATCCCGGCGTCGCGCTCGGCCTCGCGCTCGGCGCCGCCGCTTCGCGCGGGCCGCGACAAGGTCACGATCTTTGCCTCGCCGTGCCTTGGCCGAGTTTCGGCGCCTGGGCCGAGCAGCTATTCGCCGAATCGACCGGCAAAGAGCGGCAAAGGACTGATCCCGATCGATGGCGAGCCGCTCGGGCGGCCGGAGGTCTACGGCGACGATCGCTGCTTCATCGATCTTGCGCTCGAAGACGAAGCCGACGACGCCGCGTCGAGGCGAAGCTCAAGGCGCTGGAGAAAGCCGGCCATCCGGTGATCCGCATCGTGCAGAAGTCGCCCGATCATATCGGCCAGGAATTTTTCCGTTTCGAGATCGCCACCGCGGTCGCCGGCGCGGTGATCGGCATCAATCCGTTCGATCAGCCCGACGTCGAAGCCAGCAAGGTCAAGACCCGCGAACTGACCGCGGCGTTCGAGAAGTCCGGCGCGCTGCCGGCCGAGACGCCGGTCTGCGCCGATGGCTCTTTCGCACTTTACACCGACCGACGCCAATGCCGACGCGCTGCGCAAGGCCGGCGCCGACGGCGGCATCGAGAGCTGGCTCATGGCGCATTTCGGCCGCATCGGCGCCGGCGACTATGTCGCGATCCTCGCCTATCTCGCCCGCGACGAAGCCAACACGGCGCGATGCAGCGCTGGCGCATCGCGTTGCGCGACCGCCGCCATGTCGCGACCTGCCTGGAATTCGGGCCGCGCTTTTTGCATTCGACCGGCCAGGCCTACAAAGGCGGCCCCGACAGCGGCGTATTCCTCCAGATCACGTCGGACGACGCCAAGGATTTGCCGATCCCAGGCCATCGCGCCAGCTTCGGCGTGGTCAAGGCGGCGCAGGCGCGCGGCGATTTCGGCGTTCTCCTCGAACGCGGCCGGCGGGCGCTTGCGCGTTCATCTCAATGGCGAGCCGGAAACTGCGCTGGCGGCGCTCGGCGCCGCAATCGAGCGCACGATGTCATGAAACGCGATGTCATGAAAACGGAGCGCGCGACATGCAGATCGGCGTGATCGGGCTCGGACGCATGGGCGGCAACATCTCACGCCGCCTGATGCAGAACGGCCACGAGGCGGTCGTTTACGACCGCGACCCGAAGGCCGTCGCCGAAGTGGCGAGCGACGGCGCCACCGGCGCGGCGGGATCGGCCGAACTTGTCGCAGCCAACTCAAGGCGCCGCGCGCAGTCTGGGTCATGCTGCCGGCCGGCAAGATCACCGAAGACGTCATCGCCGAGCTGGCAAAGTTGCTGGCGTCGGGCGACATCGTCATCGATGGCGGCAACACGTTCTGGAAGGACGACATCCGCCGCGCCAAAATGCTCAAGGAGCGCGGCATCCATCATGTCGACGTCGGCACCAGCGGCGGCGTCTGGGGACTGGAGCGCGGCTACTGCATGATGATCGGCGGCACCAAGGACGATCGTCGATCGCCTCGATCCGATTTTCAAGGCGCTGGCGCCGGGTCTCGGCGATGTGCCGCGCACGCCCGGCCGCGACGGCCGCGATCCGCGCGCCGAGCAAGGCTATATCCATGCCGGGCCGAACGGCGCCGGACATTTCGTCAAGATGGTGCACAACGGCATCGAATACGGATTGATGCAGGCCTTCGCCGAAGGCTTCGATATTCTGAAGAACGCCAACAGCGAAAGCCTGCCGGAAGACGACCGTTTCGATCTCGACCTCACCGACATTGCCGAAGTCTGGCGGCGCGGCAGCGTCATCAGCTCCTGGCTGCTCGATCTCACCGCCAGCGCGCTGGCCGCCGATCCGAAGCTCGACGGCTTCGAGGGCGTGGTCGAGGATTCCGGCGAAGGCCGCTGGACCATCATGGCGGCGATCGACGAAGCGGTGCCCGCGGACGTGCTGTCCGCGGCGCTCTACACCCGCTTTCGCTCGCGCCGCGAGCACACCTTCGCCGAAAAAATTCTCTCGGCCATGCGCAAGGGTTTCGGCGCCCATGTCGAGCCGAAAGCGAGGCGACGGCGGCACTGCCGCCGAAGGCCAAGGCATCATGACCGGCGGCAATGGCGCCACCTCAGCCACCTCAGCCGCCGCCGCAGCGCGTCCCGCCGATCCATGCTGCCTGGTTATTTTCGGCGCCTCCGGCGATCTGACCCACCGGCTGCTGGTGCCGGCGCTTTACAATCTCGCCGCCGACGGGCTGTTGCCGAAGGCCTTCGCCCTGATCGGCGTCGCGCGCAGCGCGTCGTCGAGCGAAGCGTTTCGCGCCGACCTCGCCAAGAGCCTGCCGAAATTCGCCACCCGCGACGATCGACGAAAGCGTCGCTGCAAGCAGGTTGCTCGGCTGCGTCGCCTATGTGCAGGGCGAGCCCGACGATCAACGCGACTTACGAGAAGATCGAGCGCGAGCTCGCGCGCATCGAGCGCGAGCGCGACACCAAGGGCAATCGGCTGTTCTATCTGGCGACGCCGCCGGCCGGTTTCGCGCCGATCGGCTGTCATCTCGGCGAATCCGGGCTGGCGCGCGAGGACAACGGCGCGTGGCGGCGCGTCATCATCGAGAAGCCGTTCGGCACCGATCTCGCCTCGGCGCACGCGCTCAATCAGAAGCTGCTCGGCGTCCTTCAAGAGGATCAGATTTTCCGCATCGACCATTATCTCGGCAAGGAGACGGTGCAGAACATCCTGGTGCTGCGTTTCGCCAACGGCCTGTTCGAGCCGATCTGGAATCGCGACCATATCGATCACGTGCAGATCACGGTCGCCGAGTCGCTCACCGTCGGCCGCCGCGGCAGCTATTACGACGCCACCGGCGCGCTGCGCGACATGGTGCCGAACCATCTGTTCCAGCTGCTTGTCGCTCATCGCCATGGAGCCGCCGTCGCGCTTTGCCGCCGACTCGGTGCGGGCGGAAAAGGCGAAGGTGCTCGACGCCATCCAGTTGCCGACGCGCGAGGAGGCGCTGCGCAATTCGGTGCGGGCGCAATATGGCGACGGCTATCGTCGAAAACCGCGCGGTCGAGGCCTATCGCAAGACCAAGGACGTTCGCCCCGACAGCACCACCGAGACCTATGTCGCGCTCAAGCTGATGATCGACAATTGGCGCTGGGCCGGCGTGCCGTTCTATTTGCGCACCGGCAAGGCGCTGCGCGCCAAGCAGACCGAGGTGGCGATCAAGTTCAAGCAGGCGCCGGTCGCCATGTTTCGCGATACGCCGGTCGAGCGGCTGGCGCAGAATTTCCTGGTGCTCGGAATCCAGCCGAACGAATGCATCGGGCTTGAATTCAACGCCAAGGTTCCGGGACCGTCGATCGCGATCGGCGGCGTCGGCATGACTTTCAAATACGAGGACTATTTCGACGCCGCGCCGTCGACCGGCTACGAGACGCTGATCTACGACTGCATGATCGGCGACGCCATTCTTTATCCGCGCGCCGACGGCATCGAGGCCGGCTGGCGCGTGGTGCAGCCGTTCCTCGACGCCTGGCGCGAAGCGCCGGCCGAGGGTCTTGCGACCTATCGCGCCGGCAGCGAGGGCCCGAAGCGAAGCCGACGAGCTGCTGGCCCGCGACGGCCGCCGCTGGCGACCGATCGCTTGAGACCGGCAATGGCAGTTCAATCGAAGCGCCAGATCATCGTTGTCGACGACGCGGCGGCTTTCGCCGAAACGGCGGCGCGGCGCCTGCTCGCGCGCGTCACTCGCAAGCGACCGCGCCGCGGTCTGCCTGACCGGCGGCTCGAGCCCGCAGCGGCTCTACCGCCTGCTCGCGCGACGAGCCCTGGCGCAAGCGATGTGCCGTGGGACCGCGTGCACTGGTTCATGGGCGACGACCGTTTCGTGCCGGAAAGCGATCCGCTGAGCAATATGGGCACGGCGCGGCGGCATGTTGCTCGATCGCGTCGGCGCGCCGCGGCAGAACATTCACCCGATTGCGACCGACGCCAACTATCCCGATGGCGCGGCGCGGCTTTACGAGGACGATCTCAAGGCGTTTTACGGCGCCGACACGCTCGATCCGGCGCGGCCGCTGTTCGACCTGGTGCTGATGGGGCTCGGCGGCGACGGCCACACCGCCTCGCTGTTCCCGCACTCGCCCGCGCTCGACGAAAACGAGCGCTGGGTGCTCGGCGTCGCCAAGGCCCGTATGGAGCCATTCGTGCCGCGCGTCACCCTGACGTTTCCGGCGCTCGGCATCGACGCGCGAAATGCTGTTTCTGGTCGACAGCGCGGACAAGCGCGCGATCCTGGCGCGCGTCTTCGGCGGCGACGACCTGCCGGCGGCGCCGCGCTTATGCCGACGGCGATCTGGTCTGGCTTGTGGACCGCGCTGCGGCGCCGGAGCGTTCAACATGGCTGCTGGCAGCGCCGGACGAAGCTCGCCGTCCTGGTCGTGATGGGCGTGTCGGGCTCCGGCAAGAGCACGATCGCCGCGATGCTGGCGCATCGGCTGCATTGGATCTACGAGGATGGCGACTGGCTGCATCCCAAATCCAATATCGAAAAGATGCACCATGGCGAGCCGCTGACGACGACGACCGCTGGCCGTGGCTTCACGCCATCGCCGACTGGATCGATGCGACGCGCCAGACCGGCAATCACGGCATCGTCGCCTGCTCGGCGCTCAAGCGCGCTTATCGCGACATTCTGATCGGCGACGCGGCGCGACGTGCGGCTGGTCTTTCTGAAAGGCGATCGCGATCTGATCGCGCAGCGGATCGCCGCCCGCGCCGATCATTTCATGCCGCCGGCGACTGCTCGACAGCCAGTTCGAGGCGCTGGAGGAGCCGCAGGCCGACGAACGGCCGATCGTGGTTTCCGTCGCGCCGCATCCGCGCGAGATCGTGGAAAACATCGTGCGGAAGCTGAGGTATCGACCGCAGCGCTGTCCACGGCGCGGACGACTCGGTACGATAGTGATTCTGCAAGCTAACAGGCAACCCAAGAACCCGCGTCATCGGATCGAATGAGCGAACAGCCGCTGGCTCTGTCCGCCGCCGCAGCGCCGACGAGCAAAGAGGCTTTCGGTCACCTGCTGATATTCTTTTCGCTGGTCTATCTGGTCGAAGGCCTCGGCCAGGTCGTCGGACTGATCTCGCAGCCGCTGAACTATTATCTCAAAGAAGAGCACGACTGGACGCCCGTCCAGGTCACCGCTTTCATCACCGTCTTCAATTTGCCGTGGATCATCAAACCGCTCTACGGCATGGTGTCGGATTTCGTGCCGCTGTTCGGCTACCGGCGCAAGAGCTATCTGATCGTCGCCAACTTCGCCGCGATCGCCGGATATTTTTGGGTCACCCGGCTGACCGCGCCGGCCGACATCGCATTTGCGCTCATGCTCACCGCTTATGCGATGGCGATTTCGAGCACGCTGTGCGGCGCGGTGCTGGTGGAGCACGGCCAGCGGCTGAGCGAAAGCGGCACCTTCGTCAATCAGCAGTGGCTCTGGTACAACATCGCCGCGATGGCCGCCGCCATCGTCGGCGGCCAGTTGGTGCAGCGCCTGCCGCCCACCATGGCGCTGCATGTCGCAGCCGCCATCGTCGGCTGCGCGCCGCTGGCCGTCATCGGCGGCACTTTTTTCCTGATCTCCGAAACAAAGACCAAGGCCGACCTGCAAGGCATGAAGCACACCTTCCATGGCCTGATGGCGGCGTTTCGGCACCGCCATCTGTGGATCGTCGCAGGCTTCATGTTTCTTTATTATTTCAGTCCCGGCATGAGCACGTCGCTCTATTATCACATGACCGACGACCTGAAATTCTCGCAGGCCTATATCGGCATATTGGGATCGATCGGTTCGGCCGGCTGGGTGGCCGGTGCGCTGGTGTACCGGCGCTTCTTCGGCAGCCTGACGCTTAAAGCACTTGCTGAACCTGAGCATCGGCATGGGCACGGCGGCGAGTTTGTTGTTTCTGTTCTTCTGGAATGAGCCGGCCGCCGCAGTGATCAGCTTCTGCGCCGGCTTCGCCGCCATGCTCGCCACGGTGGCGACGCTGACGCTTGGCGGCCGACTATTGCCCGAAGCGCGCCGAGGGATTTTCCTTCGCTATCCTGATGTCGATCATCAATCTGGCGACCACGGTGGCCGACAATCTCGGCTCGTTTCTCTATACCCATGCTTTCCATCAGCTCCTTGCCGCCGCTGATCGTGATTTCCGCAGCCTTCACCGCCTTCGCCTTTGTGCTGGTGCCGCTGCTGCGGCTCGGCGACAAGCGCCAGGGCGAGCCGGTCGGGATGCGAGAACGGATGGAACCGCCCGGCCCCGGCGCGCGTTGAGAGTTTCAGTCGGGCGTGATCTAATCCGTGTCCGGCGTTTCTCTTCGGGTCACGCGCTAAACATTTCGGGTGCCTGATCATGCGAAAGGTCGGCGCTTACTTGGCGGCGACGCTCGTTGCCGCAACTGCGTTTTACCCGTTACCGACGGCGGCCTTCGGCCTGCGAATCGGACCCTTTCATATTGGCGTACCGATTTACCTGCCGCACTTTCCGCGCTTCCATCGTCACCGCCTCTATATGCACGCCAACCGCGCCGAGGTTTCGCGATCCGAGCGGCATGGCGAACCGGCGGCGGCGATAACGTCGGCGTTGCTCTACCCGAATCTGGCTTTGTCGGGTCTTTCCAGGATGTGTTCTTCCCGGGCAAGACGCCAACCTGGCCGTTCGGCTATGAGCGGATTTTCTCCACCGCGTTTGCCAGGGTGCCTGAGAGCGAAGACCGCCGGCTGTGTCAGCCGTCGTTCGATGCCAACGCCGTTGTGGCGCGCATTCGCAGTGAAATCGCGCCCACGGCCGATCAGGAGCCGGCGCTGCAAAAGCTTGGCGGCGCGCTCGGCGCCTCGGCCGGATTCCTGGCCAAAGCGTGCCCCAGCGCGATCCCCGCCCAGCCCGTCGCCCGGCTGCAACTCATGGACTCGCAGATCGAGGAATTGAGCATGGCGGTCGATATCGTCCGCGCGCCGCTGCAGGAGTTCGAGCAATCGCTGACCGCTCGAGCAGAAGGCAAAACTCGCCGCACCGGCGGGTTCGGCCGTTGCCGATCGCCCGGATCGAGCCGGCGGCGATCGGTCCAGCCTGCGACGGCTCGGCAACGGCGATCGATGGCACGATCCGTCAAATCGACAGGGCGGTACAGCCGAAAGGCTCGCAACGGCCGGCGCTGGCCGGCGTCAAAGCCGCCTTCACCAAAGCCGCCGACGATCTCGAAACGCATTGCCCGACGACCTTGTCGCCGACGGCGGTGGGACGCCTCGAAGCCATTGAAGCGCGGCTCGACGCGACATGGCGCTCGATCCTGTCGACGCAAGTTGCGCTGGCAAATTTCGAATGCAAATTGGACGAAGCGCAAAAAGGCCGGCTCGACCAGTTGAATTTCGTCGCCGAGCGCTAAATTACGCGCTGGTGCGCGTTCCAGTTACGCTCGAGATTGGCGATCAGGCCGGGCTGAAATGGCAGAAGGCCTGCTCGCGGGCATAGACCGCCATGTAGCGGCGAAAAGCATCGAGCGGCTCCTGGCCGACGCGAATGGCGCGCCGATTGCCGGCGGCGCTGACGACGCCGGAACTGGTGAAGCCGTCGATGACGCGTATCCAGCGCGCCGTCGATCGATGTCGGGCGGCGCGATCTCGTCGCAGATGAGCCGGCCTTCCGGCGTGTCGCAATCGAGCCGGCGGCCGTAGAGGATCGCCTGGCGCGCGATGCGGTCGCCGGTGAAGCGCCACAGCCGCAAATTCGCGGCGCCGGGAATGATGCCTTCCTTGCGCGCCGGCAGCGTCATATAGGCGTCGCTCGCCGCCAGCACGTAATCGAGCGCCAGCAAAAGCTGGCAGCCGCCGCCGATGGCAAAGCCTTCGACCACGCCGACCCATGGTTTCTCGGTCGTGCCGCCGACCATTTCGTCGGGGCTCAAGTCCGGCCGCGCGACGCCGCGGAACAGCTTGTTGACCAGCCCCATGTCGCGCTTGATGTACCAGACGATAGGAAATCTTGCCGCGATAGAGTGCGTCAGATTGATGCCGGCGGAGAACAACCGGCGGCCGCGATATTTCGGCATGCTCGACAGCGCCGCCGCGCAGCACCGCAATGTCGCTCTCCGCGATCGAGCGTGGCGACATCGACCGCGGTTTCCAGCCCATCGAGCGTCGTCTCGTCCTCGGCATTGAGAAAGCGCGGATTGCGCATGGTCACGACCGCCGCCTTGCCGCGCCGCTCCAGCGTCGCGCCTTCGAATTCAAGCTTGCCACGTTCGGCGAAAGCGCCGGCTTTGCTCGGCGGCTTCGCGGGCGCGGCAACAGCATGGCATGGCAAAGATGCATGCCGCTCGCTGGGTTGCGCGAGAACATGGGCGAGAAACAGCCCTTGATCGATCTCGGCGCCATCCTTGTCGCGCTGCGGCAGGGCATTCTCGCGCGCAAGCGTTTCCTCGCTCGGGGACAAGGCCCGGCATCGCATCGGCGGCATCGCGAACCAGTTGCTCGACCCGCACGAACTTCGTTAAATCTCGGTCAGCAGCCGATACAGCGCCGCGCGTGAGCGCCGAGAAACACCTCGCGCGCGGCGCGATCGCGTTCGACGATGGCCGCAGCCGCCGCGGCCTGCGCCGGCGAACGCTTCGGCTTTGCCGGCAATCCTTCAAGCAGCGCGGCGCCGATCCGCCATTGCCTGGAAAATGTGTCGATGGCACGCCGGTGATCGCCGTCGAGGGCGCCGCCACTGGCGAGCCAAGCCGCTACGGCGTCGGGCGGCAAGCCGGCGGGCTCATAGAGATCGGTCGAAGATACGTCTGCTACAATCGCCATCGTTTAATTCCGCGGCCGTTTATCGATGACCCGCTTCGCCTTGCCCTGCGAGCGTTCGATGCTGCCCGGCGCCACCGGCCGGACTGTCGGCGGTGACCCCGACGCGCGATTTGATGAGAAGCGCGCCGCGATCGGCCAGCACCAGCATGGCGTCCGGCGGCAAGACGTCGCGCGTCTCGACGATCACGTCGAGCTCGTCGAGGCGCTCGGGCCGCGTCACTTCAAGAATGTAATGCGGCGCGAAGGATTGTTCGCCGGCCAAGCGCCGCCTCGATCTGGCTCGGAAAAACGTTCACGCCGCGGATGATCAGCATATCGTCGCTGCGGCCCTTGATCCGCTCGATGCGACGCATGGCATGCGCCTTGCCGGGCAACAGCCGGGTGAGATCGCGTGTGCGATAACGGATCACCGGCATCGCTTCCTTGCTCAGCGAGGTCAGCACCAGCTCGCCCTCCTCCCCGTCGGGAAGCACCGCGCCAGTCTCCGGATCGATGATCTCCGGATAAAAATGATCTTCCCAGATCGTCAGTCCGTCCTTGCTCTCGCACATACTCCTGCGGCGACGCCCGGACCGATCACTTCCGACAAGCCGTAGACATTGACCGCATCGAGCCCAAGGCGCCGTTCAATTTCCGTGCGCATGGATTCGCTCCACGGCTCGGCGCCGAGCAGTGCGATGCGCAGCGACGATTTACGCGCGTCGATACCCTGGCGGTCGAACTCGTCGGCGATGGCAAGCAGATAGGACGGCGTCACGGCGATGAGCCCCGGCTCGAAATCGACGATGAGTTGCACTTGGCGTTCGGTGAAACCGCCGCTGACGGGAATGACAGCGCAGCCGAGATATTCCGCGCCGTAATGGAAACCCAACCCACCGGTGAACAGACCGTAGCCATAAGCGATGTGCATCTTATCGCCGGCGCGGCCGCCGGCGGCGCGGATCGAGCGCGCCATCAGCCGCGACCAGGTCTCGATGTCTGAGCGCGTATAGCCGACCACGGTCGGCTTCCCGGTGGTGCCGCTCGACGCGTGAATACGAACGATCTCGTTCATCGGCACCGCAAACATGCCGAATGGATAGTTTTGCCGCAGATCCTCCTTGGTGGTGAAGGGCAGCCGGGCCAGATCCTCGAGATGACCGATGTCGGCGGGCGTCACTCCGGAAGCAGCGAAGGCCTTGCGGTAGTGCCCGACTTGCGCGGCAGCGCACGCGACCGTCGCCTTCAGCCGATCAAGCTGCAGCGCGCGCAATTCGTCGACGCTCGCCGTCTCGACAGCTTCCGGCCTATCGCGCACGGCCGTGGCGCCGTTTTCGCCCATTGCGTTTCCTCAACGCGCGTTTGCGCGGCAGCCGATGTTACCGGCCGGCCTTACTCTATGGCGTGTCGGAAACGCCCGCAATCAACTCGCCCGGGCCCAGGGCCTCAGTTTTGGCGCTCAGTTTTTGGGCCTCAGTTCTGAAACACCTTCAGTCCAACTTCAATTCCTCCATCAATCCTTCATGCCACGGCCCTTCCGTTCGACCTCTTCGGCGCAGACGATCCACGCTTCGGCAATCTCCATCAGCACCTTGCGGTCTTTTTCGGACGCACGTTGCGCTAGCCGGCGGCACTCGGTGGCATAGTCGCGAAACTTCTTGGCATCCCTCTCGGCATTCGATTTCTCATCATCTGCTTGATCGTCCATCGTGTGTCCCACATGGCAGTTGTTCCCTACTGTTCCAAAATGGCAACCGATGGAACTTAAGCAAAGTTCCCCTTCAAATTCATGCGCTTGCGGGAACGATTCCGAGGAAAGCTCGTTCTCCCTGTAATAGCGGGATCGGTGCATGGGGAACGCTGAGGACTATCGGCATTACGCAGCAGAATGCATCCGTCTCGCGCAGCAATCGCACGCGCCGACGGAGAAAGACGCGCTGCTGCGGATGGCGGAGGCATGGCGCCGGCTCGCCGAGCATGCGGATCGCAACGCCGAACGCGGCGACGAGCAGAAATAATCTCGCGATTTATCAGTTCTCGAAAAAGCGGTTCTTCGGCCGCGGCAGGCCGAGATGCTCGCGCAGTGTTGCGCCTTCGTAATCGCGCCGAAACAAGCCCCGGTGCTGCAATTCAGGCACCACCCGGCTCGACAAAATCGTCGAGCCCGCCGGGAAGATAGGGAAACATCACGGTGAAGCCGTCGGAGCCTTCGGTTTCGAGCCACTCCTCCATCTCGTCGGCGATCGTCGCTGGCGTGCCGACCATGGCGAGGCCGGAGTAGCCGCCGAGCCGCTGTGCCACTTGCCGCACCGTGAGATTCTCGCGTTTGCCGAGCGCAATGGCGCGCTCGCGGCCGCTCTTCGACGCGTTGCTTTCCGGAATATTATCGGGCAACGGCTTGTCCGGATCGAATTTCGACGCGTCGTGGCCGAGCGCGATCGACAATGACGCAATGGCATTGGCGTAATCGACCAGGCTGTCGAGCTTGGCCCGCTTCGCCTTCGCCTCTTCCACCGTATCGCCGACCACGACAAAGCACGCCGGCAATATTTTCATGTGATCGCGCGCGCGGCCGAGTTTCCCCATGCGGCCTTTGACGTCGGCGTAGAATTGTTGCCCGACGGCGAGATCGCTCTGCGCGGTGAACACCGCTTCCGCGGTCTCCGCCGCGAGCTGGCGGCCGGAATCCGACGCTCCGGCCTGCACGATCACCGGCCAGCCTTGAATCGGCCGGGCGATGTTGAGCGGGCCGCGCACCGAGAGATATTTGCCCTTGTGATCGAGCACGTGCATTTTCGCCGGATCGAAGAAAACGCCGTCGTCGACGTCGCGGATGAAGGCATCGTCAGCCCAGCTATCCCATAGCCCGGTCACCACGTCGTAGAATTCGCGGGCGCGGCGATAGCGGTCGCCGTGCTCCATATGCTCGTCGAGGCCGAAATTGAGCGCCGCATCGGGATTGGAGGTGGTGACGATGTTCCAGCCGGCGCGGCCGCCGCTGATCCAATCCAGCGAGGCGAAGCGCCGGGCGATGTGATAGGGCGCATCGAAGGTGGTCGAGCCGGTGGCGACCAGCCCGATCCGCTCGGTGGCCTGCGACAGCGCCGACAGCAGCGTGAACGGCTCGAACGAAGTCGCGGTGTGGCTGCGCTTGAGCGCATCCATCGGCATGTTGAGGACAGCCATGTGGTCGGCCATGAAAAATGCATCGAACTTGGCCCGCTCGAGCTTTTGGATGCATTCCTTGATGTGCGCGTAATTGAAATTCATGTCCGGCCACGCGCCTGGATAGCGCCAGGCTCCGGTATGGATCGAGGCCGGACGCATGAAAGCGCCGAGATGCAATTGACGTCCGGAGGCCATAGGTGACTGCCCTTCGTGTCCTTTGGTGACCCGCTCCTTCGCGGCCCGGGCGTCAATGTATGGTCTCGTGCGATGCGGCGAAAGCCCGGCAGATTTGCATCGCGCCCTGCGGGCCGCCGCACTTGCATTCGCAAGCGGCGCGCGTAACCGTAGCGGACAAACGATCAGAATGTTGGAGCGCTTCTAATGTCCACGCAAACAACGGCCGCTGTGGCGACGGAAACCAGCGATCCGCGCCGCCCCCGCCGCGTCCGTCACGAGCCGCGCCGCCGCATGCTCACCGTCAAGAGCGCCGACAAGATCGCCGCGCACATGGTGCGGGTGACGCTGACCGGCGATCTTGGCGGCTTCACCAGTCTCGGCTTCGACGATCACGTTAAGCTGTTCTTCCCCGACGGCACGACGAATGCCGAGGGTTCACCCAACATGCTGGGGCGGGATTTCACGCCGCGCCGTTACGATGCCGCCGCAAACACGCTCGAAATCGATTTCGCCATTCACGACGCCGGGCCGGCGACGCGCTGGGCGGCGCAGGCGAAGACAGGCGACACGCTGGCGCTCGGTGGGCCGCGCGGCTCGTTCATCATTCCGGCCGCGTTCGATTGGCATCTTCTGGCCGGCGATGAGACCGCCCTGCCCGCCATAACCCGGCGGCTCGCCGAATTGCCGGTCGGCACCCGCGCGCTCGTCGTTGTCGAAGTCGACGGGCCGAGCGACGAGATCGCACTGCCGACTGAGACCAGTACAACCGTAACCTGGGCGCACCGCAACGGCGCCACCGCGGGCGAAAGCGACGTGCTGGCGAAGACGCTTGCCAAGCTGACATTTCCCGCCGGCGATTATTACGCCTGGGTCGCCTGCGAGTTGCTCACCGCAAAAGCGTTGCGCAAACAGCTCATCGCCGATCACGGCGCCAATCCGAGCTGGATGCGGGCGGCCGGCTATTGGCGCCGCGGCGCGGTGGCCGTGCATGACATGATCGAGGATTGATCGAAAAGCCGTTTGCGACTGTCTAGAAACAAAGGTGCGTCCACACCTCGCCGCTCTTGGTCGAGAGTACCAGCGGACATTTCAGGCGCTCAAGCCCGGCTTTGGCATGATCGTCGCCAAGCGCGACCGCTTTCTGATAGTCCGCCTTGGCGGCGTCCTTGTCCTTCGGTCCACCGAGCCCGGCTTCCTCGAAAGCGCCGAGCCATTCGGTCGCCGCCGGATGGCCTTGCGCGGCGGCGCCGGCAAACATGGCGCGCGCGCGGACATCGTCCTTCGGGCCGCCGGTGCCGTTCGCCAGCATCATGCCGAGCTGAAATTCGGCTTCGGCCGAATTCGTCGCCGCTGCCTTTTCCAGCAAAGCCCGCGCCGCGGCCGGATCGGACGGTGCGCCGCCGGCGGTGCCGATGGCTGCGAGGTTGGTGGCGCCGCGCGGATTGCCGGCTTGCGCGGCGCGCTGAAAAAGGCTGCGCGCCTGCGCTTCGTCCTGGGCGACGCCGGTGCCGTTCCCCAGCATGACGCCAAGCTCGACCATCGCGGAGGTCGAGCCCTTGTCGGCGGCCTTGCGATAGGTGGCGGCGGCCTCGGGCCATTGCTGCCCGGCCGCATAGGCGCGGCCGAGCTCATAGAGCGCGCGCCGCGCGGCGACCGGCGCCTTCGACGCGGCCGCGGCCCGGCAGAATTTGATCGCGGTGGCAATGTCGGAGGCGGCAATGGCCTGCGCGCCTTTGACGTCGGCCGGCTTGTCCGGATCGGCCGGATCGGCGGCGATGCGGTCGCACAAGACGAGATCGGCGGATTGGGCGTGCGCCGGCACAGCAAGCGGCCCGGCGAAATAGAGGGCGGCCGCCGCTCCGCAGCCGAACGCAACCACGCAAGACCCAAGCTTCATGCCGCGATTGTAAGGTCACCGCCAGAAGCCAGCAAGCAGTGGCAATTTTCGGCGTAAAGCCTTAGAACGCTCGCTGCAGCCGGGTTAGCTCAGCGGTAGAGCAGCGGTTTTGTAAACCGTTGGTCGGGAGTTCAATTCTCTCACCCGGCACCAATCAGGTCCTTCCAGAAAAACCGCGAGCTAGTTGCGCTCGAGTAGTCCGCATCCGCACTTTAGCCTGGAGCTGGCCTTCAACCATTCCCAGTCGATAAAATTTAATGCTTTTTTTACCTATTCGGCGCCGATTTAGAGACAAATACCTTTTTAGAGAAAGCGCATGCCCAAGCTGGAAAGCCCCTCCGACGTAATCACCCGGATTACCGCTATCGACGATGGTGAGACGGACTATCTTGCGATCCACGGGCTGGCCCGTGATGGACGCCGCGACGTATTGATTACGGGAAACGCCGCACGCGATCTATGGGCGAAACTGGACAGCAAGTTCCGCCGCCGCGAAATGTCGGACCTTGAGCCGAGCGACTTCATT
The DNA here is from genome assembly GCA_963790495.1 of uncultured Alphaproteobacteria bacterium. Taxonomy (GTDB): domain Bacteria; phylum Pseudomonadota; class Alphaproteobacteria; order Rhizobiales; family Xanthobacteraceae; genus BOG-931. Next base: position 137,247 of record CAWBOW010000011.1, on the reverse strand, counting down.
ACCTCTTAGAGCGCCCCTCACCCGCACTGGCGCAACAACGCCCGACCGTAATCATTACCGTTCGGCGTGCGCACCAATGCATGCGCGTGGCGGCGGTTGTAGCCGGTGTTGGGCAGCGCCACGCCGGGCTGGTGATAGAACTCGATAAAGATCACCGGGCTGTAGATGCGGTAATAGAACGGCGCCACCGGATCGAACTCGCCGATCCAGGCGAAGATCGTTTCGTCGAGATACGCCGTGACCTCCTCGAAACGCAGGCGTGCATGACCGCCCGGCAGCCGGTCGGTGTAAAGCTTGATCAGATCGCGCAGCAAAGTTTTTTGCTCGGGCGTCATTTCGGCGACCGGCAAGCCCTCGCGCGGGATGATGACGTTATCCTTGAACCCGGAGGCGTAGCCGTCAAAAGGCAAATCGTGGCCGATGGTCGCCTTGGCGCGCTGCTCCGCGGTGAGAGCGCTCATGAATGCGTGGCCTTGCGCTTCCTCCTCGCGCAGCACCGTCGTGCCTTTATATAGTCCGCTTTCCGCGGTGACCGGCTCGGAGCCGAGCAGCATCGGCGACAGCACCATCTGATCGCCAAGCACGAAGGCGTTGATGTTGCAGTGATGGCCGTCGATCTGAAAGCCCCAAGGTGCATCAAATGCCGCGTCCGCCGACGGTTGGCCAAAAATACTGATCCAGTAAAACAGCTCACCGAACTCGTCCGGCAGGCCGGTCAGCTCGGCCAGGTGCTCGTTGAGCCGCATGGCGTTGCGCGCGGTGTCATAGGCCCGTGCGCCAAGCCCCGCCCGCATGACCCGATAGGCAAAATCGCGCTGCCGGTCGGTGAGCTCGGCGAAGCACAGCCCGTGGCGCATCACGTTGCGATGGATATTGCTCCAGTGCCGCCACACCTCACTGTCGATCGGAAATCTCACCGCAGCGCGCTGTTCTGCGCTCAACGACGCCAGGAACTCTTCGACGGCCTCGCGCAGCGGCTGCGTCGAGACGCCGGTCGTGCGCCGCGGAAACAGGCCCGCCTGGAGATCACCGTCGGCGGTGAGGCCCTGGAACGCGTCTTGCAGCGATTGCCGCCAAGTCGCGAATAAATCCTGCAGCGGTTGTGAAAGCTTGCTTTCATCAACCCGTGGCGGCGCGCGCCGGCCTTGGCGATCGAGCATCAGCGACATCGGCAAGTTTTATCACGGCGGCAATCATCGCTGAAGCCCGTCCGACGCGCTGCGCAGGGGCAATCGCCCACTCCTGTGCCGACAATGGACAATGCAGCGTCACGCGGACATAATTTGCGCCAAGGCGACGCGCCGCAGAACGGCGCCGATCGAAGGGAGACATCGTGAACGCCGCTACCAGCACCGCCCGCGCCCTAAAGCCGGGCATGGATCCGGCCGAATGGAAGGTCCGCGTCGATCTTGCCGCCGCCTTTCGTCTGGCGGCGCTGCAGGACTGGGACGAGCTGTTGTTCGCGCATCTATCGGCGCGCGTGCCGAACCATCCGGAACCAGTTTCTGATGCACCCAGCGGCAATTCTTTTCGAGGAGGTGACGGCCTCGAACCTGCACAAGCTCGACGAGGACTGCAATCACGTCGAACCGAGCGACGAGCTGCCGCACAAATTCGCCTTCCCTTTCCACAAGGGCATCTACGACGCCTTCCCGCAGGCGCAATGCGTCATGCATCTGCACACCAAATACGCGACCGCGGTGGCGATGCAGGAGCAAGGCCTCATTCCAGGCAACCAATACGCGCTGTGGCTCGGCCCGGTTGGCTACCACGACTACGAAGGCCTGCTTTCCACCGACGAGGAAGGCCGGCGGCTCGCCAAGAATTTCGGCGACAAGCAGATCGTGCTGCAGCGCGGCCACGGCTTCGTGCTCTGGGGCCACAGCGTGCACGAGGCTTACATGCTGGCGTTTCTGCTGATCCGCGCCTGCGAGACGCAAGTCCGCTCGGCGGCCGGCGCGGTGAAACCCTATGTGCCGCCGCAAGCCGTGCTCGACGCCACCATCGGCCAGGCCAAAATCATCACCGAAGGCAATCAGCCGTTCAACCAGATGACGTGGCGGGCGCTCCTGCGCAAGCTTGACCGCGACGCACCGGATTACAAGACCTGAGCATCTGTCTCCGGCCAGTGGCGCGGGCCGCGTGGCCTGCGGCTCTGGCGCATCAAGCAACATGGGAATGCGAATGTCAGTCATGGACCGCGGCGTCACCGAAACGACGCTGCCGATCTATCACCGCTCGATCGATTGGGATGCACTGTACCGGCGCTACCCGGTACCGGACGTATTCGCCAACACCCGGTGGAGGTGGTCGGCGGACGAAATTCGCGAATTTCAGAACGAGCAATTCCTCGATCTGATGAAAACCGGCTGGCGGAACGGCTTCTACCAGCGGCGCTGGAAGGCTGCCGGCCTCGAGCCGGGCGACATCCAAAGCATCGACGATATCGTCAAGCTGCCGACGTTCGATTCCGCCGACATCAAGAAGGACCAAGAAGAAAACCCGCCATTCGGCCTGATCAACGGCGATGTCGACGCGATACTCAAAACGCAGCCGCTGAAGCTACAGACCTCCGGCGGCACCACCGGCAAGCCGCGGCCGACGCTCTACGCCCCGCTCGAATGGGAACTGAACGGGCTGACTGATGCGCGCGTGCTGTATATTTGCGGCGTGCGGCCGGGCGACCGCGTGCAAATTCCGCACACCTGCTCGCTCGGCAATGCCGGCTGGTGCTGCTACAAAGCCTGCCACGATTATCTCGGCGCGCTGCCGATCACCACCGGCACCGGCGCGGTTACGTCGTCGCGGCGGCAGATCGAAATCGCCCAGGAATGGGGCACCAATGTCTGGTACGTGCGCCCCGAATACGCCACGCAACTCGCCAAGGTGGCGCGCGACGAACTCAAATTCGACGTGCGCGAGCTGAAAACCAAGTTTCTCGGCTGCGGGCTCGGGCCCGACACCGAGAACACCTTCCGCAACCAGCTCGAGGAGCTATGGGGCTGCAAGGTCTACGACATGTACGGCACGCACGAGATGGGCATGGGCGCCTTCGAGTGCCAGCACCAGAACGGCCTGCATTTCCACGAGGACTTCGACATTCTTCGAGATCGTCGGCATCGAGGACAACAAGCCGGTCGAGAACGGCGAGATCGGCAACATGGTGTGCACCATCCTGCATCGCCGCCAGCAGCCGATGATCCGCTTCAATCTGCGCGACCTCACCCGCATCGTTGCCACCGACCGCTGCGAATGCGGCAGCTGTTTCCGCCGTATGCAGAAAATGCTCGGCCGCAGCGACACCATGGTGCGCATCCGCGGCGTCAGCATCTGGCCGCAGGCCTGCCTGCCCGCGATCAAGAGCGACAATCGCACGACCGGCGAATGGCTGTGCATCGCCGAACGCAAGGTGCGCGACGGCGTCGTGCGCGACGAGATGACGGTCAAGGTCGAGGTGCGCGACGATGCGCCGGGCTGGGACGGCCTGAAGGAGCATATCGAGAAGCGGCTGCATTCCGATCTCGGGCTCAAGCTCAATATCGAGCTGGTGGCGGAGGACGCGCTGATGGAATGGTCGAACCGCGGCCGCGAAGGCAAGCCGAAGCGCATCCTCGATCAGCGCTACGACAAGAAATAGCCGCCATGCGCTATTTCGATTGCCATTCGCATTTCTCGACGCGCGGCCGGGCTGCATCACCGCACCGCCGAGGAGCTCGCCAATGCCGAGCGCATCTTCAAGCGCAAGCGCACGTTTCAGACCGAGGCGGAAATGGCGGACGGTTTTCGCCGGAACCAACGTCCGCAGCATTCTCGATATCTATCGCACATGGCGGATGACCGACGAAGACGAAATCCGCGCATCGAACGATTATGCGACCGGCTTCGCCCGCGACCATCGCGACTTCGTCTACGGCAACTGGCTCGCCGCCAATCCGACCATGAAGGATTTCTGGCTGCAAGGAATTTGCCCGGCTCAAAGCGACCGATTGCGGTTTTCTCGGCTTTTGCCAGAGCCAGAACACATTGCGCTTTCCGCCGAGCGATCCGATCTGGGACCCCTTCTATAAGCTCTCGATCGAAGCCGACGTCCCGGTGCTGACTGATGACCGGGCTGACCGGCATCGGCCAGGGCATGCCAGGCGGCATGGGCGTCGTGCTCGAGGATGGCCACCCACGCCATGTCGATCTTGTCGCGGCGCGATTTCCAGAATTGAAAATCCTCGCCGGCCGCCCGGCTTGGCCGTGGCAGGACGACATGATCGCGATCCTGCTGCACAAGGCCAATGTGCACTACGAGTTGCACGGCTGGTCGCCGAAATATTTCACGCCCGCCTTGAAGAAGGAAATCGGCGGCCGCCTGCAAGATCGCGTCATGTTCGGCTGGGACTGGCCGACGCTCACTCACGAACGATTGGTCGACGATTGGCGCGCGCTCGGCTATGCCGAAGACGTCTACGAGAAAGTATTTTACCGCAACGCCGAAGGATTCTTTCCCGGCGCGGCGCCGAACTCATGAGCAAAACCATGCAGGACAAGGCCGCGCTGGCGGCAAAGCTCAGACACATCGCCGCGACCGACACAGTGTCGCCCACAGCGCTGGCGGCGCTGGTCGCGGATGTTTTCGTTCATTGCGGAGTGCCGCGAGCACGACGCCGAAACCGGCGCCGAGGTCGCGCTATGGGCGCAAACCCATGGCTCGGATTCGCATGGTGTCGTGCACCTGCCGCTCTACACGCGCGGGCTCCTCGACGGCACCATCAAAAGCAATCCGTCCATCGCAACGACCAAGAGCCTGCCCTGCTCCATCGTCATGGATGCCGATCATGCGCTCGGCCTGGTGGCGAGCCGCCGCGCCATGGATTTGGCGATCGACCTCGCCAAGACCCATGGCGTCGGCGCGGTTGCCGTACGCAACTCCAGCCATTTCGGCGCTGCCGGCTATTACGCCGATCATGCCGCGGCGCTTGGCCTGATCGGCATGGCCTTCACCAATGCCAGCCCGGCGATTGCGCCGACGGGCGGGACCGAAGGATTGTTCGGCACCAATCCGATCGGCGTCGGCTTTCCGCTGCACGATGCCGAGCCAATCATCGCCGACATGGCGACGGCCACGGTGGCGCGCTCGCGCATCCGCCACATGCTGGCGTCCGGGCAAAAGAGCATCCCCGCAGGCTGGGCGCTCGATCCGAGCGGACGGCCGACCACCGATCCCGCCGAGGCGGTGAAAGGCTCAGTGCTTCCGATCGGCGGTCCTAAAGGTTACGCACTGTCGCTCATGGTCGAAGTGCTGTGCAGCGCGCTCTCCGACGGCGAACCGGGTTTCCAGGTCACCTACGAGAACGTCGTGAAACGGCCGAGCAACATCTGTCACTTCTTCCTGGTGCTCAATCCGCAGGGTTTCGCCGGCACGCAAGCCTACGAGGCACGCATGGCGCATATCGCGGAAGCTGTCGGCAACGCCAAGCCGATGCAAGGCGCCGAGCCGCCGCGTCTGCCGGGCGCGCGCGGCCATGCAGTCAAGCGCAAGATCGCCGCCGAGGGCATCGCCATGTTCGATAATCTGCGAGCGGCGCTCAAGAACGTCGCCGGCATGATCGAGGCCCCATAAATCGCGACCATCAGCGGAACAACATGTGCTCGATGGTCAGCGACACCGCCGGCACATAAGTGACAATCTGCAACGCGATAATCGCCAGGATCACGAACGGAACGAGGCCGCGATAGAGCGTCTCCGACGGCGTCTTGAACAGCGCCTGAATGACAAAAATGTTCAATCCAAACGGCGGATGGAACGTGCCGATCGTGAGATTCATGACCACGATGACGCCGAAATGAATCGGATCGACACCGAGCGACGCGGCGACCGGCGCCAATAGCGGCGCCAGCATGATCAGACCTGAGGCCGGATCGAGAAAGCAGCCGATAAATAGCAGGAACAGGTTGATAACCAGCAAGACGATCCAGCGTTCGGAGTGCATGCTGGTAATCACGGTGACGAGCGCTTGCGCGATGCCGCTGATCGTGAGCAGCCACGAATACAGGCCCGCCACCGCGATGATGATGAAGATCAGGCCCGTGAGATACATCGAGCGTGCCGCGATCTCGAACAGATCGGCGATCGTCACCTCGCGATACACGAAATAGCTGATGACAATGGCATAGACGCTGGCGACGCCGGCCGCTTCGGTCGGCGAGAACACGCCGGAATAGATGCCGCCGATGATGACGATGATGGCGCCGAGCGCCCAGACGCCATCGCGCGTCGACCGCAACAGCTCCTTCAGCGAAAACCGGCCGGTGTCGGCAATGCCTACTTTGACCGAGTGATAATAGATGTAACCGCCGAAAAAACTCGCCAACAACAGACACGGGCCGATGCCGGCGGTCCAGAGCTGAATGATCGACGTATCGGAAGCGATGCCGTAAATGATCATCGCGATCGACGGCGGTATCAGGTTGTCGAGCGCCCCCTCGGAGGTGATCAGTGCCGAGGCGAAACTTTCGCTGTAGCCGGCTTCGCGCATCTTAGGATAGGTCAGCGTGCCGATGGCCGCCGTCGCTGCGGTTGTCACACCGGACGTGGCGCCGAACAGGGCGGCGAAGCCTAGCGAGGTGAATGGCACGTTGGCACGGAAACCACCGATCAGCGATCCGACAAAGCGCAAGAGACGCACCGAAATGCCGCCGCGCGACATCAGATTGCCGGCAAAGATGAAGAACGGCACGGCCAACAGCGCATATTTATTGAGGCTGTTGAAGATATCCTGCGATACCACGGTCATCGGAATGTCGTAGAAACCGAGCAGGACGACGAGCGAAGTGACGAGCAGCAAAAGAAAGATCGGGAATCCGAGCAGAAGCAGCACGAACGGCAGGATCGCCATCACCCAATACATTGCCGCGCTCCGCTCAATCGAATTTGCCGCTGATATAAGAAGGTAGCCGCACAATCGCGGCGGCGGCCATGAAACCGAAGCCGAACAACAGCGCCGAGTGAGGAATGACCAGCGGGATATTGGTGCCCGCCGTCACGCCTTGCGTCAAATAATGAAGTTTGACCACCGTCCAAGACTGCATCGCGGTGTAGACGGAACAAGCGATCAGTGCCGCGACAATGCCAATTCTGACCAAGCGCTGCATGGCGGACGGCATCCGCGAATACAAAAGGTCCATGTTGAGATGAGCGCCGCGATAGGTGATGGTGCCCACCACCAGAAAGACGATCCAGATGATCGTGAAGGTCAGCGTTTCTTCCGCCCAAAAGATCGGCATGCCGAAGACATAGCGGCCGACGACATTGACGAAGTTCAGCACCACCGCCAGCAGGAAAAGGACGCCGGACAGCACGTGCGGAATTCTGACAAAGATGAACTCTTCGATCTGCCGTCGCCGCGACAACGGCTTTGCGTCCGACATTTCACCACCTTCGCGTCAGGCGCGCGAGCCGCTATCGCTATGCGCGACGGCGCCGTTGTTATTCGCCCCGGCAGGATTTCGAACGTCTACTGATACTTCGCGGCCAGCGCCTCGGTCTTGTCATAGAACGCCTTGAGCACCGGATCGTCCTTGGTGACTTCGGCGCCGATCGGCTTGAGGCGCCGCTCGAGCTCGGCCTGCTCCGCCGGCGACAGATGCACGATTTCGCCGCCGCGGCTGAGCCAGACCTGACGCAATTGCGCAACCTCATCGATCGCGGTCTGCCGCGCCCACGGCTGCAGCTTACGCGCCTCGTCGACGACGATCTTGCTCAAGTCAGGCGGCAGCTTGTCCAGCCACGGCTTGCTCATGGCGCCGAATGACACCAAGAGCGTGTCGTGGGTCTCCAGCAGCACCTTGCCGACATTCTGCAGATTGAAGTTGGTGAAGATCGACATGCCGCTCATGGTGCCGTCGATGACGCCGTTCTGCAACGAGGTTATCATTTCCGGCAGGCCCATCGGCACCGCGGTCGCGCCCAGCGCCGCCATGCGCGCGCGCTCGGCCGGCGTGGCGTTGACGCGCAGCTTCATGCCCTTGAAATCGGCCAGCGTGCGCAACGGCTTTTTGACGCCGAAATAAAGCGACTCGGCCGCCACCGCCAGGTTGACGCCGACCAGGCCTTTGTTCTCGGCCATTTTCAGCACGTAGGCATTGTAGTCGGGATCGGCGAGCACCTTGTTGGCCTGCTCGGTGCTCTTGAACAGGAATGGAATGCTGAAAACCCCAAAGCGCGGATCGACACCGGTAAAAAAGTCGGCGGGATTCTCGTAAGCTTCGATGGTGCCGAGCTGCAAGCCTTCGATCATGGCGGACGGACTGCCGAGCTGACCGCCTGGGAAGACTTGCACCTCGACGCGGCCGTTGGTCGCCTGAGGCAATACTTCGGCAAGCTTATGCCCGAATTTTTCCTGCATGTCGCCGCGCGTGACGACCGCCCATTTCAGGACGTATTGCGCGGCCGAATGCGCCTTGGGCACCACCGCCAAAGCAAGCGGTACCCCAAGCACGAACGGAATCAGAGCAAGAAGAACGCGCTGTCGCATAATGCCCTCCCCAGGCGGCGCCAATTTTTCCGCGCCCATTTCTTGTATTCTCACCGCCCTGCAGCGATGGTGCCATTGACGGCGACACAGTATCCCAGCGCAGCACACTGTCAATTATAGTGCGGCAAAGGCGCGCTGCAGCCGCAGTGTAACCGCTCGTTGTAGGAATGAAGGAGCAGACCATGAAAGTTGGAATTGTTGGACTTGGGCGAATGGGCGCGGCGATGTCGCAGCGCCTGCGGCAGCAGGGTTGCGAGGTGGTCGGCTGGGATCATAAGGCCGAGGCGACCGGTGCGCTCGCCGCCGAACGGTTGCCGATCGCTGCCAATGCCCGCGAGGTCGCCGCCCGATCCGACATTATCATCTCGATCATCACCGAGGATCACGGCGTGCGTCGCATCTTCAACGGAGCGGATGGTTTTTTATCCGGCGACGTGACGGGCAAGCTGTTCATCGATATGAGCACGCTGCAGCCGATGACCGGCCGCGAGCTGGCGCCGCAGGTCGCCGACAAGGGGGCACGCCTTATTGAATCGCCGGTCCTCGGCACCATTCCGCAAGTCCGGGCCGGCACCTTATTTGCAATGGTCGGCGGCGCTTCCGAAGATATCGAGCGCGCTCGCGCCGTGCTGGAAAAGATGACGCGCCGCATCGTGCATATGGGTCCGAACGGCGCAGGCTACGCCATGAAGCTTGCGGTCAATCTCGGGCTCGGCGCCTACATCCAGGCTGTAGCGGAATTGCTGGCGCTTGGGCAGAAGCAAGGGCTCCCGCTCGATCAGATGCTCGAGGTTTTGCAGGAAGGGCCCTATGCCAGCGGCTGGCTCAAGAGCAAGCTTGACGTGTTGAAAGGCGCGCCGGCCGAGATGACGCTCGATATCCGCACCCTGCGCAAAGATCTGATGTCGGCGGTGGCGACCGGCGCGCTCACCGGCGTGCCGATGCCGTTGTCGGCGGCGGTACTGGCGTCGTTGTCGGCCGCGGTCGCCGACGGTTACGGCAGTGGCGATCTTGCCGAACTGCCAAAATTCCTACGCGAAGCGATGCTGCAGAATTTCGCCTGACCGGCTACAGCGTTTTTTGTTCCGCGCCGCATTCCTTGCACTTGTAGGCCATCCTGCTTTGCCCGGGGGGGCCCAGACGCGGTTCGGGGCGCCGCATTTGCCGCAGACCGCCTCGATGCGGGTGTCGCCGCGCTTGATCGTGACGGATTTGCGCTCCATCACCTCTTTGATGAGGCGTTCCGTCTCGGCGCGCATGTCCTGTTTTGACATTCGGGAGCTTTCCTTCGTTCTCGGCTACGCTCTACATGCGATTGCGGCGCTCGGCAACGCCTTCGCGGCATGGTTGCCCCGCCATACTGTTACGCGGGTTCTCGCGACAGTGTAATATCGCCGCGCTATATCGGGTAATATGGTTGCGCCGATCGTTGGAGGAAGCACGCGATGGTAGAGAAAAAGGTGCCCTATCAGCTCGACGGCCGGCAATTCGAGGGCATGATCGTCTATGACGACGACGTGAAGGCCAAGCGACCGATCGTCTTCATGCAGCCCGATTGGAAGGGCGTGTGCGCCGATACCATCGGCCAAGCCCGCGCGGTGGCCGGCACGGACTATGTCGTGCTGATGGCCGACATGTTCGGCCTGGGTTATGGCGCCAAGCCGAAGACCGAGCACGATCTGCGCGCCGGGATGCTCGCCGTGCACAACGACCTGCCCTTCACACTGGCCTGCGGCGGCAAGGCCTACGATACGCTGCTCACCGAGGCCCAAAAGCTCGGCGTCGCAGATACCGCAAAAATCGCCGCCATCGGCTATTGCGCCGGCGGCGGCTATGCGCTCGAACAGGCGCGCGCCGGCGCGGATTTCAAGGCACTCGTTGTCTTTCACGTCACCAATCCGAATCCGGTGGTCAGCGGCACGCCCTGCAACATCAAGAGCCGCCTGCTTGCGATTTACGGTCGTGCCGACCCGATTACGCCAAAGCCGATGATGGATGCCTTCGAGGAGGAATTGAGCAAAGCCAAGGTGGACTGGCAGGTGATGATGTTCGGGCCGCCGGCCGTTCACTCGTTTTGCGATCCGACCGCGCAGGGTCCGGCGACGCGGTATGACGAACAGCTGTGCCGCAAATCCTATGCGCTGATGCGCGTTTTTTTCGCGGAGACGTTGTGATGCTGCGCGCCGGGGCCCTCTTCGCCGCTCTCGTGTCGGCAATCGCTATCGGTGCCGCGGGCGCATCCGCTGGAACATTGACTAGTCCCGATGCCAAGCCCGCCCCGTCATCGCCGGCCACGGCCAAATCGCAGGCGGCGGAGCGCGACAAAGCTTGCAGCGCCTTTGGCGCCGGTTTCGTTCAGCTTCCGGGGAGCGATGCCTGCATCAAGATCGGTGGCGGCGTGACGACGGATTCGACCATTGGGCGCTGACATCGGTCGCACCGGCGCCGACCACATGCTGACGCGCACGCGCAAAGGCCGGCGTTACCGCCGGCCCTCCGACCCCGGACCATTTTTTGTTTATCGAATCCGGGGCCGACTTTGCTGCGCGTGATCGTCAAAGACGGTTCGCGTCTTCCCGATCATGCTGTAGGTCCGGCTTGCGGATCGAGCGGGTGAGCGATCGAGCGTCCGCAAGCCGGTGCATACGATCCGGGCCTCGGTTCGCAGCCTTGTGGGGTTGCATGTTCCGGATCGCAGGCAATCTCGTGCGATTACGACAGCTTGCCGGACTTCGCGGCGTGACCGTGATGCGCCTTGCGGGGCTTCATATGCGGGGCCCGATGCGTGACCTTCGACTTGCCCGCCCGCGATGCATGCTTGCGGACATGCTTGACGCCGTGCTTGGTCGACTTGGCAGACTTCGTCGACTTGGCAGACTTCGTCGACTTGGCAGACTTCGTCGACGTGGCGGACTTGACGGCGTGCTTCGCCGCCGCGGTCGAGACGGCCGGCGCATTGGGCGTAGTCTGCACTGCCGAAGTGGCGGGTTTTGCGGGCGAGTTTCCGCCGGTTTGCGCGAATGCGGGCCCGGCGATCAAGGCGGTGGCGAGAAGCGCAACCGCGAATTTCCTCAACATGGATTCGTCTCCTTATTGTTGCTGCGGCCGATTTCGCATCGCGCCGTTTTCAAACACATGTTTAAGCCAAGGCGCTGAACGGGCGCTGAAGCACGCCGGCAGAAACCGTTCATCTACGTGAAATTCCGGTAATCCCGCGCGACGACCGTGCCCGCCCAGGAACTCGCGGCAGCGCCGATCCCAACTCGCCTAAAATTGCACCGCCGGCCTTAGCGTCTTGGCCACCATCGCGGCCTTTTGCATTCGACGCCGGCGAGGCGCGGGCGCATGAGCGGCGGCGTGTGTGGATCGGTAGTTGTCCTTATGCTTGCAAGCTGGACCGGCTGTTTCTGGCTGGGTTTTCAGTTCGGCCGCGGCCGGTCCGAGTTCGGCTACAAGCACGAGGTCGCGGACCTGGAACGCCGCTTTAAGATCGTGGACTGCGAACCCTTCGAAGCACCGGCGCGCAAACGCGACGCCGCCTAGTGGTCCGATGCTAACATTCGCACCCCTTTCCGGCATGCCATTATGCGAATGTTAGAATCAAAGAACCACTAGCAAATGTCAGTCCTAGTGGAGCTTTTGGATTTGACATTCGCTTCACGAGTTCGCGGCTGGGTGGGTAGCGAATGTCAAATCCGCTCCACTAGAGAGCACCCGTCCCCGGCTTCTCCGTCTCGGCCATCAGCCAAGCATGATAGTCCGGGTCGACCTGCTCGATCGGCAGCACCAGGACGGCTGGCGTGGTGAAGGAATGCATGGCCTTGACCGCTATGCGCACGGCATCCGCCAGCGTGGCGCGGGTCTTGATGATCATGACCACTTCGTCGCCACGCTCGACCTTGCCTTGCCACCAATAAAAAGAGACCATCCCGGGCAAGATATTGACGCAGGCGCACAGCCGGCGCTCGAGCAGAGCGCGCCCGGCCCGCTCCGCCTCGACAATCGATGGATAGCTCGTGTAGACGAACACCGCGCGCTGTTGTGGTTCCATCCCGTTCCATTCTCCTTCCGGCGCCGCGCCGCGAGAAGCCCCTTTGACGATGGCGAAACACTCCACAACCCGTTTCAAGCACATCGCCTTTGTCGCGAGCGAGGTGCCCGAGGCGCAGCGGGCGCTCCGCCGGCTGATCAAGCGCTATGGCGATGCCCGGCCCGAGGCCGCCGAGGTCATCGTCGCGCTGGGCGGCGACGGCCTCATGCTGCAAACCCTGCAACGCTTCATGAATTCCGGCAAGCCGATCTATGGCATGCATCGCGGCACCGTCGGGTTCCTGATGAACGAATATTCCGAAAAGAGCCTCAAGGAGCGGCTCGCGGCGGCCCGAATAAGCGTCATCCATCCGCTCTTGATGCGGGCGCGAGACGCCGCCGGCCATATTCACCGTCACCGCGCGATCAACGAGGTTTCGCTGTTCCGGCAAAGCTATCAGGCGGCGCGATTGCGCGTGTTGGTCGACGGCGAGGAGCGTCTTCCCGAGCTCGTCGCCGACGGCATCCTGCTGGCGACGCCGGCCGGTTCGACCGCCTATAATCTTTCGGCGCAGGGGCCGATCATTCCGATCGGCGCGCCGCTATTGGCGCTCACGCCGATCAGCCCGTTCCGGCCGCGGCGCTGGCGCGGCGCGCTCTTGCCTGACCGCGCCCGGGTGACGATCGAGGTGCTGGAAGCCGGCAAGCGGCCGGTCGCGGCGGTCGCCGACCACGATGAAGTTCGCTCGGTCCGAACGGTCGACATCACCTTGGACCATGACACGGCAATGCCCATGTTGTTCGATCCCGGCCACGGTCTAGACGAACGTATCCTGCGCGAGCAATTCGGCTACTGACCGGGCCTGAATGCTTAACCGGCCGTTAACGACGATTCTTTACGGTTGAAGCTTGCGCGGCGGACTTGGCGCGTTCGCCGCGCGGGGAATCTTATGGTCCGCATCGATTTCAACCGCCTGCGTTTTCTGGTCGTCGACGACAACGCGCATATGCGCCGCATCCTGCGCACGCTGCTGCACGGCTTCGGCACACGCGAGGTCTACGAAGCTGAAGATGGCGCGGCGGGGCTCGAGGCCTTCACCCATTATGTGCCCGACATCATTCTCACCGATTGGGTGATGCCGATTTTCGACGGCCTGGAACTGACGCAGATGATCCGGCAGCCGGGCGCCAACGCCAATCCCTATGTGCCGATCATCATGCTCACCGGACATTCCGAGAAAAAGCGCATCGTGAATGCGCGCGACGCCGGCGTTACCGAATTCCTGGCGAAGCCGATCTCCGCGAAGGCGCTATACGAACGCATTCTCAACGTCGTCGCCAACCCGCGTCCGTTCGTCAAAACAAAGACCTATTTCGGGCCCGACCGCCGGCGCAACGTCAACCCGAACTATGTCGGGCCGGAGCGGCGCAAGGGCGGCAACGCCGAGATCACGCGGCAGCAGCCGCTGCTCGATAAAGCCAAGGTCTTGGTCTGACCGACAGGAGCATCGTCCCGTTATGGCGCAACGCAAGAGTGACGGCCCGTCGGTGGCGACCTATGCCGACCACGAAGTGATCACGCCGCCGCAGGATTTGCGCAAGGCCGTCGGGCCGGCCATGGACGGCGACGACGACCCGGTCGCGCGGGCCGAGGCGGCATTGGTGGAGCTGTCGTCCGAATTCGCGAGCTGGATGCAGATGGAGTGCGAGCGTCTCGAGGCGGCAAGGCAAAATGCCGTTCGCGGCGGACTAACCAGACAAACGCACGAGGCTCTGTTCCGCGCCGCTCACGACATCAAGGGCGAAGCGGCGACATTCGGTTACCCCAAGGCCGCCGGCATCGCCGAAAGTCTGTGCCGCCTTCTCGAGCATACCCCGGCGCTCGAGCATATCCCGCTCATGCTCATCGATCAGCATGTCGATGCCGTGCGCGCGATCATCCGCGAGCACGCCCGGCCCGATCTTTCGCAGGTCGCCGACGCGCTTGAGCGGAGGCTGCGCGACGTCACCGACGAATTTCTCAGGCAGGAAAACAGCTTCCGCCCCGATTATCTGGAAAACATATTCTCGCCGCCGCTGGCGCCCGGATCGTCCGGAAGATAGGGCTTTACGCCGCGGCCGAGCGGCCCTCGGCGGTGAAGTCGCCGCCGGCAAATTCTTCAGCGGCAAATTCTCTAGCGGCAAGTTCATCGCAGAACATTCGCGCTTCCTCGCGCGCGGCTTCGGTGGCGAAACGGCGCAACAAGGTCAGGAGCGGCGCGAGCCCGCCGAGATCGGCGTCCTCGCAGCGCGTCAACACGCGTTCGATCATACGCCGCTTGAGGCGCGTGCCGCCGGGCTCCTGCAGCAGGCCCTCACGCATGGCCTCGATCGCCTCCTTGAATGCGGCATACGTCGAGGGCGGCAGTTGCGCTTTTTCCAACAGCGCGCGCAGCCCAAGGCCGCCGCGATCGTGAATGAGCCCCGACACGCGCGCAACCGGCATGTCGGTTAGTTCGGCGAGCGCCTCCTCGAATAAGGCGAGATTGCCGGACAGGAGCGCCCGCAGAATAAGGCCAGCGGTCAGCTGACCGCTGGCGCATAAATGGCTGATGAGTGGGCGAAGCTCGTTCTCTGGCGCCGCCGCGGCGATCGTGACCGTGGCCTTCTCGCAAGCTTCGTGCGCGATGCGCTGCGCGCGATCGACGTCGAGCCAGGAGCGGCCGGCGACAAAGCCGGCCAGCGTCGCGGACAGCTTGGCGACCAATGCCAGCCGCGTGGCGGGAAGCACATCGTCGCGCATCAGCAGCGCTTCGCGGATTGCCGCGAGATGACCGAAGCGCTCGACAACGCGGTCCATCGAAATCGCCGCGATCTCGGCGGAGGGATTCTCGACCAGCAGCAGGCACGCCTCTGCCGAGCCGACTTCGGCGATCGCCGCGGCCACCGGGCAAGCCAGGGCCGCACGGCTGGCGATCGCCTCCTGCACGGCGGCGCCCGCGGTCGCGACCGCATCGACCAGATCGGCGTCGACGAACAACGGCGACAGCGCGTAAACCGGCGCGGCAATCTGCGGCTGATCGGCGGCGAGCGCCATTACGATGGCCGGCGGCGCGCTTGGGCTCGCCGCGAGCGCGTCGGCGAGCGCGCGGCGGCACCAGCGGCGACGAATCGTCGAGCAGCATCAGCATGGCGCCTTCGGCGGCGCCGAGGTCGTCGGCCGAAAGGTCGGAGTAGAGGTAGGCGCGGGCAAGCGCGCTGGTCGCTTCGGCCCGTTCGCTGGCGGGCGCGGTGCGGATCCATTGCAGAAAATCGCGGACGATCATGGCTCGCTCGGGCCGCTCGAATGGGCGCCGGCGGCAAGTTTAAGGGCGGCGTCCTTAATAAAGCGTTCACCATGAATTTCTTGTGATTTCCACAAGATACGCTGTCCCACTCAGGTGCCGCGCTGATTGTCTTTGAACAAATCCATGAGCGTGCCGCCGGATGGCGTCGTGCTGCCATCGGCACCGCCCGCGGGCGGAGTACTGCCGGCACCCCATAACTGGCTCACTACCGCGGCAACCGGACCGTTGCGACCGGGGTCGGAAAACAACCCGTGGAAAATTTCGTTGTCCGGCGCGATGCGCGCTGGCGGAGCCGCCTCGGCGAAGGCGCTGGTCATGCCGGCGGTGTCGGGAACCGCGGCGGCAACTGGCGTGGTGGCGGCGGCGGCGGTGGCGGCCGAAGGCGAAAAGATGGGAATGGTGCGCACCGGATGGCTTAGCGGAAACCTCGGCGCGACTGCATTCGGCGTCGAGGCAGATCTGACCGCGGCGGTTGCCGAGGAATCGCACGCGGCGCCACGTCGGCTTGCGCGACCGCGTCCATGCCGGGACGCGAACGCGTCGCCACATCGTAGCGCGCCGTGAGGAGGTTCCGCACTTCCGCCAGTGAACGCGGTTGCCCGGTCGAGCGGTCGTAGAAGATCGAAGCATTGGCTCGGGCGGCGGTCGGAAAATAGCTTGCCGCGCTGCCGGTGGGATCGGCCGCGGCGGATGAGATCAGTCGCGCTGCGCCGCCAACCCCCATGAAATGGGCGATGTAGAGCTCGCCCTCGCTGGGCGCGCGGCCGAGCTTGTCCGACAGCACGGCGGCATTGGCCTTGGTGAAGGCGCCCGCCATCATGGCGTTGGCCGTCGGATCGTTGCGCAGCTTGAGTATCTCGCTGCGCATCGTCGGATCGCTCACCTGGTAATGGCCCGAAGCTGTCTTGGTAATGGCGTCGGCATATTGGCCATAGCCGAAGGCTGCGCCCGATTGCTTGATGGTGGCGAGCCATGTCTGATCGATAAACTGAAACAGCCCGCGCGCCGACGAGGTCGCCGTGCCGGCGTTCGGATTAAGCCCCGATTCGACGCGCGCGGTCGCCAACAGATATTGGAAACTCGTCCCGGTAGCTTGCGCTGCCTGGCGAATGGCGCCGGTAACCGCGGAACCCGCGGTCTGATTGCTGGGATCGACCAGCATGTGCTCTTGCTCCCCTGCCGGCTCCCACCGGCGTTTCGAGCGTTAGCGAGCATTAACAATTATGGTAAACGTCCCATTAACGGGGTTGGTTCGGCGTGCGAATGTCGCAACCACGGCACGAGGAGGCGAATATGGCGGCTGACACGGCGGTACGGCACAAACGCGGCGGCCTCTATTTCGAGGATTTCGTACCCGGCGAGGTGGTCGAGCATCGCTATACGCGCACCGTCACCCAGATGGACAACATGCTGTTCTCCAACATGACGCTTAACCCGCAGCCGCTGCATATCGACCGGCATTTCTGCGAGCAGGAGACCGAATGGGGCCAGCCGCTGATGAATTCGCTGTTCACGCTCGGGCTGATGATCGGCATCCAGGTTTCCGACATGACGGTCGGCACCACCATCGCCAATCTCGGCATGACCGAGGTGAAGTTTCCTCATCCTTTGTTCGAAGGCGACACGGTGCATTGCACGACCGAAGTGCTCGGCAAGCGCGAATCGAAATCGCGGCCAGGCGCCGGCATCGTCGAATTCCATCACCGCGCCTTCAATCAGGACAATAAGCTCGTCGCCGAATGCCGCCGCCAGGCCTTCATCCGCATGCGGCCGAAGTGATCTTCTCCCTCTCCCCGCGCGGCGGGAAGAGGTAAAGGAAGCATCCAATGCGCTCTCTCCTCTTCGTTCCCGCCGATAGCGCCAAAAAGCTCGACAAGGCGATGGGAAGCGGCGCCGACGCCCTCATCGTCGACCTCGAAGATTCGATCGCGCTCGAGGCCAAGGCGGGCGCGCGGGCGAGCGCGGCGGCGTTTCTCAAGGACGCCATGACGGCAAAAGCGCGGCCGTTCGTCATGGTGCGGGTCAACGGCCTGCAAACCGGCCTCATCGACGCCGATCTCGATGCGGTGGCGCCGGCAAAACCCGATGCCATCATGCTGCCGAAGGCCGAAGGCGGCGCTTCAGTGATCCACGCCGATGCCAAGCTTGCGGTGCGCGAAGCGCAAAACGGCTTGCCCGACGGCGCCATCAAGATTCTGCCGATCGCCACCGAAACGGCTGCCTCGTTGTTCGTCGCCGGCACCTTCGCCGGCGCCAGCGCGCGATTGATGGGGCTGACGTGGGGCGCCGAAGATTTGTCGGCCGACCTCGGCGCGCAGGCCAACCGTGACGCCCACGGCGGCTTTCTCGACCCCTATCGGCTGGCGCGCGCGCTTTGCCTTGCCGGCGCCGCGGCGGCGCAAGTGCCGGCGATCGACACAGTCTATGTCGATTTCCGCAATGCCGAAGGCTTCCGCCGCGAATGCGAGGAGGCTTGCCGCGACGGCTTCGTCGGCAAGATGGCGATCCACCCGGCGCAAGTGCCGATCATCAACGAGGTGTTCACGCCGTCCGCCGCGGCAATCGCCCATGCCCGCGCCGTGATCGCGGCATTTGCCAAGAATCCCGGCGCCGGCGTGATCGGTATCGACGGCGTCATGTACGACCGGCCGCATCTGGCGCGGGCGCAAGCGTTGGTGGCGCGCGCAGCGACCCTCCCCGCACTGTGCTAGCTGCGGGTGTTTTCTCCGATCCACAATGTTAAACAGCGCACGCGACCCGTCACCCTGAGGTGCTCGCGAAAGCGAGCCTCGAAGGGCGACGGCCCGTGACTCCTCGGCCGTCTCCTTCGAGGGCCGCTGCGCGGCCGCCTCAGGATGACGGTCGAAGCTTTCATTTTCCTCGTCATTGCGAGGAGCGAAGCGACGAAGCAAACCAGGGCGGAATTGTAGAGACTGGATTGCTTCGCTCCGCTCGCAATGACGAAAGATAAATGCGCAAGCGCGGGAGCAATGGGGCCTGCTGCGCGCAGCCGGCGCCAAGCTTCACACTTCCATTCCAGTCGTCATCGAGACGTTCACTTTTCTCGATCGCAACGCCAATCGCGATGTGGCGTTGGCGTGGAAAGGATCGGTCGCCCAACCTGGCTTCCTCGACATCCTTCCCTGCGAGCTACGCGATTTGCAGCGGTCGTGGGACTACTTCCGGCGCGCCGACCTGCATAAATTGTCGGCCGTCGATGCAACCAGCTTTGCGATCATGAAACGGGCGCGAATACGGCTTGCCTACACGTTCGACCATCACTTCGCGGTCGTCGGATTTAGGATGGTCGGCTAGCGGCGGCCGTGCACACGGGAATAGCTCATTTCCGATAAGCCGCCTTCGGGTCGAACACGCGCTCGCCGACCAATTCGAGCTTTGCCGCGCCAGGCTTACCGAGCGGCACTGCGCGGTAGAAGCACGAGCGGCGGCCGGTGTGGCAGGCGCCGGCAACTTGCTCGACCTTGATCCAGACCGCGTCCTGATCGCAGTCGATGCGCATTTCAAGAACGCGCTGGATGTGGCCGGAGGTCTCGCCCTTTTTCCACAACGCGCGCCGCGAACGGCTGTAGTACCAGGCCTCGCCGGTTGCGATGGTCTTGGCGAGCGCCTGCGCGTTCATATGGGCGACCATCAGCACGTCGCCGGACGCGGCGTCGGTGGCAACCGCCGTGACCAGGCCATCGGCATCGAATTTCGGCGTCAGCGCCCGGCCTTCTTCGAGATCGGCCGCGGCGCCCGGCGCTGCAAATGGTGATGTGTCCGCCAACAGAGCCCCCCCCTGCGCCCGCGTCAGCGCCGCTCGGCGACGCCGCGCACCAGCGTGACGAAGCGGAGCTGATCCTCAGGACTGTCGCGGAACGTGCCGAGGAAGCGCGTGGTCACCGTCGAGACACCGGGCTTCGTTACGCCGCGGACCGACATGCAGGTGTGCTCGGCCTCGAGCAGCACGGCGACGCCATGCGGCTGCAAAACCTCGTCGATGGCAACGGCGATTTGCGAGGTCAGATGCTCCTGCGTCTGCAGCCGGCGGGCATAGACGTCGACCACGCGGGCGAGCTTGGACAAGCCGACCACGCGCTCGACCGGGCGATAGGCGACATGCGCCCTGCCGTGAAACGGCATCATGTGGTGCTCGCAATGCGAGGTGAAGCCGATGTCGCGAATGAGCACGAAGTCGTCGTAGGCCTCGGTCTCGCCGAAGGTGCGCGCGAGCGCATCGGCGGGAATTTCGCGATAGCCGCGATAAAGCTCGTCCATAGCCGCGACCACGCGCTTGGGCGTGGCGGCAAGGCCTTCGCGCGACGGGTCATCGCCGAGATAGGCGATCAGCGCCCGCACCGCGGCTTCCGCCTCCTCGCGCGACGGCCGGTTCGCGACCGCAGCCGGCGTGTCGTGGACATGATCCGTGTGTGTCCCACGATTGGCAGTCGGCTTGGCGGCCAGTTTGGCCATCGGCTTGATAACGGCGTCCATTGTCACTCCAATCGTCCGCGAAAAGGCCCGGAACTTCAAATCCGCCGCGGTAGCGCCTATATAGTCGATTGGCAGACGAACTCAACAAACCCGCTCAATAAGCCACCTCAACAAACTTGGGCAAGCCCCTGAATCGCGATGCTAAACGAGGTTTACAACCGGCGGATTATCGAGCTTGCGGGCAATATTCCGCGGCTGGGCCGGCTGCCGCAACCCGACGCCTCGGCGACCGCGGTTTCGAAGCTATGCGGCTCGACGGTGACCATCGACCTGGCGATGGACGGCGATACCGTGACCGACTTCGCCCATGAGGTGAAAGCCTGCGCGCTCGGCCAAGCCTCCTCTTCCATCATGGCGAGCCATATCATCGGCGCCAAAGCCGACGAATTGCGCAGCCTTCGCGAAGTCGTGCGGAAAATGCTCAAAGAGAATGGCGCGCCGCCGGCGGACAGCAAATGGGCCGACATCGCCGTGCTCGAGCCGGTGCGCGATTACAAGGCCCGACACGCCTCGACGCTTTTGACCTTTGATGCCGTGGTCGACGCCATCGGCCAGATCGAGCAGAAAAGGGCGGCGAAGCAAGCGGCGGAGTAAGGTCGTCGTTCCGGCGGCGCGCACGTTTGCCCCTGGACTGCCATCATCCGCGAAAGCGGATGATCCAGTAACCGCAGCGGTTTGAGTTCGTGCTGGGCATCTTGTGGTTAGTGGATGCTCCGCCTTCGCGGAGCATGACAGATCAAAGATAGGCGAGACTATGCCACTCGACGCCCTCTTCGACGCCTCGCGCAAATCCCCTCGCCTCGCCGGGCGCGGTCTCATCAAGATTTACCGTTACACGCTCTCCCCTATGGTCGGCTTTCGCTGCCGGCATCTGCCGACTTGCTCGGAATACGCCGACCAGGCGCTCGACCGCTTCGGATTGTGGGCCGGCTGTTGGATGACGCTGGCGCGGCTGCTGCGCTGCCAGCCCTTTGGCACCTCCGGGCTCGATTTCGTGCCCAACACGTTGCCGGAAAAATCGCGCTGGTATCTGCCGTGGCGCTACGCGCGCTGGCGCGGGACAAACTCGTTGCCGCCCAGCGGCTGATAATTTCTTTATTCAACTCTTGATTATGTCGGCAATATGCCGTATAGCTTATCGGCAATTGCCGAGCTTAATTTAAGGTGATTCATGCCGAGTCCACAACCCATTATCGGAGCGGTTTTTCAGAAGCTGGGCGGCCGCGAGGCTTTGGGCACCGACGTATTTTCGGAGGCCGATTTAGCCCGTGTCGTGCATGGCCGATTTCGTGTGAAGGTCCTCAAATATGTGGTCCATGCCGGGTTTTCCCAGCAAGAGATCGAGCGTTTCGTCATTCCGGCCCGGACCCTCAGTCATCGTAAGACGAAAAAAGAGCCGCTTACCGTCGAGGAGTCCGACCGCGTTGTAAGGCTGACCAGAATTCAGGCGCTGGCGGAGGATGTGTTTGGTGACATCGCGAAGGCCAACCGATGGCTTCGCGAAAGGCTGGGAATTCTCGACGGCAAGTCGCCCCTTGAGCTTGCGGGCACCGATTCGGGCGCCCGACTGATCGAGCAGATTCTTGCGAAAATCGATTGGGGTGCGGCGGCCTAGAGCGGGACAAGTCCCACGCTAGTTTTATTGGTGACGCATGATCTATTCCGAAAACCGATCTCCACTTTTCGGGGTCATGCGCTAAATGCGCCTTTGGCGTCTCTCCAGCGTCCGGCGCGCCTTCGAATTTAACGGCGGATATGGAATTTCCAACAACGGTCGTTGGAATACGCTTGGCCGGCCGACCACTTATTGTTCGACCGTGCCATCCCTCGCCGCCCTGGAAAAACGAGTGCACGTCACCGATCCGGCGCTGTTACCGCCCCAGGTGATGGTCGCTTATGAGGTCCCGGACGACATCGCCGTTCGCACAATCGATCTAGACGAACTGCCGGCGAACTGGACGTCGCAGGAGACCACGACGCAAGCCATCGGCGATGGGTGGCTCGATACGGCGGTGGAAGTCCTCCTTTTCGTACCCTCCGTCGTGATGCCAATACCGAGGGCTCCCGACCGCAATGTTCTTATCAATCATCGGGTCGCCAAAGCCGCATCGATTAAGATCGCGGAGACTCTGGATTTTACCCTCGATCCACGTCTATTCAGACCTTGAGTAGAGAGGCAAAGGCGGTGGTGGTCATCTTTCAATACGCGTAGGCGCCCGCTGATCGAGCACTCACGAGTTGGAAAATCGCGAAGACCGAGTAGACTATCAATCCGCTTACCTGCGTTCGTAGGCAGCGAGTGAGCAACAGGAGCGAAGTATGGTCGCGCTGACCTTTCCCGATGGCGCGCGTCGGGACTACCCGCAAAACACCACCGGCCTCGACATCGCCAAAGGGATTTCGCCGTCGCTCGCCAAACGCACGGTGGCGATGGCTCTCGACGGCAAGCTCGCGGACCTTTCCGATCCGATCGAGCACGACGCCAAAATCGAGTTCGTCTCGCGCGACGATCCGCGCGCGCTGGAACTCATCCGCCACGACGCCGCGCATGTGCTCGCCGAAGCGGTGCAATCGCTGTGGCCCGGCACGCAGGTCACCATCGGGCCGGTGATCGACAACGGCTTCTATTACGATTTTTTCCGCAATGAGCCGTTCACGCCGGAGGACTTCGCCGCGATCGAGAAGAAAATGCGCGAGATCATCGCCCGCGACAAGCCGTTCACCAAGGAAGCCTGGTCGCGCGACGAAGCCAAGCGCGTATTCGGCGACATGGGCGAGCAATTCAAGGTCGAGCTGGTCGACGCCATCCCGGCCGACCAGCAGATCAAAATCTACAAGCAGGGCGACTGGTTCGATCTGTGTCGCGGCCCGCATATGACCTCGGTCGGTAAGATCGGCAATGCGTTTAAGCTTTTGAAGGTGGCCGGCGCCTATTGGCGCGGCGATTCCAACCGCGAAATGCTGTCCCGCATCTACGGCACCGCCTTCGCCAAGCAGGAAGAGCTCGACGCCTATCTCAAGCAGATCGAGGAAGCGGAGAAGCGCGATCATCGCCGGCTCGGCCGCGAGATGGATTTGTTCCATTTCCAGGAAGAAGCGCCCGGTTCGGTGTTCTGGCATCCGAAGGGCTGGTCCCTGTTCCAGACGCTGGAGAATTACATCCGCCGCCGGCAGATGGACGCCGGCTATGCCGAGGTCAATGCGCCGCAGTTGATCGATTCTTCGCTGTGGGTGGCCTCAGGCCATATGGCGACCTTTCGCGATGCGATGTTTTTGATCGAGCCGCGCCAGGAGGACGAGCGCACTTTCGTGGTCAAGCCGATGAACTGCCCCGGCCACATCCAGATTTTCAAGAACGGGCTCAAATCCTATCGCGACCTGCCGTTCAAGATCGCCGAGTTCGGCAAGGTGCATCGCTTCGAGCCGTCCGGCGCGCTGCACGGATTGATGCGCGTGCGCGCCTTCACCCAGGACGACGCGCATATCTTCATCACCGAGGAGCAGATCGCCGCGGAGGTCATCAAGGTCAACGACCTCATCCTGTCGATTTACCGGGATTTCGGCTTCGACGACGTGCGCATCAAATTCTCCGACCGGCCGGAAAAGCGCATCGGCGACGATGCGGTGTGGGACAAGGCCGAGGCCGCCTTGATGACCGCGCTCGAGGCCTCGGCCCGGCCGTGGACGCATAACAAAGGCGAAGGCGCCTTCTACGGGCCGAAGCTTGAATATGTGCTGCGCGACGCCATCGGCCGCGACTGGCAGTGCGGCACGGTGCAGGTCGACCTCAACATGCCGGGCCGGCTGGGCGCTTTCTATATCGACGAGCATTCCAACAAGGTGACGCCGGTGATGCTGCATCGCGCCATGTTCGGCTCGCTGGAGCGCTTCACCGGCATCATGATCGAGCATTATGCCGGTCATCTGCCGCTGTGGCTGTCGCCGCTGCAAGCCGTCATCGCGACCATCACTTCGGATGCCGACGATTATGCGCGCGAGGCGATCGCGGCGGCGCGGCGCTCGGGGCTGCGCGTCGAGGGCGACCTGCGCAATGAAAAGATCAATTACAAGGTCCGCGAACATTCGCTGGCCAAGGTGCCGGTGCTGCTCGTGGTCGGCAAAAAGGAAGCCGCCGAACGCTCGGTATCGATCCGCCGGCTCGGCAGCGACAAGCAGGACATGATGCCGCTCGACGCGGCGCTTGCGGTTCTCGCGGCGGAAGCAGTGCCGCCGGACGTGAAACGAGCCGACGAACCGCACTCGCCGCGCTAAGCCGCCACTTTGAGCTTGAGACCGAGCGCGCGCATGACTTTCAGCACCGTGGCGAGCTGAGGATTGCCGTTATGCGATAGGGCTTTGTAGAGGCTCTCGCGACCGAGGCCAGCCGCTCGCGCTATTTTAGCTATCCCTTTTGAACGTGCGATATCCCCGAGCGCAGCAGCCACCAGCGCCGGATCGCCCTCCTCGAAAACGGCTTCCAAGTAATTGGCGATGTCCTCATCGTTTTTGAGGTTGGCCGCCGGGTCCCAGGGCAGCGTTTTTAGCTTTCTTCGCGGTTTCGACTTCGATCTCCTCATGCCTTGCTCCTAAATCTCGCGGGCCATGGTGCGCGCTATCGCAATGTCCCGTTCTTGTGTTCGCTTGTCTCCTCCAGCGAGGAGAATAATGAGCGTGTCTCCACGCTGGAGGAAATAAACCCTGTAGCCCGGCCCATAATCTATCCGCATCTCGGATAACCCTCTCACCCACTGGCCTCACATCGCCAGGATTACCGAGCGAGAGGCGGCGAATTCGGGTTTGAATCCGCATGCGCGCCTGACTGTCGCGCAAGGCCTCAAACCACTGTGAGAAACGCTCGCTTTGACGAATTTCAATCACAGCCCAATGTATCCCTAAGGATACAAATAGCAAGAGCGCGGGTTACTGCGCCAAAACCTCGACCTCGCCATCGACGCCGGTAATGACCTTGAAATCGCGCTGATAGGTCTTGCCCTCGTTGCGGGCGATGACGTGATAGTCGCCTTCGGCCAGCACGATGCGCGGGAAGGCGCCGATCAATTCCTTGATCACGTCGCCGCCGGGCGTGAGCACCGTCCATTGCGTATTGGCGAGCGCCTCGCCGCCCGGATTGTTGACGAGCTTGAGCGTGATGACCGCGGCGCGATGGGTCACCGTCACGTCGGTGAGCTTGCCGGCATCGACATTGACGTCGGAGCGCACCACCGAATTGCCGTCGCCGTAATTCGACACGATGTTGTAGGTGCCGGCCGGCAACAGCACGACATCGCCCGACATCACGTTCTGCACGATGCGCCGCCGCTCCGCGGTGGAGAATTGGCTGCCGGTATAGATTTCGAACGAGATTTGTCCGGTCGGAATGCGAACATCGCCGACGCGGCCTTCCAATCGGACGCCGCCGGCGGGTATTTCGAACATTTCGCGCACGGTCTCGGCGCGCAATTGCACCGCCTTGGCGGCGCTGGCGAGCCCGAGACTGGCGTCGACGACGTAATTGCCCGGCGGCAGCACGAAGGTGGGCGCCGCCGCGCGGTCCTCCTTGACCAGCGGAAACATGCCGCTGGCGTCGGGCGTTGCGGCATAGACGCGCCAGATGATTCCGCCGCTGATGAGCGGGGCGTCGCGGCCGTAACGCGCGGCAACCGCGAGCGCGACGTGTCCCGCCGGAACCTGCGGCTCGGCTTGCGCGAATGGCGCCGGAGCCAATGGGTTGGGCGTGAGGATAGTGGCCCCCGGCGACCCGACGCCGGGCGCCGCGGCCGGCGACGCCAGATCGGATTGCGGCGGCAGCAGACTGCGGACCTGCTGCGAGCTTTGCGCCAAGGCCGGGGCAAACGACGATACGACGGCCGCAGCGGCAATAACCGCGGCAATCTCGCTGCGCCAAAATTGGCCGAAGCCCCACCCAGACATCGCGTTTTTTCTCGATCACAAAGGCGGCAATTTCATGCCCCGCAGACGAGCCGCAAGCGGGCAAAAAAGCATTCTGAGTCTGATATCTAGCTCAACTCCTTGCAGCTTTCACCATATGTTGAGGCTTAAGCTTGTTGCCGAACCGAAGACCGGCAGATGATGAGGACCACTGGGGCAAGCGTAAAGTGCCTCAAATAAGTCCTTAACGAAGTAGCGGTTGGGTCGCGTGAGTAATACTGAGGTTCAAAACAACACAGTCCAAGACAAAACGGTTGACGCCGGTCAGGTGGCCGTCAAACGAGGCGGCCCCGCCATCGGACTAGTCCTCGGCAGCGGCGCGGCGCGCGGTTTTGCCCATATTGGCGTGATGCGCGCGCTGCAGGCGCACGGCATCGTCCCCGACATTATTGTCGGCACGTCGATGGGCGCACTGGTCGGCGGCTGTTATGCCACCAACCAGCTCGACGCGCTGGAGGATTGGGCGCGTTCGCTGACGCGGCGGCGGATTATCAGCTACCTCGATGTCACCATCGGCGGCTCGGGCATCATCGGCGGCGCCCGGTTGGCGCACCGCCTGGAGCAATCGATCGGCGACGCCGAAATCGAGGATTTGCCGGTCCGCTTTGCCGCCATCGCCACGGAAATCGGCACCGGTCATGAAGTCTGGCTGACGCGCGGCTCGCTGGTGCAGGCCATGCGCGCGTCTTATGCGCTGCCGGGCATTTTCGCGCCCGTCCATCTCGGCGGCCGCTGGCTGGCCGACGGCGCGCTGGTCAATCCGGTGCCGGTATCGGCGGCGCGTGCGCTCGGCGCCCGCCTGGTCATCGCCGCCAACATGGATGCCGATCGTTTCGGCCGCGGCGCCACGATTGCCAGCCACGGCGCAAATCCCACCGACGGTCACGCCGCTACGCCAGTTGCGGAAGGCCGGCGCAACGGCTTTTCCCGGCTGCGCAACATGTTCAACGCCGAACGTGCGCTCAAGCGCGACATTATCGGCGGCGATGCGCGGCCAAGCTTCTCGACCGTGATGATCGAGTTGTTCAACATCATGCAGGATCGCCTGACCCGGATGCGGCTCGCCGGCGACCCGCCGGACATTCACATCACCCCGCGCATTGGCAGTATCGGTTTTGTCGATTTCCACCGCGCCGCCGAAGCCATCGCCATCGGCCGGACCGCCACCGAGCGGGCGATCGAGTTGATCACGGAATCGATCGCCGAATTGAGATAGTCCAGTCGCTCCAAGCGGGAACGGCAGCTGTTCCAATATTTTTAGTAACGTGATCTTTCGGAAAACCGGATTCCACTTTTCCGGGTCATGCTTTACGGCGACGGCGAGTTTTGCGCGCAGATCGTCTGACAGGACACTTGCTGCGTCGAGCAACTGAGCTCGCAGCTCGTGCTGACATTGGCATTGCTGGTCGTCGTCGCGGCGCCGGTCGGCGCGGCGCCGGTCGGCGCGGCACCGGGCACCAGGCAGGCCGTCTGGCAAGCGGCCGCCTGCGAATTGCATGTCATCATGCAATTGGTGACCGTCGAGGTCTGTGCCAGACGAAGCTTCGCCGCGCTCGCGGCGCCGGGCGTCGTCATGACGAGCGCAACGATCCCGACCATTCCGATCAGCACAGCCGATCGCCGCATCACCGCCTCCCCGATCGCATCAGCGGGCGGCATTATAGCGCCCGCTGCAAGTATGGGAAATTGCATCAGAGCTTGTCCCGCGAAACTGGAGACCGGTTTTGCGAAAAGGACATGCTCAGACATCGATTGCCGCGTCGCCGAACCAGCCTGCCTGGCGGCGAGCGTGCTAAGCGGTGAGGATATAATCGTGCATCGCCTCGAAGTCGCGCTCCATCTGCTGGAGCCGATGCTTGACCACGTCGCCGATCGAGATGATGCCGGCAAGCCGGCCCTGGTCGACGACCGGAACGTGGCGGAATTTGCCTTCCGTCATTCGTTCCATGATGCTGGGGATGGTCTCGCTCTCGGTGCAGGTCGAGACTTTGCGCGTCATGACCTGGCTGACCGGCGCATCAAGCGCGTGGGCGCCGTGTTCGGCCAGCGCCCGCACGATATCGCGCTCGGAAAGGATGCCGACAATACGGCGATCGACCCCGAGAACAACCAGCGCACCGATCCGCTTCTCGGCGAGAAGCGCGACGGCGGATGACAGCTTGGCATTCGGCTCTACGCTGACAACCTCGCGACCTTTGGCAGCGAGAATGATGCTGACGGTCATGTCGACCTCCTTGGCGTTCTCCCTGGCCCTCATGATCGGCGGTCCGCTTGGCTGCGGATCGGCCATGAAAGCAATCACGTCAATGTTTAGCACGTCAATGTTTAGGGTCGGCGCCGGGTTCCGTCGGCGGTCCTGCGCGTTACGGTGCAACGCAGCATCGACATCAGCGCGGTATCGCCCAAGATAAACGTACAAAAACGGCGCGGACTTTATGAAGGAGGGTGGTCGGCCAATACGGCAATCGCATGGCGCGACCGCGCGCGCAGGTCATAACTCACAGGCCAATTTCACAGGGCAGCCCCACAGAGCAGTCTCACACGGCAAATCTTACCGGTAATGACTCACAACTCGGTCGAGCCGCCCGGCAGCCTAGCTGGAGCGTCGGGAGAACGCACGGGATCGAAAATATTGAACAACAAGAGACCAGCAAAAAATCCGCCGACATGGGCTTGCCAGGCGATGGTTTGTCCTGGCTCCATGCCAAACGAAATGTTGCCGAGACCGAACAGTGCGTTCAATCCGAGCCACGCAACTAGAAACAACAAAAACCGCGGGTCGCGCAGCGTTGCACCCAGCGAAGCGGCCGGCACGCGGTAGCTTGCGTCGGAGCCTTCGCGCCAATGCGCCAAAGGACCGTCGGGCTGAAAGATAAAGCGCATGGCCGCCGCCATGGCGCCGGAGATCGCCGCCGAGGCGCCGATCATCGGCTCCAATTCGCCAAGATGCGTAACCAGATGCGTCAGCGCGCCGAGCGCCGCCATCACCAGCATGAAGACGGCGTAGCGCCAGGTGCCGAAACGGCGCGCCAATGCAGTGCCGAACGGTATGAGCCACGCCAGATTGAGGCCGAGATGCATGAGGTCGGCATGAATGAAAGCATAGGTGAAGAAGGTCCACAGGCCGGCGGCAAATCCGCCGGGAAACGCTCCCGCCAGACTGGCGCCGTAGCGCGCGGGGATGAAAGCGAATGTCAGCAGAAACTGAACATCCTGCCGGTCGGTCAACACCGCCACGCGAAAAGCATGCACCAGCACCAGCACCGCGACGGTCGCCACGATGGCGAACGGCACGTTGAAAATCGGCTCCCGGCGCCGCGGTTCAGAAACCTCCACCTCGGGCAATTCGGACTGCGGAAGGTTCGGCTCGGACTGCTGCGCCACGGATGCTCCTTCGACCGAGCGCGCAATCGCTTCACGTGGAATTGATCGGGCGCTTCCGACACGCTGGTGAAGCACGATCTTGTCGGAAAGCCGGCTTCGACTCGACCGGATCACGCTTTAGCCGAGATAGGCTGGTGGCTGCGCCAGAACAAGCGCCGCAGCAGTCGAAACGCAAAAACAAGGGGCAAAAAACAGAAGGCAGAAAAACAAAAGGCAAAAACAAAAGGCAAAAACAAAAGGGAGGACGTTTGGCGTCCTCCCTTTTGCACCTTGCGCGGGTTTCCGCGATCGACGCCGGCGCAGCCGGGCCTAAGCCCCGCATATCCGGCGTCAGTCACATCCCCTCGCCTCCCTTGAACTGAAAAGCTGCTGGCTGAAGGCGCATGCAGCGGGTGGAAGAAATTTCAGCCACCCTAGGAGGCGATGCCGTCGCAGCCAACGCCGAACTCGCATTAAGTTTAACCCAAGCCCTCTTGCCTGCCGCGATCGCGGCCGGCCGCCAGCGGCACGCGATCTGCTCCGGCTCCCCCGAGGAGCAGTTTGGCCGCGAACTCTGTCCCGATCGGGGACAGCTGTAAGCGACCGGCACACTGCCAGGGAGCGGTTATGAAACACGCAGCGAGCCGAGAACTCTATGCGTATTGGCAGGAACGTCGGGGCAAACGTTCGGCGCCGGAGCGGGCCGAGATCGAGCCGGGCGCCATTCGCCATGTTCTCAGCGATGCTTTCATCCTCGCGCTCGATGGCGGCGCGGGCCATCCGTTCCGGTTGGCCGGCACGCGGGTCTGCGCGTTATTCGGCCGCGAGCTCAAAGACGAATCCTTTATCGGACTGTGGGCCGCCGCGAGCCAGCCGACTGTCCGCGATCTTCTCGCCATACTTCAGGATGAACGCGTCGGCACGGTCGCCGGCGTGAGCGCACAAAGCGCGCACGGCGAGCCGATCGATCTCGAGTTGCTGCTTTTGCCGCTCGCCGCCAGCCGGCCGAGCCTCGCTCGCGCCATCGGCATTCTGGCACCGCTGAAGGTTGCGCCATGGCTGGGCTCGAGCCCAGCCGGAACGTTGACGCTTGGCGGCCGAAGGCACGTCGGGGCGTCGCTCGAGCGCCGCCTGTTGCCGCGTTTCATGGCGCCGCGCCGGCGTCATCTGGTCGTGCACGAAGGCGGCCGGGCTTAACCGGCTAACGAGCCGTTAACATCGCCCGCCTAGCTTGGTCGCTTGCCGGGCAGGCGACATGAGCACGATTGCGTTAGCCGATAGACGACCGGATTTGCGGGCGCTCAGCCAAGACCGCCGCCGGCATCAGCGCGTCAAGGTCAATTTGCTTGGCCGCTATATGCTGGCCGACCGGCGCGAATTTCCCTGCCAAGTCATCAATATGTCGCCCGGCGGCATGGCGCTGATCGCGCCGGTGACCGGCGCGACCAGCGAACGCGTCATCGCCTATGTCGATCACCTTGGCCGGCTCGAAGGCCAGATCGCGAGGCTGTTCGAAAACGGCTTCGCGATGACCATCTCGGCCACCGCCCGCAAGCGCGACAAGCTTGCGGCGCAACTGACGTGGCTGGCCAACCGCAACATTCTCAGCCTGCCGGAAGACCGCCGCCACGGCCGTATCGTGCCACGCAACCCGGTGGGCCGCCTGATCCTGCCGAACGGCGTCAACATCACCTGCCGCATCATCGACGTGTCGCAGTCAGGCGCCGGCGTTTCCTCGAAAGAACGGCCGCAGATCGGCGCGCTGGTCACGCTCGGCAAGGTCCAGGGCCGCGTCGTCCGTCACCTCGAAGACGGCTTCGCCATCGAGTTCACCCGCCTGCAGCATCCCGATTTCTTCGAAGAGAATCTGACCGGCGGTTAGCCGACCCGGCAATCCTCAGCCGCCGTTCAAAAATCCCGCCACCAGCGGCCCGCGGACCTCGAGCCGCTCGACCTGCGGCACGTTCGCAATCCTCGATGATTTCGACGCAGCCATTGCGCCAATTCCGCGCGAGCGTCACCACGAGGTAAATCCCAAGCAGACAATTTTCGCCGCCCAGCCGGCTGCAAAAAGTCGCTCCCGGCGGCTTACGCGTGAACGAGCGGCGGACGCGACGCCTGGCGATAATTCGAGAAAACACCGCCGCATGCGGGTTACGCGATAGATAAAATTTGAATCAAAGTAGAATAGTTGGCATTTTATACAATACTTCCGGAAGCAATACGGCAAGTTTTGCTGATTGTTGAAGCATTTTTACTTCAAATTGAACGATTGAACTTAGCGGCGGCGCAAAAACTTTGTGCGAAACGTGACCCTGACGAGACGGGAGGGGGTCACAATGAATTCGATTGCAAAAGCAATCCTGACAAGCGGCGCCGCCGTCGGCGCCATCGCGCTGGCGCTGTTTGCAGCGCCCGTCTCGGCGCAGGAGCATGCGCCATTCATTTCGGTCGGGGGCGTTACGCACGCGCCGATCGGCTGGGTCGAGTTCTGCGTCGAATACGATCCGGAATGCAAGACCAAGCCGTCGACTCCACGCGACGTCGTGCTGTCGGCGAATGCCTGGCAGGACCTGCAACGCGTCGACCTGTGGGTCAATACGCACGTCAAGCCGATCACCGACCTGGATCATTGGGGTGTCGTCGAACGCTGGAATTATCCGGACGACGGCTATGGCGACTGCGAGGACTACGTGCTGCAAAAGCGCAAAATGCTGTTGCAGCAAGGCTGGCCGCGCGAGGCGCTGCTCATCACCGTGGTGCGCGACCACAACGGTGACGGCCACGCGGTGCTGACGGTCAAGACCGACAAGGGCGAATTCATACTCGACAACGAAACCAACGACATCATGCTGTGGTCGGAAACCGGCTACCGCTTTGTGAAACGCCAGTCGCAATCCGATCCCAATGTCTGGCTCGCACTCGGCGACACCATGCCGGCGCCGGCCACCGCATCGGCGCGCTAGAGCATGATCCGGAAAAGTGGAAACCAGTTTTCCGAAATGATCATGCGCCAACAAGATACCAGAGCGGCAATCGAGTCCATTTGAAGCGATTGCGCTCTGCAACAGACAAGGAGCTACACGGCCCGGTCACGTCCCCACCCCTCCCCGTCCCCAGACCGGGTTCGTGGCGGCCGGCTCTCCCCCAGGAGCCGGCCGCACCCCTTTTTATAATGATATCACATGGTTACAAGCATGAACCTGTCCAAACTGGTCATTCGATGCTAGTTCGCGGCAGCCCTGGATACAAAGAGGCTTTGGGCGCGGCTGAAGGTCCTCGGCTAAGGGGGAGAACCAAAAAACACGGGAGGTCAGGGCAAGGACTGGAACCGGCAAAACTTTATTGCGCCCTCCGCCGTAGGGACGGCTAAAGGCGGGGTCGCGGTTGTGCCTCTGTAATCTTCGTGTAATGTTTCGCGGGGAACGTTTCGGGGTTGCTGGGGTGGTATCAGTCGGATCTCTCAGTCGCTCCTCCGCGAGGGGAAAGCCGCCCCTGGTTTTGTATTCCACTCAAACCTATTTAAAGTTCAGGATTCAGCAGGATTTTATTGGCAAACATCGCGTATGGTGTAGCCCTGTGTTCGATGCCGACAAGCAAAGCAGATACGCTGTGGGCGCCAACCAACCCGACACGGCCGATCCAATTTCGATATATCGAGATTTACATCGAGCGGTCAAGAAACCGGACGATCACAACACCAAGATTGCCAGTCAAAGGAGTGTTCTGAACGGCCTCGCCGTGAATTGGCATGCCGGCGGTCATATATCCGAATTGGAACGCGACGAAATCGTTGCCATCGTCAAAAACGCGAGAATTACTGAATGGACCCCGATATTGCTTGTCATTCCCTTCGCGCCAGTAAGTGATAGGGCTGTACTCGTCCCGCGGGATGATAGAGCATCGTCGGAGCCAGAGTTCATTGTCAAAGACCTAGTCGCTGATGAGTTTGACATCATCGAGGTGGCGCTATGAGCTTCCACGTTTTGGAAAGCCGCGATCAAAGAGCGGCAACTGGCATCCTTGCTGCCGCGGCACTTGCGACTGCGCCCAACGTAGCAGGTGATGAACCCGAAATTGCCAAAGCTTACAGAACCGAAGCCCAAGAGCTACTTAAGGAAATAAGGAAACACCTTCGAATTGACCGTGATGATCACTCTCCGCCTGCAATACTCTCAATCGCAAACCTTCTAACAAAACAAATTGAGGAGACGATTCTTGGACATGCCGACACCTCGCAAATTTTGGCGAGGGCCGGTCAGGCCGGACGCCTTCCGCCGGTTATGTATACTGTCGATCAGCCCAAGAGCTTCAGCAACCTTTTTTACAATCTCGGAGTTCGGCGCAATCACGTTGAAGACGCGGTTAAGCATCCCGACGATTATCAGCACTTAATGACGGAAAAGGCGACGGAAGAGAGTAAGGATGTAATCTCATTATTTGTGAAGGAGATTAAGTCCGCGAAAACCGGAAGTAATAATTGGCTTTTGGTCCAGTGCCACCGTCAAGGGCTCACGCAAATTGTGCAGAGCGCTTGGCGTATTTTTCCTGATACCATTGATTTGACGCAAGCTTACGAGCCGCTGCATCTCCTCAAAGCATTTGTCGCCGTCTTTGGATTACCGGTCAGTGTGGCGGGCAAAGAAACGCTGTTCATTGAATCGGTGCCATACCCGAAAGGCCCCTTGCTCGATTGGCGGTTTCAAGCGGTCGGCCCAGACGTGTTTGCGTCGATCTCACAAGTCGCTACAACTGATCCTACAATGATAGAGGTCGGCATTGGGTATTCCATCAATTTACCGAAATACAGAGAATACCTAGCTCAACATGGGGTCCCTTAGGCCGCGAATCGCCCTGGAACGGACAGTTGCGAGTTTCGTCCGGATTAATTTTGCTCGTGAATTCGAATCGCGGATCACTGCATATCCGAACCAAGCAGAGCATGCACTCCTCTTCTGTGGTTGTTTTCCGATCGACGTCGGTCAAACAGGTGCTCGGAGCAAGAGTCGACGCTAGCTGATCCAAGTTTCTTAACAGCACGCAGCGAGACCCGAACGGGCTACAGATATTATGTCTGCTTTGCCCGAAAGCGGCCAAAAACAAGCGCCCGCAATATGCGCCGGGCTCGGCGCATATCGGTTCCGGCCGCGCGATTGCTAATACCCTTGCAAGGCGAGTACGAGCGCCGAGATCGCCGCAACGACATAGAAGAAGACGACCAAGAGAAATCCGGCCGCGTAGTTGCCGTGCGCGGCGATGAGACTTCCCATCGCAATATTGATGACGCCGGCCAAGCCGATGCCAACCGCCGCCGTCGCGCCCACCGTCGACGCGATCGTTGTCCGCTCGGCGACGGAGTGCGTCAGGCTCCAAATGATGACGAGTGCCGGCGTCGCGCTGGCGCTGGCCAGCGCCAAGGCAACCGCGGCGCCCGTGGTGTTCGAAAGGAAGAGTTCCGTCGTCAGAAAGATCGCCCCGGCGACGAAAAGGCCGAAGCCATACCAGGCGCGCCGCTTGCGACGGTCGGAGTCGATGGCAAACAAGATTGCGCACAACGCGCCGACAAGCGCCCCACCCGAGAGAACATAGCTCATGTCGGTCGCGGGAAAGTGCCGTATGCGCACAAGATACACCGGCCCGAAGGTAATGAGCCCATAGAAGCCGGCGGTCGCACCCAGATCCATGAGCCCGATCAACCACACGCGGTAGCTTGAGAGCGTCTGGACGAAGGTGTGCACACGCCGCTCCGGCAGTTTGAGAGCGTCTATCGCGTTGGAAAGCGTGCCGCGCTTGATCTTCTCGATCTCCCATGCCGGCATGCCGGACGCCATTGCCGGATCGTCGGGCAGCCAGAGCAGCAATACCAGCGGGATCAGCGGCAGCGCCGCGAAGATGTAGAACGTCGTTTCCCACGGCAGCCGCGTGAGCAGCCAGATGACGAAGATCGGCGTGATCACCGTGCCGATGGCTATTCCGGTCGTCCACGGCGCTTGGCCCCGTGCCCGCTCATCGAACGGCAGCCAGTGTGCGGTAAACCAGGCGAGCAGCGGGATCGCGCAGGCCTCGACAAAACCGAGCGCGATACGCAATGCCAAGAGTTCGCCGTAGCTAGCGGCAAACGCGTGCAGCACCATGAGCGCGGCCCAGGCGACAATGCCGACGATCGCCATCCGCCGCCCGCCCCAGCGATGGATCGCCGGTCCCCAAGCGACCGCGCAGAATCCGTAGGTCACTAAAAAGCCGCCGGTCAGCCCGCCGATCAACGCGGGTTTCCCGAGCAGGCCGAAGTGCTGCATGAACGCCTGGTCGACGAACATGAACGACAAATTGAGTTTGTCGATCTGCATCGTCATCATGAAAAAGAACGAGAAGGTGAAGAGCCTCCACCAACGCTGCGGCCATCCGCGAGCCTGAACGATCTCTGGGGACGTCAATGTCGCCATAGCAGTTTCCTCCCATGTGCGGCTTGTTTTACGGATGCGCCGTCATACCAAGTCTAGACGCCGTGAACTGCGAGTGGAAGATGCCGGCGCGCGGCAAGTCAGGGCGGGCAATGCTCCCAAGGCGCGTCGTCAGAATCCGGGCGGTGCTGCGTTCATTTTGCGCTCGCCCAAAGCTCTTTGGTTGCGAGCGCGGCGCCTTCGGCAAGGGCCTGAAGCTTCGCCCAGGCGATCTGCGGATGAATGCGGCCGCCCAATCCACAATCGGTGCCTGCTATCACGTTCTCCCGGCCGACGATCTTGGCGTAGCGCACGATCCGGTCCGCGACGACTTGCGGGTGCTCGACAATATTGGTCGCGTGGCTGACGACGCCGGGAATGAGGAGTTTCCCTTCCGGTAGCTTGACATCCTGCCACACGCGCCATTCGTGCTCGTGGCGGGCGTTACCGGCTTCCACCGAATAAGCGCCGGCATTGACGCTCAGCACCAGGTCGACGATGTTCTTCAACGGAATGTCGGTGGTATGCGGGCCGTGCCAACTGCCCCAGCAGATGTGGAAGCGTATGCGGTCGGCCGGCAGCCCGCGGAGCGCATGATTGAGCGCCTCCATACGCACTTGCTCGAATTTCTTGAATTCTTGCAGGGGCGGCTCGGGATTGATCATATCCCAGTTGTCCGGAAGGCTCGGATCGTCGATCTGCAATACGATTCCTGCATCGACGATCGCCTTGTACTCCTCATGCATGGCATCGGCCGAAGCAAACAAGAACTCCTCCTCGGACTTGTAATAAAGATCGACACCGCGCGCGAAACTGCCCGGTCCGATAGAGCACATGAAGCCTTCTTCCGCGCCGGTCGCGGCCAAGGCTTTTTTCAGGTTCGCGATGTCGGCTTGCAACGCGGCATGGCCGGTATATTTGATCGGGCCGGTGCAGGCAGGCCGTCCGACCGGGCGCCGGGCCGCACTGCCCATGAGGCTGCCACTCGACTCCGGATCCTGATAGAAGTCGTTGAATTTCTGCCAATCGCGACGATTGGCGAATGAGGTCAGTGCGAGATCGGCGACAGCCGATTTCTTGTGCTGGGTTTCGTGCGCTGCGGCGGCCGGACTTCCGGCCGGCGAAAATCCAGACATGCGCGCGAAGGCGTAGTTCCACCACGCGCCATAGTCGTACGATCCTCCCACCGGTTTTCCGAACTCACCGTCGTCGGGAATATCGACGCCAAGATCGCGTTGTTTCTTGACCACCTCGGCTACGGCGCCGGCAAGAACCTGCGCATATGCGGCGCCGTCCCCTTTGGTTTCCCCCGCCGCGACCGATCTGCTCAAGGCGATGAGATTGGCCGGGCGTGACAGGCTCCCTGCGTGGGTGGTCAGAATCCGGTCATTGCTGTAACGCATCTCAGCCCTCCCGATTGCTCCAGCTTTAGGCTGGTTCGCGATGAGTATACCGATCGGGAACCGCTCCGGAGATGAGTTTTTCAGGCGGTTTGCTTTTTGCGGCCAGGCGGACGGCCGCGGCGAACGCGTCGAGCCGGAGCCGTCGGGGCTGGCGGCTCCCGGCGGAACCGCCGGGTCATCCCCAAAATTGGGGAGGCCAGCAGAAATGTCACGCGGCTTTGTGAGTTGTTTGCCGCGCCGACTTCGCTAAATTGCCACTCGGATCGCGTTCGGGGCGCGAGGGAAGCCTTCTTTGATACGTAAATCCGGTGCCGCATGATTGGCTTGGTCCGCATTGCCTTGCGGCGGCCGTATACGTTCGTCGTCCTTGCGCTGGTCATTCTCATTGTCGGTCCGCTGGCGGCGCTGCGCACGCCGGTCGACATCTTTCCCGACATCCGCATTCCGGTGATCGCCATCGTCTGGCAATACACCGGCTTGGCGCCGATCCACATGGCGGGACGCATCACCACGCAGTCGGAGCGTGCGCTCACCACCACGGTCAACGATATCGAGCATATCGAAGCGTCGTCCTATAACGGCATCGGCATCATCAAGGTCTATTTCCAGCCAGGCGCCGACATCCGTCTCGCCAATGCGCAGATCACGGCGATCTCGCAGACGCAGCTCAAGCAGATGCCGCCGGGCGCCACGGCGCCGCTGATCCTCAATTACAGCGCCTCGACCGTTCCGATCATCCAGCTCGCGCTCTCGGGCTCCGGGCTGTCCGAGCAGACGCTTGCCGACCTCGGGCTCAATACCGTCCGCACGCCGCTCGTTACCGTTCCCGGCGCCGCCATTCCCCTGCCCTATGGCGGCAAGCTGCGCGAGGTTCAGATCGATCTCGATTCGGCGGCAATGCAGGCGCGCAACCTGTCGGGCCAGGACGTCGCCAATGCGCTCGCCGCACAGAACCTGATCACCCCGGTCGGCACGGAAAAGATCGGCTCGTCCGAATACACGATCAACCTCAACGACTCCCCGACCCGGATCGTCGAACTCGGCGACCTGCCGATCAAGAGCGTCAACGGCGCGATGGTCTACATCCACGACGTAGCCCAGGTGCGTGACGGCAATCCGCCGCAAACCAATATCGTGCACGTCAACGGCAATCGCTCCGTGCTGATGCAGATACTCAAGAACGGCTCGGTCTCCACGCTGGCGATCGTCGACGGCATCAAGAAGAAACTGCAGGAGATCAAGGATATCCTGCCGCGCAATCTGCAGATCGCCCAGATCGGCGATCAATCGGTCTTCATCAAGGCCGCGGTCAGCAGCGTGGTCCGCGAAGGCGTCATCGCCGCGGCGCTGACCAGCCTGATGATCCTCGTTTTTTTGGGCAGT
Source organism: uncultured Alphaproteobacteria bacterium (assembly GCA_963790495.1). Taxonomy (GTDB): domain Bacteria; phylum Pseudomonadota; class Alphaproteobacteria; order Rhizobiales; family Xanthobacteraceae; genus BOG-931. The sequence goes on along the minus strand of CAWBOW010000011.1, from coordinate 98,338 downwards.
TGGCGCTCCACGCTGATCATCGCCACGTCCATTCCGCTCTCGGTGCTCGGCTCGATCGCGACGCTCGCCGCGCTGGGCGAGACGCTGAACATCATGACGCTGGGCGGCCTGGCGCTGGCGGTCGGCATTCTGGTCGACGACGCCACGGTGACGATCGAAAACATCAATTACCATCTCGAGCAGGGCAAGGACGTCGAGACCGCCATTTTGGACGGCGCCGCACAAATCGTCACGCCGGCTTTCGTCTCGCTGCTTTGCATCTGCATCGTGTTCGTTCCGATGTTCTTTTTGCCCGGCGTCGCGCGATTCCTGTTCGTGCCGATGGCCGAAGCGGTGATGTCGGCGATGGCCTGCTCGTTCATTCTGTCGCGCACGCTGGTGCCGACGATGGCGAACTACCTGCTGCGCCCGCACGCGCCCCACACCGACGAACATGGTCTGGACGGCCCGCTGCCGCCGACGCGCAATCCGCTGATCCGCCTGCAACGGGCCTTCGAGCGCCGCTTCGAGGGCATCCGCCTGGTTTATCGCGAGCTTCTATCGATGGCGCTGCACCGGCGCGGCGCCTTCGTCGGCGGCTTTCTCATTACGGTCGCCGCCTCGTTCGCGCTCACTCCCTATCTCGGCCGCGACTTTTTCCCCGCCGTCGACGCCGGCCAGATTTTGATGCACGCGCGCACCCGCGTCGGCACCCGCATCGAGGATACCGCCGCGCAATTCGGCGACATCGAAAAGGCCATTCGCCAAATCATTCCCGCCGACCAGATCGACACGATGGTGGACAATGTCGGTTTTCCGGTGAGCGGCATCAACATGACCTATAACAACAGCGGCACGATCGGCAGCGCCGACGGCGACGTTCAGATAAAGCTGACCGAAGACCACCGCCCGACCGCCAACTATGTGCGGCTCCTGCGTGAAGAGCTGCCGCTGCGCTTTCCCGGCGTGACGTTCTCGTTCCTGCCGGCTGACATCATCAGCCAGATTCTCAATTTCGGCGCGCCGGCGCCGATCGACTTGCAGGTGCGCGGGCCAAATCTCGACGCCGATATGGGCTATGCGCAGAAATTGCTGCGGGCGCTGCATCACGTTCCGGGCCTGGTCGACGCACGCATCCAGCAATCGCTTGACGGCCCGGCCTTCGACGTCGACGTCGACCGCACGCGCGCCCAGTATATCGGCGTGACCGAACGCGATGTGACCAACAGCATGGTGGTTGACCTGGCCGGCAGCAGTCAGGTGGCGCCGACCTACTGGCTCGATCCCCACAACGGCGTGAACTACGCGATCGTGATGCAGACGCCGCAATATCAGGTCGATTCGCTCGGCGCGCTGAAGGACCTGGCGATCACCGCGTCCGGCGCACAGTCGCAAACGCTGGGAGCGATCGCCGACATCAAGCGCACTACGGAGCCCGCCGTCTATTCGCAATACAACATCATGCCGATGGTCCAGATCTACGCCACCACCCAGGACCGCGATCTCGGTGCGGTCGCCGCCGGCGTGCAGAAAGTCATGGACGAAGACGCTTTGACGATGCCGCGCGGCGTCCAGGCCATCATGCTGGGACAGGTCACGACGATGAACAGCGCCTTCTCCGGGCTGCTGCTCGGCCTGTTGGGCGCCATCGTGCTGATCTACCTCCTGATCGTGGTCAACTTCCAATCCTGGGGCGACCCGTTCGTCATCATTACCGCGCTGCCTGCGGCTCTGGCCGGGATCGTGTGGATGCTGTTTGCGACCCGCACCACGCTGTCGGTGCCCGCTTTGACCGGGGCCATCATGTGCATGGGCGTGGCCACCGCCAACAGCGTGCTGGTGGTAAGCTTCGCCCGCGAACGCTTGGCGCAGGGCGACGATCCGGTCACCGCAGCGCTTGAGGCCGGCTTTGTCCGCTTCCGGCCGGTGCTGATGACGGCTTTGGCCATGATCATCGGCATGGCGCCGATGGCGCTCGGCCTTGGCGAAGGCGGCGAGCAGAACGCGCCGCTCGGCCGCGCGGTCGTCGGCGGCCTGATCTGTGCTACAGCAGCGACGCTGATGTTCGTGCCCGTAGTCTTCAGCCTTATTCACGAGCGCCGCCGCAAAAACAAACCGGCAATGGAAGAGCCACATGGCGTCTGATCCCCCGCAGCAGCCCCTCGTGTCGCGACGCAGTCTTTACGGCTTCGCCCTTCTGGCGGCGACCGTCGCGGCCATCATCATCGTCATGGGCCTGACAACGCGCCGCGTCGCCGACGCCAAATTGCGCGAATGGACCGAACAGGAGGCGCTGCCGGTGGTCGCCATCGCCCTCCCCGATACGCATGGCAAGAGCAGCAGCTTCGAGCTTCCGGGCCGGCTGGAAGCCTATAATCAGGCGCAGATTTACGCGCGCGTCAGCGGCTATCTGAAAGATTGGAAGCTCGACATCGGCGCGCCGGTCAAGGCCGGCGATCAGCTTGCCGAAATCGACGCCCCGGACCTCGACCAGCAGATCATGCAGGCGGAGGCCAACCTCTCGAGCGCCAAAGCCAACGCCACCCTGGCCGAGGCGACCTTGCAGCGCGGACAGCAGTTGATCGGCTCCGGCGCTGTCTCGAAGCAGGATCTCGACCAGCGCGCCGCCGACGCCGCCAACCGGCAGGGGCTCGTGCGCTCGGCCCAGGCCAATCTCGACCGCCTGCGCGTGCTGGAAAAATACAAGCGCATTACCGCGCCGTTCGACGGACTTGTCACCGCGCGCAATACGGACCTGGGCGCGCTGATCAATGCCGGCGCCGGCGGACCGCCGCTGTTCGTGGTGTCGCAGACCGACAAGCTGCGGGTCTACGTCAACGTTCCGCAAAACTACGTGCCGAATATACGGATCGGCACCAAGGCCAGAATTTCGGTTCCTGAGTATCCGGGGCGGCAATTTCCGGCAACCGTCGAAGCCTCGGCGCAGGCCGTCGATGTCGCATCAGGCACGACGCGGATGCTCTTGGTCGTCGACAACGGCGCCGGCGCGCTGATGACCGGCGACTTTGCCAATGTGAGCTTCGAAATGCCGCATCCGGACGTGGCCATCAATGTGCCGTCCAGCGCGCTGATCTTCGATCAGAGCGGCTTGCACGTCGCCACGGTCGACGGCGACAACCGCATCACCTTGCAGCAGGTCACGATCGCGCGCGATCTGGGAAAAGAGGTCGAAATCGGTTCGGGGCTTTCCCCTGAGGATCGCGTCGTGCAGAGTCCGCCCGACGGAATTGCCACCGGCGACCTGGTGCGCCTGGCCGGCGCCGCCGGCACTCCTGGCGCACCCGTCGCCGCGTTGGCGAAGTAACGCGAGCGCTCCCTCGCACCTAAACTTCGTCGTGGTCGTTGCCGAAATCCGAAGTCCAAAGTCCACATTCGGCGCAGCCGTAGCTGTAAATTCCGGAAATTCCGCCGCTGTCTGCGGCACTGCGTACGAGCTGCATGGTGCGTCCGCAATTCGGACACGGGTGGTCCTGCCGCCACTGCGGCTTGGCGAAGAGATTAGTGGTCTCACGCGATAGCAACATGGTCGCACCTCATCATTAACCGTATTCAAACGGCTGGATGAAATTCAAACGCATGTTTGAGACGCCGCCAAGCCGGAAACTGGGCATTTTTGTGCTGACGGACCTGGGTTTTGTCGATCCTGGCGCGTGGGCGCAGCGCCGAAGCAAGACCTGGCTGGGCGCGATTAAACGAACGCCGGCACCACCGGCGGCTGGTTCCAGCCGACGGCAACATCGTAGCCCCACATCCACGCCATCCGATCGACGGCATCGACCGTTGCCGGCGCAGCCGGTGCCGATTGCAGATCGTATTTGTGCTTGGCGCGCACGATCGCCGCGGAGAAGCGCTGCACAGCGTGCACGCGCGGAATGCGGACGCGACGAAAATTCTGCATCGCTGCGATCGGATCATCCCGGCCGGCGGCAAGCCATCGGGCTAGAATATAGGCGTCTTCGAACGCCTGACTGGCGCCCTGGCCGGCATTGGGCAGCATGGCGTGCGCCGCATCGCCGATGAGTGCTATCCGGCCGCGGCCCCAGTTGTCGGTGAGAGGACGCGTAAACAGGCCCCATTTCGAGCACTGCGTGATGGCGGTCAACAGCTTGGCGAGCATCGGTTCCGGATTTGGAAAGCTCGCGCGCATGGCGTCGGGATCGCCGGGAATAGACCAGCCCTCCTCGACCCACAAATCGGTATCCTCCTGGGTGACGATGTTCACCACCTCGCGGCCGCGCAGGTAATAGGCGAAGAAATGACGGCCCCGGCCGAGCCATTGAACGTGCCCCGAAGGTGCAAGCGCCTCGGCCGGGCACTCGCTGCCCGGCAGCAGCGCGCGCCAGACCATCTGGCCGGTATAGGTCGGCTTGTCTTGGCCATACAGAATGAGACGGATCAGCGAATGAATTCCATCAGCGCCGATGACGAGATCGACCTCTCGCGTCGCGCCGTTGGCAAAGCTCAAGCCGACGATCGGTGGCCGTTCCTCGATGCCGACCAGCCGATGATCGAGATGGATCGATCGCGTATCGAGGCCGCTTGCCAGCACAGCCAAAAGATCGGCGCGATGGAAGGTATGAACGCCGGCACCGAAGCGCGCTACAGCGGAACTCTGATCGCGATAATCGAGCCGCGCGCCGGTACTCATTTCGCGCGTCAGCACGCCCGGCGCAATATTGGCAGCCGCGGCGATCCGCTCGCCTAGACCGATCGCATTAAGCGCCTTGACGGCTTGCGGACTGACATTGATGCCGGCGCCAATCTCGGCAAGCCGGGGCGCCTGCTCGAAGACCTCCGCCTCGATGCCGAAGTGAGCAAGCGCCGCGGCGGTCGCCAGGCCCGCCAGACCACCGCCGACGATGGCTATGCGGCGGCCGGTCGTCATTCGAGCGGCTTCAGGCCCTTCGCGTATTGCTTGAAGCGCTGTACGTAAATATCTGCACCGCCTGCAATCATTTTGATCGCTGCATCGTCGAGCGTGCGGATGGCGCGCGCCGGCGCTCCGACGATCAGCGAATTCTCCGGAAAGGTCTTGCCCTCGGTGATCAGCGCACCGGCTCCGACCAGGCAGTTGTCCCCGATACGCGCGCCATTGAGCACGATTGCGCCCATGCCGATCAGCGAATTGGCGCCGATGGTGCAGCCGTGCAGAATGACGTTGTGACCGATCACGCAATTCGGCCCGATCACCATGGGGAAACCGGGGTCGGTATGCAGCGTGGCATTGTCCTGGATCTGCGAGCGCTCGCCGAGTTCGATCCATTCGTTGTCGCCGCGCAACACCGCGCCGAACCAGACGCTGGCGTCGATCTTTAGCCGCACCCTGCCGATCAGCGTCGCCGTCGGTGCAATCCAATAGCGGCCTTGTTCCGGCAAGTCCGGCCGCTGGCCGTCGAGTTCATAGATCATGACAACTCCCGATGCGCCGGTCACCGCAAGGCGGCTCCGCCCGCGTGCACGATTGCGCGCGAATAAACCAAACTAGCAGAGCGGAAGGATTATCAGACGGCAAGCAGCGCTTGAAGCGCGAGCACCACCACGGTGCCGCACATCAGGCTCCACAGGCCAGCGATGATGGTCGCCAGCATGACGATCTCGGCCCGGCGGCCCTCGATGCGGCGGCCGCGGATCGTGTTGCGCATGATGATATAGGGCGCGGAGAACATCAGCAGCGGAATGGCGGCAAAGCGCGCCGGCACGGGCCCCACTTCCAGAAGCCGGAAGCTCGGCACGTGGCGCGCGAACAGACGATAGCCGCTGGCGCAAAGGCCGGCCACCGAGAAGCCGATGGCAAGCGCAAAAAAGGAGGCAATTGTCTGTACGGAAATATCCGGCATCATCTGACATTCACGCGATCATCGACAGTGAAACGTTCTGCCGACAAACCAATTGCAGAGGGCGCGGCGGGCGGCTACGGAATGATTAAAGAAAGGTTAATGCCCAATTTGTCATTCGCCCACCGGAGCCTAGCGCCATGAAAGTCGTCTCGCGAACCTTGGCATGTCTCGCCGTGACGCTTGTGGTCGCCATGACTGCGGTAGTGGTCGCGGCGGGGCCGCTGCAGGCCCGGCCGCTGACCATCGTCGCCATCGGTGCCAGCAACACCACCGGCTTCGGGGTCGGCGAGCAAAATGCCTATCCGGCGGTATTGCAGGCGCTACTGCGCAAGAAGGGCATTCAAGCCAACGTCATCAACGCCGGCGTCAACGGCGACATCACCGCCGGAATGCTGCGCCGGATCGATTCGGCCGTGCCGAAAGGCACCGACATTGTCATTTTGCAGCCCGGCGGCAACGATTTACGGTTCTTCGGCACCAGGGCCGCGCGCGCAGCCAATATCGCCGCCATGGCGAAACGCGTGCGCGCTCGCGGGATTCGCGTCATCGTCTACGACCCGGAACCGGTGCCCGCCAATTTTTACCAATGGGACCACATCCACTTCAACACGGCGGCACATGCCAAGATCGCCGCCACCCTTGCCGGCGAGATCGAAGCGCTGATCAGGCCTGCCGGACCGAAGCCGCCGGTTCCCGCGACGCCGGCGACGGGCAAAACCTAGTTCAGGGCGGCCCCGCCGTCGCCGCGATGATCGCCTATGCAATACTGACCTTTGATTCGCGGCAGATGCACTTTGATGACGGCTCACGCGGTTCCACGGCAAAAGCCGACGCGCCCAAGGCGCCGACTATTTGCGCTGCTGCCCTTTGCCGGCGCGGCGGTCGCGGCCGGCGCGGCGGTGGCCTTCGTGTGGTCAGTGCTGTCGCCGACCTGGCCGGGCCGGCCGGCGCCGGCGATTGCCCCTGCCCTTCCGATCGCCGTGGCCGGGGTCTTGTTCGACGTACCGCCGGCGGCAATCCGCGAAAAAGTGCAACGGCATGCCGGCGAACAGGACCGGATCGATCTTGCTTTCCTGTGGCCCTCGCTCGCCCCGCCGAATCCGGACGATAAGGTCGCAGCCGACAAGCCGTTGAACGCCGCCAATGCGACTGCGGCCGCCGCCGCACCGGAGAACGAACGCTTATTCGTCACCATCGCCGCGCTGGGCAGCGAACTGCCGCCGCTTGAGCGGTTGCGGACGATCTATCCGCGTTATGCGGAGAGCCAGGCGAGCGCCGGGCCCGACGGCCTTGCCGTCTTGCCGTTTCGCCCCGGCACCCCCTATGACGGCGAGGACTTGGTCTATGTCGGGACCAATCCCGAGCAGTTCTTCGCGCTATGCACGCGCACCGGCCGCACCGTGCCAGGCACCTGCATTCAAGACCGCCGGCTTGATGCCGCCGAGATCACATTCCGCTTTCCGCGCGATTGGTTCGGCGACTGGCATACAATCGCCAGCGGCTTCGACCGGCTGTTGGCGCAATTGCATCCGCAGCAAAATTGACGGCAGCGTAGAGCAAAAGCCGCCGCCAGCTCAGGCCAGATCCATGTCCAGGATCGGCATTTCAAGAATGTAGGCGCCGCCACGCCGCCCTTCATCGTCGACGAACAGCACGCCGATGAATTCCTCGCCCAGATAGGTTTCCAGCGAATCCTGCTTGCGCGGCCGCGGCACGACACGGATCGCGGCATTGTCGAATTTCCGCTTGAGATAGGCGTCCAGGCGCTTGATCCGATCCACGTCGTCGACCTCGCCGAGATCGATTTCCATCCGAAAATTGTAGGACAAATCCTCGTCTTCGTCGTCGACGTTAAGGTCGCCCAGCCGTTCTTCGCCGATATAGACCTCGGCCACGCCCTCCTTCTGCGTGCCCGGCACCACGCGCAGGCGCGCATTGCCAAATAACTTTTTCAAATAAACATCGAGTTTCTTGACTTGCATAACGTCCACTATGCTTCTCCCAAATCCAAACGAATCAAACGATCGGCTCAACCTTGGAGCATGATCCGCATACCGGTTTCCGAAAAGATCACGCTCCACGGAATAATTCTGGACATGGTCCGATTCAGCCCGATCGGATCATGGTCTAGTCCTGAAATATCTGATCCATGGAACGGGCGGGTTCCGGGCAACCGGCGACGCCGATCACTTTGGCAGGAACTCCCGCCACCGTCACATTGTTCGGAACTGACTTGACCACCACCGAGCCGGCAGCGATGCGAGCACAATGTCCGACTTCGATATTGCCGAGGATTTTGGCGCCGGCGCCGATCATCACGCCGTAGCGTATTTTCGGATGGCGGTCTTCGTGCTCTTTGCCGGTGCCGCCGAGCGTGACGTCGTGCAGCATCGACACGTCATCTTCGATCACCGCGGTTTCGCCGACCACAAGCCCGGTGGCATGATCGAGAAAAATGCCGCGGCCGATCTGGGCGGCCGGGTGGATGTCGCACTGGAATACGGCCGAGCATCGGCTTTGTAGATAGAGAGCAAAATCGCGGCGGCCCTTTTCCCAGAGCCAATGTGTCAGCCGCTGCGTCTGGATGGCGTGGAAACCTTTGTAATAGAGCAAGGGCTCGATCAGGCGATGCGTTGCCGGATCGCGATCGACGATCGCCATGAGGTCGGCGCGGAACGCGTCGCCGATCTCGGGCACTTCTTTGATCGCATCGGCATAGGCCTGCCGGATCAATTCGGCCGACACCGCCGGATGATCGAGCCGCGCCGCCAGCCGGTACACAACGGCGACTTCGAACGTGTCGTGATGAAGCACCGTTGAATAGATGAAGCTGGCGAGCTCGGGCTCGCGCCGCACGATGTCTTCCGCCTCCCGGCGGATACGCGCCCAGACCGGATCGACTTTATCGAGGACCGGCTTCGCCTGAAATTGCGCCATAAGGGCTGTCTCCCGCAAACCGCGTGCGTTCTAGCATATTGGGTGGCCGGCCGCTTAATACCAAGGGGCGGCGCGATTCGGCCAAAAGCCCAATGAAATCAGTCAGTGGCCCATAAAATTGGGCCAATGGCCGAGGTCAGGGCCGTGCGGCCAGGAAGTCCAGCACCGCTGACTTGAAGGCCTTGTCGCCGACCGCGAGCATGTGATCGCGGCCGGGAATGACGAAGGCCCGCGCGCCGGGGATGAGCGCGGCGAGCTCTTGCGGCGAACCGGCGATCGGGTCTTCGCTGCCCACCGCGACCAGGACCGGCACGGCAAGGCGCCCGGCCTCGGCGCGCGTGAGGGTCTGGCGCGAGCCGCGCAGGCAGGCGGCGAGCGCGGTCAAGTCCGATTTCGTCTGCTCGGCAAAGGCGCGAAACAAGCGCGCCGTCGGATCGGTGACGTCCGACAGCGACGGCGCTTCCAGCGCGTCCGCAATCGTATCCGGCAGCCCCACGCCTTCGACGAGGTGCATGCCCAAGCCGCCGAGCACGACCGAGCGCACGCGATCGGGATGCGCCAGCGCCAGATAGGCCGCGATCCGCGCGCCCATCGAGTAGCCCATGACGTCGGCGCGCGGCAGCCCGAGATGATCGAGCAACGCGCTTACGTCCTCGGCCATGACCGAACTGTGATAGGCGGCCGGATCGTAGAGCTTGCCCGAAGCGCCGTGGCCGCGATCGTCAAGCGCGATGGCGCGGCGGCCGGCCCGCGTCAGGGTCGATATCCACCCCGGCCCGACCCAATTAATTTCCTTATTCGAGGCGAAGCCGTGCACCAGCACGATCGGCTCGCCCTCGCCCTCGTCGAGAAAGGCGATCTCGATGCCATTATGTGAAAAAGACGGCATGGGCTGACGATTGTCACACCCGGACGCATTGCGCCAGACCTAGTGGAGCGGATTTGACATTCGCTACCCACCCATCCGCAAACTCGTGAAGCGAATGTCAAATCCAAAAGCTCCACTAGGACTGACATTTGCTAGTGGTCCTTTGATTCTAACATTCGCATGATGGCCAGCCGGAAAGGGGTGCGAATGTTAGAATCGGACCACTAGCCGCTCGGCGTCGCGCAGCAGCCGCGACCGCCGCGCGTCGAGATAGCGCTGCGTGAGGCGCTCGACCGCGGTCTTGCATGAGGCGCAAAAGCCCAACACCGCGAACGCCGCCCATATGAGCCACACCGCCAGATCGAACGTGCCGGCAGTGAGCACGAGCGCGGCTCGGCCGAGGAGCTTAATGATCGCGCGGGTCTTGCCGCCCTTCGCCGCGGCAAGCCGCGACAGTCGGGCCATGTCTTGCGGCTCCTGCGCCACCGCAAGACCGTCCATCGCCGCTTGCGTGCCGGCTTTGGCTTCGACCCGGCCTGTGTTCTCGGCAAGATCGAGAAGGCCGCCCGTCTCCTCCACTTTCACGACTTCCCGCGTCGCGCGCACGGCGAGCACCGGATTAAGCCGCCCGGTGCGGCGGGCCGCCTTGACCAGCGACAGACCGATCCGCTCCGGCGCCGCAAGGCCGGCGCTGGCATAGGTCGCAGCGGTTATGGCGATGCCGACGCCGGCAAGACCGAGAATCCAGGAATCGTAATGCTGGCCGGTGAGGTAATGCGTTCCCTCCCGCGCCGCATCGCGGATATCGCCGAAGACGAACAGATCGCCGAGCGCAGTGCCGGCGAGACTGGCCAGATCGGTGGGCTCGCCGGTCCACAAGCCATGGACGAAGCGGCCCGCGGTCCCGGCCACCGTGTTGTGAGCGGCGCGCGCATCCCGGACTTGCTGCGCCAGCGCAGGATCGATAGCGACGCTGCGTTCAGCGGCCAGTTCGACAAAGCTTTGCGCCAGATCGACGTCGCCGCAAGCAAGCGCGGCGCGGATTTCCCGCTGCGCGACCACGCCGTTAAAAACCCGATCGAGCGCCCGGTCGCTGATCTTGGCCGGATTGTCCGCCATTGCCAGCCGGTCACGCGCGGCAATGCCGCCGCCGGCGAAGACCGCAGCGGCGAGTGCAAAAATCGCCGCACAGCCAAGGGCCAAACCGGGATGGCTTAACACCCGGCCAATTCGCATTGCGGTCACGATCAATCCTCGTCCAATCTCTTCGTTCGCCGAAAGGCGCGTCGAAAGCCATGGAATGGCGGGGATTTGCGGCTTTTTCACAACACAATGCGCAGGCCGGCCTGTCGCTGGAAAAGCCGCTGCCGGATGCCTATGATGGCGGCTGATTTTGGAGTCGACCATGACTGACATGACTGTCCCGCATTTCCACAACGATATCGGCGTGCCGGTCATCGAGATCGGCGCCAGGGAATTCATGTGCGTCGGCGCCACCCCGCCATTCGATCATCCGCATGTCTATTGCGACATGGGCGACGACGCGGACTACGTCTGCCCGTATTGCTCGACGCTGTACCGCCACGATCCAAAGCTTCGGCCCAACGAGGCGCGGCCGGCGGAATGCGCGCTGACTGAAGTTGCTCTCTAAACCTCCGCCGTGACAGGGGCGCGCAGCGTCATTGTCGCGGGCGCCGGTATTGGCGGGCTCACAGCCGCGCTGGCGCTGGCGCGCAACGGTTTCCGGGTCGTCGTCCTGGAGCAGGCCGAGCGCCTCGCCGAAGTCGGCGCCGGCATCCAGCTCTCGCCGAATGCGACCCGCCTCTTGCTCGAGCTTAATCTCGGCGATCGTCTACGGGGCCACGTCGTTGCGCCCGCTGCGCTGCGTGTCCACGACGGCGCCAGCGGCCGCGAGATCGTTCGCATGCAGCTTGGCGCGGCGCCGGAGCGTTACGGCGCACCCTATTGGATGATCCATCGCGGCGATCTGCAAACCGCGCTCGCCGCCGCCGTCGGTCAGGAGCGCGACATCGTCCTGAAGCTCGGCACGCGCATGGAGGATTTTGCCGCGCACGCCCATGGGGTGACGGTGTCGGCGCGCGCTGCCGGCGGTGTGTGGAGCGAAAATGGCCACGCGCTGATCGCGGCCGACGGCTTGTGGTCGCTGGCGCCGGCGCGGATCGGCTTTAGGGAGCCGCCGCGGTTTGCCCACCGCAGCGCCTGGCGCGCGCTGGTGCCGGCCGCCGAAGCGCCGGCCGAATTGCGCGGGCCCGATCCATCTTTGGCTCGGCAGCGACGCCCATGTGGTGCATTACCCAGTCAAAGCCGGCGCGGTCATCAACGTCGTCGTCATCGCCAACGATACCTGGAATGCGTCGGGTTGGAGCGTGCCGGCTGGCCGGGTCGATCTCTTGCCGCGCTTGCCGGCCGCGCGCTGGGCCGCACAATTGCAGGCCTTGGTGCGTCAGCCCGAAACGTGGCTGAAGTGGGCGCTTTACGATCGCCGGCCGCTGCCGACCTATGCGCACGGCGCCGTTGCGCTCATTGGGGATGCCGCCCACCCGATGCTGCCTTATTTGGCGCAAGGCGCCGCCATGGCGATCGAGGACGCCGTGGTGGCGGCGCGCTGCCTTGCCCGCCAGTCCGACGATGCCGCAGCGGCCCTGAAAGCCTATTCGTCGCTGCGGCGGGGGCGCACTCGCAGGGTGCAACGGGACGCGGCGCGTAACGGCCAGCGCTATCACCGCGGCATTCTGCCGGCGGCGCTACGCAATGCGGCGATGCGCGCAATCGGCGGCGATCGGCTGTTGTGGCATTATGATTGGCTTTACGACTGGCAGCCGCCCGCGGCGCTGTCGAAGTGAACAAGGGCTCACACCATGCCGGCCGCCGAAAAATTATTCCCGACCACCATCGCCGGCAGCCTGCCGAAGCCGGCCTGGCTCGCCGCGCCAAACAAACTGTGGGCGCCGTGGCGTCTCGAAGGCGACGAACTTGCGGCCGCCAAGGACGATGCGACGCTGCTTGCGATCAAGCTGCAGGAAGACGCGGGCATCGATATCGTCGGCGACGGCGAACAGTCGCGCCAGCACTTCGTGCACGGCTTTCTCGAAGCGGTCGACGGCATCGATTTCGATCAGCGTATCGAGATGGGCATCCGCAACGATCGCTACAAAGCGATGTGTCCGACTGTCGTCGGCCCGCTGCGGCTGCGCGCGCGCGTGCATGCCCGCGAAGCCCGCCTTGCCCGCGCTCACACCACGCGCAAACTTAAATTCACTTTGCCCGGGCCGATGACCATCGTCGATACGATCGCCGACGCGCACTATGGCGACCGGACTAAATTGGCGTTTGCTTTCGCCGACCTGCTCAACGAGGAGGCGCGCGGGCTCGCCGCCGACGGCGTCGACGTGATCCAATTCGACGAGCCAGCCTTCAATGTCTACATGGACGCCGCCGTCGGCTGGGGAATCGAGGCCCTGCACCGCGCCATCGACGGCGTCTCCTGCGTGAGCGGCGTGCATATTTGCTACGGCTACGGCATCACCGCCAATATCGAATGGAAGGCCGCGCTCGGCGCCGAATGGCGCCAATACGAGAAATTCTTCCCGGCGCTGGCGAAAAGCCGTATCGACCAGGTCTCGCTGGAATGCATCAATTCGCACGTGCCGATGAGCGTGCTCGAATTGCTTCACGGCAAAGATGTGCTGCTCGGCGTCATCGACGTCGCCACCGACAAGATCGAGACCCCGGATGAAGTCGCAGAGGTGATAACGAAAGCGGCAGAACACGTGCCCGCGCAAAAAATCATCGCTTGTACGAATTGCGGCATGGCGCCGATGCGCCGCGAAATCGCCGCAATGAAACTCGATGCACTCGCCCGGGGCGCGGCGCTGGCGCGGCAGAGATGCGACTAATCGTCCGCAAGCGCTGAAACAATCCACGCATCGTTAATGCGAACGCCGCGGCAAGCGGCCGGTAGCATTTTATTAAAGTTTGGCCGGTTGGATATGGCAGGCGTCAAGAAGGAAATCCCAATGCAGTTGCCGTTCGTCACCACCGTTTCGTTCGCCGACCGCGACGGCATGACCGTGCATCTGCAATACGGCGTGGCGGCGCCGAGCGAACGCGAAGCCCGTACTGAGCTCCAGCGACGGCTGATCAACCAGGAAATCTACAATTATTCGATCTCTGAAATCCGGCCAGCGACATCGAGCGAAGCGGAATCGCTCAATCTGCCGGCGGGCTCGATCATCCTTCTAAACTGAGCCGGCCGCTAATTTTTCGCCGAGAGTATTTCCCGAAAAACCGTAGCGTGGCTGAGATCGATCTCGCGCGTGGCGGTGACTAACGTCGCGGCACGGCCTGCGATCAGGCCGCGCAGCGCGGCAAGCCGTTCGGCGTGGCCGGCAAGTTCACGACGGTAGCGGCGGCGGAATTCGGCGAACCGATCCGGCTCGTGGCCGTACCACTTCCGTAACTCCGTGGTGGGCGCCAATTCGCGCGGCCACAGATCGATGGCAAGCTCGTCCTTCGACACTCCGCGCGGCCATAGCCGGTCGATCAGAATTCGTATGCCGTCGGCCGCCGCCGGTTTCTGATAGGCGCGCTTGATTCCGATGGCTGCGGTTCGCCGCCGCTTGAGCGGAGGCGTCGCCTTTCGTTTCACCGCTTTGCTTTTCCGCGCCTTCATCGGTCGCTGCGCGCGATGACTTCGATCAACTCGGCAACCTTGCGCCGCTGTTCGGCCTTGTTGCCGGAAGCAATGGCATGCTCGACGCAATGCGCCGCGTGATCGGCAAGGATTTCCTCTTCGGCGCGCCGCAATGCCGCCCGCACCGCCGACAGCTGCGTCACCACATCGATGCAATAGCGATCCTCGTCGACCATTCGCGTCAAACCGCGCACCTGACCTTCGATACGCGTCAGCCGCTTGAGCACCGAACTCTTGGCAATGTCTCGCATAGTCTTTATATACCCCTACCGGGTACCCGTTTCAAGAGAATGGCATGCACCGTCCAGCCCACCCGGCGAGCGCCGCTGCCGCCACCGATCCGGTGTGCGGCATGATCGTCGACCCGGCGAAAAGCCCGCACCGTTACGAATACGGCCATCACACCTACCATTTTTGCTGCGAAAAGTGCCGCAGTAAATTCACAGCCGACCCTGAAAAGTTCCTTGAGCCCGCCCCTTTGAGCATTCTGGCGCCGGCTGGCGCCGTTTACACCTGCCCGATGCACCCGCAAGTGCGGCAAATCGGCCCCGGCGCCTGCCCGATTTGCGGCATGGCGCTGGAGCCCGCAGTCGTGTCGGCGGCGCCCACGCGCAATCCCGAGCTTTTGGACATGACGCGGCGATTCTGGATCGGTCTCGGGCTGACGCTGCCGGTCGTCGCTCTGGAGATGAGCGGCCACCTCGTCGATACCGGTGGTTGGCTCTCGCCCGGCACGAACAATTTTGTCCAGCTGGCGTTTGCTACGCCGGTGGTGCTGTGGGGCGGCTGGCCGTTTTTTGTTCGCGGCTTCCGTTCGTTCGCAGCCCGCAACCTCAACATGTTCTCGCTGATCGCTATCGGCACCGGCATCGCCTTTGTCTACAGCGTCGTCGCCACGTTCGCGCCGCAACTGTTCCCGCCGGCATTTCATGGACATCATGGCGCGGTCGCAGCCTATTTCGAACCTGCCGCCGCGATCACCGTATTGGTGCTGCTCGGCCAGATACTGGAATTGCGCGCGCGGGAGAAAACCTCGGGCGCCATCCGCGCGCTGCTTGATCTCGCGCCGACGACGGCCCGCCGCATCGCGTCAGACGGTCCCGACACGGAAATTCCGCTCGGCGACGTCGTCGCCGGCGATCGCCTGCGGGTACGGCCGGGCGAAAAAATTCCCGTCGACGGCGCGATCGTCGACGGCCATTCCACCGTCGACGAATCCATGCTGACCGGAGAATCGATGCCAGTGAGCAAGGCCGCCGGAGCCAAGGTCATTGGCGGCACGCTTAACCGCAGCGGCAGCTTCGTGATGCAGGCCGAGGCGGTCGGCCGCGACACGCTGTTGGCGCGGATCGTGCAGATGGTGGCGACGGCGCAGCGTTCACGCGCGCCGATCCAGCGGCTCGCCGACAAGGTGTCGTCATGGTTCGTGCCGATGGTTTTTGCCATCGCGCTTGTCACCTTCGCCGCGTGGTCGCTCTACGGGCCGCAGCCACGTTTCGCATTCGCCCTGATCGCGGCGGTGAGCGTGCTCATCATCGCCTGCCCCTGCGCCCTTGGCCTAGCGACGCCAATGTCGATCATGGTCGGCATCGGGCGCGGCGCGCGCGCGGGCGTTCTCGTCAAAAACGCCGAGGCGCTGGAGCGGATGGAGGCAATCGACACGCTGGTCATCGACAAGACCGGAACCCTGACCGAGGGCAAGCCGAAGCTGATCGCCATTGTCGCGGCATCCGGGTTCGACGAAGCTGGGATCCTTCGTCTCGCCGCATCGGCCGAACGCGCCAGCGAGCATCCGCTCGGCGCCGCCATCGTTACCGCCGCCGCCGAACGTAATATCGCCTTGGCCGAAAACAGCGACTTCGACGCGCCGCCCGGCAAGGGCATCGTCGCCACGGTCGAGGGCCGCACCATTGCCGTTGGCAGCGCGAGTTTTCTGTCCAGCCGCGGCATTGATCCGCGCGCGCTCGAGCAGGATGCAGACCGCCTGCGCAGTGACGGGGCGACTGTGGTTTTCCTCGCCGCTGACGGCAGACTGGGCGGCCTTTTCGCCATCGCCGACCCGGTCAAGGCGACATCGGCGGAGGCGCTCGAAGCTCTCGGCCGCGCAGGGGTGCGCGTCGTCATGCTGACCGGCGACAACCGCGTCACCGCTGCGGCGGTGGCACGCCGCCTCGGCATTGCTGCGTTCGAAGCCGAAGTGCTGCCCGAAGACAAGGGCGCAATCGTCAGCAAGTTACGCCGCGATGGCCGCGTCGTCGCCATGGCCGGCGACGGGGTCAACGACGCGCCGGCGCTGGCCGCCGCCGATGTCGGCATTGCCATGGGCACCGGCACGGACGTCGCGATCGAAAGCGCCGGCATCACGCTCCTCAACGGAGATCTCACCGGGATCGTGCGGGCGCTGCGGCTGTCGCGCGGTGTCATGCGCAACATCCGGCAAAATCTCCTGCTGGCGTTCCTCTACAACGGCGCCGCGATCCCGATTGCCGCCGGTGTGCTCTATCCGGCGTTCGGCATCGTGCTGTCGCCGGTCATCGGCGCTGCAGCAATGGCGCTCTCCTCAGTGAGCGTAATCAGCAACGCGCTGCGGCTGCGCCGCGTGGCGCTTTAAGCAAACTCATCCCCAACTGTTGCGGACGCGCTTTAATATGTCGACCGGCGCCCGGGCCGGGCGCGGCGGCGCGTGCGCGGCGGCGGCGGGAGACCAGCCGCAGCATTCGAAATGGTCGAGCAGTGCTGACGGAATAAAGCGCGTGCGCGCGGCGTAGAGGTGGCGATCGCCGTTGCTGCGCTGGCCGTGCACGAAGAACCGCTGCGGCACGATGACATGCAAATGGTCCCGCGCCCGCGTCATGGCGACATACAGCAGGCGCCGCTCCTCTTCGATCTCGGCACTCTTGCCGGTCGCGAGATCGGACGGCAGACAGCCGTCTACCGCGTTCAATAGATGGACGGACTTCCACTCCTGGCCTTTCGCCGAATGGATGGTCGAGAGAATGAGATAGTCTTCGTCGAGAAGTGGCGCGCCGGCGCGATCGCTCGCCGCATCGGGCGGATCGAGCGTCAGCTCGGTGAGAAAGCGCTCGCGACTAGGGTAGGTCCCCGCAATGTGCAAGAGCTGGTCGAGGTCCGCCTGGCGTAGCGCCGCATCCTCGTGAATGCGCTCCAGATGCGGTTCGTACCAGCGGCGAACGAGATAGAACTCGGCCGGCCAGCCGGAGGCGCCGGAACGCACCAGGCGGACGGTCGCAACGAAGTCCGGCCAATGCTCGGCGGCGGCCGCCGGCGGCCGCACAGCCTCAAGCACCGCGGCCGGATCGGCAGCCTCCGCGATGCGGTCGAGCGCCTTGCCGGCGATCGCTGGACCTATTCCAGGCAAGAGCTGAATGACCCGGAAACCGGCGACGCGATCGCGCGGATTTTCAGCGAAGCGCAAGAGCGCCAGCATGTCCTTGATGTGCGCGGCTTCGAGAAATTTCAGGCCGCCGAACTTCACGAACGGTATGTTGCGGCGGGTCAATTCGACTTCGAGCAGCCCGCTGTGGTGCGATGTGCGAAACAGCACGGCTTGCGTCTTGAGCGCAAGTCCGGCTTCGCGGTGTTGCAGGACCTTCTCGACCACGTAGTGGGCCTGATCCGCTTCGTCGCGCACATTGACAAGCCAGGGACGCTCCGCGGATTTGCGCTCGGACCAAAGATTTTTGGTGAAGCGCTCCTCAGCAAGGCCAATGACGGCATTGGCCGCCGCCAGGATCAGCTGGGTCGAGCGGTAATTCTGCTCCAGCGTGATCACCTCGGCACGCGGACTGAAATGTCCGGGAAAATCGAGAATGTTGCGCACGGTCGCGGCGCGGAACGAATAGATCGCCTGGGCGTCGTCGCCGACCACCGTCAAGCCGGCGCCGTTCGGCTTGAGCGCCAGCAGCACCGAGGCCTGCAGCCGGTTAGTGTCCTGGTATTCGTCGACCAGCACGTGGTCGAACCGCGCCCCGACTTCGTGCGCGATCGACGGCTCGGCCATCATATGCGCCCAATAGAGCAACAGATCGTCGTAATCGAGGACGTTCTGCGCCTGCTTAGCTTCGACAAAGGTTGCGAACAGCTTGCGCAATTCGTCCTGCCACATCGCGCACCACGGAAAGCAGGCATCGAGCATTTCGTCCAGCGCGGTTTCGCTGTTGACCGCACGCGAATAGATGGCGAGGCAGGTGCCTTTGGCGGGAAAGCGCTCCTTGGTTTTGGAAAATCCCAGCTCGTGCCGGATCAGATTCATCAGATCGGCCGAATCTTCGCGATCGTGGATAGTGAATTCGCGGCCGACGCCGATATCGTCGGCAAACTCGCGAACCAGCCGCGCTCCGATAGAATGGAACGTGCCGGCCCAGGCGATGGTAGGCGCCGGGTTCGCAGCTCCGCGTGTCATGTCGGCGAGGATGCGGCCCACGCGGCGTGTCATTTCCGCAGCGGCGCGGCGGGAAAAGGTCAACAGCAGGACGCGGTGCGGGTCGGCGCCGCGCTCGATCAGATGCGCGACGCGGTGCGCGAGCGCATTGGTCTTGCCGGAGCCGGCGCCGGCGATGATCAACAGCGGACCGGACGCGTCCAAGGTCGCGCAGCCGTACTGGACAGCGCGGCGCTGTTGCGGATTAAGCTGTTGCAGGCGCGCCGCCAGCATGGTCACGAATCAATCGGGGTCGGGAAACGACTGAATCACGGTCCCGTTTTGTTCGCAACCACTGCAGGATTGCGGCGTGGCGGTCTGCCCGCTGACGCGACGTGCTCCGAGAGCATTTTTGCCCGCGAGCTATTTAGCGTCAAAGCTACTTGGCGGCAGCATGGGCGTGGCTGAAGGCCTCGACCATCTTCTTGGTGAAGGCCGGAAGGTCATCAGGCTTGCGCGAGGTGATGAGATCGGCATCGGCGACCACCTGCTGATCGACCCATTTGGCGCCAGCGTTCGACAGATCGGTCTTGAGCGACGGCCAGGAGGTCATTGTCTTGCCTTTGACGCCGCCGGCATCGATCAGCGTCCACGGACCATGGCAAATGGCGGCGATCGGCTTTTTCTCCGCAACAAAATGGCGGACGAACGCGATTGCTTCCGGCACCAGGCGAAGCGCATCCGGATTGATGACGCCTCCAGGCAGCACCAAGCCGTCGAACGAACTCGGCTCGGCGTCATGCAGCGATTCGTCCACTGGAATTTTGTTGGCTTTGTCGTGATGCTTGAACGCCTGTATCTCGTCGTCCTTGTCGGAAACGATTTTCACCTCGGCACCGGCGGCCTTGAGCGCTTTGACCGGTTCGGTGAGCTCGACCTGCTCGACGCCGTCGGTTGCCAGCACCGCGATGGTGCGTCCTTTCAATTCGCCTGCCATGACGGCCTCCTGGTGCTTGAATATTGACTAACGTCGCCACCGCGGGCGCGGTTCCGGCGGGCTGCCGGCGAACAGGCGGAACTGGATGGAACTCCGCACATTGAGGACCGGGTTACCAACCTTTGCCAAGACCCTCGCCAGACTCAGTCATGACTCTTCCGCTCCGCCCGCCCTACGCCCCGATGGAAGCGCTCTCGGTCGCCACCATTCCGACCGGCGGTCTATGGCGCTACGAGCCGAAATGGGACGGTTTTCGCTGCCTCGCCTTCCGCGACGGCAAGAAAGTCGAGCTGCAATCAAAATCCGGTCGCTCGATGACGCGCTATTTTCCGGAGCTGGTTGCGGCGCTCGCCGCCCTGCGGCCGATGAAGTTCGTGCTCGACGGCGAGATCGTGGTGCCGATTGGCGGTGCATTTTCGTTCGATGCCCTACTGCAACGCATCCATCCCGCGGCGAGCCGCGTCCGCAGATTGGCCGCGGAGACGCCCGCACTGTTGATTGCTTTCGATTTGTTGGTCGGCGACGATGGACAACTGCTCGCCGACGAGCCGCTCGACGAGCGCCGCCGGCTGCTGGAACGCTTCTGCAAAAGCTACTGCGGCAAGCGCCAGCCGATCCGGCTGTCGCCGTCAAGCGACAAGTTGAGCGCCGCGAAGAGTTGGCTGAAGCGCGGCGGCTCCGCTCTCGACGGAATCATCGCCAAACGCCGCGATTTTGCCTATCGCTCCGGCGATCGAAGCGGCATGCAGAAGATCAAGAACTATCGCAGCGCCGACTGCGTCGTCGGCGGTTTTCGCTACAACGAGGGCAGTCCGTTGGTCGGCTCGCTGCTGCTCGGTCTCTACGATAAAGAGGGCCTGCTGCATCACGTCGGCTTCACCTCGACGATAAAACGCGAGGACAAGTCGGCGCTCACCAAAAGGCTCAAAACCTTGATCGGGCCGCCAGGCTTCACCGGCAATGCCCCGGGCGGGCCGAGCCGCTGGTCGACAAAACGCTCGGCGGAATGGATGCCGTTGCGGCCGAAACTCGTGGTCGAAGTCTGCTACGATCATTTCACCGGCGAGCGGTTTCGGCACGGCACGCGTCTGTTGCGGTGGCGTCCGGACAAAGCGCCGAAGCAGTGCCGCCTTGACCAGATCGAGCAGAAGAAAGCCAAGCTGGCGGCTTTACTCGGCTGACTTTCATTCTCCGCCGCGTCGACTATAGTCCACTTATAGAATCTTCATCCCGGGTCATCGACCAGGCTCGGCCGCCTCATCCCCTGCCCCATTGCAGCGCATACCGATCAAAGCGGCATGATCACAACTCCATCACCGGCCAGCGTCGCGCTGCTGCTTGGCTTGAGCTTTTTTCTCGGGCTCGCCTTCGAGGAATTCTTCGCCCACACCGACGAGCGGCGCCCCGGCGGCATTCGTACTTTTCCGCTACTGGCACTGGCCGGCGGCACGCTTTATCTGTTCGATCCCGAGCATTTCATTCCGTTCACCGGTGGCCTTTTGGTCCTCGGCGCATGGCTCCTCGTCTACTACGCCGCTCACGTCACCGAGCACGAAAAGCCGGCGCCGCCGGACGCCGACGACAGCGACATCAACATCGGCATCGTCGTGCCGGTGCTCAACGTGCTTGCTTATCTGCTCGGCGCCACGGCGCTCGCGCTGCCGCATTGGATCGCGGTCACGATGACCGTCGCCGCCGTGCTGCTGCTCACCGGGCGCACGAAGCTGCACGCACTGGCGCGCCGGGTCGAGATGAAGGAGATCGTCACCGCCGGCGAGTTTCTGATCCTCACCGGCATCGTGCTTCCGCTCTTGCCCAATCACCCGGTGACGACGCTGACAGCGATCACGCCGCGCCAGGTCTGGCTGGCGCTGGTCGTCGTCTGCAGCTTTTCCTATGCCAGCTATCTGGCGCAACGCCATTGGGCGGCGGCGGCGCGCGGCCTGTGGATGGCCGCGCTTGGTGGCATGTATTCCTCGACCGCGACCACGGTGGTTCTGGCGCGGCAGGCCAAAGCCGACCCAGCACTCAAGCGCCAGGCCCAGGCCGGCATCACGCTCGCCACCGCGATCATGTATCTACGCATTTTGGCGGTGGTCGCGATCTTCAACGCCGGGCTGGCGCACCTCTTGATCGTGCCGTTATGCGCGCTGTCGCTTGCCGGTTTTGCGATCTGCGCGCTGCAATACTGGGGCGGCGCGCGGCCGCAAGAGTCCCCACCAAGCCAGATGCAGCCCGCGACCGCCAATAATCCGTTGGAACTGGGCGCTGCGGCGATCTTTGCGGCGTTGTTCGTCGCGGTATCGGTCGTCTCGGTCGTCGCCAAAGCGCAATTCGGCGTTTCCGGCATTTACGGCCTTGCCGCGATCGTCGGCGTCACCGACATCGATCCGTTCGTGTTGAACCTGGCGCAAGGCGGGGTGACCAACGTGGCCGCGGCCGATCTTGCAGCGGCGATACTGATTGCGTCCTCTTCCAACAACGTCCTCAAGGCGGTCTATGCCACTTCGTTTGCCGGCGGCAAGACGACGGCCGGCAGCGCGGTCGCGCTGATCGCGCTCGCCGCCGGTGGCGTTGCCCTCGCCGCCGCTCTCGCGGCCGGAATGATTTGAGCGTCGCTTCGGATTAAACCGCTCAGCGAATCACCTGATCGCTCTGGAATTGCGGCGTCGCGGCGCACTTTTTTTCGACGGCCGTACGCTGCAGGAGTTTCTCTTCGCTCAGGACCGAGTCGTACTCGGGCCGGTAGGCGAGCGAACCGATCACGCCGCCGCCGGTGCCTTGGGCCGCCCGCTGCATCAGCGCGCGCAGCTCCTTCTCGCGGGCGACCAGAACCTTCCATTGCTTGGCGAGGTCGTCACAATGATAGGCGCTGTAAACCGATGGATCGACCAAGAGCGAACCGGCGCCGCCGCCGCCCATGCTGCAGCCCGCGAGCGCGGCGCCGAGCACTGCCACAGAAGTGCGCCGCACAACGGCCGCGGACGGGAAAATGCGCCGCGCCGCGCTTACAGCGCGGAACGCAAGGGCCCGCGAGGCAATCGCCTGCCACCCACGACCGGTGTGATTGCCGACATCCATCACATAAGCCCCACTTGCGCGAACCGGCGCCAAATCGCCGGGCCAAGCCCCCTCGCCGGACCAAAGTCCCTCCCGCCGGAACAAGTCCCCAAGGCCAGCTTGCTGCAGGGTAGCGCCGCAAATATGGCAACGCCGACGCCAGCCGGTGCGTGAAACCAGATGCAATCAGCGGTTTTCGGGAAATTTAACGCCGAGGCTTAAGCCGTCGCGCCAGATCAGGCGGCAGTTCCGGTGCGCCCCGCCATTGCGCGTCAGGAGCAGAACGAACTCAGGCGGCAACTCCACATCGCTCTCAAGATGGAGCCGCGCTCCGCTATGCGATATGTCAGCGATCGCGCAGGTGATCTGGGTATTGTTATCTTTCACGATTTTTGCGTGGTAATGAAAGCTGCGCCGCGGCTTTTTGCGCAGTTCTGCGTGATTACGATAATTTCCCGCGGCGACCATCGAATATCCCCTTCCCGCTCGGGCGGTGAAGCGGCGTAGGGAAAACAACCTATGCAGTCGGCCCTAACGGCCCGTTAAGCCGGCGAGGCGCGGCCGTTCCGGCTGTGCCGATAAGGGCTTAGGCGACCCTGCGACGTATCGCATTCTAGCCATGTATGTCGGTAGTATTAAACCTTTTGAGGGTGGGATGACGTTTTCGCCGAGTTGCCGATGAGCTTTGCCTGGCTGTCCTGGTCGAATCCCGTTGCAGTGTGGTGGGGCTTTTTGCTGGCGGTTAGCACGATCAATATCGCGCTGCTGTTCGGTTTGCGGGCTTGCTACCGGGCCAATCCATTTGGCGCCCCCAACTGCACCTTCGCGTTGGAGCCGCTGGCGCTATTGAGTGCGGCTTATGTGCTCGGCTGCGCCTTCCGCTCGATCCTGCCGCGCGCCGACGTGCAGCGGATTTGTCTGTTCGATA
Source organism: uncultured Alphaproteobacteria bacterium (assembly GCA_963790495.1). Taxonomy (GTDB): domain Bacteria; phylum Pseudomonadota; class Alphaproteobacteria; order Rhizobiales; family Xanthobacteraceae; genus BOG-931. Next base: position 74,616 of record CAWBOW010000011.1, on the reverse strand, counting down.
CCTGGCTGTCGAGCGTGCTGATCGGCCGCTCGGTCGCGACCGTGGCCGAGCTCTGCTTCGCCGTCCAGTGGGCGATCCTATTGCGCGAGCTCGGCCGGATCACGCATTCCGAGACCGCAAGAAACATCTCCAGACTGTTGGTGCCGTTGATCGCAATCGCCGAACTGTGCTCCTGGTACGCGGTGGTGTCGACGAATTTCCTGGGCAATGTGCTGGAGAATTCGCTGTGGACGATTGCGTTTGCCCTTGTCGGCATTGCGCTGGTTCGGCTGGCCTTGAGCTTTCGCGGTATCGCGCAATTCACGCTTGCCGCCTTGGCCGTCGGAACCGCCGGTTATGTCATCTTCATGTGCAGTGCCGATGTGCCGATGTATTTTGTCCGCTGGCAGGCGCAGCGCGCTGACGGCACACACTATCTCGGCCTGTTCGCCGGCCTGCATGACATCGCCACTTATTGGGTGGTCACCCACAGCTACGCCCGCTGGCACAATGAGATTCCGTGGATGTCGCTGTATTTCAGCGTGGCGGTGTGGACGAGCCTGTTGGTCGGCGGCTTCGGGCTCGTGCGGCATCTCGTGCCGCGCTACCGCGTGGGCCGGCCGCTCCTCAAAGCGACGCGGCGGCCGGTTCCGGTCGCAATCCGCTCGTCCTGAGGCCGCCCGGCGTGTCTTTGGGCGCTGCGTGTTGCCAGGCTCAGACGCCGGGTTTTGGCGCCAGGCTTTCGCGCGAGGCTTTCACTCTGGCTTTGGCGTTAGGCAGTCCGTCGCGAATCAAATAGTATTTTCAAAGCTGATTCGCGTGCGCTTCGCGTTATTTGGACGGCCTTTCTTTGCACGGTCGGAGATGACACGCATGATCATCACAGTGGCCACCATGAAAGGTGGCAGCGGTAAAAGTACGCTGGCGAGCTGCCTCGCGGTTTATTGGCACCTGCGCGGGCGACGCCCGAACCTCATCGACGCCGATCCGCAGCGTTCGATCATTCGGCTTGCCGCGCGCGAGCGCGCGCTTGGCGGCGTCAGCGTAATCGAGGACGCGAGCGAAGAGGCTTCCGCGACGGCGCGCCGCCTCGCCGCCGGCAACGGTCTCGTCATCGTCGACACGCCGGGTTTCCGCTCGCGCACCACGCTCGATTGCCTGACGCTCGCCGACTTTCTCCTCATTCCGGTCAAGCCTTCGCCGTTCGATGTCGACCGCATGCTCGATACCGTGAGCATCCTGACCGGCCGTACCGACGGGCGGCAACCGCCGTTCCGCTGCGTGCTGACGCAGACCACACGCGATTCCGTCGTCGCCAAGCACATCCGGGCCGAATTGACCGCCGCGGGACTGCCGGTGCTGCAAAACGAAATGGCGAACCGCGTCGCCTATCCGGAAGCCGCGCTATGGGGCGCCACGCCGAGCCTCATCAGTTGGAAGGGACCGGCCGCGAAGGAGATCGCGGCCATTGCCGACGAGGTCGACATGGTGCTGGGCGCACAACAGGCCGCCGCATGACCCGCAAACCGCTCCCGAAAGCCATCACGCAACCGCTCGGCACCTTGCGTTCGTTCGATCGCTCCGCCGCGCCCGACGAAGAAGCGCCGGTGCAGCCGCGGTCGGCGGCGGCCCAGAAAACGGCCGAGCCGGCTCTCGCCGTGTCCTCGGCGCCGGCCGCCAACGACGCTTCGCCCGCGGCGGCGCCGGGACTGCCGCACGCTCTCGCGGCGCAACGGCGCAAGCTGGCGCACAAGATCGTCGCCCGGCATAAGAATTATGCCGCCCTCGGTGGACTGGTGCCGGTGCCGGTCGCCAATATCGGCGCCATCACTGCGATCAATCTGCGCATGGTGCAGCAGCTTTCCAAGCTTTATCAGGTGCCGTTCGAGCGCGACCGCACCCGCGCGCTGCTCGTTGCGCTGATTGGCGGCGCGGTGCCGACCGGCGTCGGGACCGCGACCACGACCACGCTGATGTGGATCATTCCCGGCGGCCTCCTGTTCGGGCTCGGCGCCGCGGCGCTGACCGCAGGCGCGCTCACACGCGGCATCGGCCACGTCTTCCTCGAGAGCTTTGAAGCTGGAGCGCTGCCGGACGGAGGCGAGCCGGCCGCGGCGAAATAGTGATTTAATCCGATTTCGCTTCGGCGGTGTCGGCGGTTTTCGCGGGCGCGCTGTCTTGCTGCGTCACGGCTTTTTCCGCGCCGGCTGTGGCCTCCTCGGGCAAGCCGCACGCCGGAAACGGCGTTCCCGGCAGCAGCATCCGCCATAAGCCTTTGAGGTCTTCGCCGGGTCTGCAAGGCCGCCCTGTCATCCGAACAATATGGGCGAAGCGCACGACTGGCGCCAGCGCGCTGGCGCCGAGGACAACGAGCGCCTCACAGGCGGCGGCGACGCCCCATATAATAGGGACGCCAAGGCGAGCCTGAAACGTCAACCGTCTGGAGGACATCATGGACACGATCAAGCCGCTCTTTACCGCGGCCGCCACCGCGACCGGCGGGCGCAACGGACATACCGAGGCAAGCGACGGCTCGGTGCGCGCCGACCTGTCCGTACCCAAGGCAATGGGCGGACCCGGCAAACCCAACACGACGACGCCGGAGCATCTGTTCGCCGCCGGCTACGCCGCGTGCTTCGGTGGCGCGCTCGATTTCGTCGGCAAGCAGCACAAGAAGGACGCGAGCAAAGCGAGCGTCACTGCCGAAGTGAGCATCGGCCCGCGCGACGGCGGCGGCTTCGGCCTCGCCGTGAAACTGCATGTCGCCGACCCGAGCCTGCCGCAAGCGGACCTCGCGGCACTCGCCAAGGAGGCACACGAGAAGATATGCCCCTACTCGAACGCCACGCGCGGCAATGTCGATGTGCAGCTCGATGTGAAGGGGGCGTGAGGGGGCAACAGGCCAAAGATCAGCCGGGTCGCGGGCGACAGGAAGCAAACAAACATCATTTGGTGCGGACGGCCGGACTCGAACCGGCACAGGGATTTCTCCCCGAGGGATTTTAAGTCCCTTGCGTCTACCATTTCGCCACGTCCGCAGCGCGGACGATTGTAACAGGTCCGCGGGATTCGGGCTTCACGCCAGCCATGCGGCGTCACGCAGAAGGCCGAACCGCTGCCTTCTTAGAGCATGAAGCGGAAAACTGAAAAAGGCGGCGGAGGAGGCCGCCGCCCGCTTGCCGGCTATTTGCCGCCTTCGGATAAGCGCTGCTTCCCGGTCCGCGACGACTCCGACTTCTTCTTCGGCACCGCGGCCGGCGGCGCTGGGCGCACGGTAGCCCAGGGATCGTCGGAAACGGCCTTATCGGGAATTTTCTGGGTCGCCGACTTATAGGCTTTGTCGATCGCCTTGTCGTGTTCGATCTGTTCCGGGCTGCGGTGCTTCTCTTGCTCGAGATTGATGCTCGGCATCGGCAGCTGAGCCGATGCGATGCCGGTCAGCGCCCCACTCAAAAGGGCCGCACCGATCAATTTACGCAGAATGTTTCGGGCCATTGCCGTCTCCGTCTCACCGGCCTTCCTGGCACGTGTCCCGATTTAACGGAAACGGGACACGCTCCTGGCTGTTTATTTTAGCACGTCCCTTTCGCAAAACCGGTTTCCGCCCTCGGATCAAGTTCGAGGGCAGGCATTTTGCGGGGCATGCTCTAGTCCTTGAAGATGTGGCCCCACAGCTCATCCCAGCCGCTGCCGGACATATCGGTCACCCGGCCGTCGTGCTCGAAGAATTTGTTCGGCACCTGAAACATGGCGAGCATAAGCCCGCCTTCGGGCGTCCAGGCGACATGGCGGCTGCCGGCCTCGCGCCAGACGAATTCGCCGGGGCCGACGGTAAAGTCCTTGGCGGGGCCTTCCTTGTCGACGAGCTTGCCCTCGAGCACGTAGGTCTGCTCGATCTTGACGTGCTCATGGTCGGGCAGCGTCGCGCCGGGTGCAAAGCGCATCAGCGCGGTGACAAGCCCGCTCTCCTTGTCGAGCAGGAGCCCTTTGACCTCGCAGCCGGGAAAGCGGGTCTTCTTCCATTCCATGTCGGCCGGGCGGACGACGTGGGAATGGGTGTCCACCGTATCGTGCTTCGATTTCGGCGTGATGGCGTCCATGGGAACCTCCTGGCGTTCAGTTTGCTTCAAGATTTGCCGGCAGCATAGCCGATCGCGGCGAGAACCTCTACAAGCCGGCCTCGCGGATCGGCGGCTGGAAGGCAAGCCCGGTGTCCCAGGGAAAATAGATCCAGGTGTCCTGCGACACCTCGGTGATGAACGTGTCGACCAGCGGCCGTCCCAGCGGCTTGGCGTAGACGGTCGCGAAATGCGCCCGCGGCAGCAGCGCCCGCACCATTTTGGCGGTTTGTCCCGTATCGACCAGGTCGTCGACGATCAGCACGCCGGAGCCCTCGCTGCCGCCGGCGGCGACCACGCCAGCGGCGACGCCTTTGAGCACCCGCAAGTCGCCCTGGCGGGTATGGTCATAGCTCGCGACGCAGACGGTCTCGATCAGCCGGATGCCGAGTTCGCGCGCCACGATCGCCGCCGCCACCAGTCCGCCGCGGGTGATGCAGACCATCGCTTCGAATGGGCCGGCATCGCTCAGCCGCCAGGCGAGCGCGCGGGAGTCGCGATGGAATTGGTCCCAGGAGACCGGGAAAGCCTTGGCCGGCTGCGGTTGGGAATTGGGTTCGGGCGGCGGCATCCGCCAAGACTACCTCAGGGAATCTCGTAGACAACCGTCTCGTCGGCCATGCCGCGCAGCGCCGCGCGCTGCTCCGCCGGCTGCAGGCTCAAATCCTCGATGATTTTCGCCGCGCGCGGATTGTCGATCACCGGCTTGGTCACGAAGATAGCGCGCGAGGACGCCAGGCCCTGCACGCGCGCCGCCATATTCACCGTCTGGCCGAAATAATCCTGGCTGTTGTTGAGCGTCACCGCGAGGCACGGACCCTCGTGAATGCCGATCTTGAGCAGCAGATCTTCGTTTTGGCGCTCGGCATTGATGCGGGCCATGGCCTCGCGCATGCGCAGCGCCGCCGCAAGCGCCCGGTCCGGCGTCGCAAACGTCGCCATCACCGCGTCGCCGATGGTCTTGACCACGGCGCCGGTCTCGCCAGCCACGATATCGTAGAGCACGCGGAAATGCTGGCGCACCAGATCGTAGGCGACGAGGTCGCCGACGCGCTCGTACAGCGCGGTCGAGCCTTTCAGATCGGTGAACAGAAAAGTCAGGCTGGTGATCTTGAGCCGCTGATCGATATCGAGCGTGTCGGTGCGATAGATGTCGCGGAAAGTCTGGTTGGTCAGAAGCCGCTTGGCGGTCAGGAACGGCTTGCGGCTAGCCGAGCAGATGATGCAGCGCCTCGCCAGCGATCCATAGCGCCGGCAGTACGCGGCGGTCGGTGCGGTTTTCCAGCGCTAGCCGCAACGGGCCCGGCCGCATCTCGACGCGTGCCGTCCGGCGCCTTGACCTTGTTGAACACCATCGACAGCGCCTGGCGCTCGCGCGTCGGCTCGCCTTTGACGTCGATGAATTGCGTGCCGTGCGTCACCGGATCGAACACGATGACGAAGTCTTCCGGCAACTGCACCGACAGCACCGCCTTCTCGCCGGGCGGCAATTCGATCGAACTCGATGGTGAACTCGTCGAGGCTTTGCCGCCAAATCGTCTCCGGCAGATCGGCGCCGGAGCTCCAGAAAATCTGGCGGTAATATTCGACCTCGGGCAGCGAATCCGGATCGTGCGCGGCGATGCGCCGCAGCCGCGGGCTCACCGTGAAGGTGACCTCGACCATCTCGTCGAGCGTCGGCTTATAGCCGGTGGCGCACAGCGTGCAGACATATTCCTCGCGATTGACGGTCTTGAGCGTGCGCTGGCGTCGAGCACGCCGCCGCAGCCGGGACAGATGCACGTTCCACGACAATTCGAACAAGCCAAGCCGCGAGGCGTGCAGGAAAGCGGCGATAGTGCGCTCTTCGTCGAGGCCGTGCCTGGCCGGCGAAATCCAGCACGTTGATGCGGCAGAGATCGCGGTCCGGCGCCTCGCGGACCGCGCGCTCGATGGCCGCAACGCAATCGGCGTCGGCCGATTGCCGCAATACGCCGAAAAGAGCTTCAGTTTCGCTCACCGCTGGAAATCCCGCTCACCTAACCGCGCCCGCAGAACGTAGGGAGCGGCGCACGTCAAACAAGGCGAGGATTTCGCCGAGCGTGATCTTTTCGGAAAATCGGTATCCATCCCGGATCAAGTCCGGGGACAGGGACAGGCATTTTCCGGCTCACGCTGCGGCCCATTCACAGCGAATTGATCCATGCGACCACCTGCCCGCGGGCGACCAACGGCGTCGTCAGATGGCCGGCGAAGACCTCGATATATTTGCTCTTCGGATTTTTGGCGGCGGCGGTGAACGCATAACCGGGACCGCGGCGGTCGATCGGATCGAGCTTGCCGACCACCCACAGCAGCGGCACCGGGTGAGGCGATGCCCCGATGGCGGCGGCATTTTTTGGGATCACGGCCGGACCGTCGGGATCGAACCATGCTCAGATAGACGATCGGCGTCGCATGTGCGATCAGCGGAATGCCTTGCGCCATGTCGGGAAACGTCGTCGGCACATCGCCCTTCCCTGCGGCAACCAAGGTCTTGGCGCGCGCCACCGCGTCGGCGACGAAGCTGCGCATCTCGCCGACTTCGGGCAGATGGCCGGGCGACAGCGCGACAATGCCGGCGAGGTCGGCAGGTTGGGGCGCCGTGCGGCATAGCCGATGGCCGCATTGGCGCCGAGCGAATGGCCGATGATGACGATGCGCCGCGCGCCCTTGTCTCTCAGCCCGGCGACGGCCGCGTCGATCTCGCGCCATCGCCTGCTCGTAGGTGGCGGCATAACGACGGTGGAACGACCACGGCATTTCCGGCGTCGCGATCAACGCGCCTTCGGCGCGTAGCGCACTCAAAATGCCGCCATTGAACGCGCCCGGCCAGGCGCCTTTGCCATGCAGATAGACGATGCCGAATTCCTGCAAATGGCCGGCCGCTGCCGCAGCGCCCGCCGCCGGCCAATACGCCGCAACGACCGCGCACAGCACGAAAAATGCGTGCGCGAGAGCAAATGGGGCGTGGCGTCGCCTGGTCATGCCGGCATCAGTGGTCACGCAATGAGGACCGAATCACGGCCGCGATTGCGCCGCGAACCTCACGCTTTGGCAAGCTCGGCCTTGACCCGGACCAGCATCGCCTCGACCGCGGCTTTGACGGCGGCGAGCTTTTGCGCGTCGCGCGAGCGCACCACGACATTGGTATTGGCCGTGCCGTCTTCATCCTGAAACGGATAGGAGCCGATCATCGCGTCGGGATTGGCCTTGGCGATCGCGCCGAGCTCGGTGCCGATATCGCCTTCGCGGCAGTCCGCACGGACCGATTCCGAGAGCATCCGCACGCCGGTCTTCAGCTGCGGCGTCACGGATTCCAGCATCGCCTGCATCACGCTCGGGACTCCCGCCATGACGATGACATTGCCGATGCGGAAGCCCGGTGCGCCCGAGACTCTGTTCAGCACCAGTTCGCCGCCGACCGGAACGCGGGTCATGCGCATGCGGGCCTCGTTCATCATGCCGCCGGTGGCGGCGACGCGCGCCTGCATGATCTCGACCGCCCGCGGGTGATATTCGAGCGCGACGCCGAACGCCTTGGCGACGCAGTCGGCGGTGATGTCGTCGTGGGTCGGGCCGATGCCGCCGGTGGTGAAGACATAAGTGTAGCGGGCGCGCAGCGCATTGAGCGCGGCGACGATCTCCGGCTCCTCGTCGGCGACGACGCGCACTTCCTTGAGATCGATGCCGATATTGGTGAGGTATTCGGCGATAAAGCCGATGTTCTTGTCCTTGGTCCGGCCGGACAGGATCTCGTCGCCGATCACCAGAACCGCGGCGGTGACGACCCCTGCCCCGGCTCTGCCCGCTCCATCGGCCACGCTGTCCGACATGCCCGCTCCCGTGCTCCGTTTCCTCTAGCCCGGCGGCGATGGCGGCTCAAGCCATCAGCCAGCGGCGGCTTTAAGGATCAGGACCGCGGCTGCGGGGCGACGGTGGCGGCGAGAATGTCGTTTCGCTTTTGCAGATACTCGTCGCGGTCGATGTCACCGCGGGCATAGCGCTTCGCGAGCATTCCGAGACCCGTCGGATCGCGGGTGGCTTCTTGCATCGCCGCCCAAGTACGTGCGCGTTTCCGCCATTTGTGCTGCACGTACCAGGCGGTACAGGCCATCACGATTCCAACGATCAGGATCGGCTCAAGCATGAATATAGGCTCCCCGCCGCGACAACACCGGCCTTAGGTTCCAGTTCCACCAGCGGCGCGACGATGGTCAAACCGCCCAAAACATGAGCAATAATACCACGCCGGGCCGCAACCACGCCACCTGCTCGCACGTTCGAATTGGCGCGAAGCTTGCTACAAGTAACGGTGCCGCAACACGTTAGGGTGGATGCCGGGCCGGGGGCAATATGTTCGATGAAATGCAAGGCAGCGGAGACGCCGTGCGGCCGGCCTATACGGCGCTGTCGCAATGGCTCGGCGAGGTCAAACCGGACGTGCTCGATTTCCGCCGCCGCGAGGCGGAGCTGCTGTTCCGGCGCATCGGCATCACCTTTGCGGTCTATGGCGATCCGGAAGCGCAGGAACGGCTGATCCCCTTCGACGTCATCCCGCGCATCATTTCCGCCAGCGAATGGGAGCTTGTTGCAGCGCGGCCTCGAGCAGCGCGTCAAAGCCATCAACGCCTACATCAAGGACGTCTACGGCCGCCGCGAAATCCTGAAAGCCGGCATCGTCCCCGAAGACCTGGTGTTTCAGAACCCGGTGTTCCGGCCGGAGATGAACGGCCAGAAAGTGCCGCACGACATCTATGTGCACATCGCCGGCATCGACATCGTGCGGGTCGACGCCGACACCTTCTACGTGCTGGAGGACAATGCGCGCACGCCGTCCGGCGTGTCCTACATGCTGGAAAACCGCGAGATCATGCTGCGGCTGTTTCCGGAGCTGTTCTCGCGCTATCGCGTCGCGCCGGTCGAGAATTATCCGGACGAGCTTCTGCAAACGCTGAAATCGGTGGCGCCGCCTTCGGCCGCATCCGAACCGACCGTCGTGCTGCTGACGCCGGGCGTCTACAATTCCGCCTATTACGAGCATTCGTTCCTGGCCGACAAGCTCGGCGTCGAGCTGGTCGAAGGCCGCGATCTCGTCGTCAAGGACGACGTCGTCTCCATGCGCACGACCGAAGGCCTCAAGCGCGTCGACGTGATCTATCGCCGCATCGACGACGATTTCCTCGATCCGCTGGTGTTCCGGCCCGACAGCGCGCTCGGCGTACCCGGCCTGATGTCGGCCTATCAGGCCGGCAACGTCACGCTCGCCAACGCGGTCGGCACCGGCATCGCCGACGACAAGGCGGTCTACAGCTACATGCCGGAGATCGTGAAATTCTATCTCGGCGAGGAGCCGATCCTGAAAAACGTGCCGACCTGGCGCTGCCGCGAACAGCGAGCATCTCGCCTATGTGCTCGACCACATCGAGGAGCTGGTGGTCAAGGAAGTTCACGGCTCCGGCGGCTACGGCATGCTGATCGGGCCGAAAGCGGACAAGGCGACGATCGCGGCCTTCCGCGCCAAGCTCAAATCCAATCCGAAGAATTTCATCGCCCAGCCGACGCTGGCGCTGTCGACCTGCCCGACCTGCGTCGAGGAGGGCATCGCGCCGCGCCATGTCGACCTGCGCCCGTTCGTGCTCTCCGGCCGCGACCGCATCCGCATCGTGCCCGGCGGCCTGACCCGCGTCGCGCTCAAGAAGGGCTCGCTGGTCGTCAATTCGAGCCAGGGCGGCGGCACCAAAGATACCTGGGTGCTGGATGCGATGACCGATCGAGCACTTAAGGGCTGATCCACACCATGCTTTCGCGTACCGCCGATAACCTCTACTGGCTCGCCCGCTACGTCGAGCGCGCGGAATATCTCGCCCGCATTCTCGACACCACGCTGCGGCTCACCGCGCTGCCGCTCGCCTATGTCGGCACCACCAACGAATGGGAATCGGCGGTCGCGACGGCCGGGCTGCGCCAACGCGTTCTTCGCAGCATACGACGAGGCCAACGAGGAGACCGTCACCGAATTCCTCGCCTTCTCGACCGCGAACCCGTCGTCGATCCGCAACTGCTTCGAAATCGCGCGGATCAATGCGCGCGCCGTGCGCACCGCGCTCACCATCGAGATGTGGGACGCCATCAACAGCGCCTGGCTCGAGCTCAAGAGATGGGGCAACGGTCCGTCCTCGCGCGAGGAATTCGCCCGCTTTCTGCGCTGGGTGCTGGAATCGTCGCTGCGCTTCGACGGCTCGGCCTACCGGACCATGCTGCGCAACGACGCCTACTGGTTCTCGCGGCTCGGCGTCTATATCGAGCGCGCCGACAACACCGCGCGCATCCTCGACGTGAAATATCACCTGCTGCTGCCGGCCGAGCGAAAAAGTCGGCGGTCCGCTCGATTACTTCCAGTGGTCCGCGATCCTGCGCTCGGTCTCGGCGCTCACCGCCTATCACTGGGTCTATCGCGAGAACGTCAAGCCGTGGCTGGTCGCCGACCTGCTGATCCTCAAGGACGAGATGCCGCGCTCGCTGGCCAGCTGCTACGAGAATCTGGTGCAGAATCTCGACCGCATCGCCAATGCCTACGGCCGCCAGGGGCCGGCGCAGCGCCACGCCCGCGCCGTGCGCGCGCGGCTGGAGAACGCCAAGATCGAAGACATCTTCCAGAGCGGCCTGCACGAATTCATCGACGACTTCGTCGAGGACAACAACCGGCTGGGCACCGCGGTCGCCCAGCAATATCTGCTTGTAGGGAGAATGACGGCGCAGGACAGAGATAGACAAAGCCGGTCTACTCTCGGCGCCGCATCCGTCCTCCGTCGTGCGGCTTCTGACACATGCGCATCCGCATCGCCCATCGCAACGTCTACCGCTACGATCCGCCGGCGCCGGGCGTGATCCAGGTGCTGCGGCTCACGCCGCGCAACCTTACGACGGCCAGCATGTCGCGCGCTGGCGCATCGACGTCTCGGCCGATGCGCGGCTGGCGGCGCACGAGGACGCCTTCGGCAATATCACCCACGTGTTCACCGCCGACGGCCCGCTCGACGGAGCTCACGGGTCGAGGTCGACGGCGAGGTCGAGACGCAGAACACCAACGGCATCGTCCGCGGCACCGTCGAGCGTTTCGCGCCGAGCCTGTTCCTGCGCGACACCGCCCTGACCCAGGCCGATCCGGCAATCCACGACTTTGCCCACGAGACCGCCGCGGCAAAGGGCGGCGACGTTCTGGCGCGAGCTGCACGGCTTGCTGGACCGGCTGCACGATGAATGGCACCACGACGAACGACGACGCGCCGGCGGCCGCCAACGCGGCCGAGGCCTTTGCGCGCAAGCGCGGCGCCATCGCGGGATCTCACCCATATCTTCATCGCGGCGCCGCGCATGCCTCGGCATCCCGGCCCGCTATGTCGGCGGCTATTATCGCAACGGCGACGCGCGTGGCCGCACGACGGCGGCCATGCCTGGGCGAGGCCTCGGTGCCCGATCTCGGCTGGGTCGGCCTTCGATCCGGCCAACGGCTTCTGCCCGACCGACGCGTCATGTCCGCGTCGCCGTCGGGCTCGACGCGCTCGGCGCCGCGCCGGTGCGCGGCACGCGCTACGGTCCCGGCGGCGAGACGCTCGCGGTGGCGATCAAGGTCGGTCAATAGACGCGTCGTCCAGCGCTACGCCGGCGGACAGGAATGGTATAAACGCTCGCGCGGGGAGCTTCGATTCGATGACCTATTGCTGCGGGATTCTGGTGCGCGAGGGGCTGGTGATGTTCGCGCGACACGCGGACCAATGCCGGCGTCGACAACATCTCGACCTTCCGCAAGCTGCACGTGTTCAAGGACCCGAAAAAGCGGATCATGGCGATCGCTTCGGCCGGCAATCTGTCGATCAGCCAATCGGTGGTCAGCATCCTGACCGAGGGCTACGAGAACCCGGAAACCGGCGAACACGAGACGCTGATGAACGCGCCGACCATGTTCCAGGCGGCGCAGCGCGTCGGCCACGTCGATCCGCATGATCCATGCCACCGAAGGCAAGGCGCTCGAAGCCTCCGACGTGAGTTTCGACGTCTCGTTCCTGTTCGGCGGCCAGATCATGGGCGAGCGCATGCGGCTGTTCATGATCTATTCGGCCGGCAATTTCATCGAATGCACCACCGACACGCCCTACCTGCAGATCGGCGAGCACAAATACGGCAAGCCGGTGCTCGACCGCGCCATCAACTTACGAGATGGACCTCTACGACGCGCTCAAGGTCGGGCCTGGTCTCGATCGACTCGACCATGCGCTCGAATCTGTCGCGTCGGCATGCCGATCGATCTCCTGGTAGTGCGGCGCGACACCTGCGACCCCGAACTGATCTACCGGATCGAGCCCGGCGAGCCCTATTTCACCGACCTGCGCGAGCGCTGGTCGGCGGCGCTGCGCGCCGCCCATATCGGCATTCCCCGGCCGCCTTATCTCACCAAGCGGACCTGAGGGCGGGCTTAAGCGGCGTGGCTGCCGTTTACGCCTGATTAACGACAGGGGACGGAACAGCGCGCGGTACAGCCTGGGCGAGCGGCGATGCCTACATTGCAAGCCATTGGAAAGCTTTGCGCCCTAAGGTCCGCCCGAGCCAGATAAAGCAATAGGTGGAAAGTGTTGCCTTCGGCGCGCCTGCAAATCGCCGGGGAAAGGAAAGGGTCGCGGTGGGATCAGGCGCGCCTGGTTCTGCCGCTCGGCGCTATTGTCGTCGTCGCGATCGTTTGCATCGTCGTCGCCGTGGTGACTTCCGCCCGCCGCGCCGATGAGGTCGCTTCCACGACCGAACAGCAACTGATCAAGCAGTCGATCTTCGAGCACGGCCAGCACGCCTTGCATCTGGCCGAAGGCGTCACCGCCTCGCCGCAGGCGATCGCCAAGATACGCGACGGCTTCGATCCGCAATGGATCGATCAACAGGTCGGAAGCTGGCTGGCGAAATCCGATTTCGATCTGGTCGCGGTCGTCGGCGCGGACGACAATATCGAATTCAGTCGTTTCCTCGATAGTACCTTCAGCCGTTCGGCCGATTTGGCTGCGCGAATTCGAGCCGGCCGTCGATCTGTTGCGCGGGCGGCGCAACGCCTTTCGCCAGGCAAAGCCTGCCGCTGATCCACGGTCAAAACCCGGCCAACCCGGGCTGCAAGACCGTCCTGATCGCAAAGCTTTCTCGACCGGCCGGCCTATCATTGCGGCCATTGCGGTCGGCTCCGACGCCGATTTGGCGCACGGCAACGGCCATGCTCCCGATCGTGCTTACGGTGAAATTCCTCGGCGACCGTCTGCTGGGCAAGATCGGCAGCCGTTTGCAATTGACCGAATCTGCGTATGATCCAGGATCCGACGACAAGCTGGAGGCGACAGCACGCTCGATCTCTCCGATCCGCAAAGTACTTCCGTCATTCGCCTAGCGTGGCAGCCGTCTCAGCCCGGCGGCGCGATCGTTGCCAGCGTGGTGCCCTTCATCGCCGTGGCGCTTGGCGGGATTCGCGCTGTTTATCTGGCTTGGCTTTCGCTATATGCGGCGCGCCGCGGCCGACCTCGCCACCGGTGAAAGCCAGCTTCGCCATCTGGCGCTGCACGATCCGGTGTGCGGCCTGCCCAACCGCATCTATTTCGGCGAACGGCTCGAACAGACTATCAACAACGTGCGCGGCGGCGGCCTGTCCGCTGCGGTTTTCTACATCGACCTCGATCACTTCAAGGACGTCAACGATACGCTCGGCCACCATATCGGCGACGAGCTGATCCTCAATGTCACGCAGCGGCTGAGCCGCATCATGCGCGGCGACGATCTGGTGGCGCGGCTTGGCGGCGACGAATTCGCCATCATCACCACCTGCGCCTCGGATTCCTATTCGCTGCAGGCGATCGCCGGGCGCATCATCGCCGCCGTCTGCGCGCCCTACGCCATCTCCGGCCACAACATCATCATCGGCGCCTCGATCGGAATCGCCGTGATCGATCGCCGCGTCGGCGATGCCGCCGATATTCTGCGCTACGCCGACATGGCGCTCTATCGCGCCAAAAACGAAGGCCGCAACCGCGCCTGCATCTACGACGCGGCGATGGACGCCGATCTGTCGAGCCGCAAATTGCTGGAAGGCGACCTCCTGCAGGCGATCAAGAACGACGGTTTGCGTGCGGCCTATCAGCCGATCGTCAACGCCTCCGGCGATACCGTGGTCGGCGTCGAGGCGCTGGCGCGCTGGCACCACCCGACCCATGGCGAGATTCCACCGTCGCGGTTCATTCCGATCGCCGAGCATTCCGGGCTGATCATCGAGCTCGGCGAGTGGATGCTGCGGCGCGCCTGCCTCGATGGCAGGGATTGGCCGAACCTGGCCGTCTCGGTCAACGTTTCGCCGCTGCAGTTCCGCCGCTCGGACTTCGTCGAGGTGGTCGAGCGCATCCTCACCGAGACCGATTTCGACGCCAACCGCCTGGAGATCGAACTCACCGAGAGCACGCTCCTTGGCAATCTCGAGACCGCCGAGTTGTCGATGCTCCGCCTCAAAGCCATCGGCGTGCGCTTTGCGCTCGACGATTTCGGCACCGGCTATTCGAGCCTGCTCTATCTGCGGCGTTTCCCCTTCGACAAGCTCAAGATCGATTGCAGCTTCGTGCGTGCGATCGAGAAGGCGCCTGACGCCGCCGCCATCGTGCACGCGGTGGTGTCGCTCGGCCGTGGGCTCGGCATGAAGGTGACCGCGGAAGGCGTGGAAACCGCCGAGCAGCACCTGTTCCTGCGCGCCGCCGGCGTGCATTCGATGCAGGGTTACCGCTTCGGCAAGCCGGGCCTGCCGGGCGAAATCAGCGATCGGCTGGCCTCGCCCGAGGCCTATCGGGTTGGTAGTCCCGATCAGGAAGTCGCGCTGGCGAGCTGACGGCTCGGCCCTTTGCCATCCTTGCGATCCGTGGTTATGGATTCCGCTCAGCCGCTGATGCGGCTTCCGCAATGACACACAGGGAGACGCACATGGCGGCGCGCAAGGTTGCAGTGGTGACAGGAGCCGGAACCGGCGTCGGCCGGGCGGCGGCGCTAGCCCTGATGAAGGAAGGCTATGCGGTGGTGCTGGCCGGCCGGCGTAAAGACATGCTGGAAGCGGTCGCCAAGGAAGGCGCGCAGACCCCCGGCGAAGCGTTGTGCGTGCAAACCGACATCGCCGATCCGGCCTCGATCAAGGCGTTATTCGCCAAGGTCAAGGAAATCTACGGCCGGCTCGATCTTTTGTTCAACAATGCCGGGATCGGCGCGCCGGCGATGCCGATCGAGGAAATCCCATTTGACCGGTGGCAGGCCGTTGTCGCGACCAACTTCACCGGCGTGTTCCTGTGCACGCAGGAAGCCATCAGGATCATGAAGGCGCAAAATCCGCGCGGCGGCCGCATCGTCAATAACGGCTCGATTTCGGCGCATACGCCGCGGCCGGGGGCCGCCGCCTATACCGCCACCAAGCACGCGGTCACGGGCTTGACCAAACAAACCGCGCTAGATTGCCGCGGTTACGACATCTGCTGCGGCCAGATCGACATCGGCAATGCCGCCACGCCGCTCACCGACCGCATGGTCCAGGGCGACGGCGTCCTGCAGCCCGACGGCACCAAGAAGATCGAAGCACGCATGGCCGCCGACGACGTTGGTCGCGCCGTGGTCTACATGGCGGGCCTGCCGCTCGACACCAATGTCCTGTTCATGACGGTGATGGCCAACCTGATGCCGTTCGTCGGGCGGGGATAGTGTATCCTTCGAGGGCCGCCTCGCCTCACGATGACGGGTGACAAATGCTCGCCCCCTGGCACGAATTTTACGCCCTCCTCGGCACCGCAGCAGCCGCGCTGGTGGCACTGTTGTTCGTCGCGGTGTCGATCGCGACCGATGTGCTGACCACCGAGCCGGAGAGCCGGACCAACACCGCGACCTATATGACTCCGGTCGTATTCCATTACGCCAATATCCTGTTTCTCAGCCTGATCGCGCTTATTCCGACGCAAACCTGGCAATCGTTCGGCATCGTCATTGCCGTGGCCTCGATCGCCAGCTTCGGCTATTCGCTCCTCATCATGGTACGCGTGCACCGTAATTCGATCTCCGATCTTTCCGACCGTCTGGGCTACGGCGCGGTGCCGATGCTGTGTTACGCTGCGGGCCTGTTATCGTCCTGGCTCGTTCTCAATGAGCATCCTGCGGGTCTTGATTTGCTTGCCGCGGCGGCGCTGTCGCTTCTCGTCGCCAATATCCGCAATGCCTGGGATCTGATGATCTCGCTGGCGCGGCGGGTGAAGCCGCGCTGAACGCCCGGCGGGTCTCGCCTGCAGCAGCAAGCGCTATCGGATCATGCTCGCATCAGGACGCCGCGCTGACTTTAATCTTCG
Source organism: uncultured Alphaproteobacteria bacterium (assembly GCA_963790495.1). GTDB lineage: Bacteria > Pseudomonadota > Alphaproteobacteria > Rhizobiales > Xanthobacteraceae > BOG-931. Next base: position 58,112 of record CAWBOW010000011.1, on the reverse strand, counting down.
TGCCTGCCTTGACGGCTTTAAGCGTCTTCACGTCGCCCTTGGTCGTCGCCCAGATATTGCAGGGGCTAGCGAGCCGCGTCTCATCGCCATGCGAGATGGGCGTGCGACCGAACCCGATGGCGATGGCGTGGCCGTCCGGCCAATAGGCAATCTCGCCCGGCGTCACTACGGCGCGTGCTGCCTTCTCGCGCGCCACGGTGACCGGTATCTCGAAATAGACCTCCTCGCCCCAGGTCAACGCCGACGCGGCGAATGGCAGCGCCTTTTCGACCGCCTTTGCCGTCGGCGTATCGAGCGTTTCAACGTCGAGCGTCAACGAGCCGAAGTCGAAGCGGATACGCATGAGCATCTCCCGAGTTCATCGGTGCGATTATTGCTCATTGCCGGCGACGAAAAAAGGTCGCCTGCGGGAGCGCCGCAGGCGACACAGTTTCTGAAAGATGCTTCCGTGCAGGCGGCCGTCAATTCTTCTGCGGCGCCGGGATCGCGGCTTGCGGCGGCACGGCTTGCGGATTGGCCGCCAGATAGTCTTCATAGGTCCGGCCGGCATAGTTCGGCGCCGTCGGCACCGCCGACATCGGCACTGCCGTCGCCGCCACGGGCGCGGTTGGGACTTGCGACGCGTCGGCGCTGGTGTCGACCGAAGCGCTCGCCGATTCCTTGGTGCAAACGTCGGCGAACACGACCAGCCCGCTCGGCGTGTAGGTCTTGGTGAGGCAGGTGCACGGCCCGGGCGCGATCACCACAGCCGGCGCCGACGCTTCATCGACCACGTCGTCGACGACGATCCAGCGGCCGAAGCGGAACACCAAATGGCCGTGGTCATGATGGTGGAACGCCCAGTGCCCGGGGGTGCCGGGATGCGGATGTGGGTGCGGGAAGGGTCCAGGCATTCTGGGATGGCGCGGGAGAATCGGGGTCAAGGTGCGGCCGCCGTGGCCGGTGAAACGGGCCATCGCCATATGGCCGCCGCCGCCACCAAAGGCGCGGCCGCCGCCGAAACCGCCGCCGCCGAAGCCGCGCGCGTCGGCCTGAGAAGAAAACGTCGCCACTGCGAGGATCGCTGCGGCGAGACTGAGGATGATTTTGCGTGACATGGTCGTTCTCCGAGTTCGGGTTGAGGGGTCATCGAATTCCAATACCCGTGGGACAAAGGCGTCGGAGAAAGGTTCAAAGGCTTTTTCGACCGCGAAATCGCTACGATTTTCCAGCCGTTCGCGGGGGGATAACCCGAATTTGGGCAAAAAGAACCCCGATCCGTTCGGTCGCCGCCGGGCGGCTTGCTTGAGGGCGCCCGAACGGCGAAACTTGTGACGAGCGTTCGGTGCCCGGGACGCCGCGCAAAATTTTCTTTGATTTGGCTTGAACCTGCGCGCCTGCCGGCTGCCTCACTCGAGAGCCCGACAGAGGGCGGCCGATGCAGACCACTTCGGACGAGGTTCTGATCGTAAGGATCGCCAACGGCGATCGGCTCGCGATGGAAGCGCTGTTCGCGCGTTATCGGATCCCGGTCTATCGATTCTTGCGGCGCATGGTGCGCAACGAAGCGACTGCCGAGGATTTGAATAGCGATGTGTTCCTTGACGTCTGGCGGCAAGCCGGAACGTTCGAGGGGCGGTCGGCGGTCTCCACGTGGATTTTCGCTATCGCGCGCTTCAAGGCTCTCAATGTGTTGCAGCGCCGACCGACGGAGGAACTGGATGAGGACAAGGCTGACACGATCGCGGATCAGTCCGACGATCCGGAAATCGCGCTGGCCAAGAAAGACAAGGCTGCGGTGCTGCGGCAGTGCCTGCTCAAACTGTCGGCGGAGCACTGCGAGATCGTCAACCTTGTCTACTATCAGCACAAGTCCGTGGAGGACGTTGCCGGAATTGTCGGCATCCCGGAGGCGACCGTGAAGACGCGCATGTTCTACGCGCGCAAGAAATTGTCGGAGCTCCTCATGGAGCAAGGCATTGAACGAGGCTGGCCATGACGACGGCGAACAATACGACGCGCGAGCGCGAACCGAGCGAGGTCGAACTGCTGCTGCCCTGGTACGCAGCCGGCACGCTCGACGCTGACCAAATGCGGCAAGTCGAAGCTGCGCTCGCCGGCGACCCGGAGCTGGCGAGCCGTTACGAGTGGGTCCGCGCGGAATTCGCGCAGGAAACTGCGATCGGCGACACTGCAGGCGGGCCGTCGTCCGGCGATGTGCGCACGCTATTCGCCAAGATCGACGCGCTGCCGGTACGCCGGCCGGGCGCCACTTTCGCCGCCCGCGTGGCCGAATTCTTTGCCGGCGTCTCGCCGCGGGTGCTGGCCTTTTCGGCGGCGGCCGCGGTGCTCGTCATCATCCTGCAGGCCGGTGTACTGGCCGGCTTCGTGTTCCAGCAGAATAACCAAGTCGGCTACCAGACCGCCTCGGCGCCGGCGACCGCCTCCGGCGAAGGCAGCTATGTCCTCATTCGCTTCCAGCCGCAGGCGACCGCCGCCGATATCACAAGCTTCTTGGAAGCGAACAAGCTCAGCATCGTCAGCGGGCCAGCCGGCGGCCAGCTCTATCGGGTGCGCGTTGGCGCGACCAAGCTTGCGAGCGCGGATATCGCGCACATTGTGAACACGTTGCAGAGTGACAAAGTCGTAGCTTTCATCGCCAAGGCCGATTGAGCCATGACCGATTGAGCGGTTTGCCTCCAGCGTTGCTTGCTTCGAGCAGCGCTACATTGGGAGCCTGCCATGCGAAAGAGCTTTGTGAATCCGCTGCTGAAGCTCGCGCTTGGCGTTTTGCTTATTCTCGCCTGCTGCGTCGGCGGAACGCATTCGGCGGCGGCATTCGGCTTCGGCCGGATGGGCGGTTTTGGCCGGCCGACAATGGGACCGCTACTGTGGCGTCGCCCGCCGCCGCCGCGTGGAGGCAGATTTGTCGGCCGGCCTTCTGGCCGGCGCGGTTGGCCGCCACGCCATCCGCCGATCGTCGGTGGCGGTGGGATCGTTGGCGGTAGCATGGTCGGCGGCGCCGCAGCACGCGGCGGCGGCGGCAATAACAACGGCGGCGGGGCGGCACAAAACCCATCTTTCGTGCCCGAAGAAGTCGTCACCTCTTTTGCGGCCGGTACGACGACGCAAACCATCGCGCAATTCGCCCGGCGATACGATCTCACCCAGATCGAAAGGCAAGGTTTCCCGCTGATCGCGACGAGCCTTTATCGCTGGCGCGTCGGTGGCGGCCGCAGCGTGGCGAGCGTCGTCCAGGCGCTCGGCTCTGAAAACATTGTCGCCAGCGTGCAGCCCAATTATCTGTTCACGCTGCAACAGCAGGCCGCCGCGACGCATGCCACAATGGCCGGCGACGCCGCCCAATATGTTCTGGCCGAGCTGCAGATCGAACAGGCTCATCAAATGGCAACCGGCAAGGCTGTCGCGGTCGCCGTGATCGATTCGGAAATCGACGCCAAGCATCCCGACCTCGACGGCGCCGTGGTGAAGAGCTTCGATGCGTTGGCCGGCAGCGATACACCGCATCCGCACGGCACCTCGATCGCCGGCGCCATTGCCGCGCACGGCAAGCTGATGGGCGTCGCGCCGGCCGCGCGATTGCTGGCGGTGCATGCGTTCGACGACAGTGCCGGCGTGGCCAAGGGCACGTCGTTTGCCATCTATAAGGGGCTGCAATGGGCCGCCGACAACGACGCGCGGGTCGTGAATATGAGTTTCGCCGGCCCGGCGGATCCCATGTTGGCGCGGATGCTGGCGGCCGCCTACGACAAGGGCATCGTCCTGATCGCCGCCGCCGGCAACGCCGGACCGCAATCGGAGCCGCTCTATCCCGCCGCCGATCCAGATGTCATCGCCGTCACTGCGACCGACAATGGCGATCATCTGTTTTCGATGGCCAATCGCGGCCGCTACATCGCTGTGGCCGCGCCGGGCGTCGATATTCTGGCGCTGGCGCCGGGCGACACCTATCAGCTCGCCAGCGGAACCTCGATCGCGGCCGCGCATGTCAGCGGCATCGCCGCGCTGCTCCTCGAACGCAATCCGGCGCTTAAGCCCGGCGATATTCGCAGCATACTGATCACCACGGCAAAGCCGCTCGGGCCGCCGCGGCCGGATTTGGATTTTGGCGCCGGCCTGGCGAATGCCTACCGCGCCGTGACTTGGCTCGGTCGCAAGCCCATAGCGCCAGTCATGGCTCCGGTCGCCGCGCCGGCCACTGCGCCCATCACGGCGCCGGCGGGCGCCGCGCAAGCGAAGTAATAATCGTTCGACGCCGTGCATTTGGCGATTTGAACCTCTCCGCACTGCGCCTGTGAAGCAACGCAACTCTCTCGCGCCAAAACGGATTGCTTCGCTTCGGGCGCGATGACGAATACACTGTCCTGTCGGGGAATCAGGGCTTCGTCGTCAATGCCAAATTTGCAATCGGCGCTCGGCGTGTTCGCCATCCTCGCCTTCGCCTGGGCCATCAGCGAGAACCGGCGCGCGGTGCCGTGGCGGCCGGTGGTCAGTGGACTTTCGCTGACGTTTGCGCTCGCAATCCTGATGCTCAAGGTGCCGCAGACGGAAGTGGCGTTCGCCTGGATCAATAGTGCGGTCGACGTGTTGGCGGCGGCAACCAAAGCCGGCACCAGTTTCGTGTTCGGCTATATCGGCGGCGGCGCGCCGCCGTTCGACGTCAAGACGCCGGCGGCGCAATTCATCTTGGGTTTCCAGGCGCTGCCGGTGGTGCTGATCATCAGCGTGCTGTCATCGCTGCTGTTTTATTGGCGCATCATGCCGCCGATCGTGCGCGGCTTCGCCTGGGCGTTGGAAAAGACCCTCGATGTCGGCGGTGCGGCCGGACTTTCCACCGCGGCCAGCACCTTCGTCGGCCAGGTCGAGGCGCCGCTGTTCATTCGGCCGTATCTGGCGCAGCTCTCGCGGAGCGAAATGTTCATCGTCATGACCGGCGGCATGGCCCGCATCGCCGGTACGGTGTTCGTGCTCTACGCCACCATTCTCGGGCCGTACATTCCGGACGCCGCGGGCCATATCGTGGTGTGCTCCGTGCTCGGCGCGCCCGCGGCAATTTTCATCAGCCTTCTGATGGTGCCGGACCCCAAGGTAAAACATACCGGCGGCACGCTCGACGAGGTTGCGCAATCCGCCAACTCGACCATGGACGCCATCGTCAAGGGCACCGGCGCCGGACTTGAACTGCTTCTCAACATCGTCGCCATGCTGATCGTATTCGTAGCGCTGGTTTATCTGGCCAACGCCATCCTCCGCGCGCTGCCGGACTTTTTGGGCGCGCCGCTGACGCTCCAGCGCGGGCTCGGCTGGATCATGGCGCCCGTGTGCTGGCTGATGGGCATCCCGTGGTCGCAAGCCGTTACCGCTGGCGGGCTCATGGGCATCAAGACGATCCTCAACGAATTCGTCGCCTATTTGCAACTCGCGGCGCTTGCGCCCGGCACGCTTGATCCCCGCTCGCGCCTGATCATGCTGTACGCCATGTGCGGCTTTGCGAACTTCGGCTCGCTCGGCATCATGATCGCAGGGCTGTCGACAATGTGTCCGGAGAAGCGCGACGAAGTGATGTCGCTCGGCTTGAAATCGATCCTCTCGGGCACGCTGACGACGTGTCTGCTGGGTGCGATCGTCGGGGTGCTGACTCCGGCCTAGGGCGAATAGCAAAATCGCCAATGGCGAGCAGACGATCGCTATTCGCCACCCGCCACTTGCTCAATGCAATCTGAACTCGCCGTCGACGGCGCGGATTTCGGCCGGCTTGATCAGCTTGGCATGCGCCACCGTCACCGAATGCAGCGGACCCTCCAGCTTCTCCAGCCAGAAATTGAGGAATTTGTTCAGCGCTGGAAAATTCGGGCAGAGGTCGTAGTCCTGCCAGACGTAAGTCTGCAAAATGTCCCTATAGTCGGGCATGCGATAGAGGATATGCGCTGTCGTTAGCCCGTAGCCCTCAAGCTGCCTGCGAAAGTCCTTAGACACCATTGTGCCCTCCAATCCCGGCAGGGAAAGTTTCGAGACTCGCTTAACTATTGCAAGCCTCAAAAGTGAATAACTTGTTTAAACTCAAGGCGGTAGCAGCATCCATTCGTCCCTGCTAACAGCCAGTCCGACTAACACCTTCTCGTTTGTTTTCAACGGAACTTTTCGCCCGAGGTTTCGGCGATGGAACAAGAATATTTTCCGCAGGCGTAAGGAACCCGACGCTCATCATAATGCGAGCGGTTGCCCCTATTATTTGTTGGCAATCGCAGGAGATGAGTGCTAAAAAACCTCCAGGCGCCTCTTGCGGGTACAAATCTCGCCCTTATGTCGCCGTTGAAGCGGCGCATCACGCTGCTGTAAGGCGGCCGACGAGGGAAACCGCAACCGGCTGCTAACGCCAACACGTCAATTTTTTCAATAACTTAGGAGGACACCATGAAGTTTCGTCCGCTTCACGACCGCGTCGTCGTCAAGCGCATCGATGCCGAGGCAAAGTCTGCCGGCGGCATCATCATCCCCGACACCGCCAAGGAAAAGCCGTCGCAGGGCGAAGTCATCGCCGTCGGCCCGGGCGGCCGCGACGAAGCCGGCAAGCTGATCCCGATCGACCTCAAGGTCGGCGACCGCGTGCTGTTCGGCAAATGGTCGGGCACCGAGGTCAAGATCGACGGCCAGGAGCTCCTGATCATGAAGGAGTCCGACATCATGGGCGTGCTCGACGAGCAGGTTGCCCGTAAGAAGGCCGCGTAACGCTGCGCGGCTTTTTGATTCAAACAGATCAAACGGAGTGAATTTCACATGGCTGCCAAGGAAGTCAAATTCTCGGTCGACGCGCGCGACAGAATGCTGCGCGGCGTCGACATTCTCGCCAATGCGGTGAAAGTGACGCTTGGCCCGAAGGGCCGCAACGTCGTGCTGGACAAGTCGTTCGGCGCTCCCCGCATCACCAAGGACGGCGTCACCGTCGCCAAGGAAATCGAGCTTGAGGACAAGTTCGAGAACATGGGTGCGCAGATGGTCCGCGAGGTCGCCTCGAAGACCTCCGACATCGCCGGTGACGGCACCACGACGGCGACCGTGCTCGCGGCCGCGATCGTGCGCGAAGGTTCCAAGGCGGTTGCCGCCGGCATGAACCCGATGGACCTCAAGCGCGGCATCGACCTCGCGGTCGAGACCGTGGTCGAGGAACTCAGGAAGAACTCCAAGAAGGTCACCTCGAACTCCGAAATCGCCCAGGTCGGAACCATCTCCGCCAACGGCGACAAGGAAATCGGCGACTACCTCGCCAAGGCGATGGAAAAGGTCGGCAATGAAGGCGTGATCACGGTCGAAGAGGCCAAAAGCCTTGAGACCGAGCTCGACGTCGTCGAGGGCATGCAGTTCGACCGCGGCTATATCTCGCCCTACTTCATCACCAACGCCGACAAAATGCGCGTCGAGATGGAGGACCCCTACATCCTCATCAACGAGAAGAAGCTCTCGGCGCTCAACGAATTGCTGCCGCTGCTTGAGGCGGTGGTGCAGACCGGCAAGCCGCTCCTGATCGTCGCTGAAGACGTCGAGGGCGAGGCGCTGGCGACGCTTGTCGTCAACAAGCTGCGCGGCGGCCTCAAGGTCGCGGCGGTGAAGGCACCGGGCTTCGGCGATCGCCGCAAGGCCATGCTGCAGGACATCGCCGTGCTCACCGGCGGCCAGGCGATCAGCGAGGATCTCGGCATCAAGCTCGAGAACGTCACGCTCGCCATGCTCGGCAAAGCCAAGAAGGTGATGATCGACAAGGAGAACACCACGATCGTCAACGGCGGCGGCAAGAAGAAGGACATCGAGGACCGCATCGTCCAGATCAAGGCGCAGATCGAGGAGACCACCTCGGACTACGACCGCGAAAAGCTGCAGGAGCGGCTGGCCAAGCTCGCCGGCGGCGTTGCGGTCATCCGCGTCGGCGGCGCCACCGAGGTCGAGGTGAAGGAGCGCAAGGACCGCGTCGACGACGCGATGCATGCGACCCGCGCCGCGGTCGAGGAAGGCGTGTTGCCGGGCGGCGGCGTCGCGCTGTTGCGCGCCACCGAAGCGCTCAAGAAAGTGCGCACGCACAACGACGACCAGAAGCACGGCGTCGATATCGTGCGTAAGGCGCTGCAGGCCCCTGCCCGCCAGATCGCCACCAATGCCGGTGAAGACGGCTCCGTCATCGTCGGCAAAATCCTGGAGAACTCGAGCTACGGCTACGGCTTCGACGCCCAGGGTGGTGAATATGTCGACATGGTGAAAAAGGGCATCATCGACCCGACCAAGGTCGTGCGTCAGGCTCTGCAAGGCGCCTCTTCGGTCGCCGGCCTCCTCATCACCACCGAGGCGATGGTCGCCGAACTGCCGAAGAAGAAGGACGCCATGCCGCCGATGCCGGGTGGCGGCGGCGGAATGGACTTCTAAGTCCACACGTCAGGCGACGTGAAAAAGCGACGGCCCGGGAGCGATCCCGGGCCTTTGTCATTTTAGAAGCCTCTCATTCCAAATCGCCGCGAAGCCGCGCCTCGGAATGACGGAACAGCACCTATGCGGAACCAGGCGCCAACGCATAGGCCTGATCGATCAGCCGCACCAGGCGGCTACAGTCGTGGACGGAAATCGGCGGCGCCTTGCTGTCTCGCCAGTGATCAAGCGCGTCGCGCACCGCGGCAAAATACGGCGCGGTAAGATCGACGCCGGGCAAAACCTTGTCGCCATCCTTGGTGGCAAGCTTCACCACGCCGTCTTTCATGGTGAGAAGTGCGTCGCGGCCGGCGAGCTTCCATTCGCCATCGGTGCCGTCGCGCGGAAACGTGTTGCCAACTTCGATCGTGCCGAGAATGCCGCTTTTGGAGCGCAACAGCACCGAGGCGTAGTCCTCCACCGCATTACCGTGCGCGCGCGTCGAAAATTGCGCGCCGGTGACTTTGGCCTCCTCGCCGGTCAGATGCCAAAACATGTCGAGGCCATGCGGGCCGAGATTGCGCAAGGCGCCGCCGCCGGCCTCCGCCGGGTCGAGCATCCATGGGCAGTCCCAAGCCGCATAGCGCGGCGGCGCCGGCCGGTTGATGCGCACGTAAATGTGCGACAGCGGACCGAACGCGTTGGCGGCAAGGAATTCCCGGGCGCGCACGGCAAAGGAGCTGTAGCGTTGCGCCAGCGGCACGGCGACGAACGCATCTTTTCGTGCCGCTTTCTCGGCAACGGCGTCCACTTCGCGAGCGCTGATGCCCATCGGCTTTTCCATCAGGAACGGATAACCCGCGTCGATCAGATCATGCGCGATCGCGGCCATCTGGCTGTGCCGCCCCAGCGCGACGACAAAATCCGGACGCAGTGTCTTCAGCATCCCGTGATAGTCGGTGAAGACCGGCGGATGACCCACCTCGGCGGCGCGCTTGGCGACAAGCGTGGCGTCAAAATCGTGCACACCGACCAGTTCCACGTCCTTCATCGCGAGAAGGTGGCGCAGATAGGCGGCGTCGTTGAGCGCGTGCCAATGGCTTACTCCGATAGCGGCGACACGAATGGGCATGGCGATCCTTTTTGTTGTTGCTTGTGCTGCGTCATTGAGCGTTCGTGGCGGCCAGCCCGAGAATCTGACGCGCCTCGTGCGGCGTGGCGACGAAATCGCCGAGCACCTCGATGATCTTGGCCGCCTTTTCGACCAGGGCCGCGTTGCTCGGCGCCAGCTTGCCCTTCTCCAGATAGATATTGTCCTCGAGACCGACGCGCGGATGACCTCCGAGCAACAGCGTCTGCGCCACCATCGGAAACTGATGCAGCGAAATGCCGAAGGCAAACCACGGTGCATCCGGCGGCAATAGATTGCGCATATAGGTCATCGCTTCCGGCGTTGCCGGCTGGCCCCAGGAAATCCCCAGGCAGATCTGGAACATACCCGGCGGCTTGACGTAGCCCTGCTCGAGAAAGCGCTTGGCAAGCAGCAAATGGCCGGTTTCGAACACTTCCAGTTCGGGCGTCACGCCGGCGGCTTTGATCGCTTCAGCCATGGCCTGCAGATGGGACGGCGTGTTGACGAAGACGCGGTCGCCCATATTGAGGCTGCCCATGTCGAGGCTGCAGATATCGGGCTTGAGCTCGACCACATGGCGAACGCGCTCGGCCGGCGATTTGAGCGAGCTGCCGGGGCCGGGTTTGGACGGATCGTTCTCGTCATGGGTGAAGCGCGCGCCCGGCCCGGTGGTCAGATTGATCAACACCTCGCCGTTTTTCGCCCTGATCCGCTCCACCACTTCGCGGTAATGTGCGCCGTCCATGCTCGGCTTGGTGGTCTTCGGATCGCGCACATGGATATGCACGATCGCGGCGCCGGCCTTTGCGGCGTCTAGCGCCGAATTAGCGATCTGTTCCGGCGTCACCGGCACCGCCGGGTTGCGCCCGGGCGTATCGGCCGAACCGGTGACCGCACATGAGATGATGACCTTACGCTGCATGAAATCCCCCGCCAGCCCAGCCGTTCTCGGCGGGTCATTAGGACCCGCGGCGCCAATCTCGTGCGCTTTATAGCGGGATGAAAGCGCCATGTCGCGCCGTCCGATGTCGCGCCGTAGGTGTCGCGTCGTCCCTGGGGCGGAATGCTTTGCGGCTAGGCGTCATGCCGCGCTATACATTTGCATGCCTGCAACGAAAGCCTGCTCAAATTGCCAGGCGGCCATTCCTTTCGACGCCCGGTTCTGTCCGCAATGCGGCGCGCCGCAGGCGTCAAATTGTATCGCCTGCGGCCATGCCAATGCGCCGGGCTCGAAATTTTGTGCGCAATGCGGCGCCAAGTTCGGCGGCCCGGCGGCACCGGCGGCCTTCTCCCACGCCACCACTGAAGCGCCACCGGCACAGCCGCTCCCACGGGCTACGTCCGCCGCCGAGCGGCGGCAGCTCACAGTCATGTTCTGCGATCTCGTCGGCTCGACGGCACTGTCGACCCAGATCGACCCGGAAGATCTGCGGGATGTGATTGCCGCCTATCACAAATGCACCACCGACGTCGTCACGCGTCTCGGTGGCTACGTCGCCAAATATATGGGCGACGGCGTGTTGATCTATTTCGGCTATCCAGAGGCGCACGAAGCCGACGCCGAGAACGCCGTGCGCACGGCGCTGGCGCTGACCGAGGCGATCGTCAAATTGTTCGCGCGAGGCGGCCATCAAATCCGCATCGGCATCGCCACCGGCCTGGTCGTGGTCGGCGAACTGGTCGGCACCGGTGAGGCGCAGGAGCGCAACGTGGTCGGCGAGACGCCCAATCTCGCAGCGCGGCTGCAGTCGGCGGCATCGCCGAATACGGCCGTGATCGATACCACGACCCGGCGGCTCGCCGGCGAACTGTTCGAATATGAGCCGATCGAGCCCGCGGCGCTCAAGGGCTTTGCGGAGCCGGTCGCCGCTTGGAGGATTTTACGCGAACGCAGTATCGCGAGCCGCTTCGAGGCGTTGCGCGACGCGACGCTTGCGCCGCTTGTCGGCCGCGACGAGGAGGTGGAGCTCCTGCTTCGCCGCTGGCAACAGATCAACGATGGCGAAGGCCGGGTCGTGCTGCTTTCCGGCGAGGCCGGCATCGGCAAATCGCGCCTGACGGCAGCGCTGGAAGAGCGCCTGAAAGCCGAGACGCATATGTGCCTGCGTTATTTTTGCCAGCCGCATAATCAAGGCAGCGCGCTGGCGCCAGTCATGGCGCAAATCCAGCACGTCGCGGATTTCAAAACGGCCGATACGCCGGCCGAAAAACGCGGAAAGCTCCTGCAACGGCTTGGGTCCGAAACCGACATCGGCCCATTTGCGGAATTGCTGGGCATCTCCGAAGGGCCGGCCGACGGCATTCCCGATCCGCAGCGCGCCCGCCGCCGCATTCTCGCCGCGCTGATCGCCCGGCTCGAAATGCTATCGCATCGCGGCCCGGTGCTGATGATCTTCGAGGACGTCCATTGGGCCGACCCGACCTCGCTCGAGCTGTTGACGCTCGCGATCGAGCGGCTGCAGACGCTGCCGATCCTCCTTGTCATCACCTTCCGTCCGGATTTTGCACCGCCCTGGGCCGGCCAGCCGCATGTCACCACCATGGCGCTGAACCGGCTTTCGCAGCGCGCGCGCACCGCACTGGTTGAGCATATCACCGGAGGCAAGGCGCTGCCGCCGGAGCTTCTCGAGCAGATCGTCGAACGCACCGATGGCGTGCCGCTTTTCGTCGAGGAGCTGACCAAAGCACTGCTGGAAAGCGAGCAGTTGCACGAGGAGCGCGGCCGTTACGTGCTCGAACAGCCGATGCAGCAGCTGTCTATTCCGACCACGCTGCAGGCTTCACTGATGGCGCGCGTCGATCGGCTCGGCTCGGCGCGCGAAGTCTTGCAAATCGGATCGGCCATCGGTCGCGAGTTCTCCTACGACGTGCTAGCGGCCGTGGCCGGGCTCGCCGACTCCGTGCTTCGGGACGCGCTCGCCCGGCTGATCGAGGCGGAGCTTCTGTTTTTGCGCGGTACGCCGCCGAACGCCGTCTATTCGTTCAAGCACGCGCTGGTTCAGGACACCGCCTATTCGGCCATGCTCCGCGGACGCCGTCAGCAGCTGCACGCCGCCATCGCACTGGTTCTGGAAAAGCGCCATCCCGAAATCGCCGAGGCAACGCCCGAAGTGTTGGCTCAGCAGTTCGAACCGGCCGGACAAAGCGAGAAGGCGATCCACTATTGGCACCGCGCTGGCGACCGCGACCTGCGACGCTTCGCCATGAGGGAAGCGCTATCACATTACGGGAATGCGCTGCGCCTTGTACTCGCGCTGGCGGACAGCCGGCGCCGGGACGAACTCGAACTCGCCGTTCGGCTCGGCGTCGGGCTTGCGATGATCATCGTGCACGGTCCGCTGTCCACCGAAGCGAGCGAGCATTACCGTCGCGCCCTCGCCTTGAGCCAAAGCCTGCCTGAACGCGGTCGAGAACGTTTCCTCGCCACCTGGGGCGTCTGGTTTAATGCTTCGATCGGCGGGCGCACGGAGGCGGGGATCCTGTCGGATGATCTCCTGCGTATTGCCCGTGAACTTGACGACCGCGAGCTTCTGCTTGAGGCCTACCATGCCAAGGTGCCGATGCTGCTGCGCGCGGCAGACTTTGCGGGGCTGTCCGAGGCGGCACGCGAAGTTGTCAGTCTCTACGATCGCGAACGCGATCGTGACCATGCGTATTACTTCGGCGGCCACGATTCGCGCATGTGCGCGCGCTCCTTCCATGCGCAAGCGCTCTGGGGACTGGGGCTGTTTGAACAGGCCCAGCAGATGGCCTGGCGAGCGATCGAAGATGCCCGCGATCTCGGCCATACTCTCTCGCTGGCACATGCGCTGCAGCGCGGCGGCATGACCATGATGCTGCTCGAAGATCCGGCAAATTGCCGGGAAATTGCGGATGAGCTCTATCTGCTCGCCGAACGCAACAGGTTTCCCTGGCAGCTTTCCGACGCGATCTTCCTGCGCGGCTGGCTCGCGACGATAGCGGGCGATTTCCAAGGCGGGTTCGGGCTCATGGCCCGAGAAATCGAGCAGCCGTTCAATCCGGGCTTCCGGCCGCTATTTATGCTGCGTTTCGCCGAGCAACTATTGCGCGCGGAACAGCCGGAACGTGCCGAAACGACGTTGGCGCAGGCATTCGACGAAACCTATAAGCACAACAATCATTTCGGGGCGCCGGACATTATCCGGCTGCGCGGTGAAGCGCTGCTGGCGCAGTCGCCCCTGGCGTTGGATCGAGCCGAACAGCTGTTCCGCGAAGCTCTGGCATTGGCGAACCGGCAAACATGCCGCCCGCTTGAACTCCGCGCGGCGATGAGTTTGGCGCGGCTTCTGACGGAAAAAGGTCGGCGCGAAGAGGCGCGCGCGGCGCTCGCGGCGGCCTATGCGGGTTTTACCGAAGGCTTCGATTTTCCGGACTTGCAGGCTGCCAAAGCGCTGCTCGACGAATTGAGCTAGCCTGCCATAAACGCGAAAACGACCACATGCGGGCGCGCGTTCATCCGGCGTCGCCTACAGTGGCCGTTGCGGCGACGATAAACCAAACAACACGTATCGTCGCCTAAGCATTTGAAATCTATCATTCCTTGGTGACAGTCCTATGACTCTCAAAAAGCCTCCTGAAGCCTCCCCGCGAAAGCCCGCAAAAACGCCCCCGAAAAGCGGCACAATCTACGTCGGCATCGGGGGCTGGACGTTCGAACCCTGGCGCGGCGTGTTTTATCCGAAGGGCTTGGCGCATGCGAAAGAGCTTGGTTACGCGAGCGAGCGGCTGACATCGATTGAGGTCAACGGCACTTTCTACCGGACGCAGACACCAGCCACATTCCGCAAATGGGCGAGCGAGGTGCCGCAAGGCTTCGTGTTCGCGCTCAAAGGTCCGCGCTTTGCGGTGAACCGGCGGGTGCTCAAGGACGCCGGCGACTCGATCAAGCGTTTTCTCAATTCCGGCATTACCGAGCTTGGCGATCATCTCGGGCCGCTGCTATGGCAATTCGCGCCGACCAAAAAATTCGACGCCGCCGACTTCGGCGGCTTTCTCGAACTCTTGCCGGACAGCTTCGGCAAGCGCGCTCTGCGCCACGTCATCGAGGTGCGACACAACAGCTTCCGCAGTCCCGATTTCGTCGCGCTGTTGCGCCGCTTCAATCACCCGATCGTATTCACCGATCACGCCAGATATCCGAACATCGCCGACGTCACCGGCGATTTCCTCTATGCCCGCCTGCAGCGCGGCAGGGATACACTGCCGACCGCCTATCCGCCCGAGGAGATCAAGGCCTGGGCGGCGCGGCTGCAAGCCTGGGCGCAGGGCGAAGAACCGCCTGATCTGGAACGCGTTGGGGCCGCCGCAAAGCGGAAAGCCGCGCCGCGCGAGGTCTTCGCTTATGTGATCCACGAAGGCAAAATACGCGCGCCGGCGGGCGCGATGGCCTTGATAGCGGCCCTGTAATGAAGCTTAAAAATGCTAACGGCCACGAAACGATAAGGTGCGCGTACATCCGGCGTCACCCATCGTAAACCGTGGCCGTCCCGCAAACGGAGCCTGAAGGAAAGCTCAACGTCGCACTAGTTAAATAAGAGCTTCGGGCAGGTTATGCAAGGCCCGCTTTCGTGTAACATTACGCGACCGGCCCGCGCGGTAAACACGGCGGTCGAGATGATCTCCGACGCTTGCCAGGGGAGCAGAGCATGACAATGAATCAGTCACCCGATCCCGCCGACTTCAGACGCGACGTCGCCAACGCGATCCACGCCCACTGGGGATTATTCCTGTTCGAAGGCATTTTGCTGATGGTGCTTGGCGCCGCAGCCATCATCCTGCCCGTGGTTGCGACCCTCGCTTTCACTCTCATCATCGGCTGGCTGTTCTTGATCTCCGGCGGCGTCGGACTTGTCACGACGTTCTGGATGCGCAACGCGCCCGGATTCTGGTGGTCGCTGCTGTCGGCAGTCGTCGGCCTCGCCGCCGGCATCATCCTGATCCGCTGGCCGATCAGCGGCACCGTATCGCTGACTCTGGTACTGATCGCCTTTTTCGCCATCGAAGGCATCGCGACGCTGATGTACGCCATCGAGCATCGTGCCCAACTCTCGGGCCGTTGGGGTTGGATGCTGGCGAGCGGCATCGTCGACCTCATCCTCGCCGGTATCATCTTCACCGGCCTGCCGGGCAGCGCGACTTGGGCGCTCGGCCTATTGGTCAGTATCAATATGCTGTTCGGCGGCTCGGCGATGATCGCCATGGCGCTGGCGGCAAGGAACCAGACGACGACGGCCTGAGCAGGCTGGACCGCGCTTCGAATCACGCATCCTGAGGCGGTCATAAATCTGGGGCGGAACGGCTTGGGGGGTTCTCCTTGCGGGAGAAGGAACTCCGCATCGCGTTGGTATTTTTCGGCGGCGTTTCGCTTGCCGTCTACATGCACGGCATTTGCAAGGAAGTCCTCAAATTGCTGCGGGCTTCGAGCGCGCTGCACCGCATCACCGACCGCACGCGGCGCGCCGGGGCGGCCTTTTTCGATGCGGCCGATCCGAACGATCCCGAATACGACACCGAAGCCGAGTATTTCGAGCTCTTGCGCGAGATCGGCCGCAAGCTCGAGCTGCGCGTCATCGTCGACCTCATCGCCGGCGCTTCCGCCGGCGGCATCAATGGAGTGATGCTGGCGCGGGCGCTGAGCCACGACCTGCCGACGCTGCCGTTGCGCGATCTCTGGCTCGACAATGCCGATGTCAGCGTGCTGCTGGCGCCCGAGGCGCGCGCCGGGACCTGGAGCAAGGCGGTCCTGAAGCCCTTCATATGGGGCGCCGCGGCAAGCGGCATGTTCGGCAAGATCCGCGACCGGGAGGTGCGCCAGAAGGTCTCCATGTTCCTGCGCTCGCGCTGGTTCAAACCGCCTTTTTCCGGCTCCGGCATGGCCGGCCTGATGTACGACGCGGCCGTCGCCATGGGACGACCGAAGACGCCGACCTCCTCTTTGCTGCCGTCCGGGCACAACCTCGACCTGTTTGTGACGCTGACCGATTATTACGGCTACCGCCAGCTCGTCGAAATTCACGACCCTGCGGTCATTTACGAGCTCGAACATCGCCACGTACTGCATTTCAAGTATCGCCGGCGGCCGAACGGTGAGGTAGAGAGCGACTTCGATCTCGACAATGCCCCGGCGCTGGCGTTCGCCGCGCGTGCGACGTCGTCGTTCCCGGGCGCATTTCCGCCGGCACAGATCATCGAAATGGACGACCTGGTGGCCAGCCGCGGCGGCGAGTGGCCGCGCCGCGAGGACTTCATCCTGAAAAATTTCCAACGACACCTGCGGGCCGACAGCGACCCGGCGACGGCCTCCTTCATCGACGGCGCGGTGCTCAATAATCGGCCGCTGCGCGACGTCGTGGCGGCGATCCGCGGCCGCTCGGCCTATCGCGACGTCGACCGCCGTCTGATCTTCGTCGATGCCAATCCCGCTACGGCGGCCGTGGTGCGGCACGCCGAGGTGCCAAACTTCTTCTCGACCATAAAAGGTGCGCTGTCCGACCTGCCCTCCGGCCAGCCGGTCGCCAACGAATTGACCTGGGTCAGTAACCTCAATGCCGAGGTCCGTGGCATCAAATCCATCATCGAAGGCGCCCGCCCGCATGTCAGCGATCTGGTTGGCAATATTATCGACCGGCCCCTCGATCGTCCTTTCTCGGAGCACGACATCCGCGGCTGGCGGGAGGAGATCAATGCCCGTGTCGCCCGCGAAGCCGGCTTCGCTCACGAAGGTTATGCGCGGTTGAAGCTTGCGTCGGTCCGCGGTTTCGTCGCGCGCATGATCGTCATCTGCGGCGGCGAAGCGGTGGATTCGCCGATGGCCCGCATCATCGAGGACGTGATCAATGCCTGGGCCGTCAAGCGCGGCATCGTCTACAAAACCGCCGAGAGCGATGCGCTCAAGCATGAGAGCGCGGCGGGGCCCGCACTTTCTTCGCTTCCGGCAGTTCCGGCACTTGCGACACTTCCATCTTGGGTCGAATTCTTCCTCGCCTTCGACGTGGCCTATCGCCGCCGCCGGCTGAATTTTCTCATCGAAGGGCAAAACCGGCTGTACCGCCTGCTCGACGAAACCCGCTTTCCCGGCCTCGATCCGGCGGTGGTCGACCGGCTCAAGCGCGACTTCTACCTGCGGCTCGATGCTTTGCAGCGCTGCGAGGAGCCGGCCTTCTTCAGCTCCAAGGCTCATTCCCTCGCCGCATGCGCGTGGCGCTGACCGCGCACCTGCCCGGCACCGGCCGCACCCGCGTACGCGGAGCCCGGCTCGGCGGCTCGCGGCTGGGGGAGGCCCGCGGCGGACCCGACGGTGACCCGGTCGGGTCGGATCCGGCCTGGGTGCCGCGGTACCCCGAGGCGCGGGTGGGGTGTGCGGCGGCATGAAAGGCCTTCGGTCGCGGTGCGCCGGCGCGGGGCGAGAGCTGAGTCGGCTCGCGGGCGGCGGACGGTGATCGAGGGGCTCGATCGGTAGGCGGTGGCGCTGCTGTGGGGCGAGGGCTGACTTGCCGCACAGGAGGCGCGACGACGGGCTGGTGCCGGAGCGAGGGCTGACTCGCTGCGGTGGCGGCGGTGCGGTGCGACTGCGCTCGGCGGCGAGCGATGCTGCCGGGCGGATGACTGGTGCGGCGGCGCGGCGCGACTGCGCTCGGCGGTAAGCGATGCCAGCTGGCTGGACCGGCGCCGGGCGGGAGCTGACTTGCGTCGGCGGCGGTGCGGCGGTGCGGCGGTGCTGTGGCGCGGCGGCGATCCACCGCGCCACCGAACGCCGGCACGCGATGGCGCGGTCGGTGCCCTACCCGACCGCGCCCTCAACTGCTCAGCCCTTCAACGCTCCAGCAGGCGCCGGATCTCGCGCCCGAGAATGCCGAGTCCGTCCTTGGTGACCACCGATTCGGGGTGGAACTGCAGTCCGGTGAACGAGGGCCCGCGCAGTGCCGCCATCAGATTGGTGCCGGGCAGCGCCACCGTGTCCAGCACCAGGAACTCCGGCAGCCGCGCGGCGAAGGAGTTGTAGAAGGCCACCCGCTCCTTGCTGCCGAACAGGTCCAGCTCCACCTGCGTGCCCTGCATCGGCGTCGGGAGCCGGACCAGTTCCAGGCCGAGCACCGCTGCGAGCGCCTCGTGTCCGAGGCACAGGCCGAGGGTGGGCGTCCGGTGGTCGATGAGGAGCTTCGCCAGGTTGCGGACCGCGACCATGCGCGGCGAGGCCAGGTCACGCGGGTCGCCGGGGCCGGGGCCGAGCAGCACCAGGTCGTACGTACTGTGGTCGGGTACCTCGTCGTGCGCGACGCGCGTCGTCTCCAGGCCGAGTGCGCGCAGTTCCACCGCCAGCATCGAGGTGAAGGCGTCCTCGTTGTCGACGATCAGGACCCTGCGCCCCGCCAGCAGCGGGTCGACGAGGTCGGCGGGCTCGTGCTCGTTCAGCCAGAAGGCGGACAGGGATTCGTTGCGGGAGGCCAGGAGCGCGGCGATCTCCGGGTCCTCGGACCACGGCACGGTGCGGGCCGCCGGGGCATCCTGCGCGCCGACCGCCGAAGCCGAAGTCGAAGCCGAAGCCCCCAGCGAGCCGACCGCGGAAGCCCCCAGCGAACCGACCGCCGAGACCTCATCCCCCACCGCCAACCCACCCCGCGCCCCGAACCCCACCCCGAAAGCCCGCAGCACCCCCGCGGCCTTCGCATACGTCTCCCGCACCTCCTCGTACGGATCCGACCCGCGCACCAGCGTCGCCCCGACCGGCACCCGCACCGTCCCGTCGTTCCCCACGTACGCCACCCGCAGCAGCAGCGGCGCGTCCATCGTCGGGGACCCCGCCTCGTCGCGCCCGATCAGCGCCGCGACCCCCGCGTAGTAGCCACGCCCGCCGCGCTCATGGCGCTTGATCACGCGGAACGCGTTGCGGATCGGCGAGCCGGTCGCCGTGGGCGCGAACATGGTGATCCGCAGGATCAGCCGCGGATCCATCGTCGTGCGCGCCTCGATGTAGTACTCCGTGTGCGCGAGGTTCGCCATCTCCTTCAGGAACGGGCCGCGGACCAGCCCGCCGAGATCGCCCACCTCGGCGAGCATCTTCAGCTCCTCGTCCACGACCATCGCCAGTTCCTCGCGCTCCTTGGCGTCCTCCAGGAACGCCACCACGCGCTCCCGCGAAGCCGTCGCCGGAGCCTCGCGCAACGTTCCGCTGATCGGGTTCATCACCGCGACGCCCCCGGACAGGGATACGTGCCGTTCCGGCGTCGCACCGACCATCAGCCCCTCACCGGTGTCGATGAGGAACGTCCAATATGCGTTCCGCTCCTTCTCCAACAACGCGCGGAACGCTCCGTAAGCGGTCTCCCGCGGGTTGTCGCAGTGCCCGACGAAGGTCCGCCGCAGCACGAAGTTCGAGCCCTCGCCGGCGCCGATCTCCTCGTCCAGAACCCGCTTCACCGACGCGCCGTACGCCTCGTCGTCCACGTCGAAGGCACCGTCGCGCAGCACCGGCGCGGTCGCCGGCGGCAGCAGCGACAGTGCGTGTCTGGAACGCTCGGCGATCCGCATCGCGAGCAGCGGCGCGTGGTCGTCGTGACACTCGTCCCCGCGCTCGGTGAGCTGCCGGTAGGGGACGAGCGCGAGGAGCGCGTCGGCGTCCTCAGTAGGGAGATCCGCCAGTGCCGGGAACTGTTCGAAAACCTGTCCGGTGAGAAGTTCGACCTCGGCCTCGGTGCCGCGCCGGATCAGCGCGAAGGGTCCGTCCGGGAGCCGGGCCGGGAAGTCCTGGTGTGCCATCGCGGTGCCTCTGTCCTTCTGGAGAGGCCGCTTTGCCGAGGCTCACCGGGGGTTCTCGGGGTTCTTCGAGAACACGAAACCGGCCGCCTGGTGAGGCGGCCGGTTCGGGAGCGTGGGTGCGCTGTTACCCGGGGTCCGCCTGGGGCGGACCACCACCACTGTTGCTGGGGGAATGAGCGCATGACCGCACAGTAGCAGGGTGTCACCCGCTGTGTGGGCTCGTCTCACCCTCCGGGCCTACTAGGCTGGCCCGGAAGGACACAACCCAGCAAGGAAGGGCCGGCACGCATGGGCAAGAAGTCGAGCAGGACCGCGAAGGCCGGGCCGGCGAAGTCCGCCGTATTGACGACAGACGGCGAGATCCCCGTCGTCGGCGCGCGCGAAGCGTGCCCGTGCGGGTCCGGGCCGCCGCTACAAGGCCTGCCACGGTCGCGAGGCTGCCGCGGCGCGCACCAGCAGGCCGCCGAGGTGACCGCGAACAAGCGGCCGTTCGAGGGACTGCCGGGCGAGGCCGACTCGTGGCGATGCGCGAGCTGGTGCCGGCCGCCACCGCGCCGCTGAAGCTGGCGCGGCGAGCACGCCGACCGCACCGTCACCCTGGCCACCGTGCTGCCGATGGCGGCTCCGGCGGTGCACCGGGACACCGGCGAGATCATGCTGGCGCTGCAGACGCTGGCCACCTCCGGCGACCCGGACCGGGACCTGGCCGACGCGCTGCTGCGCGCGCTGGACAGCGCCCCCGGCACCGCCGTGGACTCCGCGGCCCCGGCGGCCGAGGGCCCGCGCCTGCGGGACCTGCTGGACACCAGCGGCGAGGGCCTGGACATCACCGTCCACGAGGACTTCTCCTTCTGGATCATCGACGGCGCGGACGTCTCCCCGGAGGCGCAGCCTCGCTGGAGCACGCCAACGCCGCCGCGTACCCGACCAAGAAGCTGGAGTCGGTCCCCTCGGCGTACTGGACGCGCATCCGCGAGAAGGGCCACCTGCGCTGGGTGATGCCGCACGAGGAGGAGAAGCTGATGGACGCGCTGGCGCGGCTGCACGCCGCCAAGCAGTCCAACCTCGGCGAGGGCACCCGCTACGTCGGCTCCTTCCGGGCCCGCGGCCTGGTCGTCCCGGTCTGGGACCTCCCCAAGGAGATGGAGGCCGCGGAGATCGAGAAGCCGGCCGCCGAGTTCGCCGAGCGGCTGGCCAAGGCGCTCGCCGACGACAGCCCGCTGACGAACGAGCAGCGCCGTGCGCGCGCCGGTCTGGTGAGCCGACAGGTGACACTGCGCTAAAGGGCGAAAGCCACGTAGCGCGACGAAGCGCGGGAGCCCTTAAGGGTTCCCGCGCTTCTTCATGCCTCCGCTGCGGATGTCGCTGTGTCGACGACTGATGCCGTCCACGTCGCCGGGTCGCGAAATACAACAACCCACCGCAGCCGAGTGTGAGGACTGACAGCAGCGCCCACCACAGCGAAGTATCTCCGCCTCCCGACTCCGTAGCGTTCGCCGCCTTCGCAGTGGGAAGCATCGGCCCTTCCTCTGGTGCGGCAGTACCGGGTTTCTGCTTAGCGTTTCCGCGCACATGTGCACCGTGCCGTCCGCGAAGACCGGCATGGACATCCGGAGTCGGGTCTGTAGCGCCCGTGGCAGTCGACGGCGCTTGAGGGGCCGAGGAACCCGCCGAAGTCACAGGGGTCACTGCGCTCGAAGTAGGCGCCGACGAGGAAGCCCCCGACGTGGGACACGACACCTGCACATCGCCGAGCCGCAGCTTCTGCAGTCGTCCGCTATAGAGCTGCTTTCCTGCGCTGTCATAGAAGACCCCGCTAATGCTCAGGTCCATATGCGCGTGCGCGGATGTCGTCGCCAGCTGCTGCGACTGTGTGGTGGTGGTCGTATAGGAGATGTTGAGGGTCCCGTGATCCACGCCTGTGACCCCGAGCTGCGCTCCAGTGACCGACACCGTGGTCTTCCCGGTCCCGATGACGGCCCCGAGCACCGTCACCGAGTTCGGCGCCGTGTGCACATAAGTGTTCACTCCCTGAGCCGACGGAGTGCACTCCGCATGTGCGTCTACAGAGGTGATCGAATACAGCTTCTTCCCGTTGAGCGTGTACTCCAGGGCAGGCTGCGCGTCCGCCCAGTTCTTCGCCGGGTCCGAGTGCGTCGTGGACTGCGCGGGCTGGTCCAGGGTGATCCGGTCGAGCACGCCGGTGGGATCCTGCGCGTTGTCGGCGGAGTTGTCGCCGCCGTTCTGCGCAACAGTGCTGGTCGCGTACGAGCCCTGGAAGGCGTTGAGGGACAGGGCCGGCACGCTGTCCACGGTCACCGTGATCAGGGTGCTGGCGGCCGCGTGGGAGGTGAGGGCCGGGGCGGCAGCCGCGGGGGTCGCCAGGCTCGCGCCGGCCAGGGCCGTCCCGGCCGCGACGGCGACCGCGGCCAGAGCCGGGCCGCGCGGCGGGGCCGTGCGTGAAAGTGCCATGTCGGCCATGGAATCGTACGAACACCGGCGGATCCGGCATTTCGCCCGCCGCCGATTCGCGTCTCGAACAAACTTGTTTTGCGTTGAACTATCTGCGTGAGTACTGTGCTTCCAGTCCGGTCGCTGGTGCATCCCCCGTCGCCAGCGCCCGGGCGTCTAGGTCGCAGCGGGTCAGCGACTATTACTCCGGGTGCCCGGGATCCGGCACCCGCGGATTCTCTTCCCCGGGCCGGAGATACGCGTCCAGCATGTCGCTGAGCTCCGTCAGCAGCCGGTCCATCGGGACCGGTCCGGCCGACCGCGCCGAGATCACGAACGACTGCGCCGTCAGCAGCACCGTCCGCGCCTGCAACGCCACCGAGCCCGGCCGGATCGACCCGTCCTCGTGCCCTTGTTCCAGCCGCACCGACAGCAGGTCCAGCGCGTAGTGCTGGAGCGGGCCGAAGTCGCGGGTCAGGTACGGCAGCAGGAACTCGGCGTCGGACTCCAGGATCTTGTGCATCAGCAAGTCGCCGTGGAACGCCCGCACCACCTCGACCGTCCCGGTGACCAGCAGGTCGCGCGCGCTCCGGCCGCCGCCGGACAGTTCCTGCAGGCCCGCGTTGCGCCGCACGACCCTGATCAGCTGCCGTCCCAGCACCTCGGTGAGCAAGGCGTCGATGTCGGGGTAGCGCCGGTACAGGGTCATCCGGGACGCGCCCGCACGGCGCGCCACCTCGGCCAGCGTGGTGTTGCGCAGCCCCAGGTCCAGCAGGGCGCTCTGCGCGGCGTCCAGGATCTTGTCGTCGCTATGTCGGCTGCGGTCCATCGCCTCCTCACGCTACCTCTAGGCTCGGGGCATGGAGGCGGAACCTGTCACAGAGGTCACATCGAGTGACGTCTTCGTCATCATCCCGGCATGGAACGAGGAGGAGCGGATCGCCGCCACGGTGCGCGCCGCCGCCGAGCTCGGGCCGGTCCTGGTCATGGACGACGGCTCCCGGGACGCCACGACCCGCAGAGCACGCAGAGCCGGTGCCCGGGTCCTGACGACACGCCGGAACCTCGGCAAGGGCGCGGCCATGGCGGCCGGCGTCGCGGCGCTCCCCGGCCAGGCGCGCTACGTCCTCTTCCTGGACGCCGACCTGGAAGCCAGCGCGGCCAACGCCGCCCCGCTCGTCGAGGCCGTCCGGTTCGGCAGCTGCGACATGGCGATCGCGGTCCCGCCGCCGCAGCCCGGCGGTGGCCACGGCCTGGTCGTCGGCCTGGCCCGGGAAGGGATCAAGAGGCTGACGGGCTTCGAAGCCGCGGTCCCGCTGTCCGGGCAGCGCTGCCTGACCCGGCGGGCCGCCGAGGCCGTCACGTACGCGCCGCGCTTCGGCGTCGAGGTCGGCCTGACCATCGACCTGCTGCGCGCCGGCTACCGGGTGGCCGAGGTGCCTGCCGAACTGCGGCACCGGGTCACCGGCGAGGACTGGCGGTCCCAGCTGCACCGGGCCCGCCAGTACCGCGACGTGCTGCTGGCGCTCAGATCACGGTCCCTGCCGCACCGGAGTCCGTGACCACGGCCTTGCCGGCGGCCTCCCAAGCCTGCATGCCGCCGGTCACGTTGACCGCCTCGACACCGTTCTGGACCAGGTACTGCGCCACCTGCGCCGAGCGGCCGCCGGCCCGGCAGATCACGTAGACCGGGCCCTCGGGCGTGCCGAGCTCGTCCTTGCGGGCCACGAACTCCGACATCGGGATGTGCTTCGCGGCCGCCGCGTGCCCGGCGGCCCACTCATCGTCCTCCCGGACGTCGAGCAGCAGGCCGCCCTCGGGCAGCGAGTTCACGTCTGTCGTGGCCAGCATGGGTACTCCTCGGTGTCACTGGTTCCAGCTCGGGACATCCATCAAAGCATTACGGCGAGGCCATCCGGACCGGCTAGCCTTGGTCCATGATTGACCTTCGACTCCTGCGCGACAGACCCGGACCGTGTCCGCGCCTCGCAGCGCGCCCGAGGCGAAGATCCGGCCCTCGTCGACGCGCTGCTGTCCGCCGACGAGCGGCGCCGCGTCGGCCGTCTCCCGCTTCGACGACCCTGCGCAACGAGCAGAAGCAGCTCGGCAAGCAGATCCCGCAAGGCCGCGGGCGAGGAGAAGGCCGCGCTGCTGGAGCAGGCCAAGGAGCTCGCCGACGAGGTGAAGGCCGCCGAAGCCGAGCAGCACGAGGCCGACGCGGAGGCTGCGGCGCCTGCAGCTGGCGCTGTCGCAACCTGGTCGAGCGACGGCGTGCCCGAGGGCGGCGAGGACGACTTCGTCGCTGCTCGAGACCGTCGGCACCCCGCGCGACTTCGCCGCCGAGGGCTTCGAGCCGCGCGACCACGTCGAGCTCGGCCGAGCTGCTCGGCGCCATCGACCTCGAGCGCGGCGCCAAGGTCGGCGGCGCGCGGCTGCTACTACCTGACCGGCGTCGGCGCGCTGCTGGAGCTCGCGCTGGTGAACATGGCGATGGCGCAGGCGATCGAAGTACGGCTTCACCCCGATGATCACCCCGTCGCTGGTCAAGCCGGAGGCGATGGAGGGCACCGGCTTCCTGGGCCAGGCCGCCGAGAACGTCTACCACCTCGCCGAGGACGACATCTACCTGGTCGGCACCTCCGAGGTGCCGCTGGCGGCGTACCACATGGACGAGATCCTCGACGCGGCCGAAGCTGCCGCTGCGCTACGCCGGCTACTCCTCCTGCTACCGCCGCGAGGCCGGCACGCTACGGCAAGGACACCCGCGGCATCATCCGGGTGCACCAGTTCGAGAAGGTCGAGATGTTCTCCTACGTCGCGCCCGAGGAGGCCGAGGCCGAGCACCAGCGCCTGCTGGACTGGGAGAAGGAGTTCCTCGACCGCGCTCGAGCTCCCCTTCCGGGTGATCGACGTCGCGGCCGGCGACCTGGGCAGCTCGGCGGCGCGCAAGTACGACTGCGAGGCCTGGATCCCGACCCAGGGCAAGTACCGCGAGGTCACCTCGACCTCGAACTGCACCGAGTTCCAGGCCCGCCGGCCTGCAGATCCGGATGCGCGACGCCGACGGCGTGCGGCCGCTGGCCACGCTGAACGGCACGCTGTGCGCGATGACCCGCATGATCGTCGCGATCCTGGAGAACCACCAGCACGCCGACGGCTCGGTGACGGTGCCGGCGGCGCTGCGGCCGTACCTCGGCGGCCGCGAGAGGCTGGAGCCGGTCGCGGGCTGAAACCGGCCCGGCCGGCCCGGACTGGCACAATGCGAGGGCGGCGGCCAACCGACTTGGATTCGGTTGGCCGCCGTTTTCGTCTTGTCCGCCGGTCAGTTCAGTCAGTCTTCGGCAGCGTGCCGGCGTACACGTTCGCGAACTTCCGCAGAGCGGACGACCCGAGGAGCTGGGTCCATTGCTTCTCGGTCAGAGCCGGGGTGCCCGCAGCGGAGAGTTCGATGCCGGTTCCCTCACCATTGGTCAGGACGGCCAGCTGAGCGGGGTTCTCGCTGTTCCACAACGCCCCGTGCCAGCCGCCTCCGATGTCGACAGGCGTGCACCGGATCGATTCCTTCAGACCCTTCGGCGGCTTCGCGCAGTCGGCGGAGTCGACTGCGCGGCCGACATCGAGGTCCACGTGGCCGCCGGGCATGACCACCGTGTACTGGTTGGGGATGTAGACGTTCGCCGGATCCTCCGGGTGGACCGCCAGGTACTTCAGCTCGGCGCCGAAGTACTTGATCTCGTCGGCGTGCCACTTGGCGGGGTCGGCTTTCTGCTCCGGCATGAGCTCCCTCACCAGCGTCTGATCGACGCGCGGGTCGCCCGTGAGATCGGCGTTGTACTGCGGCACCAGTTGCGCGCCGGGGAACACCTCCTGCAATGCGATCCGCAACACCTCGCAGTTCGCGCGGTACGCCGACGGGTCCGCGGACAGGTGTTTGGTGCCGTCCGCCGCGACCGTGGAAGCCAAAGCCCAATTCTCGTGCCGGCAGTAGTCCACGCTTTGCGCACCCGCGGCCGCCGACTGGCTGTTCGTGCCGTTGCCGGATGGCAGCGCACTGATCGCGACACCGCCCGCGGCCAGCACG
Organism: uncultured Alphaproteobacteria bacterium; assembly: GCA_963790495.1. Taxonomy (GTDB): domain Bacteria; phylum Pseudomonadota; class Alphaproteobacteria; order Rhizobiales; family Xanthobacteraceae; genus BOG-931. The sequence goes on along the minus strand of CAWBOW010000011.1, from coordinate 31,281 downwards.
GCCAGCGCGATGCCGGCGCTCTGGTAGCGCCGCACCTTGACCTTGTGCTCGTAGCCGGCCAGCACGGCGGGCACGACGTTCCCGGCCAGGTCGACGTCGTCCAGCGCGTCGTCGAAGAGCCGGTGCATCCTTCCGGCGTCGGGCTGTTCAGTTTCCATGCGAGATCTCCCAGTGCTCGGAATCGGTGGTGGCGAACCCGTCGCCGAGCAGCGTCCGCAGCCTGGCCAGGGCCCGTGACGACTGGCTCTTGACGGTGCCGGTCGAGCACCCGAGCGCGGCGGCCGTCGCCTCCACGCTCAGGTCCTCCCAGTACCGCAGTACGACCACGGCCCGTGCCTTCGGCGGCAGCCGGTCCAGCGCCGCAAGCAGCGACAGGCGCATGCCGACCGCGCCGTCCGGTCCGGCGTGGTGTCCGGCCGGCCCGGCCTCCCAAGCCTTGTTCCACAAGGCTTTGCGCTCCCGGTCCGCCTTGCGCGCCGTGGCCCGATAGGCGTTGATCAGGACCCGGTGCGCGTACGCGTCGACGTCGTCGGCGCGCCGCACCCGCCGCCAGGCGCGGCACAGGTCGAGCAGCGCCGTCTGCGTGAGGTCCTGCGCGGCCTGACGGTTCCCGCACAGCAGGAACGCCGTCCGCATCAGGTGCCGTTGCCGGGCGTTGGCGAACGCGGTGAAGTCCGCGAGCTCTTCTTGGTTGAGCCTGCCTGGCACCGGATCCCCGCCCTCCGTGGTGTGCTGTCGTTCATGACAGCCGCTTCAGAGTGCTGAGGGCTCCGGAAGGTTGCGAGGCAGGGCGAAGAACGCGTAGACCGCCGCGGCGATGAACATCAGTCCGGTGAACGAGAACATGGCGTCGATCGGGCCTATGTGCAAGCCGGCGACGTCCGCGTGGAAGTGCAGCATGACCGTGCTCATCAGCCAGCCGATCAGCGTCGTCGAGCCCAGCATGACGACGGTGTTGATCGGCATGAAGACCGAGACCACCCGCCCCAGCATGGCCCGCGGCGTGACCTGGATGACCAGCGGTTCCAGCGCGGCGTTGACGACGGCGATCGGCAGTGCCGACAGGAAGATGACCGGGATCGCGGCCCAGATCGACGTCTGCCGTGCGTACACAAGGAAGACCACTCCGGCCGATCCGACCGTCACCCACACCACGTTCACCGTGCCGATCCGGGCCACCACGCGGGCCGAGAGCAGGGCGCCGATGATCGCTCCGGCGCCCACGGACATCCCGAGCAGGCCGTAGAGCTTGGGCGCGGCGTGCAGGTTCCGGGTCGCGAAGAAGACGTCGAGGGTGTTCAGCGCCTGGGCGCCGAAGTTGGAGATGCAGGCCGAGACCAAAAGCACGACCAGCACCCGGGTCCGGGCGAAGAAGCCGAACCCGATCCGGAACTCGGCCCAGAATCCCGAGGTGGCGTCCTTCGCCGCGGACTGCGTGTTGTCCGGTATCGGAACCGAGCGGATCGCCAGGAAGGAGACCAGGTAGGACACGGCATTGACGAGGATCGCCCATTGCACGCCACCGGCGAACAGCAGCGGCGCGGCCAGCGGCGGGCCGATCATCCCGGCCAGCGCATCGGTGGACTGGGTGATGCCGGCCGCCTTGGCGATCTGCTCGGGCCCGTCCACCACGTCGGGGACCACGGCCATGCGCGAGGGGCCGAAGAAGGTCCCCGCCGCGTTGACGGCGAAGACGACGGTGTAGATGAGCGCCAGCCACGTGCCGATCGGCAGCTTGTGCGCGGGCACAAAAGCCACCAGCGCCAGAGCCCCGACCAGCACGCCGCGGATCGCGTCCATCCGGAGCATGGTGCGCTTGCGGTTCCAACGATCGGCGAAGACGCCGGCGGCCGGAGCAAACGCCGTGGCCGCGGCCAGACCGGAGAGCAGTACCCCGGACACCGCGATCGGGGCCCAGCTCTTTCCGCTGCCCAGCTTCGTCGCGATCCACAGGACCAGCGTCGTGTTGAAGACGAAGTCCCCGACCTTCGACACCGCCTGGCCGTACCAGAGCCTTGTGAAGTCTCGGTTGATCAGTACCTTCATATGGCGACACCCCCCGTGGTAGGCACATTTACCCACAGCGTTTTAGCGACTGTCTATACGCCGTCTTAGCTTTGATGGCGTACGCGAAGTACGTGAGGCTCCTGATGACACGATCCGTTCCGTCTCGTCAGCTGGGGGCTCGTCGCCAATGAAACGCAGAACATCCAGCCTTCTCACCGCCGTCGCTCTGGTGTCCGGCGCGGCCGCCTCGGCGCTCGCGGCCGTGCCGGCGCACGCCGCGACCGACTCGGGGACCTGCGCCTCCGGCCTTGAGAAGCAGGGTCCGCTGGCCTTCAACCCGATTGCCGCGGTGGCCCCGGCGAACATCCTGATCCGGGTCTCCGCGAACACCATCGATGCGGTGAACGGCTGCAAGGCCGTCCTGGACTTCGGCGACGGCACCACGGCGGCGCTGTCGAACGACGCCGACGTGGCGCACACCTACACCAACGCCGGCGAGTACCGGGTGACCCTGTCGCTGCAGTGGCCGGGCTACTCCCCGGCGGTGGAGAGCGGCCACGTGCTGGTGGGCGGTGCCGCCGGGCAGGCGCAGATCACCCGGATCGCCGGCACCGACCGGCTCGACACCGCGGTGCGGATCTCGCAGAAGCAGTGGCTGAACGTCGACCCGAAGAGCAGCTGGGGCCAGGCGCAGACCGCGGTCATCGCGACCTCGGGCACGTTCCCGGACGCGCTGGCCGGCGGGCCGCTGGCCTCCTACAAGCGCGGTCCGCTGCTGCTGACCCCGGCGAACACCGGCCTGTACGGCCCGGCCAACGACGAGATCAACCGCGTCGTGCCCAAGGGCCGCACCATCTTCGTCCTCGGCGGGTACGCCGCGGTCCCGGCGGCCGTGGACCAGCAGCTGATCGGCGAGGGCTACAAGGTCCAGCGGTTCGCCGGCCAGACCCGCTTCGACACCGCGCTGCAGGTCGCCAAGTTCGGGCTCGGCGACCCGGCGCACGTGGTGGTGGCGACCGGCACCGACTTCCCGGACGCGCTGTCCGCCGGCCCGCTGGCCGCCGGTCCCCGCGCCACCGAGGTCGCCGGGCAGGCACCGCAGCCGGCCGCGATCATCCTGACCAACGGCTCGTCCTTCTTCGACCCGACCACCTCGGCGTACGTCAAGGGCAAGCTCGGCACGGCGGACTGCAACGCGGTCACCGCCGTGGGCGGCGCGGCGGTGCGCGCGCTGAGCGGGCTGGCCGGCGGGCTGTGCCACAGCGAGCTGGCCGGCGGCGACCGGTATGAGACCTCGGCGAAGGTGTTCGGCGAGTTCCCGCAGACCTACCTGGTCGGCGTGGCCAGCGGGACGACGTTCGCCGACGCGCTGACCGGTGCGGCCTACGTGGCGAACGTGCAGCAGCCGCTGCTGCTGACCAACCCGAACAGCCTGCCCGACTCGATCGGCGCGTACTTCGACGCCATGGGCAAGCAGGCCGGGATCGCCTACGTCGACGTCTTCGGCGGGCCGAAGGCGATCACCGACCACGTGCTGGGGCAGATCACCGACGCGGCGCACAGCGGGCAGTACAACCCGTGAGCCGCCGGCCATTCGCTTCGGCGCACTAGCTCCTAGCCGGCGGGCGTCCCGTTCTTCCACACGCTGTGGACAAGCGGGACGCCCGGCCGGTAGGCGAGGTGGATGAAGCTGGGGGCGTCCAGCACGGCGAAGTCCGCGCGGGCGCCGATGCCGAGGTGGCCGACGTCGTGACGGCGCAAGGCCTTCGCGCCGCCGAGGGTCGCCGCCCACAGCGCCTCGGCCGGCGACATGCGCATCTCGCGGACGGCCACGGCGATGCAGAACGGCATCGAGGTGGTATAACAGGACCCTGGATTGCAGTCGGTGGCGATCGCGACGGTCGCGCCGGCGTCCAGCAGGCGGCGGGCGTCCGGGTAGGGCGAGCGGGTGGAGAACTCCACGCCGGGCAGCAGCGTGGCGACCGTCTGCGAGCCGGCGAGGGCCTCGATGTCCTTGTCGTCCAGGTACGTGCAGTGGTCCGCCCAGGCCGCGCCGAACTCCACCGCGAGCTGCACGCCGGGGCCGTGGCCGAGCTGGTTGGCGTGCAGGCGCACGTCCAGCCCCTTCGCCCTGGCGGCGGTCAGGATCTCGCGGGTCTCCGCCTCGTCGAAGGCGCCGCGTTCGCAGAACACGTCGACGTAGTCGGCGTACGGGGCACAGGCGTCGAGCATCGGGCCGCTTGACCAGGTCGACGTACTCCTCCGCGGCGGTCCTCGTACTCGGCGGGGACGACGTGCGCGCCGAGGAAGGTGGCCGCGTCGACACTCCTCGCGGGCCAGCCGCAGCGCCCGCGCCTCGTCCTCGACGGTGAGGCCGTAGCCGGTCTTGCACTCGACGGTGGTCGTGCCCTGCCGCAGCATCTCGCGCGATCAGCCGGCGCAGGTTGGCGCGCAGGGACGTCGTCGGACGCGGCGCGGGTGGCGGCCACGGTGGTGCGGATGCCGCCGGCCGAGTACGGCGTGCCGGTCATCCGCGCGGCGAACTCCTGCGCCCGGTCGCCGGCGAACACCAGGTGCGCGTGGCTGTCCACGAAGCCGGGGATCACGGCGCGGCCGCCGAGGTCCACGCGCTCGTCGGCGGTCGGGGGCCTGGACCGCGGGGCCGGTCCAGGCGATCCGGCCGTCCGCGACGACGAGGGCGGCGTCGGCGAGGGTGCCGGGGTCGGCGCTGGGATCGGCGGCGGGGCCGGCGTGGGGATCGGCGTGGACGGTCAGCTCGGCGATGCCGGTGACAGAGGGTGGCGGTCACTTGAAGATCGCCCCGATCGTCGTCGCCAAGCTGCCCCGGCACGTCCGCGACCAGCGCGTGCCGATGATCGCGCACCGTGACCACCCGCCCGCCGACCACGACATGCCGGACGTCGGCCGCGGTGGCCGCGAAGACCACCGATTCCGCGGCGGGGCGGGCTGGCTCCGGCCAGCCGGACGGGTCCAGGCCGACGGTGGTGAAGTCGGCGAGCGCTCCGACCTCGAGGCGGCCGCCGGGGCCAGCCGAGGCGCGCGTGGCCGGCGTCGGTTGCGGCGTGCAGCAGTTCGGCGGCCGGCCAGTGCCCGCGGCGTTCGGTGCGCAGCCGCTCGTCCAGTTCCACCGCGCGTGCTTCCTCGAACAGGTCGATCACGGCGTGGCTGTCCGAGCCCAGGGTCATCGGGGAGCCGGCCTCGAACTGCGTCGCGCCGCGCCGATGCCGTCGGCCAGGTCGCGTTCGGTCGTCGGGCACATGCAGACGCGGTGGCCGAGGTGCCGAGCATGTCGATGTCCATCTGCGACAGGTGCGTGGCGTGCACGGCCGTGGTGCGCGGGCCGAGCGCGCCGTGCGCTTCGAGCAACTGCGGTGGGGGTCCTGTGGTACCGGGCCAGGCAGGCGTCGTTCTCGGCGCGCTGCTCGGACAGGTGGACGTGCAGCGGCGATCTCGTTCTCCGCCGCCAAGGCCACCACCGGCGCGAGCTGGTCCACCGGCACCGCGCGCACCGAGTGGATCGCCGCGCCGACGGACCGTCTCAGTCGCCCGCGTATGCCTTGCGCAGTGCCTCGACCCGGTCGGCCCAGCGTCCGGCGTCGCCGTCGGAGAAGCGCTGCTGGCGTCGTTCAGCTCGGTGTCGATGCCGCCGGCCAGATAGCAGGTGTCCAGCAGGGTGATCCGGATGCCGGCCGCCTCGCGCCGCCTCGACCAGCGCGTGGCCCATCGCGTTCGGGTCCTGGTACAGCCCGCCGCCGGGCGCGTGGTGCAGGTAGTGGAACTCGCCGACCGTGGTGATGCCGGCCAGCGCCATCTCGGCGAACACCGCCGGTGGCCAGCTCCCGGTAGGAGTCCGGATCGAGCCCGGCGGCGGCCTCGTACATCTGCTCGCGCCAGGTCCAGAACGTGCCGGCACCCACCTGGGTGCGGCCGCGCAGCGCCCGGTGGAAGGCGTGCGAGTGCGCGTTCGCCAGGCCCGGCACGGTCAGCCCGGTCAGCTTCTCGGCGTCGTCCGGGCGGCGGCGTCACGCCGCAGGTCGACCGCGGACGATCCGGCCCGCGGCCGCCTCGATCAGCACCTGCTCTCGATCCGCCGCCGATCCAGGCCAGCTCGCGCCAGAAACGCCCAGGTCCTGCGGGTTCTGCTGGTTCAGGCTTCCTGGATTCTCAGGGCAAGTCACCGGCGAGCTCCTGCAACACGTCGGCCAGCGCGGGCACCCCGGCCAGGCAGTCGGCCGTCGTCCGCGTGCTCGCCGGGCGCGTGGGAGACGCCGGTGGGGTTGCGCACGAACAGCATCGCGGTCGGTACGGCCGCCGCCAGGATGCCGGCGTCGTGCCCCGCGCCGGTCGGCAGCACCGGGACGGCGCCGAAACTCTGACGGAGTCTGCCCGCCAGACGGTCCCGCAGAGCGTGGTCGAATTCGACGACCGGCGTGAGCGACTCCCGTTCCGTACTCAGGGCGGTGCCGTCCCGGCCGGCCCGCTCGTCCGCGGCCTCGATGATCTCCTCGGCCAGCGGCGGCCAGGCTCGCCTCGGCGGGGCGCCCGGCCGTCCAGCCAGGCGCGCACCCGCGACGGGATGGCGTTGGTGCCGTTGGGCTCCACCACGCAGCCGGCCGAACGTGGCCAGCGCCCCGCCGAGCTTGGCCTTCTTGCGGCGCCGCCAGCACGGTGGAGGCGTAGGTGAGCATCGGGTCGCGCCGGTCCTCCAGCCGGGTGGTGCCGGCGTGGTTGGCCTCGCCGGTGAACTCGAAGCGCCAGCGGCCGTGCGGCCAGATCGCCGAGGCCACGCCGACCGGGGACTCCGTGATCGGCCAGCGCCCGGCCCTGCTCGATGTGCAGCTCGACGTACGGCGGCGATGCCGTCCAGCAGCTCGTCGTCCCGGCCGAGGGTCGCCGGGTCCTGGCCCGGCCGCGCTCCATCGCCGCGGCCAGTCGTCACGCCGTCCTCGTCGCTCAGGGCCCGCGCCTGCTCCGGCGTCCAGCTGCCCGGTCATCAGCCGGGATCCGGCGCAGGCCACGCCGAACCGCGCGCCCTCCTCGTCGGCGAAGTTGGCGATCGCGACCGGGCTGGCCGGCGTGACCAGCCGCGGCGCGCGCAGCACGTCGACCGCGGCGAAGGAGGAGACCACGCCGAGCGGCCCGTCGAACGCGCCGCCGTCCGGGCACCGAGTCCAGGTGCGAGCCGGTGACGACGGCGCCTGGCCCTCGGGTCCCCCACCAGGCCCACTGGTTGCCGTTGCGGTCGGTCTCGCACCGCCAGGCCGCGCGTCGGCGGCCTGCGCGGCGAACCAGTCCCGGCACGCCAGATCGGCCGTGGTCCAGGCGAAACGGCGGTAACCGCCGGTGCTCGGAGTTCAGGCCGAGCGGCAGCAGCGAGCGCCACATCTCGGTATAGCCGCTTGCCTCCGCTGCATCCACAGCCCTCGTCGATCGTGAGGGCAGCAGCCACTGTTACGCGTCAGCCTCTCGCGCATGGGCACGCGCACGCCGCGCTCGTCGGCGACCTCGTCCGCCCGGTCGTAGCCGGCGTCCACGTGCCGGATCACGCCCATGCCCGGGTCGTTGGTCAGCACCCGCTCCAGCTTCTCGCCGGCCAGCTGCGTGCCGTCGGCGACCGAGACCTGCCCGGCGTGGATCGAGCGGCCCATGCCGACGCCGCCGCCGTGGTGGATCGAGACCCAGGAGGCGCCGGAGGCGACGTTGACCATGGCGTTCAGCAGCGGCCAGTCCGCGATCGCGTCCGAGCCGTCGAGCATCGCCTCGGTCTCCCGGTAGGGCGAGGCCACCGAGCCGCAGTCCAGGTGGTCGCGGCCGATCACGATCGGCGCCGGCGACGCTCGCCGTCGGCGACCATGTCGTTGAAGCGCACGCCGGCCTTGTGCGCGCTCGCCGTAGCCGAGCCAGCAGATGCGCGCCGGCAGGCCCTGGAAGTGCACGCGCTCGCCGGCCAGCTTGATCCAGCGGGCCAGCGACTCGTTCTCCGGGAACAGGTCCAGCACCGCCTTGTCGGTCACGGCGATGTCCTCGCGGGTCGCCGGACAGCGCGGCCCAGCGGAACGGGCCCTTGCCCTCGCAGAACAGCGGCCGGATGTAGGCCGGGACGAAGCCGGGGAAGTCGAAGGCGCGCGTGTAGCCGGCCAGCTGGGCCTCGCCGCGGATCGAGTTGCCGTAGTCGAAGACCTCGGCGCCCTCGTCCTGGAAGCCGACCATCGCCTCGACGTGCTTGGCCATCGCCTCGCGGGCCCGGCTGGGTGAACTCGGCCGGCTTGTCCGTCGGCGTAGCTGCTTCATGTCGTCGAAGTCCACGCCGAGCGGCAGGTAGGCCAGCGGGTCGTGGGCCGAGGTCTGGTCGGTGACGATGTCGATCGGCGCGTCCATCGCCAGCAGCTGCGGGACCAGCTCGGCGGCGTTGCCCAGCACGCCGATGGACAGCGGCTCGCGCTGCGTCGCGGGCCTCGACGGCCAGCTCGCAGCGCGTGGTCCAGCGAGTTCGGCCTGCACGTCCAGGTAGCGGTGCTCGATCCGGCGGGTGATCGCGCGCGGGTCGCAGTCGATGCAGATGGCCACGCCGCCGTTCATGGTGACGGCCAGCGGCTGCGCGCCGCCCATGCCGCCCAGACCCGCGGTCAGGGTGATGGTCCCGGCCAGGGTGCCGTCGAACTTCTTCGCGGCGACGGCGGCGAAGGTCTCGTAGGTGCCCTGCAGGATGCCCTGGGTGCCGATGTAGATCCAGGAGCCGGCGGTCATCTGCCCGTACATGGTCAGGCCCAGGGCGCTCCAGGCGGCGGAACTCCTCCCAGTTCGCCCAGTCGCCGACCAGGTTGGAGTTGGCCAGCAGCACGCGCGGCGCCCACTCGTGGGTCTGCATCACGCCGACCGGCTTGCCGGACTGCACCAGCATCGTCTCGTCGCTCTTCAGCGTCTGCAGGGTGCGCACCATCGCGTCGAAGGACGCGCCAGTTGCGCGCCGCCTTGCCGGTGCCGCCGTAGACGACCAGCTCGTCGGGGTGCTCGGCCACCTCGGGGTCGAGGTTGTTCATGCAGCATGCGCATAGGCGGCCTCCTGCTGCCAGCCCTGCGCGGTGAGGCTGGTGCCGCGCGGCGGCGCGCACTGGACGCGGACCGCTGGATCGCGGTCATTCCTGGACCCCTCTCATTCATGCGGGCGATCGACCAGTATGTTCTGCATTCATTCAGACGGAGCAGTCAACCCACAAGTGACGGCGGATTCGTAGGTACAAGGGCGCCGGAGCAGTAACCCACAGTGTCAATCAAGGGAGCAGTGGAGGACCATGAGCCAGACAGTGGCTGCTCGGCGAGGCGGATCTCACTTTCGATGACGTGCTCGCCGTGGCCCGGGGCGGCGCGACGGTCGAACTGGTCCGCGCCCGGCGCTCGAGGCGCTGGCCGCGCGGCCGCGCCGTGGTGGACCAGCTGGCCGCCGCCCCGACCCCGGCCTACGGCATCTCCACCGGCTTCGGCGCGCTGGCCACCCGGCACATCGACCCCGAGCTGCGCGCCGCAGCTGCAGCGCTCGCTGATCCGCTCGCACGCCGCCGGGATGGGCCCGCTGGTCGAGCCCGAGGTGATCCGCGCGCTGATCGCTGATGCGGCTGAAGACCCTGGCCACCGGGCACACCGGCGTGCGCCCGGTGGTCGCCGAGACCATGGCCGCGCTGCTCAACGCCGGCGTCACCCCGGCCGTGCGCGAGTACGGCTCGCTCGGCTGCTCCGGCGACCTCGCGCCGCTCGTCGCACGTCGCGCTGGTGCTGATGGGCGAGGGCGAGGTCGTCGGCGCCGGACGGCAAGGAGACCGCGGCCGGCGGCCGGTGCTCGCCGCGCACGGCATCGACCCCGGTCGAGCTGGCCCCCAAGGAGGGCCTGGCGCTGATCAACGGCACCGACGGCATGCTCGGCATGCTGATCCTGGCCCTGGGCGACTTCGGCCGAGCTGCTCAAGATCGCCGACATCACGCGCCGCGATGAGCGTCGAGGCGCTGCTCGGCACCGACAGCGTCTTCCGCCCCGAACTGCACGCGATCCGGCCGCACCCGGGCCAGGCCGCCTCCGCCGCGAACCTGATCAGGTGCTGGCGGACTCCGGCGTCATGGCCTCGCACCGCGAGCGCCAACGACGTGCACCCGCGTCCAGGACGCCTACTCGCTGCGCTGCGCCCCGCAGGTCGCCGGCGCCGCCCGGGACACCATGGCGCACGCCGCGACCGTCGCCGAGCGCGAACTCGCCGCGATCGTCGACAACCCGGTGGTGCTGCCGAGCGACGGCCGGGTCGAGTCCAACGGCAACTTCCACGGCGCCCCGGTCGCCTACGTGCTCGACTTCCTGGCCATCGCCGCCGCCGACCTCGGCTCCATCGCCGAGCGGCGCACCGACCGGATGCTCGACGTCGCGCGCTCGCACGGCCTGCCGCCGTTCCTGGCCGACGACCCCGGCGTCGACAGCGGCCTGATGATCGCCCAGTACACCCAGGCCGCGCTGGTCTCGCGAGAACAAGCGGCTGGCCGTCGCCGGCCAGCGTGGACTCCATCCCGTCCTCGGCGATGCAGGAGGACCACGTCTCCATGGGCTGGTCCGCCGCGCGCAAGCTGCGCACTCGCTGGACAACCTGCGCCGCATCCTGGCCGTCGAGCTGCTCACCGCGGCCCGCGCGCCTCGACCTGCGCGCCCCGCTGCAGCCCGCGCCCCGGCCACCGCGCGCGGCCGTGCGCGCGCTGCGCGAGCGCCGGCGTCGGCGGCCCCGGCCCGGACCGCTTCCTGTCGACCGAGTTGCGCGCCGCCGAGGACGCGCTGAAGTCCGGCGCGGTGGTCGCGGCCGTGGAGGCGGCCGTGGGGGCGCTGAACTGAGGCCCGTCCCGCCTCGCCCTTGACCGGCGCGTGCCCGTGGGTTGCAATCCCGCTGGCACGCGCCGCTTTTTTGGGGCCCTGACACGCTCGAAGGCGGCGTAGACGTGGCGACGATCGCTTCTCGCGCAGTGGTAGGGCTGGCACCACCAAAGCCCGGGGGCGGCCGTCATGGCGCGGTCCCCGCGCCGGGATGGATCATGTTCGCATGCGGCTGAGATTCTCGGTGTGGGGCAGGACCCTGATGGCGTCCCAGGCGGCCCGCCACAAGATGGCGATCGGCTTCGTCGGCTCGGCGATCGTGCTGGTGGGCTGGATGGTCTTCCTGGCCAGCACGCTGCACGGGACGGCGAAGGTGAGCCACTGGTCGACCGTGTGGATCGGCCTGGACACCATGGAGGCGCTGGCGCTGGCCACGCTCGGCATCCTGCTGGTGCGGCACGACCACCGGGCCCGCACCGCCGCCACTGTGGCCGCGACGCTGTTCGGCATGGACGCCTGGTTCGACGTGATGCTCTCCACCGGTGGCGACGTCAGGCAGGCGCTGGTGCTGGCGGTGATGTTCGAGATACCGCTGGCGGCGGCGTGCGCGGCGATCGCGCGGCAGACCGCTCGCTGGTACGACGTGTAACCGGCCGTATCAGGCCGTTGACGCAGCGATCGTCGCTTCATCCGTCGTGCTCGTCGCTTCGTCCGCGGTCATCGCTGCGTCGGTGGCCGCCGCCTCCTCCCGCGCTCGCCGTTCCGCGGCCTCGGCCAGCGCCGCCTCGATCCGCTTGTTGCTCGTCAGCCGCGCCGCCACCACCGTCATGGTCGCCAGGATCCCGGCGCCGACGACGAACGGTGCGCGCAGCCCCGCGACCTGTGCGAGCCAGCCCCCGAACAGCGCCCCGACCGGTCCGGCGCACAATGCGATCAGGCGCCCCGTCGCCGCCACCCGGCCCATCAGGTGGTCCGGCACGATCGCCTGCCGCACCGCCGGCCCCAGCCCCATCGTGGCGCCCATCGCGGCGCCGAGCACCAGCTCGCCGAGCCCGGCCGTCCACGCGTTCGGCGACAGCCCGATCCCGAGCAGCGACAAGGACTCCACACACGCGGTCAGCGTCAGCGTCCCGCCGGTGCCGAGCTTGCCGGCCAGCCGCGGTGCGATCGCCGAGCCGCCGAGCGCGCCGAGGGCACTCGCCGTCAGATACACGCCGTATGCGCTGGTCCCGAGGTGCAGCGCGTCCTTGACGAACAACACCAGCACCGCGCTCGCCCCGAGGAACGCGAAGTTCCCCACCGCAGGCCGCAACGACAACCCGACCAGCAGTCGGTTCCCGAACAGGTACGCCGCGCCCTCCCGCGCCTCCCGCAGCAGCGAACCGCGCGGCTTGGCGGGCTTCGGCGCCGACTTGGGCAACGTCCAGATGGCCAGGGAGCTGAAAAGGAACGACACCGCGTCCCCCAGGATCGGCACCGCCCGCCCCAGCCCGAACAGCAGCGATCCGGTCGGCGGCCCGACGAACCCGCCGAGTGCCTGCTGCGCACCCTGCAGCCGCGAGTTGGCGACCTGCAGCGTGTCCAGATCGCGGTCCAGCACCTCCGGCAGGAACGCGATCGACGCGGTGTCGAAGAACACCTGCCCGATGCCCAGCAGGAACACCACCACGAACAGCAGGTAGATGTCCGCGGCGCCGGCCGCGATCAACACCGTCACCACTATCAGCAACGAGAACCGGCACAGGTCGGCGATCACCATCGTCCGCCGCCGGTCCCACCGGTCGACCAGCGCCCCGCCGACCATGCCGAAGAACAGCCACGGCAGCAGCGCGCACGCCTCCATCGCGCCGAACAGGATCGGGCTGTTCGTCATGGTCAGCGTGAGCAGCGGCAGCGCGGCGAAGTAGACGCCGTCGCCCAGAGCGGAGACCGCCGAGGCGGTCCATATGCGGTAGAAGCGCGAGGGAAGCTTGCCCGCCATCAGACGTCCTTCGGGCGGTAGAAGGCGACGAACAGGTCGGCCGCCGGCTGGGAGGGGTCGGAGATCGCGGCCAGTTCCTCTATGAGCGCTTCGACCCGCTCGTTGAACTGGTCCCACGCCTCCGCGCTCAGGCGCGCGTGCTTCAGGAAGACCGTCTTCTGGTCGTTCGGCGGGGCGGCCTCGACATCGGCCAGGGCGTGCCGCATCAAGGTCTCCGGCTGCCCGGCGCCGGTTTCCGGCAGCTCGATGGTCTTGCCGGTCATCGCGTAGTACTGCTCGGTGACGCCGCCGACCTTGCGAGTCTCGACGACCGCGATCAGCCCCGCCTTCGCCAGCACCTTCACGTGGTGGTTGGAGCTGCCCTTCGCGATACCCAGACGCTCGGCGATCTGCGTGATGGTCGCCGGACCGCCGCGCAGCACACGCAGGATCAGGTGCCTGGTGTGGCTGGCTATGGCCCGCAGTTGCTCATCGCTCTGGATGCGGATGCTATCTGGCTCTTCGGTGGTCACGGTCTTATGGTCAAGGATTCTTGACCAACGGTCAAGACTTCTTGACCGACTGCCCGCGCGGGAGCGCCGACTTGATCAGCTTTGGGTGCTATCTCACTTGCTGACGTAGAAGCCGCGGGTCTCCGCAAGCGCCTCGTACGCTTCCAGTCGCTCCTGCGTCCGTTCCGGAGCGGCGTCGGCGAGCGCTTGGAGAAGAAGCGCGGCGAACGCCATGGGCGCCGCGTGCGAGTCGAACACCGACCGCGATCCCACCCCGACGGGCAGAAGCACGTCCGCCAAATGAGCGAACGGCACCAGCGGGACGTCCGTCACCACTGCGGTCTTGAGTCCGAGTTCGCGCGCGGAGCGCAGCACTGTCACGGACTCGGTCGGATACCGCGGCAGCACGAAGGCGACAAGCCACGTACCTCCGGCCGCGACCGCCTGCAGCAACGCCTCGTGCGCCGGCGAACCCGGCGTATCGATGACGCGGACATCGGGATGGATGCGGGCCGCTCCGTAGGCGAAGTAGGAGGCGACAGGCGCGGACATCCTTAAGCCGATCACGGAGAGCGGTTCGGACGCAGCAAGGTCGCTGCCGAGCCGGGCCAGTCGCGCCGGGTCGGCGGCGTACTTGTGCAGCGCCTCCAGATTCGCCTGGTCGCTTTCCAGCGCGGAGTGCAGTTCGTTCCCCGCTATGCGTTCCCCGTGGATTCCCGCCTCGGGGACGCGCAGTGCGATGGGCCGCAGTGCCGCGCGCAGTTCCGGATACCCCGAGAAGCCCAACGCCGCGGCGAACCTGGTGACTGACGGCTGACTCACCCCGACCCGCTCCGCCAACTCCATGCTCGACAGGAAGGCGACTTCGGGCAGGTTCTCCAGCAGGTAGTGCGCTATGCGCCGCTGCGCCGGCGACAGGCGGCGGCCGTCCAGCAGCGCCAGGAGCTCATCCGCAGGTGGCAGCGAGGAAGAGGTACGTGCGGCGGACGATTGGTCGATCGAGGTGACAGCGGATGTAGTAGGAGTCACAGGCTCAGGAGCCGCCACAGCCTTCCCTCCTCCCTGGTCGTGCTGTCAACATCACTTGTGGCGCGCCAGAAGTTACTCGCGAGTAGGATAATCTGGGGCCTCGACTACCGTACCTTCTGTACGGACGGTGATCGGGATGTGTCCGTCGAAACGCACGCGTAGGAGGAGACCGAGGCTATGCAGCTCGCGGCCATCGTCGTCTCGCTGGTGATCTCAGTCATCGGCTTCGGTCTGCTGGGCCGGACCGGCGTCTACATCTACCAGTTCGTGAAGCTCGGTCAGTCGAGCGTGCCCGGTGCCCGCACCAACGAGCCGTTGGAGCGCACCAGGAACCTCTTCCGGGAGTTCCTGGGTCACACCCGGCTGGCCCGCAAGGGCAAGCGCTGGATCGGCGCCATGCACTGGGTGGTCATGGTGGGCTTCGGCCTGCTGTTCTTCACCCTGGTCACGGCTTACGGCCAGCTGTTCTCCGCGGACTTCGCGATCCCGCTGATCGGCCGCTGGTGGCCGTTCGAGTTCGTCACCGAAGTGGTCAGCTTCGTGATGATCCTGGCGATCGCCGGCCTGATCGGGATCCGGCTGCGCAACCGCCCGGCCGGCGCCGGCTCGAAGGAGAAGGGCAAGCGCTCGCGCTTCTTCGGCTCCACGATGTGGCAGGCCTACTTCGTCGAGTGCGTCATCCTCGGCATCGGGCTCTGCATCATGGCGCTGCGCGGCTTCGAGGGCGCGCTGAACCGACAAGACCTCCTACAGCCTGCACTACCCGGTCAGCTACCCGCTGATCCACGCCTTCGACGGCATGTCGCGCGGCTCGCTGGAGAACTGGATCTACGCCGTCGCGATGGTCAAGATCGTCATCTCGATGGCCTGGGTGATCACCATCGGCGCTCAACCCCACGATGGGCGTGGCGTGGCACCGCTTCCTGGCCTTCCTCAACATCTGGTTCAAGCGCAAGGCCGACGGCAGCACGGCGCTCGGCGCGCTGCAGCCGATGGCCTCGGGCGGCGTCGCCGATCGACTTCGAGGACCCGGCCGAGGACGCCGAGTTCGGCGTCGGCGCAGGTCGAGGACTTCACGCTGGAAGGGCCTGCTCGACTTCTCCACCTGCACCGAGTGCGGCCGCTGCCAGTCGCAGTGCCCGGCGTGGAACACCGACAAGCCGCTGTCGCCCGAAGCTGCTGGTGCTGGCCCTGCGCGACCACGCCGCACGCCAAGGCGCCCTACCTGCTCGCGCGGCGGCGGCCGGGACCTGGCGGGCAACGAGAAGCCGCCGACGAGAAGCTGGCGCTCGCTGCCGGACATGGTCGCGCGCCGAGGCCGAGCGCCCGCTGGTCGGCAGCTCGACGCGAGGACGCGAACGCGGCGTCATCGACCCCGACGTGCTGTGGTCGTGCACCACCTGCGGCGCCTGCGTCGAGCAGTGCCCGGTGGACATCGAGCACGTCGACCACATCGTCGACATGCGCCGCTACCAGGTGATGATCGAGTCGCTCGTTCCCGTCCGAGGCGGGCACGATGCTCAAGAACCTGGAGAAGCACAGGGCAACCCCTGGGGCATGCGCCGCAGAAGCGCGACTGGACTGGGCCAAGGAGCTGGACTTCGAGGTGCCGGTCTTCGGCGAGGACCCTGGACGACCTCGCCGAGGTCGAGTACCTGTACTGGGTCGGCTGCGCCGGCGCCCTGGAGGACCGCGCGAAGAAGACCACGAAGGCCTTCGCCGAGCTGCTGCACATCGCCGGCGTGAAGTTCGCGGTCCTGGGCGGCGAGGAGTCCTGCACCGGCGACCCGGCCCGCCGCCTGGGCAACGAGTTCCTGTTCCAGATGCTCGGCCAGCAGAACGTCGAGATGCTGAACGAGGTGTTCGGCGAGGACACCCCGTGCGAGAGCGCAAGATCGTCGCCACCTGCCCGCACTGCTTCAACACGCTGGCCAACGAGTACCCGCAGCTCGGCGGCCACTACGAGGTCATCCACCACACGCAGCTGCTCGACACCCTGGTCGTCCGAAGGCAAGCTCGACCCCGGTCACCCCGATCGACCAGAACATCACCTACCACGACCCCTGCTACCTGGGCCGCCACAACAAGGTGTACACGCCCGCCGCGCGAGATCATCGCCGAGGTCCCCGGGCTGACGAACACCGAGATGCACCGCTGCAAGGAGAAGCGGCTTCTGCTGCGGCGCCGGCGGCGCCCGCATGTGGATGGAGGAGCGCCTCGGCAAGCGCATCAACGTCGAGCGCGTCGACGAGGCCCTGTCGACGAACCCGGACGTCATCTCCACGGCGTGCCCGCTACTGCCTGGTCATGCTCGGCGACTCGATCACGGCCCGCAAGCAGGCCGGCGAGGTGCCGGAGTCGATGGAGGTCGTGGACGTCGCGCAGCTGCTGCTGACGTCGGTGAAGCCGACGGCGGCGGCGGAGCCGGCTGCGGCGAACGCCTGACCGAGCTGGTTCGACGCTGCTAGCCTCGCCTCCGCAGGGTATGGGAGACCGCGGAGGTGGGGCTTCAGTGTCTTTCGACGAGCCGGACGGCTACCGCGACGACCTGACCCGGACACGCGACGACGGACCGCGCTATCCGCCCTCGGCGTCGCCGGATTCGGAGTACGAGAACGAGGACTACGACGATCCGGACGGCGGTCTGGACCGCGGCCTGGATCACGACCCGGACGGGCCGCTGCCGACGCGCAGCCGGCCGGCCCTGCCGCCGGAGCCCCCTTCGGTGTGGCGGCGGCGGTGGACGCGGGTCTGGCGTTTCACCCGCACGCTGGCGATCACCGTGCTGGTCCTGGTGGGGCTCGGGGCGGTCGGCAATGTGCTGATCAATCGCTATCCGCACACCAGCCGGCACACCTATACGTACTCGAACGTGCAGCAGATGCTGATCGCCGTGGACGGCAACGGCTCGATCGACGTCACCGGCTCGGACACCGACCAGGTGACCGTCAAGACGACCGACAAGGCCACGCTGCTGGATCCGGTGGAGCGGCAGATCATCAGCAGCGGCGGCTGGCTGATCGTGAGTGTGCACTGCCCGAACAGCGAGTGCTCGTCGAAGTACGACATCCAGGTTCCGCACTCCATGTCGGTGGACGCGATGATCGACCACTCCAGCGGCCAGGCGGACATCACGGCCTCCGGGCTGTCCGCCGCGGTACGGCTGTTCACCGGCCGCGGCGACGTCACGGTGAACCATCTGGCGACCACCGCCGACGTCAGCGTGACGGCCAACGGGCAGGTCCAGGCCGCGGACGTGAACGCGGCCAACCTGAACGTCTTCGCCCCCACCGGCGACAAGATCAAACTGCAGGTGACCGGCGACATCGCGAACATCCAGAACATTCGGGTCACGGCCGGACAGCCGGCCGAGATGACGCTGACCGTGCCGGCCGGCGGCTACCGCATCTCCTGCGTGCCCGCCGGGCACTGCACCGGGGCCGCCGGGGACATCACGCAGGATCTGACCGGTCCTGTGCACCAGGATCAGAGCTCGACGCACAACATCCAGGTCAACGTCGAGCAAAGCACTGCGAAGATCCAGGCGGACTGAAGCACACGAATAGAGCGCGCCTCCCACTGAACGCAGCGGGGGGCGCGCCGTTCATCAGGAACCAATGGCTGTGGCCGGGAGCGGCTTTACCGCTTCCCGTCCCTGTCGACACCACGGCCGAGCACGCGCTTCGCGTCGGCCAGGTATTGGAGAAGGCGTCCGAGTAGGAACGCTCCGTAGACGACTCCGAAGACGATCAGTACCACCATGGGGGTCCTCACCTCCCATCGGCTCAGGCGGCCAGCCCGAGCCCGCCGGCGTCCGGCTCGGCCGGCGGCGTCCACGGGCACTGTGGGCACCGGGACGGCCAGCACCGGGCGCACTCACCAAGGCCGGGATCGGCACCGTCGGGCGCCGTCGCCCTCCGTGCGGCCAGATAGGCCGCCCAGCTTGCCTGCTGGGCGCGCTCCTGGTCGGCGACCCAAGGCTGCACCAGGGCGGCGCCGAAGCAGAGCGTGCAGGTCAAGCGGGCCTTTCCGATGCGGCCCTGCACACACCGCGGGCAGTCTTCCAGGCCTGCCGGCGGGGATTCGTCACGAGGTGTGGGGGTAGAAGTCTCCACGAGGTCTCCGTTTCTCGAGTGGTTTCGGGTGAGTTGAGGCCTTTCTTCGCCGGGTCGACGCCGCACTACGTCGGCCCGGCTTTCGTTGGTCCAGGTGGGTGGCTCTTTGGCAGAACCCTGTCGCGGACCCCTGTCGTAGTTGTACGATGCTCCTCGTTCGATGGGGTGTCAATTGACAGGAGCACTTTCATCCTGAACCTGCAACAGGCACCTGCCGATTGTTGGTTGCATGGTGTAGATGCCCACAGAACTTGCGTACGGAACATGCCGGACGGGCAAGGAGGCCCAGGTGCGAGCCAATCAGCGGAACCAGCCGGTGGCCGGGATCAACGTTCTGCGCTGGGAGCTCGGCAACGAGTTGCGCTCACTCCGGCTGGCCGCGGGCAAGAGCATCGCCGACGCGGCCCGGTGCCTGGAGTGCTCGGACGCGAAGATAAGCCGGATGGAGAACGGGCAGCGCGGTGCTGTGGCCCGGGACGTGCGGGACCTGTGCAAGTTCTACGGGGTTCCGGCTCAGCGGCGGGATCAGCTGATGGCGCTGAGCCGGGAGGCGGCGGCGGCCGACCAGGGCGCCAGCTCGACGATCCCCGGCAAGTACTCGACCTACGTCGCCCTGGAGTCCCAAGCGCGGAGCCTGCGCAGCTACGAGGCCACGTTCGTGCCGGGCCTGCTGCAGACCGAGCGCTACGCGCGCGAGGTCATCGTGCAGAACGGTGACACCGAACTCGCGGAGGCGGACGTCGAGCAGCGGATCCAGATCCGCGCGGACCGGCAGCGGCGGGTGTGGGGCGATGACGCCACACTGCGGGCCCACTTCATCATCGACGAGAACGTCCTGTGGCGGCCGGCCGGCGTGGACGACAAGACCCGGGCGATCCGCGAGGAGCAGATCGACCGCCTGATCCGGGCCACCCGGTTCGAGAACGTGACCTTGCAGGTGATCCCGTACGAGGCCGGCTTCTATCAGGGCATGGAGGGCTCGACCATCAACCTGCTGAACCTGGACGAGGGGCCGAAAGCCAGCAGCACCTGCTATCTGGAGGGCATGTTCATCGATCTGTTCGTGCGAGGGCACGGAGAGATCGCGACCATCGGAGCCAAGTTCGAGAAGATGGCGAAGACCGCCCTGTCCGCAGCGGATACCCGCAAGTTCTTGATGAAGCTGGCTCGTGGCAACTACGAGCACTGGTCTTCCGCGCGGCCAACGGGGTCGTCGGAGAGGAGAAGGGTAGCCAAGACATGATCGACACCGACGGCCTGCAATGGCGCAAAGCCGCCGCCAGTACGGGGAACGGCGCCTGCGTCGAGCTGGCGCCGGGGGGAAGCGGGGCTGTCTACCTGCGGGACTCGAAGGACCCGCATGGGGCGGTGCTGAGGTTCACGCGCGCGGAGATCGCCGCGTTCCTGGACGGCGCCAAGGGCGGCGAGTTCGACGATCTCGCCTGACCGGCGACCGTCCAGCACAAGCTTGTCCCACCGGCAGCCGACCGGGTCGAAGGTGTCGATGAACGCTCCGTGCCCACAAGGCAGGGGGCGTTCTCATGATGGTCCGGAGCAGGGCCCCAGCGTCGCGTTCCCACCTCGGCAAAGACTTGGTCATGGGTGGCTTGTGGCGATTCGCGCCACGTACCAACGGGTAGTAAGAACTCCCGGTACGGCGTGACAAACGGGAGGGCAGCCCATGGAGAACGATCTGATGAGTGCGCGGTGGACCAAGTCCAGCGCGTCGAACAGCGCTGGAACGTGCGTCGAGACCGCCAGCATCCGGGCAGGCGAGATCCTCGTCCGCAACAGCCGGGACCCCGAGGGTCCGGTCCTGTCCTTCACCAAGGCCGAATGGGTGGCTTTCGTCGCCGGAGTGAAGGCCGGAGAGTTCGACGCGATCGTCTAAAACCGTCGCGGTTGCGGCCATTCCGGCGTCGGCTGTCGCTGCGGGTGCGTAGCATCGACCGCGTGTCGTCCGAGAAGCCGCTGGTCTCCAAGTCCGCGTCCGCCGCCGCTGATGCCGGTGGGCGTGGTCTTCCGTCCGCTCATGCCTTCCAGGTGGATCTGCGTGGGATCGTGGATCTGCTGTCGCATCACCTTTACTCAGTCCGCGGGTGTTCGTGCGGGAGCTGCTGCAGAACGCGGTGGATGCGATCACGGCGCGGCGTGCGCTGGACAGTGCTTCTCCCGCGGTGGTGCGGATCATCGCGCATGGTTCTCAGGTGCAGGTTCGGGACTCGGGCATCGGGTTGACCGAGGAAGAGGTGCACCGGTTTCTGGCCACGATCGGGCGTAGCTCGAAGCGGGGCGGGTTGGGGGCCGACGGGTTCGGCGATGGTTTCGGCGAGCGGCTCGGTGACGCCGAAAGCATGCTGGAGCTCGGCCGCGGCGACTTCCTCGGGCGGTTCGGGATCGGGTTGCTCGCGTGCTTCGTGGTCGCCGACGAGATCTGCGTCGTCACCAAGTCGGCTGCGGATGCGACGGCGCCGGCGGTGGAGTGGCGTGGTGCGGCCGATGGCCACTATGACATCAGGATCTTGCCTTCCGACGAGTGGCCGGCCGAGCCGGGTACGACCGTCACGCTGAAGCCCAGTCCCGGCAAGGAATTCTGGTTCCAGGCACCGCGGGTCGTGGAGCTCGCGAGGGACTTCGGCAGCCTTCTGCCTTATGAAACAGTCCTCGAAGACGAAGCCGGCTACACCTATCGCATCACCGAGACCCCGCCGGTCTGGGATCGCGAATACCCCTCGCCCGGCACCCGCTTCGAGGCCCTGGCCGCATACTGCCAGGACACGCTCGGCTTCGCGCCGCTGGACGTCATCGAGCTCAACATCCCGCTGCTCGGCATCAAGGGCGCCGCCTACATCCTGCCCACCGCCGCCACCACCTCGGAACAGGGCGGCCACCGCGTCCACATCAAGGGCATGCTGCTCACCGACCAGGCGCGGGGTCTGCTGCCGGACTGGGCCTTCTTCGTCCGCTGCGTCATCGACACCGACGCGCTGCGGCCCACGGCCTCACGTGAAGCGCTCTATGAGGACGACCGTCTCGCCGCGGTCCGGGAGGCGCTCGGCAACCGGGTCCGGGACTGGCTCGCCGGCTTGGCGGCGACCGATCCGCCGCGCCTCAACCGGCTGCTGGCGGTCCACTACCTCGGAGTCAAGGCTCTCGCGCGCTTCGACGACGACCTGTTCGCCCTCACCCTGCCCTGGCTCCCGTTCGAGACCACCGCCGGCCGGATGCCGCTGACCGCCTTCGCCGACCAGCACCGCGTCATCCACCTGACGGCCGGCGACGAGGAGTTCCAGCAGGTCTCGCAGATCGCCGCGGCGGTCGGCCTCGGCGTCGTCAACGGCGGCTACACCTACGACGCCGACCTCGTCCGCAAGCTCCCGCGGGCCCTGCCCGGCGTCACCGTCCTGGACCTGGATCCGGAGACGATCGCCGCGCACCTGGACACCGTCGACCCCGCCGAGGAACTGGCCGCCGGCCCGTTGCTGGCCACCGCACGCCGGGTCCTGGACGCCCTGGACTGCGACGTCGCCCTGCGCGCCTACCACCCGGTCACCATCCCCGCGCTGCTCCTGGACGGCCGGGATGCCCGGCACGAGCGGGCCCGGGCCGACGCCGAGGCGGAGGCCGCCGCCGACGGCGACGACCTGTGGGCCGGCATCCTCGGCGCGCTGCGGACCGTCGGCCCGCGGGCCCGGCTGGTGCTGAACCACCGCAGCCCCCTGATCCAGGGGCTGATCGAGCTGGACGACGCCGAACTGGCCGCCACCGGCGTCGAGGCGGTCTACGGCCAGGCCCTGCTGCTGTCCAAGCGGCCGATCCGGTCCAGCGAGTCGGCCCTGCTCAACCGCGCCTTCCTGGGCCTGCTGGGATACGCGGTGGGGCGGCGGCGGGACCCCGAGACCGAAGAAGAGGGCTGAGTCCGGCGATGCCCAGCATGCCCAGCACGAGCGAGCCGGCGTACCAGCGCCAGTTCTGGACTCCCGAGGAGCTGCGCACGGCCCTGGAGGCCAACGAGGACGAGCCGGCGGGCCGGGCTCGTTCGGTGCGGGCTGAAGCGCTGTTGGCCGCCGCCGACAAGCTCGGCGATCCCGAGACGCAGATCTGTGCCCTGCACACCGTCATCGAGGCCTACGAACGAGGCGGGGAAAGCTTCCGGTCCCCGGTGCTCTTCTCGCGCCTCCTGCGCCTGTGGGACCGCCACGGCAAGTCCCTGCGCGACGCGAGCCGTCTGGAATACGAGACGCACTGGGTCTTCAAGTGGATGACCGCGGATCTGCTCTCGGTCCCCGAGGTCCCCTTGGCGACCGTCCATGGCTTCGTCGACGAGATGGAGCGCCGCTATCGCCTGGCCGGATACGGCATGCGAGCAGTCCACGCGCAGCGCTTCCGCATAGCGGAGCACCTCGGCGACGTCGTGCAAGCCGAGCTGCACTTCGGCCGGTGGCTGGCCGCCGAGCGCGACCTCATGAGCGACTGCCGGGCCTGCGAGCACCTGGCGCAGGGAATGTGGCGCGCGGACCGCGGCGACGATCTCGCGGCGATGCGGCTGTGGCGGCCGACCATCGAGAACGAGATCTCCTGCCTGGACGAGCCGGCCAGCACCCTGGCCGCGTCGCTGAAGCCGCTGCTGCGCCTGCGCCGGTATGACGAGGCACGCGCGAATCACCTGCGCGGCTACCGTTTGCTGCGCGGTCACGTCGAGCTGCGCACCGCGTTCGGACGTCACATCGAGTTCTGTGTGCTGTCCGGCAACGGAGACCGCGGCTTGCAGATCCTCGCGGAGAACCGTCGCCTGTTCGACCCGCCCTACGAACCGCTGGACTACCTCGAATTCCTCGGAAGCGCTGCTTTGCTGCTGCGCAGCCAGGTCGCCGCCGGCTCGACCGCGAGCGTCGCAGGCCCCGAAGAGCGGGACTGGCCGGTCGCGGACCTGCTCGTCCACGTGCGGTCGGAGATCGACGACCTCACCCGGCGCTTCGACGCGCGCAACGGCAACGACACGGTGAGTTCCCACATCGCGGCCACGATGGACCAGACCTGGCTGGTGGCGGAGCTGCCGCTGGCCGTCGCTCCGCGGCAGCCGGCGCCCAAGCAGCCGGTGCAGGTGCCCGCGGTGCCGACGCAGCGCCAGCCGATGACCGAGGCGGTCGACCCGGACGCCGACACCTCTTTCGACGACCTGCTCGCCGAGGCTCGCCGGCTGTTCGACGTGGCTCATCCGGGCGCGGTCAAGATGTGGGAACGCGTCGCCATCGCGGCTGCCCGCCGCGGCATTGAGCTGGATCTCGAGGCGCAGGCCCAGCTCGCCGAGGAGCGCGCCGCCGATGCCCTGGACCGCGAGGACATGGACCGAGCGGTCCAGCTCCTCGGCGAAGCGGTCGAGCGGTACAAGGAAGGCGGGCTCGAAGGGCGCGCGGTCGCCGTGCAGGCGCGCAAGCTGCTGGCCGAGGCGCTGCAGAAGAAGACGCACGAGCCGATTCCCGAAGAAGAGCTGGCCGCCTTGTATGCGACGGCGCGGATGTTGCAGGCGCGCGGACTGGCCGCGCCGGAGGATGTGCTCACCGTGCGCCGGGCGCAGGCTTTCGAAGCGCGGCGGACGACCGAGAGCAGCTCTGATTTCGGGGCTGACGCTGAGGAAGAGGAAGAGGACGAGGGCGGCAGCCGCCCCCGCCTGGACCGCGAATCAGCCTTCGACCACTTCGCGGCCAGCGTCGAGGCGCTGCTGGCCGACGCGATCGAGTTCGACGTGCCGGCTCGGGCCGCCGCCGCGCACACCATGCGCGCCGAGATCGCGCAGCGGCGCGGCCGGCCGGAGGACTCGGTCCCGGAACTTCAGGCGGCCATAGTGCTCTACGACCGCGCCGAGCGGCCCTGGGCGAACCTGCACCCGAACATGCTCCTCGCGCAGGCCTACCACGCCTGCGACCGGGACGCCGACGCCGAGCGGGCCGGCCTGGCCGCCCTGGACATCGCCGAACGCTGGCCCGAGCAGCGGTTCCCGGCCGGCTACACCCGCCAGGTCCTGGCCAACGCCACCGGCGGCCTGGGGCGCTACGACGACAGCGCCGAGCACGCGCTGGAAGCCGTCACGTGGGCCGACCGGCACGGGGTCCCCGACCTGGCCGCGAGCGCCCGCCACAGCCTCGCCTTCGCCTACGAGCAGCTCGGCCGCGACGCCGACGCCGCCGCCATCCTGGAGTCCGCGCTGCCGGAGATGATCCGGCACCTCGACGACCCGACGGTGGTCAACGCCCGCTGGGCGCTGGCCCGCTGCCTGGGCCGGCTGGAGGACTACCGCGGCGCCGCCGAGCAGTACCTGCTGGCGGCGTCGCTCGCCGAGCACTTCCCGCAGCAGGGCGGCCATGCGATGCTCGCGGCGTCCGCCGGGCACGCGCTGCGCGCCGCGGGGCTCCAGGACGAGGCGCGCCGCGCCTTCGACCGGGCCGTGATCCTGCTGCGCGCGCTGCCCGACCCGATCAACCTGGCCAAGACGCTCAGAGCCCTGGCCTGGGTGACCTTCGGCGAGTCCGAGGAGACCGCGCACGACAGCGAGCGCGAGGACGTCCTGGACCAGGTGCTGCTCCTGTTCGCGGAGGCGGCGCAGGTGCTGGAGACGGCCGAGGGCTCCGGCGACTACGAGCGCGACGCCCAGGTCATCGCCTACGAGTTGGCCGAGACCGACGATCAGCTGGCCCGCCTGCACCTCAACGCCGACCTCACCGACAAGGCGATGCCCTATGCGGAGCGTGCGGCCGCGGGATTCCGGGCCCTGCTGCCGCACAGCGCCATGGACTACGACTTCTCCGAGCAGATGGTGGCCTGGCTGCTGGACCGGTACGGCAGCCGCGACGCCGCGGTCGAGCGGCTGCGCGAGGCCATCGCGGCGTGCATGGAGGCCGGCGTCGAGGCGGTGCGGTGTATGGCGTTCCTGGAGCAGCTGTCCGGCTGACTGCTGAACTTTTTCTCGCCGCGTGCAACGATCCGCGCGCGGCCCGTCCTCTTCAGCGACGTGAAGGACGAAGGGGGACGGATGCGGGGCGACGAGGATGCGGAGTTCCGCGAGTTCATGGTCAGCCGCTGGGGCGGCCTTGTCCGCTTCGCCTACGGTCTGACCGGTGACCGCGGCCACGCCGAGGACCTGGCGCAGACCGCGCTGGCCAAGGCGTACGCGTCCTGGCCCAGGGTGCGGCGCGCCGAGGACCCGGACGCCTACGTCCGCAGGATCCTGATCAACGCCAACCACCGCCGCTTCCGCAAGCGTCGCGTCGACGAGCACGCAGGCGATGCACCGGCCGAACCCGCGGTCACCGACGGCACCGCGGCCTTCGACGAGCGCGAGGCACTCGTGGCGGCGCTCATGGAGCTGCCGCCGAAGCAGCGCGCCGTGGTCGTACTGCGCTATTGGGACGGCCTGACGGAGACCCAGGCCGCCACGGTGCTCGGCTGCTCGGTCGGCACTGTGAAAAGCCAGGCGTCGCGGGCCCTGGCGAAGCTTCGGAAGAGCAACCAGCTCCAGGACGGGAGGGTGACCTTGTGAACGACGACGAGCTGATCGGCCCGGCCGACGAGCCCGACGCGCCGGACGGGGACGTGCTGTTCGCCGACCTGGGGCATTTCCAGACCGGCGTGATCCCGGTCGACGCCGTGCTGAGGCAGGGCAAGGCGATCCGCAAGCGGCGGCGCGTGCTCGGCGGCGGGATCCTGGCGGCCGCGGCGGTGCTGACCATCGCGGTCCCGGTGGCGCTGGCCGGGGGGAGCGGTG
Source organism: uncultured Alphaproteobacteria bacterium (assembly GCA_963790495.1). Taxonomy (GTDB): domain Bacteria; phylum Pseudomonadota; class Alphaproteobacteria; order Rhizobiales; family Xanthobacteraceae; genus BOG-931. The sequence continues at coordinate 5,033 of CAWBOW010000011.1, read as the reverse complement.
AGGACCTGTCGGCGGCGTCGGGGCCCAGGATCGTGGTGAACCGGCCAGACCTGAAAGCCGCCGACCGCATCCTGCTCTCCGGCACGTTCTACGGCAAGAGGTGGTCGCTGACAGTCCGCCCGGGCTGCGACTTCGGTTCCGACGGCGAATGTTCGAGCATGGTGAGCAGCTCAGATCCCGTCAGTACACCAGTCGACTTGCTCGTGGACGACGTGAAAGACCCAGGAATGGACAACTACTTCTACGTGCTGCGGTACAGCCCGGAGACTGACTTCACGGTGGTGACGCTCAGTACAGGGGACCAGGTCACAGTGCCCGGCGTCGATGTCGACAGCACTCACCGCACCGCCTGGTTCCCCGCGCCGCGCTCGACACCGATCACGAAAATCGTCGCGTACCGCAAGGACGGTACGCAGATCGGCCACACCCCGGACTGGGGGAAGGACATATCGGACGGCGACGTGTTGGGTACTTGGTACCGGCCGGATGGCACGACACTGCACTCGGTACCGAACGTGGTGGTCGCTCGTGGCACGACTGGCGGCGTCGACTGGGACATCGAGTCGACCATAGGGCCCTCCGGACTGTGCTTCGTATACCGGATCGGTTCGGTCCCGAGGACCGTGTACCCGGCCTTCGGAGTGAAGACCTACATGAACAATGTCGGCAAGCCCGGCCCGAAGGACGGCGTCGTCGTCGGCGAGGTCGCTCCCGAGACCACCCGGGTCGACGTCACCTTCAAGGACGGCACGGTCCAACACCTCACGCCCGTCCGCAACGACCACGTCTTCGTCGGCACCTACGTCCCCGACGGCGCCACCGTCGTCTCCGTCAGGCCGGTGACCGGCACGAACGGCTGACCACCGGCCGACCGGAATGGCCATCCCGGGACACGACGCGGTAAACTCTTGCCGCAAGAGCCCCTGTCGCCGCTTGCGACCAGGGGCTTCGGTCGTTCTAACAAGACGCGTCGCCCTAGAGGGACCTACTGGCAGCTAGTAGGCGTTCTATGCGTTGGAAAGGCATCTCCATGCCCGCACTCGTGCTGGTCGGCGCCCAGTGGGGCGACGAAGGCAAGGGCAAGGCCACCGACCTGCTCGGTGGCTCGGTCGACTACGTCGTCCGCTACCAGGGCGGCAACAACGCCGGCCACACGGTCGTCATCGGCGACCAGAAGTACGCGCTGCACCTGCTCCCTTCCGGCATCCTCACGCCGGGCTGCGTGCCGGTGATCGGCAACGGCGTGGTCATCGACCCGGCCGTGCTGTTCGCCGAGCTCGACGGGCTGACGGCGCGCGGCGTCGACACCTCGCGGCTGCTGATCTCGGCCAACGCGCACCTGATCACGCCGTACCACCGGACCATGGACAAGGTCACGCGAGCGGTTCCTGGGCAAGAACCAAGATCGGCACCACCGGCCGCGGCATCGGCCCGACCTACGCGGACAAGATCAACCGGGTCGGCATCCGGGTCCAGGACCTGTTCGACCCGAGCGATCCTGCGCGCAGAAGGTCGAGGGCGCGCTGCGCGACCGAAGAACCAGATGCTGGTCAAGGTCTACAACCGGCGCGCGATCGAGCGTCGACGAGGTCGTCGAGGAGTACCTGGGCTACGCCGAGCAGCTGCGGCCGATCGTCGCCGACACCTCGCTGGTGCTGAACAAGGCGCTGGACGAGGGACAAGGTCGTGCTGCTCGAGGGCGGCCAGGGCACCCTGCTCGACGTCGACCACGGCACCTATCCGTTCGTCACCTCGTCGAACCCGACCGCGGGCGGCGCCTGCACCGGCTCCGGCATCGGCCCGACCCGCATCGACCGCGGTCATCGGCATCCTCAAGGCGTACACGACCCGCGTCGGCGCCGGCCCGTTCCCGACCGAGCTGTTCGACGAGGACGGCGAGCGCGCTGCGCCGGCATCGGCGGCGAGTTCGGCGTGACCACCGGCCGGGACCGCGCGCTGCGGCTGGTTCGACGCGCCGTGATCGCGCGCTACGCCACCCGCGTCAACGGCCTGACCGACTTCTTCCTCACCAAGCTGGACGTGCTCACCGGCTGGGAGAAGATCCCGGTCTGCGTGGCCTACGAGGTCGACGGCGACGCGGGACGAGGAACTGCCGATGACCCAGACCGACTTCCACCACGCCAAGCCGGTCTACGAGGACCTGCCCGGGCTGGTACCGAGGACATCAGCGAGGCGCAGGAGTCTTCGAGGACCTGCCGAAGAACGCGCAGGCCTACGTCAAGGCGCTCGAGGAGATGTCCGGCGCGCCGATCTCGGCGATCGGCGTCGGGCCCGGCCGCAACGCGACGATCCAGGTCCGCTCGTTCCTCTAGCCGGCGCCGCGGCCCGAGCTGCATCCTGCCGGATATGGGTCGCCCGGCCGTCCACAGTGACGGTTCGGGCGGGCCGCGCGCGTTTCGTCTCTGGTGGCATGACCGATTCCACCTTGCCCGCAGCGACCGCCGACCCGACAGGCGGCAAGGCGGTCGCCGAACTCGACCGCGCCCACGTCTTCCACTCCTGGTCCGCGCAGGAGCCCGATCGACCCGCTGCCGGTCGCCGGCGCCGACGGGCTCGCGACTTCTGGGACTACGACGGCAACCGGTTCCTCGACTTCTCCTCCCAGCTGGTCAACACCAACATCGGGCACCAGCACCCGAAGGTCGTCGCGGCGATCCAGGAGCAGGCCGGCGAAGCTGTGCACCATCGCCCCGCCGTTCGCCAACGACGTGCGCGGCGAGGCCGCCCGGCTGATCGCCGAGCTGGCCCCGGGCGACCTGAACAAGGTCTTCTTCACCAACGGCGGCGCCGAGGCGATCGAGAACGCGGTCCGGATGGCCCGGCTGCACACCGGCCGCCCAAGATCCTGCGCGCCTACCGCAGCTACCACGGCAACACCGCGACCGCGATCACCATGACCGGCGACCCGCGCCGCTGGGCCAACGAGAGGCCGGGCACGCACGGCGGCGTCGTGCACTTCTTCGGCCCGTACCTCTACCGCTCCGCACTTCCACGCCGACCACCGAGGCCGAGGAGTGCGAGCGCGCGCTGGCCGCACCTCGAGCAGACCATCCACTTCGAGGGCCCGGCGACCATCGCCGCGATCATGCTGGAGACCGTCCTCGGCACCGCCGGCATCCTGGTCCCGCCGCCCGGCTACCTGCGCCGGCGTCCGCGAGCTGTGCGACCGGTACGGCATCCTCTTCATCGCCGACGAGGTCATGGCCGGCTTCGGCCGCACCGGCGAGTGGTTCGCGGTCGACCACTGGGACGTCACCCCCGACCTGATCACCTTCGCCAAGGGCGTCAACTCCGGCTACGTCCCGCTCGGCGGGGTGATCATCTCCGACGACGATCGCCGACACCTTCGCGCGACCGGGCCTTCCCCGGCGGCCTGACCTACTCCGGCCACCCGCTGGCCTGCGCCTCGGCCGTCGCCACCATCAACGCGATGCACGAGGAGGGCATCGTCGAGCACGCGGCGCTGCCTCGGCGAGGACGTCCTCGGCCCCGGCGCTGCGCGAGCTGGCCGAGAGGCACCCGTGCGGTCGGCGAGGTCCGCGGGCTCGGCGCGTTCTGGGCGCTGGACCTGGTCAAGGACCGGGAGACCCGCGAGCTGCTCGTGCCGTACAACGCGGCCGGCGCGGACGCGGCGCCGATGAACGAGCTGTCGCGGCGGCGTGAAGACGCGCGGCGTGTGGCCGTTCATGCAACTTCAACCGGCTGCACGTGGTCCCGCCGCTGCACCTCTCCGAGGCGGAGGCGCGCAAGGGGCTCGCGGGCTGGACGCGGCGCTTAACGTGGCGGACGCCTACGCGAACTGATGGGGTCACCGCCTCATCTGCTGAAACGAGAATGCTCGCGTCCTGAGATCGATCAAGGAGTGAACACCACTAAAGTTGCCACTGGTCACCAGGTGGGTCCTCCGGACATTCTGGGCCAGACGTGGTCCCAGGCCCTGGCCGCCGCGCGCACGGCGGCCCGCGAGGAGGACCCGAGGTAGTGGCCGCGCGCCTGGAGCCGGGCCCGACCTCGTACTCCACGCGGCGCAGATCCTCGGCCAGATCGAGGAGTACCGCGGCCGCGGCCAGCGCGAGCTGGTACACCCGGTGACCGGACTGCGCTTCACGTTCTTCGGCGAGGACGGCGTCATCGCGCTGCCGTACTGGTACGACGGCCCGGTGGCGCGCATGGCGGCGACCATGGCGTTCCGCTTCGCGCGACGCCGTGGAGTCCGACACCGGGCTGGCCGGCGTACGACCCGCAGCAGCGCACCCCGCTGGCGGGATGGGCTGGAGAAGTTCGTCGCGGGCTACCTGCGAGGGCGCGAGCGCGCGCTGGGGCAGGCGCAGGCGCGCGGCCCCGTGCCGGTCGGGCACGCGCTGCCGACGGGGCGGATCGCGGGGCGGCGGAGCTGGCCGCGGGGCCTTCGGCGGGGGGCGACGCGGGGCGGCCGCGACAGGGCTCTGACGCGCGAGCCGGGCGGCCCACGGATCCGGCGCGCCTGCGGCCGGTGGGGAAGCCGGTGCGAAGCGCGGATGCGGCACCGCGGCAGGCGAGCACCGATGCCCGGCAAGCGGCTGACTCGGGTCCTATAGCCGGCTCGGGATGGCTTCGGAGAGGCGGGAAACCGGCGCGCGGGGAGCAGGTGCCGCGGTCGGGGACGTTGTCGAGCCGCGGAAGGCGCCTCGGCGAGGTGGGGCAGATCAAGGTCAGCCGGTTCGCGGTCCCCGGCGGCCAGAGGCGGAGAAGGACCAGCGGGTTCGCAGGGATGCGCCGCGCCGGGGCGAAGCAGACCCAAGTCAGCCAGGGCGTGCTCCCCGCCGAGGCGATACAGACCAGCCCCAGCAACCTCGCCGGATACCCGACCCCAAAGCCCCGCGCCGTGAAGCTCCGCGCCGTGCCGACGCCGAGCCGCCGCGCAAGCCGTCGCGCCGGGAGCGTGCTGAGGCCGAGCAGGCCGAGCGGGCCCGCAATGCGGCGCGCGAGCGGCGGCAGCCGCCCGAGTTTCCGAAGGGCCGTTGAGTGCCGCC
>CAWBOW010000010.1:0-215030 GCA_963790495.1 uncultured Alphaproteobacteria bacterium | reverse complement strand
ATGCTCGGCGGCTATCTCGGTTTGGTCGTGCTTCGGGTGACGGGAAGCTCTTCCTTGCCGTGCTCGGAGCAAGCTTGGCGATCGCTCTGATCGGCGTGGTGATGGAGCGCTTCTTTCTGAGACGATTTCATCTTCAACAACTGCCGCAGGTCCTCATTACCTTTGGCTTCCTTTTTATATTCTCCGATATTGCAACGGTGATCTGGGGTGCCAATCCGCAAACAATGCCGCGCCCAGCAAGCTTTTTTCCGGCTCGCTTCAATTTGCCGGCTTCTATTATCCGACATACCGTCTCTTCATCATTGGATTCGGACTATTCGTCGCGGCGTTCCTGTGGTGGCTTCAGGACGGTACTCGGCTCGGTGCGATGCTGCGCGCCAGCGTTGATAACGAGGAAATCGCTCGGGCCTTGGGCATCAACGTCTCTCTTCTCTTCACTCTGGTATTCGGGCTCGGCGCTTTTTTGGCGGCGCTCGGCGGGGTCATGGGTGGCCCGATCCTAGGTGTTTATCCCGGCGCGGACTTTGAGGTCCTCCTGCTCGGCTTCGTCGTGGTTATCATCGGCGGGTTGGGCTCCCTAAAGGGCGCGCTGGTCGGCGGATTGGTCGTCGGCTTGCTCGATCATTTCGGCAAGGTGTTTTTTCCAGAATTGGCGCTGTTCACGATCTTTGCGCCTATGGCCTTGATCCTGGCGATCCGACCCGCCGGTCTGTTCGGGCGCGAATGAGTGCCGCAGGCGCAAGCTCTTCTGTGAAACCGCGAGGCATCGCCGCGCTGGTCTTGACGATACTGCTTCTCGCCGTATTGCCGTACCTGCTTTCTACTTATTATCTCGGCCTGGTGATCGAGGTTCTGATCTTTGCCGTGTTCGCCATGAGTTTCGATTTGCTGATCGGCTACGCCGGAATGGCCTCACTCGGGCATGCCGCTTATTTCGGCGTTGGCGCCTATGCGGTCGGGTTGCTCGCAATCAAGCTTCATTGGAGCGTCTGGTCGGCTTTTCCGGCCGCCCTGATCGTCGTTGCCCTTGTGGCGACGTTGTTCGGGTTACTGGCACTGCGGACCCGCGGCAGCTATTTCCTTACGATTACGCTTGCGCTGTCCCAAGTCGCATGGGGTATCACATTCGGCTGGCGTTCATTGACCGGAGGCGACGACGGGCTGCCAAACCTGCCCGTCCGGAACTGACGGCAGGCTGGTCTCTTGCCGGCGACCGGCCGTTTTATTTCTTTATTCTGCTGCTCGTGGGCGTCGCAGTGTTATTGTTGATGCAGGTCGCCGCATCGCCATTTGGATTTGCGCTACGCGGCATCCGCGAAAGCGAAACGCGCATGCAGGCGCTTGGATATGATGTGTGGTGTTACCAGTTCGCCGCCTTCATTATTGCGGCGGTTTTTGCCGGGCTCGCCGGGCCCTTTATGCTTATTACAATCGTTTCGTCAGCCCCGATTACCTTGGCGTGTTCCGCTCGGCGGAAGTCTTGCTGATGGTAATCCTGGGCGGCGCCGGCACCTTGGTCGGACCCGCAATCGGCGCCGCAGTCATCGTGCTTCTCGAAAACGTTATCAGCGCCTACACCGAGCGTTGGCTGATCGTGATCGGCACTATCTACATCCTGGTCGCGCTTTTCGCTCCCAACGGGATCATTGGTTTTGTTCGCGATTTCCGCGCAGGCAGAGGGAAATCATGACCGCGCTCTCGGTCGCCGACGTTTCGCAAAATTTCGAGGGCGTCCAGGCGCTGGCCAATGTTTCTTTCGAGGTGCACCCGGCGAACGCCGTTTGATTATCGGTCCGAACGGGGCGGGCAAAACCACGCTTTTCAATATACTTGCCGGTTGATACGCGGCTTCGAGCGGGCAGGTTGCTCTCTTCGGCCGGGACATCACCCGTTTGCCGGCTTATGCGCGAGCGCGGCTGGGACTGTCCCGTACTTTTCAAATCACCAATCTTTTTTACCGCCTGACAGTCCTCGAAAACATTTTGCTCGCATTACAAGCAGGGAAGAGACGACCTCGCCCTCCTTCATCTGCTCCGGCAGGATCGTCCCTGCTTACTCGGGCAGATGTCTTGCTCGAACATTGGGAGCTGAGCGAGCTTGCGGAGCACGCCGCACAAGATATCTCCTATGGCCAGCAAAGACAGTTGGATATCTTGCTGGCCATGGCCGCGGGCCCAGGGTGCTACTGCTTGATGAGCCGACGGCGGGTTTGTCCGCCGCCGAAGTTCCGCGCGTCAAGGCTATCCTGCGCAGCCTAGCGCGCGATACGACCGTGCTCATGATCGACATGATATGGACGTGGCTTTTGAGCTTGCCGACCGTATCACCGTTCTCCATCAAGGTCGGCTTTTTGCCGAAGGCAATGTGGAGGCCATCCGAAATAATCCGCAAGTGACGGAAATCTATCTCGGATCCGATTGAGTTCACCGCAATGTTGAGTGTTCAGGATATTCATACCTACTACGGTGACAGCTATATCCTGCAGGGCGTTTCGCTCGAGGTGAATCCGGGGCAGGTCGTCGCCCTCTGGGCCGCAATGGCGTGGGCAAGACGACCTTGGCCGCTCCATCATGGGCCTTACGCCTGCCAAACGGGGCAGAATCCTGTTCAAACAGACCGACATCACCAATTTGCCCGCTCACAGGATCGCACGCCTGGGCATCGGTTTGGTGCCGCAAGGACGGCAAATCTTCCGGTCCCTTTCGGTCAAGGAGCATTTGGATGTCATGGCCCGCGGACAGGGCCGCTGGAGCCTGGACGCAATCATGGAGCTCTTCCCGAACTTGCGTGCCCGGTTGCGCAGCCTGGCCGGCAAGCTCAGCGGCGGCGAACAGCAAATGCTCGCCGCAGCCGCGCGTTGGTCAGTAACCCAACGCTCCTTGTGATGGACGAGCCAACGGAGGGATTGGCGCCGCTGATGATCCGGGAGCTCGGTCGAACGATCGAGGCGCTCAAACAGACTGGCACGTCGATTCTTTTGATCGAGCAGCAGCTCGCCTTTGCGCTGCGCTACGCGGACACTGTCTTTATCATGAGCAAAGGACGTATCGTGCACCAGTGCAGTCCGGCAGACCTAGCCTCAGACGCGCAGACGAAATCGCGGTACTTGGGGGTATGATGCACCAGGGGTGCGCGTCCCGCTTTGCAGCCATGTCAGCCGATCTGCTCGAAGTAATTGACATCGTGGTTGGAATTTTGCCCAATCTTCGCAGTAAACGGTACGACGGACGGCATTGCATTGCCGCCTTCATAGCTTAGGGAGGAAGCACGAACGTGGGCAATTGGATCGAAGCTTCGCCCCTTGATCGTCGCCAGATCGTCGAAAACTGGTTGACGAAATTCAGCGTTGCACTCGAAGAGAAACGTTTCGCCGCTGTAGCGGCGATGATGCACCCCGACGGCTACTGGCGCGATCTGCTGACGTTCGGCTGGGTGTTCAAGACCTCCACGGCCGCGACGCCATCGCCGCCTGGCTGCCGCGCGCCTTCGAGCAGAACCCCGCGAGCGATTTCCGCATCGAGGCCGAGCCGTTCCGCGGCCGGATCGGCGAGCACGACACCGTCGAGTTCTTCATCCGCTTCGACACGCCGCTCGCCCATGGCCGCGGCTATGTCCGCCTGATCGAGCGGCGATCGCCGGCGCGCCGCAGGCGCTCACCGTGCTCACCACCATGCAGCGAGCTGAAGGCGTTCCCGCAGGCCATCGGCCGCAACCGCTTCCGCGAGGACATGCGCGCCACCTCGCGCTCGCTGGAGAACTGGCGCGACCGGCGCGAGGCCGCCGCCGACTTCTCCATCGCGCGACCCCGACGTGCTGGTGATCGGCGCCGGCCAGTCCGGGCTGATGATGGCGGCGCGGCTTCGCCAGATGAACATCGACACGCTCGTGATCGACCGCTGCGAGCGCATCGGCGACATCTGGCGCAAGCGCTACCGCACCTTGAAGCTGCACAACGAAATCTGCATGAACCACTTTCCGTACATGCCGTTCCCGGACAACTGGCCGGTCTACATCCCGAAGGACAAGCTCGCCGACTGGTTCGAGTTCTACGCCGAGGCGATGGAGCTCAACATCTGGACCCGCACCACCATCCTCGGCGGCCGCTACGACGACGCGCAGCGCCGCTGGGACGCGGAGATCAAGCTCGCCGACGGCAGCGCCCGCACCATGCATCCGCGCCACATCGTGGTGGCGATGGGCGTCAGCGGCCTGCCGAACATTCCGAAATTCGAAGGCGCCGAAAATTTCGGCGGCCCGATCCTGCATTCCAGCGGCGACAGCGACAATCTCGACGTCGCCGGAAAATCGGTGCTGGTGGTCGGCGCCGGCACCAGCGCCCACGACATCGCGCACAACCTGCATCTGCGCGGCGCCCGCGTCACCATGCTGCAGCGCTCGCCGATCACCGTGGTCAGCCTGGAGCCAGCTCGGTGCGCGCCTACGAGATGTATCGGCGCAACGACGGCGTCCGCCCGCTCGCCGACACCGACCTCATGGTCGCCGCGGTGCCGTACGATCTGCTGCGGCGGCTGCACGTGCCGCTCAGCCGCTCGATGCAGGACGACGACAAGGCGCTGCTCGATGCGCTCCGCGCCAAGGGCTTCCTGCTCGACAACGGCGAGGACGACACCGGCTATTTCCTCAAGCTGCTGCGCTCGCAGTCCGGCTACTACCTCAACGTCGGCGCCTCCGACCTGATCGTCGAGGGCGCCATCGGGCTGAAGGCCGGCGTCGACATCGCGCGGCTGGAGCGCAAGCGCGTCGTGTTCTCCGACGGCAGCGCGCTCGACGCCGACATCGTGGTGCTCGCCACCGGCTACCAGCCGATGCAGGAGGCGGTGCGGCTGCTGTTCGGCGGCGATGTTGCCGATCGCGTCGGCCCGGTCTGGGGCATCGGCCCCGACAACGAGCTCAACGCCATGTATGCGCGCACCGCGCAGCCCGGCCTGTTCTTCGCCGGCGGCGGCTTCCCCGCCGCGCGCGCCTATTCGGCGTACACCGCGATGCTGATCAAGGCCGATCTCGAAGGCATGCGATCTTACCGCGACTCGTCTCCGCCGACACCAGATAGATCGATGGATCGGCAACGGACCAGAATATGCGCAGCTATGACCCTCGTCCTTAGACTGCTGGAAGTCCCGTTCTCAGATCCAATAGCGGCCTATTTGGAGTTGCCAATGCGCGATCGGCTTGAATTGCCCCGGCTGTCGATCGCCGAACGTGACCGCCGCTGGTCGGTGACGCGCGAGCAGATGCACGCGCGCGGAATCGACTGTCTGGTGCTTTGGGGCTGGCCGGCGATGTGGGATTTCACCACGGCCAACGCCCGCTATCTGTGTCCGATCGGCGGCAATGCCGAAAACAACATGCTGGTATTTCCGCTGAACGGCGAGCCGACATCCTTCGTTTTCATGCCGACCTTCGTCGAATACTGGAAGCGCGCCCAGGATTGGGTGAGCGACGTTCGCAGCCGGCGCGGCACATGGTCGGACACGGTCGTCGCTCGGCTCAAGGAAATGGGTCTTGAAAGGGCGACGCATCGGCATGGATGGCCTCGCCGGCCCGCTCGATCCCGATGGCTGGCTTCCGTACAGCATCTTTGACTCGCTGAAGGCAAGCTCTGCCGCAATGTTCGATTTGTCGATCTCGACGATATGCTGGAGATGACACGGACGATCAAGAGCGACGAGGAGATTGCGCTCCTCGAAAAAGCGTCGGCGCTCGGCGACAAGATGCTGCAAGCTTGCCGCGAACCGCGCGCGTCCGGCGTGCGTGAGTCCGAAGTCTACGGCCGCATGATGGAGGCCATGCTGGCCGATGGCGGCGAGGAGCCGACGTTGTTCCTGTGGGCTTGCGATCGCCATCCCGTTTCCGCATCCGTTCCGGCTTGCCGACGACCCGGCCGATGGAGCCGCGGCGACCTCATCATCTGCGAGATCCATCCCAAGATCGGCGGCTATTTCACCCACGTCGAACGCACGTTTTGCTTGGGCGAGCCGGACAAGGAGCTGCAGCGCATTTATGACGGCTGCGTCGCTGCGTTCCGGCGCGGCATGGAGCTTTTCGGCCCGGGAAAATCGATCGTCGCAGCGATGGACGAGGTGAAGCGCGTCATCGACGACGCAGGCTTGGGGATTTGCGAGACCGGCATTCACGGACACGGACTCGCGTCCCTGGAATATCCCGATACCGATTCCATGCGCTAAAGGCCGATCAGGCCGCGCTCGCAACCATCGGCGACCAATTCAAATCCGGGATGGTGTTCGCCTTCAACATCGATCTGTTCGATCCGAAATGGCACGACGGCAGACCGGCGCCGTCTTTGCCGACACCGTCGTCATTACCGACAAGGGGGCGCGCTCCTTGCATGCATTCTCCCAGGACCTGCAGAGAATCGGCTGAGCACGCCTCATTCCCTTTGTTCGAGCATTGCATTCAGGTGAAAACGCGATGGAACAGGCAATCGACCGACCGTTCCGAAATTTCGGCGTATTGTAACCGGCCACGACGCGAACGGTAAAGCGACGATTTGGCTTGACGGCGATGCGACCAATCACAAGTTTCCCAGCGACAAAATCTCGTCGACGTTGATGTGGTCGACCGACCGCTCGCCGACGCAATTGTACGGTGATGAGGATGAGGGCAGCCGTATTTTAGGCTCGTCCCGCCACCCAACGGCAGCCGTTTTACGATGATGGAATTCCAGCCCGGCAACGGCGCGCACATGCACCGAACCGATACTGTGGATTATGTGATCTGCATTGCCGGCGAAATCGACATGTTTGTTGACGACGCCCAATTCGTCACGCTTCGGGCGGGTGACGTGCTCATCCAGCGCGGCACCTTATCACGCATGGGCAAATCGCGGGGACAAGCCCTGCCGATTAGCAGTTGTCCTTTTGGATGCTTTGCCGAAGCGGGAAGGCTCTGTTTCCGGACTTGTCAGCGCGCGCTGATTTTGAACGGGAACGCAGGGAGCCCCGCAGGAGGCGGTGAATGCCATCTTCACTCCGACTCTCGATCAGTCTGACGTGTTGCCATCGTGACTGGAGGCGCACGCGGGCTTGGCCGCGCGATGGCTTTGGGCCTGCTCTCCGCGGTTTCCGTGTGGTCATCGCGCATCTGCCGACAAGCGCTGCAGAAATGCAGGTGACTCAACATTCTTGCCGCAAGAGAAGGATCGGAAAGCCGGCTACTTGCGATCGAATGCGATGTGACACAATGGGAGCAGTGCCGTGGGGCCGTTGAGAGAGACACTGGATCGTTTTGGTGCTGTTCACGGACTTGTAAACAATGCGGGCATCGGGATGCAGGGCATTGGCAACGTCCTTGTTGGTAAACGTAAGCCTTTCTACGAAGTGGAAGCGGAGCTTGGCGAAGAGCAGTCGATGTGAATGTCAATGGTGCATTTTTGATGGCGAAAGCGGCGACGCCGCATTTTGTGCAAGCAAGGTTGGGGGCGGATCGTCAACATTGAAACCAGCCTCTACACGATGATGATGGACGGATTTTCGCCTTATGGTCCGTCCAAGGCGGCGCTTGAATCGGCAACAGTCATTTGGTCGAAGGATCTTGCCGGAACGGGCGTTACCGTCAATGCGCTGGCTCCGGGAGGTCCAGCGGACACACGGATGATTCCCGACGATGGAGATCACGACCGTTCGACCCTAATAAGCCCTGAGCTCATGGTCGCACCGATCGTCTGGCTTATGTCGTCACGGTCCGATGGTGTCACCGGTCGGCGAATTATTGCTAAGGAATGGAATGCGGAGCGCCTGCGTTCCGACCAGTCGAAAAGATCGGTGTTCCTGCCGGATGGTAGCTGCATGACAGCGACAGGTTGCAAATGTTAGTCCCGCTGGCATTCCTGCTACTAGACAAAGCGAACGAACGATCAGTGACTTCCGCCAACGCACATGGGAATTACAAATTCGGCACATCGAAAGCGGGGAACTGATATGAAAACGATGATTTCTTATCAAGTGCTGTCAGGACGCGAACAAGCTGCTGAGGAAATGCGTATTTACTTATCACAGGGGAGTGCTCAAGTTGTCCCCTGTAGGGATTCGAGGCCGCGTGAAATTTCACCACAGACTTGAGGAAGCGCTTGGGTGTTCAGTCGGTCGATAGCCGCAGCTTGGCGCAGCAGTTCGCGCGAAATGTACTGATCGTACTTCGCCCGTTGGAGATTTTCATCAAGCTCCGCCAGCTCCGCGCCATTGATATTCGTCGCATCACGAAGCGTTTGTAGTGCGTTTAACAATCGATCCCGATCCTTTGCAGGAATGCCCAAAGCGATTGAAAGCGGGGTTACGCTGAGCCCCTCGCGACGTAGTGCAAATCGGAGGGCATCAAGGGTTGTCGTGCCCCGCCAAGGGAAAAGGAGAATTTGGTCGTCATCGATAGTAACGGGCCGGTTCGCAAGACCGGCCTCACGGAACGCTTGTCTACCTTCATTGAGGTGCGAACGTGCCGCTGGGTCGAGATAGATTGGAACCGTAAAGTCAGCAAAAATAATGCCCATTTTTGCAACTAGCCCGTCGTGGATTGGGCCAGGCTCTCCCCCATCAAATCTTGGAACTCGCCCGGCGGGCGCGCTCTCTACCCGTACAGTGCGACCACGATCGTCCACATCGAGCACGCGCCAGCGAAGGCCAGAAAAGATGATGTAGTCGCCTGGTCCAAAGCGTTCTGAAGGCTCACTGTACCAAGCGTCCGTCCTCCGGCGACAACGCGAAATTCCTCCGGAGTCTTGAAAACTGCAAAGAACTCGTAATGTTCAGTGATAACTTCACCAAGTCGGCCGAGCATCAATGTGCCGTCAGATGACTGCTCCAAAAGTGGCGGGTCGGTAGCTGCCATATCCCGCAGTAATTGTGCGAAAGTAGAAGCATCCACTGCCCCAAATGCACCCGGCCCGCCAAGAATTTCGAACAGTCGCTTCGCGGTCGCGCCCCCGTATTCCACAATAACTGCCAAAATCTGGTGCAGAAGTGTCGAGAGATGCTGGGTGAGAGGACTAGGCGGCCCGACCCAATGATCGCGGATCAGTTCAACCGCGGCAATGCTTTGGACCGTCTCCAATCTCAAGCGATCGATCAAAGATGATTTTGCGTCTAGTTCATACTCGGTGGCGTACATCCTAAGAACCGCGGGCTTTCCGGCTCGCCGCCCTGAGCGACCAAGCCTCTGTCGGAGCCCCGCTACTGATCGAGGCGCACCAATTTGCGCGACACTCTCCACGGAGCCAATATCGATCCCGAGTTCAAGTGTGACTGTCGCGATTGCCGTTGTAGGCAGCTTGCCATCCTTCAACCTGGTCTCAACGTCTCCCGAACCTCCCGCGAGAGGCTACCATGGTGTGGGAAGAACTCATTCGGGAAATTTGAAGCTTCGCAGGTCGTACTCAACATGTCCGCCAAGTTCTCTACGTCACGTCGCCTTCGCGTGAAGACAAGATGGTTTCCCTTGCGCGCATCACTTGGATGAGATGACCGTGATTTGACGTAGCGCGATGTCCTGGGGCTCACCCTCTCCGCAGGGGAAGATAGCGATGAAGCGAGCGGTTTTGACCACTGGTACATAACCCTGAATTATGGGACCTCGCGCAACGCGGCTCCGATTATTCGGCGCTCGGCGATCGTGTTGATGGGCTGCAGCGAGGCTCCGTATGTCTGGATTGGGCGACTTTCGGACATCGTAATCGCACTGACGAATGTCAACTTTCATGCGCGGAGCGGCATGATTCTGTGTGTCCTGCAGCCGGCCTGGGTCCGCTCGGATTCCGCCCATCGATAGACACACTACACTCCAGATCATAAACTCCACGAAAATCACATTTTGGCAGGGGGCATTTATCGTGGGATAGGCGAGGAGATAACGGCGCGCCTGTAATTATCGTGGTCAACCGCCCGAAAGGCATCGACGAGGAAGGTCCGTCCCCGGCGAAAAATATGATCGAAGGGGCGAGACTCTCTATCTAATAATTCCTAAGCTCTGACTGAGAATTCCGTAAGCTGTAAGTGGGAATGCAGCATTGCCTGTTCAAAATGGATCATTGCGCGATCGCCGAGAGATGCATAATGCCAATGCGTTGAAGATCGGCTTCTTCGGGGCGAATTGCTCATCGGCACGCACCGCGACGTTGGTGCCGGAGCGCTGGCTCGCGACGCTGGCCGGATTGTCTAAAGCTCGCGCGCATGGCCGACGAGGCTGGCATCGATTTTCTGCTGCCGATCGGGCGCTGGAAGGGCTATGGCGGCGATAGCGACTTTCACGGCACGACGCTCGAGACCGTCACTTGGGCTTGCGGCCTGCTCGCGCTACGCAGCAGATCACCGTCTTCGGGACCGTGCATGCGCCGCTGTTCCACCCGCTTATCGCCGCCAAGGAGTTCGTGACGGCCGACCATATCGGCGAAGGCCGCTTTGGCCTCAACATCGTCGCCGGCTGGAACGAAGATGAATTCGCGATGTTCGGCGTGCAGCAGCGCGAGCATGCCGACCGCTACGAATTTGCCCAAGAGTGGATCGATGTGGTCAAGCGAGCTGGTCGGAGGATGAATTCGATTTCGATGGCAAATTTTTCAAGCTTGCCGGCGTGCGTGCCAAGCCGAAGCCATTTGGCGGCACCCGCCCGGTGATCATGAATGCCGGAGCGTCGGCCGACGGCCAAGCCTTCGCGATGCGCAATTGCGATGCGTTCTTCACGTCGACCGGCGGGCTGCGTCTTGCCGCCGCCGGCATCGCAAGCAATGCGAGCGGATGTGACCGCATTCGACCGGATCGTGCAGCAGGTCCAGCGCATCAAGAGCAAAGGGCGTGAATTCGGCCGCGATATTGAAGTCTTCACCCAGGGACAGGTGATTTGTCGGCCGACGCAGCGGGAGGCCGACGACTACCATCACCACGCCAATGTCGAGAAAGCAGACTGGCCCGCCATCGAGCAAATGCTCGCGCTCAAGAACATCACGCTGCAAAATACCGCTGCGGACGAATATGCAGCCAACGATCGTTGCAAGCGGCAAGCGGGATCGGCGGATATCCGTTCGTTGGCACCCCCGACAAGGTCGCCAGGAGTTCGCTGATATCAGCCGCGCTGGCGTCCGCGGCATCGCGGTCTCGTTCGTGAACTACCTCAGCGAGGCGCCGTATTTCTGCGCCGAGGTGCTACCCCGCTTGGCGCAAATGGGGCTTAGATCGAATTAGAGCATGATCCGAAAAGCGAAATCTCATTTCACGATCGTGCCTTAACGATTCTCTAGACCGCAATCCGATTCAATCTGATCGGGACATGGTCTTGGAACGCCGTCAATACACCTTCAGCACTGTGCGCACGGCGCGCATTTGAGGGTGTTATGGTTCTATTGTGCTCTAGCCCCGATCGTGCCGATCACCTTGCCCCAGCGTTCGCGCTCCTGACTGAGAAAGACCGCCATCTCCGCAGGTGTGTCGCCGACCACGGTGGCGCTGATGTCGACGAACCGTTTTTCGACCTCCGGTTCGTGGATCACCTCAGATACGGCTGACGAGAGTTTGCCGACGAGTTTCATCGGCGTTCCCGGCGGAGCGACCATGCCGAACCAGGTCGACGCCTGAAATCCTGGCAACACCTCGGTCATTGCCGGCACATAGGGAAGAAACTGGCTGCGCTTTTCGCTACCCACGGCGAGAGCATGTAACTTGCCCGTCTTGATTTGGCCTAGCACAGTGCTGAGCTCGATGAACATCATCTGGACTTGACCGCCGAGAAGGTCGGTGAGAGCGGGCATGCTGCCCTTATACGGGACGTGGACGATATCGATCCCCGCCATTGACTTGAACAGTTCGCCAGCGAGATGGCCCGATGTGCCATAACCCTGCGAGGCATAATTCAGTTGGTTCGGGTGCGCCCTGGCGAAGGCGATTAATTGCTGGATGTTTTTCGCCGTCAGGGTTGGGGTGACGGCGAGCACAAGCGGTACGACGGCTATCAGCGAGACCGGTACGAAGCTGTTCGGATCATAATCAAGCTTCGTGTAGAGACTTTATTCACCACCAGCGGCGCCGGATAGGAGAAAAGAAGCGTGTAGCCGTCCGGCGCGGATTTGAATGCCTCTTCGGCTCCGATGTTGCCGGCGGCCCCGCCGCGGTTCTCAACGATCACCGGCTGGCTCCATTTTTCTTGAAGCTTGCTGGCAATGATACGCGCCAAAGTATCTGTCGTAGCACCCCCGGGTGAGGGCACGATGATCTTAATTGGCTTGGCGGGGTAAGTCTGCTCTTGGCTGCAAAACGGTATGCAAAATCCGATGGCGGCCATCATCAAAAGTCGCACGATGGCCTTCATGGCCGATGCCCTCCATTCTGTCTTACCGACCAGTATAGGAATGTTATCGTCAGCCGATAAATTGTCCATGCCAGGCAACAAGGAAACGCCAGTCGACCAAGTGCGTCTTATTGGCACAAAGCGGAGTGGCGCGATGTTCGACTTGAGCCCGCTATTAAGGTCAACCTGCGTGTTTAGGTTTTCGAATAATGCGTTCGGCGTATGCCCACGCGTGCCAGATGACGAAAACGAGCAGCAGCGACGGAAAAGAGCGCGTTGCCGGCGAGATAACCCTAATTCAGCGTCATGGTCACGGTGTCGCCGCCAGTTTCGCCGAGCGTCGTTGCGGCGAGCTTTATGATCCAGAAGATGAGGGTGAACTCGGGATCCTTAGATCGATAAAATTCGGCAGCCTGATTTGCCGGCGCGTGTGACACGCATTACCATCCGGAGTCACTCTGGCATTCGCTTCTTTTGGCGACAGCGCATTTATTAGTAAGATGGCAGGAGGTTGGGGAGCGCGGTCCGATCGGCGCCAATTGTCTTGCCAACGATCGCGATTTTCTGACGCCCGTCGCGGCTTTCGAGGATAAGGAAGAGCCTTGCGAGCTATACGCGAAAGCGTTGCGCAAGCTTTATGTCACCGCGATCCCGCAATCTCCGCTCGACGTGGTGGCGTGGCACGGCAATTTCGTGCCTTGCAAATACGACCTGCGGCGCTTCTCACCGGTCGGATCGGTGCTGTTCGATCACCCCGATCCCTCGATTTACACGGTGCTGTCGTCGGCGTCCGATACGCCGGGCACGGCGAATGTCGATTTCGTGATCTTTCCGGAGCGCTGGGTGGTCATGGAAGACTTATTCCGGCCGCCCTGGTACCACATGAACGTGATGAGCGAGTTCATGGGGCTGGTCTACGGCGTCTATGACGCCAAGCCGACCGGGTTTGTACCGGGCGGCATGAGCCTGCACAATGCGTTGGTCCCGCATGGTCCGGATGCGGAAGCTTTCGAGCGCGCGTCGACATGCCAAGCTCGAGCCCCAGAAGCTCTGCCGGTCACCATGGCTTTCATGTTCGAGACGCGTTATCCGCTTTCCGCGACGGCCTATGCGTCGAATTTGAAACTGCTGGACGGCGAATACCCGGACGCCTGGGACGGGCTGAAGAAGCTCTATTCGCCGTCTTGTTGAGCGGTCATCATTTCGCAGATCTGCGGCGTGCGCCCTGCGCCCTGCTGGACGGCGAATACCCGGACGCCTGGGACGGGCTGAAGAAGCTCTATTCGCCGCCTTGTTGAGCGGTCATCATTTCGCAGATCTGCGGCGTGCGCCCCGCGCCTACGTCGCGGGAATGCCGGTCCCGAAGCCGCCGATGAGCGCGCCGCTGCGGTCATAGAGCGGAGCGACGGTGCGCGTTTGATAGCACTCGCGTCCGTCCTTCGAGAGCAGCTTGACCTCGGCTCGACCAATGTCCGCGCTTGCAGGCAAGCTTGAACAGATTGTCGGCCAGGGACTGATCGCGCTTGGGAGCATAGATAGGTCGGCGTGCGTCCGAACATGAAATCTTTGCTGAAGCCAAAATTGGACCTCTGCCGCCTTGTTCCAGCGAACGATGTGACTGGCAAGGTCCGTTGCCACGACGCAATGGACCTGTTGTTCGAGCACAAACACGTAGTCGGACAGCGAACGCAGCGTGCCCGCGCCGGTACGATCGGCGCAAAGTTTATTGTAAAGCTGCATGGTCGCGTGCGCCGATCACTTCTACAACGTTGCCTTTCACGAATTGACGCATTGGACAGGTCACAAGTCGCGTCTTGACCGGATCTAAAGCACCGCTTCGGCGAGCGTGCCTATGCTGCCGAAGAACTTGTCGCTGAACTGGGAGCCGCATTCCTTGCCGCTGAATTTTCTTTTGATGGCGATGTTCGCAATGCGGGCTATATTGCCACTTGGATTGACCTGCTGAAGGCCCTTAAAGCACTTTTGTTTGCAAAGTTTCATGGAAGGGACACCGAGGTCCCGGCCATAGCGTTTAAGGGAGTGACTATGGCCGCTAATTCGTCCGTTGCCATCGTCGGCGGGGGCCCGATCGGACTTGCGCTCGCCCTGCATCTCGACATGTACGGCGTCAGATCGAGGATCTTCAACACCGACGCCAGACCCGCTGGCACCCGAAGGGTAATATCCACAACGCGCGCACCATGGAGCTGTTCCGAAAGCTCGGACTTGCGGACAGGATCCGCGTGCTGGGCCTGCCCGGCGACCACCCATTCGACGTCGCCTATTTCACTCGACTGAACGCCTTCGAGATCGCGCGCGGCCGCACGCCGTCGCGCGACGAGCGGCTGCGGCCTGCGCGATGGCGGCCGGCGACCGATCAGCTGCCGGAGCCGACCCATCGCGTCAACCAGATGTATGTGGAGCGGTTCTTGTTCGAGCAGGCGGCCGCCGGCCCAACATCACGATGCGCTTTGGCTGGACGGTCGAGGACGTGGCAGAGCATGCGACGGCGTTCGCTGACCGGGTGGAACGGTGCCGGCGCGACGAGACATGGCAGGCCGCCTATCATCGGTCGGCTGCGACGGCAGCCGCAGCACCGTACGCAAGGCGCTCGGCATCCGCTACGAAGGCGAAGACCACCTCATGGATGTGTTCATGGGCGGCGAGTTCGTCTCGATCCACATGTCGATCCCGCAATTTTATCGACGCGCTCGGCCCCGCGCCGGCCTGGATGTACCTCACCATCAATCCTGACACCCGCATCGTCATCATCACGCTCAATGGCGTCGACGAGTTCATGATGCACAAGCCGCGCCGCTGGGCGAGACGATCGACGAGGACGGCATCCGGCGCACCATGCAGAAGGCGATCGGCGCCGAAATTCCGGTCCAGATCGTCAGCCAGCGCGGCTGGCAGGCCGGCGGCTATCTGGTCGCCGAGCGGTTCCAGCGCGGCCGCGTGCTGCTGGCCGGCGACGCGGCGCATCTGTTCACGCCGACCGGCGGCTTCGGGCTGAACACCGGCATCGAGGACGTCGCCAACTTGGCGTGGAAGCTTGCCGCCATGCTGCAAGGCTGGGGCGGCGGGCGGCTGCTGGCGACCTACGAAGCCGAGCGCAAGCCGGTGGCGCTGCGCAATACAGACGTCGCTCGCGAGATGGGCAAGGCCTGGCACGACATCGCGGTGACCGCCGCTATCGAGCAGAACTACGCCGGCGGGCGCCGCGGAGCGAGCGCCGGCGGCGCAGTCGTCGTTCGTGGTGGAAAACCACTTCGTGCGGCCGGAGGAGCGCGACTGGCTCGGCGTCGTGCTCGGCGCGCGCTATGACGACTCGCCGATCGTGATCGCCCGACGGTCGGTCCGCCGCCGGACCACTGGAACGCTACACCCCGTCGAGCGTGCCCGGGCGGCCGGGCGCCGCATCTGTGGCTCGACGACAATCGCGGCCGCGGGAAGTTCACTGTTCGACCGGCTCGGCCGCTATTTCACGCTGCTGCGCATGCCGGCGCGCCGGCCGATACGCCGCGCCGCTTCGAAGCCGCCGCCCGTAAGCGCACCGGCATGCCGTTGACGGTTCTCGACGTGGCCCAACCGCGTGCGCCGAACTCTACCAACGCAAGTTGACGCTGGTCCGCCCCGATCAGCACATCGCCTGGCGGGGCGATGAATTGCCGGCGGATGTCGATGGCTTGGTTGCCACCGTGGTTGGTCGCGCCAAGACCTGAAGACTTTCGCAAAGGAAGCAGTCCGGCTAGCCTTTCCCGACAGCATCGCTACCGGTGAGAACGCCCATGACCTATGCCCGCCGACAGTTCTTTGCAACTCGCCACGCCTTCTGCCGCCGCGCCAGTCATCACGCGCCGCGCCTGCGCGCGCGCTCGATTATCCGACGCGGCCGGTGCGCATGATCGTGCCGTTTCCGCCGGGCGGCGCCGCCGATATCACCGGCCGCTGATCGGCCAATGGCTGTCCGATCGGCTCGGCCAGCCTTTCGTCGTCGAGAACAGGCCGGGAGGCGGCAGCAATATCGGCACCGAGACTGGTCGTCAACGCGCGCGCCCGATGGCTACACGCTGCTGGTGGCCAATGCCGGCAATGCGATCAATGCCACGCTTTATCACGCACCTCAACTTCAATTTCATCCGCGATCATGGCGCCGGTCGCAGGCATGGTGCGGCGCCGCATGTGATGTTCGTGTCACCGTCATTTCCGGCTAAAACGGTCGCGGAATTCATCGCCTATGCCAAAGCCAATCCCGGCAAAGTCAATTACGCCTCGGCCGGCACCGGCACGGCCAATCACATCTCGGCCGAGATGTTCAAGATGATGACCGGGGTCGACATGGTCCACGTGCCCTATCAAAGGCGGCGCACCGGCGATGCTCGACGCTCCTTGTCCGGCCAGGTGCAGGTGATGTTCGCCGACGTGCTGACCATGGCCGCGCAAATGAAGGCCGGCACGATCCGTGCGCTCGCCATCGCCACGCAACGTCAACGCTCGCCGATGTTGCCCGACATGCCGACCGTCGCCGACGACCGTGCCGGGATTCGACGCCAGCTCGTGGTGGGGCATTCGCGCGCCGCGCGGCACGCCGGGCGACATCGTCGACAAGCTCAACGCCGAGATCAACCGCGGCCTTGCCGATCCCAAGATCAAGCAACGGTTCGCCGAGATGGGCGTGCTGATCCTAGGCGGCTCGCCGCGAGGACTTCGGCAAGATGATCGCCGACGAAACCGACGAAGTGGGGCAAGGTGATCAAGTTCGCCAACGTCAGCGCGGATTGATCGGTTAGGGCGGGTATGCGAAGCCGCAGCGCGCCGGAACCGAATTTTTGGAAGCGCGCCTAACGTGCATTTTCCGACCGCACATGCCACCGGCGAATCGATTCCCAGCCGTTTGCTATACCGGTGAAACGGTCCACGTAGCGGTACCAAGTGGTTGGGAGTGGCGGCGCGAGAGGACCTGAGCGATTTCGGTGTTGCCACCGAATGCGGGCTTGGCCGCGCCAAGACTTCGGCGACTGTGACGGACATTCTGGCATTGCACGCCGCGGTCTGCGATGCCGTTTCGGCCCGATAACTGGCCGTCTTCCAGCACCTTCGAACTGGCGCTCAAATGCGGATGGCCAGTGATGGTCCGAAGCCTGCGAAACGCTAGCGCGCACGCCGACGTGAGCGACAGCGGGGCCTGACGCTTGACGAAAATCGGCGAAATGGCTCCTTGCGTTCCTTGTTGCGTGTTATCGCCACCCGTGGATCGTCTGTTTTGAAACGGAGGGACCATCGGTCCGGCAGTTCATCAAGCATTATGCGGTAGGACTTAATATCCGCATACTTAATGTCTTGGACTGGTTCGTCGCCAACGACCCGCAGAAATACGGCAAGGCGGCCCTTGATGTCGTCCTTGGTTTTCTTGGTGCCCTTGATCCGATTGGACGAGTACTCGCGAATTGCGTCAGGCAACTTCTGGTCCGACCATTTCGAGCGTTCGTGCTCGGCGAATGCCTCAAGGATTTCCGCTTTTCCAATGGGTGCAGAAGCCGGTCGCGAACGAATTTCATCGCGGAACTGTCGCAATTCGCTTTTGACGGCCTGCAACATAGCTTCGACCGTCATTTTTTCAGGTGGCGGGGTCGCGCTTTTGAGAACAGATTTAAGCTTCAGCAGAGCGGTTTGTTTCCGAGGGGACTGCGACTGAGCCACTGCCGCTACGGTTTCGACGAGTTCGACGGCAGCCTCGTTGGCGGCCTCGCGCGGTTGCTCGCGTCTGAGGAGCCAAATTGCCGTTTCCTCATCCACGGCCTCAAATGGTGAAAAATCCGCTCCCCCCTCGGCGGCAAGCGTTGGCATGGCCTCGATCTGCCTGCCGGCCCGCTCCAGCTCATGTTGCCGAAGCGTCACGCCGAATTCGGTGCCGCATGCCCGTCCGAGGGCCTCGCGCAACATCGAAAGCGCTATCTCTCGGGATGCCCGCTGCGGCGTCTTCGCGCGGAGCACGTCGTAGACATCCTGGACGCGTATGGCCATGCGCAGCGCCTTATGCCCCGCCACGGTCTTCGATGCCGTGCACAGCGAGCGCCGCACATCTTGCAGGCCAAGCGTTTCGATCAGGTCAACGGGAACGGCTTTGCGAAACCACCACGTGCCGCCGCGCCGGTAGATATACACGCCTGCCTCCGTCTCATCCGAGCCGGCTCGGACTGTGACGGCGGCCTGTGCCAGAAGGATTGGCTCTCAAAAGGCCTTTTGTAGTAAAATCAATGGCTTAACTTTGGTGGAGCCAGGCGGAGTCGAACCGCCGACCTCTTGAATGCCATTCAAGCGCTCTCCCAACTGAGCTATGGCCCCTTTCAGGGATCGGTTATCAGTCGTCAGTCATCAGAAAACGCGCATGGCCGTCTGATTGCTGCCTACCGATTTCCGACTCCCGATTATCCTTCCTCCTCGTTCTCTATGTCGCCGCCGATGATATCGGTGACATCGGCATCTTCTTCTTCCTGCTCCTCGATGAACGTGTCGTCGTCATCGAGCGTTTCCTCGATCTCGACTTCTTCCTCGCCTTCGATCCCGGGCTCGGCCGTGGCGGCTTTCTTCGGGCCTTGCGCTTCGGCGTCGGCCTCTTCCAGAGACACGGTTTCGACCTCCGCGGTCTCCGGCACGGCGACTTCCTCGACCACCGGCGCCTCGCGCTGCACGACCGGGGCGGGTTCGGGGCGGCCTCGGCTAACGACGGGCGCCACCACATAGACCGTGCCGCATTTCGGGCAATGAATTGGGGTTTTGTTCAGGTCGTAGAACTTGGCGCTGCAACTGGCGCAGAGCCTTTTGGTGCCTAGCTCGGCTTTGGCCACGATCCGCATCCTTTCCCGCAATTCGGGTGTCTCACTTGGCTAGTCGCCGCGCGGCTGTCAATAGTCGATCTGGCCTTCGGCTACATCTTATCAAACCGCAGAAACCGCGGGATGGCGGGGCGCGGTACCCCGTGTTAGAGGGCGCCGACGCCGTGGCCAGCGATGGTAACGACTGGAAAACCGATGCCCGCCGACCGTATTCCCCTCACCGCCCGTCGTAACGGCCCGCTGTCCGGGACCGCGCGCGTGCCGGGGGACAAGTCGATCTCGATTCGCGCTCTCATCCTCGGCGCACTTGCGGTCGGCGCCACTCGCGTTGACGGCCTGCTTGAGGGCGAGGACGTTCTCAATACGGCAAAGGCGCTGGAAGCTCTCGGCGCCCGCATCGAGCGCACCGGGCAACGGCAATGGCTGATCCATGGTGTCGGCGTCGGCGGCTTTGCCGAGCCGGCCCGTGCTTTGGATTTCGGCAATTCCGGAACCGGCTGCCGTTTGACGCTCGGTGCCGTCGCCGGCTGTCCGATCACCGCGACCTTCGACGGCGACGCTTCGCTGCGCAGCCGGCCGATGCAGCGCGTCCTCGATCCGCTGCGGCGGATCGGCGCGCGCGCGCTCGCTTCGGAGAACGGCCGCTTGCCTTTGACGCTGATCGGCGCACGCGATCCGATTCCGATCGTTTTCGAGCCGCCGGTGCCCTCGGCGCAGTTGAAATCGGCGACCTTGCTGGCCGGCCTGTCCGCGCCCGGCGAGACGGTCGTCGTCGAAGCCGAAGCGACCCGCGACCATACCGAGAAGATGCTGGCGCATTTCGGCGCCGACATTCGCGTCGCGGCGGCCGGTGGCGGCCGGCGCATCACGCTGGTCGGCCAGCCCGAGCTGGCGCCCCGTCCGGTCACGGTTCCGGCGGATCCATCTTCGGCAGCATTCCCGTTGGTCGCTGCGCTTCTGGTGCCCGGCTCCGACGTCATTCTCAACGGCGTCATGATGAACCCGTTGCGGACTGGGCTCCTGACCACGCTTGCCGAAATGGGCGCCGCGATCGAGCCGCTCGAAAGCCGCAACGAAGGCGGGGAAGATGTCGGCGACCTGCGCATTCGCGCCGGGACGTTGCGCGGCGTCGAAGTGCCGGCCGCGCGCGCGCCCTCGATGATCGACGAGTATCCGGTGCTGGCCGTGGCCGCGGCCTTTGCCGAAGGCACGACCATCATGCGCGGGCTCAAGGAATTGCGGGTCAAGGAATTGGACCGGCTTGCCGCCACGGCGGCGCTGTTGCGCGGCAACGGGATCGACGTCGATATCGAGGGCGACGACCTGATCGTCCATGGCAAAGGCCGGCCCGCCGGCGGCGGCACGGTCACGACCCACATGGATCATCGTATTGCCATGGCCGCCATCGTTCTGGGTCTCGCTAGCGAGCAGCCAGTGCAGATCGACGATGGCTCTTTCATCGCAACGAGCTTTCCGGGGTTCGTCGAATTGATGCAAGGCTTGGGTGCCGATTTGGTAGCGTAGTGCCCGTTAGCGCCGCCGCCACTTGAATGCTAGGTATGCGGTCGCGTGCTAGCTATATTAGCGAGAATTGATTTTTGCAGGATATCGAATAGCGAGGCAGACATGACAAAAGTCGTGGTCGCTAAGTTAGCACGGAAAAGGCCCGGAGGGCGGCGCAGCCGTCTCGCAACCAGGCATATTCGCGGGCCGAACGGCAAGCGATGGCCACTATTTGCTGTCGATTCCAATGATAATAATTTCGATGACGATCTGACGCGTGCATTCACACTCAACGTCGAGCGGGCGCGGCAAGCGAATACGGCGATGTTCGGCTCACCGGAGGGTCCTCGCAAAAGGGCTGTCCGAAGGCGGAAGTGACGCCGATTTTTTTTTAATGGCATCTCGAAAGAATAGCGCTCCTGCATTTTGGCTGATCGCCGGGCCGAATGGCTCCGGCAAGAGCAGCATTTACGGCTCCAATTCCGACGCCATCTATGGCGACTCAAACATCACAGATTTTTCTCGCTCATTTTGGATCATCAATCCTGATTTGCTCACCGCGAGAATTCGCTCGGCTGAAGGCAAAAGGCTTCGCGAGGCGAATTTAGAAGCCGTCCGGCGTATAGAGGCTTGGCTTGAAACATCGATCAATGCGCACCAATCGGTTGGCGTTGAAACAGTTCTCTCGACCAACAAATACCGTCGATTGGTTCGGGTTGCAAAAAAGCGGGGTTTCGAAATACGACTGATCTACGTGATACTTGAAACCCCGGACCTTAACGTGGAGCGAGTTCGATTACGCGTTAGAAAGGGCGGTCATGACGTGCCGGTAGAAAAAGTCCGGGAGCGCTGGGCGCGTTCCTTAAAACAATTACCGTGGTTTCTTAATCAAGCCGATTGGGCGCTCATCTTTGACAATTCACGAAAATTACGAATTGTCGGGCGAAAGATGCGTGGTACCGTCACTCTTGATCCAAGCGCGCCTTCGGCTATCCAAGAGGTGGCTAAAAAGATTCGAAGGCTCAATAAGCGATGATCATCGCCATCGACGGCCCGGCCGCGTCAGGTAAAGGCACGATCGCGAGGCAGATCGCCGCCGTTTACGGGCTGCATCATCTCGATACCGGCCTGCTTTACCGGGCCGTGGCCAAGGCGATGCTTGACGCCGGCTATCCGCCCGACGACGTTAAACACGCCATCGATGCCGCGATCAGGCTCGATCCGACGAAATTTGACGAGAATGCGCTGAAACTGCAGGCCGTCACCGAGGCGGCGTCGGTGGTGGCCGCAATTCCCGAAGTACGGCAAGCGCTGATGAATTATCAGCGCGGATTTGCCACCCGGCCGCCCGGATCGGTGCTTGACGGCCGCGATATCGGCACGGTTATCGCTCCGGGCGCCGACGTGAAGCTGTTCGTCGTCGCTTCGCCGGAAGTGCGGGCCAAGCGCCGGGCGCTCGAATTGCGGTCGCGGGGCGAAAACGTCGCGGAAGAGGACATCCTGGCCGACCTGTTGCGCCGGGACGAGCGTGATTTCGCGGCGAACCGCGGCGCCGCTGAAAGCCGCGCCCGACGCCCACTTGCTCGATACCACGCATTTGGGTATAGACGCGGCGTTCCGAGCCGCCGTCGAAATCGTCGAGGCCGTTCGAGCGGGCCGAAAGCGCCGATAACCAGCGCTTTCGTCATTGGAGGTCAGCCCGCTCACCGCTTCGATCGCCAAGCTCGGACCAGGCTTCGAAAGCCTGCTGACACGCTTTCCTGCACGTATGGCCTTGGCCCCACCCGCCGGTTTGCCGGCGGTTGCCGCACGTTCGGGATGATTTTCATGCGCGGGGTTGGGAGTGTTTTATGGCTCAAGCTGCTGCTCAAGCCGCCTCTGGCACGGCGACACGCGAGGACTTTGCCAAGCTGATCGATGAATCCTTCGGCGACGGCCATCTGCAGGAAGGCGCGGTGGTCAAAGGCACCGTGGTCGGAATCGAGCGCGACCTCGCCGTCATCGATGTCGGCTTGAAGACCGAAGGCCGGGTGGCGCTGCGCGAGTTCGCCGCACCGGGCCGTAACAACGAGATCAAGATCGGCGACACCGTCGAAGTGTATCTGGAGCGCATCGAGAACGCGCTCGGCGAAGCGGTGCTGTCGCGTGACAAAGCGCGCCGCGAGGAAAGTTGGGGCAAGCTGGAAAAAGCCTTCCAGAATAACGAGAAGGTGCAGGGCGTCATCTTCAATCAGGTCAAGGGCGGCTTCACCGTCGACCTCGACGGCGCGGTGGCCTTCCTGCCGCGTTCGCAGGTCGATATCCGGCCGATCCGCGATGTCTCGCCGCTGATGAATAATCAGCAGCCGTTCCAGATTCTCAAAATGGATCGCCGCCGCGGCAATATCGTGGTGTCGCGCCGCACCGTTCTGGAAGAGACCCGCGCCGAGCAGCGCCAGGAACTGGTGCAGAATCTTGAAGAGGGCCAGGTCATCGAAGGCGTCGTCAAGAACATCACCGATTATGGCGCCTTCGTCGATCTCGGCGGCATCGACGGGCTCTTGCACGTCACCGATATCGCCTGGCGGCGCGTCAATCATCCGTCCGAGGTGCTCAATATCGGGCAGCAGGTGAAGGTCAAGATCATCAAGATCAATCACGAGACCCACCGTATCTCGCTCGGCATGAAGCAATTGCTCGACGACCCGTGGCAGGGCATCGAGGCCAAGTATCCGGTCGCCGCCAGGTTCAAAGGCCGCGTCACCAACATCACCGACTATGGCGCCTTCGTCGAACTGGAGCCCGGCATCGAGGGCTTGATCCACGTTTCCGAAATGTCGTGGACCAAGAAAAACGTGCATCCGGGCAAGATCGTCTCCACCTCGCAGGAGGTGGAAGTGCAGGTGCTCGAGGTCGATCCGATCAAACGGCGCATTTCGCTCGGGCTCAAGCAGACCATGCGCAATCCGTGGGAGGTCTTTGTCGAGAAATATCCGGCCGGTTCGGAGGTCGAGGGCGAAGTGAAGAACAAGACCGAATTTGGCCTGTTTCTCGGACTGGACGGCGACGTCGACGGCATGGTGCATCTGTCCGACCTCGACTGGAAACGGCCGGGCGAGCAGGTCATCGAAGAATACAAGAAGGGCGACAAGGTCAAAGCGCAGGTTCTCGACGTCGATGTCGAGAAGGAACGCATTTCGCTCGGTATCAAGCAGCTTTCGGAAGGCGGCGCGGCCGCTGCGCCGGGGGATGCCGCCGCTGCCGCCGCCGGCGAACTCAAGAAGGGCGTTGTCGTCACCGGCGAGGTCATCGATGTGAAGGAGGGCGGCATCGACGTCAAAATCGTCGGCACCGACTACACGTCCTTCATCAAGCGTGCCGAATTGGCGCGCGATCGTTCCGAGCAGCGGCCCGACCGCTTTGCCGTGGGCCAGAAGGTCGATGCCCGGGTCACGCAGTTCGATCGCCGGACGCGGCGGGTCACGGTCTCCATCAAGGCGCTGGAAGTGGCCGAAGAGAAGGAAGCGATCGCCCAGTATGGCTCGTCCGATTCGGGAGCGACCCTCGGCGACATTCTCGGCACCGCGCTCAAGCGCAAGGGCGAGGAAGCCGAGGAAAGCGAAAAGGAAGACGCCGACGAATGACGATAGCGGGGCGGGCAGCGAAAGGAATACATTATGTCGCTTGATGCCGACCTCATCGTCGACCGCCGCAGGCTGCGGCGCAAGCTGACGTTCTGGCGCGTGCTTGCGATCCTGGTGATCGTCATCGGCATCGCCGGAACGGCCGCGCTGGCGAGCAGGCGCGTCGGCATATTCGGCGTCCGCCCCTACGTCGCCCGCGTCACGATCTCGGGCCTGATCCGCGGCGATCAGAATCGCGTGCGGGCGCTCGATCAGCTCGGTAATGCGAGACTGGTGCGCGCGGTCATCGTCCACGTCGACAGCCCCGGCGGCACCACCGCCGGCTCCGAGCAATTATTCGACGCGCTGTCACGGCTGCGCCAAAAGAAGCCCATGGTCGTCGTGGTCGACAGCCTGGCGGCCTCGGGCGGCTACATCACGGCGCTGGCGGCGGACCATATCGTGGCGCAGCAGACCTCTTTGGTCGGTTCGATCGGCGTGCTGTTCCAATATCCCAACGTCTCCGACCTTTTGGGCAAGATCGGGGTCAAGGTGGAATTGGTGAAATCGACGCCGCTCAAGGCGGCCCCGGACGGTTACGAGCCGACCAGCCCCGAGGCCACCGCGGCGTTGAACGCGATCATTCAGGATTCCTACGCCTGGTTTAAGACCCTGGTCCAAAACCGCCGTCATCTTACCGACGCCGAACTCGCTGCCGTCGACGACGGCCGCGTCTTCACCGGCCATCAGGGTCTTGGACTGAAGCTGATCGACGAGCTTGGCGACGAACGCGCTGCGCTGGCCTGGCTTGGCAAGGAAAAACACGTCGATACCAAGCTTCCGGTGCGTAATTACGCGCTGGAGAGCCAGTTCAGCGATCTGGCGTTCCTGCACGCCGCCGCCGCGGCGATGCTAGACGCTGCCGGCCTCAACGCGCTGGCGCAGCGGCTAGGCGCCTTGAACGCGGCCGATGCCGTGGAACCTTTCAATCTTGACGGTCTATTGGTGCTTTGGCACCCTGCCAGCGTAAATTAGCACGGTTGACCGGCGGGCAATCCAACCTGAGATAGCCAACCTGAGATCGCCAACCAGAGATCGGGCGGTGGACCAAATGATCAAATCAGAACTCGTTCAACATATCTCCACACAGAATCCCCATCTCTATCAGCGTGACGTGGAAAATATCGTCAACGCCATCCTGGGGGAGATCGTTGCGGCCATGGCGCGCGGCGACCGCGTCGAATTGCGCGGTTTCGGTGCCTTTTCGGTGAAGCAGCGGCCGGCGCGCACCGGGCGCAATCCGCGCACCGGCGCTCACGTCGCAGTCGATCAGAAATGCGTGCCGTTCTTCAAAACCGGCAAGGAAATGCGCGAGCGGCTCAATCAACCGAGCGTGGGTTGACCGGCCCGTCGCGACCGGGCGCCAGCCTGCCGCGCAAGATTGTCGCGGCCCTTATCCTCGTGCCGCTCGGCATTGTGCTGATCGCGCTTGCGGTGGCCAATCGCGAGGCCGTCTCGGTCTCATTCGATCCGTTCAACCCGCAGCATCCCGCGGCGTCGGTGACGCTGCCTCTGTTTGCGCTGATCATCGTGCTGGTGATCATCGGCGTCGTGCTCGGCGGCTGTGCCTCCTGGCTGCGCCACGGCCGCTGGCGCCGCACCGCGCGGCGGCTGGAGCGCGATCTTGCCGAACTACGCCACCAGCTCGATCGTCATAAGCGGGCTGCCGCCGGCGCGGCGAATATATCCCAGCCCGCCGCGCCGCCGGAGCGGCTGAAGCTCAAGCCGCCGGTGGTGTGAGACGACACTTCGCGGTAGAACGGCAGCGGTTTGCGAAAAAGCCCATCGAAAAGCCCCGGTTCATGTCGCTTACGGTCAAAATCTGCGGTCTTTCGACCTCCGAAGCGCTCAACGCCGCGCTTGACGCCGGTGCCGACATGGTCGGCTTCGTCTTCTTTCCGCCGTCGCCGCGGAACATCTCGCTCAAGACCGCCGCGGCGCTGGAAGGGCGCGTTCGCGGCCGCGCCCGCAAGGTCGCGCTTTCCGTCGATGCCGACGACACGTTCCTGTCGCTCATCGTCGATGCGCTCGGCCCCGACATGCTTCAGCTTCACGGCCACGAGTTGCCGTTACGGATCGCCGCCATCAAGGCGCGGTTTAATCTGCCGGTGATGAAGGCGATCCCGGTCGAGACCAGGTCCGACCTCGCGGCGGTCCCGCGCTATGCCGCCGTCGCCGACCACCTGTTGTTCGATGCGCGGGCGCCGCGCGAGGCCACCCGGCCGGGCGGACTCGGCAACACCTTCGACTGGCATCTCCTGAAAGATATTGATTCCGGCGTGCCGTTCATGCTCTCCGGCGGGCTCGATGCCGGCAATGTCGGCGAAGCCTTGCGCGCATCCCGCGCGCCCGGCGTGGACGTATCCTCCGGTGTCGAACGCGCGCCGGGCGAGAAGGATGCCGACAAGATCCGGGCCTTCGTGCGCGCCGCGCGCGCGGCGCAGGCGAAGCTCGAGCATCCGGCGGCATGACAAGGCTTTGGCGATGACCGTGCAGCAGCGCAATTCCTTCCGCACCGGACCGGACGAGCACGGGCATTTCGGCATCTATGGCGGCCGTTTTGTCGCCGAAACACTGATGCCGCTGATCCTCGACCTGGAGAAAGCCTATGGCGAGGCAAAATCCGATCCGGCGTTTCAGAAGGAGATGGACGGCTATCTGGCCAATTATGTCGGCCGGCCATCGCCGCTCTATTTCGCCGAGCGGCTGAGCGCACATTGTAGACAGGCGGCCTCCAGCCTTTCGGGCAGCGGGGCGAAAATCTATTTCAAGCGCGAGGAACTCAATCACACCGGCGCTCATAAAGTGAACAACGTGCTCGGCCAGATCATGTTGGCCAAGCGCATGGGCAAGACGCGCATCATTGCCGAGACCGGCGCCGGCATGCACGGCGTCGCCACCGCGACGCTGTGCGCGAAGTTTGGTCTCCCTTGCATCGTCTATATGGGCGCCGTCGACGTCGAACGGCAGAAGCCCAATGTGCTGCGCATGAAAATGCTCGGCGCCGAGGTGCGCGGGGTCGAGTTCGGGCTCGCGCACGCTCAAGGACGCGATGAATGAAGCACTGCGCGACTGGGTCACCAATGTGACCGACACCTTTTACTGCATCGGCACGGTAGCCGGCCCGCATCCTTATCCGGCCATGGTGCGCGACTTCCAGTCGGTCATCGGCCGCGAGACGCGCGAGCAGATGCTCGCGGCCGAGGGCCGCCTGCCGGATTCCTTGATCGCCTGCATCGGCGGCGGCTCGAACGCCATGGGCCTGTTCCACCCGTTCCTCGACGACAAGGACATCGAGATATACGGCGTCGAGGCGGCGGGACACGGCATCCCGAGCGGCAAGCATGCGGCTTCGGTCGCCGGCGGGCGTCCGGGCGTGCTCCATGGCAATCGCACGTATCTGCTGATGAACGACGACGGCCAGATCGAGGAAGCGCATTCGATCTCCGCCGGCCTCGATTATCCCGGCATCGGCCCCGAGCACGCCTGGCTCAACGATGTCGGCCGCGTGACCTTCCTGTCGGCAACCGACGATGAAGCCGTCGCCGCTTTCCATCTTTGCAGCAAGCTCGAAGGCATCATCCCGGCGTTGGAGCCCGCGCACGCGCTCGCCCGCGTCCTCGATCTGGCGCCGCAAAAGCCGAAAGATCATCTGATGGTGATCAATCTCTCCGGCCGTGGCGACAAGGACCTCGATTCGGTCGAGCGCTATCTGGAGAAGAAAGCGCGATGACCACGCGTATCGACCGCCGCTTTGCTGCGCTCAAGCAAGAAGGCCGGGCCGCGCTGGTCACCTTCACCATGGCCGGCGATCCGGACTACGCCACTTCGGTCGCGCTGCTCAAGGCCTTGCCCAAGGCCGGCGCCGACGTGATCGAGCTCGGCATGCCGTTCACCGATCCGATGGCCGACGGCCCGGCGATTCAGGCGGCGGGATTGCGCGCGCTTCATGCCGGCCAGACCCTGAAGAAGACGCTCGCCGCGGTGCGCGAATTCCGCGCCGGCGACGATGCGACGCCGCTTGTTCTGATGGGCTATTATAATCCGATCTATCTCTACGGCGTCGACCGCTTCCTTGCCGACGCCACGGCGGCCGGCGTCGACGGGCTGATCGTGGTCGATTTGCCGCCGGAGGAAGACGGCGAATTGTGCCTGCCGGCGCTTCATGCGGGGCTCAATTTCATCCGGCTGGCGACGCCGACCACCGACGATAAGCGGTTGTCGACGGTGCTCACCAACACGTCCGGCTTCGTCTATTACGTCTCCATTACCGGAATCACCGGCTCGGCCGCTCCAGACGCCGGCAGGGTCGCTGCCGCCGTCGCGCGCATCAAGCGCCACACCAAGCTGCCGGTCTGCGTCGGCTTCGGCGTGCGCACCGCCGAGCAGGCGCGTGCTATTGCGCAAGGTGCCGACGGCGTCGTGGTCGGCTCTGCGCTGGTGGAAGCGGTGCGGAATAGCCTCGATGCCGATGCCGCGCCGACAGCCGCGACGGTCGCCGCCGTCACCGACCTCGTGCACGCATTGGCGCAAGGGGTGCGCAACGCCGGCCGGGTTCGCGCCTGAAATCCAAACCCGATAGCTTTCGGCTGCCGGTCAGCGCTGCAGCTTGTCGAGCGTAATCGGCAGATCGCGCACCCGCTTGCCGGTGGCGTGATAGACGGCGTTGGCGATCGCTGCGGCGACGCCGACAATGCCGATCTCGCCGACGCCCTTGATGCCGAGCGGATTGATGAGCGCGTCCGGCTCGTCGACGAACATCACCTTGATATCGTGGACGTCGGCATTCACCGGCAGATGATATTCGGCGAGGCTGTGATTCATGACGCGGCCGAATTGGTGATCGACCAGCGTCTCCTCGTGCAGCGCCATGCCGATGCCCCAGACGACGCCGCCCATGATCTGGCTCGATGCCGTCTTGGTATTGAGGATGCGCCCGGCGGCGACCGCGTTGACCACGCGGGTGACGCGAATGACGCCGAGCTCTTCGTCGATCTTCACCTCGGCAAAGACCGCCGAATGGGTGTTGTGGGCATAGCCTTCGGGCGCGTCCGGCTTATTGGCCGTTTCGCGCGCGATACGCTCGACGCCGCCATGCCGCATGATGTCGGCGATCGACACGGCTTTGTCTGGCGCTTTGCCGCCGGCGAGTTTCCCGTCGGCGAGCACAACGTCGTCAAGCTTGGCGGCTTTGAGCGGCGAATCGGGCATGGTCTTGGCGATGCGCAGCAATTCGGCGCGCAATTCGTCCGCGGTCTTGGCGATGGCGTGCGAGATCGAGGCGGCCGTCCATGAGCCGCCCTCGACCGGCGTTTTCGGCAGCGTCGAATCGGCGAGGTGCACGGTGACGCTATCGAGCGGCAAACCGAGGACGTCGGCCGCGACCTGCGTCATGATGGTATAGGTGCCGGTGCCGATGTCGGAAAATGCGCAGGCGACGTCGGCATGACCGTTCGCGGTGAGAACGATGCGCGCCGCGGCTTCCATCTGCAAAGCTTCCCAGACGCCGGTCGCCATGCCCCAGCCGACCAGCTCGCTGCCGTCGCGCATCGAGCGCGGCTGCGGATTTCGCTTCGACCAGCCGAAAGCTTCGGCTCCTTGCCGGTAGCATTCGCGCAGCGCCTTGCTGGTATAGGGCACGTCCTCGTGCTGGTTGCGTTCCGAATAGCAGCGCAGCCGCAATTCGATCGGATCGAGATTGAGCGCTATCGCGACTTCGTCCATAGCGCATTCAAGTCCATAGACGCCGCTTGCCGCGCCCGGCGCGCGCATATCCGAGGGCGTCGGCAGATCGAGATGCGCCAGTCTATGCTCGTACTTGGCGTTGGCGCTTTTATAGAGCTGCCCCGACCAGCCGGTGTCGTTGCGGAAGAAATCTTCGTAACGCGAGGTCAGCGCGATGGCCTCATGGGCGATCGCGGCGAGCGTACCGTCCTTCTGCGCGCCGATGGACACGCGCTCGATCGTCGCCGGCCGATAGCCAAGCCCGTACATTTGCTGGCGAGTGAGCACGAGCCGCACCGAGCGCTGCAGCGCCTTGGCGCCGAGCACCGCCAGCACGGCCTGATATTGCGGCCGCAGTCCGGAGCCGAAGCCGCCGCCCATATACGGATCGAGCACGCGCAGGTCGCCGGTTTTCATCTTGAACACGCCGCAGAGATATTGCTGCACGTTCTGTACGCCTTGGGTCTTGTCATAGACCGTGAGCTTGTTGCCGCCTTCCCAGATCACCGTCGACGCGTAAA
Organism: uncultured Alphaproteobacteria bacterium; assembly: GCA_963790495.1. Taxonomy (GTDB): domain Bacteria; phylum Pseudomonadota; class Alphaproteobacteria; order Rhizobiales; family Xanthobacteraceae; genus BOG-931. Next base: position 184,475 of record CAWBOW010000010.1, on the reverse strand, counting down.
GCTCCATCGGATTGTGGTGCTCGCTCGGAATGAAATAATCCGCCGCGTGGCGAACCGCGGCGCCGGCCAAAGCTTTCTCGGCGTTGCCGCGCGGCTTCTCCGCGCTGCCGGTCGAAACCGCCTGGTCGCGCGCGGGAAACAGATCGCTGGCGAATTTTCCCTTCTCATAATCGACGCGCACCAGCGTCGCAGCGAAGCGGGCGGTCTCCCATTCATCCGCCAGCACCAGCGCGATGGGCTGCTCGCTGAACATGATTTTGTCGTCGTATAGCGGCCGGAATGGCGCGCCTTTTTCCGGCGCCACGTCATCCTTGTATGCCGCGGAGTTGGCGGCCATGGGCGGCCGGTTGTCGTGGGTGAGGACGGCGAGGACGCCGGCGACGCGCAATGCCTCGCTCGTGTCGATACGGGCGATACGGCCGCTGGGCAGGGTCGAGGTCACCACCGCGCCGTAAGCCAGCTCCGCGGTATTGAATTCGCCGGCATATTTGGCTGCGCCCGTCACCTTGGCGCGGCCGTCGACGCGGGATGTCGCAGTGCCGATGAAGCTCATGCTCATGCTCCTCGCGTCAGCGAATTTTCTTGTTGGCTTGCGATTGTGGCGTCGCGGCCGCAGCTTGGCTCAAGGTGCGGACGATGGCACGGCGGGCGAGATCGATCTTGAAAGCGTTGTGCGCAAAGCCTTGGGCGCCGTGCAGCACGATATCGGCGGCCCGAACGAAACTTTCGCGCGTGGCCGGCTGACCATGCAGCGCCTCCTCGGCATCGCGGCTGCGCCACGGCTTATGGGCGACGCCGCCCAGCGCCAGCCGTGCCTCCGCTATCCTGTCGCCGTCGAGTTCGAGCGCGGCAGCGACCGAAACCAGTGCAAAGGCGTAGGAGAGCCGATCGCGAATTTTCAGATACGAATAGGTCTTGGCAAAGCCCTTTGCCGGCAATTCGATCGCCGTGATGATCTCGTCGGCATTGAGATTGGTGTCGCGCTGCGGCGTATCGCCGGGAAGTCGATGGAAATCGGTAAACGCGATGGAACGCGTGCCGGACGGTCCGGCAACGTGGACTTTGGCGTCGAGCGCCGCGAGCGCCACGCACATGTCGGAAGGATGCGTGGCGATGCAGGCATCGCTGGCGCCGAGAATGGCGTGCTGCCGGTTGAGCCCGGTGATGGCGGAGCAGCCACTGCCGGGCGTGCGCTTGTTGCACGGCGTCGCGGTGTCATAGAAGTAATAACAGCGGGTGCGTTGCAGGAGATTGCCGCCGGTCGAGGCCATGTTGCGCAATTGCGCCGACGCGCCGGCCAGGATCGCGCTTGCCAAGAGCGGATAGCGTTCGGCAATCAGCGGGTGATAGGCGAGGTCGGAATTCGGCACCATGGCGCCGATGCGCAGCCCGCCGTCCCCGGTTTCCTCTACGGCAGCGAGCGCCAGGCGCGAGATGTCGATCAGCCGGGTGGGGCGCTCGACGTCCTCTTTCATCAGGTCGATCAGGTTCGTGCCGCCGGCAATGAATTTAGCGGTCGGCTCGGCGGCGATCTGGCGCACGGCGTCGGCAATGTCGTCGGCCCGCGAATATTGGAAATTGATCATAGGTGCTCCATCGCCTGGCGGATGGCCGCGATAATGTTCGGATAGGCGCCGCAGCGGCAGATATTGCCGCTCATGAGTTCGCGGATCTCGTCGGCGGTCTTGGCTTTGCCCTCGGCGATCAGCCCGGCCGCGGAGCATATTTGCCCCGGCGTGCAGTAGCCGCATTGGAAGGCGTCGTGATCGATGAAGGCCTGCTGCAGCGGATGCAGCGCGCCGTCTTTGGCCAAGCCCTCGATGGTGGTCACCCTGGCGCCGTCCTTCATGACCGCCAGCGTGAGGCAGGAGTTGATGCGCCGGCCGTCCACCAGCACCGTGCAGGCGCCGCACTGGCCGTGATCGCAGCCCTTTTTGGTGCCGGTCAGGTCGAGGTGGTCGCGGAGCGCATCGAGGAGTGTCGTCCACGGCGCCACCGTCAGCGGCTTTTCCACGCCATTGACCGTGAGCCTGATGGAAATTTTGTCCGGGACCGGGATGGTCTTTTCGAGCGGCCGGGCTGCGTTTTTCGGCGCCATTTGCACCTCCGAATGTCCAGGCATTCAAGCTTTAGTGGTCATTTGCGTCGGATCGTCGACACTTTCGGCGAGACCGCGCCGCTCTCCCAGCAGGGAATTGTTGACGGCACGTAACGTTCCACCCGACGCTCATTAGATAGGTCTGCCAATGGGCCGGCGCTAACCCCGCGCCGGCACGTTGAAATTTGCCGTCCCGCGTCACACATATCCAAACCGAAGCTGGAGGGACGACGCTATGGCCCGTGATGTGGCCCGAGACTTGGCTCAAGATTGGATGTGGTCGGAAGCCTGCGAAATGCTCGCGCGCGCCGAACGCCTGCATCGCGAGCTGTTTCGTCCGGCGCCGTCACAGGCCCGCATGCCGGCCTGGGAGCCGCCGGTCGATATTCTCGAGACTGAAACCGAGGTTCTGGCGCTGGTGGCGTTGCCCGGCGTGGATGCCGACAGCGCGCAAGCGGTGATCGAGGACGGCGATCTGGTTATTGCCGGTACGCGCGTGCTGCCGGAGCAGTTGCGCATCGCGGTCATCCATCGGCTCGAACTGCCGCAGGGGCGCTTTTACCGTCGGCTGCGCCTGCCGGCAGGCCGCTACAGCGATGTACGCCGCTCTGCCGTCGCCGGATGTCTCGTGATCAGTTTACGGAAAGTGTGATTGTTGTGGCTGAAGAAATCCTCGCAAAGAGCAGTTCCTCCTCAGGTGATGGCAGCAGTGCTTTGCCGCCTTTGCCGGCCGACGCGCTCATCATCGTGCCGGTGCGCAATACCGTGCTGTTTCCGGGTCTCGTCCTGCCGATCGCGCTCGGCCGGCGGAAATCGGCGGCTGCCGCCCAGCAGGCTGTGCGCGATCAGCGTCAGGTCGGAATTTTGCTGCAGCGCGCCGCCGACGTCGAAGATCCCGCCGGCATCGACATGCACCGCATGGGCACGCTCGCCAATATCCTGCGCTTCGTCACCGCGCCGGACGGCACGCATCATCTCGTCTGCCAGGGCGAGCAGCGCTTTCAGATCGTCGAGTATCTGAACGGCTGGCCGTTTTTGGTGGCGCGGGTGACGCAAATCCCCGAGCCGGATGCGCGCGGCCCGGAGATCGAGGCGCGCTTCGTCAATCTGAAGGCGCAAGCCGTGCAGGCGATCGAGCTTCTGCCGCAGGCGCCGCCGGAGCTGCTCGCGGCGATCCAGTCGATCGAGGAGCCGCCGGCGCTTGCCGATCTCACCACCGCCTACATGGACATCAAGCCGGACGAAAAGCAGGAAATCCTGGAAACCGTCGATATTTCCGCGCGGATGGACAAGGTCGCGCGCCTCTTGGGCCACCGCATCGAGATCTTGAAGCTGTCGCAGGAGATCAGCCGGGCGACCAAGTCCGCGCTCGACGAGCGTCAGCGCGAGGTTTTGCTGCGCGAGCAGATGGCCGCGATCCAGAAGCAGCTCGGCGAGGGCGAGGAGGGCAAGGCTGCCGAAATCGCCGAGCTCGACAAGGCGATTACCGACGCCGGCATGCCGAAGGAGGTCGAGGATCAGGCGCGCAAGGAATTGCGCCGGCTGCAGAAAATGCCCGAGGCCGCCGGCGAATACGGCATGGTGCGCACTTATCTCGACTGGCTGATCGAGCTGCCGTGGAAGCTGCCCGAAGAGAAGCCGATCGACATCAAAGAGGCCCGCAAGGTTCTCGACGACGACCACTACGATCTCGACAAGATCAAGCGGCGCATCGTCGAATATCTCGCCGTGCGCAAGCTGGCGCCGGCCGGCAAGGCGCCAATCCTGTGCTTCGTCGGTCCGCCCGGCGTCGGCAAGACTTCGCTCGGCCAGTCGATCGCGCGCGCCATGGATCGCAAATTCGTCCGCGTGTCGCTCGGCGGCGTGCATGACGAAGCCGAAATCCGCGGCCACCGCCGCACCTATATCGGCGCGTTGCCTGGCAACATCATCCAGGCCATCCGCAAGGCCGGCGCGCGCAATTGCGTGATGATGCTCGACGAGATCGACAAGCTCGGCGCCGGCATTCACGGCGATCCCGGCGCGGCGCTGCTTGAAGTGCTCGATCCGGAGCAGAACAACACGTTCCGCGACAACTATCTCGCCGTGCCGTTCGATCTGTCGCGCGTGGTGTTCATCACCACGGCGAACATGCTCGACACCATTCCCGGGCCGCTGCGCGACCGCATGGAGATCATCAGCCTTGCCGGCTACACCGCCGACGAGAAGCTGCAGATCGCGCATCGCTACTTGGTGAAGCGGCAGATGGAGGCGAACGGACTCAAGCCGGGTCAGGTCGAGATCGGCGACGACGTCATCCGCGACATCATCCAGGGCTACACCCGTGAAGCGGGCGTGCGCAGCCTTGAGCGCCAGATCGGCCAGGCGCTGCGCAACGCGGCCGTGCGCATTGCCGAAGGCGGCAGCGGGCCGATTCAGATCACCCGCGACGACCTGTTGCCGATCCTCGGTGCACCGCGGTTCGAGAATGAAGTGGCGATGCGGACCAGCGTGCCCGGCGTCGCCACCGGGCTTGCCTGGACGCCGGTCGGCGGCGATATTTTGTTCATCGAGGCGACCCGCATTCCCGGCTCCGGCAGGCTCATTCTCACCGGCCAGCTCGGCGACGTGATGAAGGAAAGCGCGCAGGCGGCGCTGTCGATCGTCAAGAACCGTGCCGTGGCGCTCGGCATCGATCCGGCGCGCTTCGAAAAGAGCGACATCCACGTCCACGTGCCGGCGGGCGCGATCCCGAAGGACGGGCCGAGCGCGGGCGTCGCAATGTTCATGGCGCTCACTTCGCTGATGACCGACCGCACCATCCGCAGCGATACCGCGATGACCGGCGAGATTAGCCTGCGCGGGCTGGTGCTGCCGGTAGGCGGCATCAAGGAGAAGGTCGTCGCCGCGCATTCGGCCGGTATCCGCCGTGTCATGCTGCCGGCGCGCAACAAGCGGGACTACGACGATATTCCGGAAATCGCTCGTAAGGAGATGGAATTCGTCTGGCTCGAGCGCGTCGAGCAGGCGGTCGAGGCGGCGCTCGAGCCGAAGCCGGCCGAGCGGACGCCGGCGCCGGCGTTGGTGGGTGCCGAGGCGTAAGTCATCCTCGTTCCCGCTCCACGCCGTTGCGCGCGAGTGTCGCAAGCTCACGATGTCAAACAGCCGTCATTGCGAGGAGCGGTAGCGACGAAGCAATCCAGGGCGGAATTGTAGAGACTGGATTGCTTCGCTTCGCTCGCAATGACGAAAAGAAATGAAGGAAGCGGAGCGCCGGCAGACGCGGTGTTTCGTAACCTGTACGCAAGCGGCGCACAGGGCGCGCCGCGGATAGGGCGGCTTGCGCCGCCCTTTCCGCTATCGGGCGCGCTCGCCTGCCGGCGTTCCACTGCGGTTCTGCCCAAGGGGTGTTGTTGTCCCTTGGTGCGATCCGGGCCAGGCTTCGTGGCGGCTTGGCCAACGCGGCGGATATGACCGCCGGCCAAATCTCCACTTCCAGCGACGCACCTCGCGCACCGGTCATAGTGCCGGTGGGCATGATGCCCGGACCGCCCGGGAGCCGGCTGATGAGACCGACCCGCGGGCACCGCACTCGCCCCCTGCCGTCCGGCATCACCCGGACGGCGTCCTTCGTGGGACGAGATTTGATTCTTTGCAATGTATCTGTATCGGGGACGAATGTCAATAGGTGAGTGACGCGATGGACGCTGCTCCTGGGTTCCAAGCGGTTCCGCTTGGCGGCGAAGCTTGCGTCTCCTCGGAACTGGATGAGTTCGCCGGGGTTAGCCGACGAGCCCTCGCGGGTGCGAGCTGAAGGAGACGAATCTATGAAGATCATCAAAATCGCCATTGCCGCGGCCGCTTTCGCGGTCGCTCCGGGTATCGCGGCCATCGCCCAGGACAGCAGCACGACAACCACGACCGTTCATGAGCATCAGACCGAACCAGGCCCCGGCGTGAACGTCGGCGTGCCGGGCGTGGTCGGCGTTCACGTCGGTGGACCGCCGGTCGAGACCGGCTGCACCACAAAGAGCCGGACAACCACCGATAATGACAGCGGAAATTCAGCGACGGTCAGCAAAAGCAATTGCTGAGTGTCAAGTGCTGAGTGACAAGTGCTGAGTGACAACTAAGAACTGAAAGAAGCCCCGGCTACCCGGCCGGGGCTTTTTTTTGGCCTGCGCTCGGCCGTGAGTGGGAGCCCTATCGCCGGCAAAATTGAAATCCTCCGACAAATGCCCTTATCGCCGGGCGCGGCGACATTGGCACCGGGGTGCAGACGGTGCCGATCGGAACTCGCCGCCGCCTTGGCCGGCGTCGCGATCAGCGTGCTGATCGAGCCGTCCTTTACCGGGTGACACCGGGAACCCTTTTCTTCTTCGTGAAACGAAACGGCGGTAGGTAGAAGACTACTTCGCTCTTTAGCTACCTCTGACTCCGGCCCCTTCACTCTCAAGCATTGCGTCTTCTGGTTGCATGCGTTATGAGAGTTTACTAGTCGTCGAGGGGACGAAAATGAGGTTCTCACGATTTTTGGTCTTAATCAGAGCCAGGCTCAACTCGACTTTGTCGATATTGATACTGGACACGATATGCGACTTTTTGTCGATCCGTATGCGATCCAGACAAAAGAAAATGAATTCAATCTCGGTTGTACCGATCAGATAAAGACCTTCTTTGACGAGGTGCTTGACGCGCTTAGGCGGAAAAATCACCTCAAATCACAGGAGCTAACAGCGCATCTCTCAGAGCCTCAAGAGACATTTCTGGGCTTTTCCCGCGACCGTCCGCAAGGCCGCGGTGTAGGCCGAATGCAAGCCGATCAAATCTTGAGTGCCCTTCGAAATAGTCGCGCGTTTAAAACTGGGCTGCTGGCTGATTTGGCAGAAACCGAATTGTTCATTGAAGGAATTGGTCCTGACAAGATTTCCGACCTGACGACAAATGTAATTCGAGGGACGCTAATCGAATACACGCAAAATCAGTGTAGGTTGCATGGGATTGAAATGAGAGAAGGCGTTCCATCCAGCCACATGTGGCATGCAAGCAAGAGGGAATGGTACCAAAATTACGTCGATCTTCCGGTTGTGGAGAGCAAACCAGTTATCTTGATTCCTAAATATCTGGTCCGATGGCGTCTGTCTCTCGATAGTCAAGAATTTTATAATCATTACATGTTGAATTTCCTACGTGACGTTCAACTGAGTTCCGGAGGAAAGCTCGTACGCGTCTTAAAAAACAAAACTCGGGTCGTCTATAAAAAGGACCTGAGAGAAAAATATCCTTTAATTAAGGATGATTTGGCCGAGTTTGCACAAAAGCATCCAGACGTCCTCCAGCGATATAAGGAGCTCAAGGGCGCAAAAGGGACGCTATCCAATGAAGATACTCGACAAGGATTTCGACGAAAGAAAATTTGCGCAATCAATTGGAGATGCGTTGGGTAAAGTGCCGCCGGGTTTGAAAACTGCGACACGGTATCATGCTTTCATACAAGGTGCGCTAACGTTTCTATTTTTCCCGGACCTAATAAACCCAATCAAGGAACATGAGATTGATGATGGAAGGAAGCGGATCGACATAAAGTTTACCAATGCGTCGGAGGGCGGATTTTTCCTCCGTATGGCTGAACTTGCGCAGACTCGCTCGATTGACGTGTTCTTCGAATGCAAAAATTATTCGCGTGATTTAGGGAATCCGGAGCTAGATCAAATATCGGGGCGTTTCAGTCCGTTGCGCGGCAAATTGGGGTTTATTGTTTGCCGCTCACTGGCCGACGAAAAGCTCATGCTGAAACGGTGTCGGGATACGGCGCTGGCTGATCGCGGTTGCGTGATTGTTCTTACTGACGTCAAGCTTCAAGAGCTGTTGGCCCTTGTTCAGAAAGGGGATCGAGAAGGAATATCCTCTTATCTATTCAGAGAATTCGGAAAACTCACCAATTAGAGATGCTTCATCACCTGCCGGCCTGATATTAAAATGATCCGCGCCATTGCCTTTGAAAGAACTATTCGCGCTGCGCCTTGATGGCGTGGAATGCGGCAAGCGCTTTTTCGAATTTGTCGTTGTAGAGCCACATCGCGTTGAGGATTTCGCGGAACGTCGCCGTCGTCTTTGCCCGATCGGCGCGGCCGAATGTGAAAATGCTGTTGTTGCGCAAATAGCCCATGATCCGCGGGTCGGACACGCGGTAGCCTGCCAAGTCGCCGGAATTGAGCGCTGCCTTGGTCGGCCCTGGAACGATCTGGATCAACTCGAAAACTTTCATTTGATCGATCGGGTCGGGCAGGGCCTTCATGATTGCCGGTATGCGCGGAAAAATGGCGGCATGCGCGTTCATCAGGCCGTCCCGCACGGCGGTCCAGTGATTGAGCCGGTGATCCAAATCACCGATCCGCGCCTCCTCTTTGGCGTCGCGCGCGATCAGCGCCGGGTCGAAAGCCGCAATCGCCGGTTTAATCGCCAGCCATTTCCGCGCGCCGTTTCGGTCTTCGCCGATGCCGGTTTGCAGGCTGCCCTTGTATTTGTCCGAGCGCGCGTTGCCGACGTTTTGATAGCCATTGGTTTCGGCAAAGAAGATGCCCAGGCCGATGCGCCCGGCGTTTTCGCTGTTTGCGGCGTCAAGCCCCTTGGCGCGGGCGATATCCCTCGCGAGGTCGTAAATATCCTTCAACGGCGTAGCCGACTTTTGCGCGTTGGCGGGTGGCGTCTCCATGATGCGAAAGAGCGCGAGATACTCGTCGATCAGCGGCTCAATGTCGGCGTCAAAATAGGCCGGTGGAATGCCGAATTTGTTGGGCCGGCCAATTCTGGAAGGAATTGCGTCAGTGAGGTCCTTGTAGGCGCTCATCACGGCGACGCGGGCGAGATAGAGCGCTTGCCCTGGTAAATGCGGCAGGCCTTGTTTTGCATCGATCTGCGCGCGGCGCTCGTGGAGGACTGCCTCGAAGCGCGCTAGCGCGGCATTGTAGGCGGCGAGCGCTTCCGACTGCGATGGGGTGAGGGCGACCGGCTGGGCATTTGCAAAGCACGTGAGCACAAGAACAAGCACTACGGCACGCGCGATGGCGATCGCCGTCGCCCTCAACCGCGGCTGAAACGCATGCGGAACCGTTTTTCCCGGCACGAGCGGAGGCTCACTCCAGCGGCGGCAAGTTGAGCGCGCGGTCGACCAGCGCGCCGGCATGTTTCCAGTCGAAATTGCGGTACAGATTCTGCTTCGCCACGAATGACGGCCCGCCGTAGAATTTTTCGTATTGGGCGTGGCGGCTGCCGAATTCGGAGCCGAGGAAATCCCAGACGAGCCGCATCAGCGCAATCCGCGACTTCGCATCCGCTTTGCCCGAGCGCATATAGCGTTCGATATCGGCGGCGGCTTCCGGATTGGCGAAGTCGGCCTCCGAGGAGGGCAGCGTGATGAAAGCGGCGCCGGCCATTTCGCGAAATATTTCCAGCATGCGGCCGTTGAACTCGGATTGCATGGCGCTGGCCGCGTAATAAGCGGTGCGCGACGGCCACAGCACGCCGTCCTCGACCGTGCCCATCACCTCGTGCGCTAGCAGCATGGCCTCGTAGATCGACACCAGCGAGGCAAGCTCGCCCATCATGCCGAGGACGGCCGGATTGCCGGCATTGCCGGTGGTCTCGTTCATGCGCTGCGCCAGGCCGGCCATGAAACGAAGTTTTGTCACATAACGGGTCTGCGCCTGATGATTGCCGTAAAGGTGCGACGGCGTCTTGCGCCATTGGTCGCGCGAGCGCTCGACGTCGCGGTAAATGAAGACGCGTTCCCATGGCACGAACACATTGTCGAAGACGACGTAGGAGTCGCTTTCGTCGAAGCGGGTCGACAGCGGATAGTCGGCCGGACGGCCGGCGCCGGCGAACGGCTTGCGCGGATAGAGCTTGACGCCTTCGGCGTTGACCGGCACCGCGAGGCAGTTGGCGTAATTCTCGTCGCCCGGCGCCAGCGGCTGGATGCAGGAGAGATGGATGTAATCGGCAATGGCCGCGCCGGTCGCGAGCTGCTGCGCGCCCTTGATGACGATGCCGTCGTCGCGCTCCTTCACCACGCCGGCATAAAGCGTCGGGTCGCTTTGCTGGTGCGCGGGCTTCGAGCGGTCGATCTGCGGCGGCACGATCGCGTAGCTCAGATAGATGTGGTTGTCGCGGGCGAATTCGTAGAAAGCGACGAGATTGTCGGCGAATTTCGGCTGGCCGAGGCTAGCGAAGAATTGCGGCGTCGCCGCATAGCCGGTGAAGAAGCCGGCGACATGATCGGGCGCGCGGCCCATCAGGCCGAAGGTCGCTTCCGCCCAGGTTTCCGAAAACAACCGCCGCGCCCGCAAGTCGGCGTGGGTGCGCGGGATTTGCCAGCCGCGCTGCACCGGGGCGCCGGTCTTCGGCGAGGCGAACGTCATCCGTTCGCGCAGGCCCGGCTCGGCGGCAATATCGTAGAGTTTGGCGATCGAGCGCGCGGCTTCCCGGAACGCCGGATGCGTTGTCACATCCTTGACCGCCTCGCCATCGACAAAGATCCGCCGGCCGTCATTGAGCGAAGAAAGATAATCGGCTCCAGTCCGCATCTGCCTGAATGCTCCGCATCTTGTTTCTGCATGCGTGCCACACCTTAGGAGACCTTGCCAAGTGAGGCGGCTTCAGCCTTTTGTGCATTCATAAAAATGGAGGGGAGAGATGCTCAAACGCATCGCCGGACGGCTGGCTGTCGTGCTGGCCGGATTGCTGACGTTCGCCGCGTGCCCGGCGTTCGCAGGCGTTGCCGTCGCCGGTTATCCGGATCGGCCGATCACGATCGTCGTCGGATTTCCGCCGGGCGGTGCGAGCGACATCATGGCCCGCGTCTTGACCGCAAAACTCGGCAGCCTGCTCGGCCAACCCTTCGTGGTCGACAACCGTCCGGGCGCGGCCGGCAATGTCGCCGGCGAATACGTCGCGCATGCCGCGCCGGACGGCTACACGCTCCTCCTCGGCAACAACGCCATCCTGGCCACCAATGTCAGTCTTTACAGCAAGATCGGCTTCGATCCGGAGAAGGACTTTGCACCGATCAGTCTGATCGGCACCCAGGCCAATGTTCTCGTCGTCAACAACGACGTGAAGGCGCATTCGCTCGCCGAACTGATCGCGCTCGCCAAAGCCAATCCCGGCAAGCTCAACTTCGCTTCCTCCGGCTACGGTCTCGCTGCGCATCTGGCCGGCGAGCTGTTCAAGGCGCAGGCGCATATCGACATCGTGCATGTGCCTTACAAAGGCTCGGCGCCGGCGCTGGAGGATGTCATCGCCGGACAAGACCAAATGATGTTCGCCACCACCTCCGGCGTGATGGGATTTCTCGAGAACGGGCAGGTTCGGCCGCTCGCGGTCACGACGCTCAAGCGCACGCCGATCCTGCCCGATATTCCGACAATGGATGAAGCAGGCCTTCCCGGCTTTGAAGCCACGACCTGGCACGGCCTGGTGGCGCCGGCCGGCACGCCGCCGCAGATTATCGCCGCCCTCAATAAGGCGATCTCCGAGACGCTCAAGGACCCCGATATGAAGCACAAGCTGGCCGGCCTCGGCATCGACATCGCGCCCGACACGCCGGAGCAATTCGCCGCTTATATCAAAATGGAAATTCCGAAATGGGCGGCGGTGATCAAAGCGTCCGGCGCCAAGATGGAGTGACTAGACGGGCGCGCCCTTCCGCTCCGCCTGCCAGTCCGTGCCGATGCCGGCGCTCGTTGGAGATATTCGTTCTGGTTCGCTAGCAGTCGGACGTTTACCCGATCTCTTTGCGTAGCTTGGGGACGTCTTCCGTTTTTATCAGTACAGCATCAATCTCTTCTACAGGCCAGAAGAGATATTTATGACGCGCTAAATGCTCTATGGCCGATCTGCTTTTTCGAAAAGTGTCTAGACGTTCCTCAGTTGTGCGACCGCTCGTACCGGCCGTGCCAAAATTGTCGTCAAGAGCTTCCCGGCTAATCGAGCAGGTTATCGGTAAGCCAAGGGCTTCACCGACAAACATCACGACGTCCCGGCCGAAGTCGTATTTTGGTGGGGAATTATTGAATGTGAGGTTCAGTCCTGTCGTTATGCTTCGATGATCGTGGACGGTCCTGAGAACCAGATCGCGAATAGTAGAAGGGAGTTGGCTCAATCCTTCGCCGAGCAATTGACTCCACTGTTTGCCACTTTGATAAGCCTCCTTCCAAGCAGCCTTGAGTTCATAGGGTCGCTTTTGCGTAAGCATTTCAAGCAAAGCCGCCGCCTGTTGAATGTCTTTTTCCCGCTTCGTGGCTCCCGCCGAACGGCGGCGGGCAACTATCAGTTTATGAACTGCATAGCGTTCCGGAGCTGGCACGTTCACGTATATGCCGGCCTGGTGCAAGACAACCGCCGGCTCCGGCTCACGAATAAGATAACCTAAAAATCGGAGCGGCTCCGCATCTGTTTGTAGTGCAGGAAGTCGCTGCGGCGAGTCCGTATCGGGCCCTTCGTTGGGTGTAAGAAAATCGACGCCAAGACCATTGCTTGCCCGATAGCTTGTAATGCTATGCTTGTTGTGCACATGGGGGAGAGGCCGGAAGGTTTTATCTACTTTCTTAAGCACCTCCAGGACTGGGGGCGTTTTGTCATCGATCGCCACAGAGATATATTCAAACTGGGCAATGTCCACATCGCCTGTTTGCTGGGTCGTTATTGGCAGCTTGGCTCCTAGCATCGCTGAATAGGTTTGGTAGGCTGCAGTGCCGATCAGCACGCCGTGAAGCCGGAATACACCTGCGTTTGCTAAGGCGCCGATGATATTGCCAAATTCCGGAATTGCCCTCGGCAGGCCGTATGCTCGCACAAGTGTAGATACGAGCGTGCGGCGTTCGCGTTCGTCATCGCGAGCTTGTTTGTGTTTGGATATCTGTTCCAACAATGCCGGTGTTTCCGGCCCAACATATCTTTGGGCGCGGCCCTCATTGGATGACTCTTGAAAGTACCAGTAGCGCTTTCCCTTAATAGTTTTTGATATGAAGGCGCCATTCTCTGAAAAGGCCTCGTGAAATGCCGTTGCCGCACAGCGCTGTACCAACTCCGCATAAGTTGTTTGCATAATGAGCGAGGATGCGGGCACGGCGTCCATCCTTTATACGCATTTAGCGATTTGCGTATAACACCTTACTCCCGAGGTAGCAACGGAATTATACGCAGCTCGCTAAATGCGTATAAACGATTTTTATGATAATAATTACAACTACTTATCTATAAACAACTGGCGCAGCTACGTCGTCCTGCCCTTTCCGCAGCCTTTTTACGGCCAACGCCCGACGCCAAAATAGCCTTCACGACTGCCAGCTTTCCTGCCGCACGTGCCAGTCCGTGCCGATGCCGGCGCTCGTTGGAAACACCAGCGATTTGATCACCACCGGCACCGCGCCCGAGGTGTCGAGGATGGCGCCGATGTCGATGTAATCGAATTCCTTCAATTCCAGCCCGTCGATCGAGACGATGGGATTGTCGAGTTTCATTTCCTCGCAAAAATGGATGCCGATCAGGCCGCCGACGTCGCCGTCGCCGGCGAGCACGATCGGATGGCCTCGCGCCAGCACTGCCGCCAGGCCTTCGGCGACGCCTTTGCAGAAATCGTCGAGGCGGCGAAACGTCGCCGAGCCGGACCACGGCACGAACAGGCCGACCGGGCTCGCACCGTCGCCGAGATCGAGGCGCTTGAGCGCCGCGCGGATCGCCTGTGCGACCGCGGCGGGATCGATATCGTCGCCGAGCGGCAGGTCGGGCGCGATCACCGGCACGTTGCGCAGCGGCAGCGTCGCCAAGGGCGCAACGAAGATGGTCGAGCCGGACACCTGCATGGTGTATTGCGAGGCGCCGATCACGGTGGCGCGGATGCGCGCGTCGGGCCGTGCCAGTTGCAGTCCGCTCGCCGACAGCCGCGCCCGCAACTCGGCCGCAAGCTCCGGGCCGAGATCGCCAAAGCCTTTGGCTTCGCCACCGTAGATGTATTCGGCAACGCCGCCGGAAAAGCTCACGTCGGAAAGCGCGCCGCGATAGCCGAGCGGATCGAGCCGCAACAGCGCGGCGCCGTCAGCGCGCGGTGCGCCGCCGCGCATGGCTTCGAACAATCGATCGGCCATCAGCGCGGCCAGCGCGCGGGCCTCGTCCGCGGCGATGACAGTGCCGGGTCCAAGCTCGCGCCCCAGCGCGGCGCCGAAGCGCCGGCCGGCTTCCTCGAGGCGGATAATGCGGCGCTCGCCGTCAAGCACGACGAGCCGCGCGCCGACGTCGAGCGCAGTCACGTCGGTCACCTTGCCGTCGGTGCAGACCGCGATTTTGGCGGTGCCGCCGCCGACGTCGACATTCATCACCGGCGCGGCATTGCGGATCGAGCGCGCCACGGCGCCCGAGCCATAGGCCGCCATGACCGATTCAAGACTGTCGCCGGCGGAGACGGCGACCATCTTGCCGGTTTGCCGGGCGAACAATTCGCCGATGGCGCGGGCGTTGCGGCGGCGCACCGCGACGCCGGTCAGGATCAGCGCGCCGGTATCGATCTCGTCGGGATCGATCTTGGCGTCGCGGTATTGCCGGTCGATGAACAGGCCGAGCGCTTCGGCGTCGATGGTGTCTTCGCCGGCATAGGGCGTCAGCAGAATGTCGGACTGATAAAAGCTCTCGCGCTCGGTGACGACATAACGGGCATCGAGCCGTTCCAGCACGATGCGCGAAAAAACCAGATGCGAGGTCGACGAGCCGATGTCGACGCCGACCGAGAGCACGCACAATTCGTCCTCTTCGCCGAACGTGCGCCCGGTGCTGGAGAAGAAAATGCGGCCGCCTTCGGGTGCGTCGGTCATTTGCCGATTCAATTATTTTTTTTCCGGAGGATCGGGAAGGCACATAACAAAGATGTAAATTATATAAACGAGGGTACATACGAATACAGAGGGAATTACCCACTCTGAAGGTATATATTGCCCAGCGGGACTGGATTTGAGGCCTAACCCGAGCCACACAAGTGCTGTGAAATCACTAAAGGCTGTCGTAAGCTTCGAAACAGAAAAATGTGCGGCCCACCAAGGAACTTCCCTTATCCCTTTGCACAGAGGTTCTCTGGGTAATTCCATAAATAGATTGCGACCCACCGCCTCAAGCGACGCGCGCTTAGCTTTTTCCTCCCAAGTCTTTTGCCAATATTTGCTGCTGCGATTGACCAAGGTCCATATCAAGCTACAAACAAAGCCAACGCAGGCGATGCTAAATTGCAAATTCTTGCTATGTAGATGGTATGCCGCTCCAAATGCTGTGATCGCTAATGCGGTAAATCCCCAAAAGAATAAAGACCGACTCCAGAATAGCTCAATCTCAAATTTACGAACTTCCGCTATAAGGGATAAAATTTGGAGATTCTTATCCTCTGGGCTCTGCATTCAGACCTCAGGCAATTATTCCTTCGGCAGCAATCCGCGATAGTCGCGCTCGTAATATTCCGACCGCATACGGTTCTCGGCGCCTTCGCGTTGCATCCGCTCGGCATATTCCTGGCGCAGGAACGGATCCTCCATGTAATAGGGGATTGCCGTGCCGCCCTCGGGAATATCCATCGCCGTATAGTCAGTATGCTTCTCGCCGGGGGGGCCGGGCTCGCGGCCGGGATTGTGCGGCCCGAACCACGCGGTAAGGCGGAACGGGTCTTTCGAGGCGCCGAAATGCTGGTGATACCAGCGCGAGCCGCCGGGCGCCGCCGAGACCATGCCGACCGGCTCGTAATCGACGCGCTTGACCTCGCTTGCCTTGCCGTCCTTCCACGGCGTCAAGCCCAATTGCTCCGGCCAGGTGTAGGTGTAGCCCTTGCCCTTGATGCAGATCAGCACCGCGGCCGAGGTATGGGCATGCGCCTTCGAATAGTGGCCGTTTTCGTGCTGGCCGATCCACAGATAGAACGTATTGCCGGTCATGAACGGCTCGACCCGGCGCCAGCCGGGCGAGCGGCGGTTGTCGAGCGGCAGATCGCAATTGACGATGTCGGGAATGAAATTGGTGCGCCGCATGGCGAGCCCGCGCACCGGATCGGGCTCGATATCGTCCTTGTATTTGTAGAAATCGTCGGCGCCGGAGAAGCGATCGCGAAACTCATAGGGGCAATCAAAGATCATCCCGGCATTGTTGATGAGGTTCATCAGGTTGGGCGCGGTGGTGCCGGCCAACAGCAGCGCCGGCGCCGAGCTGGCGTTGACGATGCGGTGCATGGCGTTGACCGGAATCGAGAACAGCGAGCCCTTCTGCCATTCGAAGACGTGCCGCTTGGTCTCGCCATCGAGCCAGACCTCGGTCGAGCCACGGCCTTCGACCACGAGATAGATTTCTTCGTAAAGATGTTTTTCGGGGTTCAGCGCGCCGGCGCCCGGCACCTCGACGACGTAACTGCCCCATTTGCCTTCGGTGCCGTGGAGCTGGATATAGCTGCCGCGCCCACCCATCCGCGGCCAGGAGGCAAGCGGCAGGTTCTGCACCTTGCTCACCCCGATATCCCGGTAGATGGGAATCTCGTCGGATTCCATGAACAGATCATACGGCGTTTTCGGCCGTCCGAACTTGCCGAAGCCGGCGCGCTTGAAGCCGGTCGGCTCGTGCCAATGAACTTGGCCGGCGATTTCGTGCATAGGAGCGTTCGATTGCCTGAGCTTGTGCCCCATGTACAATGCGGGTCCGATGATTGCAATGTGGGCAACCCGTTGCTTCGCATGGAGGTTTGTGTGCCGGCGCGTATCCTGACGTTCGTGCTTCATGGCCAATCGGGACCTGCGCGGCGCAGCGTCCAAGTCGATCGACTGGTGATCGCCGGCTGGACCGGCCGCGACAAGGTCGCGCTGGAAAAGCACATCGCGGAGCTCGAGGCCATCGGCGTCAAGCGGCCGGCGACGGTTCCGATCTTCTACCGCGCCTCGACCGCGCGGCTCACCACCGATGACAGCATCGAGGTGCTCGGCAATGCTTCGAGCGGCGAGGCGGAATTCGTTCTGCTGCGCCACGCGGAGCGGCTGTGGGTCGGCACCGGTTCCGATCACACCGACCGCGAAGTCGAGAAATACGGTGTCTCGGTTTCCAAGCAGCTATGCGATAAGCCGCTCGCGCCCGCCTTCTGGGATTACCAGGAGATCGCACCGCACTGGGACAGGCTCATTTTGCGCGCGTACATTGCCGATGACGGCGCGCGCACGCTTTATCAAGAAGGGCCGGTGAGCGCGATGCTCGATCCACTGGCGCTGATCGAGCAATTCGGCGGCAAGGCCGGTCTCGACGAGGGCACCGTTATGTATTGCGGCACGCTGGCCGCGCGCGGCGGCATACGGCCTTCGGACGTCTTCGAGTTCGAGCTTGAAGATCCGGTGCTGGGGCGCAAAATTCACCACCAATACCGAGTGCAGAATTTGCCGCTGCTCGGCTGAAGACGAAGGAGAACGACGAACGTGCCGATGAACAAACCGCATCTTGAGTTCCATAAGCTCGACATGAACCAGGGCTGGGCGACGCCGCCGGGCTATCCCTCCGGCATCCAGCAGAAAATCCTGGCAAGCGATCTTAACGAGACGCGCAAGATGGGCAGCCGCACGCGGCTTCTGCGCTTCGCTCCCGGCGTCTACACCACCGCCCCGTTCGTGCACGACCACTGGGAGGAGGTTTATCTGGTCTCCGGGGATCTCATCGTCGGCAATGACGACAAGGGCCAAGGCGGCGAGTCGTTCGAAGCGCCGACCTATGCTTGCCGCCCGCCCGGTGTCTATCACGGTCCGTTCAAGTCCGAGGCCGGCTGCTTGCTGTACGAGATCCATTATTACGACGAGAGCCAGAAGTGACTCCGGAACCGTGAGTGAAGAGCCAGGAGCGACCATGCCGGAGCCAGTGAAGCCCGCTCTGCGCAGCTATCTCGCCGCGGCGCGCGAGTTTGCCGGCGGTGACCAGACGCCGCGGCGTTTCCTGGAGCGCTCGCTCGAACTATTCGAGTATTGGGAGCCGCGCATCGGCGCTTTCGTCACGACCGATCTGCCCGGCGCGCGCGCCGCGGCGGATCGCTCGAGCGAGCGCTGGCGGGCCGGCCGTCCGTTGTCGCCGCTCGACGGCATGCCGGTCGGCATCAAGGACATCATCGAAACCGTCGATATGCCGACGCAGATGGGCTCGCCGCTGTTTGCCGGCTGGCGCTCGGAGAAAGACGCCGCTTCGGTGAGCGCGCTGCGCGACGCCGGAGCGGTGATCGTCGGCAAGACCGTGACCACCGAATTCGCGGCCTCCGAGCCGCGCGGCACGCGCAATCCCTGGAATACCGCGCACACGCCGGGCGGCTCGTCGAGCGGCTCGGCGGCGGCGGTCGGCGCCGGCATCCTCAGCGCCGCGCTCGGCACCCAGGTGATCGGCTCGACCATCCGGCCGGCGAGCTTCTGCGGCTGCGTCGGCTTCAAGCCGAGCGTCAACGCCATCAACCGCGAAGGCAGCCACGATTACCAGAGCCAGAGCTGCACCGGCGTGCTCGGCGCCGCGCTCGCCGACGTGTGGCAGGTCGCCTACGAGATTGTCGCCCGGGTCGGTGGCGACGCCGGCACGGCCGGTTTGCGCGGGCCGGATACGCTGCCGCCTTCGGAAAAGCCGCGCCGCCTCGCCGTTCTCGAGACTTCCGGATGGGACAGCGCTTCGGCGGGCGCCAAGCAGCAGCTCGGCGAATGCATCATGCGGCTGCGCTCCGCCGGCATTGAAATCCGCACCAGGCAGAATGACGACAAGGTCGCGGCGCTGGAGAACGATCTGCTCAATGCGGCCGAACTGTCGCATCGCTGCAATGGCTGGGAAACGCGCTGGTTCTTCCGTACCATGCGCGATCGCGACGCCGCCAAATTGAGCCGCAATATCCTGGAGCGATCGCAAAAATACGAAGATCTGACCTTGACCGACCACCGCGCCGACCTGAGAGAGCGGGCGCGCATACGGGCGGTTTACGCCGACCTTGCCGCCAATTGCGACGCCTGCATTGCGCTTGCCGCGCCGGGCAATGCGCCGGAGGGCCTGGCCTCGACCGGCAATCCCGAATTTGCCGTGCCGGCCTCGTTGCTCGGGGTGCCGGCGTTGTCGCTGCCGTTGTTCCAGGTCAACGGTATGCCGCTCGGGTTGCAGGTGATCGGTTTTTTCGATCGCGATGCCGATGCTTTTGCCGTCGCGTCGTGGCTGACGTCATCGCTATAGCCGCCGCGATAGGTAGCCACCCGGAAAGCAAAAACACGATGCGCACGATTGACGCCTTCAATCATTTTTTCCCGAAACGTTATTACGAGGCGCTCCTTGAGACGCCGGCGGGCGCCAAGGACCTCGGCAAGCGGGTGCGCGGCATTCCGGCGCTCTCAGACGTCGATCTGCGGATTTCCATCGTCGAGTCCTTCGACGATTACACGCAGGTTCTCTCCCACGGCTTGCCGCCGATGGAGCGGTTATGGGGACCAGATAAATCGCCGGACATGGCGAAGATCGCCAATGACGGGCTCGCCGAGGTGGTCGCCAAGCATCCGAAGCATTTTGTCGGCTGGTCGGCCTTGCTGCCGATGAATGCGCCGGAGGCCGCAGCAAAAGAGGCCGCGCGGGCGCTGCAAAACGGCGCCAATGCGGTGCAACTCGGCACCAACGCCAACGGGGTGCCGCTCGATGCGCCACAGTTTCTGCCGATCCTCGAAGTCATCGCCGAATCCGGCAGGCCGATCCTGTTACATCCGGCACGCACCCGCGACATGCCGGACTATCCGACCGAGAAATACTCCAAGTATGAGATTTGCAGCGTGCTCGGCTGGCCCTACGAGACCGGTGTGACTTTGGCGCGGCTCATCTTCTCCGGCATCATGGATCGCTTCCCCGGTCTCAAAGTGATCGCGCATCATCTGGGCGGCGTGGTACCCTATCTCGAAGGCCGCGTCGGCCACTCGTTCGATCAACTCGGCGTGCGCACCTCCGACGAGGATTACGGTGCCATCCTCAAATCGCTGAAGAAGCGGCCGTACGATTATTTCAAGGATTTCTACGGCGACACCGCGGTCGAAGGGGCGCGCGCGGCGACCGTCTGCGGGCTCGATTTCTTCGGCGCCGATCACGTGCTGTTCGCGTCAGATTGCCCGTTCGATAAGGAAAAAGGTCCGGGCTACATCCGCGACACGCTCAAGGTGCTCGCTTCATTGCCGCTATCGAACGCCGAGCGCGAGAAAATCTACTGGCGCAATGCCGCGGCGTTGTTCGGGCTCGCGGTCTAAAAACGCATTCTTCGATTCGTTCCGGTGGGACCCCGCGTCGGCGGACTTCTGGCAATGCAGAAATCGGGTAGGAGGGACAGCCGCTCCTCCTATATCCGTCTCTGCCATCATGAACGAAATTTCGAGGCGGCCATGCAGACGAGTTTGCCCATTCATCGCGGGTTCCACGACGTTATGAGCAGCGCGATCGCCCCGGATACACGGAACGAGCGCGCCAAGCGGCTGACACTGGCCGCGATGAGTCTCGGCTATGGCGTGGTTCAGCTCGACGTCACCATCGTCAACACCGGCTTGCACAGCATCGGCTCGGCGCTTGGCGGCGGCATGTCCGAGCTGCAATGGGTGGTGAGCGCCTATACGATCGCCTTCGCCGCGTTCATTCTCACCGCGGGCGCGCTGGGCGACCGCATCGGCGCCAAGCGGATTTTCATGGCCGGCTTTGCCGTCTTTACCGCCGCATCATTGTCATGCGCGCTGGCGCCGACCTCGACGGTTCTGATCGTGTCGCGCGCCGTGCAAGGGCTCGGCGCCGCTATCCTAGTGCCGAACTCGCTCGCTTTGCTCAATCACGCTTATCCGCGCGACAAGGAGCGCGGCCGCGCCGTGGGATTATGGGCGGCCGGCGCCAGTGTCGCGCTGACGGCGGGTCCTCTGGTGGGCGGCGGCCTGATTGCGCTGTTCGGCTGGCGCAGCATTTTTCTGGTCAATCTGCCGATCGGGCTTGGCGGGCTGTGGCTCACTTGGCGCTACACCATCGATACGACGCGCACGGCGCATGAGCTCGATCTGCCGGGGCAAGCCGCGGCGATCGCCATGCTCGGCATTTTGGCGGCGGCGATCATCGAGGGCGGCCGCGTCGGCTGGGGCAATCCTTACGTCCTTGCCGGTTTTGCATTGTTCGTCGTCGTAAGCGTACTTTTCCTCTTACAGGAACGCCACACGCGGCATCCGATGCTGCCGTTGTCTCTGTTCGCGCATCGGATGTTTGCGCTGACCGCGCTCGACGGCCTTTTGGTCAATATCGCGTTCTACGGACTGATCTTCGTGTTCAGTCTGTATTTCCAACAGGTCAACGGCTGGTCGGCGTTTGCCACCGGACTGGCGTTCGTGCCGATGATGGCCGCCGTGCTGCCGGTCAATCTCGTCGCGGCGCGGCTCGCCGAGCGTTTCGGCGCGCCGGCCGTCATCGCCGCCGGCGCCTTGATTTCCGCCGCAGGATGCTTGGCGCTCTTGGGCATCGGCCGCGGCACCAGTTATTGGGCGATGGGTGCGCAGCTCGTCGCCCTGGGCGGCGGTCTCGGCTTGCTGGTGCCGCCACTGACCTCGGCGCTGCTCGGCAGCGTGGAGAAGGCGCGTTCGGGCGTCGCGGCCGGAGTGCTCAATTCCACGCGGCAGACCGGCAGCGTGGTGGGCGTCGCGCTGTTCGGGGCGCTGATCGGGCAATCCAACGAATTTCTATTCGGCGCGCGCGTTGCGCTGATTATGTCGGCAGTGCTGCTCGCCGCCGCCGCCGGCGTCATCCTCTTCGGTAGCCGTGCCAAGAGGTGAAACTTCAATCGCGCCGCGAACCAGCGAAGACAGGATGACGGGCGTTACTGTCCCTCATCCACCACGTGCGCGCGCAATGTACCGATCTTGCTGATCTCGACCTCGAGCGTGTCTTCCGGCTTCATCCATAGCGGCGGTTTGCGGCTATGGCCGACGCCTTCGGGGGTGCCGGTGGCAATGACGTCGCCGGGCGACAGCGCCGTGAAATCCGAGCAGAAGGCGATGATCTGCGGGATGGAATAGATCAATTGGTCGGTGGTGGCGTGCTGCACGTCCTTGCCGTTAAGCCGCGTGGTCAGCGTCAGCCGGCTCGGGTCGGGAATTTCATCGACTGTCACCAGCCACGGGCCGAGCGGCCCGGTGCCGGGAAAATTCTTGCCGGAGGTGACCGAGAATTTCTGATAGTCGCGCACGCTGCCGTCGACAAAGCAGCTATAGCCGGCGACGTGATCGAGCGCATGCTGGGTCTTGATATGACGGCCGCCTTTGCCGATGACCAGAGCAAGCTCGCCTTCGAAATCGAAATTGTCGGAGAGCTTAGGCCGGATTAGCGCGCCGTCATGGCCGACCAGCGTGTCGGCGAAGCGAATGAACATGCTCGGCTGCTTGGGCAGTTCGCGGCCGATCTCGGCGGCATGCGAGCGGTAATTGACGCCGGCACAGAGAATCTTCGGCGGCTGCGGGATCAAGGGCAGGAACGTGACGTCGGCGAGCTTGCGGTCGGGCTTCGCACCTTTAACAGCTTCCTGCATGGCGGCCATCATACCGGCCGCCAGCGCGGCGCGGAGGCTGGGCTGGCCGACTTTGTCGTTCAGGGTGACGATGCCGTCGCCGCTCAGCGCACCGAAGCAATTCTCGCCGCCAACGGTGAAACTCAACAGCTTCATGCGCCTCTCCCGGTTGCCTCGTGCGTGCGCCTGTCTTGCAAGCAAGCGGCAGTGTAATCTCCGCCGCGTCGATCGCAAGAAGCCCGGAGACCGCAATGACCGATGCGCTGCGTGCGAAGCTCGCCGATGCCGGCCGCGTGCTCGCCATGGAAGGCCACGGCGATTACGTGGCGGGACATATTTCGGTCCGCCTGCCGGGGGAGCCCGGCCGTTTCCTGATGAAGCCGGCGGGCATCGGCATCGAGGAAATGCGCCCGGATAATATCATTACGGTCGACCTCGAAGGCCGCAAAACGGATGGCGCGATGCCGCGGCACAACGAGGTCTACATCCATTCGGAAGTGCTGCGCGCGCGCGACGACGTGCAATGCGTGATCCACAGCCACCCGATGCACGCCGTGGCGTTTTCCTCGCTCGGCAAGCCGCTCGCCGCGGTTGGTAATTCCGGCGGCTACTTCGCCGACGGCCGGCTGCCGGTATTTTCCGAGACCACCGATCTGATCGTCAGCGCGGAGCGGGGCAGGGCGGTGGCGCGCTGTCTCGGCGGCAATGCCGCGCTCATCTTGCGCAATCATGGCATCGTCGCCACCGGTGGCAGCATCGAGGAAGCGGTGTGGACGGCGATCAAGCTGGAGAAGGCCTGCCAGTTGCAACTCTTGGCGGAATCCGCCGGCGGCCCAAAGCTTTTGGCCGAAGGCGAAGACCTCATGAAGAAACGCCAGCGCGGCAACCGGCCCGATCTCCACGCCAACACGTTCAGTTATCTGGTGCGGAAGTGGCGCTGCCTGTGCTGCGACGAAATCGTTCCGGCGCCGCAGGTGACGACGTTCGAAAACACCGACCAGAAATAGCGTGGCGGCGATTGCGATCAAATGCCGCGGTGGCGGCGAATTGCCCGCGTACGCTTTGCCAAAAATCCATTGCAAAGAGTTCTTTGCCGCGATCGGTAAGATTTTCTGCATCCGCAACCGCGGACGCGCGAGGCCGTTGCCATGCTTGGAGGTGTCGGACCGGGATCGAGTTCCGTTGGCCGGGCACCCGATATTAGGTGAAACCAGATGGCGTCCGTTTCGACCTGGGAACCGACATTTCTATCGGACCTGCCGGCCGGTCCATCCGAGCGTCGGCTGGCGTTCGCGGCCATCCTCGGATCGACGGTTGTTTTTTTCCTTCTGGGGCCATTCGCGCGCCTGCATTTGCCGCCGTTGCCGGCATTCATTCCGATTTATCAATCGGCTTTAGTGATCAACGACCTGATTACCGTCGTCTTCCTGCTCGGCCAGCGCCGGATATCGCGAGCTCATGGGCTAACCCTGCTTGCCGGCGGATATTTGTTCACCGCATTGATGTGCATTGTGCATGCGCTGACGTTTCCCGGCCTGTTCGCACCGACCGGTCTGCTGGGCGCCGGCCCGCAGACGACCGCATGGCTTTATATGTTCTGGCACGGCGGGTTCCCGCTGTTCGTCATCGGCTATGTGTGCCGCCAATCGTCCGGCCGCCCTTGGGGGCGCGGCGCCGTGCTGAGCGTCATGTCGCTCGTTATCGGCGCGGCTTTTGCCTGCGCAATGCTCGCTACGAAGTTCCAGGCGGCCCTACCGGCGATCATGCGGGGGAGTCAGCACAGCGCGACAATGAATATTGTGGTGTGGGGGGTCTGGCTGCTCAGTCTGTCAGCCCTGCTGATGCTGGCGCGCCGACAGCCCTTTTCGGTGCTTAATTTGTGGCTCGGCGTGACGATGTGCGCGTGGCTGTTCGACATCGCGCTCAGCGCTGGCTTGGACTCCGGCCGCTACGATCTCGGCTTCTACGCCGGCCGAGCCTATGGATTGCTGGCGGCGAGCTTCGTTCTCATCGTCTTGCTGACCCAAAACGGCAACCTCTATGCCACGCTCGTGCGGTTACGCGCGAGCGAACGGGAAAAGACCGAAGAGCTGCGCCGGCTCACCGCGGTCGACGCTTTGACCGGGATCGCCAATCGCCGCGCCTTCGAGGAGACGCTGCACCAGGAATGGCGGCGCATGATGCGGCACCGCACCGCGCTCTCGCTGCTCATGATCGACGTCGATTTTTTCAAGCGGTTCAACGACAGCTACGGTCACGTCGCCGGCGATCAATGCCTGCGAACAGTGGCGCAGACCGTGGCCAGGTTCGCGCGCCGCGCCGGCGAAGTGGCCGCGCGCTACGGCGGCGAGGAATTCGCGGTGCTGCTACCGCATACCGACATCGCGGCAGCGCGCCAGCTTGGCGAGCTGATGTGCCGGGCGTTGCGCGAGCGACAGATACCCCATGACGGCTCCGCGGTCGCGCCGTTCGTCACCATGAGCGTCGGCGTGGCTTGCATTGCCGGACTGCCGGCCACCGCCGGAGCTCAGGCGCGCGATGCGTCACTTGACGAAACAGTGGTTGTGAGCAGCGCCACCTTGCTGGTCGAAGCCGCCGACCACGCGCTTTACGAGGCGAAGCTTGCCGGACGCGACCGTGTGATTGCAGCGTGCCATGACGACGTCCTCGCTACGTCGGCACTGCCTACGGACGACGTCAGCCTATCGTCAGCGGCGTGATATAAACGCCGGATATTCCGGCATGTCCGTTCGCAGCACCATTCCCGCCCCCGGATCGGGTCCGAGGGCGGGCATTTTGGGGGCAGGGGCGAGCCCTAAAACTTGATCATGTCCGATCGGGTCAGCGTCACGGCGGCGGATACCGCGGGCGCATGCGCGAAATTATAGACGACGTACTGCTCGATATATTCATTCTCCGCCGAGCTGCCGTCGATTGGATCGATCACCTTAAATCCGCGCAGCGCGGCATCGCTCGCGGTGTAGAGGACGGCGCCGTTGGCATTCACGCCGGTGACGATTACCGTCTTGATGCCTTTGTCCTTCAGGATTTTCTCGAGATCCGTATTCTGGAATTTGTCGGGATGGGAATTGACCACCGGCTCGCCGGGCAAAGGCGCCACGTCGGCCCAGATGTCCTTGGCCGTCGTGGGGCCGGCGGTGCTGAACACCACCATCACGTGATTGGCGCGCGCTTCGGCCAACAGCTTCTTCATCGCCGGGAGGGACGCGACGCAGCGCGGCTTCTTTTGCGGATCGCAAATCGGGTGCACGAAGTCGAGCATCAAGAGCGCGGTCGTTTTTGGATCGACGGTGACGGGCTGCAACTCCGGCGGCGGCGGCGCTTTGATGTTGGCCCAATCATTGATGACGGTTTGCGCGCTCGCCGGTGCGGCCGGCAGCGTCAAAAACGAGATGCAAGCCGCGAGCACCATCGCGCCGTTCGCTACCATCGCGCGTGAGATTACCATAATCGCTTTCCCCAATTGCTGGATTTTGTCGTCGCCGATGCAGATTATCCTACGCACGCCGCGCAGGATTGTGTCAAACTGCCGCCGCACCTACTGGCGGTCCCCTGACCGCCACGGGAAGGCTCACAGCAGGGGGAGGAGGCGCAGATGGATATCAAGGTCGGCAAGAAAGCGATCGCCGAGGCGACGGAGAAGCTGAAGAATTGGGGCCGTTGGGGCAAGGACGATCACGTCGGCACCCTTAACCACGTCACGCCGCAGGACATCGTCAACGCCGCCAGCCTCATCCGCACCGGCAAGGCATTTGCGCTGGGAATCCCACTCGACCGGGAGGGACCGCAGAACGGACTGTTCGGCGGCCGCTTCAACCCGATTCATCAAATGCTGGCGACCGGCACCGATGCCGTGGCCGGCCAGCAGGACTGGAACAAGATCCGTTATGCCGACGATACGTTGATGCTGTGCGTGCAGGGCGCCACTCATTGGGATGCGCTCGGCCACGTCTTCTACGAAGACAAGGCCTATAACGGCCACGACGCCAAGCTGATCGATTCCAAAGGCCTCAGTGTTCTCGGCATCGAGCATTCGAAAAGCAAGATGGTCGGGCGCGGCGTGCTGCTCGACATTGCGCGTTTCCGCGGCGTGCCGTGGCTCAAAGACGGCGAAAGCATTTCCAACGACGAACTCGATACATGCGCCAAGGAGCAGAACGTCTCGATCGGGCGCGGCGATTTCGTGCTCATCCGCACCGGCCAGATGGAGCGCTGCATGGCCGAGAAGGAATGGGGCGGCTATGCCGGCGGCGATGCGCCGGGCGTCAAATTCGAAAACTGCTATTGGTGCCAGGACAAACAGCTCGCCGCCATCTGCACCGACACCTGGGGCGTCGAGGTGCGGCCCAACGAGACCACGGAGGCCAATCAGCCGTGGCACTGGGTGGTGATCCCGGCGATGGGCCTGTGCATGGGCGAAATTTTCTACCTCAAGGAGCTCGCCGAGGACTGCGACGAGGACGGCATTTATGAATTCTTCTTCTGCGGGCCGCCGCTGATCATTTCCGGCGGCACCGGCTCGCCGATCAATCCGCAGGCGATCAAGTGACCGCGAAGCGTCATCCCGGACGGCGCGCCGCGCCGATCCGGGACCGCCGGGACGCCAGCTTAGATCGTCGCGTCCGGGCTTGACCCGAGGGTCCATACTGCGTTTCAACACGTCCGAATGCAGTATCGATAGCCGGGCAAAGGCGAGCGAAGCGACGCCGTTCTTCGAACGGCCATGCCGGGCGATGACGGGAGGAATGCCGTGGCTAGATATCTCAAGCGCGGAATGGATGTGAATGCGATCAAGGCGGCCGACGCCAAAGTGCGCGAAACCGTCGAGCAAATCCTTGCCGACATCGATGCGCGCAAGGACGCCGCGGTGCGCGAACTGTCGCAAAAATTCGACAACTGGTCGCCGCCGTCGTTCAAGCTCAAGCCGGACGAGATCGAGCGCGCCATCGGGCAAGTCAAGAAACGCGATCTCGACGACATCAAATTCGCCCAGGCGCAGGTGCGTAACTTCGCGCAGAAGCAGAAAGACACGCTGCGCGACCTCGACAGTCGAGACGCTGCCCGGCGTGGTGCTCGGCCACCGGCTATATTCCGGTGAATTCCATCGGCTGTTATGTGCCCGGCGGTCGTTACCCGATGGTGGGCTCCGCCCATATGTCGATCGTCACCGCGCGCGTTGCCGGCGTAAAGCACATCGTCGCCTGTGCGCCGCCGTTTCACGGCGGCCCGCATCCGGCGATTGTCGCCGCCATGCACTTCGGCGGCGCCGACGAGATTTTCGTGCTCGGCGGCGTCCAGGCGGTCGCCGCCATGGCGCTCGGCACCGAGACCATCTCCGCCGTCGACATGATTGTCGGCCCCGGTAACGCCTACGTCGCCGAGGCCAAGCGGCAACTGTTCGGCCGGGTCGGCATCGATCTTCTCGCCGGGCCGACCGAGACGCTTGTCATCGCCGACGACAGCGTCGACGGCGAAATCTGCGCCACCGATCTCCTCGGCCAGGCCGAACACGGTCCGACCTCGCCGGCAATCCTGCTGACCACCTCGGAGAAGCTCGCCCGCGACACCATGAAGGAGGTCGAGCGGCTGCTAAAAATCCTGCCGACCGCCGATACCGCCGGCAAAGCCTGGGCCGATTGCGGCGAGGTCATCGTCTGCGACGATGACGCCGAGATGGTGCGCGAGGCCGATCGCATCGCTTCAGAGCACGTGCAGGTGATGACGCGCGATCCGGATTATTTTCTGGCAATATGAAGAATTACGGCTCGCTGTTTCTTGGCCCGCGCACCAATGTCGCCTATGGCGACAAGGTGATCGGCACCAATCACACGCTGCCGACCAAGAAGGCGGCGCGCTACACCGGCGGCCTGTGGGTCGGCAAGTTTCTCAAGACCTGCACCTATCAGAAAGTGCTCACCGACGAAGCCAGCGCCATGATCGGCGAATATTGCTCGCGGTTGTGCATGCTCGAAGGCTTTGTCGCCCATGCCGAGCAGGCGAATGTGCGGGTGCGCCGCTATGGCGGGAGGAATGTGCCTTACGGCGAGGCGGCGGAGTAGTCGGTCATTCCGGATTGCACGGAAATTATGTCAATCGAGCTCGCCAAAACTACTTCGTTTCGCCTCGACGGCAAACGCGCGCTTGTCACCGGCGGTGGGCGCGGCATTGGTTTGACGGCGGCGTCCGCGTTGGCGGCGGCCGGGGCGCATGTGACGCTCGCGGCAAGGACCGAGAGCGAGATCGAGGCCGCCGCCGCGGCGATCCGCGCCCGCGGCGAGCAAGCGGAAGCACTGGTGCTTGACGTCACCGATATCGAGGCCGTGCGGCGCGCGGTTGCCGAAGCCGAACCGTTTCAAATTCTGGTCAATAATGCCGGCATGAACCGGCCCGCTTATCTGCCGGATGTGACGGTCGAGGACTTCGACGCCATCATGGCGCTTAACGTGCGGGCGGCGTTTTTTGCCGCCCAAGCGGTGGCGCGCAAGCTGATCGAAGCGAAATTGCCGGGCTCGATCGTCAATATCTCCTCGCAAATGGGCCATGTCGGCGCCGCGCGCCGCACCGTCTATTGCGCGTCGAAGCACGCCATGGAGGGGTTCACCAAGGCCATGGCGATCGAACTCGCGCCGCACGCGATCCGCGTCAACTCGCTCGGCCCGACGTTTCTGGAGACGCCGATGACGAAACCGTTCTTCGAAAACAAGGCGTTTCGCGACGAGGTGTTGTCGAAGATCAAGCTCGGCCGGCTCGGCCAGCTCGATGAGTTGACCGGCGCCATAGTGTTTCTGGCCTCCGACGCCTCCTCGCTGATGACCGGCTCGGCGCTTGTTCTCGACGGCGGCTGGACGGCGGAGTGAGGCGATGACCGATGCGGAACTGCGGCGGCACATCGTCGGCACTTGGTCGCTGGTCTCGGTCAATTACGAAGATCAGACGACCAAGGAACGCATGCCGGTCTATGGCGAGCATCCCAAAGGCATCCAGATCGCCACGCCGCATGGGCGCTGGCTGGCGCTGATGACCGGCGAAGGCCGCCCGGTGCCGAAATCCGACGCGGATCGCGCCCAGGCGCTCACGTCCATGATCGCCTATACCGGCCGCTACCGGGTCGAGAACGGCAAAGTCATCACCAAGGTCGAGGCGGCCTGGAACGAGTTCTGGGTCGGCGGCGAGCAGGTGCGCGCCATCCGCTTCGATGGCGATAAGCTTTTCATCGAGAGCCCGCCGATGCCGCATCCGAATATCAGCGGCAAGACCGTGCGGGTGATTGTGGTGTGGGAGCGCGAAAAGCAATAAACTGGCGAAGCGCCGTGGAACTTTTCCACGGGAAGAAGTATTGCTTTTCGGTCATTGCTGCGGGGGGACGCATGTATCTTTCCAACCAGAGTCTTCTTGTCATTGTCGTCGTCGGCATCGTCGCCGGCTGGCTCGCCGGCCGCGTCATGGAAGGCGGCGGCTTCGGCCTGATCGGCGATCTGATTGTCGGTCTTCTCGGCGCCTTTATCGGCGATTGGTTGTTGCCGCGACTTGGGATTCACCTCGGCACCGGCATGGTCTCGCTGATTCTCAACGCATTTATCGGCGCTGTGGTCCTGCTCCTGATCCTGCGGCTTGTCGGCAGGGGCGGCTGGGGTTATCGCCGCTGGGGCAGGCGCTGGTGACGGCCGGAATTTTGCTCAGAGCATGATCCGGAAAAAGCCTGCCCTCGGACCTGATCCGAGGGGGTACCGGTTTTCCGAAAAGATCATGCTCCTTCAATCGAGAAGTTTCAGCTGAAATCATCGCAGCCTGCCGGGCATCACAATAGGCCGCCCTGATCCAATCCGACTGGGGGGATTCGCAAGCAGAAGGCGGACCGGGAGCAACTCCGGTCCATCGCTCAATTCAGTCTGGCCGATCTCGTCGAAGACTTTTCCATCCTTCAAGACATAGCGCGCGAAGCGCTGCAGGTGACCTGATCTATCGAAAAAGCCTGCCATGATTTTGCTCCCGCCGGACGGTGACGTATAGCTGTAGAGCGCGGTGGTACCAACCATTTCCGTCGGCACGCCGAGTGTTGCATCGACTACGGAGCGGCTCGCGCCAATTTGGAGTGGATTTGACCGAAGCGGCGGCGGCGCGCTCGCGCTCGGCAACGACTGCAGTACGGTAGGAAGCGGCGGCAAACCGCTTGCCGCTTGCGCCGATTGCGCCTGCCGTGCAGCCTCGGCGCAAGCTTTCCGCAGTTTCGCATAGGCCGAGGAAAATCCGGCCATGGCGAGGGTGATGTCACCGGACGGGCCCAGCTGACGCCCGAGCGCCGTTCCAGGTATCACGATGGTGGCGTCGTCCGAAACCGCGTCGAGGGTTTTGAGGGGAAGTTGACCGGTGCGCTCATAGAGCTTGAGGGAAATCGCGCGGGCGAGTCGAATCTCTTGTCCATTCACGCTGATACTTGTGTCCGGCTGGAACGCGCCGGTCGCAGTGTCGGAGCTTAGGCGCTCGCGCCCAAACGCTACGATAACGCTGGCGCCGAGCCACGGCGCGCAGGACACGCTCATGATGGCGTTGACGTAGTGGCGCCCGCTATCGTCCGCGCGTACAAAAAATGTCTTTCTGATCGCCGGCCGGGGCTTGTCGATGAATTGCCATGTCGTTTCGCCGAATTCCCTGCGGTCGAGTCCGAACCGCGCCGCGTCATCGCGTGCGAGCCGCCTGACTGAGGAAAATGGCGTCGCAAATGCTTCGGTTAGTAATCCGTCATCGATTCCCATGCGGCGAATATAGTTGCGCAGCCGTATATCGGTCGCCGCCTTTGCAGCTTCGACCGCCAGAGGGCTGGCGTGCCGAATCTGTGGTGTGGCGGGGTCAAAACCTATGTCGTGAATGCCGAACGTCACCCACGGCGGGATAAGACGAACGCTGCCGCCGGCGAGGGCATACACGCATGCCGAATTGCACATGGCGGTGAGGAAGTCGAGGTCCGCCTCGACCGGGTGCCCGGCGCGGATTTCCGCTTCGCATGAATTTTGACGCGTCGGATCTCGATCGCAATCGAGCGGCACGGTGTGGCCGACGCTGACGGTCAGCTTTCGCTCCCGGATGAGGTTCCCAAGTAACATTGAGCCCGAGACCAAGCCCCCCGGCGATTGGAAAAAGATCGGCGGCTGATCTCCTTTGAGCTGCTCGAGGAGCCGCCGCAGAAGATCGGCGGTGCCTTTGTCGATCTTGCCCTCCGCCGCTATCCATTCGCTGCAACCCGGGCCGCATGCATTGGACTGACCATGCGCGTCATAAAATACCATCGGATGCATGACCGCATGGTTTGGCGCGGCCGGCAGCTTGGTCGCCGGATATGGCCCCGTTTGTGCTGCTGCCGTCGGCGCTTGCGCGGCACAACAGGCGATCACAGCAAGCGCAGTGGCAAAGAGATGACGGATTGGCACGGTCGCGTCCTTGAGGGGGCGAAAGGCCGGTCATACGACCAAGTGGCGAATACCGGGTCAAGCGCCGCGGGCGAGCGGTCATTCGTCCCCGAAGCGCCGCGGATCAAGCCGAAATAGGATAGACGGCTTTTTCGCCCGACAGCACCCGCGCGACGTCGCCGGCGCATTTCGTCTGCAGCTCCTCCAGCGCCTCGACCGAATAAAACGCCGTATGCGGCGTGAGGATTACGTTGTCGCGGCCGACCAACGGCAAATCCTTCGGCAAGGGCTCGGTCACGACGACATCGAGACCGGCGCCGCCGAGATGGCCGGAATCGAGCGCGGCGACCAGCGCGGCCTCGTCGATCAAGGGGCCGCGTGCGGTGTTGATGACAAAGGCGCCCTTTTTCATCTTGGCGAAAGCCTTGGCGTTCATCAGCCCGCGCGTCGCCGGCTGCAGCGGCGCATGCACCGAGATGAAATCTGACCGCGCCAACAGATCGTCGAAGCTCACGCTTTCGACGCCAGACGAGGCGAGCGCATCGGCGTTTACATAGGGATCGTAGGTGATGACGTTCAGCCCGAACGCCTTCGCTTTGGACGCCACCATGCGCGGAATATTGCCGAAGCCGACAAGGCCCAGCACCTGGCTGGCGAGACGGCGCAGCGGCACGATCGGCGGCACTTCCCAGCGGCCGGATTGCACGAGCTTATTGGCAAGCGTGACCTTGCGGGCCAGCGCCAAGAGTAGCGCCATGGCGTGATCCGACACTTCGTGCAGGCAATAATCCGGCACGTAATTGACGGCGATGCCGAGCTCCTTGGCCGCCGGCAAGTCGATATTGTCGACGCCGAGTCCGAAGCGGCCGACGGCCTTGCACGTCTTCAGCTCGCGTAACAATTGGCCGCTGAGCTTGGCGTAGGTGACCAGCACGGCGTCGGCGTCGCGCGCTACGGCGAGAATGTCATCGGCCGAGGGGCTTTTCGCCATGCGGTATTCGGGATCAAGCCGCGCCAGCGCCGTCTTGGCTGGATCGAGCGAGGGAAAAGGGCTGTCGGTGATGGCGATCACGGTACGGGGCATTGGATAACTCCAACTCTCGCTGCGTCATCGCCGGGCTTGTCCCGGCGATCCCTATTGCGTTGCCGACATGATCGGGATGCGCGGGTCAAGCCCGCGCATGACGGTCACGATCATAGCGCAAACACCTGCGGATTGACGCAGTTCGGCAATTTGTGGCCGCCAAGAAGCGCCAGGATATTGTCGACCACCATATTGGCCATGGCCTCGCGCACTTCCGGCGTGGCGCTGCCAAGATGCGGCGTGAGCACGACGTTCGGCATTTTCGACAACGCCTTGTCGATCTTGGGCTCGTGTTCGAACACGTCAAGACCGGCGCCGGCGATCTGTCGTTTCTGCAGTGCGCGAACCAGCGCCGCCTCATCGACGATCGCGCCGCGGGCGGTGTTGATCAGATACGCGGTTTTCTTCATGAGCCGCAGCTCGCGGGCGCCGATCTGATGCCGCGTGTCCGCGTTCAGCGGCGAGTGCAGCGAGACGAAATCGGATTCGGCGAGGAGCTGATCGAACGGGACATGGGTCAACCCTGCCTCGGCCTCCTCGTGCGCGGGTTTGCGCCGTGGCGTCGAATAGAGCACGCGCATGCCGAAGCCGTGCGCGCGGCGCGCCACGGCCTTGCCGATGAGGCCGCCGCCGCCGACCAGGCCGATGGTTTTGCCCCATACCAGCGAGCCCATCAGATGGGCGGACTGGCCGCCGGGAAACTTTCCGGCCCGCGTTAAGCGGTCGCCCTCGATCATGCGCCGCGCCACCGCGATCATCAGGCCGAAATTGAGATCGGCCGTGGCTTCGGTGGTGAGTGGCGCGGTCACCGTCACCGGAATGCGCCGGGCAGTGGCGGCGGCGACGTCGATATTGGACGGCGTAATCGATTGCGCGGCAATCAGGCGCAGGTTCGGATTGGCGCCGATCACGTCGCGGTCGATCTTGTCATGAAGCAGGCAGAACAGAATGTCGGCCTTGCGTACGGCAGAGATCAGCGTGCGCTTGGGGATGATCCGGCTCGAATCGGCAAACAGCGTCACGCGCGCCGCGGCGCGCAGGCGCTTGAGCGCCAGTTCCGATACCGGCTGGGTGACGAAGATGTGCGGGCGGGTTTTTTCGGCCATCAGGCGACCCACCGCACCACGCCGGCGACGCCGTCGACGGCGACCTGAGCGCCATCGGGTATGCGCCGCGTTGCGTCAAGAACGCCGAGCACCATCGGGATGCCGCGTTCGCGGGCCAGCGAAGCCAGGTGTGACGTTGAGCCGCCGAGCTCGGCAACGACGCCGCCGACCCGCGGCAAAATTGACTTAACGCCGGGCCGGCAACCCGGGTCACCAGGATGTCGCCGGGTGCAACGCGGCTCAATTCGCATTCGCAATTGACGACCACGGCGCGGCCGCTGCCCCAACCAATGCCGGCGGGATGGCCGTTCAATCCGGGATGCTTGAGCCAGATTTCGTCGGGAACATGCGCCGGCGCCACATGCAGCGGCCGGGCTTGCAGCAGCTTGAACCCGGCGTCATCGAGCGCCCATTCGATCTCGACCGGCATGCCGAGCACGTCCTCGCATTTGCGCATCAGACGGCCAAGAACGGTGGCTTGGCCGGCTTCCAGGCAGGGCGCGCTTACCAATTCATCCGGCACTTTTTCCGGCGAGGTGGCGGCGCTATTGCTGGAATCATGCACGCAGGCCTCGCGATGATGCTTGCGGCCGGCTTCGTTCGAACGCACGAACCCGTGGCGGCTCAGCACGACGCGGTCCGGCACGACCTCGCCCTGGGCAATCGCCGAGCCGAGGCCCCATGTCGCGCTGATCAGCATCTGGCCGTCGGCGGTTTCGCTCAAGCCGCCGCCCGAGGCGCGAGCCATGACCAGCGGCTGAACCAGCACCGCCATCGCCGTGTCGGCGGGATTTTGCTCGACCTGCGCCATCGATCGCCGTGCGGTCGTCGTCCACAGCGCCGCCCAGCAGGCGCGCAGCACGGTGAGAAATTCTGCGTCCTCACGCACGCCGAGAAAGCTCTCGAACTGGCCGGCAAAGTTCGTATCGGCGCGATCCTCGATCAGCGATGAGGAGCGCACGGCGGCCGGCTTGTCCGCGGCCCACCACGCCGCGAGCACGTCGGCGAGCACGTCGGGCGCGAGATCGCTCTGGTAAAGCTTCAGCCGGATCTCGACCGCGAGCCGCCGCTGCGCCAATTGATCGGCTCCGGCATAAGCGTCGATCATATCGCCGAGTTCGAGGTGCTGGATCTGCCTGTGATACGCGTCCGCGGTAATGCAAAATCCGCCCGGCGTCGGCAGACCCGCCTGCGCCAGCGCCGCGAGATTTGCCGCCTTGGGACCGACGCGATCCGGCACGGTCGCGGCGGTGGAGGAGAGCGGAAGGATGAAAGAAGGCGCCATTAACTCATGCCTCTATCCGTCAGCCTGAGGTGCTCGGCGCAAAGCGCCGAGCCTCGAAGGGCGACGGCCCGAATGCCTCGGTTGGCATCCTTCGAGGCTCCCCCCGATGAAGCGGGGGTCGCACCTCAGGATGAAGGTATTTAGGTTCGCTCGATCCTATTTCACGTGATCGCCGTAGCCGGGCAGCGGATCGACGACGGTGATCTGCTTGACCGGGAAATTGGAAACGATTTCGATTCCGTCTTTCTTCACGATCAGCATTTCCTCGATACGGACGCCGTAATGGAATTTCTTGCCGTGCTGCGTCTCGAGCGCGAACGTCATGCCTTCCTGAATTTCGATCGGATGATCGAGCGACCAGATGCGCGAAATCACCGGCGGGTCGTATTGCGCCAGCCCAAGCCCATGGCCCCACAAATTGGCGGCCGCCTGATCTTCATCCTCGTAGCCCCAGGTTTCCATCGCCGACGGCCACTTCATCGCAATGTCGCGCGTGGTGGCGCCGGCCTTGACCGCGCCGATCGAGTCATAAAGCCACTTCAGCGCCGTTTCGTAGGTGTCTTTCTGCTCCTGCGAAGGTTCCTTGCCGACGCAATAGGTGCGGTAATAGCAGGACTTGTAACCGTTCCAGGTCAGCGCCGCCAAATCCATGAACACGATGTCGCCGGGCTGGATGATGCGGTCGGAGAAATTACGCCAGTTCGGCCAGGTGTTCGGGCCCGACGAAACGATGACGTCTTCGACGTCCTCCATGCCGGGAATGTTGTAGAGATACTGCATCAGATGCGCGGTCACCTGGTTCTCGGTGACGCCGGGACGCAGGAACTTCATGCACTCCCAATGCGTCGCATCGCCGATCGCGCCGACGATGCGGAAGCATTCCTGCTCGTCTTCGCTCTTGACGGCGCGCGCGTCCATCATCGCGCTCATGCCGTCGGTCCATTCGATATTATTTTCCTTGAACACGTTGATCATGTTGATATCGATGAAGTCGACGCCGAGTTTTTGCCCGGCGACGCCGTGTTCCCGCATCGCCTCTTTCGCCGCCTTGACGAATTTATTGACCTGCTGGGTCGAGGCCGGGCCGGCGGCGCCCTTGATCCAGGCGAACGAGTGCCGCACGTTCTCCTTGGGAATCCACGGCGAATGACGCTCGATCTGGAAGCCGAGATCGCCCTGCTCGAACAGGATCGGCGCGCCGTCGCCGCACAGCATGGCGTAGCGCAGGCCGGGCTTGAGCCGGTTCCAGCCCGGGGTCAGCGTGCCGGTGAGGTAGCGGACGTTCTCGTCATACATGCACAGCATCGCGCCAAGGCCGTGCTTTTTCATCATCGCGCGGGCCCGTTCGGTCCGGTATTTGCGCAGCCGGTCCCAATTGACGCGCTGCTGCCAATCCAATCCAGCAATGCCGAAATTCGCAACCATCAGGCTCTCCCACTCGTCGCTTTAGCCGGTCCAAAATCCTGCCCACCTGTGTCCGAAAAACGGCGGCACCGCAAGATGGGCGGGCCGCGTCCGCCGGCAAATTTCTGCGGCGATTTGCAGCTGGGATTCTTGGTTGGGCAGCCTCGACGTTACCTCAAATCCCGAGGTAGCGCTCCTTGAGCGCCGGCTCGGCCTGCAAGGCAGTGGAACCGCCGGACCAGACGACGCGGCCCTTTTCGAGAATGTAATGGCGGTCCGCGATCCGCGACAAAATGTCGACGTTCTTGTCGATGACAAGGATCGATTGGCCGCGCTCTTTGAGGAGCTTCAAAACCTGCCAGATCTCCCGGCGCACCATCGGCGCCAGGCCCTCGGTGGCTTCGTCGAGAATGAGCAGCCGCGGATTGGTCATCAGCGCACGTCCGATGGCTAGCATCTGCTGCTCGCCGCCGGAGAGGAGGCCGCCCCAGCTCTCCAACCGCTCGCGCAGAAGCGGAAACAGGTCGAGCACCGCCGGAAGCGTCCACGCCGCCGCTCCGGTGTGCCCGCCGCGCGCGGTGGCGACAAGATTCTCCCGCACCGAGAGGTTCGGGAAAATGTGCCGCCCCTCCGGCACCAAAGCCAGGCCGCATTGCGCCACGCGGTAGGAGGGCAGGCGGTGCAGCGCAACGCCATCGAAAATAATTTCGCCGCGCTTGGCCGGGAGGATGCCCATCAGCGTCGAGACGGTGGTGGTCTTGCCCATGCCATTGCGGCCGAGCAGCGTGACCACTTCGCCTTCGGCGATGCTCAAGCTCACGCCGAACAGGATCTGGCTCTCGTCGTAGCTCGCTTCGAGATTGTTGACGTCGAGCATCATTCAGCCTCGTCGCCGAAATAGGCGCGCTGGACCGCTTCGGTGGCACGCACGACGTCAGGCGTACCGGTCGCGATGGCGCGGCCATAGACCAGCACGGTCAGCCGATCGGCCAAGGTGAAGACGGCGTCCATGTCGTGCTCGATCAGCAGGATCGTCACTTTGCCTTTAAGCGCCGCCAGCGTCTGCACCATGCGCTTGGAGTTTTCCGGCGCCATGCCGGCGAGGGGTTCGTCGAGCAGCACCAGCCGCGGCCTGGTGGCGAGAACCATTGCGATTTCGAGCGTGCGTTTTTCGCTGTGCGAGAGGTGGCCCGCGGCCACATCGAGCCGCGCCGCCAGGCCAAGCTCGCTCAGCAAGGCCTTCGCCGGCTCGCGCAACGCCGGCTCGCGCCGCGCCGCGCGCCAGAAATGAAAGCTGTGTCCGGCCAACGCTTGCACCGCCAGCGTCACATTGTCGAGCGCGGAGAATTCGCGAAACACATTGGTGATCTGGAACGATCTGGCGAGCCCACGACGCACCCGCTCGGCCGCCGTGAGGCCGGTGATATCCTGGCCGGCGAAAACAATCGTGCCGGAATCGGGCTGCAGATCGCCGGCGAGCTGGGCGACCAGTGTCGTCTTGCCGGCGCCGTTCGGCCCGATGACGGCATGAATTTCGCCGGGCAGAATTTCCAACGACATGTCGTCGGTCGCGACCAGACCGCCGAAGCGCTTCCGAAGCTGCCGGGTTTCCAGCAAGGCGTCAGGCATGGGGGGATTTTGCCCGCCAGGGCGCCGCCGCGCCGAGCAGCCCCGACTGGGAGAAGATCACGACCAGGACCAGAAACGGCCCGAGGATCGCTTGCCAATGTTCGGTGAACCCCGACAACACGTTTTCCAGCACCAGATAGGCGATGGCGCCGAGCACCGGGCCGATGAGCGTTCCCATGCCGCCGAGGATGACCATCATCATGATCTCGCCCGAGCGGGTCCAATGCATGATGCTGGGCGATAGAAACAGCGTCAGGTTCGCCAGCAAGGCGCCGGCGACGCCGGCCATGGCGCCTGATATGACGAAAGCGACGAGCTTGTAACGAAAGGTGCGAAATCCAAGCGCCACCATGCGCGTTTCGTTCGACTTGGCGCCGCGGATCACCATGCCGAAGCGCGATTCGACCAGCCGCCAGCCGAACCCCAGGCAAAGCGCGAGCCAGGCGAAGACGAAATAATAAAGCGTGGTCGGATGGTTCAAATTCAGGAAGTCGGCGAAGCGGCTGTGCTGCTCGATGTTGAGCCCATTGTCGCCACCGAACTGATTGATGCTCTCGCCGAGGAAGTAAATCATCTGGCCGAAAGCCAGCGTGATCATGATGAAATAGACGCCGCTGGTGCGCAGCGAAACCCAGCCGATAAACAGCGCGATCAGCGCCGAGGCAAGAATGGCGGCGCCGAATTGAAGAAAGCCGTTGTCGATGTTGTAGTAGGCGAGAATGCCGACCGCGTAAGAGCCGATGCCAAGATAGGCGGCGTGGCCGAAGCTCACCATGCCGCCGAATCCGAGGATCAGATCGAGACTGACTGCGGCGATGGCGAAGATCATGATGCGGGTGAACAGATCAATGTAAAAATCCTGGGCCAAGGCCGTGGAGACCGGCGGCAGCAGCGCCAGCGCCGCCAGCACGGCCAGCGCTACAACAAAGCCTTTGCGCGAAGCCCTCACCGTTTTGCCCGCGGGAAAAGTCCCTCCGGCCGGAAGAACAGCACCGTGGCCATAAGGATATAGATCAGCATGGAGGCGGTCGCTGGTCCGGCATTGTCCGCGGCGTAGCCCGACATGACCAGCGCAAAGAGCGGCCGCAGGAAGGCGCGCCCGATCGTATCGACCACACCGACAAGAACGGCCGCAATGAAGGCGCCGCGGATCGAGCCGATGCCGCCGATGACAATGACGACGAAGGCGAGAATCAGAAGATCGTCGCCCATGCCGGACTCCACGGTGAACACCGGTCCGGCCAGCGCGCCCGACAGGGCCGCCAAGGCTGCGCCCAAGCCGAACACCAGCGTGTAGAGGAGCGTAATATTGACTCCGAGTGCCGCCACCATGGTGCGATCGGACGCGCCGGCGCGGATCAGCATGCCGATCCGGGTTCGCATCACCAGCAGATAGATTGACAAAGCGACGGCAAGGCCGACGCCGATGATCGCCAGTCGATAAGCCGGGTAGGGGATACCCGGGAGGATCTCCACCTGGCCGGAGAGAAAGTCCGGCACCTGGGCGTAGAGGGCGGTCGCGCCCCAGATCATCCGGACGACTTCGTTGAAGAACAGGATGAGGCCGAACGTGGCCAGCACCTGATCGAGGTGGTCACGCTGGTAGAGCGCGCGAAAGACGACGATTTCCATTGCGATGCCGACCGCCGCGGTGCCGACGATCGCGGCAGCGATCGCCAGAAGAAACGAGTGCACCGCATTGAAAGTCGCCGCCGCGATGAAGGCGCCGATCATATAGAGCGAGCCGTGCGCCAAGTTGATGACATTCATCACGCCGAAGATCAGCGTCAACCCGGCCGCCATCAAGAACAGCGTGATGCCGAATTGCACGCCGTTGAGAACCTGCTCTGCAACAAGAATCACGATTGCATCATCGCGGCGAGCGGCCCCGGGGCCTACCGGCCCGCCTGCCTCATTGATAAGGCTTCATATGGCATTCGGTATAGTAGGCATCCTTGTGATCGGCGAAGATCACTTTTTGAATCTTGCGCACGTACTGGCCGTCGCTGTCCTTCTCGATCTTGAGGAGATAGAAGTCTTCGATCGGGAAGTGATTGGTATTATACGTGAACTTGCCGCGCACCGAGGGGAAATCGGCTTTCTCCATCCGCGCGATCATGTCTTTCCTGTCGGCGAGATTGCCGTGCACGGACTTTACCGCGTCGTCGATCATGTTGATCGCGTCGAACTGCTGTGCTGCGTAATAGGACGGAATGTAATTGTATTTTTTGCGGAAGGCGGCGACGAATTCCTTGCTGCGCGGATTATCGAGGTCCGGCGACCAGAAGCTCACCTCGTAGTTGTTGGCCGCGGCATCGCCGAGCGCCGGCAACGTGGTTTCGTCGGCGGTGAAGGCGGAATAAAGCGGTATCTGTCCGCGCAGTCCCGACTGGGCATATTGCTTGATGAACTGGATGCCCATGCCGCCGGGCAGGAAGATGAACAGCGCCTTGGGATTGGCGGCGCGAATCTGGCTGATTTCGACCTGATAATCGGACTGGCCCGGCTTGGTGTAGATCTCGGCGGCGATCTTGCCTTTGAAGTAGCGCTTGAAGCCGTTCACCATGTCCTTGCCGGCCGCATAATCGGGCGCGATCAGATAGACGTCGTCCATCTTCTGATCGTTCATGTATTTGCCCATCGCTTCCGGGGTCTGGTCGTTCTGCCAGGATGCCGAGAAGTAATTGGGAGCGCACATCGCGCCGGCAATCTCATGCGGTCCGGCA
Organism: uncultured Alphaproteobacteria bacterium; assembly: GCA_963790495.1. Taxonomy (GTDB): domain Bacteria; phylum Pseudomonadota; class Alphaproteobacteria; order Rhizobiales; family Xanthobacteraceae; genus BOG-931. The sequence goes on along the minus strand of CAWBOW010000010.1, from coordinate 143,167 downwards.
TTGGCGCCGACGAAAATAATGCCGGATTGAATGATCGGCTGATAGGACGCGAGCAGGACGTTCGACCAGATGAAGCCGGTCATGAAGTCCACTTTGTCGCGCTTGAGCATCTCTTCCGCGGCCTGGCGGCCGACGTCGGGCTTGAATTGATCGTCGCCATAGACGATTTGCGCCGGCAGGCCGCCGATCTTGCCGCCGAGCATTTCCAGCGCCAGATCAGCCGCGTCTTTCATATGCTTGCCGATGACACCGGCCGGTCCGCTCAAAGTGGTGACCAGCCCGATCTTGACGCTGTCGGCCGCCATGGCGGGGGTCGCCAGCAGGCAAAGCGCAGTCAAGGTCCCGAAAATCTGCCGTTTCATCGGCCGCCTCCCCAGTTATGTTCTTGTATGTTCTTGAAGTGCCTGATCCCTCACGCCTCCTGGTACGCGTACACCTCGCCGCGCATAGGGGTCAAGATTGCCCCATTGCCGGCAAAAAAGCCGAGCCAAAAAGCCTAGCGACGTCATTGCAAGGGAAATGCCGGCGCAGATGAAGCAAGGAGAGATCAGGCGCGCGCGCAGCGGCTCGATACGCGTGGCGCGCGACGGTCCAAGGCCTATGCGCCTGCGAAGCGGGCAGGATTATTTCTTGAACTTGACGATCTTCTGCCGCTGCTCGCCCAGTCCGTCGATGCCGAGCGTGACCACGTCGCCGGCCTTGAGGAATTTCGGCTCCGGCTTCATGCCAAGCCCGACACCGGGCGGAGTTCCCGTAATAATGACGTCACCGGGCTCAAGCGCGAAATATTGAGAGCAGCACCAAACGATGTAGCGGCAGTCGAAGATCATCGTCTTGGTGTTGCCGCGCTGGCGCTTTTCGCCGTTGACGTCGAGCCGCATGTCGAGGTTTTGCGGATCCTTGATTTCATCTTTGGTAACGAGCCACGGCCCGAGCGGGCCGAAGGTCTCGCAGCCTTTGCCCTTGGTCCATTGACCGGCGCGCTCGATCTGAAACACGCGCTCGGATACGTCGTTGGCAAGGCAATAGCCGGCGACCACATCGAGCGCCTTGTCCTTGCTCAGGTAACGCGCCGGCTCACCGATGACGATGCCGAGTTCGATCTCCCAGTCGAGCTTGGAGGAATCCTTGGGGATCATGGTGTCGTCGTTCGGTCCGCAGATGCAAGACGGCGCCTTGTTGAAAATGATCGGCTCTTTCGGGATTTGCATGCCGGCCTCGGCGGCGTGATCGGAATAATTGAGGCCGATGGCGATGAAGTTGCCGACATGACCGACGCACGGCCCGATGCGCGGATTGCCGCGCACCAGCGGCAATTTTTCCGCCTTCAGCTTGCGCAGCTTGTTCAAACTTTTGGGCGACAGCACGTCGCCGGCAATGTCTGAAACGACCTTTGACAGGTCGCGGATTTTGCCTTGAGCGTCGATCATGCCGGGCTTCTCGCGGCCAGCTACGCCGTAACGAACGAGTTTCATGTCTAAACTCCTTGGGGAACCGTGTTGTGAAATGCGTCAGAATGCGCCGGGAAACGTGCCGCCGTCGATCAGGATATTCTGCCCGGTGATATAGCCCGCCTGCGCCGAACACAGAAAGGCGCAGGTGGCGCCGAACTCGTCCGGTTGACCGAATCGCTTGGCCGGCACCGTGGCCATCCGCTCGGCGCTGGCGGCTTCGACACTGATGTTCTTTTTCTTCGCCGTCATCTCCATGTTGGACCGCAGCCGATCGGTATTGAACATGCCGGGCAGCATGAAATTGATCGTCACATTCGAGGCGGCGACGCTGCGGGCGACGCCGGCGAGAAAAGCAGTCAATCCCGCGCGCGCGCCGGAGGAGAGGTCGAGCCCGGCGATCGGCATCTTCACCGAGCCGGATGTGATGTTGACGATGCGGCCGAATTTTCTGGCGATCATGGGATCGATTGCCTGTTTGATGAGCTCAATCGCCACGATCATATTGCCGACCACGCCATCGAGCATTTTCTGCCGGTCGAGCTCGCGGAAATCGCGAAACGGCGGTCCGGCATTGTTGTTGACCAGGATATCCGGTTCCGGACAGGCGGCGAACAGGGCCTTTTGCCCTTCCGGCGAGGCGACATCCGCGGCAACCGGAATGACTTTGGCGCCGCTTTGTTTCAGCTCGGCTGTGACCTTGGCCAGATGCGCCGCGTCGCGTCCGTTGATCACCACCTCGCAGCCGGCCGCGGCCAGCGCCTTGGCGCAGGCCAGCCCAAGCCCGCGGCTCGAGGCGCAAACGATCGCCTTGCGGCCGGCAATTCCAAGGTCCATCGCTGGTGTCCCTTTACTGTCTATCTTCCGTCGAACGCCTGTTCTCGTTACTGGGCGCGCCTTAGTCAACGGCTGATTCCAGCACCGGTCCTGTCACCCCTATGCCCTTTATTCCAAATGCATCGCCATTCGATCTTATTGTGATCGTGGTGCTCGCGGCCTTGTCGGCCGTGACGGGCGGGGTCGCCGGCTATGGCACCGGCGCCCTGATGCCGCTTATTCTGGTGCCGATGGTGGGTGCCGCGCCGGTGGTACCGATCATCGCCATTTCCGCGATGTTCACTAATACCGCGCGCGTCGCCGCATTCCGCCACCACGTCGATCCTCGCCGCGCATTCATCGCATTTGTCTGCGCGCTGCCGACCTGCGTGCTCGGCGCCTGGCTCTATACGCTGTTGTCCGGCCGCGGCGCGGCGTTGGTGATTGGTACGAGCCTGATCGCGACCGTGCCGCTACGGCGGCTTCTCAAGCGGCGCGGTCATCGCCTCGGCGAAAAGGGTTATGCCGTGGCGGCGGCCGGTTGGGGTATCGTCGTTGGCGGCAGCACCGGGGCCGGGGTGATCCTGCTGTCGCTGTTGATGGCGAGTGGGCTTGAGGGCGCCGCCGTCATTTCGACCGACGCGGCTATTTCGATCGGTGTGGGCGCGATCAAGCTTTCGGTGTTCGGCGTTGCCGGTGTGCTGACCCGGACGGTGATCGCGATCGCGCTATTGATTAGCGTGGTGGCGTTTCCGTGCACGTTCCTGGCCAAGCTCATCGTCCGGCGACTGCCGGTTCACGTGCACACCATAGTGCTCGATGTCGTCGTTGTTGTCGGCGGCGTGGTGATGATCTCCAGCGCGTTGCGCCATTAGAGCATGTCCCGCAAAAGTGGAAACCGGTTTTGCGAAAGGACATGCTAGCCGCTCACGGCCACTTCACGACCGGCGGCATCGAGGACAGAATCGACTCGACGTTGCCGCCGGTGCGCAGCCCGAAAATCGTGCCACGGTCATAAAGCAGATTGAATTCGACATAGCGGCCGCGGCGGATGAGCTGTTCCTCGCGCTCCGCCTCACTCCAGGCTTTGGCGAAATTCCGCCGTACCAGCTCCGGGTAAATGCCGATAAAGCCGCGGCCGACGTCCTGAGTGAAAGCGAAGTCGTTGTCGAAATCGCCGCTGTCGAGCCAGTCATAGAATATGCCGCCGATGCCGCGCGGTTCGCCGCGATGCTTGAGATAAAAGTACTCGTCGCACCATGTCTTGAACTTGTCATAGGGCGCAACACCACGATGGGCATCGCAGGCGGCTTTCATGGCCGCGTGGAAAGCGATCGCGTCGGGGTCGCTTTGGGTGCGGCGGCGATCGAGCACCGGCGTCAAGTCGGCGCCCCCGCCGAACCAGGATTTGCTGGTCACGACGTACCGCGTATTCATATGGACGGCCGGCGCATGCGGGTTATGCGGATGCGCGATCAGCGAAATGCCGGTGGCGTAAAACCGCGGATCGTCCGCCGCGCCCGGAATCTCCTTGCGGAATTCCGGGGCGAACTCGCCGAACACCGCCGAGACGTGAACGCCGACCTTTTCGAAGACGCGGCCCTTCATCATCGCCATGACGCCGCCGCCGCCGGGTGAGCCGGTGTGGTCGGTCCGGGTCCACGGTGTGCGCTTGAACCGGCCCGGCGGCAGTTCGGCGAGCGGCGCGCCGGGCGGCAAGGTGTCTTCGATATCCTCGAAAGCCGCTGTGATGCGGTCGCGCAAAGTCTCGAACCATGCCTTGGCCTCGGTCTTGCGCCGTTCGATGGTGTCCTTTTCCATGGCCGCTTCTTTTTGCCGCTCCGCGCTTAAAAAGTCATGCGACCCGTTTGCCGAAGCGCTTCGCCGGCGGCGATTGCCGCAGCCATCGCGACATTGAGCGAGCGCAGTCCCGGCCGCATCGGGATGACCAGACGGGCATCGGCCGCGGCGTGAACCTCCGCCGGCACGCCCGCGGTTTCACGGCCGAACAACAGGATGTCGCCATCGGCGAAGCGATGGTCCAGGTATGGCAGGCTGGCTGCCGTGGTGAACAGGACCAGCCGTTGGCGTTCACCGAGCCGCCAGGTTTCGAAATCGCGCCAGGAGGGGTGCCGCACCAGAGTGACTGCATCGAGATAATCCATGCCGGCGCGGCGGAAGGCGCGATCCGATGATGGAAAGCCGGCCGGCTCGATGAGATGCGCTTCGATGCCGAGGCATGCGCACAACCGTAACACCGTGCCCGTGTTCTGCGGAATGTCGGGTTGGAATAACGCGATTCGTAAAGTCATGCGCGCCCTGCGCGGCCATCTTGGCGGTAATAGGTGGTGCCACGCATCAGGCCGGCAAACGCCCAGACTAAGGCGCGCTGTGGGTGTGCTGCCGGCACTCTTGCACTATGCCGGCAAGGGTGCCAATAGAACCTCACCGGAATGCGTCGCCTCGGACCTTCCCAAGGCCGGAGACGACCGGTCCTTCCGCCGCCGCACGGGGCCTACCGGGGGCGGTTTGCAGCGCGGACGGGACAACCGGCCAGATGTAAGAGGGTCGAGGCTGTGACAGCAATCTCAACGGCGGTCTGCACGCGCCGGAACTTTCCTTTCATCGCGGTTGCCGAGGCTGTGACGAATCGGCCAAACATCGCCCAATCACGCATATAAGGTTCGACTATGAGCGGACATTCGACCTACCAGCCGCAGAGCTCCTTCATGCAATGGTTGGAGCGGCGCCTGCCGATCGCGAGCCTGGTTTATTCGTCCTTCATCGCCTATCCGACGCCGCGCAATCTGAACTATTGGTGGACCTTCGGCGGCATACTCACTTTCATGCTGGGCGTGCAGATCGTCACCGGCGTTGTGCTGGCGATGCACTATACGCCGCACGTCGATTACGCCTTCAATTCCGTCGAAGGCATCATGCGCGACGTGAATTACGGCTGGCTGCTGCGCTATGTCCATGCCAACGGTGCCGCGTTCTTCTTCGCCGCGGTCTATGCCCACATCGCTCGCGGCATGTATTACGGCTCGTACAAGGAGCCGCGCGAGGTGCTGTGGATCCTGGGCGTCATCCTGTTCCTCTTGATGGTGGCAACAGGCTTCATGGGTTACGTGCTGCCGTGGGGCCAGATGAGCTTCTGGGCGGCGACCGTCATCACCAATCTGTTTTCGGCGATCCCCGGCGTCGGCGGCGATATCGTGACCTGGCTGTGGGGCGGCTACGCCGTGGGCAATCCGACGCTCAATCGATTTTACTCGCTGCACTATCTCTTGCCGTTCGTCATCGCCGGCGTCGTCGTCCTGCACATCTGGGCGCTGCATATGGTCGGGCAGAACAACCCGACCGGCGTCGAACCGAAGACCGAGAAGGATACTGTTGCGTTCACGCCCTATGCCACGGTCAAGGATGCCTTCTTCATCGGCCTGTTCTGCATCGTGTTCGCGTATTTCATCTTCTACATCCCGAACTATCTCGGCCATTCCGACAATTACATCCCGGCCAACCCGAGCCAGACGCCGACCCATATCGTGCCCGAATGGTACTACTTGCCGTTCTACGCCATCCTGCGCGCCATCCCGAGCAAGCTTCTCGGCGTGACTGCACTCGCCAGCTCAATTATCGTGCTGGCCTTCCTGCCCTGGCTCGATACCTCACGGGTGCGCTCGGCGAATTACCGGCCGTTATATCGGCAGTTCTTGTTCATCTTCTTCGCCTGCGTGATCGGGCTCGGCTATCTCGGCTCGCAGGAGCCGACGGGGGGCTATGTGATCGCGGCCCGCATTCTTACCACGTATTATTTTGCCTTCTTCTTCATCATCCTGCCGCTGCTGGGCCTGTTCGAAACCACCAGACCGCTGCCGAATTCGATTACCGAATCGGTGTTGCGTGAAGGCCTGCCGATCGGCGCATCGGCGCCTCCACCCCCGAGCGGGCGCGGTTAGGGAGCCTGGCAATGAAACGTCGTCACAGCATCGTTCTGGCGTTTGTGCTCGCGGCATCGCTTGCCGGCGGAGCGACTGCGGCGTCGGCTCAGGAAGCCGACGCGCCGCCGCGCCTGCACTGGTCGTTCTGGGGCCCGTTCGGCACCTATAATCCGGAGCAGCTGCAGCGCGGTTTCAAAATCTACCGTGAGGTTTGCTCGAACTGTCACAGCCTCAAGCTGCTGTCGTTCCGTAATCTCGCCGACCCGGGCGGACCGGATTTCACCGAAGCGCAAGCGGCGGCCATCGCGGCGACCTTTCAGGTAACCGATGGTCCCAACGATGAAGGCCAGATGTTCCAGCGGCCGGGGAAGATCTCCGACAATTTCCCGCCGCCGTTCCCGAACGAGCAGGCGGCTCGCGCAGCGCTCGGTGGCAAGCTGCCGCCGGACATGTCTGACCTTGCCAAGGCGCGCAGTTACGAGTGGGGCTTTCCCTGGTTCATTCTCGATGCCTTCACGATGTATCAGGAAGACGGCCCGGACTACATCCACGCCATCCTCAACGGTTACACCGATCCACCCAAAGGTTTCCCGTTGCCGCCGGGCGGCCAATACAACAAGTATTTCCCCGGTCACGCCATCGGCATGCCGAAGCCATTGAGCGACGGGCAGGTCGAATACACCGACGGTACGCCGACCACTGTCGATCAGTATGGACGCGACGTTGCTGCGTTCCTGATGTGGGCGGCGGAGCCGAAGCTTGACGCGCGCAAGAGCCTTGGCTTCCAGGTGATGATCTTCCTGATCGTGTTCACGGGCCTCCTCTATTTCACCAAGAAAAAGGTCTGGTACGCCGTGCTGCACGAGCCGGACCTGGAGAAGCCGCGGGCGCCGACCGAATATCAGAGCTGAGCGCGGAAAGCGGCCATGACCTCCAAATTCATGGCCTCCAGATTCGTGGCCTCGAAATGCATGGCCATGAAAGTCATGGCCTCGAAAGTTATGGCGTCGGAATTTAGGCCGAAACCATGAGCGGTCCCGCATTCGAGAACGACCTGAAGGCCGCGATCCGCACCATCCCGGACTACCCGAAGCCCGGGATCATGTTCCGCGACATCACCACGCTGCTTGGCGATGCGCGGGCATTCCGGCGGGCCGTCGACGAACTGGTGCAGCCGTGGGCCGGCCGCAAGATCGACAAGGTGGCCGGCATCGAGGCTCGCGGCTTTATCCTCGGCGGCGCCATCGCCCATCAGATGTCGTGCGGCTTCGTGCCGATCCGCAAGAAGGGCAAATTGCCGTTCAAGCGCGTGAGTATCGGCTATTCGCTCGAATACGGCATCGACGAGATGGAAATGCATGAGGATGCCCTGGCGAAGGGCGAGCGGGTCATCCTCGTCGACGATCTTGTCGCCACCGGCGGCACGGCCGAAGCGGCGGTGAAGCTTTTGCAGCAAGTCGGCGCAGATGTCGTCGCCGCCTGCTTCATCATCGATTTGCCGGAGCTTGGCGGCGCCGGAAAAATACGCAAGCTGGGCGTCCCGGTGCGCACCCTCGTCACCTTCGAGGGGCATTAACGCGTGCCGCGCCCCTCAGCGGGCGCGCGAAGCGGCTCGCTCTTGCCGCGCAACGAAGAATTCGAGCTCGCCGATCAATAACCGCAGCTCGAGCTCGCGAAATTGCGCAAAAACGCCACCGATCCAGCTGTGAACTTCGGTTGGTCCGCCCGGCTGCCGCTCCATATAGGAGGCGAACGAGAAGCCGGGCCGATCGATCACGCCACGTACGATGGGGGATAGCCGCCGAATACGGATGACGCCGCAGTCCGTGCGGCTCGGGGGAAAATCCTGGGGGATGAACATGAACGAGGCGGCCTCATTGTGCACGGGCACGAAGGTGGTGCGCGGCAGCCGCCGCCGAAGCCCGGAATAGGTGCGCGCAGTGGCTGAGGCGCCGTCGGTAATGAACAGCACGATGGGGTGTATGCCGCGCCGCTGGGCCTCCTGCTCGAAGCCAATCTCCGCCATGACCTCGAAGAATTGGTCGAACAGGCTGTAACCAAGATCGATGATCGTGGTGCGCCACTCGTCGCTGACCAGCCGGTCGAACAGCGCCATCTGGCCGCGGGTGTCGGCGATATCGACGGTCCAGACCTGATTTGGAAAGTGCGGCGCCAGCGCCGGCTCGCGCGGATCGAGGTCGTAACCGACCAGCGAAGTCCTGCCGTTGGAGCGGAAAAATTCCAACAAAAGCCGGGCGAGCAGGGTCTTCCCCACCCGGGGATGCCGCGAGGCGATAATGTAGAGCGGCGTGTGCTGAGCCATTCCCGCGGCGGTCCCAGTCCGGTGCTACCGGATGCGACTTTATGACGAAATTGCCTGCGGCTCTAGCATTATGCCGGAGCGGGCGAACCCGCGACCGCGCCGTTATGAGCGGTTGCCGCCCTGCGCGCGCGACGCCGTGACCGAGCTGCCCGAAGTATCGAAGATATCGAGCAGCTTCACGCGGTCGTACTCGCCCCACACATTGCCAAGCCAATGCCGCACATAGCCGCGCAGCACGAACGAGTAGTTGGCAGTGTCGCCCTTCGGGTTCTTGTTGGCGACGAAGGTGAGGAAAGGCACCGATGCCAGCTCGACCTGCTCGTAGGCCATTTCGTTGAGCTTCGGGATGTTGATCGTCACCGCGTCCTTCAGCTTCTTAAAATAAGAGGCATGGGTGGCCTGATCCCATTCGAAGAAGTTGGTGTTGTTGATGAAGTTCTTGACCAGAAAATACTTGGCGTCGACCGTAAACGGCGCGGTTTCCTCGATCTCGTTCAGCGAGGCGATCGAAGAGCCGAGGATGTGGAAGACGACGAAAGTGATCTGGCCCTTCTTGACCGCGTCCAGGAACCCGATATCGCGCAGCGCCCGCAGTGTCGGCGACAGCAGGCCGGCGCGGACGTCGACCACCGTCACGGTGGCGTCGGTGCTCGACAGTGTATCGATGATGCGCATCTGGTCGGCCACCGCGGTGGCGTCGACAATGTCGGCCACCTCGGGATGAAAACGCTTAAGCGTTCCCTTCGGCGATTCAGAATCGAAAGCCCGGGTTGGTACGTGGTGCGCGGTGAAATAATCGAGCAACGTGCGGGCGACCGTAGTCTTACCTACGCCGCCCTTGTCCGCACCGACCAAAATCAGAGCTGGTTTGGCCATGATCGAACCCCTCACTGACGCCCGCAAAGCGTGTCTTGTGCGCTTTGTTCTGGTTCTACACAGGCGCGAGGCGGTTTGGAAGCCTCCTCGTCCGGCTCGGAGCCTGCCGGGGCCGATTCGGTGGATTTGTAATTCGTTAAGGTTAACGCGCGCCGGCCCGGGTGCTTAGCTGTTGCGGTGCGGTCCCCAAGGACCGGAAGCTGGACCGGAAACTGGATCGGGCACTGCGCCGGACCCCGCGTCCGCGGGTGTCTCCGAAGGCTGCGCCGTCGGATCGGCTGTCGGCTCCGACCAGGGGCCGGGGGTCTCGGATGGCTGCTGCGTCGGCACTTGCGATGGCGGTTGCAATGGATTTTCCGGCCCCCACGGGCCGGCCGTTGCTTCCGCCGCCGCATCGGCGCCCTCGTCACCGGGCGGCGACAGGGCCATGGGGCCGGGGTCGCGGCCGCCGGCGAATTTGACTAGCGCCGCGACACGAGCGTCGACCGTAGGATGCGTGTCGAACAATTCGCCGAAGCCCTGGCGCGGATTGTCGATGCACATTTCCATCACCGCCGAGGTAGCGCGTTCAAGCTCGCCGCGGCCCTCGATTTTGCGCAGCGCCGAGATCATGGCGTCGGGGTTTTTAGTGAGCTCGACCGAGCCGGCATCGGCAAGAAACTCGCGCGACCGCGACAAAGCAAGCCGAATGACGAAGGACAGCGCGTAAGCCACGACCACGAGCCCGACGGCGATCAAAATCGCAAGCCCCGCTCCATTGCCGCCGCCGCGCCGCTCGGACCGTGAGCCGCCGCCGAAGCCGAAGCCGTTGAAGAACCACAACCGGAAAACTAGTTCGACGAAAAAGGAGATCGCACCCGCAATAATGACGGCAATGACCATCATGCGGACGTCGCCGTTACGGATATGCGTCAGCTCGTGGCCCAGCACCGATTCGACCTCGGCGTCGTCTAGCTGGTTGAGCAAGCCTGTGGTCACGGTGATGGAGTATTGCTTGGCATTCATTCCAGCGGCGAAGGCATTAAGCGCCCCGGAATCCATGATTTTCAGCTTGGGCGTCGGGATGCCGCGTGAAATGCAGAGATTTTCCAGGATGTTGTAGAGGCGCGGCTGTTCCTTGCGCTGCACTTCCCGGCCGCCGGTCAGCGCGTCGATCATGTCCTGATGAAAGTAATAAGCGATGACGATCCAGAGCGCGGCGCCCACGGTGGCGAATGGCGCCGCTCTGACGAGATCGACCCAGGCGATCCGCATCAGCGTCGGCAGATCGGCGTTCAGCGACAACGCAACGGCGACAAGCGCGCCAGCATAGACCATCACATAGACGAGAAGGAACAAGCCGGCGAGCAGGACGATCGAGCGGCGCCGGTTCGATTGGATATGACTGTAGAGACCGTAAGCGGCCATGATCGTCACCGCGTCATTGCGCGGCGCGGGCGAAGTCCGCGAACCCGGAATCCGCAATCACGAAACATGAGGTTCCTCGACGATTTGCTTCACGTTTCGAACATTGGTGGAGGGATTCCCTGCTCCGCCCGGTCCCCGGAATGGCAAAGTCAGAATTTCACCGCCGGCGCGGCCGTTTCGGCCTGCCGATCCGCGCCCAGATCGAAGTAATCCTTCTGGGCGAAGCCGAAAGTGCCGGCGAATATGGCGGCGGGAAAACGCTGAATGCCGGCATTGTATTCCTGCACCGCGTTGTTGAAGAAGCGCCGCGATGCGGCGATCTTGTTTTCAATGTCGGTCAATTCCGCCTGCAACTGCTGGAAATTCTCATTGGCCTTGAGGTTCGGATAGGCTTCGGACAGTGCAAACAGCTGACGCAAGGCGCCGGAGAGCATGTTTTCGGCCGCCGCCTGCTGCGCCGGCCCCTGGGCGGCAACCGCCGCAGTGCGGGCTTTTACCACTTCATCGAGCGTGCCGCGCTCATGTGCCGCATATCCCTTTACCGTCTCGACCAGGTTCGGGATCAGGTCGTGCCGCTGGCGCAGCTGTACGTCGACGTCGGCGAAGGCCTCGTTAACCCGCTGCCGCATGGTGACGAGGCCGTTGTAGACGGTGATCGCCCACAAAACGACGACGGCGATCACGGCGAGGACGATGATGGTCGAGGTAGACATCAGGACTCCTCAGACTGGCTCCCGGCGGCTTGCCGCGATACGCGGCGCCATAGGGTCAAGCAACTTGGGATAAAGTAACATGGGATCAAGCAACAGGGATGCAATCCGGCAATAGATAGTCGCTCTCTGCGGCTCTCGCGAGCGCGCCCGCGGCCCGCCGCCGGTCCCGCCGAAAGCGGGCCGCTTCGGCCATTAAGGTTAGCGCCGGATCGGCGTCGCGTCGACCCCGCGTGTCCGTTAAGCACGGAGCTGTCATTGCGAATAGGTAGGCAGGTGGGCCCATGTTAAATAGGCCAACGTCCGAGCACGGTCTCGGCTCGCTGCAATCAGACCGGCCAGGCGACCATCCGTTATCGATGGAGGCGCACGCGTCCGCGCCTCATGGCCGAGACATCGAAACCGCCGACGACACCAATACCCTGACGCGGTTCGAGCAGGACCAGTTGGCGCGTGAATATGCCGACATCGAGCGCGCCAGCGTCGCACTGCGGCTGGGCCAGCCGGAATTGCGCTCATGGAGAGAGCCGGCGAGGCCCGTTACGGCAAAAAAACCGCGGACGTTTTGGCTCTGGATCGGCGTTTTGTGGGTGTCGACAGCCGTCGTCACCATCGGCGCGATCGCCGCCATCGCGACGCTTGCCGGCTAGTGGTCCAATTCTAACATTCGCGCCCTGTCCGGCATGCCATTATGCGAATGCTAAAATCAAAGGACCGCTAGCAAATATCAGTCCTAGTAGAGCTTTTGGATTGACATTCGCTTCACGAGTTTGCGGCTGGGTGGGTAGCGGATGTCAAATCCGCTCCATTCGTTCTGGTGTAATTTTGTCGTCGCAGGAGAGGCGTAACAATCCAACCGCAAGCAAAGGCTCCGCACTGGTTCGTCGCCTACTCCTCGCGCTGGCGATCAATAGGCGTTGAGGTAAGCCGTCGGCGACAACATGGTGCGGGCGATGATTTTCATGTCGAGCCAGAGCGACCAATTGTCGATATAGAACAAATCATATTCGACGCGTCCGCGGATTTTCTCTTCGCTGTCGATCTCGCCGCGATAGCCGTTGATCTGGGCCCAGCCGGTAATTCCCGGTTTCACATTGTGACGGCGTGCGTAGAGCGAAATGCGGCGCTCATACTCGTGGTCGTGCGAGAGTGCATGCGGCCGCGGCCCAACCAGCGACATCTCGCCGGTCAGCACGTTGAACAACTGGGGGATCTCGTCGACATTCCAGCGCCGCAGCCAGCGGCCGATCCGGGTTAAGCGGGGATCGTCGCGTCTGGCCTGCGGGATCACCGCGCCATCGTCCATTGCCCGCATGGTGCGAAATTTAATGATACGGAACGGTTGCTGATTGAAGCCATAGCGCCGCTGCACGAAGAAAATCGGTCCGCGGCTGTCGAGCTTGATGAGGATGGCGACCAGCACGATCAGCGGCGTCAGCGCGATCAGCGCCAGCGATGCGAACAGAATATCGAACAACCGCTTCTGCACCACCTCGGTGCGCGACAGCGGCAGACGGGTTAGCTGCAAGCTGGCCAGCGGTCCGACCTTGGCGAGTTCGACTTCGTCGAACTTGTGCAGTATCTGTTCCGGGCCAAGATGGATTTCGACCGGCAGCGTCAGGAAAGTCTCGGCGCAGCGCTCGATGACGTCGTTCGCCGACCACGGCAACAGCAGATAGATGGCGTCGGGATCGAGCGCGCGCACGCTCGTCACCGCTTCCGCCAGATCGCGGTCGAGCACGGCCCGTCGCGCTTCCGCGGTGGCGGTGGCGGGAACCGGCGTCAGGAAGCGACAGCCGACGATGTTGAGCCCGAGGGCCCACGGCTCGTAATGCTGGACGAAGGCGCCGATATGGGTTCCGGTGCCGAGCAGGCAGATGCGTTGCGCCGAAATCAGCCCGGCCGCGCGCGCCAGCGCGGTGACGCGAACGATGGCAAAACGCGACACGACAAGACCGGCAAGCGTCGCGACATAGAACAGCACGATCCAGCCACGCGAATATTCGATGCTGACTTGCGCCAGAAACCCGACCATCAAAAGGCAGATCAGGGTGACATTCCACAATTGAACGGTACGCCGGGCGTGCGGCCTGAAGGCGAAAAAATTCGGCAGCCGATATTCGCCGCGAAAGATATTGGAAACGGTGAAGATGCCCGCTGCCAGCAGGCCGACCTGGACGCAGTTCCAGATTTGGTCGATGTCGCCGTAGACGAAGCTGTAATAGGCGATGCCGGTCAGCAGCGATGTCGCCACGATCAGCGCAGCGTCGAGCAAGAAAATGGCGACGGCGAAAGTCCCGCGCGACAACAGCGCCCAGCCGCGCAGCACGCGATTGTTCCGCGGTTGGGAAACCAGGGTGTAGCTTGGTTGCACGTTCATCGGCGCGGCCGTAGCGTTTTGAACGAGCGGGGGCCTGCAGCCGCCCCGAAATGGGACGACACGGCAGCTCGTGCCATTGTCTCGCCAGATGCGTGCCAGCGGACGCTGCCATGCGCGCCGGACCGGGAGGCGTGCGGCGATCACCGTGTTAAGATTAATCGGGCGCGACGGCGCGGCCCGAAACGGGAGGGACCATGCGGGGCAAGATCGCGCTCGAGGAGCACTTCGCTATTCCGGAAACCGCCGACGATTCGGTGGGCTATTTTCCGCAAGCCGTGCAGAACGAAGTTAGGAGCCGCAATGCCGACATCCACGGCCGGCGGCTGGCGTTGATGGACGAGTACGGCATCGAGATGATGATCCTGTCGCTCAACGCACCGGCGGTGCAGGCCATTCCCGACAAGCGCCGCGCCGCCGAGGTGGCGCGCAAGGCCAACGACTTTCTCGCCGAACAGGTGGCCAAACGGCCGGGCCGCTTTCAGGGCTTCGCTGCGCTCGCCATGCAGGATGCCGATATTGCCGCGCGCGAGCTGGAGCGCTGTGTCAAGGAGCTGGGCTTGCGCGGCGCTTTGGTCAACGGCTTCTCGCAGGTCGGCGATGCCGAGAGCGCCGTCTATTACGATTTACCGGCATACCGGCCGTTTTGGGCGACCGTCGAGAAGCTCGACGTTCCGTTCTATCTGCACCCGCGCAATCCGGTGCCGCGCGACGCGCGGATTTACGATGGGCACCCCTGGCTCATGGGACCGATCTGGGCATTCGGCCAGGAGACCGCCGTGCATGCCTTGCGGCTGATGGCCTCGGGCCTGTTCGACGCTCATCCGCGGTTGAATATCATTCTCGGCCATATGGGCGAGAACCTGCCTTACGGGATTTGGCGCGTCGATAATTCCAATGCCTGGATCCCAAACCGGAACAAGTGGCCGGCGAAGAAGCCGTTGGGGGAATATTTCTCTGCGAATTTCTTTCTCACCACGTCCGGCAATTTCCGCACCCAGGCGCTGATGAACGCCATGCTGGAAATCGGCGCCGACCGCATCATGTTCTCGACCGACTGGCCGTTCGAGAACATCGACCACGCCGCCAATTGGTTCGATGCCTGTCCGATCAGCGAGAACGACCGGAGCAAAATCGGTCGCGGCAACGCGCGGCGGCTGTTTAAGCTCGGGAATGAATGAGCGGCGGTTCGATCCGCCGCTGCATTAGCTTGCGTCGCGCAGCTTCACCGCGCCCTGCAGGTCGACCGAAACGAGCTGCGACACGCCGCGTTCCGCCATGGTGACGCCGTACAGGCGGTTCATGCGCGCCATGGTGATCGGATTATGGGTGATGATGACAAACCGCGTGTCGGTCGAGCGCGTCATCTCGTCGAGCAGCGTGCAAAAGCGCTCGACGTTGTAATCGTCGAGCGGCGCGTCGACCTCGTCCAGCACGCAGATCGGCGCCGGATTGGTGAGGAACACGGCGAAGATCAAAGCCAGCGCGGTGAGCGCCTGCTCGCCGCCGGATAACAGCGACAACGTTGCCGGCTTCTTGCCAGGCGGTTTCGCCATGATCTCAAGCCCGGCTTCGAGCGGGTCCTCGCTTTCGATCAATTGCAGCTCGGCGGCGCCGCCGCCGAACAATTCGGTAAATAGCTTCTTGAAATTCTCATTGACGGTCTGGAACGACGTCAAAAGGCGGTCGCGGGCCTCGTGGTTGAGACTGTGAATGCCTTGGCGCAGCCGCCTGATCGCCTCGACCAGATCGTCGCGTTCGCTGATGAGCTTTTGGTGCTGGCCTTCGACTTCGCGCAATTCCTCCTCGGCCAGCAAATTCACCGAGCCGAGCCGTTCGCGCTCCTGCTTGATGCGTTCGATCTTGGCCTCGACCTCGGCAATTGACGGGGTTTCGGCCTCGGGCTTGAGCTCGGCGACCTCTGCGGCGCTGACCGGTTCGACCTGCAAGACATCGCGGATTTCGTGCTCGACATCGGCCAGCCGCCGCTTGGCGGCGTCGGAGCGCTCTTCGCTGCGCGCGGCCTCGGCGCGCGCTTCGCCCACCGCCTCAAGCGCCAGCCGTGCGGCCTTGTCCGCTTCGGCAAGCTCGGTCTCGGCCGCCGCCAGCCGGTCGGCCGCGCTGCGTCTCTCGGCGGTTGCCGATTCGATCTGGCCGATCAGCGCCTGACGCTGGATTTCGAATTTTTGCGGGGCGGTGACCAATTCGGCGCGTTCGCTCGCCGCCTCGTGGGTGCGCTGCTGGAGCGTGGCAATCTGCCCCTCCGCGTTGGCCTTGCGGTCGTCCCAGCCTTGGCGCTCCCCGGCAATGGCGCGCAGCCGGTGGTTGGCCAGCTCCAATTCGCGCGCGATCGCCTGCGCCTCGCCGCGCTGTTCGGCGCACGCGCCGCGCTGGTGCGCGATCACCGCGTTGATCTCGGCAAGCTTGCTCTCGATCTCGGCGGCAGCCGGCAGCCCTGCGAGCGACTTCTCCGTCTCGTCGCAGCCGAGCTTCGCCTCATCGCGGCCCACGCCGATCCGCTGTCTCGCCTCCTTGAGCGCCGAAATGCGGGCCGCGTTGCGGCTGATTTCGCGTTCGGCCACGGCGTGATGTTCGCGGGCGGCATCGGTGAGGCGTTGGGCGTCCCGCCAATGAGCGCGGGCTTCGGTTTCCGCGATAGCCGCGGCCGCAAGCGCGGCCTCCGCCGCTTCGGCGGCCAGCCGCTTGGTCTCGACTTCGCCGCGGGCTGCGGCAAGTTCGCTTTCAATTTCTTCCAGCCGGCCGCGTTCGGCCAGCCGGCGCGCCGCGCCGGTCGGCGCGTGGGCGGCTACCGCAAATCCGTCCCAGCGCCAGAAATCGCCCTCGCGCGACACCAGCCGCTGGCCCGGCTTGAGCATGGCGGCGAGCTGCGGCCCGTCGCCCCGTTCGACGACGCCGACTTGGGCCAGACGGCGCGCCAGTTCCGGCGGGGCCGCGACATACTGCGATAGTGCAGTGACGCCGTCCGGCAACGCCGGATCGGCCGGATCGAGCGCAGCACCGGCCCAGTGCATCGGCGCCGACGAGCCGACCGGAGCATCGAGATCGTCGCCCAGCGCCGAGCCGAGCGCTTTTTCGTAACCCTTGCTGACGGTGATCTCGTCCATCACCGGCGGCCACAGGTTCTTGCTCTCGACCGCGAGCAGCTTGCCGATCGTCTTTGCTTCGGTCTCGAGCCGCTGCACGCTCTTCTCGGCGGCGGCAAGCGGCGTGCGCGCGGTGTCCATGTCTTCGCGGGCCTGCCGGTGCGCAGTCTCCGCCGCATGGGCGGCGGTCTCGGCAGCGGCAAGCGCGGCTTGCGCTTCGGCGACGGCTGCGGCCAGTCCGGGCAGATCGGGGGCGCCGGCATCGGTCGCCACCAGGCCGGATTCGATATTCGCGAATTCGGCGTCCAGCCTCGCCGCGCGCTCCTGGTGATCGCGCAACGCGGCCTGCAGCTGATTGCGGCGCGCGGTCAGGTCGGCGAGCGCGCCGGTCAATTCGGCAAACGACCTTTCGGAAGCCGTCAGGGTAAAATCCGCCGCCATGACCCGCTCATTGGCGCCGGCGAGCCGCTGCTGGGTTTCCCGAGCCACCGCCGAAAGCGAGGTCTGTTCGGCGTCGAGCCGTTGCAGCGCCGCCTCGGCATCGGCGGCGAGCGCGCGCTCTCGCTCGAGATCGGCTGCGAATTGCTGGATGCGGCGGTCGAGCTCGACGATGCGTTCTTTGGCGCGGGCCTCCTCGCGCTCGAGCGTTTCGCGGGCGACGACGAGGCGTTGCAGGCCGGCGGCAGCGCCGGCTTCGGCCTCGCGTAACGCCGGCAGTGTTGCGGCGAGATCGGCTTGGCGCGTCGATGCCTGGGCCTGCTCTCCGGTGCGCGCCGCCACAACGCGAACGGCTTCGTCCTTGCTGCGGCCGGTCTCGGCGACTTCGCTCTGCGCCGCGACCCAGCGCAAATGGAACAGCAACGCTTCGCTGCGGCGGACTTGCCCGGAAATATTGCGGTAGCGGACCGCTTGGCGCGCCTGAGTTTTCAGCGCCGCGACCTGGCCGGCGAGTTGACCGATAACATCCTCAACCCGCGCGAGATTTTGCTCGGCGGCCTTCAGCCGCAGCTCTGCTTCGTGCCGCCGCGCATGCAGTCCGGAAATGCCGGCCGCCTCTTCGAGCACGCGGCGACGCGCTTCGGGGCGCGCCTGGATGATCTCGCCGATGCGTCCCTGATGCACCAAAGCAGGCGACCGCGAGCCGGTCGAGGCGTCCGCGAACAGCATGGCGACGTCGCGCGCCCGCACTTCGCGGCCGTTGACCCGGAATGTCGAGCCGTGCTCGCGCAGAATGCGGCGGGAGACCTCAAGCGTGTCGTCATCGTTGAACGAGGCCGGCGCCGTGCGGTCGCTGTTATCGACCGAAACGGTCACTTCGGCATGATTGCGCGCCGGCCGGCCGGTATTGCCGGAGAAAATCACGTCATCCATCTCGGCGGCGCGCATCGCCTTGTAGGAGGCTTCGCCCATGACCCAGCGCACGGCCTCCACGAGATTGGATTTGCCGCAGCCGTTGGGCCCGACGACGCCGGTCAGGCCCGGTTCGATCTCGAAATCTGTCGGTTCGACGAAGGACTTGAAGCCGATCAGGCGCAACCGCGTGAGCTTCATTCGCTTGGTAATTCCCTCTCCCTGCAGCGGCGATCCAGGGAATCATCCAAGGCTCGCACCAAGGGCTTAAGCCTGGACGGCTCAGCTCTCGGCGCGGGGTCTGCCGCATCGGCGCGGAGAATGAATCGTTGGGTCGCCAAGCGCAACATGCGGCGGCGAATTATCCAGACCTTCCGGTGGGAGCGCCGCCACGCCGGCCCGCGGATCGCCGCGCGCCGCTCCTGAACTCTTGGAAAAAACCCTTATCCCGTCTTGAGATAGGGGTCGATTTCCTTCGCCATCTGATCGATCGAAAGGTCGCCGATCAGTTTCTTGCCATTGACGAAGAACGTGGGCGTCGAATTGACCCCAAGCTTTTGGACGGCATGGTCGCGCACCGCCTGGATGTCGTCGAGCATCTTCTGATTCGCCAGACAGGCCTTGAACTGGTCGTCGGTGAAGCCGAACTGCTTGGCGATCTCCTCCAGCGGCGGGACCGGGTCCTTGACGATCCACTGGTCTTGCTTGGCGAACAACGTCTCGACGATCGGCATATATTTGTCCTTGCCGCCGCACAGCGCGATCATGAACCCCGCCGCCGCGAGCTGATCGAGCGGGAAGGTGCGCAGCGTGTAGCGGACCTTGCCGGTATCGATGTAGCGCTTCTTCAATTCGGGAAAGGTCGTTTCCGAGAAGTGAGCGCAATGCGGACAGGTCATGGAGGCGTACTCGATGATCGTCACCGGCGCCTTATCGGAGCCGAGCCACAGGTCGCCGTTCGGGCCGGCGTCTGCCAGGTCGGCTGGGGAAGCGGTGGTGGTTGTGTCGGTGGTGTCTTCGGCCAGGGCCGGTCTTGGCAGGACGAAAGTCGAGACGGCACCGACTACACCAAAGGCGGCGCTAGCCAATAGCAATTCACGGCGAGTAAGCGGCACAGGAGGCTCCTTCGAGCGAAATTCTTGGGCGACAATGCGATGCGGTAGCAATGTGGCATTAGCACGCCGCCACGCCAAGATCCGGCGTTGGACGATCGCAGACATGTTTTTAGGCATCGACGCCCGACGAGCCTGGCGGATATCGACTTGGCCAATTGTCTGAAAATTTGATCGAAAATCGCTCTTAAGTCTAAGCACACGCTTGTGAATTCGGCGCAAGCCCGGATCCGAACCGCGTCCGCGACTTCCGCATTGATGCTGTGAAGCGGAGTTCACCGCGCCAAAGCCTCAAGGAGATCGCTATGCGCAGCTCGAAGCGCCACAGGAGTTTATTGGCCGGCGTGGCCCTGACCGCCGTGATCTTGGCAGCGCCCGCGCACGCGGCCGGAATCGGCCTCGGTGGACTCGGCGGAGCGGTCGGTTCAGTGGGGGGCGCAGTCGGTGGGGCGGTTGGCGGTATCGGTGGCGTCGGGGGTGGGCTTGGTGGAGGCGGTCTTGGCGGCGTGCCGAGCCTCAACGGCGATATTGGCGGAGAAACGATCACCAATCGCGGCTTCGGCGGCCATTTCGCGCCCCATACGCAGGGCAATGTCGGGTTCTTCTCCGGCGCGGCGACGTTTGGCAATACCCGCAATGCGTTGCGCACAACGCCGCGCACTGTCGGACAGCATGTTTCGATCGCCAGCCATTCGGTCAGCGGGCATTCGTTGGGCGGCCATTCATTCGACGGGCATTCGATCGGCAATCATCGGCTCGCAGCGCGCAGAGGCGCGACCACCGCAACCCAATCGATGAGTGCGGGCAGGTCGGGGACGCTCGCCAGTCGCAAGTCCACGGTGCGGCGCCAGGTCGGCTACGCGACCCATCCCAGCGGTGGCGCCACCCTTACTCCCGGTAGTACGACGACCCCCACCTCCGCCAACTTCGGTGGCGCCAAGGGCGTGACCGCCACCGTCAATCCCGATCCGTCCGCGAGTGTTACGACCGGCGATGGGACGAATGGCGGCGTGGCGGTCGCAACGACGGTCACCAATACGCCGACCAATACCAGCGCGCCCGCGGCGACGACTGACGTGAGCGCGTTCAACAGTCCGGGGGCGACGACCACCAACAGCTCGAATAGTACGACTTCGAGCAATGTCAGCGCGCTTGATGCTTCCGGCGCAACGACCGGCAGCAGCAATAGCGGCGGGGTGGCGTCCAATAACGTCAGCGTCCTCAACGGCAACGGCACCAGCACCGGCAATAGCAGCTCGGGAACCGGAGTGGCGTCGAACAATGTCGGAGTCCTGAACAACGGCAGCGCCACTGGCAGCAGCGGCAATGCGGCCGCCGGCAATACCAATGCCGGCCTCTTGAACAGCGACAGCAATACCGGCGACAGCGGCTCGGGCACTGCGCCAGTCGCAGCCAATGCGAGCGTGCTCAATACTGGCGGCAGCACCACAGGAAACACAAGCTCCGGCGCTACTCCGACTGCAAACGCCGGCGTTCTCAATAGCGGCAGCACCACCGGCGATACCGGCTCGGGCGCCACGCCGCTCGCGGCTAATGCCGGCGCTCTCAACACCGGCAGCAATACCGGCGATAACAGTTCCGGCAACTCGCCGGTCGCCGCGAATGCCGGTGTGCTCAATGCCGCCGGCAGCAATACTGGTGAAACCGGGTCGGGCACCACGCCGACCGCCGACGCCGGCGTCCTCAACAGCGGCAGCAGCACCGGGAATAGCGGGGCAGGCACTGCGCCGGTTGCGGCGAATGCGGGTGTGTTGAATGCCGCCGGCAGCAACACTGGCGAAACCGGATCGGGCAATACACCGACCGCCGATGCGGGCGTCTTGAATAGCGGTAGTGGCACCGGCGATAGCAGCTCAGGCACTGCGCCGGTCGCGGCGAATGCGGGTGTGTTGAATGCCGCCGGCAGCGGCACTGGAGAAACAGGATCGGGCACCACGCCCACCGCCGATGCCGGTGTACTCAACAGCGGCAGCAATACCGGCGATAGCGGTTCGGGCACTGCGCCCGTGGCGGCGAACGCCGGCGTGCTGAATGCCGCCGGCAGCAACACTGGCGAAACCGGAGCGGGCACCACGCCCACCGCCGATGCCGGCGTCCTCAACAGCGGCAGTAGTACCGGCGATAGCGGCTCAGGCACTGCGCCGGCGGCGGCCAATGCCGGCGTGCTTGACAGCGCGAGCAACACTGGAGGCGGCGGCGCCAGTTCGTCACCGACGGCGAATGCGTCCGTTCTGAATCAATCGAGTCCGACCGGCGGCACGGCGGCGCGCCGTCCCACCTTCGCGCTGGCAGCGGTGAATTCCGGTGGTTCGACGGGCAGCAGCGGGGGTAGCGGCGGCACAACGCCGTCTGCCAGCGCTGGCGTGCTGAATGCCGGCAGCAGCACCGGCGGCACCGGCCCGCAGAGTTCGGTCGCGGCCGGCGCTCTCAACACCGGCGGCTCGACCGGCGACAGCGGAACTGGCGCGGAGCCGGCAACCAGCGTCGGTGCACTCAACCAAGACAGCACCACTGGCAATGGTGCGAGCAGCGGCGCGCCGACTTCGGCCAATTTAGCCGTGCTCAACGGCAGCGGCAGCAGCACTGGCAACAGTGGTGCGTCGCCGGCGGCCAACGCGTCAGCGCTTAACGCTCCCGATGTTGCGACCGGCGATACCGGAAACGGCAATGGCACCGGCGCCAATGCCAGCGTGCTGAACGGCTCCGGCAGCGACACCGGCAGCAGCGGCGGCAATTCCCCGGCTGCGGCAAACGCCGCCGTCTTCGATGCCCCAGACACGGTCACCGGCGGCAATACCGGCAATTCGACCGGCGTGGTGAATGCGACTGTCGCAAGCGCCCCGAGTTCGAGCGCGGGCACTGGCGGCACGGGCACTGGCGGCACGGGCTCCGGAGGGGCGGGCAGCGGCGGCGCGGGCTCTAGTTCGAATTCCGGCGCTTCGAGCAGCGGCGGTGGTGGCGGCGGCGGCGGAAGCGTGGCGATCGGCGGCTTCAGCGGCGGCTATTCGGCCGGGGCGGGCGGAGTTGCCGGCGCCATCGGTCCGCGCTGCGTCGCCGTCCTGAAAGATCCGCGACGCTACGAGCATCGCTACCGCCGCCTGTGGGACCATTGCCGGTTTCTGGCGGAGCGTTACGCCAGGCGGCGCCAGGCGTCACGATAGCGCCCTTCACCAGCGGGCGGTGGCGGACAACAGGTAGACATTCTTGAAGTACGGCAGCGCCGTGACCGGGGTAAATCCAGCCGGCGCGACGCCGCCCTTCGAGCTGAATTGCAGATTGCGGTAGTCGAAGCCCAAGGTCACATTCGGCGTGACGAAATACTTGATCGACGCTAGCGGACCGTAACTGCGGTCTATGCGATCGAATGCCAACTGGCCTTGATAGTCGTCTTCGAGGTAAGTGCCGCCGGCACCGACCACGACGTTCGGCGCAATATGGACATCGAGGCGGCCGCCGATCTCCAACTCAACGTCGCTGACGCAAACCGCGATGTCGGCCGTGCAGGTCGGCGCGTCGGCACCCAACGAGCCGTCAGGCAGCGCAGCCAGGCCCAGCGCAGCCTCCTTGGCTTCGCGCCGGCCTTCGAACACCGCCGTGACATTGTCGGTGAGGAGCGCAGACAGACCTAAACCATAGGTCCAACTCGAAACGGCCGCCATGGTGGCGCCGTTATAGTTCTGGTTCATATAGCCGCCCCAGAACTCGCCTTTGAGCCGTGCGCCCGGACCTTGCTCGAACAGCATGCCGGCCACCAATCGGTAGCCCGCGGAATCAAAGTAGCTGACGTCCCAGTCGCGCATGTTGCCGGCCGCTTCAACAAAAATGCTGGTGTGCGGCGCAATGACATAGCCGAGCCGGCCGTTGACGATGCCGACGCCGCCGTCGGCGTAGCCGAGATTGACCGGCGTTCCCGCGCCGAAACTGCTGGCGCTGCCGATGACCGGGTTCTGATACTGAATTTCGAGTCCGCCGCCGCCGATCGAGCTCCACCAATTGCCGTTGCGCTTGTTGAGGGCCACCAACTCAAGTCCCTCGTCATAGGCGACCGGATGGGCGAATTGCGTGCTCAACAGTTCCGAGCCGATGCCCGGAATGGTAACGACGGTCTCTGACGAGCCGCGATCGAGATGTTCGTGGATATAGCGGGCGCTGCCGACGATTTGCGTATTGTTGTCCGGCATTGTGGTGAAGTTCGCGCCGGCGCCGCCATTGATCTGATCTTCGGAAGAAAACCGGTCATAGGCGCGGCCCTCGAGCCAGCCGTCGGCGCCGAAGGTGTAGTTCTGCCCCTGCGTGACCCATTGCACTTCGGGCCGTGCAAAGAAGGCCCAATCGCTCTGGCGGTTGCTGTTGGTGGCGAACACGTTGTCGTCAAAGAATGTGCCGGCCGTGACCCCGGTGAAGAGCGTGCCGCCGGCCCATGGTGTACCAGGCGCCTGCGGATACCACGACGGCCAGCTCGACTGCGCCGACTGGCTGCCCGCCGGCTGGCTCGGAGCGCTGGGTGCGTTATTCGGCGTCTGCCGGGCGGAGTAGAGCGCCGGAACGGGCGGCGCGCCTGTCTGCCATATGCCATTGCCGTAACCCGTCCCGCTACCGGGAGCGACCTGTGCGGACGCGGACGAAACCGCCGTAGCACCGGCAATTGCAAACAAACAAATAACCGTGAGATCGCCACGGCGCATAACACGACCCCTCTGCGGCGCTCTGCGGCAAAACCGCGGCGCAGCTCTTTAGGCTTGTCGTGCTGGAGGCATCGCCAGCAGACGAAGCGTTTCTATTGCGCAGGAAATCACGCAACTAAACGCCACATCACTGAGCGACGGACGGAGTTTAGAAAGCGAATCAGATCACAAGCAATCGCAACGGCGCAAAATCACCATGCAAACGCGACAACCTGTGAGAATTTTGCCACGAAATACACACCAGCCGCGTGGACAAATTGGAACTTCGCCGAAAGTTCCATGGTGGAGGGGCGGTATCGGACGAAAGACTTGCCGTGTTGCGTCGGGTAGTCGTCTTAATCTTGGGGCTTTATCGCCGCGCCGAGCCGCGCCAGCGCGGCTTTCAGATCGTCGTCGCGGACATCCGATAGATGCTCCGAAACTCGCGCCGCGGCGGCGGCATTCGCGGCGCGAAGCGGCTGCCGAGCGCTGCGGCGCAAAGGCGCTTGCCGGAACGCCAGCCGGGAGATGGCGCCCCAGCCGAGAAAGCGATTGACGCGTTCGCAGATAACCCCGCCGAGATGCTGAATTTCGATTGCCGCCGGACCGTGGACCCGCAGCACCAGAGTGCCCGGCTCACGTTCGCCGCCCTCGGCCGGGCGTACCCACTGAATCTTGATTGGCTCGCTGTGGGCGGCGATCTCGGCGCCGACGATTTCGCTCCAGCGCGTCACCAGTTCGGCCGAAGCAAAGCCTTGCCGCGCAAAGGTCTCGCCGACGATCTTGGGGACGAGGTCGCGCAACGGCTTGGCGAAGGGACGCGCGGGCTTGTTCATGATGCAAGGCTCTGTCATCCCTGCCGAAGATGGCAGCGACGACTATTAGGCTAGCAGCGAAGGCGACGGCGCGACAGCGCGATCCTCTCGCCGCGGCCGTTTCGTTACCGCAGCCCACCGATCTGCTGGCCTGGTATGACCGCCATCGGCGCAAATTGCCGTGGCGGGCGCCGCCTGGGCAGCGCGCGGATCCCTACCGGGTCTGGCTGTCCGAAATCATGCTGCAGCAGACGACGGTCAAGGCCGTGGCGCCGTTTTACGCGCGGTTTCTGCTGCGCTGGCCGGATATTGCCGCGCTGGCCGCGGCGCCGCTCGACGATGTGCTCAAAGCCTGGGCCGGTCTTGGTTATTACGCGCGCGCCCGCAATCTGCATGCGTGCGCCCGCGCCGTGGTGGTCCAGTATGACGGCACATTTCCGGCAAGCGAGGCGGCTTTGCGCGAACTGCCGGGCATCGGCGCCTATACTGCTGCGGCGATCGCGGCGATTGCCTTCGATGCGCCGGCTTCCCCGGTCGACGGCAATATCGAGCGCGTCGTCGCCCGCCTTTATGCGGTCGAGACACCCCTGCCGGCGGCGAAAGTGGAGATTTCCAGTCTGGCGCGAGCGCTGACGCCGCGGCAGCGCGCTGGCGATTTTGCCCAGGCGATGATGGACCTCGGTTCAACCATCTGTACGCCGAAGACCCCGGCCTGCGTGTTGTGTCCGTGGACCGAGCCTTGCGCGGCGCGCCGACGCGGCGATGCCGCAACGCTGCCGCGCCGCGTCCCCAAGCCGGAAGGTGTGCTGCGCCGCGGCGCCGCTTTCGTCGCCCTCCGCGCCGACGGTTTTGTTCTGGTGCGGACCCGGCCCGCCAAAGGCCTGCTCGGCGGCATGACCGAAGTGCCGACGACAGAATGGTCGCGAGACTTCGCCGCAGCGCAGGCACTGAAGGACGCACCGCGCCTGGCGACAAATCCGCTGCTAAAGTGGCGCCGGCTCCCCGGCGTCGTCCGTCATGTCTTCACGCATTTTCCGCTGGAGCTTGAGGTCTACGCGGCACGCGTTGGCGAGCGCACTCCGCCGCCAAACGGAACGCGCTGGGCCGCCATCGCAACACTGTCCGAGGAGGCCTTGCCGAGCCTGATGCGCAAGGTTATTGCGCATGCGCTGCCCGCGGGTGGGTCGAACGACAAACACGAGAAGGATCACACATGACAATCGAACGTCACGACAGCGGACCGCGCATGAGCAAGGCCGTCGTTCACGGCGACACGGTTTATCTTGCCGGCATCGTCGCCGATGCCGCGAAAGGCAAAAGCACCGCCGAGCAGACCAAAAGCATCCTGTCGCAGATCGACGGCTTTCTCGCCAAGGCCGGCACCGACAAGAGCAAATTGCTCTCGGCCAATATCTGGATCACGGACATGGCGAATTTCGCCGAGATGAACGCGGTGTGGGACGCCTGGGTGTCGCCCGGCAACACGCCGGCGCGCGCCACGGTCGAGGCCAAACTCGCTTCGCCCGATAATAAAGTCGAGATCATGGTCGTTGCGGCGCGATGAACGCGCGGCCCGGCATCGAGCCCGGAATCTTGGCGATCTTCAACGACTGCCGCGCCGGGCGCGAGGCGGAATTCGAAACCTGGTTCCAGGGCGAGCATCTCGTCGAACGGCTCTCGGTGCCGGGCTTTGTGTTCGGCCGGCGCCACAAGGCGCTGGCCGGATCGCCCGGCTATTTCAATTTCTACATGGTCGAAACACCCGAAGTGTTGACCTCGAAGCCCTATCTCGAACGGCTGGATCATCCGACGCCGCTCACGCGCACCATCATGTCGGACGTGTTCGTCAACATGAATCGCACCGTGTGTCGCCGCGTCGCGCGCCGCGGCAGTTTTCGTGGCGCCTTTGCCGTCGTTGCCCGGTTCAATCAGAAGGTGGACGAGACGGCGCTGGCCAAGGTTCTGGAAGAGTTCACAGCCGACATGGCAGTTGCCGGCGGCGAAATATGGATAGCGCTCGATCCCGCCGGCATGCCAGTGTCGGCGGAAGAAAAATTGCGCGGCGGCGACAAAAAGATTGCCGGCGCGCTGATGATCGATACGCTTTATCAAGAAGGCGCGGACGCCGTCGGTTGGCGCTTGGCAAAGCAATTTCCAGACGCCGCCGTCGGCGTCTTTCGCGTGCTGTGCCAGATCGGGCGAGGTGATCTATGAAAGCGCTGCTGCCTTTGGCGGAAACGATCGCGCAGCGGCTGATCGCCCGCCGCGAGACCATCGCAATCGCCGAATCCTCAACCGGCGGGTTGATCGCCGCGGCGTTGCTCGCCGTGCCCGGCGCCTCGGCTTATTTTCTCGGCGGCGCCGTGATCTACACCAAGACGGCGCGTGCGGCCTTGCTCGCCATCGGCGACGCCGAGATGGAAGGTTTGCGAGCATCGACCGAAGCCTATGCTCTGCTCATCGCTAAGCGCATGCGCGAGCGGCACGGCGCCGTCTGGGGTCTCGGCGAGACCGGCGCCGCCGGGCCGACCGGCAACCGTTACGGCGATCCGGCGGGGCACACCTGCATTGCGGTGTCAGGTTCGACCGAGCGCGCGGTCACGCTACGCACCGGCAGCGCCGAGCGGCTTGCGAATATGGAAGCCTTCGCCAAGCGCGCGCTGGAATTGCTCGTGGAGATGGTACCTGGGGCCTAATCACGCGCAGGGCTTTCCGCATGGCTCACCCCAGCTCCGAAGTTCACCGCCGATCCAGCCAAGGATTGAATACCTCCACGCCGGCCCGACGGTAATCTCGCGGGTTTCGCGTGACGACGATCAGGCCGTGAAGCAAGCCTGTCGCGGCGATCAGTCCATCATAGGCGGGAAGGACATCAGGCACCGAGATTCGGGCCCACAGCGCCATAACCGGCTCATCGACAACAAGCACCCGATCGCCGAGACGCTCCCGGATCGATCCATACCATTGGAGAAGCGCTGCAGCCTGCGGCTTGTCGCGTCTTGCCACAAGTTCAATGCCGCGGCGGATTTCGCCGAGCACGATCACGCTGGTAAACACATTTTCGGGCGGCATGGCCGCAAACCACGTCGCCACACCGGACGCAGCGTTTCGGCCGCGCCTGAGCTCGGAAATGACGTTGGTATCGACGATGACGTTCACAGAGCGACTTTGCGTGGACGACTAAGGGCGTGGTCCTTTCGGTCGCGTTGGATAGTCTCCAGCGCCTCGTCCCAAAGCAATTCGCCCTTGCCTGAAAGCGGCGCGGCCATCGCAAAAAGATCGAGCGCATTTGCCGCGCGGCCCGCCTCGCGCGAAAATCCGAGAACGTGGCGCAGCCGGGCCGCCTCGCCAGACTGCTCGCGCAATACCGCTGCGGCCCGGCGGATCACTGCAGCTTCGCGAGCCGGCACAGAAATCTCGATACGCTTCAAACCGCGTCTTTTCAGCCGGGCGCGGTGAGCTTTCACAGCTTTTGTCGTTGCATCCATGGCGCTCTCTCATATTTCCGGAAATAATATCCGGAAAGAAAAACAAGCGCAATCGGCCGCTTATTCCCCGCGGCACCCTTCTCGGGCGCACCTGAGCGAACCGCGCACCGGCAGTGTCGGCTTGCGAATATGGAGGCTTTCGCCAAGTGCGCGCTTGAATTGCTGCTCGAGACGGTTCTGGAATTGACCGATTCGTTATCCGGCAGCTTGCGCCATTTCCGATCGTACGATGGCGCGGAAATCATCGATCAGCGTCAGCCCTTTCGGCGTCTCGACATGCCAGAAGGTCCAGCCGTTGCAGGCTTCGAGGCCTTGCGCCAAGGCTCCGATGCGGTGGATCGAGCCCACGGTTTCGCCAAGGGACAAAGCGCCGTCGGCCCGCACCAACGCCTGATGCCGCCGCTTGGCGTCAACGAGCTTGATGCCCGGTGAAATCATACCGCGCTCGATCAGCGTGGTGAACGGCACCCGCGGCGCCTCGCGCGCGGTCATGAAAGACGCCAGCGACGGCTCGGGCATCGGTTCGACGGCCTCGATACGCGCCCGCGCCGCCTCGGCATAGGCGGTCTCGCGCTCGAAACCGATAAAGCGCCGGCGCAGCCGACGCGCCACCGCGCCGGTCGTGCCGGTGCCGCAGAACGGGTCGAGCACGAGATCGTCCGGACGCGACGCCGACAGCAGCACGCGCGCAAGCAGCGCTTCCGGCTTTTGCGTCGGATGCAGCTTCTTGCCGTCGCTTCCCTTCAACCGCTCTTCGCCGGTGCACAGCGGGATGAACCAGTCGGAGCGCATCTGAATATCGTCGTTGCCCGCCTTGAGGGCCTCGTAGTTGAACGTATAATTGCGCTTGGCGGCATCGCGCGCGGCCCAGATCATGGTTTCGTGCGCATTGGTGAAGCGCCGGCCGCGGAAATTCGGCATCGGATTGGATTTGCGCCAGACGATGTCGTTGAGAATCCAGAAGCCGAGGTCCTGAAGCACCGTGCCGACACGGAAAATATTATGGTAGGAGCCGATCACCCACAGCGTTGCCGACGGTTTCATCACCCGGCGAGCGGCCATCAGCCACGCGCGGGTGAAATCGTCGTAGACGGAAAAACTGGAAAACTTGTCCCAATCGTCGTCGACCGCATCGACGCGGGAATCGTCGGGCCGCTTGAGATCGCCTTGGAGCTGCAGATTATACGGCGGATCGGCGAAAACCAGGTCGACCGACTGCGCCGGCAGCTTTGTCATCTCCGCAACGCAATCGCCGACGACGATGCGCGCGGCGGCTGCGGACGCGGGAGACTCAAAACTCACGCGGGGCGTCCTGACGGACGCCCCGCGACGCGACACAACCATGACTTCAGAACTCTGACTCAGGCGACGCTGTCGGCGACGCGGGACCTACAACCGACATTGGGGATCATGACGCTCCAAGGTAAAAAACATGTTACTGAAAAGACGTTCGCACTAGGCAATAAATGCCGGGAAATATTCGGTTATTTGCTTGCGCCGGAGCAAATAGTTGCGTTTTGATGAACGCGGCCGCGCCGCGGCTCGAGGAGCAAATACATGCGTTGGGATGAATTCCGCCGCTCCAGCAATGTCGAAGACGATCGCGGCGCAAGCGGCGGCTTCAGCATGCCGGGCGGCGCGCACGGTCTCGGTCTCGGCACCATCATCATTCTCGGCCTGGTCGGCTGGGCGCTCGGCATCGATCCGTCAACGCTGATCAACGGCGCCGAGATTTTGTCCGGCGGCGGTCAAATCGTTCAACAAAGCGGCCCGCCGCCCGCCGACGATGCGCGCACGGCCGAAACCAAGGATTTCGTCGCCGCCGTCTTGGGCGACACCGAGGATCGCTGGAGCGACATTTTCGCCGCAATGGGGCGGACCTATCATCCGCCGCGGCTGCGGCTCTACAGCGGCGCGCTCGATGGCGGTTGCGGCATGGCGCAATCGGCGATGGGGCCGTTCTATTGCCCGCAGGATAAGGAAATCTACCTGGACATGTCGTTTTTTCGCGACATGCAGGACAAATTCGACGCCTGCTCGAGCGACAAGGCTTGCCGCTTCTCCGAAGCCTATGTAATCGCCCACGAGGTCGGCCATCACGTGCAGGACGAGCTTGGCACGCTGCCGCGAGTGATGGCGGCGCAGCAGGCGGCGGCGAGCAAAACCCAGGTTAATGCGCTGCAGGTGCGGGTCGAATTACAGGCGGATTGTTACGCCGGCATCTGGGCGAACCGCGCCCAAGCCAAGCATAAATTCCTCGACCCCGGGGATGTCGATCAGGCGCTGCAGACCGCCGCGGCGATCGGCGACGATCGGCTGCAGAAGGAAATGCAGGGCTACGTCGTGCCGGACAGCTTTACGCACGGCACGTCGGCGCAGCGCAAGCGCTGGTTCCAAAACGGCTTTAATTCCGGCCAGCTTTCGGCCTGCGATACCATGGCGGCAAGCTCGCTTTAGCCGCCCTTGGCAATGCCGGCGGCCAAGCCTAGGTATTGGGGGGCTGTGTATTTTGTCCCGGCCGAGCCGGGAGTTTGGGTTGCGTGAGAGTTGGCGATGCCCGGCATTGACGAGAAAAAGCAGTTCGTCCCGCTGAAAATCGCGGTGCTGACGATCTCCGATACGCGCTCGATGAAGGACGACAAATCGGGCGCGCTTTTGGTGCAGCGGGTCGTTGCGGCGGGCCATTACGTCGCCGAGCGCAGTATCGTGCCGGACGACATCGAAACCATCCGCGGCCGGGTCAAGGCCTGGATCGCCGATCCTGTCATTGACGTGATCATCACCACCGGCGGCACCGGCTTTACCGGCCGCGACGTCACGCCGGAGGCTGTCGAGCCGCTGTTCGAAAAGAAAATGGACGCCTTCTCCGCGCTGTTTTTGGTGGTCAGCTTTCCCAAGATCGGCACCTCGGCGATTCAGTCGCGCGCCACCGCCGGCGTCGCCGGCTCGACTTATATCTTCTGCCTGCCGGGCTCGCCCGGGGCCTGCAAGGACGCCTGGGACGAAATTCTGGTGCATCAGCTCGATTACCGTTACGGGCCGTGCAATTTCGTCGAGATCATGCCGCGGCTCGACGAGCATCTGCGGCGCGGCGCGACGGTTTAACGGAAGGCGTCAGCGGCGGTCGCGTACGCTTGCTGCCGCGTTACAGGCCGAAAGTCTTCGCTTTTTTGCGATCACGGGCCGCCGAACGCCTGGGTGGTCAATTTGACAAGCCGCCGCCGGCCGACGCGGCGCAGGAGATCACGTTCCGGATCGGCGGCGCGGTCGAAGTGACCGCCGATGGCGTCGTAAAGCTGCCGGGCGATGAGCAGGCCCTGCTCGGGATGAGGCGAGGCTCTGAGCCGCAGCAGCCACTCGCGCATTCCATTCTTCGCGGTGCCGCGCCGGAATACGGCCCCCTGCGGGCGCGCCGTAGCCTGCAGGAAGTGTGCGACCTCGCCAGTCCACGGCGTGTCGAGCACGATTCCCGGCCGCAGGAACATCAGCCAAGGCATCCGAGCCGTGGCCGCAGCCGCCTTGAGCCGCTGCGCGAGTGAGCCGTTCACGGAGAGAAAGTTACAGCCGGCGATGTCGGCGACAGCCGCTGTTTCGTCCTGCGAGCCGTCGTCGGCGATCAGCACTTCAGCAACAAGACCGGCCGTGGCTCCGGGCACCAGCGCGGACAGCGTCGGCACCAGCGCGCGTTCCGAATTCCGCGTCGGGATAATGACGCTAAGCATGGGGGTCGGCGTTAAAAAAGTTCAGTGGTTCCAGGCGGATGGATAGGCTTTCCGCCCTTCGGCTCCAAGGCTTGTTTAAAGGGGCGGTTCACGTGGATTTGTTCTTGTTTTGTTCCAAGGAGGGCATTAGTATCCCTGCAGGAGTTGACCATGAGCCGTTCATCCGCGTTGCGTCGCCCGCCGGCACTGCTGCCCTCCACGCCGGCGGGCGAATTGGGAACTGCCGTCGAGCGCGAGCGAAGGCGCGGCCGCGGTACCTTGTCGAACGCGTCCGGCCGTTTCGAGCCGATTGCCCGCGTCGCCTTCGACGACGGCTGGCAGGGTATTGAAGAACTGCCCGCGTTCAAGACCACGGTGACCGCCGACGCCACGCGGAAGATTATCGCCCGCAACGAGTCGCCCGATATTTCCTTTGAGCAATCGATCAATCCCTACCGTGGCTGCGAGCACGGTTGCGTCTACTGCTATGCAAGGCCGAGCCACGCCTATCTCGGCCTCTCCCCCGGGCTCGATTTCGAATCCAAGCTGTTCATGAAGCCGAACGCGGCGGAATTGCTCGAACGGGAATTGTCGGCGAAGGCTTACGTTCCGAAAATCATCGCGCTCGGCTCCAACACCGATCCCTACCAGCCGATCGAGCGGCGTTATCAGATCACGCGGCGGATTCTCGAAGTGCTCGAACGTGCCGGCAATCCGGTCGGCATTGTCACCAAGTCGGCGCTGGTGCTGCGCGACCTCGACATCCTCACGCGGATGGCCGCACGCAATCTGGTCAAGGTGGCGATTTCGGTCACGACGCTCGATGCCAAATTGGCGCGCGTCATGGAGCCGCGCGCCTCGACCCCGCCGCGCCGCCTCGACGCGTTGCGTCAACTCATCGAAGCTGGCGTGCCGGCCTCGACTTTGGTGGCGCCGGTCATCCCGGCGATCAATGACGCGGAGATCGAGCGCATCCTGGAGGCGGTGGCCGAGACCGGAGTCCGCAACGCCGGTTATGTGCTGTTGCGGCTGCCGCACGAATTGCGCGATTTGTTTCGTGAATGGCTGACCGAGAACTTCCCCGATCGCGTCGAACACGTTTTCAAGCTCATCCGCGATACCCGCGGCGGCAAAGATAACGACGCCAACTTCGGCAAACGCATGACCGGCTCCGGCCCGATCGCCTGGATGATCGGCCGCCGCTTCGAGGTCGCCTGCGAGCGGCTAGGTTTTAATCGCACCAGCGTGAAGACCACCACCGAGCATTTCCGGCCGCCGCGGCCGGCCGGCCGGCAGCTCGATTTGTTTTAGCCGTGGGTTTGGCATCGATCGTTGCGTTGCGCCGCTTTTGAAACGAACGTCGCCGCACGCGGTCGGTTCGCGGCCCGTTGCGGAGCCTGGCGGCGCATGCGCATGATGGGGCATGAGTTCGAAGCGTAAACGATGGAACCGGCGGCAAGCCGAACGCCAAAGCGAACGGCACCCCGGGCATGAAGGGGAACGGCAAGACTGCCGCATCCTCGCGGCTGCCGCTCGGCGACGAGACCGTTGTCCGCCCGAGCTTCCGGCGCGAACGGGCCGCGCTCAAGCGCGGCGTCTGGCCGATCGCCGGCTGCGACGAAGCGGGCAGGGGACCGCTCGCCGGCCCGGTGGTCGCCGCGGCGGTCATTCTCGATCCGGACAATATTCCGCGCGGCCTTGACGATTCCAAACGACTGACCGCGGAACGCCGCGAAATTCTTTACGATCGCATTTGCGCGCGGGCGCACGTCGCGGTGGCGATGGCGCCGCCGGCGCGCATCGATCGCGATAATATTTTGCGCGCCTCGCTGTGGGCGCTGGCCCGCGCCGTCATGGCGCTCCCGGTATTGCCGCTCCTGGTGTTCGTCGACGGGCGCGATCGCATCGATGCCGGTTGCGATTGCGAGGCGGTTATCGGTGGCGACGGCCTGGTCGCCTCGATCGCCGCGGCCTCGATCGTGGCGAAGGTCACCCGCGACCGCCTGATGACCTGCCTCGGCGCGGCGCATCCCGGTTACGGCTTCGAGCGCCACATGGGCTATAGCGTGCCCGAACATTTCGCCGCGCTCGACCGGCTGGGAGCGACGGTTCACCATCGCCGCTCGTTCTCTCCGGTCGCCGATGTGCTCGGCCTGATCGACGCGGACGAGGTGGTGGCCGCCGTATTGCCACTCTAGCTTGGCCGCCGTACCAAGCTTGTTTGGGCGGAGTGGCATTAGCCTCAATGTTCTACGTTCCCCTTTATGTCGAAATGCTGCGCTCGCGGCCGTGGTTGGTGTTCTGGACCGCCGCGCTCGCGCAAGCCGCGGTGTGGATTGCGGTGCCGGCGTTATTTTATTCGGCGCCGCCGAGCGGTCTCGCCCAGCTTCTGGCTATCGGCCACGAATTCCGCTTTGACGCCGGAGTAGGACCGCCGCTCGCTTATTGGCTGGCGGAGATTGCGTTTCGCACGGCTGGCATCGTCGGCGTTTATATCCTGGCGCAAGTCTGCGTGGTGACGACCTATTGGTGCGTCTATGCGCTCGGCCGCGCCATCGTCGGCCCGAGCCACGCCGCCATGGCGGTCCTGCTGATGGTCGGCATTGCGCTCCTGACGGTGCCGTCGCCGGATTTCGGGCCGCCGATCCTCGCCATGGCGTTATGGTCGATGGTCCTGCTGCATTACTGGCGGGCGATGAAGGGCGAGCGCCGCGCCTGGTATTGGGCCGGCATTGCGGCGGCGCTCCTTCTTTGCACCAGCGACGCGGCGCTGCTTCTGCTCGGCGCGCTGATTGTTTTCACCGCCGTCACCGTGCGCGGCCGCGCCGCGCTGAATACGGTTGAGCCATGGATCGCAGCGCTCGGGCTCGTGGCTTTCCTGTTTCTGCATGTGGTCTGGCTTGGCGGTAGGGGCGAGGCGCTCGCCGCGGCGTTCGAGCGATTGCGCTATAGCGACATCGCCGGCGCCAATGTCGCGCTGTGGCTGCGCCTCCTGGCCGCCCTCATTCTCGCCCATGCCGGGCTCGCGATCCTTCTCGTTCTCGCCGGCGGCTGGCCGCGCGCGCGGGCGGCCCCGGCGCCGCCCCTCCCGCGCCCTCCCGTCGATCCCTTGGCTGCGAGCTATGTAAAGACTTTTGCGCTGTTTCCGGGATTGCTGGCGACGATTGCCGCAGTCGTCCTCGGGCAATCGGCGCCGGTCGGCGGCGCGGCGCCGCTCGTCGTGCTTTCCGGGCTTGCGCTCGTGGTCGCCGCCGGCGACAGCATCGCGCTCTATCACCAGCGCATCCTCGGCTTCACCTGGACCGGATTGCTGATCGCGCCTGCGCTGTTCGTGCCGATTTTGATCGTCGCATTGCCTTGGGCCGCGGGCATGGATTTGCGCGTGGCCCAGCCGGCGAATGCGATGGGCCGCTTCTTCGCCGACAGCTTCCAGCGCCGGACCGGGCAGCCGCTGGCGGTGGTGACCGGCGATCCGCGCCTTGCCGCGCTGATTGCGCTCGCCGCGCCGAGCCGCCCGAGCGTGTTCTTCGATGCCGATCCGGCGCGCTCGCCTTGGGTCAGCGCCGAAGACATCCGCAAGAAAGGCGCCGTGGTGGTCTGGCTCAGCGCCGACACCACGCCGCGGCCGCCGCCCGACATCAAGGCTTATTTTCCCGACTTGGTGCCGGAAGTGCCACGCGCCTTCGACCGGCCGGTGCAAGGACAGCTGCCGGTCCTATGGATCGGCTGGGGCATGATCAGGCCTGGCACCGTCGCCCCGGCAAAGTGATCTGCATGCTCTTCGCGGCGCGTGGGCGGGGAGTTACGCCGCCATCGCCTTCTTCAGCGCCAGGAAGTCGCGCCACGCGAAGCGCTTCTGCAGCGGACTGCGCAGCAGGAAGGCCGGATGGAAGGTCGCCATCGCGCGGATTTCGCGCGTGCCGGTGTCGTAAGGATACCAGCGGCCGCGGGCGCGCGTAATGCCTTCCTTGATCGCGAGCAGCGTTTGCATGGCGGGTCCGCCGAGACAGACCAGAAAGTCGGGGTTGGCAAGCTCGATCTGCCGCCGGATGAACGGCAGGCAAATCGCAGTCTCTTGCGGGGTCGGCGTGCGATTGCCCGGCGGCCGCCACGGCACGACGTTGGCGATATAGGCGGAGCTGCGATCGAGCCCGATCGCCGTCATCATCAGATCGAGCAGCTTGCCGGAACGGCCGACGAAGGGGCGGCCGCTAATGTCCTCGTCATAGCCGGGGGCCTCGCCGACGAACATGACACGGCTCCCGGCAGTGCCGTCGGCGAAGACAAGCTGCGTCGCGGTCGCGCGCAAGGCACAGCCCTGGAAGGCTTCAAGGAGAGCGCGCAGTTCGTCGAGCGTTTGCGCCGTCCGCGCCGCCTCGCGCGCCGCCATGACCGCAGCCTCGGGCGGGGCCGGTGCGGAAGCCGGCGCCCGCATCGTTTCTTCTGCGGCAAGGGGAGGATCGAGGCGGCGAAGCCGGTCCGCGGAGGAGCCGCGTAGACCCTGACCCGCCACGCCTTCGCTCGCAACGCGAACTGCGGCGGGCGCCGCCTGTCTTTCCGGCGGAGGAGCTTCCGCCATGCGGTCGATCGGCTCCTCCCCGATCAGCGCGTCGACGCCGGCCTCGAGATAAAAGACGAGAAGCTCGCGTGCGTCTTTAAAGTGGGGAACCACGGCAACTCGACTGCAATTGGAGCGATTGTGTTCGGCGGCTTTTCCAGGCGATAGTTACCGCAATAATTTCGTGAAGCATCGACGTCAACCGCCCGGGGATACGGAGCAGGCCATGAACCAGGCCATGAACACCGCGGAGCTTCCGGCCCGAGAGGCGATGGAATTCGACACTGTCATCGTGGGCGCGGGGCCGGCCGGCCTCGCCGCGGCAATCCGGCTCAAGCAGGTCGCACCGGATAAATCCGTCGTGGTGGTGGAGAAAGGCTCCGAGGTCGGCGCGCATATCCTCTCCGGCGCGGTGATCGATCCGGTCGGGCTCGACCGCCTCATTCCGGAATGGCGTGGCGAAGACACCCCGCTCAAGACCGTGGTCGCCGCCGATCGCTTTTACGCGCTGGGCGCTTCGGGGGGATTGCGGATACCGCAGGCCTTCATGCCGCCGCTGATGAGCAATCACGGCAATTTCATCGCCTCGCTCGGCGACGTTTGCCGTTATCTGGCGAAGAAAGCTGAAGCCTTGGGCGTCGAGATTTATCCGGGCTTTGCCGCCGCCGAAGTGCTGTTCGAAAACGATGCCGTGGCCGGTGTCGCCACCGGCGACATGGGCGTCGCCAAGGACGGCCATCACAAGGCGGGTTTCGCCCGCGGCATGGAGCTGCGCGGCAAATATACTTTGTTCGCCGAAGGCGCGCGCGGCAGTCTGTCCAAGATTCTCATCGAGCGCTTCGGCCTGCAGCAGGAGCGCCAGCCGCAGAAATTCGGCCTCGGCCTCAAGGAGCTCTGGCAAGTCGCGCCGGAGCGGTTCCAGAAGGGCCTGGTGCAGCACACGATGGGCTGGCCGCTCGACAATCGCACCGGTGGCGGCTCGTTCCTTTATCACTACGACGACAACCTGGTTGCCGTCGGCTTTGTCGTCCACCTCAATTACCGCAATCCGTATCTGTCGCCATTCGAGGAATTCCAGCGCTTCAAGACACACCCGCTGATCCGCGACACCTTCGCCGGCGGCAAGCGCATTTGCTACGGCGCGCGCGCCATCACCGAGGGCGGCTGGCAATCGGTGCCGAAGCTCGTGTTTCCGGGCGGCGCGCTGATCGGCTGCGCGGCCGGTTTTGTCAACGTGCCGCGCATCAAGGGTTCGCACAACGCCGTCCTTTCGGGGATGCTGGCGGCCGAGCACGTTGCCGCAGCGCTTGCCGCGGGTCGCGGCAACGACGAACTCACCGGCTACGAAAACGCCTGGCGCGCCTCGCCGGTCGGGCGCGATCTGTGGCGGGTACGCAACGCCAAGCCGCTATGGTCCAAATTCGGTACCGTCGCCGGTATCGCGCTCGGCGGTCTCGATATGTGGACCAACACCTTGGGTTTTTCGCTGTTCGGCACGCTCGGTCAAGGCAAGCCCGACTACGCCACGCTCCAGCCGGCGGCGCAATGCCGGCGCATTGCCTATGCCAAGCCTGACGGCAAGCTGACCTTTGACCGGCTTTCCTCGGTTTATCTATCGAACACCAATCATGAAGAGGATCAGCCGCCGCATCTGTTGGTGCACGACCCGGCGTTACAGAAATCGTCGGAGCACGACGTCTTCGCCGGCCCCTCGGCGCGTTATTGCCCGGCCAACGTTTATGAATGGGTCGAGGACGGCGGCCAGCCGCGCTTCGTCATCAACGCGCAGAACTGCGTTCACTGCAAGACCTGCGACATCAAGGATCCGAATCAGAACATTACCTGGGTGCCCCCGGAAGGCGGCGGCGGGCCGAATTACCCGAACATGTGATCGCGCGGCGGTGCGCCGCGGCGACCGCAAATGCCGCGATTTCGCCGCCGTTGAGGCCTAAGCCCCCGGGCGCGAAGCGAAATAGTGTACCGGCAAGGCCGGACTTTAGGGCCAGACTTTTAAGGCCGGACTTCTACGCCCAGACTTGGCGTCCTTGCGGCGTTGCGGCAAAAGGATCATTCTCGCCCCGATATGGAGCGTCGGGCATTCGATTCCCGTTTCGCCGATCGAATTCGTACCCCCTACCATTCGCTAATGGAGATATCGTGACTCATTCGCTGCTTCGGCGCGCCGCCCTTGTCGGTGTCGCCCTCGCTTTCGGTTTGTCCGCGGCGGTCGCCGCCGAAACGCCGGCCCAGGATCAACTTTCGCCCGAGAACGCCGCCGGCAGCTATCTGGCCGCCCGGCACGCAACGGCCGAGCGCGACGAAGGCGCGGCGGCGGGTTATTACCTCGATGTGCTCAAGCTCGATCCGCACAATTCCGATCTGTTAAGCCGCGCTTTTCTTTCCGAACTGAGCGACGGCGATATCGATGGCTCCGCCAAGCTCGCCGACAAGCTGTTGACAATCGATCACACCGACCGCATCGCGCGGCTTGTCGTCGGCATCCGGGAATTGAAGAAGAAACATTATGCAGCGGCCCGCGACGACTTTTCACAGTCGGTGCGCGGCCCGGTAACCGATCTGACCGCGACGCTGTTGTCGGCCTGGGCGCTCGCCGGACAGGGCGACACGCATGAGGCGATCGACACTTTGGATAAACTGTCGGGGCCCGATTGGTACGGCATTTTCAAAGATTTGCATGCCGGCTTTGTCTTCGATGCCGCTCACGACACCAAGGCGGCCGGCAAACGCTTTGCCAGCGCCTATAAAGCCGACCCGACGGCGCTGCGCACGGTCGAGGCCTACGGCCGGCTTCTGTCGCGCACGGCGAGCAAAGCCGATGCCCTGAAAGTCTATCAGGATTTCGCCCAGGAGCTGCCGAACCATCCGATCATCAACGCCGAGATGAAGAAAATCTCCGACGGCGAGAAGCTGCCGCCGCTGATTGATACGCCGCAGGCCGGCGCCGCCGAGGCCCTGTATGGGCTTGGTGCTTCGATCGGACGGCGCGGCGGCGAGGATCTCGCGCTGATCTATCTGCAGCTCGCGCTCTATCTCGAACCGTCCCACGCCATGGCGCTGTTGTCGCTCGGCGATCTCTACGAGGACCTCAAGAAGCCCGATCTCGCGATCAAGGCCTATGACCGGGTGCCGGCGAGCTCGCCGCTGGCGCGCAATGCGCAAATCCAGATGGCGGTCGATCTCGACTCGCTGGATCGTACCGACGAATCCAAGAAGCTTCTGGAAAAGGTAATCGCGGCCAATCCGAAAGACACTGAGGCGATCATCGAGCTCGGCAACGTGCAGCGCGGACACAAGGAGTTTGCCGACTGCGCCAAGACCTACAGCAACGCCATCGATGCGGTGCCGGACCCACAGAAGTCGAACTGGGTCGTGTTCTATTTCCGCGGCATTTGCTACGAGCGCTCCGACCAGTGGCCGCTGGCCGAAGCCGACATGAAGAAGGCGCTGGCGCTTTACCCCGACCAGCCGCTGGTGCTCAATTATCTCGGCTATTCATGGGTCGATAAAGGCGTCCATCTCGACCAGGGCATGGACATGATCCGCAAGGCCGTGGAGCAGCGGCCGGACGACGGCTATATCGTCGATTCGCTCGGCTGGGCCTATTTCCGCACCGGCAACTACGACGAAGCGGTGAAGAATCTCGAGCGCGCGGTCGAGCTCAAGCCCGAAGATCCAACCATCAACGATCATCTCGGCGATGCCTATTGGCGGGTTGGGCGCCAGTTAGAGGCGCATTTCCAATGGTCGCAGGCCGTCGATCTGAAGCCCGATTCGGACGAATTGCCGAAGCTCCAGGCCAAGCTGGAACACGGGCTTCCCGCGGACACATCGTCGGCGGCCGACAACAGCAAGCCCACGAGCGCCGCCGACAGCGACAAGGCGAATTCCGCAGCCGACGTCGACAAGGTCAAGAAGACCGGCAACGGCGGGTGAGCATCCGCCTTGCCCATTCCGCTTGTTGAGAAGGCCCCGGCGAAGGTCAATCTGACGCTAA
Organism: uncultured Alphaproteobacteria bacterium; assembly: GCA_963790495.1. Taxonomy (GTDB): domain Bacteria; phylum Pseudomonadota; class Alphaproteobacteria; order Rhizobiales; family Xanthobacteraceae; genus BOG-931. The sequence continues at coordinate 102,438 of CAWBOW010000010.1, read as the reverse complement.
GGGTGCTCGGTTGCCGCCCCGACGGCTATCATGAGATCGCCAGTCTCGTCGTATTTGCCGATTTCGCCGACCGGCTGACGCTGACGCCGGGGGGCGAGCTCACGCTGTCGGTCGGCGGCCCGCGCGCGGCCGATGCCGGCAGTCTCGCCGACAATCTCGTGCTCAAGGCGGCCCGCGCGCTGGCGTTGCGGCTGCCCGGCTTGGTCTTGGGTGCAATCGATCTCGAGAAGAATTTGCCCGCAGCCGCAGGAATTGGCGGCGGCTCGGCCGACGCCGCCGCGGCGCTGCGGCTGTTGGCGCGCGCCAACCGGCTCGCCAGTGACGATCCGCGCCTCTATGACGCCGCCCGCGTCACTGGCGCCGACGTGCCGGTCTGTCTCGATCCGCGGCCGCGGCTGATGTGGGGCATCGGCGAGAGGCTATCGCCGCCCCTCGACCTGCCGCCGCTTGCCGCGGTTCTGATCAATCCGGGTGTCGCGGTGGCGACCAAGGACGTGTTCGCGGATTGGGCACAAAACACCGCGATGGCGCCGCCACTCGATCTCGCCACCGTCGGAGCAATCAAGGATCGGATGTCGCTCGTCGACTTGCTGGCGCAAGACGGCAACGATCTCGAGGAGCCGGCCAGTAAGCTCGCGCCCGTGATCGCCGAAGCGATCGTCGCATTGCGGGCGCTGCAAGGCTGCCGGCTCGCCCGCATGTCCGGCTCGGGCGCGACCTGTTTTGGGATTTTCGATGAAGCGGCCATCGCGCAAGCGGCGGCGGTGGCGCTGCGCCGCAAATATCCGCGCTGGTGGGTGCAAGCCTGTCAGCTTGGTGCCGCCGGGTGATCAGAACCGAAACCAGAACAGGCGGAATGGACGGCGGCCGCCGAACGGAAAGCGGTTAGAGTTTCCGTTGTTGCTGAAATTGTTGCCCGCCGCCTCTCCGGCATCATTAAAGCTGATAGCCGCGGGGCCCGGGGCATCCGATGCCTGCACGCGCGGTTCCGCGGCGCCGACGAAATCGTGCCAGATTGCCGCCGGCACGCTGCCGCCGACAACGCCGTTCATCGGCGAGTTGTCGTCATTGCCGACCCACACGCCGACGACCAGATCGGAGGTGAATCCGACGAACCATGCGTCGCGATAATCTTCCGAGGTGCCGGTTTTGCCGCCGACCGGGCGGTCCTGGCGCGCCGCCGTCCCGGTCCCGCCGCGCACCACGCTCGACAATAGATCTAGCATCTCGGCGTGAATCGTCGGATTGTCGATTGCGGTCGTTGCGGCCACTGGCCGCGTATAGACAACTTTGCCGTCATTGCTGATCGAGCGGACGGTATAGCTCTCGCCGCCGACGGTATTGGTGGCGATGGCGGCGAAGGCGCGGGTCATTTCCAGCGGCGTGACCGCACCCGAACCGAGCGCCACGCTCGGCACGGCGGGAATTGCCGACCGGACGCCGAACTGCTTGGCCGTATCGATCACGTTTTGAATGCCGACGGCCTGCCCAAGCTGCACGGCGACGCTGTTGAGCGAGTGGGCAAAGGCGGTGCGCAGCGTCACCGGCCCCAGATAGTGGTCGCCGTAATTATCCGGCTCCCAGTCACCGATACGGACCGGCCGATCGACCATGACCGAATCCGGCGTGTAGCCTTTGCGCAAGGCGGTCAAGTAGACGAAGGCCTTGAATAGCGAGCCGGGTTGCCGCCGCGCCTGCGTTACCCGGTTGAACTGGCTCTGGTCGTAGTTGCGGCCACCCACCATGGCGAGGATCGCGCCGTCGGGTCGCATGGCGACAAGCGCGGCTTGCTGGATGTTTTTCGCCTTCCCCGCAACAGCCAGATGCCGGGCAACCACGCGTTCCGCGATGCGCTGCAACAGCGGATCCAGCGTGGTTGCAACGGTCAAATCGTCGGTCGTTTGGTTGGCCCGCGCTTTGACTTCCGCTGCCGCGGTGTCGAGGAAATAGTTGGCTCCCGGCGACGTCTGTGCGGCAGAGCGGACGACCGCCGGCTCCCGGCGCGTTACATCCGCCTGCTGTTGCGTGATCGTGCCCGAATGCACCATCGCATCGAGTACCTCTGAGGCCCGCTGTTGCGCTCCGGCAGGATTGCGGTCGGGGTCGAGCTGCGACGGCGCCTTGATGAGGCCGGCCAGCAACGCAGCCTCGCCGAGCGACAGTTGCTGAGCGGTTTTTCCGAAGTAGCGCTGCGCGGCGGAGTCCGCGCCATAGGCGCCGTCGCCGAAATACGCGGCATTGAGATAGCGTGCGAGAATCTCATTTTTCGAGTAACGCAGATCGAGCCATTCGGCGAGCACCGCCTCCTGCACCTTGCGTTTGAAGGTGCGGTCGGGCGTGAGATAAAGCCGGCGCGCCAATTGCTGGGTGATGGTGCTGGCGCCCTGCAGGTTGTGGCCGGTCGCGTCGTTCCAGGCGGCGCGGACGATGGCATGCAGGTCGATGCCGCCATGCTCGTAGAAACGCCGGTCTTCGATCGCGACCACCGCTTTAACGAGCAGCGGCGGCAAATGCTGCGCGGTAATGGCCTGGCCTTTGACTACGCCGCGGGTCGCGAAGGGCTGACCGTCGTCGCCTGCAAATACCATGGCGCTCGGCGCGGCCTGAACCGCCGCGCCGCCGGCAAAGGGTATCGTGGCGAGGCAATAGGCGAGATAGGCGGCCGGGATCGCAAAAACAGCAGCGGCGATCACGAGGCCGCGACGGGGGCGGAATGTCCGTGCAGCCGTAGTACCCGTCGCTGCTTGTGCACGCCGGCGATGCACCGCCAAGCGCAGTCGCGCGACGGTGCCGGCGCTCCTGCGCATCAGGTTGTGCGCGTAGGCGATGGCACGTTTGGCCAGCGCCGTCAGCAACAGCAACGTCGGCAGGGCATCTATCGCGGCGCTCTCGGGTTTTTCGGCGGCACTGGCGGCTTTGTACGGATTATCCGCTGTCGCGGCCGCCTCCGGTCCCGCCACGGGTGAACCGTCAGGGTCTTCTCGAGGCGGGTCTTCCGATTGCATAAGGCCGGCTCCCGCCAATGGCTCCGCTTGCAGCACAACGCCTGGCAAGTCGCGCGAGTTCCCGTCGTGGCGGTGGATAAGCCATTCATTTCTAAGAGGAAAGCGTCGTATATCGGGCTAATGGGCTAATGCGTCCGCGCGATGCAGAAATTGACAGTTTCGACCAGCGCCGTCTTCATGGCGGAATCGGCAAACAAGGCAAGCGCGTCGCGGGCGATGGCGCCGTAGTGATGGGCGCGGCCGATGGTGTCCTCGAGCGCGCGGTGTTTAACCATCAGGCCAATGGCGTGGTCGAGATCGCTCTCCTTGGTCTCGCCGCGCTCGAGCGTCCGTCGCCAGAATTCGCGCTCCTCGTCGCTGCCGCGGCGGAAGGCCAGCACGACCGGTAGTGTGATCTTACCCTCGCGGAAGTCGTCGCCGATGTTCTTGCCGAGCCGCGCCGCGGCGCCGCCATAGTCGAGCACGTCGTCCACCAACTGGAACGTGATGCCGAGATTCATTCCGAACGACCGGCCGGCGGCGGCTTCCGCTTTCTGCCGCGCCGAAAGCGCCGGGCCGACTTCGCAGGCCGCGGCGAACAGTTCGGCCGTCTTGGCGCGGATCACCGCGATGTATTCGTCCTCGGTGGTGGCGGTGTTCTTGGCGGCAGCAAGCTGCATGACTTCGCCTTCGGCGATCACTGCCGCCGCGGACGACAGGATTTCCAGCGCCCTGAGGCTGCCAACCTCGACCATCATCTTGAATGCCTGGCCGAGCAGGAAATCGCCGACCAATACGCTGGCCTCGTTGCCCCATAGCATGCGCGCCGCGAGACGTCCGCGCCGTAGCTCGCTCCCGTCGACCACGTCGTCATGCAAGAGCGTCGCGGTGTGCATAAATTCGACTGCCGCGGCGAGCTTGATATGGCCGTCGCCGCCATAGCCGGCGAGCCGCGCCAGAGCCAGCGTCAGCATCGGCCGCAGGCGCTTGCCGCCGGAATTGATCAGGTGATTGGCGACTTCCGGAATCATCGCCACGTCCGAGCCGGTACGCGAGATGATGGTGGCGTTGACACGCTCCATGTCGCCTGCGACCAGATCGACCAGCGGCTCGATCGACGGCTCGCGCGCTTCGAACGGGACGATTACGGCCACGGGAGCACTCTCCAGGCAGGACGGCGAAGCATAGAAACGCTAAGGTGACGGGACAAGTATGGCCGGCGCCGCTTTGCCGGCATGTATAATTCGGTCGGCGTCAGGTCAATCCATCGGTAACGCTCATGCCATAGGCCGGCGCCGGAGGGGCAAGAAAACGCCATGTCGAGCAATGACCTCCCCGGTCGCTTGGGTATTAACCGGCATGACGTCCGTCGGTTGGACGTGGCTGGCCTGGTGCCTTGCTACAACGAAGAACACGCCATCGCCAAAGTGGTTGCCGACTTTCATGCCGCACTGTCGGCGGCAGCGGTCTACGCTTATGACTACAATTCGACCGACGGCGTCCTCGCGTCCGCCGGCTCGGCGTCGAAATTGTCCGATCTGGCAGGGAGGGCTTGCACGCGGCCGGCGCGAGGCGAAGCTTATGGCTTATCTGACCGTGTGCGCGGCCGGCGAGAAATGGGTAAGGGGCTGATTGATGCGCGAGCTTGTTCGCACTAACGACGCGGTGGTGATTTCCGCGATCGGAGCGTTGCTTGACGGCGCGCATATCGATCACATGGTGGTTGACCAGAACATGAGCGTCTTGGAAGGCTCGATCGGCATCTTTCCGCGCCGCATACTGATTGCCGACGAACAGATCGGCGTGGCGCGGCGGCTATTGCAGGACGCAGGCTTCGGCCACGAACTGCCCGCCGATGACCGCTGACGCAGGCGCAACCAGCGACGACACCGCGCTCGGCGGCCGGCTGATGTTGCGCCAGCCGCTGCGCGGGCACCGTTTCGGCCACGACGCGATTTTGCTTGCCGCCGCGACGCCGGCGCTTGCGGAAGAGCGCGCGGTCGAATTCGGCGCCGGCGTCGGCGCCGCCGGGCTTGCTCTTGCGCGGCGCGTCGAGCGGCTTGCGGTCACGCTGGTCGAGAGCGATCCCGTGCCGGCGGCGCTGGCGCAAGAAAACGCGGCGCGAAACGGTCTAGCCGCGCGCGTACGCACGGTCTGCCTTGACGTCGGGGCGTCGCCGGCGGCTTTTGCCGCCGTCGCTCTGCCGCCCGGCTCGGCCGACCACGTCCTGATGAATCCGCCATTCAACACCAGGCAAAATCCATCGCCCGACGATAGCCGCCGCAGGGCGCATACGGCTTCGTCCGGCTTGCTTACGGTTTGGCTGCGGACCGCGGCAAGGCTTCTTGTTTCCGGCGGCATGGTGACGCTGATCTGGCGCGCTGACGGGCTGGGCGACGTATTGGCGGCGCTCGCCGCAGACTTTGCCGCGATTGCGATAATGCCGGTTTATGGAAAGCCCGACTCGTCCGCGATCCGCGTGCTGATGCGCGCTGTCAAGCACAGCAAGGCGCCCTTGTCGCTGCTGCCGGGCCTCATCCTCGCCGATAAAGGCGGCGTGCCGACTGCCGAGGCCGAGGCCGTGTTACGGGATGGAGCTGCTTTGGTATTTGCTTGAGGCTCGTTTTTTACAAGCACAAAGTTGTGACTGGAACACTGGAGCCCGATAAGCGGAGTAGCCGCATCCGAATGCCGATGGTTGCTTAACTCCTAGGCATCATGCCGGTAGCGAATGCGGCGGTCTGGAACGACTTTCTTCGCTTCGGTGCGGATCGGAACATAGGAAAGAGCAACAAATACGCTGATAAGCATTACCAGGAATTCGATCTTGCTCACGTCTTCGACTCCGCCGTTGTTTTTGGCAAACTCTGACTAAGCAAAGAACGTTCCATGGATTAAGAAACGGTTACTTGAACGTAAATGTAATCAGTCGTATTTGATTTTTTCATGACCGAAACCGGGCCTGCAGCAGGAACCCAAAACGACGCCCGCCAGAATGGCGGTGGCCCGAACGGCGGGGGCAATGTCGCCCGCCGCGCATTTGCCGCCGTTTCGCCATTCATTCCCCAGCGCTTTCGCTTTGACCGCCCGATTGTTCCGGTGGTGCGGCTGACCGGAGTGATCGGTTTCTCCACGCCGCTGCGGCCGGGACTGTCGCTTGCCACCGTCGCGCGTACGCTCGAGCGCGCCTTCGGCACGCGTCGCGCCGTGGCGGTGGCGGTCTCGATCAATTCGCCGGGCGGCTCGCCGGTGCAATCGCACCTTATCTATCGGCGCATCCGTGAACTCGCCGAGGAGCACCGGCGGCAAGTTATTACCTTCATTGAAGACGCCGGTGCATCGGGCGGTTACATGATCGCCTGTGCCGGCGACGAAATCGTCGCCGACCCGCACTCCATCGTCGGCTCGATCGGCGTGGTCGGCGGCTCTTTCGGCTTCGACAAACTGATTGCCAAGATCGGCGTCGAGCGCCGGCTCTATACCTCCGGCGAGCACAAGGCGATGCTCGACCCGTTTCTGCCGGAAGACCCCGATGACGTCGAACGCGTCAAGAAATTGCAGCGCGCCATTCACGAGGACTTCATTGCGCTGGTCAAATCGCGGCGCGGCGCCAAACTGATGGGTCCGGAAAACGACTTATTCTCCGGTGAATACTGGACCGGCCGCAAGGCTTTGGAACTCGGACTGGTTGACGCCATCGGCGACTTGCGGACGGTGCTGCGCCGACGATTTGGCGACAAAGTATCGATGCCCTTGATCGCGGCCGAACGCAGTTTCCTGGGTCGCCGTCTTTTGGGAGTTGCTCCGGCCGAGGCGACGCAGATCGGCGGCCGCATTGGGCTTGCCGAGGATTTAATTTCGGCTCTTGAAGCGCGCGCCATCTGGGCGCGTTGTGGTCTCTGATCGCCGCCGTTTGGAGTCGTCGCATGCCGCCGCTCGTTCTGTTTGCGCTTGGAGTGATGGGAGCGGCCGTGGTGGTGCGCTGGTGCGCCCGCGAGGCGCAGCGGGTCAATAGCGAACTCGACGAAGTGCGCGCCAGAGCGCCGGCGGAGCCGCTCGACCGCTCGAACCTGCCGAAATTGAAACCCGATCCGAAGACCGGAGAATACCGGCCTGGATAACGGACGTTTCCCGGGCGCAGCGCAGCACGCAGTGGTGCGCTGCAGACCCGGAATCGTGGCGGTCTCTGAATCCGTCAAGCTCCCGATCAGCAGTGCCCCACTTCGCTTCGCTGCGCGTTGCACAGCATCCGGGAAACGTGGCTGAAGGCGTTGCTATTCCTTGATCCCGTTCGCCGCGACGAGGCGCCCCCATTTGTCGTATTCGGCCTTCAGGAAAGTGCCGAACGCTTGCGGCGTGCCGCCAACCGGTGTGGCGCCGGCGTTGACCAGCTTGGCGTGCACCGCCGGATCGTTGAGCGCGTCGTTGACGGCCTTGTTGAGCTTCTCGATCACCGCCGGCGGCGTCTTGGCCGGCGCCAAGAGACCGTACCAGTTCGAGGCGTCGGTGTTGGGGTAGCCCTGCTCGGCGAGCGTCGGCACATCGGGCAACAGCACGTCGCGTTTCGCTCCTGCCACGCCGATCGGCAGCAAATTGCCGGCCTTGATCTGCGCGATCAATACCGGCAGGTCGAGCGAGACCACCTGCACCTGGCCGCCAAGCAAGTCGGTCAGCGCCGGCGCCGCACCGCGATAGGGCACGTGGAGGAATTTGATGCCCGCGGCGTTCGCCAGCATGATCTGTGCGAGATGCGGCGGCGAGCCGACGCCGGTCGAAGCGAAGGTGACTGCGCCGGGTTTTTGCTTGGCAAGCGCTACCAGGTCCTTGACCGATTTGATGCCGAGCTTCGGCGACACAACCACCACTTCGGTGACCCTGGTGACTAGCGCGACCGGCGCGAAGTCGCGGAAGGTGTCGAACGGCATATTGGGCTGGATGTGGGGCGACACCGTCACCGCGCCGGCGGTGGTGAGAAACAGCGAATAACCGTCGGGGTCCGATTTGGCGACATCGCCGCCGCCGAGCGTGCCGTTGGCGCCGGGCTTGTTATCGATATAGACGCGCTGACCGAGCAGTTGGGTCATCTTGTCGGCAACGACGCGGCCGACAAAATCGGTCGGGCCGCCGGGCGGGAAGGCCACGACAATGCGGACCGGCCGGGTGGGAAAGTCCTGGGCTTTGGCGATCTGCGGTGCGACGGTCGCCAGCAATGCGGCCATGGCGATCAGGGCGGCTCGAATTCTAGTCACGCTCTTCCTCCCTTACGGTCGTTTTAGATTTTGTTTTCGCGAATCCCGGTATCAGGAATCCGCCAGCGAGTCTTGATCCTTAATCCCTGGTACCCTGCACGCGGCCGGGCTTGACCTTGCCGTGGTGTTCCACCAACAACGGCCTATGACCGAAGCCTTGCCGCCGCATATGCGTCCCGAGCGCTCGTTCCAGGGCCTCATTCTCGCCCTGCAGCGCTACTGGGCGGACTGGGGCTGCGTCATTTTGCAGCCCTATGACATGGAGGTCGGCGCCGGCACCTTCCATCCGGCGACGACGTTGCGCGCGCTCGGGCCGAAGCCGTGGAATGCCGCCTATGTGCAGCCGTCGCGGCGGCCCAAAGATGGCCGCTATGGCGAGAACCCGAACCGCCTGCAGCACTACTATCAGCTTCAGGTGATCCTGAAGCCGTCGCCGGACGACCTGCAGGAGCTTTATCTGAAGTCGCTCTATGCGATCGGCATCGATCCGAAAATCCACGATATCCGCTTCGTCGAGGACGACTGGGAAAGCCCGACGCTGGGCGCCTGGGGGTTGGGCTGGGAGTGCTGGTGCGACGGCATGGAGGTGTCGCAGTTCACCTATTTCCAGCAGGTCGCCGGCTACGAATGCGCGCCGGTCGCGGGCGAACTGACCTACGGTCTCGAGCGGCTGGCGATGTACGTACAAGGCGTCGAGAACGTCTTCGAGCTCAATTTCAACGGCCGCGACGGCGCGCAAAAGGTGAGCTACGGCGATGTCTTCCTGCAAGCCGAACAGGAATATTCCCGCTATAATTTCGAAGCGGCGGATATCGAAATGCTGTTCCGCCACTTCAAGGACGCGGAGGAGGAGTGCAAGCGGCTGTTGCAGATCGGTGCCAAGGACGACGGCAATGAGCTTGCGCTGCCGGCTTATGACCAGTGCATCAAGGCTAGCCACATGTTCAATTTGCTCGACGCACGCGGGGTCATTTCGGTCACCGAGCGGCAGAGCTACATTTTGCGGGTGCGCGAGCTGGCGATAGCCTGCGGCAAAGCATGGCTCGCGACCGAAGGCGGCGGCAAAAACGAGAATGGAGCGGAGACGCAGCATGAGCGACCCTGAAATCGGCGGGCGGCGTCCGCTGCCCGATCAATGTCGTGGCCGGCGAAAGCTATTGGTGGTGCGCCTGCGGGCGCTCGAAATCGCAGCCGTTCTGCGACGGCTCGCATAAGGGCACCGAATTCCGTCCGCAGGAATGGAAGGCGACTGCGAGCGAGGAAGTCTGGTTCTGCGCCTGCAAGCGCTCGCAGCATCAGCCGATGTGCGACGGCAGTCATAAAACGCTGTAAAAATCCCCTCCCCCTTGTGGGGAGGGGTAGGGGTGGGGGTCGAGAGGTGGCGCAGTGATCGAGAGGCGCTCTTCGGGGGAAAGTCGCACTTGGGCACTGCGAAACCGTGATGTCGTTCCTTTCAACAAGATGCGTGCTCGGGCCATGCGGGCGGAGCCCACGCTCGCGGAACGCAAACTCTGGTGGCATCTGCGGCATCGTTTGACCTCGCCCGCATCGCATTTCCGCCGGCAGGTTCACCTTGGCCGCTACATTGTCGATTTTGCCAATCATTCTTTAAAGGTCGTGATCGAAATCGATGGCGGTCAGCACGCGGAACAGATGAAATACGATGAGCGGCGGACAGGATTTCTAGAAATCGGAGGGCTATCGCGTACTGCGGTTTTGGAACAATGAAGTGCTGGGTAATATCGATGGTGTGCTTGAAATGGTTCAGAGTGTGATCCTCACGACCCCCACCCCCGCCCCTCCCCACAAGGGGGAGGGGAGCATTTAGCGTCACCGGTAATGCCTGACCTCCTACTCGAGCTGTTTTCCGAAGAAATCCCGGCGCGGATGCAGGCCCGCGCGGCGGAGGATTTGCGCAAAAGCGTCACCGACCGCCTGGTCGATGCCGGGCTCGTCTACGAGGGCGCCAAGGCATTCGTGACGCCGCGCCGTCTCGCTTTGTCGGTGCATGGCGTGCCGGTGCGTCAGCCCGATATCCGCGAGGAGAAAAAAGGCCCGCGCGTCGGCGCGCCGCAGCCGGCGATCGCCGGCTTTCTGAAAAGCGCCGGGCTGACGTCGATCGCCGAAGCCAAGGTGCAGCCCGACAAAAAGGGCGACTTCTATGTCGCGGTGATCGAGAAGCCGGGCCGCGCGGCGATCGAGGTGATCGGTGAGATTTTGCCGGCGGTGATCAAGAGCTTCCCATGGCCGAAGTCGATGCGCTGGGGCGAAGCTTCAAAGGTGCCCGGCGCGCTCACCTGGGTGCGGCCGCTGCACTCCATCGTCGCCACCTTTGGGCCGGAGACCGAGGAGCCGGACATCGTCGCGTTCTCGGTCGGCGGCATTACTGCCGGCAACGTCACGCGCGGCCACCGCTTTCTGCACCCGCAATCATTCGCCGTGCGCCGGTTCGACGATTATGCGTCCAAGCTCGGCCACGCCAAGGTCGTGCTCGATGCCGAGCGGCGGCGCGAGATCATCCGCACCGAGGCAAAGCAGCTTGCCTTCGCGCAAGGGCTGGAGCTTGTCGAAGACGAGGCGCTGCTGAACGAGGTCGCGGGTCTGGTCGAATGGCCGGTGGTGCTGATGGGCTCGTTCGACCAAAGCTTCCTGCAAATTCCGGAGGAGGTGATCCGCGCCACCATCCGCAACAACCAGAAATGCTTCGTGCTGCGCGATGCGGCGCATGCCAAGCTGGTCGATAAATTCATTCTGGTCTCGAACCTGGAGGCCACCGACGGCGGTGCGGCCATCGTCGCCGGCAACGAGCGCGTCATCCGCGCGCGGCTGTCGGATGCCAAGTTTTTCTACCAGACCGATTTAAAGACGCGGCTTGAAGATCGCCTGCCAAAGTTCGAGCACATCGTGTTTCACGAGAAGTTGGGGACGCAGGCCGAGCGCATTGAAAGGATTGAGCGATTGGCCGGTGAACTGGCGCCGCTGGTCGGTGCCGATCCGCTTAAAGCAATACGTGCGGCGAAGCTCAGCAAGGCCGATCTGCTCACCGAAGTCGTCGGCGAATTCCCCGAGCTGCAGGGCCTGATGGGGCGCTATTACGCCGAGGCGCAGGGCGAAGACGAGGCGGTCGCTCATGCCATCGCGGATCATTATAGCCCAAAAGGTCCGGACGATTTTGTGCCGAGCGATCCGGTAGCGATTGCCGTGGCGCTCGCCGACAAGATCGACACGCTGGTCGGGTTTTGGGCCATCGACGAGAAGCCGACGGGGAGCAAGGACCCTTATGCGCTACGAAGGGCGGCTTTGGGGATCATTCGTATTGTTCTAGACAACGAACTTCGCTTGCATCTGACGAATGTCGCGAATAGCGGGGACTTGCTTGCCTTCTTCGCTGATCGCCTGAAAGTCCAGCTCCGCGACCAAGGCGCGCGGCACGATCTGGTCGATGCGGTCTTTGCTTTGGAAGGCCAGGACGACCTACTGCTCATCGTCCGCCGCGTCGAGGCGTTGGGCAAATTCCTCGAGAGCGAGGATGGCAAAAACCTGCTGGCCGGTTACAAGCGCGCCACCAATATCATCCGCATCGAGGAGAAGAAGGATAAGCGCGAGTACACCGACGCGCCCGATCCGAAGCATTACAATCAAGATGAAGAGAAGACTTTGGCCGAGGCGATAGAGACCGTCAAAGCCGAAGCCATTGCCGCCGTCGCGAAGGAAGACTTTGCAGCCGCGATGCGGGCCATGGCGAAGCTCCGCCCTCACGTTGATGCCTTCTTCGACAAAGTTACAGTGAATGTGGAGGATCAAGGCTTGCGCGAGAACCGGCTGAAACTCCTCAACGAAATCCGCGCCGCCACCCGCGCCGTCGCCGATTTCTCCAAGATCGGCGGCGCCACGGTTGATGTCCCCGTGCAAAAGGTCGTGGTGAAGGGGCCGCCTCCGACCGTCGATTAGCGAGAGGCTAGGGCTCGATTTTTCGTTATGTCCGGCCCTGTGCCGGGCATCTACGCCTTCTTCGCTCACCGCGAACCGAAAAGACGTAGATGCCCGGGACAAGCCCGGCCGTGACGGTTCCCAAATCAGAGCGCCATGGTAGAACCGAACGGCGGTTTATGCGTTTAGGGTCTGTGCATTTCCGCCAAATGCCGCTTTCCCCACCAATCCATTCCCAACCCGAGGTCCCCCAATGGTCATCACCGCCACTGAAATCTCGCCGCTTATCGCGCTCGTTGCCGGTATTCTCATCCTGCTGGTGCCGCGGCTGCTCAATTTCATCGTCGCCATTTATCTCATCATCGTCGGGCTGATCGGGCTCAACGCGATCCACCACTTCATCCATTGAGGATGGTGCTAAGAGGTAAGGGGCCGGTGCGGCATGCTCTGGCCTCCAGGAGTTGCCAGAGGGTGGCAATCAACTGGCAATCCGCCCTTGCCGGGTCGCTTTCGCCTTAGAACGACGATTTAGAACGATATGGCCAAATCGCGCTCCAAAATCTCCCGCCGGCCGGTGAAATTTAAAGCCGGAGCGGGCGCCAAAGCCTCCGCGAAACCGTCGCGCAAGCCTGCGACAAAAGGCTCGGACGGATCGGCAGGTCACGGCAAATGGGTCTATGCCTTCGGCGGCGGCAACGCCGAGGCGCGCGCCTCGATGCGCAATCTCCTCGGCGGCAAGGGCGCAGGCTTAGCCGAGATGGCGCATCTCGGCCTGCCGGTGCCACCCGGCTTCACCATCACCACCGAGGTCTGCACCTATTTCTACCAGCACGGCAAAACCTATCCGAAGACGCTGAAAGCGCAGGTCGAGGCGGCGCTCGTCGCCGTCGGCCGCATCACCGGCAAGAAATTCGGCGATGCGGAAAATCCGCTTCTGGTCTCGGTGCGCTCCGGCGCGCGCGCCTCGATGCCGGGCATGATGGACACCGTGCTCAATCTCGGGCTCAACGACGTCACCGTGAACGCGCTCGCCGAAAAATCCGGCGACCGGCGCTTCGCCCAGGACAGCTACCGGCGCTTCATCACCATGTATTCCGATGTGGTGCTCGGCATCGAGCACCATCACTTCGAGGAAATCCTCGACGACCATAAGGACAAGAACGGCTACTCGCTCGACACCGAGCTCGACGCCTCGGATTGGTCGGAAGTGATCGCCCGCTACAAAGAGCGGGTCGAGGAAGAAACCGGCCGTCCGTTTCCGCAAGACCCGCACGCGCAATTGTGGGGCGCAATTGGCGCGGTCTTCGGCTCATGGATGAACCAGCGCGCCAATACCTATCGGCGACTGCACGGCATTCCCGAAAGCTGGGGCACCGCGGTCAACGTCCAGGCCATGGTATTCGGCAATATGGGCGAGACCTCGGCCACCGGCGTCGCCTTCACCCGCAATCCGTCGACCGGCGAGAAGAAACTTTACGGCGAATTCCTGATCAATGCGCAGGGCGAAGACGTGGTCGCCGGCATTCGCACGCCACAGGAGATTACGGAAACTGCGCGCAAGGAGGCAGGCTCCGACAAACCGTCGATGGAAGCGGCGCTGCCGGATGCGTTCGCCGAACTCAAGCGCATCCATGCCAGGCTCGAAAAGCATTACCGCGACATGCAGGATCTCGAATTCACCGTCGAGCAGGGCAAGCTGTGGATGCTGCAGACGCGCAGCGGCAAGCGCACCGCACAGGCCGCGCTGCGCATCGCCGTCGATCTGGCGCGGGAAAAGCTGATCAGCAAACAGGAAGCTGTCTTGCGCGTCGACGCGGCGGCGCTCGAGCAGTTGCTGCATCCGACCATCGACCCGAAAGCCGAGCGCAAGGTGATTGCCAGCGGGCTGCCGGCTTCGCCCGGCGCGGCGTCGGGCGAGATCGTGTTTTCCTCCGAAGAGGCCGAGCTCCTGAAAAGCCAGGGGCGCAAAGTGATTTTGGTGCGGATCGAGACCTCGCCCGAAGATATTCACGGCATGCATGCCGCCGAAGGCATTCTGACGACGCGCGGCGGCATGACCTCGCATGCCGCGGTGGTGGCGCGCGGCATGGGTAAGCCGTGCGTCTCCGGCGCAGGCTCTCTTCGCGTCGATTACCGCAGCCAGACCATGACGGCCGGCAATACCACGCTGAAGAAGGGCGACACGCTAACCATCGACGGTGCCACGGGACAGGTGCTCGCCGGCAAGGTGCCGATGATCGAGCCGGCGCTCGCCGACGAGTTCGCCACCGTCATGGAATGGGCCGATCAGGTCCGCGAGCTGAAAGTGCGCGCCAATGCCGATACGCCGGCCGACGCCCGGGCCGCGGTCAAATTCGGCGCCGAGGGCATCGGCCTGTGCCGTACCGAGCACATGTTTTTCGATGAGGAACGCATCCGCGCCGTGCGCGAGATGATCCTCGCCGGCGACGAGAAGGCCCGCCGCACGGCGCTGTCGAAGCTTCTGCCGATGCAGCGCGCCGACTTCGTCGAATTGTTTACGATCATGGGCGGCTTGCCGGTCACCATCCGGCTTCTCGATCCGCCGCTGCATGAATTTCTGCCGCATAGCGAAAAGGAGATCGCCGAGGTAGCGAAGGCGATGGGCGCCGATCCGCAGAAGCTCGCCGACCGCGCCCGGGAACTCTCCGAATTTAATCCGATGCTCGGCTTTCGCGGCTGCCGGCTCGCCATTGCTTATCCGGAAATCGCCGAGATGCAGGCTCGCGCCATTTTCGAGGCCGCGGCTGAGACGCAGCGCGCAACCGGCAAACCGGTCTCGCCGGAAATCATGGTGCCGCTGATCGCGACGAAGGCGGAGTTCGATTTGGTCAAGGAGCGCATCGACGCCGCGGCAAAGATGGTCGCCGACGAGAGCAAGAGCAGGATCGGCTATCAGGTCGGCACCATGATCGAATTGCCGCGCGCGGCGCTCAAGGCCGGCGAGATCGCCGAAACCGCGCAATTCTTTTCCTTCGGCACCAACGATCTGACGCAAACCACCTTCGGCATCAGCCGCGACGACGCCGCGAGCTTTTTGGGCATCTATACGGCGAAGGGGATTCTGCCGGCCGACCCGTTCGTCTCGCTCGACCGCGACGGCGTCGGCGAGCTTGTGCGCATCGCGACCGAGCGCGGCCGCAAGGTGCGCAAGAATTTGAAGCTTGGCATCTGCGGCGAACACGGCGGCGATCCGGCGTCGGTGGCGTTCTGCCACGAGATCAAGCTCGATTACGTATCGTGCTCGCCGTTCCGCGTGCCGATCGCGCGGCTCGCCGCGGCGCAAGCCGCGCTCGGCAAAGTGCTGGCGGGCGAGGGCTAATCCGCCACGCCGAAGTCCAATTGCGCCAAGTGCGAAGTTTCATCGCCAAACTTGATCGTGGTTAACGAACATCCAACGCAGCGCGGCGGAATTGCGGCCGTGCGGAACTTATGCGCAAGGCGCGTAAGCATGCTTGCGACACAACGTCCGTAAATTTCGCAGCGCCTCGCGCGATTAACGCCTTCGCAACGTTAACCCGACAATAAATAGACCCGTCGCATTCGAGCCACTGGGGTGGCGTTTCCATAAGCGTGTACGCGTTGCGTGCGTGTTGGCGTAGGGGTGGTTGTGGCGTCGCGTAGCGGGGTGTCGCGTAGCCGGGTCTTAAGTGCGCCATCGACGGCGCGCTTTTGGTTCAGCGCATTCTGCATCGCCTTGATGCCGACCTCGATCGGCTATCAGGACCTTGCGTCGTTCATCGCCCACGACCGCGCCGCGCCGACAAGCTGGCACCTGATCGCTTCGCCGCTCGGCACCGTGCAGGCCGCGACCTTCAGCTATACGCGTCCGATCGGCACCGCGATCCCGGAACCGTTGGCCTTCGAGGACGTGAACTACGATCCGCGCACGCTCGATGCCTATGCCTGGAAGATCGACGAGCCATTGACCGCAACGCATGCGCGGCAGATCGAATATCCGACGGTCAATCGCGCCGGCAAGGCCGACCGGCTGCCGGCGAAATCTGTTGCGCCTGCGCCGAGCGCGCCGGCCGATGTGCCGCAGCTCCAGCCGATCAGCGCGCCGGCTACGGCCCCGCCCGCGATGCCCGCCGTTGCGCCGGTTCAGCCGTCGGTCGCGCAGCCCATAGCGCTGCCGCCGTTGAGAGCGGACCAGCATGCGCAAGCCGGCGACGCCGCGCCGCTAGCCGTGCAGAGGGACGTTCATCACGACGTCTCGATCGCCGCCATGTCGCCGAACCTGGCGCCCAACCTGGCGCCGCCGGCCGACTATGGCGATGACGATCTGATCGTGCGCGACCGTCCGCCCGACGATGCCGCGGCTCTTGGCGGCGACGATGAGCAGGCTTCCGCGACGGAAATGTCGTTTCTCGATGACAATAGCGGCGACCGCAGTGCCGCGATCTATTTCGGCACCGGCACACTCGGTTCGCGCGAAGGGCTGCAGAGCTGGGCGCCGGGCGCCGCGCCGATGCTGGTGCCGCCGTCGGCCGATTCCGGCATAAAGCTGTCGGCGCTCGAGGGCGCCAACTATTCCGTGGGCACGGGCGAATCGGTCGCCGGCAAGGACGACATCAGCCGCATGGAGAGCCCGGCACAGCGTCTTGGGCTGCAAGGCGATACGCGCGTGCACGCGGAGAAATGCCTGTCCGAGGCGATCTATTTCGAAGCGCGCGGCGAACCCTATGACGGTCAGGAAGCGGTCGCCCAAGTGGTGATGAACCGCGTGTTCTCCGGCTACTATCCGCACGATGTCTGCGGCGTCGTCTTCCAGAACAAGAACCGGCACTTGGCCTGTCAGTTCACCTTTGCCTGCGAAGGCAAGGATCTCAGCCGTATCGACGAGCCCGATATGTGGGAGCAGGCGCAAAAGATCGCCAAAGACGAACTCGACGGCAAAATCTGGCTCGCCGATATCGGCCACGCCACGCACTATCACGCCTACTGGGTGCATCCGAGTTGGGTGCACGAGATGGTGAGATTGTACCGGCTCGGCGTCCACACCTTCTATCGACCGCGCGCCTGGGGCGACGATGAGCTGAACTGGAGCCCGGCGGCCGTCAAAGCCGACGCGGCGGCCGACAAGCCGCAAGCCGCCGCCGATACAACGCCGGCCTTGCCTGCGGCCGTAACGACACGTCCCGACGCGAGCGTCAAAGCTCCGCAAGCCTCGGCATCGTCCGCGGCTGCCAAGAGCGAGCGCACCGCAAAACTGTGAACAACCGAGCAGGCGTCGTCGACGATCAGCCTTGTCCAACCACGGTGTTTTCTCCCAATTCACGTAGACGCAGCTCGCGCGCGGCGATCTGTTGCTCTGTGTCTTCTGCCCTGCTGCGTGGTTTTGGCGGCTGGTCCTGGTCCGGGTAGAAAAACCTTGGACTATAGATGCCCATAAGGAACGGTGTTGCCACGTCAATCCAACGAAGTCCGGCAGTGCGGATGAACCAGATGGTCGTGACCACGAACAACAGCACCGCACCCACGGAGAACAGGCCATAAAGCCAATCGATTAGAAAGGCTTTGACGATTAAGACCACGGCGCCGATCGCCAGCACCCCCGCCAAGGTGAGGAAAAACACCTTCCATAGACGCGCCAGCCGACTATACGCCGCATAGCGGTCCCGCAAAGCCGCGAGTTCTCTATTGATTTGCTCGATTTCCGCGTTGCGTTCCATGGCGCGATCCAATCTGCATGAAGCTTTCACCCCCCGTTTGTTCGCAACGCAGGAAAAAGGTTCAAGCGCAGAATGCGGCACAGCCGGCTGGGACCAAGCAACGGCGCGGCGAATCTCACATCTCGATGTCGAGGCCGATGTCGAGATTGGTCACGGAGTGGGTGAGCGCGCCCGAAGACAGATAATCCACTCCGGTCTCCGCGATCGCCGCCGCGGTATCGAGCGTAATGCCGCCCGAGGCTTCGATGACCAGCCTGCCGGCGACCATAGCCACCGCCTGGCGCATGGAGTTCAGATCGAAATTGTCGATCAGCACGACGTCGGCACCGCCGGTGTCGAGCACTTCGCGCAACTGGTCGAGCGAGTTCGACTTCGATCTCGATCTTGACCAAGTGCCCCGCGGCTTGTTTGGCACGCTTGAGCACCGCCGCGATTCCGCCGGCCACCGCGATGTGGTTGTCCTTGATCAGCATGGCGTCGTCGAGGCCGAAGCGGTGATTGTAGCCGCCACCGCAGCGCACCGCGTATTTTTCCAGCGCCCGCAGCCCCGGCGTGGTCTTGCGCGTGCAGACGACGCGCGCCTTGGTGTGGGCGATGCGGGCAACGAACACCGCGGTCGCGGTGGCAATGCCGGAAAGATGGCCGAGAAAATTGAGCGCCACGCGTTCGGCGCCGAGGATGGTGCGGGCATTTCCCGCAATCGTCATCAGTCTGGTCCCCGCCTGGATGGCCGCGCCGTCACGCGCCTGCGCGCTGATCTCGATGCCGGGCGAGAGTCGGCGGAAGGCGGCGGCTGCCAGCGGCAGCCCGGAAATCACGCCGGCCTGACGGGCATTGAGCATGGCGCGTCCCGGCGCGCCCTCCGGCACGGTGGCGATCGAGGTGATGTCGCCGGCGCGGCCCAAGTCTTCCTCGAGCGCGCGCGTCACCGCCGCTTCGAGTTCGAGCGGAGAGACGAAGGCATCGGCACACAGGAGCGACATACCAATCGGCTTTTGTCAGGTGGGGGGCGCGGCAAATCAATAGTCACTACCGGCGCCTGTGGCAAACCTCCATCTCGTTATTCCCGCCGGCCTGCGCGGATCATCCATGCGTCCTTCACGAGTTTGCGGCTGGGTCGGTAGCGAATGTCAAATCCGCTTCGCTGGTGGCGGCGGAATAAGCTCTTCCTCGAACGCCCGACCCGGCTGCTTGAACCGCGGCGCCCGGCCATGACAAGATTGCGGCCGGGAGACTTGGCATGAGCAGTTTCAAAGCCGTCGTCATCGACAAGACCGACGCCGGGCAGACGGTGCGGCTTACCGATTTCAACGAAACGGACCTGATGGACGGCGACGTCACCGTCCGGGTCGACTATTCGACGGTGAATTACAAAGACGGGCTCGCCATCACCGGCAAGGCGCCGGTGGTGCGCCGTTTTCCGATGATCCCCGGTGTCGATTTCGCCGGCACGGTGGAGACGTCTTCGCATCCCGCCTGGAAGCCGGGCGACAGCGTCATTCTCAATGGCTGGGGGCTGGGCGAGACCCATCTCGGGGCTTACGCGCAAAAAGCCCGCGTCAAAGGCGACTGGCTGGTCGGGCTGCCGTCCGGCATGACGGCGCGCCAAGCCATGGCGATCGGCACCGCCGGCTATACCGCCATGCTCGCCGTCATGGCCCTGGAGCGCGCCGGCCTTGATCCGTCGCGCGGCCCGATCGTCGTAACCGGAGCCGCGGGTGGTGTCGGCTCGGTTGCCGTCTCGCTCCTTGCCAAGCTCGGCTACCGCGTCATTGCCTCGACCGGGCGGCCCGAGGAGGCGCCCTATCTGAAGGAACTCGGCGCCGCCGAGGTCATCGAGCGCAAGGAATTGACCGGTCCCGTCCGCCCGCTCGGCAAGGAGCGCTGGGCCGGTGGCATCGATGCGGTGGGCTCGAACACGCTGGCCAACGTGCTGGCGATGACCCGCTATGGCGGCGCCGTCGCCGCCTGTGGACTTGCCGGCGGGATGGACTTGCCGGGCTCGGTCGCTCCGTTCATTCTACGCGGGGTTTCGTTGCTCGGCATCGACTCGGTGATGTGTCCGCTGCCGACCCGGCAGGAAGCCTGGCTTCAGCTGGCGGCCGATCTTGCGGCGGACAAGATTGCCGCGATGACCGAGGAGATCGGACTTGAGGACGTCGTCGCCGCGGCGGCGCGTATCGTCGACGGAAAGGTGCGCGGGCGCATTGTGGTAAAAATCGGGTAAAGGCCGCGGGAGCCGCTTACAAATTTTGGCCATCTTGTGAGGGCGCTATGGTAAGGGGACGGTTAAGAAGTCTTGTTAACATTGCGCTTAAGTCCAGAGTGGAGTTGTCAATGTTGCGGCGCGTTGTTGGTGTCGGTGCTTGCGTGGTGGTGGCTGGTATCTTCGGAGCCGGCGTGGCGCTGGCAGAGGATCTTGGACCCGAGCAGGCCCGCGCCTTCGTGGTCGGAAAGCTCTTCACCTATACCTGTTTCGAGGGCACGTCCGGCGCCGGACGCATTTTTGCCGACGGCTCGGTGGTCGGCACCGTCAAGTTTCGCGGCCAGGGCCAGACGCGCTTTGCCACACTTCCGGCGGGAACGATCAGCGCAGGGAGCGGTTCGATGTGCGCCCATCTGCCTGGCCTGCCGATTACCCCGTGCTTTCGGGTGGAGAAGACCGGTTACCGCAGCTTTCGCGGCTCGCTGTCCGGACTGGGCTTTGCCTATTGCGACTTCTACCAGCACAATCCGCGCAGCGAGTTGAGCAAGCGCGCCGAGACCGAAAGGGACGCGACGCCGATCGCGACCCCACGCACCGAACTCGCCAGCAAGCGCCCCGATCCGCATGCCGAGGCGACACCGATCGCCAATACGCGCCCAGTGTTGCGACCGTCGCTGCAGGAATAACGCCTCACTCGAGATCGAGCCGGAACGGCGTCGCCTCCGCGGCCAGAACGCCGCGGCCGATGGTTTCGACCGCCGCGATCATGCGGCCGTCGCGGCCGAGCAGGCGGTCGGCAAGCGAGACAATGCGGATGTTCGGTGTCGCCGTCGGCGAAGCGCGGCGCAGCGCCTGCGCGATGCTCGCTTCGGTGCGAAGGGGATTGAGCGCACAGACCGCCGCGAAGGCGCTCGCCGTCGAGCGGCTGATGCCGGCGAAGCAATGCACCACCAGCGGCGCGCGCCGGTTCCAGCCGCGCACGAAATCGAGCAGGCCGGCGACGTGCTGCTCCCCCGGCACGATATATCCGTCGAGCGGCGCCGCAATGTCGTGCAGGCGCAGCCACAGATGATTTTCCGGCACGATGCCGTTCGGCCGTTCGATCGAGGCCTCGTCGCCGAGCAGCGACACGACATGGCGTGCACCGGTCTCGTCGACGGTCTCTTGCAGGCGCGCGAGTGAGCAGACGTGAATCATGGATCGCTTTTACCGCGCTTTGCCGGCGCTCGGCAAAGCCCGCGACGATCAAGCGCGCGTTGTGGAACTGCGGCGTCGCGCAACTTTGACATACGTCTCTATGCGTGGCTGGTTCCGGCCTTCTTACCTTTGCAAACTGGAAAATCGGCTCAGTATTGGGCCTTATGGCGAGGCTCGGCGGGGGTTAACGCCCGGTTAGCCTCGTGCTGGGCCATCTGAATTCAGAGTTGCAAGCGCCAGGCAAGTCCAGTAATCACGACTTTCGACTTTTGGCCGGACAATCAGGCCGTTTCGCCTTCGCTAACTAGGCGCGCGCTCAGACCCTCCAAACATCGAACAATCGGGCGCAAGGCACGCAGCAGCGTGGCTTGGGCTCAAGTGCACCTGGTTCAGCGAAAGGATACTCCAAATGACCACAGGCACCGTGAAATTCTACAACGATCAAAAAGGCTTCGGCTTCATTCAGCCGGATGACGGCGGCAAAGACGTTTTCGTGCATGCCACCGCGCTCGAACGCGCCGGAATGCGGGGCCTGGCGGAAGGCCAAAAGGTCACGTTCGATACCCAGGAGGATCGGCGCACCGGCAAGATCGCCGTAGGTAATATCCAAGCGGCGTAACGCCTGCGACCAACGAGACGAGACCGCCCTGCGGGCGGTTTCGTCAACGCCGACGGCCATCTTTCACGCATCGAAATTTGTGCCGAATTTAGCAACGGGGCTCGCAGGAAAGCCGGTCGGTCGCGTTCAGAGCAAGCCGGACATCGCGTTCGCTGCCAGTCCGATTATGATTTCACGCGCTAGCTCGTAAGCTTCTTGAACCGCTCGTGATAGCGCGTCTGCGCGGTCTCCGCCGGCCAAGGTTTCAGATAGTCGCGCTCCAGCGCGGCGGAGAACACCGGCGGCTTGCCGAAGAAACGCCGCGCCTCGGCCGGTTCGAAACCGGCGAGCCGCGTCGATTCGAGATAGGCGGCTTGGCGGTCGGCGGCCTTGATCAGATCCTGCAGGTCCGGCGGCGACTGCGCCGGCAATCCAAAGCGCAAATGAATAGCGGTCAGGAGCCGAAGCTCGACCGCCTTATAGGCGTCGCCGATCACGACTTTGAACGGCGAGATCATGTCGCCGATCACGTATTCGGGCGCATCGTGCAATAGCACCGCAAGGCGGCGGCTGTGATCGAGACCCGGCACTTTCGCGCGCGCCAAAGCTTCGACCAGAAGGCAGTGCTGCGCGACCGAGAAAATATGCGCGCCGCTGGTTTGCCCGTTCCAGCGCGCCACCCGCGCCAGCCCGTGCGCGATGTCTTCCATTTCAACGTCGAGCGGGGAGGGATCGAGCAGATCGAGGCGGCGTCCCGACAGCATCCGCTGCCAGGCGCGCGCGGCAGTGCGCGCGGGTGACTTTGCGCGCATCGGTCGTTCAGGCACTGGCCTGATGCCCGAGCTTCGCCACCGCCTCGTGCCGATAGCAGCTTACGAGATGGTCGTTGACCATGCCGACCGCCTGCATGAAGGCATAGACGATGGTCGGCCCGCAGAACTTGAAGCCGCGCGCGGCAAGTTCTTTGGACATGGCGCGCGAAATCGCGGTTTCCGCCGGCACTTGGCTGGTCGAACGAAAATGGTTCACCTTCGGCCGGCCGTCGACGAAATCCCACAGCAGTTTGGCAAAGCCGGGGCCCTTTTCCATGGCCTCGAGCCAAGCCCGCGCCGAGAGCACGGTGCCTTCGATCTTGGCGCGGTTGCGCACAATGCCGGCGTCGCTCATCAGCCGTTCGACCCTGGCCGGCCGGTAGCGGGCGATTTTTTCCGGCGTGAAGCCGTCGAAGGCGCGGCGGAAATTTTCGCGCTTGCGCAAGATCGTGATCCAGGACAGTCCGGCCTGGAAGCCGTCGAGCACGAGCTTCTCATAAAGCGCGCGGTCGTCGTATTCCGGCACGCCCCATTCCTCGTCGTGATAGGCGACGTAGAGCGGGTCCTCTTTGGGCCAGGGACAGCGCTTGATGCCGGAGGCATGCGACGGCGGGGGCGACGCGGTCATCCGGCGGCCTTTGTGACGCCGGGCGCGATCTCGCCGGGAAAGGCAAAGCGTGCCCAAGCCGGCTTGACCAGCCGGACCGGCACGCCGGCGGCGGTGAGCGTGCCGCCGTCGGCGATCGCCTCCGCCGCCCGATCGAGGCGGACCAGCGCCATGCCCCACCCGCCTGCGGCCGAACCCATGGTGCCGATCTGCTTTTCGCCGGCGGTGATCGCCGCGCCGGCGGCGGGCGCGGCGCCGTCGTAGCGAATCGGTACCACGCGGTTACGTGCCGTGCCCCGATGCTCCATCCGCGACACCACTTCCTGGCCGACATAGCAGCCCTTCTCGAAATCGACACCGCCGAACTGGTCCATGTCGGTCTCGTGCGGGAAGGCATCGCCGTATTTGAAATCGCTTTCGCCTTGCGGCACGCCGAGCGCAATGCGATGCGCCTCGTACTCGCTCGCCGCGGCCGGCGCGGCGCCGAGTTCGGCTGCCGCCTCGGCGGCACGATGCGGCGGTATCAGGATGCGAAGTCCGAGCGCGGGCAGGCGGGGGTCGGCGAAGCTTAGGCCGATTTTGCCGGTGACGGTGGCCGCGTCTGCCGCAACGTCGCTCCACGCGGCGAGCACGCCGAGGATGTCCGACAGATCCTCGATCAGCACCTTGGCGCGCAATTTGTATAGGTTGAGTTTTTCGATCAGCGTGCCGATCAAGGCGCGCGGCGCATCGAGAAAAAAACCGCCGCCGTCGGCGGCTGGCGCTTCGGCGACGAAGAAATCCGCGATTACCTTGCCTTGCGGCGTCAACAGCGCGCAAAAGCGCGCAATTCCGGGCGTAAGCTTGAGCATATCGGCGGTGACAAGACCGTGAAGGAAATTCCGCGCGCCGTCGCCGGCCACTTTGACGACGCCGCGATCCGGGAGCAAAGCCGCTTTCATGGCAATTATGCCTATGCCTGCGGCATCGTCATCGCAAGGTCATTTTAGCGCAGCCACATGCCGTTACAGAGCCCGGACAATCGGGCCGGCCGGCGCCAACGCATCCAACGCGGAGGCGTCTTGCGCAGATGTGTTATTGCCGCGGCAGCGCGACGGAAAACTCACCGTTGCGGATGCGGGTGCCGAAGTTCTCCGTAAAACGCGCGGTGGCTTCCTCGCCATAGGTCGAGATCAGTTCCGCCAGCGCCAGAAACAGCGCGGTCTGTGCCAAGCAGTCGCCTTCGATGCCGTCATGAGCGGCTTCCGTCCACGCCCCCTGCAGGTGAGCGAGCGCCAGCCGTTTTTGTTCGCGCTCGTCCAACGGCTCGTCGAGCGCAAGATTTTGGGTCGCCATTCTCATTGTTGTCCCTTATCGCCGCCAGCCCGCGGCGTCCCCTGTCCGAAGGGCGACGTTAGCACGGCATGTTTGGGCTTTTGAGGGCGAAGTTTAAGGCAGGGTTAATGCCGCCGGCTTTGCCCGCTTCCGAGCCGGATCCTCGATGGAGGCGGGCCTGGCCGTTTCGGAAAGCGGCGGCGAGCAAGCGGGCGAGCGCTAATTTGCGTAGCGGGCAGTGATGTCGCGGGCGATTTTTGCGCCCTCTTCGAGATAGCGGTGAATGACCACATTGGCGGCCGGGGTGCAGGTCCGATAGCTCTCTTGAAAGCCGCGATAGCCGCGGTTGAAGCTCGCGACCATCTCGTCATGCCGGTTTCCGGTCGGCGCCTCGGCCTCGATCAAAGCTTGCGCTTCGTCGCGCCATTTCTGGCCTTCGTCGGAGTTGCAGATGCCGCGCAGGAAATGCAGCGCGCCGAGAATTTCGGCAAGCCGCTGCAGGTCGGGATCGTAGGGCGCGGGTATCTCCTGCTGGGGAGGCGGCGGCGGGCCGGCCGGCTCCTTCGGCAGCGCCGCCTGCGCTGCAGGTTTTGACGGAACCGGCCGCGCTGCCGGCGCTTGAGGCGCCAGCGGTGCACCCCAAAACTGCGCCCGCGCCGGCAGCGCGAGCAAAAACATAAGCGGGATGACGAATAGCGCGCGAGACATCGACAGGGTCACGAGAGAGCTGGTGTTCCGTGAAAATAAACGCCGAACTGCGGCCGCACCAAGCCCCGCAAAGACGGCGTGGTTGGGGCGCGGGCTCACGGAAAACGGGCTATCCGCTCGGCAGCCGCGGCGAGGATCGCCGCCAGGCCTTCTGTCGTTTTCAGCCCCGAAACCTCGGCCGGCGCCAGCCATTGGGCCTCGGCCAATTCCTCATTGAGCGCAATCTCGCCGCCGAGAAAGCGCGCGGCGAAGGGAAGGATCACGAAATGCCGCTCGACCCGGCCGGAAGCATCGTGAACGATCGCCTGGCGAAAGCCGACCAATTCGAGCGGCTCGATCGTCAGCGCGGTTTCCTCGCGGACTTCGCGGATCACCGCCTGCTCCAGCGTTTCGCCAAGCTCGACCCCGCCGCCGGGTAGCGTGTAGAGTCCGTGCGCAGGCGATCGCGCCCGCCGCACGATCAGCACCCGGCCGCCGTGGAATACCGCCGCGCTCACCGCGAGATAAGGCCGCGTCGGGTAGGTTCGCGCACTTTCCGCGTTCGTCATTAATTTCGCTGCCGTTTCGTCCTATATCTGTGCATAGCATGTGCGGACGCTATGTCATCATCTCCACGCCGGAAGCGATCCGGGCGCTGTTCGGCTATGCCGGCCAGCCGAACTTCCCACCCCGCTACAATGTGGCGCCGACGCAGCCTGTTCCGGTGGTCCGCCTCGACGGCGGCAAGCGCGTATTCGCGCTGATGCGCTGGGGCTTGTTGCCGTCCTGGGTCAAAGATCCAAAGACGTTTCCGCTTTTGATCAATGCCCGCGGCGAATCCGTGCTCGAAAAGCCAGCGTTTCGTAACGCCATGCGGCGCCGGCGCTGCCTCATTCCGACCGATGGTTTCTATGAATGGCAGGCCGGCCGTGCCGGCGGCCCGAAGCGGCCTTATTTCGTGCGCGCCAGACGCGACCCCGGCGGTGAAGCGCCGCCACTAGCCTTCGCCGGCTTATACGAAACCTGGACCGGCCCGAACGGGGAAGAGCTAGATACCGCGGCCATCGTCACGACGGCAGCGAACCGCACGCTGGCGGCGATCCACGACCGCAAGCCGGTGTTCGTGCCGCGCGAAGCGTTTGACCTGTGGCTCGACTGCGACAGCGTCGAACCCGATGTCGCCGCGGCGCTGATCCGTCCGGCGGACGACGGCTTGCTCGAGGCTTATGAAATCTCGACCGCCGTCAATCGCGTGGAGAACGATTTCGAATCCCTCCTTAAGCCGTCGTGCGCAGAACCCGCCGAGCCGCAGCCGCCGGCTGCGGCAATGCCGGTCAATCCCGCGAGGGCGAAGAAGCAGAAAGCAAACGACGACCAGGCGTCGTTGTTTGAGTTCGATTAAGGCTGATTTTTCTTCAGCACCCTCTCGGTCGCGGCGTCAGATTGCCGGGCGGACCGCTGGCCGCGACGTGGCGGCGATGACGGCCGCCGCGAGGATGTTAAATCCGATACCGGCGGCGATCGGCAACGTGTAACTGTGCATGAGGTCGAAGGTGAATCCTGCCGCGCTCGGTCCGATCAGCGTGCCGAAGCTGACGCTGGTGTAGAGCAGACCGATGATGCCGGCGACGTTGCGTCCGCCGAAATAATCCATGACCACGGCCGGCAATAGCGCGACCCAGCCGCCATAGGCCGTGCCGAACAAAAATGCGAACAGAGCGAGCGGCCAAAACGCCGTCGACACCAGCCAGAGCGCCATTGCCAGCGCCATGCCGACGAACATGGCAGCGAGCGAAAGCTCGCGGCCGACCCGGTCGGCCACGCCGCCGAGAAAAAAGCGGCCGAGCGTGCTGCCGATGCCGATGGCGCTGACCAGCCACACCGCCGCGGCCTCGGTTATGCCGTGGTCGAGCGCGTAGGGGACCAGATGCACGAACGGCACGAACACCGCGAACGAGCAGGCGAGGCAGGCCGCATAGAGGCCGATGAAGCGTCGGGATTTGATCGCTTGGCGCAGCGACGCGCCACTCGCGTGCGAAACTCCACCGTGCGCCTGCATCGGCTCCCCGTCGGGGCCGAGCCCGCGGTCATGCGGATCGTTTTCGATCAGCAGCGCCATGCCGGCGCCCACGACTGCGGAGCAGCCGCCGAGAATGAGATAAGCTTCACGCCACCCGAAGGCGGCGATTAGCGCCGCCGCCAGTGGCGGCGCCACCAGGGTGCCGACGCCAATGCCGCTCGAAGCGAGACCGGATGCAAAACCGCGGTGCCGGACGAACCAGCGCTGCACCGCGCCCATTGCCGGCACATAGGCGCAGCCGACGCCGAAGCCGACGCCGAGGCCATAGGCGGCGTAGACTTGGCCCAGCGTTCGCGCCAGCCCGGCGAGTGCCACGCCGATGCCGATCAACAGCATCCCAGCCACCGCGAGCTGCCGCGATCCCAGGCGATCGGCGAGCGGGCCGCTGATGCTGCCGAGACTGAAATAAAGAAAGCCGGCGAGCGAGAAAGCCAGCGACACCGAACCGCGCGAGCCGCCAAACTCGTGTTCGAGCGGCTTGACGAAGGCGGCGAAGGAATAAACGCAGCCGAACCCGACGCAGGTGACGGTGAAGGCGCCGGCCACCACCAGCCAGCCGTAAAACACGCTTTGCCGTTTGGGCGATACCAGGTCCATGGCTGTCACTTTTGTCTTTGTGCCTGCGTGCGACTTAACATCGGCAGCCCAGGCGGCAACAGCCACCCGATTGCTGCGTGCGCAAGGCGGCCAGCGGAGGGGGTGCAGATCGTCCGACTGCGGTTCCCATTGTGTAAGGCCGGCCACATCTCCCAGACGGACCGTGATACTGTACGAAGCTGGTGCACCAGCAACAGGCGTCGGTGGGGCGACGGGGAGCCGGGGGCGATTCATGAGGCGGCGCGAATTTATCGCTTTTGCCGCCGGTGCGGTGGTCGCCGCGCCGCTCGTTGCGCGTGGGCAAGAGACTGCGTCGATACGGCGGCTTGGAATATTGATGAATTTGCCGAAGGGCGATGCTGAAGGACAGCGCCGCGTCGACGCTCTGCTCAAGGCACTGGAGAAGCTCGGTTGGAAAGACGGCAAGAACCTCGAAGTCACATATCGGTGGGGAGTGAGTGCCGTCGGGAAAAATGCCGCTGAGCTCGTTGCGCTCGCGCCGGACGTGGTACTCGCCAACGCGCCGCCAAGCGTTGTGGCGCTGCAGCAACTCACCCACACCCTACCGATTGTGTTCGCGGCGGTCACCGATCCGGTTGCGCTCGGCATCGTTCACAGTGTCGCCAGACCGGGCGGGAATACCACCGGGTTTTCTCCCTCCGAATTAGACATCAGCAGCAAATGGCTGGAATTGCTCCAGGACATTTCGCCCGGCGTCAGGCACGTTGCGGTGTTTCGGGAGCTAAGCAATCTAGGCGCTCGTCGGCAAATCGACGTCCTCGCGGCTGCTGCATCATCGGTTGGCGTGGAACTGAGCTACATCGATGTCGGCGACCGGGCCGCGATCGATCATGACGTGGGTGCCTTTGCCGCCGCCGAAAACGGCGGCCTCATCGTGCTCCGGGCGTCCGAGGATATCGCGGCGCGTCATGAGATTAT
Source organism: uncultured Alphaproteobacteria bacterium (assembly GCA_963790495.1). GTDB lineage: Bacteria > Pseudomonadota > Alphaproteobacteria > Rhizobiales > Xanthobacteraceae > BOG-931. The sequence goes on along the minus strand of CAWBOW010000010.1, from coordinate 73,545 downwards.
TGCCGCGGCCGCGCATTATCGACTTCCGGCTATCTTCCCCCTGCGCTTTTGTGCCACGGACGGCGGTCTCGCTTCGTACGGCCCGGATATCGTCGATGAATATCGGCAAGCAGCCGATTACATCGACCGTATTTTCAAGGGTGAAAAGCCTGGAAATCTGCCCGTGCAGCAATCGACCAAGTTCGAACTCGTGATCAACCTCAAAACCGCGAAAGCGCTAGGGTTGATATTTCCGCCGACGCTGCTCGCGACCGCCGATGAGGTCATCGAATGAACGTACATGGCGCCGGTGTTAGTGCCTCGGGAGGCCGCATTGCCGCGGCAGACAGTAAAAATCGCGCTACGGAGAGATGAAGATGCGACGCCGTGAAGTGCTGCAAGTTCTAGCGGCGACCTTGGTGCCCATGCCCGGCGCCGCAGCCGCGCAAACTGCATCCAAAGTCTTTCGCCTCGGCACGCTCAGTCCCGGAGCGCCCATCGACGAGAAGTCGCCGACCGGTGCGATCCTGCTCAAGGAGCTGGAGCAGCGTGGCTATACGCTCGGCAAAAACATGACCCTGGAAGTGCGCGCCGCGGCCGGACAAGTGAACAAGCTTGCTTCGCTCGTCCAGGGCATGAAGGCCGACCAGATCGACGCCGTGGTAATTACAGGCTTTCCCACTGCGCTTGCCTGCAAGGTTGCCAAAGTGCCGACCGTGGTCGCGCTTGGCGCCGGCGATCCGGTTGCCACCCAACTCATCGGTTCGCTTCCCCATCCGGGCGGCACCATCACCGGCATTTCCGACAACGCGGTAACGCTCTCGACCAAGCGGCTCGATATCATCAAACAAGCTGCTCCGAAGTTGCAGCGCGTGGCCATGCTGTGGAATCGCGACGATCTCGGCATGAGCATGCGCTACGAGTCCTCGGCTGCCGCGGCGCGCTCGATCGGAGTGTCGGTGCAGCCGCTCGGCGTCCGTGAGCCCGATGACTTCAATGGGGTGTTCGAGGCCATGGATCGGCAGCCGCCGGATGCAATTCTGATGGTTGCCGATTCGCTCACGGTTCTCAATCGCAAGCGCGTGTATGATTATGCCGCTGCGCACCACATCCCCGCACTTTATGAGTATGATTTCTTCGTGCGGGAAGGCGGGCTGATGTCCTACGGTCCCGACGTAAAGGAGTCATTCCAGCGCGCCGCCGATCTGATCGCGCGCATCTTTGGCGGCGCCCGGCCGGGCGACCTGCCGTTCGAGGAGCCGACCCGCTATCCGTTGGTCATCAATCTCAAGACCGCCAAGGCGACCGGGATCGATCTGCCGGCAAATTTCGTCGCCCTCGCCGATGAGGTTATCGAGTAGATGGACGCAGTTTCGGGCCCGCGATTTCTGTTAAGATAATGAGATGAAAGCCGATGTTGGACATAGCGTCTCGCCCGCCGGCGGGTCTGCGGACCGCGGGCCGTCTGGCGATTCCGGCTTCGGCAAGTCCATCCTCGGCAGCCGCTTGTTCATTAAATATGTGGCGCTGTTCGTCAGCGTGGTCGTGCTGGCGCTGGTTGCCAACGGCGCCTTCGAAGTCTGGTTCTCCTTTCAGCAGCAGAAGGCGGCGCTGACCAATCTTCAGCATCAGCAGGCCGAAGCCGCTGCCGACAAGATCGAGGAGTTCATCACCCAAATCCAAAGCCAGCTCGGCTGGACCACGCAATTGCCGTGGACCAACGGCACGCTCGACCAGCGGCGCTTCGATGCGCTGCGGCTGTTGCGCCAGGTGCCGGCCATCACCGAGCTCGCCCAGATCGACGCCTCCGGCCACGAGCAGCTCAAAGTCTCCCGCCTCACCATGGACGTCGTCGGCAGCGGCATCGATTATTCCGGCAAGCCGGAATTCAAAGAGGCGGTGAAGAACAAGGTCTATTACGGTCCGGTCTATTTCCGCCGCGAATCCGAACCCTACATGACGATCGCGCTGGCCGGCACGCGCGTCGAGAACGGGGTCAGCATAGCGCAGGTCAATCTCAAGCTTATTTGGGACGTGGTCTCGGGCATCAAGGTCGGGGAGAACGGCCACGCCTATGTGGTCGACGGCGACGGCCGGCTGATCGCGCATCCTGATATCAGTCTGGTGTTGCGCAATACCGACATGTCAAAGCTCGCCCAGGTGCAGGCCGCTCGCGCCGGCGGCTCCGGCGAGGATGTGCTGGAGGCCGACGACCTTGCCGGCCATAAGGTCCTTACCGCCTATGCGCGGGTGCATCCGCTCGGCTGGTACGTGTTCGTCGAAACGCCGATCGAGGAAGCCTATGCGCCTTTGTACCGTTCCATTCAGCGGAGCGGTTACGTTCTGTTCGGCGCATTGGCGCTGGCCATTGTCGCCGGCGCGTTCCTCGCCCGCCGCATGGTGGTGCCGATCCAGGCGTTGCGCACCGGCGCGGCACGCATCGGCTCAGGCGACCTCGCTCAACGCATCGACATCAAGACCGGCGACGAGGTCGAGGCGCTGGCCAATCAGTTCAACGACATGGCTGGCCGGCTGCAGGAATCCTATGCCGATCTGGAGCAGAAGGTCGAGGATCGTACGGCCGAATTGAGCGAGACCTTGGCGCAGCAAACCGCGACCTCGGAAATTTTGCGTTCGATCGCGGCGTCGCGCGGCGAATTGGAGCCGGTCTTTAATATCATCCTGTCGAGCGCCAACCGTCTTTGTGAAGCCACCTATGGAACCATGTATCTGCGCGAAGGCGACGGTTATCGCGCCGCCGCACGCCAGGGCCACTTGCCGACCACAGCCCAGCAGACGTGGTGGAAAGGCGATTTATTCCGCCCGCGTTCGGACGTGCCGTTTGGCCGCGCCATTGCCGCCTGCCAGCCGGTCCTCGTGACCGATTTGGCGATGGAACAAGCTTACCTCGATCGCGATCCCTGGATGGTCGCCGGCGTCGAGCAAGCGGGCATCCGTTCGATGTGCGCGGTGCCGATGATGAAGGACGACCTTCTGGTGGGGGTGGTGGCGTTTTATCGCCGGGAAATTCGGCCGTTCTCGGAAAAGCAGATCGCGCTGGTGCAGAATTTCGCCGCCCAGGCGGTCATTGCCATCGAAAACGCCCGTCTGCTGAGCGAGCTGCGCGAGTTGCTGGATCAGCAGACGGCGACCTCGGAAGTGCTGCGCGTCATTTCGAGTTCGCCCGGCGATCTGAGACCGGTATTTGAGTCCATCCTCGACAATGCAACGCGCATCTGCGAGGCGGAGTTCGGCACCATCTATCGCTATGAGGGGATGCTGTTTCACATGGAGGCGTCGCATGGCGAACCGCAGGAACTGCTCGCGTTCCGCAAAGAGCGCGGTGCATTCAAGCCGCCGCCCGGACAACCGCTCGACCGGATGCTGCAGACAAATGCCGTGGTGCACTCGATGGACGATGCCGCCGAGCCGGTCGTCTCGCCCGCGGCGCAACTCGGTGGCGCACGTTCGCACCTCGCCGTGCCGATGTTCAAGGAAGGCGCGCTCGCCGGCGCCATAACCATCTACCGCACCGAGGTGCGGCCGTTCACGGACAAACAGATCGCGCTGGTCAAAAGCTTCGCCGCCCAGGCCGTGATCGCTATCGAGAACACGCGGCTACTTTCCGAATTGCGTGAAGTCGCTCGAGCAACAGACCGCGACGTCGGACGTGCTCCGCGTCATCAGTTCGTCGCCCGGCGATTTGCAGCCGGTGTTCGAGTCCATGCTGGCGAACGCGGTGAGACTCTGTGACGCTAAATTTGGCGTGCTTTACCGCTTCGCCGAGGACAAATTCACCCCGGCCGGTTGGCTCGGCGTGCCCACTGCGTTTGCTGCGCATCTGCACGAGCGAGGGCCTTTTCTGCCGGCCTCAGGAACCCCGCTCGATCGGCTGTTACGAGAGCCGCATGGTGGGACCATACAAATCGCGGATTACGCGGCTGAGGAGGCAATTGGCGCTCCCGCCCGGCATGGAGGCGCGCGCTCTCTGATTGCCGTGCCGATGCTCCAAGAAGACGAACTCGCGGGAGCCGTCATTATTTACCGTACCGAGGTCAGTCCCTTTACGACCAAGCAAATTGCGCTGCTGACGAACTTCGCCGCGCAGGCGGTGATCGCCATCGAGAACACGCGGCTGCTCAACCAACTGCGCCAGCGCACGGACGACTTGACCCAATCGCTCAATGAATTGCGCACCGCCCAGGACCGCCTGGTGCAGACCGAAAAGCTCGCTTCGCTGGGACAATTGACCGCAGGCATCGCGCACGAAATCAAAAATCCGCTCAATTTCGTCAATAATTTCTCCTCCGTTTCCATCGAACTGATCGACGAATTGCAGCAGGAACTGGCGAAGGTGAAGGTCGACGATGCGGCGCGAGCGGAAATCGACGATTTGGCGGAAACCTTGAAGGGCAATCTCGACAAGATCGTCCAGCACGGCAAGCGTGCGGACTCGATCGTCAAGAACATGCTGCTGCATTCGCGCGCCGGCTCCGGCGAGCACCGGCCGGTCGACGTCAACGCGCTGGTCGAGGAAAGCCTCAATCTTGCCTATCACGGCGCCCGGGCGGAGAAGCAGGGTTTCAACATTGCGCTTGAACGCTCGTTCGATCCGGCCGCCGGCGAAGCCGATCTTTACCCTCAGGAGGTCACGCGCGTTCTTCTCAATCTGATTTCGAATGGTTTTTATGCGGCGCATAAGCGCAAAAGCCATGCCGACGGCGGCAATTTTGAGCCGACGCTTTTGGCGGCAACAAAGAATCTCGGCGACCGCGTCGAAATCAAAATCCGCGACAATGGCACCGGCATACCTCTCGACGTAAAGGAAAAAATGTTCAATCCGTTCTTTACAACCAAGCCGGCGGGCGAGGGGACCGGGCTGGGGCTATCCATCAGCCATGACATCATCGTGAAACAGCACGCTGGAACAATCGCGGTCGACACCGAGCCCGGCAATTTCACCGAATTCACAATCGTTCTGCCGCGCCAAGCGGCGGCATCGGACAAAGCAGGAGGACGTTCGTGAGCTTTCTCATTCTCGTGGTCGATGACGAGCCCGACGTCGAAGTGCTGTTTCGTCAGCAATTCCGGCGCGATCTGCGCGCCGGCCGCTTCAACATGGAATTTGCGCAATCGGCGCCGGCCGCAATCGAAACCATCCGCCGGGCGGCCGATGCGTCGCTGATCCTAATCCTCTCCGACATCAACATGCCGGGGATGAGCGGTCTCGAACTGTTGCCGAAAGCCAAGGAATTAAGGCCCAACGTTCCCGTCATCATGATCACCGCGTACGGCGATGCCGACACCAAGCGAAAGGCACTCGAGCGCGGCGCCGACGCGCTCCTCACCAAGCCGATCGATTTCCTGGCGCTGCGCGGCGAGATCGACACGCGGGTCGAAAGCGCGGCATGAACATTCTGTTCGTCGACGACGAGCCCGACCTCGAGGCGCTCATCACGCAGAAGTTCCGCCGTCAGCTCCGCGACGGAACGGCGAAATTCTTGTTTGCCCGCGACGGCGTCGAGGCGCTCGATATGCTCAAAGCGAACGCTGACATCGATCTGGTCGTCAGCGACATCAATATGCCGCGAATGGACGGACTGACGCTCTTGCAGAAGCTGCAGGAGGAGAATGGCGGACTGTCGACCATTATCGTCTCCGCTTATGGCGACATGGCCAATATCCGGACCGCCATGAATCGCGGCGCATTCGATTTCGTCACCAAGCCGATCGACTTCACCGATCTGGAAACCACCATCGCCAAGACGCTGCGCCATGTCGAGGCCTTGCGCGAAGCGCGGGCGCGGCAGGCCGAGGCGGAAAGGGCGCATGCCTCGCTATCGCGGTATTTCTCGCCTAATTTGGCGCAACGGCTCGCCAATGATCCCGCCGCCGGCGCGCTCGAAGGCCAGCGGCGGGACATCGCCACGCTGTTCACCGACATTACGAGTTTTACCGCGTTGGTTGAAGCGCTGGAGCCGGACGTGCTGGGGCCGCTCCTCAACGAATATCTCACCGGCATGACCGACATCGTCTTTGCCCATGACGGCACGGTGGCCAAGATCATCGGTGACGCCATCCACGTCCTGTTCGGTGCGCCCGGCGAGCAGTCCGACCATGCAGCGCGCGCCGTGGTTTGCGCGCTGGCGCTTGACGATTATGCGCAGGCCATTTGCGAAAGCTGCCGCAAAAAAGGCCTGCCGCTCGGCGTCACGCGGATCGGCGCTCATGCCGGTCCGGCGATCGTCGGCGCCTTCGGCGGCGGACGGTTTTTCGACTACACCGCCTACGGCGACACCATCAACGTCGCGGCGCGGCTGGAGGCGGCCAACAAGCAGCTTGGCACCCGCATTTGCGTGAGCGCACCGCTCGCCGGCAAAGTGGCGGATTTCACCGGCCGTCCGGTCGGCGATCTGGTTCTGCGCGGCAAGACCGAGGCGTTGCGCGCCTTCGAGCCGTTGCTGCCGGCCCAATACGACAGCGCGGCGACCAAAAGCTATCTGGAGGCCTTTACCAAGCTGGAAGCCAACGACCCGGGCGCGGTGTCAGCTTTCGCCGCCCATCTCGGCAAGGAGCCCGGCGACCGGCTGGCGAGTTTTCATCTCAAGCGGCTTTTGAACGGCGGCACCGGCACCAGGATTGCGATGGAATAGCCGCTCCGCTTGGCGGTCAGGCCGTCGCTCCAAGTCGTGCAACCTTCCGGCACGGTCGAAGTCGATAGCCGGCCGGGCGAGTTCACCGAATTCCGCACGCGGGCTGCTTCATTGGCGAGTTTCGGCCGGTAACCCGCAATAAAGGTTATTGAATCCTCTTTCTGCGGCCCCGCGCGATACAACAGCGTAGTAACACATATCTGTTATGCCGGAGCCCATCAAACGGCAACGGGCGGCGTTTCGCATCTCGGCGGCATGACGAACTGGCTACGATCACTGCGGCAAACCACGACCTATCTCGGCGTCGCGGTCATCGCCATTCTTTGGATCGGCATTTTTCTGCTGGCGAGCCAGGAGCATGAAAACGCCAATCACGACGCCGTTCGCCAGAGCGGCAACATTTCCCGCGTTCTGGAAGAATATATCCGCCGTGTCGTTCGGGAATCCGACAGCGCGCTTTTGGAGCTGCGGCGGGACTATCAGCGGGATCCGCAGCACTTTGACCTTGTGGCTTGGGCCGCGCGCGGTGAAGCGTATAACGATCTGACGGTGCAGTTCGGCATCACTAATGCTGCCGGCTTCGTTACTCATTCAAGTTTGGGGGCGCTTGCAGCGCCGGTCTATGTTGGCGATCGCGCATCGTTCACGGCAACGCGCGATAACACGATGGACCGGCTTGACATCAGCGATCCAGTGATCGGTCATGTCACCAAGCGGCTGACGCTCGAATTTACCCGTCGTATGACCAATTCGGACGGCTCGTTCGCCGGCGCGGTGGTCAGCTCGCTTGACGTCGATGAGTTGGAAGACTTCTTCAGTTCGCTTCACCTCGGCAAATCGGGCGTGGTCGCCTTAGTGAGTGCCGACGGAGTTCTGCTGGCGCGCGGCGGCCAGGACCCGGAGAGCCGCGGCTTAGCCGGCATGTCGGTCCTTCATTCGTTGCTTTTCAGCCATTTGGCGCATAGCACCGCGTCGACCTACTGGAACAATTCGGCAAGTCAGGCGAGGTTCGACCACGCCGCCCGCCTGATGTCCTACCGGAAGCTTGCCGGAATGCCTCTGATCGCCGTGGTCGGCCTGGCCAAAACGGATATTTTTCAACAGGCCAACGCCACTTTAAACAAATACATCGTTGTCGGGACGGTGTTGACTGCGATCGTGCTGATCGTCTTGATATTCGGCGCTGCCCAGCAGGCGCATATCCTGACCGCCGCGGCGGAGCTGCGCCGCTCCAAGCAGTCGCTCGAGCAATCCAATCGTCTGCTCAATACCGCGCTCAAGAACATGGCGCACGGCCTGTGCACGTTCGATCGCGAGCAGCGTCTCGTTGTGTGCAACGAGCGTTACGGCGAGATGTACGGTCTCGGTCCGGAACAGCTCCAGCGCGGCACAACATTGCAGTCTGTTCTTGAAGCGCGCCAACGTGCCGGCACGTGGCCGATAAAAGCGGCCCAAAATGTCGATACGCGGCTTCGGCAAGTCGCGCAGCGCCATGTCCATAGCACGGAGGACGAGCTGCCCGACGGCCGTATCTACGCCATTAGTCACAAACCAATGCCCGACGGCGGCTGGGTCGCCACGCATATCGATATCACCGAGCAGCGCCGCGCCGAGCAATCGCTCGAGCATTCCAATCTGTTGTTGAATACCGCGCTCAAGAACATGGCGGACGGCCTGTGCATGTTCGACCGCGATCAGCGTCTCGTGGTGTGCAACGCGCGTTACGGCGAGATGTACGGTCTCGCCGCCGACGATATCAAGCCGGGAACGACGTTGCGCGCCGTCCTCGAAGCGCGCGTTCGCGCCGGCCTTTCGCCCGAGGCCACCGAGGACTACGTCCGGACCCGGCTCGATGAAGTGGCAAAGGGTGAGCCTTACTATGCTGAAAATGTGCTGCGCAACGGCAACACCTACGCCGTCAGCCACCGGCCGATGTCCGACGGCGGCTGGGTCGCCACGCATATCGATATTACCGAGCAGCGGCGCGCTGAGCGGGAGCTGGGCGAAACCAGGAAATTCCTGGATTCGATCATCGAGCAGATTCCCGTTTCGGTGGTTGTGAAAGACGTACAGACGCGGAAATATCTGCTCGTCAACCGGGCCTTCGAGACCATGCTCGGCATTCCGCGCGAGCAAATGCTCGATCATACCTCCTTCGACATCCACCGGCCGCCGGACGCAAAGAATATCGACGATGCTGATAGCGAAGCGCTCCGAGATGCCGACCACGTCAGTTATAAGGAGATCGAGGTCAATACGACGATGCGCGGCCCGCGCATGCAGTCGACCCGCCGCATCGTCATCAAGAGCGCCGACGGCGAGCCCAAATGCATCATTGCCGTTATCGAGGACGTTACCGAGCGAAAGAAAACCGAGCAGCGCATCGCCTTCCTGGCGCACCACGATGCCTTGACCGGGCTGGCCAATCGTGCGGCGCTGATCCAGAAAATCGATGAGGCTGCGGCGCGGCAACGCCGGCTGGAGGAGCCCTTCACGCTGCTTTTGCTGGACCTCGACCGCTTCAAGCAGGTCAACGACACGCTCGGCCATCCTGCGGGCGACGCGCTGTTGATCGAAGTGGCGACGCGGTTGAAAGGGCTGTTGCGCGAAACCGACGTTTTGGCGAGGCTTGGCGGCGACGAATTCGCCGTCATCCAGTCCGGCGAAACCGATCAGCGCGACGCGGCAAAATCGCTGGCGGAACGCATCATCGCCGCGCTCGGCCAACCGTTCGAAATCGACGGCGGCAACATCAGCATCGGCACCAGCATCGGCATTGCGCTCGCTACGGCGCGCGAGAGCGGCGCCGACGATCTGTTGAAAATGGCGGACCTTGCGCTCTACCGGGCAAAATCGGCCGGCCGCAACGGCTATTGCTACTTTGCCGCCGAGATGAGCGAAATCGCAAGCGCACGCCAGGAGATCGAAAGCGATTTGCGCCGCGCCATCCAAAATGGTGAATTTGAGCTGCAATATCAGCCGATCGTCGATTCCAAGACACGGCGGATCTGCAGTGCCGAGGCGCTGGTGCGCTGGCGCCATCCGGCCAAAGGCCTCATCTATCCCGATTTGTTCATCCCGCTCGCCGAGGAAACCGGCTTGATTACCCAGATCGGCGAATGGGTGTTGCGAGCGGCCTGCGCCGAGGCCGCGCGCTGGCCGGTCGAGTGCAAGCTCGCCGTCAATCTGTCGCTGGTGCAATTCCGCAAGAGCAATTTGCGCGACGTCGTGATGCGGGCGCTGGCCGATTCCGGATTGCAGCCGGAGCGGCTTGAGCTGGAAATCACCGAGACCGCGCTGATCGAGTTGGCGGCGGAATGTCTGCCGGCCTTGCGGCAGTTCAAGAGCATGGGCATCACCATCGTGCTCGACGATTTCGGCACCGGCTATTCCTCGCTCAGCCAGCTGGCGATGTTTCCGTTCGACAAGATCAAGATCGACAAGTCGTTCACGCAGAACCTGACCAAGCGCTCGGAATGCGCCGCAATCGTTTCGGCGACGCTGACCTTGGCGCAAAACCTCGATATCGCGACGACGGCCGAAGGCGTGGAGACGGTGGACCAGTATCGGCTGCTGCGGCTGGCCGGCGTGACCTTCCTGCAGGGCTATCTGTTCAAGCGCCCGGGACCGGCATCCGAGATCGATTTCAACGGCACCTATGGCGGCGTGGTGTTGGAAAATGCCGCCTGAGCACGATCCGAAAAGATCGTGCTTCGCTCAAATGCCGCCTTCAGCCGAGCGCCAAAATCTGCCGCGCCTCTTTCGGCGTCGCCACGGCGCGCCCCAGGCCTTGGGCGATCTTCATCATCCGCTCGACCAGCGCTGCGTTGGTCTTGGCCAACTCGCCCGGCGCGATATAGGGATTGTCCTCGTAGCCCACGCGCACATGGCCGCCCAGTGAGACCGCGAGCGACAGCAGGTCCCACTGCTTCTGCGGGTTCATGACGCTGACGTTCCAGATGCAGCCTTTCGGCAGGTGATCGACCATATAGATCAGCGCCTTCTCGGTCGGCGGCGTCCAGGTTCCGCCGGGCCAGCCGAGAAACAGCGTGGTGTAGGTCTTATCCTTGAGAAACCCCGATCTGCGCACGAATTCCAGATGCCAGAACGCGCCGGTGTGAAAGCATTCGACTTCGAGCTTCACCCCGTGCCGTTCGGCGGCTTCGGCATAGGCTAGCAATTCCTCGACCGGGTGGATCGCCATCATGCGCTTGGGCGGGAATTGCGGATCCGGATTGAAGTATTCGTCGTGAGCGTTGAAAGCTACCGCCATCATGTCGGGATGAAGCGTCATCAGCTTGACCTTCTCCTCGAGCCGCGCGCTGGCGACGCCGAATTGCATGATTGGATCGGTCTTCGAGAGAATGGCTTCCTGCAGCCGCTTCCAGCCGTCGTGATCGATGCGCGATACCTGCTTGCCGTCGGCCTGGATCGATTCTTCCAGGGTGCGGATGCCGTGGATGTGGGCGATCGCCGCACCGGCCTTGATGCCGTCGATATAGTGCTGGGCGACGCCGGCAATATCCTCCTGCGGCGGACAATAATGATTGATCGGATAGGAGGTTCGCGAGTTGCAGGCGACGGTAATGATCAGCTTGTCCATGAGACCATGACCCGAAAAATTCCTCTCGGATTTGATCCGAGGATGGATACCGATTTTCCGAGCAAATCATGCTCCATCGCATAATTCCAGGCCGTTTGTCGGTTTTGCCGTTGTTGAATGCGGCTTGCGGCGGCGAGCGACCGGGGCTTGGCAACGCGGGCCGATGACTGGGGCTTGGTAACCGAGGCCTGGTAACCGAGGCTTGGTGCGTCAGGCCGCAAGCTCGTTCGGTGCGGCCAGAAGCGGCAACACCTCGTCGGCCGGGACGGCCTTGCCGAACAAGTATCCCTGGCCCTGGTCGACGCCGTGTTCGAGGGCCGCGGCGGCTTGGGCCTCGGTCTCGACGCCTTCCGCCGTGACCGCGAGGTTCAATCCGCGCGACAGGCCGACCATGGCGCGAATGAACACCGCGCTTTCGCCGGTAGTCACCAGTTCCTGAATGAAGCGCTTGTCGATCTTGAGCTTGTCGAAGCGCAGCTCGTACAAATGATAGAGGCTGGAATAACCGGTGCCGAAATCGTCGATCACGATGCGCACGCCGGCATTGCGCAGGGTTTGTATGGCGTGCCGCGTTGCCTCCAGGTCCTCGACCAGCGCGCTTTCTGTGATCTCCACTTCGAGCCGTCGCGCCGGAAACCCGGTCTCGTGCAGCACCGTGAGAATGGCGTCGGCGAAACTGCGGTCGCTGAACTGAGACGGCGAGAAGTTGAAGGTGAGCGAAATGTTTTCGGGCCAGGTCACCGCATGGCGGCATGCGTCGCCGAACAATTGCCCCGATATGATGTCCAGTATCCCGAGTTCCTCGGCGAGCGGGATGAAGGTGTCCGGCAGGATCAAGCCGGTCACCGGGTTATGCCAGCGCGCCAGGCTCTCGAAGCTGACGATGCGGCGCGTCTTTAAATCCACGATCGGCTGATAATACGGCCGCAGCGCATGGCTGCCGATCGCCATGCGCAGATCCTTTTCCAACAGCGAGCGCTCGCGGATGTGGGCGTCCATCTTCGGGTCGAAGAAGCAATATTCAATGTGCTGGCTGCGGGCGCGCGACAGGGCGACGTGGGCGCATCGCAACAGCTCATCGACGGTGGCGTGCCCGCGCCCGGTTTGCGCGATGCCGACGCTGGCGCCCACGCCGTGCGACTCGATGCCGATCTGAACCGGTTGCCGCACCGTCTCGACCAGCGTGCAGGCCACTCGGCGCGCATAGTCCGGGTCGCCGCGGACCAGGCACAGGGCGAATTCGTCGTCGCCGATGCGTGCGAAAATGTCGCCCGGCGCGGCACGCTCGCGGATGCGCGCGCCGATTTGCAGCAGAGCCTCGTCGCAGCCGAGGTGCCCGTAAACTTCATTGAGCTTTTTGAATTGATCGAGGCCGAGCAGCAGCACGCTCATTTTGTTGTCGGCATCCTTGAGCGCGGCCGAGACGTCGGCCTGGAATTGCCGCCGATTGGGCAATTGCGTCAGCGGATCGCGCATCGTAGCCGTTTGCGCGTTGAGTTCCGCGGCCAGCCGCTTGGTGCGCTCGCTTCTCTGGTCGCCGATGCGGCGGAAGCTGAACAGCACCAAAGCGATGCCGAAGAAATACAGAAACGACGGCCTGCCGGAGTGGGTGCCGAGGAGGAAATCGAGCGCCGCCATGCCGCCCCAGTCGGCAAGGAACTTGTAGGCGACCATGCAAATGGAAAAGATGACCAGCGTGTCCGTGAGCTCGCGCGCGAACGGCACGGAAATCGACGAAAGCTTCTTGCCGGACTTGCTCAACCGCCACCTCAAGACCGCACCGTGGCAGAAGAGCTTCACTATTTCATGAATCGGATGGCGCACAGAGGCCGTCCGTTTAGCGCCCATTTACCATGCGGCCGGCTTCGAGGAGCAGCAGGGAGACAGTGGGGTCTGCTCGTGCGGCCTCTGGGGCCTGGACGTCCGGCTTTTTTCGTCTCGCCCGTGCGAGCGCGTCTTGGCGCGTGACGATTGACGAGGCGGCTCGGCGGTGCTTCGTCCGCTGTGACAAGGCCGGGCGTCGCGCGGTCGGTTTTTTCAGGAGAGCGAATTGGCCAAAATTTCACAGGTTTTGCACGAGCACATCAATACGGCCTATCCGGCCAATGTGTGCCTGATCGGCACGGTATTGCCGAACGGCTTTGCCCAGATCACGCCTCGCGGCAGCGTCATGGTCTACGACGACGAGCACATCGCCCTGTGGGAACGCGGCAGGGGCACGACGGCCGAAAATCTCGTCGACGGCACGGCGGTGACCCTGTTCATGCGCAAGCCGGCGCTGCGAGATGCCGGCATTCTGCCAAAAGGCGGCATCCTGCGGCTCTACGGCCGCGCCAAAGTCCACAAATCCGGTGCGGTTTACGACCAGGTTTGGCAACGTCTCATCGATCCGGAGAAGAAGAACGATCCGGACAAGAAGGGCTACGCCGTCCTCGTTGAGATCGAACGCGCTGAGGATTTGGCGGGCCAGCCGCTGGTTTGATCGCGCGCCAAGCGCGGCAGGTCCGATCCTGCCGCGCGGCCGCTACAGCACTTTGCCGGGATTGAGGATGCCGTTGGGATCGAGCATGCGCTTGAGCGAGCGCATTAGATCGTAAGCCACCGGGTCCTTCACCGACGGCAAAAGGTCGCGCTTCATCACGCCGATGCCGTGCTCGGCCGAGATCGAGCCGTGGTATTTCTTCACTACCGCGAAGACCGCCGCGTTCACTTCGTCCCAGCGTTTGAGATACGCGTCCTTGTCGGCGTCCTGCGGCTGGGTGACGTTGTAATGGATGTTGCCGTCGCCGAGATGGCCGAAGGGCAAAGGCCGTGCGCCTGGGATCAGCGCGGTCACGGCGGCGTTGGCATCCTCGATGAAGGCCGGCACCGCGGCAACCGGCACTGACACGTCGTGCTTGATCGAGCCGCCGGCAAAGCGCTGCACCTCGCCGAACATTTCGCGGATGCGCCAGAACGCCTTGGCCTGTTCCAGGCTGTCGGCAATAGCGGCGTCGGTGACGAGCCCGCGCTCGAGGCCCAGCGTCAGCAGCTCTTCCAGTACCGCCCGCAAGCCGTCGCGCTGCTGCGACGACAATTCCACCAGCACATACCAGTCGTGCGGCGAAACGAGCGGGTCGCGCACGCCCGCGGCATTGTCCAAGACCAGTTCGACGCCCCGCCGCGTCATGATCTCGAAGCTCGTGACATCGTTGCCGCAGCGCTGTTGCGCCAAGCCGAGCAGCTCCAGCGCCGCTTCCGGCGAAGCCACCCCGGCAAATGCCGTCTCGATCGAGCGCGGCCGCGGGATGAGCCGAAGCACCGCCGCGGTGATGATGCCGAGCGTGCCTTCGGCGCCGATGAACAGGTTTTTAAGGTCGTAGCCGGTATTGTCCTTCTTTAGCTTGTTGAGATTATCGAGCACGCGGCCGTCGGCCAGCACCACTTCGAGTCCGAGCGCGTGCGAGCGGGCGATGCCATAGGCCAATGCAGCAGTGCCGCCGGCATTGGTCGAGAGATTGCCGCCGATGGTGCAGCTGCCTTCCGAGGGCAGGAGCTGGGGATAAAGCCGGTCGGCCGCGGCGGCCGCCTCGCGCGCATGCTGCAACGTGACGCCGGCCTCGCAGGTGATGGTGTTCGAGGTGGCGTCGACTTCGCGAATCCGATTCAGCCGGTTGAGCGAGAGAACGATCTCGTTGTGATGCGGAACCTGGCCGCCGACCAGCCCGGTATTGCCGCCCTGCGGCACAATCGCCGTCTTGGTCTCATTGGCGAGCCTGGCGATCGCCACTACTTCGGCGACCGAGCCGGGCCGCAGCACCATCGGCGTGTGCGCCTCGAACAGATGCCGCTGCTCGACCAGATAGGACGCCTGTAGCGACGGGTCGGTGATGGCGTATTTGTCGCCGACAATGGCCGCAAAGCGCGCCAGTAGGGCGGCGTCGGTGTTGGCCGGCGGAGAATGAAGCGACTTATCGAGCATCGCAGGCAGGTCCCCTCTCGCTGTCCGTGATCGCAAAGATGGCAGCCGGCTTATCACGGCGCAAGCATGCCTCACTCAACGCGGCGCCGCGGCGCGGTTCAGCCGGTCGTTGATCGCCTCGCCCAGTCCTTCCTGCGGTACCGGCATTGCCGCGATCGCCGAGGCGCCCACGGCGTCGAGCGCCCGCAGATGCGAGAACAGATTGGCGGCCGCCTCGACCACATCGCCGGCCGCCGACAGGTTCAAAATCTTCAGCGCTCGGTCCGCTCCGTCGGGAAGCTTCGGCCCGAATGCTAGCAGCGTTTCGCTGGCCGCGACGTTTTCGGCGTTAAGCCGCAGCCGCGTGCGCGGCGCGTAATGCGAAGCGAGCATGCCCGGCGCGAGCGGCGCTTCGTCAATCTCCGCGTTTTCCGCGCGCGCGTCGGCGAGCCGCCGGCCGAGCACGCCTTCGATCGTCTCGCGCGGCAGGCCGCCCGGCCGCAGCAGCATCGGGCCGACCTCCAGGCAGGCGACGATGGTCGATTCTATGCCCACCGCGGTCGCGCCGCCATCGACGAGCAGATCGATGCGGCCGTTCAAGTCGGCAAGCACGTGCGCCGCGGTGGTCGGCGAGACGTGGCCGGAGCGGTTGGCCGACGGCGCCGCCACCGGCCGGCCGAAACGGACGAGGATTTTTCGCGCCACCGGGTGATCGGGGACGCGCACCGCGACGCTGTCGAGCCCGGCGGTCGCCAGATCGGCCACCGTGCATCCCCGCGCTTTCGGCAACACCAGCGTCAGCGGGCCGGGCCAGAACGCGTGCGCCAGCCGCAGCGCGTCGGCCGGAAACTCCGCCAGTGCCCGCGCGGCGGCGAGATCGGGCACGGTCGCGATCAGCGGATTGAAGCGCGGCCGCCCCTTGGCCGCATAGAGCCGCGCCACCGCCTCACCGTTGGTGGCATCTGTGGCCAGCCCGTAAACTGTCTCGGTCGGCAACGCGACCAGCCCGCCGGCGCTGAGAACGCGCGCCGCCTCCGCGATCGCGGCGTCGCCGGCAGGCAGAACGCGCGTCGCCGTTTGGGTCATCGGGCCTGTCATTGCCGGACCTTGGTGCCTAAATAACGCTAGCGCAACCGTCCGGAAGCATGATCCCGAAAACTGGTTTTCCGGTTTTCGGACAGGATCATGCTCATCATGGACCCGGCTTGCCGGGGCGGAATGCCGAGGCTATAAGCCGCCCTCGGCCTCGAAAGCGGCCAATGTCGGAGTGTGGCTCAGCCTGGTAGAGCACCTCGTTCGGGACGAGGGGGTCGCAGGTTCAAATCCTGCCACTCCGACCAGCTCCTCAAGTGTCCGACCCGGAGACATGGGTGACAGAAGGTACCTAAGACATGGGTGACAATCTCGTGCCGAACGGATTGTCGATGGTCTGCAAGGTCCTTTGCTCCAGGTCGATATAGCCGAGATCATAGTGCATGAAGCTTATGAGCCAAATGCCGTCGTCGACCTCCTTGATGCCGAGCTTCTGACCAGCCAGCACGCTTGAGATATTGATCTTCTTGCGATGCATGCAGATGCGGCCACAGGCGGTAACCAGGATGTCGCGGTCGTGGAAGGGATATTCGAGCTCCGGTAGGCCGTCATAAGGTCGTGGTGAAGCGGCGTAGAGTTGGGCCGGGCATTGCATGGCAAGGGCTTCGTGCGGACGTTCGGTATTGAACTCGCGGACGAAGGCGTCGAACCTGTCTTGCTGTTGCAGAGCGTTGATGCCCGGTGGGCGGGTGGCCTCTTTCTTCAAGGTCAGATGCATGCGCTCATGGCGGCCATTCTGTTGCGGATGGCCGGGCTTGATGCGTTCGATGGCGATGCCCAGCCGCAGCCACCAGACCGACAGACGGGAGAGATTGTAGAGGCCGTTGGGACTGGCGAAGGGAAGGCCATTGTCGCTGCGGATGGCGGCCGGCAGGCCGCGGTCGCGGAATAGGCGCTGGAAGGCCTCGATAACCGGGACTTCACGGGTGGAGTCGAAAGCCTCGCACAGCAAGAGATAGCGCGAGGCGTGGTCGGAGACGGTCAGCGGATAACAGTAGCGGCCGTTGCCGAGCTTGAACTCGCCCTTGAAGTCGGCACACCATAGCGCGTTGGGCACAGCTCCCGCCGACAGCGGCGTACCCTGGGCACGGTTCTTCCGCTCGCGGGCGCGCTTGACCAGGCCGTGGCGATCGAGCACCGCGTGCACGGTGCTTTTGGCCGGCAGGCGGACCTCGCCGGCAAGTTTGCGGATGAGGAGTTCGCGGATTTTGCGGGCGCCCCAATGCGGCTTGTTCCGTTTGAGGTCGATGATCAGGCGCTCGACCTGGTCCGGCAGCTGGTTGGCGTAGCGCACCGGCCGGCGCGAGCGATCGCACAGCGCATCGAGCCCCTCATCCTTGTAGCGATTGAAGATTTTGTAGCCGGTCTTGCGGGAAATGCCGAAATCGCGGCACACCTCGCTCATGCCTTCACCCACAAGAAGGCGGGCGACAAAGCGTAGACGTTCTTCCGTCACCGAACATTCCCTCCACGGCATCAACACCTCCCGCCTGAAAATGGCGAAAAGTGTTACCCATGTGTCCGGTACGTTCCGTCACCTATCTCTCAGGCCGGGCAAAGCAAGGCGCTGATAAGCCGCATCTTCTTGCAGATGCTGATCATTTAGAAACACGCCGAGTACACAAGCCAGTACACGGACGCGTGTTGCGGATGATCAGACTACGGCAGGACAGGAGCGGCAATTACATCGCCCGCAAGCGGCTTCCCGACGATGTGCGCGAAGAGTACGCGCGCCGCCACGGACCACGCTTTGAAGCCAAGTTTCTTGCCCGCGCAAGTGTTGGAGCGCCAGCGGCCAAGCAGAAGTTTCGCGAGTGGGACGCTGAGGTCACGAGCCGCATCGAGGCGATCCGAGCCGAGCGCAAGGGAGAGGGTATTGCGCTCACAAGGCAGCAAGCGCGGGCGCTTGCGGGCGAGTGGTATCACTGGTTCATCGCCCGGCATCCCACAAGCGATGTTGAGAAATGGGAGGCCATTCGCGACCAAGTGCAGGAAGCGATGCGCGAGACAGTAGGCGAACCCGAATGGGAACGAAGTGACCCTGACGAACTCTGGCAGAAAGACCCGGAACTGAGGAGTGCCGTCTACCCTGTCTTGGCCGACATAAGGGAGACGGACCAGTTTCTCGCAATGAAGCAACTAACGCTCAATCGTGAAGGGCGAGAGAGTTTTCTCTATTGGCTCTATGATGACCTTGCGGCCGTGCTGCGAAAGCTAATCCGTGTCGCGGAAGGCGACTATGGTGACGATGGGTACGCTAAGCGCTTCCCGAAATTTGAGGGGCCGGATAACGGTGAGACCCCGCAGCAGCTTTTCGACAAATGGGTTGCTGAAAAACAACCTGCCCGAAGCACAGTGGAAAGCTGGAGTTCCGTATTTCGCGCGATGGAAAAGCATTTCGAGGGGCGTGGTGCAGCTTCGATCATGCCCGAGGAGGCGCAGGCGTGGGCGACAAGCCTCATCACTCCGAAGCGTACGGCACGGACCGTAGATAACAACTACTTGGCGGCGGCAAACAGCATCTTCGGCTGGGCGGCTGAGCACAAGCACATTCCTCGAAATCCCTTCAAGGACGTCAAGGTCACCGTTCCAAGGGCAATAAGGCTGCGTGAGAAAGCGTTCCGGCCTGATGAATACCGCAGGGTTTTGAAAGCGGCGTTGGCGATTACAGAGACTGATACGCCTGACAAGGCGGCCAAGCGGTGGGTTCCCTGGCTTTGCGCCTACACAGGCGCTCGACCCGGTGAAATCGCTCAACTGCGCGCTAGTGATGTGATCCAGGAGGATGGCATCTGGGCGCTCAGGATTACCCCGGAGGCAGGGCCGGTAAAGGGGCGTGAACCACGCGTAGTGCCGCTGCATGACGATCTGATCGAGCGGGGTTTCCTCGACTTTGTTGCCAAGCATGGCAGCGGGCCGCTGTTCTATAACGCTGACAAGCGAGGGCAGGAGACGAGCCTGACGAAAAGAAAGAAGCCCCGCTCAGTGCAGGCACGACAACGTCTTGCCGCTTGGGTGCGCGGCTTGGGCGTCGGCGGTAATGGTCTTTCTCCACTTCACGGCTGGCGACATACGTTCAAGAGGCGGGCGGCACGGGCCGGTATCGAGCCAGGCATGAGGGATGCCATTGTCGGTCACAGCCCACGCACGGTAGCAGACGAATACGAGGTACCGACACTTGAGGACATGGCGGCGGCAATGAAGAAGTTCCCACGATACGACCTGGAGTAGCTTGTGATTGATGCCGTGAGTCGTGCTGAGCGTGATAGTTGGTTCAATCCAGGTCTGACGCCTGTCACAGATCGACTGCGCGAAGTGGCCGCCACCATCGAACGCGCCGTGGAGCAGCAGGCGTACAAGCGAGCCCCAAAGCCTCAAGAGCGCCACTCGCTCGATAGGGTCCTAACGGTACTCATTGCCAATCTTGTGCAGCACTATCTGACCGGTGGCTCAGGCGGCATAGCCGTGCCACGCGCCAAGAGAGCGTTGGGGGCGAAACCTACTCGGTACCAGCCGTTCGTGTTTCCAAAGCCGTTTCCGAATTGGCTCGACGCGCTGGAGGCTCTCGGGTTCATAGCGCAACGCAAGGGCGTCTACTCGGGCCTCCCAGGCCAATCGCGACGCACCACCATCCGAGCGGCGGCAAAGCTCATCAAGCTCGTTGAGGAGCATAAGGTCACCCTGGATGACATTCGAGACGATGGCACCGGAGAGGTAATCATCCTTAGCCGGTCAAGGCGCGGCTACTGGGATGATCGTCCGAGAGAACGGATTGTTCCTTATGAGGACACAGCGGTAACCCAACGCCTCCGTAGGGAACTACAGACGATCAACGAGTGGCTCGCCGACGCAGACATCCAGTTCGATGCCGCAGGTTATCGCCAGTACGTTGATGCACTTCCGCGTACTGCGACGGTCGCAGCCGTTATCCCATGAACGTTGACGTGGGCGCTCGGAAGCTTAGACGCCGTTTCACTCTGCGGAGCTTTGAACACGGTGGACGATTATTCGGAGGCTTCTGGGAACCTCTCTCAAAGCAGGCGCGTCGATCATTCATCCGCATTGAGGGCGAAGCTGTTACGGGCTTGGATTACTCGCAGCTAAATCCGCTTCTCTGTTACAGTGTGGCACAGGCTAAACCACCCGACTGTGACACCTACACAATTCCGGGGCTTGAGGAGTATCGAGACGGCGTGAAGCGTGTTTTCAACGCCATGCTGTTCCATCATCCAGTGGTGCATTTTCCTAAAAGATCACAGGAAGAAATCAAAGAGAGGCAGGAATACTTCCAAAGGGCGCAAAGTGCGGGGGCGTTGTGGCGATGATCAAGCATTTTCATCCAAAGCTGAGAGGCATTCTCTCCAATGGAAACATTGGGCATCATCTTCAGTTTCTCGAAAGCCAAATCATGATGCGGGTGATGCTCCAGTGTCGCCAGCGCAATATCGTTGCCCTTCCAGTGTTTGATTGTGTCGTTGTCAGGCAGTCTGTGGAAGCGATTGTGAAGGAGGTCATGCAGCGCGAGTTTAAGGCAGTGACGGGGCTTAGCATTGAAGTGAAGCGGGAAGCGCCCGAGGTACTAAGCGGCAACAAGCGCCTCTCCGCTCGGCACCCGCCCAGCCGGCACGCGAAACGGCGCGCTGAGCGCTCGCGTGCTGTAGACGATGGTCTTTAGTCCTCTCACCCGTCTGTTAACGTGGCATAGGGCCTTAGGGAGAGAGTTAGGAAGGGAATAGCAATAGCCTAGGTGAGGGCTGCTGAGGGCTGAGGAGAGAGCATAAGGGGGGCCGATGATTTGTCGCCTGCGGCACGGATTAAGGCCCACTTTCAAACGCAAGTCGGATTTTATTTGTGGCAATCGTCTTCAGCGACCCCGGCCCACATCCGAGATTGATACCGCGTAAGGCGCATTGAGGACCTTGAGGAGACTCTTGGGAAGCCCGTGGGTTCGTTTCCAGCCCCTGGCCGCTAGGGCGGTAGCCGCGAGAGGGCGAAACGCACCAGTGGAGTCCCTGGAGTCACTGCAAGCCGATGCCAGCAAGCGGCCGACGCTACCACCTCGGCTCCGGCTGATAGGCCATCTGCGCGATAACCTTTGTCGCCTCACGGCGCCCTCCATACGTCCCAATCAAAGCACCCTCTTCATCATCCGAAACGGACTTCACACGGTACAGGTGCCACGTTTTGTCCTTGGTCGGCGATGCCCGGTAGGTCCTGCCATTGACCCGGCAATACCAGTGCTGGGATTTCTGCAACTGCGTCCACTTGCAGTCCGCACCCGATAGTAGGCGCTGTTCTCGCGCTATACGGTCCTCCTCGCGAACCCGCTCGTGTCGTTGCCGGCGCTCAGCGCTAATGCGCTCTTCCTCGCGTTCCGCGTGGTCGCGCAGAAGGCCGATGATTGCCGGTAGCTCGGTGCCGTCTGCCTTTTCTTTCTCGTACAGCGCTAGACAGGTCGGCTGGAGTTCATCGTTCGGGTAGCTGTATTCTTCGTCCTTGAAGGCCCTAAGCCGTTGAGCAACGTCGGTGGTGGTCAGCGGAGAGCCGGGCATTCGGTTGAGGAAGCCCCTCAAGTCCTCAATGGGAAGCCAGCAGCCAACGGCAGATTTCAGCAGTGCCTCACGCTGCTCGTCCCATTTGCCCCAGATCGAATTGCGTTGTCCAATGCGCTTGAAATCTGCTGTGCCAGCTTGTGGATTGAGTGCGGGTCGCGAATGTGGCGGAGCGATGGACTTTTCACATAATCAAACAGTAGCTCCTTAACGGCCCAGATGCGCTCATCTTCCATGATGATAGTTCCAGATCGGCAGTCAGCTACCGCAACGTGGCGTTCATCCTGCGTGGATCAGCGCGACGGTCACCGCAGCGAAGACCACGGCGAGCGCAATCGCGGGCGGTGACATATCGAGTAGAACGCCGATGACGACTGCCACGATGACGAAGGCAGGTATGGTTATCACGTCATCGTCCCGTGTTTCATTGCGCGCTTGATCTGGTGAAGGATTGCATGGCCTTTGTCCGTCAGCATGTACTCATGGCGCCGAAGCTCGGTGGGGTTGTTCCGGTAAGTGATGAGGCCAAAGCCTTCCCCCATGTTTCGGTTGCGCTCGCCAATGTCGAGCAAATGACGCGACATGACCGAGACGGACACGCCGGCGCGTCGCGCGTAGTCAATTACGCCTAAGCCTTCCTCCTCTGCGACAAGCAGGAAGGACGTGACGTATTGCAGGGGCATAGTGGCCCGAAGCGTCCTGAAGGGTTCATGCGCCCCTAATAGGCTCCTGACGATAGAGCGGTCTTCGTCGGTCAGACGTTTGTAGCTGACCACCCAGTCGCTCCCGTTTTCTTCATCGTTCGTCCCTCCCAATAGGGACTATAATCCCTGGAGACTATATGCCGGATCGTGTGCCATTCTGCAAATGCGGAACTGGCGCGGGATACTGGGGAGGAATATTCGTCGGCTGCGTCGGCGGCGGAATAACGCCAGGAGCAACTTGCGTTCGACGCTGAGATTGACTTGAAGTATTTGGGAGGGATCGAAAGGGGTAAGAGGAACCCGAGTTTGATTGTGATGGCGAGAATTGCTGAGGCGCTATCTGTGCCGCTTCCGAAGCTCTTCTTGAACGAGTAGGAGTGGCAACACGTTCGGGCTTCGTGCCGAAGGCGGCGTGAGGTAGTAGCCAAAAGTCCAGAGAACGCGTCTCCCTGGTGGTGCCAGGGTTCGATTGTGTAGATTGAAGGCATGGCGGAAGCCCAACCGAAACAAACCGACAACGCGGCTCGTATTGATGCCTTCATAGCCCGGTGGCAGGGCCATGAGGGTGGGCAGGAGCGAGCTAACTATGCGCTATTTCTAACAGAGCTTTGCTCTGCCCTCGGCCTTCAAGCGCCTGATGTTGCAGAAGCGAACCCCGAGACCAACGACTACGTGTTCGAGCGGGTTGTTAAGGAAGTCGCTCGCGATGGGGCCATCGCCACGCGGCGGATGGACCTCTACAAACGCGGCTGCTTTGTGCTGGAAGCAAAGCAATCGAGACAGAAGGGTGGTGAAAAGGAAGTCCTTGGTCAGTCCGATCTGTTCGTGACCGAAGCGGCCCCTCGCGGCCGTCGTGGTGCCGAACGAGCATGGGATGTGCTGATGATGAACGCCCGTCGGCAGGCGGAGGATTACGTTCGGCTACTTCCAGCCAACCACGAGCCGCCACCGTTTATCATCGTGTGTGATGTTGGGCACTGCTTTGAGGTCTACTCTAATTTCCGGCTTGACGGAAAGGCCTACGACCAGTTTCCAGACCGACGGTCCTTCCGCATATTTCTTGAAGACCTGCGGAAGTCTGAAGTACGCGATAGGTTCATCCGCATCTGGAGTGAGCCGCAATCGCTCGACCCCAGCGCGCAACTCAGCGCGTGTCGCTAGGGAAATTGCTGAGCGGCTTGCCGCCGTATCACGCGCTCTTGAGTTAGCAAAGCGCTCCCCAGAAGAGGTCGCGATGTTTCTGATGCGCGCCCTCTTCACAATGTTTGCCGAAGACATAGGGCTTTTGCCTGAAAAGTCCTTCAAAGAAGTGCTGGAGCGATGCGAGGCGGACCCGGAGACATTCGTTGAGGACGTTGGCCAGCTTTGGGCGGCGATGAATGACGGAGGCTACGCTTACGCGATCCGTAAGCGTGTTCCACAATTCAACGGCGAGTTTTTCCGAACCCGCACAGTGCTACCAATCGGCCGGGAAGAGATTGGTGAGTTGCGGCAAGCGGCATCATACGATTGGCGGGACGTTGAACCGGCGATTTTCGGAACGCTGCTGGAACAGGCACTCGATCCCAAGGAGCGCAAAAAGCTCGGAGCGCATTACACGCCTCGCGCTTACGTAGAACGTCTGGTGGTCGCTACCATAATCGACCCTTTGCGCGAGGAGTGGGGGCAAGTTCTGTCCACTGCCGAACGACAGAAGGCAGAAGGACGCAGCAAAGATGCTGAGATTACCATTCGCACCTTTCACGACAGACTTTGCAAAACGCTTGTACTCGACCCGGCGTGTGGAACTGGAAATTTCCTATACGTGTCATTGGAGTTACTGAAGCGTCTCGAAGGCGAGGTGCTGGAGGCGCTAGTGGACCTTGGTGGGCAAGAGGCGCTCTCGGGCTTGGCTGGTCATACCGTCGACCCGCATCAGTTTCTTGGAATGGAGATAAATCCGCGCGCTGCCGCCATTGCGGAACTTGTGCTGTGGATAGGTCATCTTCAATGGCACGTACGTACCAAGGGCGGGATGCCATCGGAGCCGATCCTGCGAGCGTTCAAGAACATTGTGGTCAAGGACGCGGTACTCATAGGGGACGGAGCGAGCCCGGGTAGACCGGAATGGCCGCCAGCGGATTTTATAGTCGGCAACCCACCGTTCATTGGAGGAAAAGATATTCGTGCGCGGCTTGGAGAGGGTTATGCGAAGGCGCTTTGGACCGCACATCCCCACATGAATGAAAGTGCGGATTTTGTGATGTACTGGTGGGACCAGACAGCGGAATTGCTAACACGTACGGGAACAATGCTACGCCGATTTGGTCTGGTCACGACAAACTCAATATCGCAGGAATTCTCACGTCGCGTGATAGCAAGACGGATGGAAGCCAAACGTCCAGTTTCGCTATTAATGGCAATTCCAGATCATCCGTGGACGAAAGCGACCGATGAAGCTGCCCAGGTTCGTATTGCAATGACTGTTGCTGTGGAGGGGATACATGAGGGTGTCCTACGTGAGGTCGTCAAAGAGGAAAATCTTAATTCGGATGAGCCGCTGATAGGCTTCACTGAAAAAACTGGATTTATCAACTCTGATCTAACAATCGGTGTTGATGTAACTAAAACAACCACGCTGTTGGCAAACAAAGGACTTGGGCACAAAGGGTTCCAGTTGAACGGCGATGGCTTCATTATGAAGTCAAATGAAATTGGATTACTAGATGAGAACGCGGCTCCATGTATCAAGAGGTATTTTATTGGTCGCGATATAAACCAACGAGACAGGGGTTTTTTAGTGATCGATCTTTTTCCGCGCACGCGCGAGGAGGTCAGAAAGCGGTTTCCTAAAATCTTCCAGTATTTACTTGATCGAGTTAAGCCAGAGCGCGTCCACAACCCGATACCTTATCGTCGCGATAATTGGTGGCTATTTGGACAACCTAGTACGGAACTCAGGAGCGCTCAGGATGGACTGCGAAGCATCATCATAACTGCCCGACAAGGTCGGCATCGAATTTTTTCGCTCGCGCCCCCGGATGCAATTCCAGAAAGCACCGTCGTCGTGATAGCAATCGATGACAACTACGTGTTGGGAGTTTTGCACTCAAGGATACATGAAGTGTTCTCGCTAAAGGCGGGGGGCTGGCTAGGTGTTGGCAATGACACCCGTTATTTTCACACAAAAACGTTTGATACCTTTCCTTTCCCCTCTCCAAGCGACTTGCTGAAATCGCAGATTGCCGGCGCGGCCAAGGAACTCAATGCGTTCCGCAAGGAACGTCAAACGGAACATCCGACCCTGACGCTTACACAGATGTACAACGTGCTAGAGAAATTGAAGGCGATAGAGGCTGGCGAGACTGCGGGCCTGACGCTGACGGAGGATGAGGAGCGCATAAGGCAAGAGGGTTTGATCCTCATCCTAATGGAGCTGCACGAGAAGCTCGACCGTCTGATCTTGCAGGCTTACGACTGGCCAGTTACGCTCAGCGATGATGAAATTCTGCTGAGGCTCGTCGCCCTCAACAAGGAACGCGCACAGGAAGAAGCTCGCGGGCACATCCGTTGGCTCAGGCCAGATTATCAGATTTCCAGGTTTGGATCGCCTAGGGAGAAGGCAGAACTCGAACTGGTTGGAATAGCAGAAGGGCAAGAGAGTGATGCCGCGGCGTTGCCGAAGGCTCCGTTCCCTGCCGACGATGTGGCCCAGACGGCTGCCGTGATGGCAGCACTAGCGACAGCGCGCGGCCCTCAAGATGCTAGGTCGATAGCTTCCAGTTTCAGGCATGGCCGCCGTAATCTACTCAAAGTAGAGGCCATTCTTACTGCGCTGGCGCGAATGGGTGTCATTGCGACGAGTGATGGCGGCCGTTCGTTCTCGTTGCGTCGCACGGCTTAGTCTTGGTCTACGGTGGAGCGTTCCACAACTCGCCAATCAAACAACAACAGCAGCGGGGCTTTAGCGGTTTTTTGAAGATCGCTTCCTGAGAAATCACTTGAAATCCCCGCGCCGAAGGGACCCGTTCGGACGCATCGCACTTCGAGCCAGCACTAGTCCGAGCAGAGACGGTCGCTCCACGGCACAATGGTGTGCGCGCTATTCCTTGCAGGTCCCAGGACCCTTGCTGTCGTCGGATTGACCAAGTGCAACCGGGTGCAGGCTGCGCAAGCCACAGGCAGATAAGCCTCGCTACCGCGCGCTGTTGGATCGTCAGCGACCCCGCGTTGGACGTTCAGACTTTGTTGGGGCAGCGGCAGATGAATGAGGCCATGTCAGACGTCAGCGGCGAGTAGTGGCGTTCGTTTATTTCCCGGCGCTCCTGCCTTTCCTTTCTTCCTCTACTATGTCGACCGCTTGCTTAAACTCGTCTCCCTTGACGTCGGGGTCGTTCGGCGAAAGATGAAAAGCCCGCTCTGCGTTGAGAATTTCAACGGCACATACGCCCATGATCTGTTGGGCTAGGTCGGAGATTGCAGAGCGGCCGTCGTCATAGCGAAAGGCAGCCTTCCTTTCGCAATCAATCATGGGCGAAGTAAGGGCAAGTGCTTCCTCGGTCGTCACGGCCGTGGGCGCGGGCCTCTGTTGGGGCGCGCTACAGTCCGAGAGAAGAAGCGCGAGCATAACAACAGGAGCAACGCGCGCGTTCGCAAGCATGACCCCCTCCCACATTGCAGCGCATTTTAGCGTCCCGGCAGCCTGCTCGCCTGCGCATTCTCAAGGGTCTCCTTCGGCTTTTACAGCGCTGGACCGCTTGACTGACTGTTCAAAGAAGGAGCAGTGCCTGAACAGTTTGGTTTTCACGCAACAGAAGTTCTGGGGCAGATCGCCGTCAGCGCGGGGGCGAACACTCATCATAAATCTAACACTTGCCATGCTACGGGCTCAGGCGCCCGAGGAGCCTCGCTACGGATGTGGGGTGCCACGTCCCACCGCGTGGAGTTAGAACGCCACGAGCGTTCAGCTCTGAGGAAACGGCACGAACGCTAGTAATACCTTGGGCGCGCAAGTCCTCCAACATCGGGCGTATGGTCGACGCGCGCTGTGCCGCGTCGGCCTTTACCTTCGCCACGGCTTCCTTGTTGCCTGTCTGCTTGCCCCTCAGCGCACGGGCGCCATTTGGGTTGCCAAGTTTTACTCCACGTGCCTTAGCGGCCGCGAAGCTCCAGCCCTCGTACGCTCGCTGATAAGACCCGCCTCTAGCTCGGCTACGGACGCCATCTGGGTCAGGAGGAAGTCACCCATTGCCCCGGGTGGCACATGGGGGCAGATCGCAAAACACGAGGTCTACGTCGCTCGCCACAAGGGAGCGCAGCAGGTCAACGTTACGCGTTAGCCTGTCTAACTTGGCAAATACCAAGGTGGCGCCGATAGCTTTGGCGTGTGCCAGCGCCTTGGAGAGCTTGGGGCGGTCGCTCCGCTTACCGCTCTCGGCTTCGAGATATTCCGCTTCGAGCGTCCATCGCCCACCATTCAGATAGCCTTCAACGGCCGCTCTCTGCGCTTCGAGCCCGAGCCCGCTGCGACCTTGCTTGTCCGTACTGACACGGAGGTACGATACGAACCTGCCCTTCGCCATGGCCCCGCCTCGTGTACAAACTGATCTAACGAACATTAGGCCATTTTGTGTACAGACGCAATATCGTAATTCGCGATGTGCCCACACAGCAAATGGTGGATAACATGGAAAATGTGCCACTGCATATTGTGCGTTAGAGATCATATCGTGTACAAATTCGATGTTCAGTCTGCCCACCTCTGGCCGCTGGGCTTGTCAAGAGCGTCGGTAGTGCTGGGGGTGCGGACCGTGGAGCTTTCACGGAACAGGTCGCACCCGCGGGAGGCAAGTTGCGCCTGCGGAGCCCTGCAGATCGGACATCGTGCCCGGCGGAGGTAGTTGTGACCGTAGCCTTATCCATCAAGGGGACCTATCGAACGGTCGACAGCTTTTCTTTCTCCGTCGCCGCGGAGGGACGCGCGTCGATCTTACGGGAGGCGCAAAAACGCTACTCGCCAAGGGAAGACGGCGCAGCCGTACCCAATATGCAAAAACGTGCCAGTTTTCTGGCGCGTGCGGCCGCAGCGCTTATCGCGGCGGTCGTGATCTGCCCACCTCTGGCCGCTGGGCTCGTCAAGAGCGTCGGTAGTGCTGGGGGTGCGGACCGTGGAGCTTTCACGGAACAGGTCGCACCCGCGGGAGGCAAGTTGCGCCTGCGGAGCCCTGCAGATCGGAGATGAAGCTCGGTCGGGGCAGGCTTGTCGATAGGCCCCCCTACCACGTAGGGGTATCGCTTGGACCTGTGGACCCGGCTCCGGACTAGGACCGTGCTGCACCGAGCCTGGGCGTCCGTTCGGCGGAGCGGCTTTAGCTCGACCAGCATCGAGACCAAAAACAGCATCAAGCGATTCGAGAAGAACTGGATCAATAACGTCGAGCGGATCGCGGCCAAGCTCCGAGCCAATACTTTCGAGTTTGAAGGGGAACGAGGCATCGCGCCGTCGAAGGGTAAGGGTAAGCAGGGGCGGCGGCCAATAGTCCTCGCACCAATCGAAAACAGAGTTGTCCGTAGGGCCATCCTGGAGGTATTGCAGGGATACGGGTGCCACGACGGCGGAGCACGAAATAAATGGCAGGGCGTTGCAGCGATTAAACAAGTCATGGAAATGCCGACGAGCGTTGGGGGCATCCCTCATCGTGGTGTGCCGCATGGACTTGCGTTAATTGACGAGGCCGTACGCATCGGACATTGCTGGTTCGTACGTTCCGATATCAAGGATTTTTTTACGCGCATATCCATAACAGACGTCATCAGTTTCATTTCGCATGCGGTTCCAGACCGGCAGTTTATTGCTCTTTTTGAGAAGGCCCTAACTACCAATCTTATAAACCGAGACGAACTGGAAGAACGGCGTTTGTTCAAGTTATTTCCCGACGGAGAGCTAGGCGTTGCACAGGGCTCGGCGCTCTCCGCACTCGCGGGTAACATTGTACTTCGTGGCTTCGATTGTGCGATGAACGGGCGCGGGATTGTGTGCGTTCGTTACATCGACGACTTCATTTTGCTTGGAAAGTCTGAGCGAAGTGTTCGGACTTGTTATGCTTCAGCGCAAACAATGCTGCGGCAAATGGGAATGCAGGCGTATGACCTTAATGATGAGCAGGCCGCGAGGTCAGGCAAAGTTGACGCCGGAAACATTTATAGCGGAACGGATGTTCTAGGGTATCGAATTTCGGGGACTTCTCGTCAACCCTGTGCTGCCGCATGCCGAGCTTTGCTTGCTAAGTTGGATCAAGTAGTGACCGACGCAAAAAAAGAAATGAAAATCGCGGCGGCGGGGGTGCCATCACCGGGCGGTCGGCGCTACCATCGCGCCAGTGTGCTGATGCACGACATTGTGTGGGGCTGGTCTCAAGCCTTCAGGCATGCAACTGCAGGGCATGCCTTTGAAAAGCTTAGATCGTGAAATCGACAAACGCATTACAGAGCTTGCGACTGCGGCGCGAGAACTTGGAAGTTCGGAATTGCCAGAAATCCAGCGACGGGTTATGGGTGTACATCTGTTGGCTGATACCCAGCGACAGGATTTGTCGCCATCTCTATTAGCGCGTAGCTGAGCCACCATCGGACCGCTACCTTCGCGGAGCTATCGTGCGGGCAGGCATCGGGGGTGTGAGCCAGCATGAGCTGCAGGCAAGGCTGCGGCTGCATTCGTATGCGTCCTTGCGGGCAACCCAGCTTAGGTTCGGAGATTTCTGCCGCGAGAGATGTGAACGCGTTGGTTCAAATCATCAAAGCGGTTATTACGGGCCTGATTTTGCTGTACAAGTTATTCGCGGCGGCCATCGGCAGGGGGTGGACAGGTCTATGGTGAAGCGGTCTCGGCGGTCGGCATATTCAACAGACCAGATGACGTTTAGCTGGATGGAGCCTGATCCTTCCTCAATGCCCATTGCCGCTAAAATGTTCGTCCAGAATGTTCGGTCCGATCAGACTACCAGGACGCACTTTTTAATCTCCTGTGGAAAGAATAAACAACCCGTGAGAGCTCCTGCTGCCCAGCTTTATACGTCGCCTCGATTTCATCTGTCTGTGGCTCTTCCTCGCCGACTAGGTTTTCCCTTTAGCGTCCTATCAGCCAAACACGGGCTTTTAGAGCCCGACACACTAGTAGAGCCATACGACGCTAGTCTCGCCTCGCTCAGCCGTGAGGAGAGACGCGTTTGGGCCGAAAATGTATTCACTCAACTCGTGACGGCGCATCCAAATGTTCGTCGCTTCGTCTTTCTTGCGGATGATGATTATCGTGACGATATTGTTCCAATGCTCCAAGAGCGAAAAGTAGATATCTTGGAACCTCTCCTTACATTCGAGCGAAGTGGGCGGATATCGTTTCTGAGGCAGGCGAACCGCTTTCTTGATCGCGAAAGCGCTATCGGGTCGTTCTACAAATGTTTTGATCAACTTCACCAAGCTGGCCGGATGCCAACTCTGCGCGAAGCGCTAAGGGGCGAGCTACCTAATCAGGGTGTTTACTTCTTTTTTGATCCCAATGAACCAACGCGCTTCGCAAAGCGAATACCTAGACTTGTGAGAATAGGTACGCACGGCGTTTCAAAAGGATCGAAGGCAACGCTTCGGGATCGACTGCGGACGCATTTAGGTACAGCTGACGGATACGGTAATCATCGAGCTTCTGTGTTCCGACTTCATGTCGGAGAGGCATTTATCCGCCAGAAGGACCTTAGAGAAAGCTTTCCCGAATGGGGGCGGGGGCAAAACGTCGAACGGCGCATCGTTGAAGCCGAAAAAGAGTTAGAAAAGCTTGTCTCGGCTTATATCTCCCAGCTTCAATTGCAATGCATTGAGGTTGCCGATAGGGCGACGAAATACAGTGCTCGTTCAAAAATAGAGCGGCTCTCGATAGCTCTTTTTACCGAACGGTTAGTTCCGGTAGAGGCGCCGACCGCCAACTGGCTAGGGCTAAATTCAGCGCACAATACTATCGCGCGGACTGGCCTGTGGAACCTCCGAGACGCGGGCGGCAGAGCAGACTTTGAGATTGTGGAGGAAATTTCAAACCGAATAAATCGCCAGCAATTGCGCCTTCATCCCGATGTGGCAAAGGTTTCATCTTAGTCATGTCAGAAAGCGATTTGAAAAAAGCGATGCTGGACCAGCCGCAGTTGTCGGTTTGGCTGACTTATCTGTGGCAACGACGGGCGGAAGCAGAGAAGCTCGGTCTAGTGTTCGGGGCGGGCGTATCACATGATGCAGGTTGTCCAATGTGGCCCGAACTCGTCGCTCGATTAGCAAAATCAATGCATCTTCCCCATCGGCGGATGAAGAACCATCGCAATGCGGGATTGTCTGAAACATTCATCGCTGAAGTGGTTTTCCGCAATCATTCGAGCAGGCATGTGCGTACCAAGTCAAAGTTCAAGAGATTTGCCATTGACGCGTCTTGGCGGAAGAAAATTCATGCGTGCCTATATAGGGGTATCGTTAAAAAGAAATTCTCAGAGCTAACTAAGAAGCACGCCTACATAAGTGCCATCGCTGAGCTAGTTTGTAGGACCGGCTTTGCCGTCACGTTTAATTTCGATGATATCGTCGATGAGGCTGTCACCGGATACGCCGCCGCGAATGACTTTCCCAATCCTGAAATTATAAACAAGCCAAAAGTTGAGACGAGAAAGGATGCAGCGGTAATTTATCATATAAACGGAGTTCTTCCTCGAGAGGCGCTCCGAAAGGCGAGCGAAAAGGTCGTGCTAACCGAAGACGCTTTCGCGGACGTCCTGCTGTCTCCGAACTCGTTAGACGCTCAATTCGTTATAAATCAATTTTCAGTCAAGACGTTTATCATTGTCGGAATATCGCTGACTGACAACTCGCTAAAGAATCTACTTCGGTCGAGCGCACATCGAAATCCGGCAAACCATCATTTCATACTCGTTCACGAGGAAGACGGTGCGCCAAGATCGGCCGAAGTGCGCAAGGACATTTTCGACGTCAATTTAAACGTCTATAATCTAATCTCGATTTTTCTCACTACTAGAGAGATTAAGGCGTTTATCGAAATATTGAATCTGCGCACTGGCGAAGAATTTGAGACGAGAATGAGTACTCTGATCTCGAAAAAGATTGATCGAAAATATTATCTCGCTGGCTCTGTCGCTGCAGGAAAGTCAACAACGCTTGAAGCGTTGCGCTGCTTTCCGACTTTGGAAGAGTGGGCTGGCCGTATCCCGCCTGCAATGTATTTGAACGACAGAAAGCTCACTGCTCGGCAGCAGAAGGTGGTAGACGATTTTATCTTTCCTCAGTTGATTACTAAAAACAATAGAATGATACGCCAGGCGCCCGGAATCAGGATTATGGATCGACCGTTTCTCGATTTATTTGCGTTTTCAAAAGGTCGGACCGAAGTCCTTCGGAAAGCAAAGGAGCTTGATCGGCGTTTCAGTGAGCTAGGCAAGCGTTTCGAGGACGGTCACATTTTTTTAATAAGGGCGGCGGAGTTGGCTCTTGAGGAGAGGATGGCGCGGCGAGGAATAATGAAGGGCGGACAGAAAAGGGGATTTGATGCGGAGACCTTAGTTGAGCAGGAAAGGCAGCTCTCGGAGATTTACAAACCGGATGAGGCGTCCGTATTCGACACAACTGATTCGAGCGTTGGGGAGACCGCGAAACAAATCGCGAGAAAAATTCTTCTGGGTAAGTATGCCGAGTTTCAGTTTCAAGAGAGGCTAGATGAAATCATAAAGGACGCTGGCCGGCTATGATACTGAACAGGCCAAATTTATATCTCGCTGGGCCGTTATTCTCGTCCCAAGAGAAGACCTGGAACAGGTTGCTGCGCGACCATCTCTCTGACGTTTGTGATGTCTACTTGCCTCAAGAGGACGGTGCGCTTCTGATGAATTTGATCTCGGAGGGCGTTTCCGTCCAAGAAGCGAAAGGCATAATCTTCTCTCGAGATTTAGCAGCTATCGACCGGTGCAATGTTCTTTTGCTAGTTATGGACGGGCGGATGATAGACGAGGGTGCAAGTTTTGAACTCGGATACGCTTATAGTCGCGGCAAATTGTGCATCGGGTTGAAGACGGACGTGCGGCAACTTCTTACTGTCGGCGATAATCCCATGATCGAGTGCGCTCTGCGGGAAATCTTCGGCAAGATTGAAGACGTGCTTGACTGGATCAACTCTGGTAAGTGGGGGTTGAGTTAGCGTTGCCGTTCTTACTCTCTTTGGTCGCTACGTGATCTTTAAAGCTCGAGATTGCGCTTCTGCCCATTGGCGCCGTGGTGTATGTCACGATGGCAGTTCGGGCACACAGCTCCCATCATCCGTGGGTCGTCGGGACCTCCATCCGTTAGTCGACGGACGTGGTGAGGTTCGAGGTACGGGGCTCCAGCAATCGTGTTAAACGGTGCGGGGCTTTTACAGCTTTCGCAGACACCATTTGCTCTTGCTAACACATACTGTCGTACAGCCGCGCTCCGAAGACGATAAATCCGGTTGGAGCCCTCGCGCTCACTTTCCCGCGCGGAGCCCGCTGCAGCCATTGCGCGTTCGCGTAGCTCCTTCAATGTCAGCGCCACTGGTGGCGGAACAGTTTCTAGCTCGGCGCCTTCCTCACCGACCGGCACTAAGTGAAAAACGATAGCCTTACGGGCATTGCCGAGAGTGTCGTTGCCGTCCTCGAACGAATACCCAGCACAATTAAATGGTCCACGAAAGCGAACTCGGCCACCACCCAGCATCTCGAAGAGCAGGAGGTCTTTGCCGTCCGCCGCATGATTGGCAATCGCCCTATTGCCTTTCGCTAGCGTCATGTCACCTTCGCGGCCTTCGCCGAAATAACGGTAGGTGCCATCCGCCGACCATTCGTCGTCGTAGCCATGATGAGAGCCGCGGCCGGTGAAGAGGAAGACCGCTGGATATTTCGCCGGCGTTACAATCCCGCTCTGCCGCTGACCGCCAAAGCGCGCATGAATGGCCGTGCGGCGGTTGTAAATCTGTCCGACCTCAAAATCAGGGCTCATGTCCGTATGTCACCCTCCGCAAACACTGTGCTCAGTCGGTGGCTGGCGTAAAAGTACATGACAGCAGTACATTACGAGAGTACACAAACGACGCAGACTGCTTGAGAAACGCTTGTTAAATCAATGGCAAAAAGCCACGGCGGTAAATCCTGCCACTCCGACCATTGTTCTATCTGTCCGACCCGGAGACATGGGTGACAGAAGGTACCTAAGACATGGGTGACAATCTCGTGCCGAACGGATTGTCGATGGTCTGCAAGGTCCTTTGCTCCAGGTCGATATAGCCGAGATCATAGTGCATGAAGCTTATGAGCCAAATGCCGTCGTCGACCTCCTTGATGCCGAGCTTCTGACCAGCCAGCACGCTTGAGATATTGATCTTCTTGCGATGCATGCAGATGCGGCCACAGGCGGTAACCAGGATGTCGCGGTCGTGGAAGGGATATTCGAGCTCCGGTAGGCCGTCATAAGGTCGTGGTGAAGCGGCGTAGAGTTGGGCCGGGCATTGCATGGCAAGGGCTTCGTGCGGACGTTCGGTATTGAACTCGCGGACGAAGGCGTCGAACCTGTCTTGCTGTTGCAGAGCGTTGATGCCCGGTGGGCGGGTGGCCTCTTTCTTCAAGGTCAGATGCATGCGCTCATGGCGGCCATTCTGTTGCGGATGGCCGGGCTTGATGCGTTCGATGGCGATGCCCAGCCGCAGCCACCAGACCGACAGACGGGAGAGATTGTAGAGGCCGTTGGGACTGGCGAAGGGAAGGCCATTGTCGCTGCGGATGGCGGCCGGCAGGCCGCGGTCGCGGAATAGGCGCTGGAAGGCCTCGATAACCGGGACTTCACGGGTGGAGTCGAAAGCCTCGCACAGCAAGAGATAGCGCGAGGCGTGGTCGGAGACGGTCAGCGGATAACAGTAGCGGCCGTTGCCGAGCTTGAACTCGCCCTTGAAGTCGGCACACCATAGCGCGTTGGGCACAGCTCCCGCCGACAGCGGCGTACCCTGGGCACGGTTCTTCCGCTCGCGGGCGCGCTTGACCAGGCCGTGGCGATCGAGCACCGCGTGCACGGTGCTTT
Source organism: uncultured Alphaproteobacteria bacterium (assembly GCA_963790495.1). Lineage (GTDB taxonomy): Bacteria > Pseudomonadota > Alphaproteobacteria > Rhizobiales > Xanthobacteraceae > BOG-931. The sequence continues at coordinate 37,918 of CAWBOW010000010.1, read as the reverse complement.
TGGCCGGCAGGCGGACCTCGCCGGCAAGTTTGCGGATGAGGAGTTCGCGGATTTTGCGGGCGCCCCAATGCGGCTTGTTCCGTTTGAGGTCGATGATCAGGCGCTCGACCTGGTCCGGCAGCTGGTTGGCGTAGCGCACCGGCCGGCGCGAGCGATCGCACAGCGCATCGAGCCCCTCATCCTTGTAGCGATTGAAGATTTTGTAGCCGGTCTTGCGGGAAATGCCGAAATCGCGGCACACCTCGCTCATGCCTTCACCCACAAGAAGGCGGGCGACAAAGCGTAGACGTTCTTCCGTCACCGAACATTCCCTCCACGGCATCAACACCTCCCGCCTGAAAATGGCGAAAAGTGTTACCCATGTGTCCGGTACGTTCCGTCACCTATCTCTCAGGCCGGGCAATCTCAATTAGATGCCAGCGCCGCGCCGATCTTACTGTCACCGCCGCTCGCTTTGCCCGCATGATGCAGCGGGCAGGGGCCTTAAGTCAGGATGCGATGCCACGTTTTTTTGACATCGGGAATTGAGCCGTACTCTTGTCGACCGCGACTTCGAAATTGGCGCCTTCCCAGGCATTGCGCTGCGGCCAAAAGAAAGTAAATCGCAGGGCGCTTCCGGTGCCAAGGTCCTCGCTCGGAAGATCGCAGATGAATGTTCCCAATCCGGTAGGTTTGGTGTCGCTGTCGGTGAAGGTCGACCAGTTGTCGGCGGACCAGCGAACGCGCGCCCGCGCCAGGAGCTCCAAACGCAAGGTCCGGCCGGCCGCGACAGCTCGAATTTTCGCCGTGAAGCGCCAGCACAACGGCGCGGGCGGCGGACGACCGTCGATGTAGCGGCGTTTGGTTTGCGGCGGCATATCGAACACGGCGTCGTCTCTCAGCGAACGCAAGAGCTTGATATGTTCAGCATGCGCCCAGGCGAGCGGCATGGCACTGCCGGACGGGTGGCCGAGAAAAAGCTCGCGTTCCGGAATGTCGTGGTCATCCCAAATCTGTTCCGGCAATAGGCCGCCGGAACTGGCGGAGGCTTCCAGTGTGCGGAGCAGCCTCTCCGCCTCGTCGCGCCGTCCCAAAGCCAATTCGTAATGCGCTCTTTCGCCGGTGAGCAGCGGCCATAATCGTCCAATGCCGTCGCCATTGAAGGGTGCGCCGTCGGCATGTTCGCCGTAGCCGTCGCCGTTGTAGCGGTACCAATAAGGCCCCGCGGGGAGCTCCCGCTTCAATTCGGCGTCAATCGCCTTGACGGTGTTGACGATGCGCGGATCGTTCGCGGCGCGAAGACCGAAGCGAACCAGAGCCAAAGCGTCGGGGCTCAGCAGCAGATCGGCTTCCAGGCTGCGCCCGGCGCCGGTGCGATTGGCGATCGCAACAAAGCCGCGCGAACCGGCGGCGCCATCGCCGGCGGATAATCCAATCCGGATGTAATAACCCTCGATGCCGAGTTTGCGCGAAAGTTCGGTGTCGACGACGTAAGTCCAGTTTTCGATCTGCTCGTTCCAGCCATCGGCCACTTCGCGCAAATATCCGGCGATCGAGCTCTTGCCGGCTCTATCCATGGCGTCGGCGGCCGCCAACAAGGCCGCGATTTCGACCGCCAAGGTGAAAGGGGTATAGCCGCCATCTTCCTCCCAGCGGTCCTGCTGCGTTGCCGGCCCGTTGCGAACGATGAAACCGGCCGCCGTCTCGACCATGGCGCTAAAGCGCAATGCTTCTTCGGCGCTCAGAATGCTGCCACGCCACAGCATGTCATAGAGCAGGATCGGAAAGGCGGTCTCGTCCATTTGCACGCCGTTCCAATACGGCCTGCCGTCGAGCCATGAATTTTGCACCCAATGTCCATCGGCCTCCTGGATGGCGACGAGATATTCCAGCACCGCTTTGGCGTGATCGTTGTCGCCGGCGGCCAGCAGCCCGCCGGCAATTTCGACGAGGTCGCGCGGCCAGACCAGATGATAGCCGCCAAGATCGTCATCGCCCTTGGAAAACCCCCAGGGTATCGACAGGCTGGCGATGATGGCGCCCGAAGCCGCGTCGCCATGCGAGGCGAGGACCGACGTGCTGACGCGGTAGTGATTAAAGCGCGTCCGATCGGGCGGTTCATCGAGAGGAAGCAGGCTTTTCTGCCACTGCCGCCACCCGGCCGAAAACCTTTTCAGGATCGGCGCGACACCATGCTGCAGACTGATCAGAGCGCGGAAGGCGGCTTCCTCCGGTTGCGCGCCAAATCCAATCGCCAGCACGGCGCGCCCGTTGCCGGCGGCGAAATCGATGGTACCGGAAATCGCAACATTGCCGTTCTCGGCGCGCTGGTATTCGGCTCTCAAGCCCTCGCCGCGCGACAGCGTCTGCCAGCCGTCGGAAATGCCGACAAAGCCGGCCGAACGCGCCAGCCACGGCACGGAAGAGGCGACGGCGAGAACTGTGCCGCGCCCTTCCGCAAACAACATCGCGCGCCCTTTGTAATCGTCATACCATGCGGTGTTGTTGGCGCCGGCATTGACAAGATGCGGAGCGATGATGGCGTGAACGGAATAGTCGGATGCGGCTCCGACAAGCGCTTCGAACACAACCTCTTGCAGGACGACATCGCGTTCCGGGTCGCACAGGACGGTCTTGGTGATGCGGTAGCGGCCGTCGCGTGCCGTGCTGATCACCCGGATAGCCGGAATGCCGTCCTCCACCCAGCCGCCGCTATGATCCGCGTCACGCTTGTCCTCGGAAAAATAATCTTGCGCGGTGACGATAAAACCAAAATCGCGGATGCAGGCGGTGTCCAAACGCTGGGCATAGATTTCGTTGAGAATGCCGTGGCTCATCGTGAACCAGACGCGCGCGCTTCCATCCGCCGCCGTCCCGACGGCGCTTTTGGCGCTCGAGGTCCAGCGCGGCGGGATACCCGGCGCGCCAGGGGGCGTTACTGGAAGAATATTCATGCGCTGCTTTCAATCGCCCCGATCCCCGACAACCGGGGTGGGGCGCACAGTCGTCAGTTTATCGGCTTGTTCCTCATCCCCAATGGGCCACACCGACGCAGCGACTTCTAACGCGGTAGTCCGGGCCATCGCTTGAACTTCATCGGCGGGATAATCCGCGGTATCGCCGCTTGCTCCCGCATGGCGGACGGCATGCGGCGAGACCGCTCCAAGGCGTGCAATGTCGTCGCCGCCAGCGAGCCGGTAAAAGCTATAAATGCTTTGCGTCGGCTTGAATGTGACTGTGACGCCGGCCTCGGCGACGGCGGTGGCAAAGTCGCTGCGAACGGGATGCTTCATCGAACGATCGGCCGGGCAGGGATGACGACTGCACCTGGTATATAGGATGCAAGCCGCATTGCGTCACCGGTCCACGCAAGCCTGCGCTCTGGACATTCGGCCGGGGTGTGCTTGAGTGAGGAACAGCAACGGTGGGCCGGGAATCCGGCGGACGGGGAGCGATGGCAGCCTATATTCAGGCGCGCAACGTCAATCTGACATTTCGCCCGGCCAATCGCGCGCCGCTGCGCGCGCTCGGCAACTTCGATATCGAGGTCGAGGAGGGCGAGTTTCTGTCGATCGTCGGCCCGTCCGGCTGCGGCAAAAGCACGTTCCTCAATATCCTGCTTGGCCTGATCAAGCCGGATTCCGGCGAGCTTTCGCTGAAAGGCAAAAAGATCGCCGGCCCCGGCGGCGACCGCGCCATGGTGTTTCAGGAATTCGGGCTGTTGCCCTGGCGCACGGTGCGCCACAATATCGAGCTCGGTCTGGAACTGAAAAAAGCGCCGGCCGCCAAACGCCATGCCGTCGCCGACCGGCTGATCGCGTTGGTCGGGCTTGCCGGCTTCGAGAGCCATTATCCGCACGAATTGTCCGGCGGCATGAAACAGCGCGTCGGGCTGGCGCGCGCGCTCGCCACCGATCCCGACGTGCTGTTGATGGACGAGCCGTTCGCCGCGCTCGACGCGCAGACCCGCGATCTGATGCAGGTGGAGCTGTTGCGGATCTGGCGCGAGGCGAAGAAAACGGTGCTGTTCGTCACCCATCAGATCGACGAGGCGATCTATCTGTCCGACCGGGTCATGGTGATGAGCAAGCGGCCCGGCCGGGCCAAGAAGACATTTGCCATCGCTCTGCCGCGGCCGCGCGAATACGAGATGCGGGTGACGCCGGCCTTCAACGACCTCAAGCTCGAAATCTGGAACACGCTCAAGGACGAGATCGCGGTTTAGGCAACTAGTCAGGCGTAAGCGATGTTAATGGCACTCAGCCCGACCCTTCCTCCCATGTCATCATCCGCGACAGCGGATGATCCGGTAATTCCGAATGCATCGGTGATTACTGGTTGGTCCGCTTTCGCGGACCATGACAGGTCATCGCAAGCGAAAATCGTGTTGGTTTAGCCGATGGCAGGCGAGACAATCATTCGTCCGACATTTGCTGCGCGTCACCGCAATTTTCTGCTCGGCGCGCTGGCGGTGGCGGCGTTCTTCGCCGCGTGGCAGGCGATCTTTCTGCTCGTGCCGCTCGATCCGTTGTTCATGAGCAAGCCGAGCCTGATCGTGGCCGGCTATCTCGACATGGTCGTGAGCGGCGACCTGTTCCACGATCTGGCGGTCAGCGCGGTGCCGTTCTTCTTAGGCCTTGCTGCGGCGGTCGTGATCGGCGTGCCGCTCGGCATCGTGATGGGCTGGCGGCCGCGCGTCGGCTATGCGCTCGATCCCTTGATGACGATCTTCTACGCCAGCCCGCTGGTGGCGCTGGCGCCGCTCCTGGTGATCTTCTTCGGCGTCGGCATTCCGCGGCAAGACCGTCATCATCTTTTTCGCTCTCGGTGTTTCCGTTCATTTTCAACGCCTGCGCCGGGGTGCGCGCGCTCGATCCGCCGACTGATCAACGTGGTGCGCTCGCTCGGCGGCGGCGAATGGGACCTCTACCGCAAGATCATGCTGCCGAGCGTGCTGCCTTACGTGGTCGCCGCGTCCCGCATCGCGGTCGGCCGCGCCTTGATCGGCGTTTTGGTCGGTGAATTCTTCGCCGCTTCAGAAGGCATCGGCTACGCCATTTCGCGGTTCGGCGACCTGTTCGCCATCGACAAAATGTTCGCCTGCATTCTCACCGTGATGGTGATCGCCGTGGTGCTTGACCGAAGGCATCCGCTTCGCCGAGCGCGCGGCCTTTCCCTGGCGCGCGGGGCAATAGCGATGGCCGAAACGCAGACCGTCGACGTCATGGCGTGCCGCTGCCGGCGGCGAGGCGACCGCGCGCCGGGCAAGCGGCTGTGGCGCCGCATCGAACCGACCGCGCTCGGCGCCGGCAGCATCGTCGCGCTGCTGCTGGTCTGGCAATTCCTGCCCGACCTCGTGCCGATGAAAGCCGGCACCAAGCTATTCTTCACCGTGCCGAGCCAGATCGCCGGCACGCTGTGGCAGATGTTCGCCACCGGCTCGATCTGGGCGCCGCTCGGCGTCAGCGCCGAGGCGTTCATCGCTCGGGCTTGGCGCTCGCCATCGTCGCCGGCCTGCCGCTCGGCGTGCTGCTTGGCCGCTCGAGCGCGCTCAACGCCGATGTTCGATCCGTTCATCACCGCGTTCAACGCCACGCCGCGGCTCGTTTTCCTGCCGCTAGTGATGCTGTGGTTCGGGCTCGGGCTGTGGTCGAAAGTCGCCATCGTCTTTCTCGGCGCGCTGTTTCCGCTTCTGATCAACACCTATGAGGGCGTGCGCAACGCCGACCGGCTTCTGATCAACGTGGTGCGCTCGTTCGGCGCCAACGAATGGGACATCGCGCGGCTTGTGGTGGTGCCGAACGCGCTGCCGTTCATCATCGTCGGCCTTGCGGCTTGCGATCGGCCGCGCCGTGCTCGGCGTCGTGGTGGCGGAGTTCTTCGGCGCGCAGGACGGCCTCGGCGTGGTCATGGTGCGCGCCGCCAGCGAGTTCAAGGTCGACGTGGTGTTCGCCGGCCTGATCGTGTTCGCGGCCCTGTCGCTGGTCATGACCGGGCTGGTGAAGCTCCTCGAAAACCGTTTCAGCCGCTGGCGGCCGCAGCACGTCAATGCGGATTAGCGCGTTTCCCGGACGCGGTGCAGCGCGCTAGCGGTGCACCGCAGATCCGGGATCGTTACAGTCCTCTAATTCCGCCTTCGTCGGCGCGGCCAGATTGGCCGGCACGTAATTCATCTCCTTCAGCGTCGGGTCGAGCAGATTGCGCGCCAGGAACTGCTCGGGGTCCGGCAGCGGCTTGTCCGCCGGCCATTGCCGCGCCGCGATCATGGTCTGGCGGCGCGATTCCAGAATTTCGCGCGAACAGATCCTTCGGCACCTCGGCGCCGTAGGTGTTGTGCAGTTGATCCCAGATCAGGCCGCGGCTTCCTCGTCGGATCTTGATGCTGCCGATGTGATGCTCCATCACCTTGATCGAGCCTTCCTTGTTGTGCGGAAATACATCACCGCCTTGGCGATGGCGCGGATGATTTTCTTCACCGTGTCGGGATGCTGCTGCGACAAAGCTTTGCATGCACCAGATGGTGCCGCCGGCGCGCGGAATGTAGTCGCCGGTGCGCAGCAGCACCTTCAGCCCGGCCTTTTCGCGCCACGACGGCGAGCGGGATCGACAGCGACGGCCCCTGAATGTCGTCATTGACCATGGCGGCGATGCGTTCGGCCTCGCCCTGAAACGAAATGACCTTGTAGTCCTTGCCGGCGTCCATGTGGAAGAAGCGGTGCAGTACCGCTTGCGCCTCGTCGTAGTCGGCGCCGCCGGGGCGGCCGAGGCCCAACGTCTTGCCTGTGAGGTCTTCCGGCTTGGCGATGTCCTGACGCGTGGTGATCGGTCCATTGCGATTTGAGCGACTCGCCGACGATGTAGGTGATCTTGGCGCCGCTCAGCGCCGCCTGCGCGCCGCCCGAAGGGATCGGCGCGCAGTCGAGATTACCGGAAAGCACGGCGGTCGACCTGGGCGGCGGGCTGCAATTCGACCAGCGCTGACGTCGAGCCCTTCGGCTTTGAAGAAACCCTCGTCCAGCGCCACGTAAGTCGGAATGTGGAAGCCGTCACCACCGATCGACCTTGCCGATCGTCACCTTGGTTTGGGCCTGCGCCGTACCGGTCATGCCCAGGACCATGGCGAGCGCGATATTTAATGGAACAAACAGCGCCGAAGCGAACGCAAAACGCGCAATGCGCATGATGATTTCCTCCCCCGAAGGCCGCCGATTGATCGGAGCGCGGCAGGCGGCCCTTTTGATTGGCCTTAAGCCTAGCACAGGAAATCGCGGCGATAAGGCACGCCGCGCGCGATTTTGTCGCGGATGGCCTTTCCCGGCGGATTGTGCGATGGTTTTTGTTAAAGTGGGGGTTCGGCGGCTTTACCGCATAAACGTGGGCGGCCGCTTTATCGACTAGCTAGTTTTGGTTGGTTATCGTTCCAAGGGAACGTACAGGGAGGAACTCATGAAACGGCTTTGCCTGTTGGCCGCCGCGGCGACGTTGTTCGCCGCGCCGGCCTTCGCCCAAAACAACTCAACTGACACCATCACCATCGGCTTTACCGATTCGCAGACCGGACCGCTCAACGTCAATTCGTTGGGTCAGCAGCGCGGCTACGAATTCTGGCGCGACGAGGTCAACGCCGCCGGCGGCATCAAGGCCGGCGGCAAGAGCTACAAGGTGAAGTTCGTCACCTATGACGACCAGTCGGTCGGCGGCCGCGTCCAGCAGCTCTACACGCGGCTGATCAACCAGGACAAAGCCAACTTCCTGTTCAGCCCCTATTCGTCCGGGCCTGACCGCGCCGGCCGCGGTGATTTCCGAGCAGTACGGCAAGATCATGCTCGATAGCGGCGGCGCCGAGGAGAAGCCGTTCGAGCTCGGCAACAAATATCTGTTCATGGTGATCACCTCGGCGAGCCACTATCTGTCCGGCGCGGTCGAGGCGCTCAAGGCGAAGGACCCGCACGCCAAGATCGCGATGGTCTATTCCGACGATCCGTTCTCCAAGGCGGTGCTCGCGCGCGGCCAAGCAGCAGGCCAAGGCCGCCGGCCTGCAAGTGGTGATGGACGAATCCTACTCGCCGTCGACCACCGATTTCGGTCCGATCGTCAACAAGATCATCTCGTCGAACGCCGACGCCTTCATGGGCGGCGGCCATTATTCCGACGGCGCCACGCTGGCGCGCCAGATGCACGACCAGAAGGCCAACATGAAGTGGATCTCGATCCTGGTGGCGCCGGCCGACGACAAGTTCGGCGAGCTCGGCCCGTCGGCGCTCGGCGTGACCGTGCCATCGCAATGGGAGCTCCAGGTCAACTACAAGCCGCAATTCGGCCCGACCACGGCGGAGTTCGCCAAGGCGTTCCAGGACAAATTCCACGCCAAGGCCGGACTATCATGCGGCGTCCGGCTACACCAGCGGCGTGGTCCTGCAGCACGCGATCGAGCAGGCCGGCTCGATCGATCCGGAAAAGGTCACGGCGGCGCTCAATGCAACCGACGTCACCACTTTCTTCGGCCACGTCAAATTCATGACCGATCCGGGCCATCACGGCCTGCAAGAGGCGCACGAGATGGTGCTGGCGCAGTGGCAGAAGGTGGACGGCAAGCTCGGCCGCCAGGTGGTGTGGCCGCTCGAGGCGAAGTCGGCGCGATCTCCTGTATCCGATTTCGGCCAGCTCAATAATCATCGACCAGGGGCCGGCGCATTCGCTGCCGGCCCCGCTTCCCTAAAATCTTATGCTCGGCATCCTCGCTTCGATCATCGACGGCGTGCTGGTGGGGCTGGTCTATGGACTCGCCGCCATGGGCCTGACGCTGATCTGGGGCGTCATGGACGTCATCAACCTCACCCATGGCACCATGATCGTCGCCGGCATGTTGGCGCTTTATCTGCTGGCGAGCGCGCTCGGCGATTCGCCTTATCTCGCCTTTGCCGCCGGTGCTGATCGGCGGCTTTTTTGTCGGCGTGGCGCTGTACTGGGTCGCCATCCACCGCATGGTCGGCCGGCCGCCGCTGATGAGCCTGCTGTCGACCTTCGCGGTCAACCTCATCCTGATCGGCATCGGCACCGCCGTCTGGGGCACGGCGCTGTTCAATGTCGAGGTGTCGCTGCCCGGCATCACGCATCGGCCGCTACACGTTTCCCGGCGCGCATATCCTCGCCGCCGTGCTGGCGGCGGTGATCGCCGCCGCGCTCTATCTCTTCCTGCAGCTACACCCGGCTCGGCAAAGCGGTGCGCGCCGTCGCCAATAATCGCGAAGCCGCCGAGCTGGTCGGCATCCCGACCACGCGGCTCCTGGCCATCGCGGTCGGCACCGGCGTGGCGCTCGCCGGCGTCGCCGGCGTGCTGATCGGCACGCTGTTTCCGTTCACCATCCTGTCCGGCGACGGCTATCAGCTCAAAAGCTTCATCGTCACCGTGCTCGGCGGCTTCGGCAATCCGGTCGGCGCGCTGCTGGGCGGCGTCGCGCTTGGGCTGCTCGAGGGCGCGGTGACGCCGTTCGTGCCGGTGAGCTGGACGCTGGTCATCGAGTTCGTGCTGTTCGTCCTGGTGCTGATCGCCTTTCCCGGCGGCATTTTCGCGTCGCGGCGCGGAGCGCTGTGATGCTGCGGCGGCCGTTCTTCTGGATCATCGCGCTCGTCATCGCGGTGTTCGCGCTCGCGCCCGCGATCGGCAACAACGTCGAGTTGCGCGAGAGCCTGGTGCTCGCCTGCGTCTACATCACGCTCGCCAGCAATCTCAACTCTGATGCTCGGCTATGCCGGCTACATCAATTTCGGCAGCATCGTCTTCTTCGGCCTTGGCGGCTATATCTGCGTCTGGCTGGTCAACGCACATGACTGGCCGCTGGCCTGGAGCCTGCTCGCCGCCGGCATCGGCGTCAGCGCGCTGGCGCTGATTTTCGGCCTCGGCATCTTGCGGCTGCGCGGCGCGTTCTTCGCGCTGTCGACCATCGGCATCGTCGAAGGCGTGCAGGCCTTCGCCGAGAATTTCACGCCGTGGGGCGGCTCGTCCGGCATCTATGTCTCGCCGCAGGTGTTTCGTGCCGCTGGGCGGCTCGGCGCGGGCGCTGTGGGTGATCTATTTCGCGATGGTCGCGGTGATGGGGCCTCGCTCTATCTGAGCTACGCCATCAAGACCTCCAAATTCGGCCTCGGGCTGCTTGCCATCGGCCAGAACGAGGATGCCGCCGCGATCCTCGGCGTGCCGACGCCGCTCTACAAAGCCCTGGTCTACAGCGCCTCGGCGTTCCTGCCCGCCATCGCCGGCGGGCTTTATTTTTTCAAGAGCGCCTTCATCCAGCCGTCCGACGCCTTCGATCTGTCGCTGTCGACCGAGGCGATCGTCGTCGGCATGCTCGGCGGCCAGGGCACGGTGACCGGCGTCGCGCTCGGCGCCTATCTCTACGAGGAACTGCGCGGCTATCTGCTTACCTCGTCGACCTTCTCCGAATTTCCAGCTCGTGATCGCCGGCGTGCTGCTGCTGCTCATCGTGCTGTTCTTTCCGTCCGGCCTGATGGGCTTCATCTACAGCCGCTTCCCGCGCACCCAAGAAGGTGCTGGAATGACGGGACGCGTCCCTGCTCGAGCTCGACCACGTCAGCAAGCGCTTCGGCGGCCTGCAGGCGGTGCGCGATCTGAGCTTCGCCATGCGCGCGGGCGAAATCCTCGGCCTGATCGGGCCGAACGGCGCCGGCAAGTCGACGCTGTTCAATCTGATCAACGGCGTGTTCGCGCCGGACACCGGCCGCATCGTCTTCGACGGCATCGACATCACCGGCGAAAAGCCGTTCGCGTCGCCCGCCACGGTCTCGCCCGCACGCATCAGATCGTGCAGCCGCTCACGAACATGACGGTGCTGGAAAACTGCACGGTCGGCGCCTGCTTCGGCCGCGAGAATCTGCCGCTGCATCGCGCCCGCGACGCGGCGCGCGAGGCGATCGCGCGTCGCCGGCCTCGACGACCGCGTCGAGATGCTGGCGCTGCATCTGACCATCGCCGGCAAGAAGCGGCTCGAACTGGCGCGCGCGCTCGCGGCGCAGCCGAAGCTGCTGCTGCTCGACGAGGTGCTGGCCGGGCTCAATCCGACCGAGGTCGAGCACATGATCGGCGTCATCCGCCGCATCCGCGACCGCGGCGTCACCATCCTGATCATCGAGCATCTGATGCAGGCGATCATGAGCCTGTCCGACCGCATCGTCGTGCTCAATTTCGGCCAGAAGCTCGCCGAAGGCCTGCCGGCCGAGGTCGCGCAGCGATCCGCAGGTCATCGAGGCCTATCTCGGCGATCCGAAGCTCGCCGCCGAACTGCGAGGGCCAGCGCCGTGCATGGCCGAGACGCATCGCTCGACCGTCGAAGGTCGCTCGAAGCCGGCTACGGCGAAGTCCAGGTGCTGTGGGGCGTGTCGCTCAAGGCGCGGCGCGGCCAGCTCACCGCCATCGTCGGCGCCAACGGCGCCGGCAAGACCACGACGCTGCGCGCCGTCGCCGGCACGCATCGACGCCGTGGCGCGGCCGCGTCACTTTCGAGAGGCGAGGACGTGACGCGGCTGCCGACGCACAGCAAGGCGGCGCGCGGCTTTGCGCTGGTGCCGGAAGGCCGGCAGTTGTTCATCGTCATGACGGTCGCCGAAAATCTCGAGCTCGGCGCGTTTTCCAAGCGCGCGGCACGCAATTACGCCGATCGGCTCGACAAGGTGTTCACGCTGTTCCCGCGGCTCGCCGAGCGGCAGCGCCAGCTTGCCGGCACGCTGTCGGGCGGCGAGCAGCAGATGGTGGCGATCGCGCGCGGCCTGATGTCCGATCCCGACATCCTGATCATCGACGAATTGTCGCTCGGGCTGGCGCCGGTCGTGGTCTATCAGCTGTTCGCGACGCTCAAGCAGCTGAAGGAGGCCGGCCTCACCATCCTGCTGGTCGAGCAGAACGTGCATCTCGCGCTGGCGCTCGTCCGACTACGCCTATGTCATCGCCGAGGGCCGCCTCTTCACCGAAGGCGTGCCCGAGGAGCTCGCCGCCAAGCCGGAAATCCGCAAGGCGTATCTGGGGCTGTGAGCCAGTGGCCCGGATGGAGTGAAAGTAAATTCGAGACAAGCCGCGCGGCGCTACCGGCGCCAGCCACCCGCAAGAAATCGCGAAAACCAAGTAGCCCGGATTGAGCAAAGCGAAGCCCGGGACAAGCCTAGCGGTTAATTCCGGATGTCACTGGCGCTCCATCCGGGCTACGTTGCTAGGCTACTGTGAAATTCAGTCGTCATGGCCGGGGCTCGTCCGGCCATCCACGTCTTTGGCCGGTGGTGCCGATATCACTTTAATTCCCTTTTGCCTTCGAGGGTCAACGCCGCTCGTCTCCATCACGGAGACGTGATGTGATTTTTGTCTCCGTTTCATTGACGAGTGCCGTTGTGGCCGTTATTTGCCCAATCATCCCGCCTGGTCAGGGACGTCAACCGGTGACGCCGGCTGACGGGGCGGGGGCGGTTCTCGGGGCCGGGAATAGTCATCCTGGTCTCGGGCGGCTCTGGGCATCGTCCCGTCCGGCACTTGACCGGACTGCGAGGTGCTCGCTGCACTGGCGCCGGGGAGGGTCCTCCCGTTTGCACCCGGCGATTCCAGGAAGCGCGGCCCGGGGCCGAGTCTGAGGGTCAACCTTCGGCGCATGATCGCGGTGGAGCGCCGTAAGGCGAGGGCGCCGCCGTTTTGATCCCGCATTGTGCGGGACAGAAGCGATGGTGCTCGCCGCGTCCGCAGCAGGCTTTTGTCCTTCTGCGGCGGGAGCGGTTTCGAGTGGACGCGCCGAACGGCGCTCCCCTCCCTTTTTTGAAGGGAGGACATGGACGGGCTTTCTTAAAGCGTGAAGCATGGCTTGGACGCAAAGGCGCGCCGCGAGCACGGGGAAGAATTATCCGGTCCTCGGCGAGAGCGGGCGCGGGCGAAATGTGCTAGCACCACGGCGAACAGAAACGAGCGAGGCATGAGCGAGCCCATTTTCGTCACCCAAGGCGCGGCCGGCGCGGTCCCGATCTGGTTTGTCACCGCGGCGACCTATCCGGACGTGCGCAAAATTCTTGGCGCCGAGTTGAGCGCCTTTGCCGAGGCGTGCGGCTTCGAGCCGAAAGCCGGCCGCCACCTGCTGCTGCCCGGCAAAGCCAACGGCAAGCCGGCGCTCGGCGGCGTGCTGTTCGGTATCGAAACCGCCGACGACACGCCGGACCGCTTCCTGCCCGGCCGGCTGGCGCAGCTTTTGCCTGACGGCGTGTTCCGCTTCGCCAACGAGCCGCACGACGCGCGGTTGGCTGCGCTCGCCATCGCGCTCGGCCTTTACCGCTTCACCCGCTATCGCAAGGTCGAGACCCGCGCCATCAAGCTCGATCTGCCGCAAAACCTCGACCGCGACGAGCTCAATCACATCGTCGAAGCAGTGACGCTCGCCCGCGATCTCATCAACACGCCGGCCAACGATCTCGGTCCGGCGCAGCTCGAGGGCGCGGCGCGCAAGCTCGCCGCGCGGCATTCGGCGCCACCATCAATGCGGTCGTCGGCGACGAGCTTCTGGAGAAGAATTTTCCGCTGATCCACGCCGTCGGCCGTGCCGCGGCCGCTGCGCCGCGGCTGATCGATTTCGTCTGGGGCGAGCGCCGCCGCATCCGAAGGTGACGCTGGTCGGCAAGGGCGTCTGCTTCGACACCGGCGGCCTCGACATCAAGCCCGACGCCGGCATGCTGAACATGAAGAAGGACATGGGCGGCGCCGCGACCGCGCTTGGCGCTCGCCCAGCATGATCATGGCGCGGGGCTTGAAAGTGCGGCTGCGCGTGCTCATTCCCGCGGTCGAGAACTCGATCGCCGGCTCGAGCTTCCGGCCGCGCGACATCTACACCTCGCGCAAGGGTATCACCGTCGAGATCGGCAATACCGACGCCGAGGGCCGCCTGGTCCTGGCCGACGCGCTGGCGCTGGCGGACGAGGACAAGCCCGAGCTCATCGCCGACTTCGCGACGCTCACCGGCGCCGCGCGCGTCGCGCTCGGCCCCGACCTGCCGGCCTTCTTCACCGACGACGATGCGCTGGCCGACGAGCTCATGCGCGCATGGCCTCGCCGAGAACGATCCGTTGTGGCGGCTGCCGCTGTGGCGGCCTTACGAGGCGATGCTCGAATCCAAGGTCGCCGACATCAACAATGTCGGCGGCAGCCAGGGCGGCGCCATCACCGCGGCGCTGTTCATGCGCCGCTTCGTGACGGCGAAGTCCTGGCTGCATTTCGATCTGTTCGCCTGGACCGCCGCGGCGAAGCCCGGCCGGCCGGAAGGCGGCGAGTTGCAGTCGGCGCGCGCGCTCTACGCGCATGCTGGCGGCGCGCTACGGGTGAGCGCCGATGCCCGGCTTCGATCCGCGCGTCACCCCGGCCCGCGCCGATCTCGCGGCGGCATCGCTCGAAGGCAAGGTTGCGGCCGCGCAATATGTCGAAGGCCAAGTCTACGAAGTTGTCGCAGCGCAGGCGCCGCTGCGGCAGCGCGCCGCGGCCCGACGCGCCGCTCGATACCGAAGCGCTCATGGGCGAGCGGGTGACGATCTACGAGTGGAATGAGGAAGGCTGGGCCTGGGGCCAGCTTGCGTCGGACAATTACGTTGGCTGGCTGCCGCAAAGCGCGCTCGGCCCGCCCGGCGCGCCGCCGACGCATAAGGTGGTGGCGCTGCGCAGCTTCGCGTTTCCCGGACCGTCGATCAAATTGCCGCCGCTCGAGGCGCTGCCGTTCGGCGCCAGGCTTGTGGTGGCGCAGAGTGAGGGCCGCATGGCGGTCACCGCCGCGGGCGCCTATGTGCCGGCTGCCGCATCTGGCGCCGGTCGGCGACAACGCGACCGATTTTGTCGCCGTGGCCGAGCGCTTCCTCGGCGTGCCCTATCTGTGGGGCGGCAAGACCGCGCTCGGGCTTGGACTGCTCCGGCCTGGTGCAGATCGCGCTCGCCGCCTGCGGCGTCGCGTGTCCGCGCGACAGCGATATGCAGGAACGGGCGCTGGGATCGGTAGCCGCACGCGATCTTTCCAGCCTCCAACGCGGCGACCTGGTGTTCTGGAAAGGCCACGTCGCTATCGTCCGCGATCGCGACGAATCTTCTGCATGCCAATGCTTTTCACATGGCGGTCGCGATCGAGCCGATCGCCGGCGCCGTTGCCCGTATCCAGGCCGCGGGCAGCGAAGTCACCGGCGTGCGCCGCATTGCGCCACAGGTGATATTGGCCGAAACTGCGGGCGGGCGCGGATCAATCTGGAACGAGGGCACGGCGGAGCAGGGGCGATGAGCACGGAAGAACCGCAATTAGCCGTTCCCCACGTAGCGCCGCATCCGCGGTACCGCCATTTGCTGCACGTCAATTTCTGGATCCGCGAGCTGCCGTTCGCACTGGTTCTCATTCTGACCACGGTCGGAGTCGCCTATACCAGCTTTTCCAAGAAACCAATTACCGGCTACTGGGAGATTTTGGCGCCGCTGATCGCGCTGGTTTGCGTCGGCGCCGGCTGGGACGCCGCCGACGACACCGGCAAGCGTTTTCGGCTGATCGGCACGCAGGTGCTGCACTGGATCGCTTTTATCGTCGTGATGAATTTGATGCTGCTCAACGGCGTGCAGCGCGAGTTCAGCTCCAGTGCGGCCGGGCTTGCCATTTTCACGCTGCTGGCGCTCGGCACCTTCACCGCGGGCGTTCATGTGCTGTCCTGGCAAGTATGCCTCCTCGGCCTGATCATGGCGCTCGGCATTCCGGCGATCGCCTGGATCGAAAACTCCGCTCTGCTCCTGGTGCTGGTGGTCGGCGTGGTTGTCGGCATTGTCGCGGTGTTCTGGTGGCGGCTGCATGAAAGCCGTGTCAACGCGGCAACAAGCGCGCGGTGAGCGGCATCCGGGCGTGACGGTCAGCGCTGGCAGTAACGCCAACTATCCACTAACGTTGGCATCATGCGGCGGGATGCTGAGGATTGGGAGGATTGAGTGAACCGTCACCTTCGTCTGATCGGCGGCGCATGCGCCGCTTTATTGTTTGGGACCATAGGGGTCTGTGGCCAAGCGGATGCGCAGGCTTACCCGTCGCGGGCAATTCATGTCATCGTGCCGGCGTCGGTGAGTACGCCGCCCGACATCATTACCCGCATCGTCGCCAACGCGGTCAATGAGGACGAAGGCTGAATCTCGTTGTCGAGAACCGGCCCGGCGCTGCACAATTGTTGGGTGCGCGGGAAGCTCTCAAGCAACCTGCCGATGGCTATACGATCCTCGTCGTTGGCTTTCCGCTGACCGTAACGCAATCGCTGGTCCCGGATGCTCACCTCGATCTCAACACCGACACCGCCCCGGTTGCGCAGCTTGCCATGACAGGCAACGTCCTCGTCGTAAATCCGAACGTGCCGGCAAAGACGGTCGCGGAGCTTGTGCAGTATCTCAAGGCCAATCCCGACAAAGGCACGTTCTCATCCGGCGGGATCGGTACGCCGGCGCATATCATCGGCGAACTGTTCAAGCAGCAGACCGGCGTGCGCACGACGCACGTCCCCTACAGCGAATTTCCGCGCGCCATTTCGGACCTGCTGCAGGGCGTCAATACCTACCAGTTCATGGCGGTGGCGCCGGTGTTAGGCTTCATTCACGAAGGCAAGCTGCGCGCGCTCGCTGTCACGCCGGCAAAGCGCATGGCGGCGCTGCCGGACGTGCCGACGCTGGCCGAGGCAGGCTATCCAGGTCTGACCAGCTTCGACTGGGTCGGCTGGTCGGTGAAAACCGGGACGTCCCCGGATATCGTCCGACAACTCAATACCGCCGTGGATAAGGCGCTGGCGACGCCGAAGGTGCAGGCGGCGTTCGCTAAAATCGGGTCCGAGACTGCCGGCGGCTCGCCACAACAGCTCGGCAGCCTTGTTACATCCCAGGTTGCCGTATGGGCGAAGGTCGTCAAGAAAGCCGGATTAAAGTTGCAGCAATGAGCCGGCAAAGCGATTTCACCGTCACCCTGCTTGGCACGGGAACTCCGGTGCCGCGCCCCGATCGTTTTGGCTCGGCGACGCTGATCGAGGCTGGCGACCAGAAGTTACTGATCGATGCCGGACGCGGCGCCGCGATCCGCCTGTTCCAGCTCAAGATTCCGATCGGCCGGCTCGATGCGCTGCTGCTGACTCATTATCATTCGGACCACACGTCCGGAATTCCGGACGTGTGGCTGACCGGATGGCTCGAATCCTTCTTTGGTACGCGCAAGACGCCGATGCGCGTGATCGGCCCGACCGGCGCGAAGGTCCTAATGGCAAAGCTCGCCGAAGCCTATGCCGACGACATTCGCATAAGGCTCGCCGACGAGAAGCTGCCTCCCGAAGGTGTCGCGACGTCGGTCGCGGAATTCGATCGCGACGGCGTCGTATTCGAGAAAAATGGCGTCAAGGTCATCGCCTTCGAAGTCGATCACGGCGACATGATCAAACCCTGCTACGGCTATCGCATCGAATATGGCGGCCGCAGCGCGGTCGTTTCCAGCGATACGCGGTACAACGATAACGTCATCAAATATGGCCGGGGTTGCGATCTTCTCGTTCATGAAGTTGCGGCGGTACGACCCGAATTGCTGCGCGAAGCCTATACCCAGCGCATCGTCGGTCATCATATTCTGCCGCGCGACGCCGGACGCGTATTTGCCCAGACAAGTCCTAAGCTTGCCGCGTATACGCATCTCGTGCTGCTTAACGACGAAAAAATTCCGCCCTTGACGCTTGACGACATATTGGCGGAAACCCGCGAGACTTATTCCGGTCCCTTACAAATCGGCGAAGATTTGATGGCATTTGATATCGGGGAGAATGTTACGGTGCGGACTTTTCCCTACTGATTGAGGATTCGGCAATGCCGGGACGCGTCGAAGGAAAGGTTGCGCTGATCGTCGGTGCCGGTTGTGTCGGTCCGGGCTGGGGCAATGGCCGCGCCGCCGCGGTGCTGTTCGCCCGCGAAGGCGCCAAGGTCTTTGCCGTCGACAAGGACGCGGACGCCATGACCGAGACCGTCGCCCGCGTCGGCAACGACGGCGAAATCGCCACCCACGTCTGCGACGTGCTCGACGATGCGCAAGTCGGCGCCATGGTGGCGGCCTGCCGCAAGAGATTCGGCCGATCGACATCCTGGTCAACAATGTCGGCGGCTCGGCGGCCGGCGGCGCCGCCGAAATGTCGGAAGCAAGCTTCGACAGCCAGATCGACTATAATCTCAAAAGCGTGTTCCTCGCCTGCCGGCACGTCATTCCGGTGATGATCGAGAAGTCAGGCGGCGGGGCCATCGTCAACACCGCCTCGACTTCCGGCATCCGCTATACCGGCTCGCCGCAGATCGGCTATGCCTCATCCAAGGCAGCCGTCATCCAGTTCTCGCGGGTGACCGCCGTGCAATACGCCAATCAACGGCATTCGCGTGAACACGGTGATCCCGGGCCAGATGCATACGCCGATGGTCGAAGCGCGCCTCGCCAAGCAGCGCGCCGGCGGCGACGTCGAGGCGCTGCTCAAGTCGCGCTCGCCCGCATCCCGCTCGGCTTCATGGGCGACGGCCGCGACACTGCCAATGCCGTGCTGTTTCTCGCCTCCGACGAAGCCCGCTTCATCACCGGCACCGAAATCATCGTCGACGGCGGCATGACCGCGCGTTGCGACTAAGAAAAACTCAACATCGAAATGATCCATGGCCATCCGTCCAGACGACCTCACCCCGACCATCGCGCCGCCCGATCCGCAATCCGAAGAAGCCGCGGCTGCAACTGCCGCCGTTAGCGTGCAACTCGCACTTCCACGTGTTCGGCCCGCACAGCAAATTTCCCTATGCGGCGAACCGGCCGTTCACCCCGGCCGACGCCCCCAAGGAAGATCTGTTCCGTCTGCACGAATTCCTCGGATTCCAGCGCGGCGTTTTCGTGCAGTCGACCTGCCATGGCAGCGATAATTCGGTGCTGGTCGATTTGCTTGCCGCCGGCAAGGGCCGCTATCGCGGCTCGGCGCTGCTCGATCCGAACACGCCGGACGCCGAAGTCGAGCGGCTCGACGAGGCCGGCGTGCGCGGCGTGCGGCTGCACTTTATTTCGGCGCATCTCGGCCCGCCGCAGCGGCGGGAAGACATGCTGCGGATCATCGAAAAGGTTGCGCCTTACGGCTGGCATATCCCCATTCACACCGGCGGCCACGGCCTACTCGATCTCTACGAATTCATTACTTCGCTCGAGGCGCCGGTTGTGATCGATCACATCGGGCGCATCGATATTGCCGAGGGGCTCAAGGGCAAAACCTTCTCGGTGCTGCGGCGGCTGCTCGATCGCGGCAATATTTGGGTCAAGCTCTCCGGCACCGACCGCATCTCCAAGCAGAAATATCCCTATGCCGACGCGATGCCGTTTCGCGCGCGATCTTGCCGCGCATGCGCCGGAACGCGTGGTCTGGGGCACCGATTGGCCGCATCCGAACCACGACGCCATGCCCAATGACGGCGAGCTTGTCGATCTGATCGCCGAAATCGCGCCCGATGCCCGCACCCGCCAGCTCATGCTGGTCGACAACCCGGCGCGGCTGTTCGGATTTTAAGCGAACGCCATGGTGAGCCAAACTGCGGCGAGAAAAATTATGGCGAATCGATCGAAACAAACTCTCGGCAAGTTGCCGCCCGATGCTTTCGGCATGTTGGATTTACCGGCGCTGCCGCGCGAGCTCATCGACGGGTTCCGGGCGCTGCCCGATCTCACCGGCACCACCTCGGACGTGATGGACGAGCTCGGCATCGTCGGCGCCGTGCCGGCAGCGGTGCTACGGCCCAACGATCCGGGCGCGCGGGTCGTCGGGCGGGCGCTGACCGTGCGTAACGTCGCCGCCGCCGCGAGCGTACCCGACAAGGTCAAGGCCGGCGTGTCCGGTCTTGGCGAGATCGAAGCGCATAACCTCGCCGAGCCCGGCGACGTCCTAGTGGTGCAGGGCGTCGATCAGGTGTCCAATCTCGGTGGCATGTCGGCGACGATCGGACGGCGGCAGGGCGAGATCGGCGCCGTCGTCGATGGCGGTGCGCGCGACGTCGATCATTCACGCGCCATCGGGCTGCCGGTGTGGTCGAAGAGCGTCAGCCCGATGACCGGCAAATGGCGCGTCGAAACCGTGGCCGTAAACAAGCCGGTGATCGTTTGCGGCGTGACCGTCAATCCGGGCGACGTCGTGCTGGCGGACGAGACCGGCGTCTGTTTCGTTCCGCGCGAGCGCGCCGCCGAAGTTCTGGCGCGGGCGGAGCGCAACGCGGCCGCGGAAAAGCTGCGCGAGGAGAAGATCGCCTCCGGCACTCCGATTGCCGAACTCATCGGCAAGACGAAAATAACCCCAAGTGAAATAACCCCAGTGAAATAGCCCCAGTCCCGGTCCCCGTTCGGCCGGCGCGCGAAGCTATTCGGTGATGCCGAGCTTCTTGATGGTGACCGGCCAAGTGGCGAACTCTTTTGCCAGCTGCGCGGCAAAGGCCTCGTGGCCGAGTTTTCCATACATGCCGTTGGCGGCAAGGCGCTGCTTGATGGCCGGCATCGCGATGACCGCGAACAGCGACTGTTCAAGCTTGTCGCGCACCTGCGGCGGCGTTCCGGCCGGCAAGAACACGCCGTACCAGTTTTCCATGACCACGCTCGGCAAGCCGAACTCGGCGGTCGTCGGCAGATCGGGCAGGAGGGGCGAACGCTCCGCCGCGAACAATGCAAGCGCCTTGACCGAGCCGGCCTGCACCAGCGGCAGCAAGACCGGCAAATCGGCGTCAAGCATGTCGACATGGCCGCCGAGGAGATCGGTGATCGCCGGTGCCGCGCCGCGATAGGGCACATGGGTGATTTTCACGCCCGCCGCGGCATTGAGCATCTCGAGAGCGATGTTCATTGTCGTGCCCGGGCCGGCCGAACCGTAAGTGAGCTTCTGCGTCTTCGCCTTGTTGATGAGTTGCGGCAACGATGCGACGCCAAGGTCCTTGTTCACCACGAGAAGAGACGGCACCACTCCGACGAGCAACACCGGCTCGAAGGATTTCACCGGATCGTAGGCCGTCGGTGGCTTCAGGATCGGACTGAGCACCTGAGATCCCAGGCTGGCGAGCAGCGCGGTGGTGCCGTCCGGTGCGGCGTGCGCCACGTATTCAGAGGCGATCGCGCCGCCGGCGCCGCCGCGATCGTCGACAATCACATTGGCATTGAGCTTCGGACCCAGTTCGCTGGCAAGCAATCGCGCCAATTGATCGACTGGACCGCCCGCGGCAAACGGCACGACGATCTTGACGGTCTCGGCCCTTGCCGGCGTCGCCAACAGCGCTAACGCGATACCGCATAAGCCTAATAACCAGCCGTGAAAGCGTGGCATTGAGTCCTCCCGGCAGTGTTGTTTGTCGTTCAGCAGACGACTTTACCGCAACTCCTCGCGGCGTCGACGATTTGCTGCAGTTCACCGCGGCCGGGATAGCCGAGCACGGCGACGCCGTCGACGATGAAGGACGGCGTCGCGGCCAGTCCCAGCGAATTGCCGAGCGCCAGGTGCGCTTTCATGATCGCGGTAATTTCATCGCTGTCGCCGAGCTTGATCAATGCCTGCACGTCGAACCCAAGGCCGCGCGCGACGTCCAGCGCCCGGATGCCGTCGATCACGCCACGCTGCGAATAAATTTTTTCATGAAACTCATAGAATTGCTGCGGCGTTCCCAGCTTGGCAACCGCCAGCTCGACGCGGCTTGCGGCAACCGACGCGATGCCGAGAACCGGAAACGGCACAAGCACCAGCCGCAGTTGCGGATCGACACCGACCATGTCTGCGATATCCGCCGATGCGATGCGGCAATAGGGGCAATTCAGATCGTAGAATTCGATCAGCGTCGTCGTGCCCGCCGGATTGGCGGCGACGACGACACCGGGCACTTTATCGATCGGCCCGGCAAGCTTGACCCGGTGATTGGGCAATGGCTGCCCGTCGTCGTTGCGCAGCGGAAACTCCGAGACGAGCTGCATCGAACGGTCGCGCATCTGCGCAGCGCTTGGTCCGCTTCCAAGAGCGATCACGGCAACCGCGAACGCGGCAGACAGCAGGATCGGCGACAGTTTACTCATCGTTGCATTTCTAACCGACGCCACGCCGGCGAAGGCGACGCTTCATTGGTCGACCACGCCCTCGGGGACGGTTTCGAGGTTGAAAGCGGCCGCGAACAGGGCGCGGGTGTAATCGGTTTTGGGATTGCGGAACAGATCGGCAGCTTCTCCGGCCTCGACCACGAGACCGTGGCGCATGACCAGGAGGCGGCTCGCCAACGCGGCCACGACCCGCAGGTCGTGCGAGATGAACAGATAAGTGAGGTTGTGCCGCTTCTGCAGATCGCGCAGGAGATCGACCATCTGCGCCTGAATCACCATATCGAGCGCGCTGGTGGGCTCGTCAAGCACCATGAAGCTGGGCTCCAGGACGAGCGCGCGGGCCACCGCGATGCGCTGGCGCTGGCCGCCGGAAAACTCGTGCGGAAAGCGAAAGCGCATCTCCGGATCGAGCCCGACGTCACGCAATACCTGGACGACGCGCTCGTCGCGCTGGCTGTTCGACATACGCGGCTGATGGACCTTGAGGCCTTCCTTGATGATGTCGGCGATCGACATGCGAGGCGACAGCGACCCATAGGGATCCTGGAACACGATCTGCATGTCGCGGCGGTGCGGCCGCATTTCCTTGAATGTCAGTCCATGCAGATCGTTGCCCATGAACGCGATCAGGCCTTCCGAGGAAATCAAGCGCAGGATGGCGCGCCCGAGCGTCGACTTGCCGGACCCGGATTCGCCGACCACGCCGAGCGTCTCGCCTTTGCGCAGTTCGATGCTCAGGCCGTCGCAGGCCTTGATGTGCCCGACGGTCTTTCGCATGAGCCCGCGGGTGATCGGGAACCAGACCTTCAGTTGTTCCGTCTTCAACAGCACCGGCGCGTCGGGCTGTGGCGGCGCCGGGTCCGGGCGCGGCTCGGCCTCCATCAGCGCCCGCGTATAAGGATGCTGGGGCGAGTCGAAGACATGCTCGACGGCGCCGTGCTCGACGATCTGGCCCTCTTTCATCACGCAAACCCGCTGCGCGATCTTGCGCACGATGCCGAGGTCGTGAGTGATGAACAGAAGCGACATGTGCAGCCGTGCCTGGATGTCCTTCAACAGCGCGATGATTTGTGCTTGCACGGTGACGTCGAGCGCCGTCGTCGGTTCGTCGGCGATCAAGAGATCGGGCTCGTTGGCAAGCGCCATGGCGATCATCACCCGCTGGCGCTGGCCGCCGGACAGTTGATGCGGATAGGACTTGAGCCGGGTCGCCGGATCGGGAATGCCCACCTGGCTCAGCACTTCGATCGTCCGTTCGCGGGCAAGCTTTCCGGTCAGGCCGCGATGTAACAGCAGGATCTCGCCGATCTGCTTCTCGATCGTGTGCAGCGGATTGAGCGAGGTCATCGGCTCCTGGAAGACGATGGTTATATCGTCGCCGCGCACCTGCCGCATTTCGCGTTCGGAAAGCTTCAGGAGATCGCGGCCGTGGAAGCTGATGCTGCCGGAAGGGTGATGCGCCGCAGGATAGGGCAGCAAGCGCAGGATGGACAGCGCAGTCGCCGATTTGCCGGATCCGGATTCGCCGACCAGCGCCAGGCATTCGCCCTTGACGATGTCGAATGAAATGCGGTCGACCGCCAGGTGATCGCGGCCACCGGAGCGGAAGGCGATCGACAGATCGCGAACCGAAAGGCAAAGCTCCTCGCTCATGCGTAGGTCTTCCGCGGATCGAAGGCATCGCGCACCGCTTCGCCGATGAAGATCAACAGCGAAAGCATCAGTGCGACGGTGAAAAAGCCGCCCAGCCCGAGCCATGGCGCCTGCACATTGGCTTTGGCTTCCGACAACAACTCACCCAGCGATGGCGAGCCCGGCGGCAGACCGAAGCCGAGAAAATCCAGCGCCGTGAGCGTCATTACCGACGATGACATAATGAACGGCAGAAACGTCATCGTCGCTACCATGGCGTTCGGCAACAGATGCCGCCACATGATGACCTTATTGGAGACGCCGAGCGCGCGGGCTGCCTGGATATATTCGAAATTGCGGCCACGCAGGAATTCCGCCCGCACCAGGCCGACGAGGCGCACCCAAGAGAACAAGAGCAGGATACCGAGCAACACGAAGAAGCCCGGCACCAGCACCGAGGAAATGATCAAGAGCAGATAAAGCTCCGGCACCGAAGTCCAGATTTCAATGAAGCGCTGAAACAGCAAGTCGGTCCAGCCGCCAAAATAGCCCTGGACCGCGCCGGCGGCGACGCCAATGACTGACGACACGATGGTCAGCACCAGGCCGAACAGCACCGAAATGCGGAATCCGTAGATCATCCGCGCCAGCACGTCGCGGCCTTGGTCGTCGGTGCCCATCCAGTTGTATTCCAGCGTGCCGCATTTGGCATAACCGTTCTTGGCGGCGAATGCGCAGTCGGCGGTGCTCAACATCCAGGTTGGCTTGGAGGGAAAGGCCGACGGCGGATTGTCGTTGATGGTGTTGTAGGAGAAGCGGATCGGAGCCCAGACCTCGATGGCGTTGTGCTCGTCAAGGAATTTCTGCAGGTGTGGATCGCGATAATCCGCTGCGGTGCCGAGGTCGTCGCCGAATTCGGTGTCTGGATAGGTGAAGAACACCGGGAAATAGGTTTTGCCGTCGAAATGGATGAACAAAGGCTTGTCGTTGGCGATGAACTCGGCAAACAGCGAGAGCACAAACAAAACGAGAAAGATCCACAACGACCAGTAGCCGCGGCGGTTGGCCTTGAAATTGCCCCAACGCCGCGCGTTGAGGGGAGAAAACTCGAAGCCGCGCCGCGGCAGGCCGGACAGGCCGAGCGGGCCGGCCGGCTCGGCATCCGGCTTTAATTCCGGTGGGATTCCCGGTTCGATCTCATCCTCGACGCTATGGGGGAGAGTTTTGACGTCCACCTCACACCTCCCGCGTCTCGAAATCGATACGCGGATCGATCCAAGTATAGGTGAGGTCGGAGATCAGATTTACGACAAGCCCAATCAGCGCAAAGATGTAGAGATTGGCGAACACTACCGGGTAATCGCGGTTGAGCACGCTTTCGAAGCTCAACAGTCCGAGGCCGTCGAGCGAAAAGATGGTCTCGATCAACAGCGAGCCGGCAAAGAACGCCGACACGAAGGCGGCCGGGAATCCGGCAATGACCAAAAGCATGGCATTGCGGAAAATGTGGCGGTACAGCACCTGCGTCTCGGAGCATCCCTTGGCGCGGGCCGTGAGAACGTATTGCTTGCGCAGTTCCTCAAGAAACGAATTCTTGGTGAGCAATGTCATCGTCGCGAAGGCGGCAAGCCCCATCGACACGATCGGCAATACCAGATGCCAGAAATAATCGAGAATCTTTTCCCACAAGGGAAAATTTGACCATCCTTCGGAGGTCAGCCCGCGCAACGGGAAGATTTGCCAGAACGAGCCGCCGGCAAACAGAACGATCAGCAGGATCGCGAACAGGAAGCCGGGGATGGCGTAACCGACGATGATGACGCCGGAGGTCCATACGTCGAATTGCGAGCCGTCGCGCACCGCCTTGCGGATGCCGAGTGGAATCGAGATCAGATAGCTCAACAGCGTCATCCAGATGCCGAGCGATATCGATACTGGAAGCTTCTCCTTGATGAGCTGCAGCACGCTGATGTCGCGGAAATAGCTCTTGCCGAAATCGAAGCGTGCGTAATTCCATAGCATGATGAAAAAACGCTGATAGGCCGGCTTGTCGAAGCCGTACTGCTTTTCCAGGCTTTTGATGAAGGCGGGATCGAGGCCCTGGGCGCCGCGGTATTTGGAGGTGACATCGAACTTGGCCGCGCTCGGCGCCGCGCCGCGCGCAAAGTCGCCGCTGGTCGAGCCTGAAATCCGCGCCGTGGCGCCGGTGTCGGTGCCCTGCAGCTGGGCGATGACGTGTTCCACCGGGCCGCCCGGTGCGAATTGCACCACGACGAACGACACCAGCATGATGCCGAAGATGGTGGGGATCATAAACAGAAGGCGACGGACGATGTAGGCAGTCATTGAACCCCGGCTAGTTTTCCCATCGGTGCGCCACCGTAACGCCCGCTATCTTAAAGCCCCTGGCGCGCACTGCACCACCTTTCTTCCCGGCCACGCCGCAGCCGCGAAGTCGCATCCGAGCGTGACGGAAACACGACGGATTTTGACCGCCGCGATGATGCGGTATCGAATTTCAGCGATCCGCACCGCCTGGCAGGCGGATTTTCGCTGCTTTTACCGGATCATACCACCAGGTGTCGGGAATACCGCGAAAATAGCGGGGTTGCGCCGGCGGCCGGCCGAAGACGTGCCAATAGGCGATCCAGTGCGAGGCCTTATACCAGTTGGGGATCCAGTAACGGCCGGCGCGGATGACCCGGTCGAGCGCCCGGCAGGCCGTCACCAATGCCGGGCGTGAATTGGCCGCGATGATCCGGCCGATCAGGGCGTCGACCACGGGGTCGGCGATGCCCGCGAGATTATGGGAACCGTGCAGGGCCGCCGCCTGTGACGAGAAGTAGGAGCGCAGCGAATCGCCCGGCGTCGCCGAGAAGCCGAAACGATCGATGGTGATATCGAAATCGAAATTGTCGAGCCGGGCGCGATATTGCACCGGGTCGACGACCCGTAGCGTGGCGTCGATTCCCAGCACTCCGAGATTTCTGATGAATGGCATGTGATGAGGCTCGAATGACGGCTCGTCGATCAAGAATTCGACCGTGATCGGCGCGCCATTCGGCAGAACACGCTTGCCATTGCGAATGACGCAGCCGGCGCCTTGCAGCGCCTCGGCGGCCTTGCGCAGTAGCGGCCGATCTTCGCCGGTGCCGTCCGACACCGGGGGGATATAGGCGTCGCCGAACACCTCGGCGGGCAGCTTGGCGCGAAACGGCGCCAAGAGGTCGAGCTCCGCCGCGCTCGGCGCGCCTTGCGCCATCAGATCGGAGTTCTGAAAGACCGAAACCGTCCGCTGATAGGCATTGTACATGATCGTCTTGTTGGTCCATTCGAAGTCGAAGGCGTCGTTCAACGCATCGCGTACCCGGACATCGGCGAATTGCGGGCGCCGGGTGTTGATGAACCAGCCTTGCGCGCCCGAGGGCGTATCGTCGGGAATCTCGTCGCGTTTGACGCGCCCGTCTCGCGCCGCCGGAAAATTGTAGCGTGTCGCCCAGAATCGCGAGGTGAACTCTTCCCGGAACAGATAGTTGCCTGCCGAAAAGCCTTCGAATCCGACGTCGCGGTCGCGATAATATTCGAAGCGCACCACGTCGAAATTAGCCTGGCCGCGGGACACTGGAAGGTCGGCGCCCCACCAGTCCTTGACCCGATTGTATGCGATGAAGCGTCCCGGCTCGAAGCGGCCGACCTGATAGGCGCCCGATCCGAGTGGAATTTCGAGCGTGGATTTGTCGAACTTCCGTGTCGCGTAATAAGCCCGCGAAAAGATCGGCAGCGCGGCAACGAACAGCGGCACGTCGCGGGCGCGCTTCGGCGCAAAGCGCACGGTCACGCTGGTGTCGTCGTCGGCCGTGGCGCCGAGAAAGTCGCGCAGCGATTGGCTGATGAGCGGATGGCCTTTTTCCTTGAGCGTCGCAAGCGAGAAGGCCACATCGTGCGCGGTGAGCGGCGAGCCGTCGCTGAATTTCGCTTGTGGCCGGATGAAGAATTGGTAGGTCAAACCGTCGGCGGAGCGGCGGACTTTTTGCGCGGCAAGACCGTACATGGCATCCGGCTCGTCGCCCGAGCGCACCATCAGCGTGGCGAAGGTCAGCTCCATTCCCTGCGCCGCGTCACCCTTGAGGATGAAACTATTGAGCGAATTGAAGGTGAGGAAATTCTGGTTGTAGAGCTCGTCCGGCCCGATCTGCGAAAATACGCCACCCTTCGGCGCGTTGGGATCGACATAGCTGAAATGCTGGAAGTCGGCTGGGTAGGAGAGATCGCCAAAGGCCGACAGCCCATGCGACTCGATAGGGGACGCGCTGACGTCGTCGGCGCGGACGGTGCCGGCGCGCAGTTCCCTGGCTCCCGCCAGGGCGCCGGCCGTCAGTGCAACGATGCGCCGACGCGTCGGTTGGATCATGTCCCTCCGGTCTTTGCGGCTTTTTGCGCATCCCACCACCATACCGTCGGGAATCCCGAGACGCCGTATTTCGGCAGCGGGTCGGGGTGGCTGAAGCGGTCCCAACGCGCAGTGCGGGCTTTGAAGTAGGCCCATTGCGGGACGACGTAGTAATTCCACAGCAATATGCGATCGAGCGCTTTAGCGGCGGCCACGAGGTCGGCCCGGGTCTTGGAAAAAACGACCTTGTCGATCATTGCGTCGATGGCCGGATTCTTGATGCCGATGAGATTGTCGGAGCCGGGCTGATCGGCGGCCTGCGATCCCCAAAAGCCCCGCTGTTCGTTGCCCGGCGACAAGGATTCCGGCCATGAATTGGTGATCATGTCGAAATCCCAGCCGCGCAAACGGTTTTCATATTGCGCCGGGTCGACGGTGCGCACCGTCACCGTCATGCCCAGGCGCTCCAGCGACGGCTTGTAAAACAGGAAGACGCGCTCGAAGCTCGGCCCGGCGGCGAGCATTTCGATCGTAAACGGCTCCTTGGTCTTGGTATTGACGAGTTGCTGGTCTTGCACCGCGTAGCCCGCCTCTTTGAGCAGCCGCAGTGCTTCCCGCAGATTGTTGCGCACCGCGCCGGGATTGCCGTTGACTGGATTGGTATAGGGCTTCTTGAACAGGTCGGCGGGGACCTGATCGCGCACCGTCTCCAGGAGCTCGAGTTCGCGGCCCGTCGGCACGCCGGTCGCGGCAAGCTCGGTTCCGTCGAAATAGCTGTCGATCCGCTTATACGCTCCGAAGAAAATTTCCTTGTTCATTTCATCGAAGTCGAACGCATAATTGAAAGCAAGCCGCACGCGCGGATCCTGGAATTTCGGCTTTCTGATATTGAAAGCGAAGGCCTGCATGAGGCCGTAACTTCTGATCGGAAATTCTTCGAGCAACACGCGTTTGTCGGTCACCGCTGGAAAATCGTAGGCGGTGGCCCAATTCTTGGCGATGTTCTCCGACCGCCAATCGATGGCGTCGGCCTTGAACGCTTCAAGCGCCACCGTCGTGTCGCGGAAATATTCGAAATGCAGTTCGTCGAAGTTGTTGGAGCCTACATTGACGTTGACGTTGCCGCCCCAATAGTCCTTGACCCGCTCGTAGACGATGTCGCGCCCGGCGGTGAAGCTCTTGATGTGATACGGGCCCGAGCCGAGCGGCGGCTCGAGCGTGGTGTCGGCGATATTGCGCTTCTTGCCGTTGGCGTCGGTGCCTTCCCACCAGTGCTTGGGTAGGATGGTCAGTTGGCCGACGATCTGCGGCAATTCGCGGTTGCCGGGACTGTCGAAGGTAAAGGTGACCTCGTGATCGCCAGTCTGCTCCGCCTTGGTGACGTGACGGTAATAGGCCGACGATTGCGGACTGAGCTTCTTGTAGGTCTCGAAGGAGAAGATGACATCGGCGGGTGTCACCGGCTGGCCGTCGTGCCATTTGGCTTGCGGGCGAAGCCGGTAGATCACCGAGGAGAAATCATCCGGGTAGCTCAAGGCTTCGGCAATCAGCCCATATTCGGTCGAGACTTCGTCGAGGGACGGCACCGCAAGCGTGTCGAAGATCAGGCTGGCGCCGCCGCCGATGCCGGCAGCGAGCGTGCCTTTAACGCCGGCCACGACCGGATTGAAGTTGTCGAAGGTGCCGAATGCCACCTCTCGCACCGTCCCAGTCTTTGGTGCCGCCGCATTGACGTAGTCGAATTGCTTGAAATCGGGCGTGTATTTGAGGTCGCCAAACAGCGAGGTGCCGTGGCGCCAGTTCTTGGCCTGCGTCGGACTGGCGGGCGGCGGCGGACTTGTCGGCTTCGGCTGTCCTTGGGCGAGCGCTACGCCCGGGCCGCCCAATGGAAGCCGCCAAGCCGCGGTCGCGAGCAGCGCTGAAGTCAGTAGGGATCGGCGGTTCACCTGATCTCTCCCCGGAGTTACGTTTTACTGCGGCGTATTATCGGCCTTTTCCCAAACGGCGCCAGCGACCTTCGGCGCCACGCGACGAGACTTCGCACCGCCCATGCGACAGGACGACGACAAAGCGCGCGCGGAGACGTCGCCGCTAATGCTGGGCGGGCGGTGCGCCCCCGGCCGGGGCGGCGGGAGCGGCTCCGGCGGCAGGCGGCTTGGCAGCCGGCGGGGTGGCGGCAGGTGCCGGATTGGCCGGCGCTGCGGCCGGAGCCTTTGCCGCGGCCGCGGCTGTGGGTTTCGCCGGGGGCGCCGCGGCAGCCTTCGGCAACGGCACCGGGTGGGGCGAGAGCGTATCGAGATAGGCGATTACGTCGGCCCGCTGCTTTTCGTTGGAGAGGCCGGCAAAGGTCATCGCAGTCCCGGGCGCAACCGCGCTCGGCTTGGTCAGCCATTTGTTCAGCGCGTCAAACGTCCACTTGCCGCCCAAGGTCTTGGCGGCGCCCTTTATGGCGTCGGTGTAGTTGAAGCCGGAGACCGAGGCGATCGGGCGGTCGACAACGCCATACAAATCCGGCCCGACTTTGGCACCCTGGCCTTCTTGCAGATTGTGGCAGGCCTCGCACTCCTTGGCGACCTGAGCGCCGTGCTGCGGCGAGGCGCTCGCCAGCACGGCCTCGATCGGCTGCTCGGCCGGCGCAGCCGCCGCCGCGGCGCCTCCGGCCGGCAGCTCCTTCACCGCGACTTCGTAGCCTGGCTTGGCTGGCGCCTCGCGCGTGAAAATCGCTTCGCTGGCAATATGCATCGCAACGAGGATGAGGCAGGTCCCCAGCAGGGCGCCGAGAACTTTATTGATTTCGAAGGAATCCATCGCGGGAAGGCTCCGCACAGGGAGAGATGAGGTGGGCGCTGCACAATTAGCCAGTTTGCCCCGCCTCTTGCAACCCGTATAAGCACGCAACATTACGATGGCCGACGTCCTTATTCTTATCCCCGCCCGCGATGGCGGCGACCAGGCTGCCTGGCAAGCCGCTCGCGGATATCGCCGGCGAGCCGATGATCGTGCATGTCTTGCGCCGCGCGCAGGCGGCCGACATCGGCCGCGGTGCGGTCGCGACCGATTCGGCCGCGATCGCGGCGGCTGTGGATAAGGCGGGCGGCACGCGCGGTGATGACGCGGCCGATCATGCCTCCGGCTCCGACCGGATATTCGAGGCGCTGGGCAAGCTCGATCCGCGCGGCGCGGACCGAAATCGTCATCAACCTGCAAGGCGATTTGCCGACCATCGAGCCCGATCTGATTCGCGCGCGCGCTCGTTCCGCTCGCCGACCCGGCCGTCGACATCGCGACGCTCGCCGCCGAGATCACAGGCCGCGCGCGAGCGCGACAATCCCAATGTGGTCAAGGTCGTCGGCACGCCGGTCGGGCCGGCGCGGCTGCGGGCGCTGTATTTCACCCGCGCCACGGCGCCTTGCGGCGAGGGGCCGCTCTATCACCACATCGGCCTCTACGCCTATCGGCGCGCGGCGCTGGAGCGGTTCGTCAGCCTGCCGCCGTCGCCGCTCGAACGGCGGGAAAAGCTGGAACAATTGCGGGCGCTGGAAGCGGGCATGCGCATCGACGTGTGCCATCGTCGAGACCGTGCCGCTCGGCGTCGATACGCCGGAGGATTTGGAAAAGGCGCGCGCCATGCTAACGGGACATCGAGGACCGCACGCGGCATGATGAAACGCAAAAAGGCATTACACCGCAGGAGTGCGCGTCACAGCATCGCCTTTCAGGGTGAGCCGGGCGCGAACTCGCATATCGCCTGCCGCCGAGGCTTATCCGGACATGAGCCGCTGCCCTGTCCGACCTTCGAGGACGCCTTTGCCGCGGTCCGCACCGGCAAGGCGGCGCTCGCCATGATTCCGATCGACAACTCGGTCGCCGGCCGGGTTGCCGACATCCATCATCTGATGCCGGCGTCGCGGCTGCACATCGTCGCCGAATGGTTTCTGCCGGTGCAGCATCAGCTCATGGCGCCGAAGGGCGCAACGCTCAAGACGATCAAGACGGTCGGAAAGCCATGTGCATGCGCTCGGCCAATGCCGCAACATCATCCGGGCTTTGAGACTTAAGGCAGTCGTCGCTGCCGATACGGCGGGAGCGGCGCGGGAAGTCGCCGAAACCGGCGATATCTCGCCGCGCGGTGCTGGCGACAAAGCTGGCGGCGAAGATCTACGGTCTGCGCATCCTCAAAAAGGACGTCGCGGACGCCAAGCACAACACCACCCGTTTTGTCGTTCTGGCGCGCGAGCCGAGATGGGCCGGGCCGCAAGGACAAACGGGTGATCACCACGTTCGTGTTCCAGGTGCGCAACATCCCTGCGGCGCTCTACAAGGCGCTTGGGCGGCTTTGCCACCAACGGCGTCAACATGAGCAAGCTGGAAAGCTACATGGTCGACGGCAGCTTCACCGCGACCCAGTTCTATGCCGACGTCGATGGGCATCCGAAGAGCCGCGCGCTCGAGCTCGCGCTGGAGGAACTCGAATTCGTCTCGGTGCCGAAGTCGCTGCAAATCCTCGGCGTTTATCCGGCGCACCGGTTCCGCGAAACATTTAAATAGAGCATGATGGCGCAACGCACGGCGCGGCTTCGGGAACATTGGCCCGGTCCGTCATGTTTCCTGCTCGTGCGCGGAACATGCGAGGAATGCAGCCGATGGCAAACGACGAACAACCAAAGGTCCGGCGTACCCTGCAATTGCGCTTCACGTTGCCGGCGACGGATACCACGCAGCTCATCACCATGATCAAGGCGGCGGCGCCGTTCTATCAGGTGTTCGGCAATGCCCAGGTCCGGCTGTTACAGAACGTCGACGACCCGGCGCGTTTCATTCAGGAGATCGAGTACGAAGCCAATGAGGATTGGGAACTGAACCGGCAGCTTTTGGCCAGCGACGCGCGGATGCAGACGTTCCTGCAAACCTGGCGCACGATGTTTCCCGGCGCGATGGAGATCGACGTTTTTCAGCAGGTGTAGGGTGCATGAGCGAACGGGACTTCGGACATTGGCAGATAACACGCACCTGCGCGAGCAGCCGGTGATGTCTGTGTTTTCCCATGCGGACTTCAGCCGAGCCCCCTTTATCCATCACAGAATTCTGCTGTAATTGCTTTTGATACAATCCGTCGTCAGTACGACGACGTTGACGGCAACGATTGCAAGACGCTCGGGAGGGACCGTGCTATGGCTCAAAGAGAAGCAAACCTGCTCTTTCCGGGACTTGCCGGATTTTACCAGACGATGCTGCCGGTCGCCGCGACCTGCGTGCGCATCGTCATTGGCATTATGTTTTTGATGCACGTCTCGGTGAAATTCAAAATTGGCGCTGGTGCCGTCGCCGCCAATATTTTCGCTAAGAATGGCATCGAACCGGCGTTGATGTGGGCATACGTCGTCATGGCCCTGGAGTTGGTCGGCGGCATTTGCTTGATCCTTGGTCTGTTCACGCGGTTTTTCGCTGCTGCGCTCGCTATCGAGATGCTGTGGCGTTGCTGTTTGTGCATCTGCCAAAGGGCTATGCAGCGGGCGGCGGCGGGTATGAATATGTGCTGCTGATCGGCGTGGTCTGCGCAACGATCGCGATTCGTGGCGGCGGTCCGTATTCGGTTGACCGCGCCATCGGCAAGGAACTCTAGGCGCGAATTCGAGAGCGCCGACGTAACGGGGTCGGCGCTTCCCGGACGAGTGGATTGGCGGCGAATGTCTGCGTTCGGGGATAATGCAGATCAGGGAAATGCAGATATGGCGATCAGCGCCGGCGGGTTATGATCCGAGCCCCGGTGACGCCCGGCCTTAAATCGTCTGATTATATTCGCCGACGTCCTTGTGCGTGCGCAAAACGGCGTCGACCGACCTGAACATATCGCGCATGCGGGCTTCCGAGACCGGGCTTTCGACCACGACGACCAGCTCCGGCTTGTTGGAGGAGGCGCGAACCAGGCCCCAGGTGCCGTCCTCCACCGTCACGCGCACGCCGTTGACGGTAACCAGATCGCGGATCGGCTGGCCGGCGACCTTGCCGCCGTTTTTCTGCTCGCTCTCGAAATGCTTCACCACCTCGTCGACCACGGCATATTTGGTCTCGTCGGCGCAATGCGGCGACATGGTCGGCGACGACCAGGTTTTCGGCAGCGCATCTTTGAGGTCCGCCATGCTCTTTCCCGGATTGCGGTCGAGCATGTCGCAGACGGCGAAGGCGAAGATCAGCCCGTCGTCATAGCCGCGGCCGAACGGCTTGTTGAAGAAGAAATGTCCGGACTTCTCGAAGCCGGCGATGGCGCCGATCTCATTGACCCGCCGCTTCATGTAGGAATGACCGGTCTTCCAGTAATCGGTCTTGGCGCCGTTTTTGATCAGCATCGGGTCGGTCGCAAACAGACCGGTCGATTTGACGTCGGCGACGAACAGCGCGCCCTTATGCTCCGATGAAATGTCGCGCGCGAGCATGACGCCGACTTTGTCGGCGAAGATTTCCTCACCCTCGTTGTCGACCACGCCGCAGCGGTCGCCGTCGCCGTCAAAGCCCAAGCCCACGTCGGCCTTGTTTGCCAGCACGGCATCGCGCATGGCGTGCAGCATTTTCATGTCTTCGGTGTTCGGATTGTAGTTTGGGAACGTGTGATCGAGCTCGCAATCGAGCGGCACCACTTCGCAGCCGACTTTTTCCAGAACCTGCGGGGCGAAAGCGCCGGCCGTGCCGTTGCCGCAGGCGCAGACGACTTTGAGATGCCGCTTGAGTTTCGGCCGCTTGGTCAGATCGGCGATATAGCGCGCCGGGAAATTCTCGACGAATTCGTAGGCGCCGCCGGCTCTGGCCTTGAACCGGCCATTGAGCACGATGTCCTTAAGCCGGGTCATCTCGTCGGGACCGAAAGTCAGCGGCCGATCGACGCCCATTTTGACGCCGGTCCAACCGTTGTCGTTGTGCGAGGCCGTGACCATCGCGACGCACGGCACGTCGAGCTCGAATTGCGCGAAATAGGCCATCGGCGTCAGTGCCAGGCCGATATCGTGGACGCTGCAGCCGGCGGCAATCAGCCCGTTGGTCAGCGCCATTTTGATCGACGCCGAATAGGAGCGGAAATCGTGGCCGGTGACGATGTGCGGCTTGACGCCGAGTTCGTGAATGAGAGTGCCGAGGCCGAGACCCAGCGCTTCCACTCCCATCAGGTTGATTTCGCTGCCGAACAGCCAGCGCGCATCATATTCGCGAAAGCCGGTGGCTTTCACCATCGGCTCGGATTCATAGGCGTAGGTATTCGGCTTGAGCGAAGCTTTCGGCTTGGGAAACATTGGGAAATTTGGTCCGAATCGAGGCCCGACAGCAATAGCTTAAACGGTTAGGCGCCGAAATGGTTGCGTAAGCCGGCGAATTGCGAATGGCGGAGTAGGGGACTTTGTTTTCCCCGTTCGTCCCCTACCAGTCGCTACTGCTCCAGCACCAGCTTGCCGTCCGAGTATTCGAATTTGCGCAGCTTTGACAGGAAAGTAAGCCCGAGCAGGTTGTCGGAGAGCGCGCCGTCCGGCAGCACCATGGCGCCGACATTGTATTCGACAATATCGTCGATCTCGACCCGATCCAGCGTGACCGGCGCGGCGCGCACCGTGCCGTTCGCCGTCCGCACCATGGCGCGATATTCGCTTTCGCTCGGGTGCACGCCGAGCATCGCCGCGTCGCGCGCGGTGAGCGCGATGACCGAGGCGCCGGTATCGACCATGAAATTCATCAGCCGGCCGTTGACGCGGCCTTCGACTTCGAAGTGGCCGTTCGCGGCGGGCGGAATCGACCACCGAGCGCGAATCCGCCGCCAGCGCGGGCTGCTGTTGCGCTTCCGGGCCCGCCGCCATCACCGTCGGCGCCGCGTGGCTCGCAGCCATTTGCGCCGCATATTTCGGCACAATAACGCTCGCGGCGAGTGCCAGGGCGGCAAAGATGAGGACTGGGCGCATGGGGACGATCCATTGTCCGCGCGATCTCATCACGCTGCCGCCAACAAGTCGCTAATGCGGCGCGACACCGCCGCGGCTTTGCCGTCCAACGGTAAGCGAATTGCTAAAGTCGTCGTTAAATTCGTGTGGAAAGTCTTGCGGCCGGCGCTGGCATTATTGCGGCCGGCCGCCGACTGCGAGCATCAGCGACTTCAACTGTGCGCGCTAAATCTTGCCGTTGGCCCCGCGGGGGATTGAGATCAAGGGGAACAGGCGCACTGTGCCTTCGATGCCGCGATGTCGGAAAATCGCTTCAAGCTTCTTTGCGTCCGCGTCCTTGCAGTCGACGGTGCCGATCCAGATTTCCGGTTTCGCGGTTTCGGCATCGACCATCACCGCGGCAGCGTCGGCTGCGTCCCATTCAAGCCGCAGAAGATGCTCGATCTCGTAGACGGGTGAGATCTGCTGCGCCGATCCGTCCTCGATGGTCGCACTTGCAATTTCCGACGTGC
Source organism: uncultured Alphaproteobacteria bacterium (assembly GCA_963790495.1). Lineage (GTDB taxonomy): Bacteria > Pseudomonadota > Alphaproteobacteria > Rhizobiales > Xanthobacteraceae > BOG-931. Next base: position 1,353 of record CAWBOW010000010.1, on the reverse strand, counting down.
GGCCGACGACATAGAATTGATCGTCAGTCGTCTTCCATCCTACATCGCCGACATCGATCCAGGCATGCTCGCCAATGGTGTCATCCGGCGAAGCTCCAATCCAAGTCTTGATGCGGCCTTTGACGATACCGAGCTGACCGGGCGGAAGCTTCTTGCCGCCTGGATCGAAGACGGCAAGCTCCACGTCGGGTGTGACCCGGCCGATAAGGCCGCGGTTGGCCAACACCTCGCCCACGGTGGCGTCGGCGACAAGCCCGAGCTCGGTAGTGCCATAACGGCAGATAATGTCCTTGCACACATACACCGTCGCCGCTTCGAGTAGGGCGCGTGACGGAACGCTGCCGGCGGCGACTACTGTACGCAGGCTCTTCAATTGCGCCGCGGTTTTTCGCGTCGCCCGCGTTATCGCAAGGAGCTGGTCGTATGAACAGATAAGAAAATCGATCGAGAACAATTCGATCATCCGCACGGCTTGAAAGGGTGACGTCGCAAAGCAAAGAGTTTTTCCGCTGCCCAGCGCCGCGCAACCGATCAAGAAGCCCCAAGCGGTCGACAGTCCCGGCATGCAGAGCACAAGTCGACAATTATAAACGATCGCGAGCGGCACGTGCCGGCCGACATATTCGACGGTGCAGCCGAACGTTTTTCGTGTGCCTGTCGAGCCGGATGTCAGGGCGTGATGACAAACTTGTTTGGCGTCGGAAAAGCCCGTGGGTACGAGCGTGGCCGGAACGGACTCCGTTCCGAACCAGTCATCGGTCACCGCGACGAACCGAGTCTTTGCATCGAACAGCGTCTTTAAGTCATCGTCGCCGAGCACAGCCGCAAAGGGTAGGTCCGCAATGCGCTGTTGGCCGTGCTCCAAAGACATCGAGCAAAACCCGGACCTGTAGAGAGCGAGACACAGCGTGAAATGGCGGATCGGGCTGGCAAGGCATATGGCAACGGTGACCCCTTGCGGAATTTGCAAGTTCGCTATTTGGCGCGCGGAATTTTCGATCGCGGCCCCGAGCATCCCATAGGTGACGACGCGATCCTCCATGACGATCGCAGGCGTTTCCGGCTGCGACCGCGTGTTGTAGAGGATGTGGTCGAACCAGTTGTTCATGCCGTGTCAGGTGTTTTGTCTGCTGGGACTGGTAGTCTGCCAGGCCAAACGGGCTTGGCTCGATAAGGCGTCTCGGGTGCAGCGACCCCTTCGGAGACGGTCAGAACTTATAATTGATACCGGCGCGCGCGAGTTGCGCTGTCAAATCGGCCGATGTGCTGATCGCGTTTGAGTAGCCACGATTGGGGTCAATGATTGCCCCGGATGCTGTGACCGAACCGAATTTGACAAAGAGGTATTCCGCC
>CAWBOW010000009.1:0-25128 GCA_963790495.1 uncultured Alphaproteobacteria bacterium | reverse complement strand
GGAATGAGCGTGAGGACGGCCAACATTCCGATGACAAGCTCCGTGTGACGCCGCTCCCCCTTGCGGTTGCGCCGCACCATCGCCATTGTCACGGCGCATGGCAAGCCGGCCTACAAACGCGGTTGCGGGCGAGCTTTTCCGCCGGGATCATTAACGGCGCGCGGAGACGATCATGGTGCAGACGACGAACCGGTTCTTCGATGAGGTCGCCCGACTGATGAACGACGCCGCGGGCGTCGCCCAGGGGGTGCGGCGCGAATTCGAGACGGTGTTCCGCACCCAGGCCGAGCGCATCCTGCGCGAACTCGATGTCGTGCGCCGCGATGATTTCGAGGCGGTCAAGGACATGGCGCGCATCGCCCGCGAGGAGAACGAAGCGCTCAAGGCGCGGGTCGTCGGCGCTCGAAACGGCGCTGGCCGCCAGGAATGCCACAGTGAATAATGCCACAGTGACATAATGAGGCAGGCGGCTCGGCCGAGCCTTCGCAGGCCCCGGATCTGGGCGGACGGCGGGCCCCGGCACTCCCACGCCGGGGACGTTCTAGCCGGCGTTCGCCAGTCTCGCATTCCTTGTTTTTAAGCGTTTTGCGCCGCTATAAGCGCCGCTGCCGCGGCTTCACCAGCACCCCTGGAGGCTTCCGCGGATTTTCTCTTTTCACGGATCAAAGCTCTAGACAAGGATATCCCTATGGCGACCGTCACATCGATCAAGGCGGCGTCGCGCTCGCGGGCAGGCAAGGGGGCCGCCCGGGCCGAGCGTCGCGCCGGCCGCGTGCCCGGAATCATCTACGGCGACGGCAAGCCGCCGCTGCCGATTTCCCTCGATCATGCCGAGTTGCGCCAGCGCATCTATGCCGGCCACTTCCTGACCACGGTGCACGATGTTGAGGTGGACGGCGTCACGCATCGCGTGATCCCGCGCGACTTCCAGCTCGACGCGGTGCGCGACCTGCCGCTGCATGTCGATTTCATGCGGCTCGGCGAGGGCGCGACCATCCGCGTCAATATTCCGATCCACGTGCGGCAATGGCGAGACGGACGCCGGGCGTCAAGCGCGGCGGCACGGTGTCAGGATCGTCACCCATACGGTGGCGGTACATGCCCGTGCCGACGCGATTCCTGACCGGCATCGACGTCGATGTCAGCAACCTCGACATCAATCACTCCAAGCACTTGAGCGACATCAGCTTGCCGGAAGGCGTGGGTTTCGGTCGAACGGCGCGACATCACGTTGGTCACCGTGGTGCCGCCGTCGGGCTACGCGGAAGAACTAAAAGCCGCCGCCGACGCTGCCGCTGCTGCGGCTGCCGCCGCTGCTGCCGCTGCTGCCGCTCCCCGTCCGCTGGCGCCGCTCCTGGTGCTGCTCCCGGCGCCGCTCCGGGCGCTTCGCCCGGCGCCGCTCCGGCCGCCGCTCCTGACAAGAAGTGAGGTCTCTCGCTTTTATTGAGGGCATGACACTTGCCGGAATTTCCATTTCTTTCCGGATCACGCCCTAGTGGAGCGGATTTGACATTCGCTACCCACCCAGCCGCAAACTCGTGAAGCGAATGTCAAATCCAAAAGCTCCACTAGGACTGACCTTTGCTCGTGGTCCTTTGATTCTGACATTCGCAAACGGCATGCCGGAAAAGGGGCGCGAATGTTAGAATCGGAGCACTAGTGGGACAACGGTGATGCTGCTCCTGGTTGGACTGGGAAATCCGGGAGCGCGCTATGTCGGCAACCGGCACAATGCCGGCTTCATGGCGCTCGAAGCCATCGCCAAGCGCCACGGTTTTGCACCGTGGCGCCGGGGCACTTCCAGGGCGTCGCCACCGAGGGCGCAATCGCCGGCAGGCGCGCCCTTCTCCTCCTCCCCGGCACCTTTATGAACGAGTCCGGACGCGCCGTCGGCGAAGCCGCACACTTCTACAAAACGCCGCTTGGCGACATCGCGGTGTTCCATGACGAGATCGATCTGCCGCCGGCGAAGCTGCGCGTCAAAGTCGGCGGCGGCATCGCCGGCCATAACGGCCTGCGCTCGATCTCCGAGCATATCGGCAACGACTACCGGCGGGTGCGTATCGGCGTCGGCCATCCCGGCGACAAGGATATGGTCCAGCATTACGTGCTCAGCGATTTCGCCAAAAGCGAGCGCGGCTGGCTCGAGGCGCTTCTTGCCATCATCGCCGACAATGCCGAACTGATCGTTCGCGGCGAGGACGCGAGTTTCCAGAACAAGGTCCATCTCGCCATGGCTGGCCAAAGGCTTTGGCGAGGCAGGGGGACGACAACGGCGGTCGCGAAAAATCGTGAGACCAGAAACGGATCGAAGTACCGATGGGCTTTAAATGCGGCATTGTCGGCCTGCCAATGTCGGCAAATCGACCTGTTTAATGCGCTGACGGAGACGGCAGCGGCGCAGGCAGCGAATATCCGTTTTGCACCATCGAGCCCAATTCGGCGAAGTGGCGGTGCCGATCCGCGGCTGGACTTTTGACCAATCGCCAAATCAGCGCAGATCTGCCGACACGGATGACCTTTGTCGACATTGCCGGCTTGGTCCGCGGCGCGCCGAAAGGCGAAGGCCTGGGCAATCAGTTTCTCGGCAATATCCGCGAGGTCGACGCCATCGCCCATGTCGTGCGATGCTTTCGAACGCCGACGTGACCCATGTCGAGGGCCGAGTCGACCCGGTTGCAGACGTCGAGACTGTGGAGACCGAACTGATGCTCGCCATCTGGAAACCACGAACTCCGATCGACGGCTTGAGAAAAAAGCCCAAAACCGGCGGCGCAAGGAATCCAAGGAAGCCTTGATATCATCTGCCAGGCGCTGGCATTGCTTGCGGGACGGGAAGCCCGCGCGCCTGACCGAGCAACCCCGTGGAGGAGAAGGCCGTACATATGCTGGGTCTGCTTACCCATTGCCCGTGCTCTATGTCTGCAATGTCGACGAGGCATCCGCCGGCAGCGGCGATGCATTGTCCGCAAGTCTGATGGCCAAACGCGGCGGGAGCGCGCCGCCGATCGTGATTTCCGCCAGGATCGAGGCGGAATTGGCGTACTGTCGCGCGACGAGCGCGAAGATTATCTGGACACCTTGGGATTGAAGAACCCGGACTAAATCGGCTGATCCCACCGGCTATGACCTGCTTGGGCTGATGACGTTTTTCACCGCTGGTCCAAAGAAGCCCGCGCCTGGACCGTGGCCAGGGGCGCGGAGGCGCCGCAAGCCGCAGGCGTGATTCACACCGACTTCGAGCATGGCTTTATTCGCGCCGAGACGATTGCCTATGACGATTACGTGGCTTGCGGCGGCGAGGCCGGCACCCGCGACGCCGGCAGATGCGGCTCGAAGGCAAGGATTACGTCGTCATGACGGCGACGTCATGCATTTCCGTTTTTCGACGTGAGGGCATGCAATTACGAATCAGGCAGCCAGCTCATTGCTGATGGCGGATGCCGCCTTTATTTCTGATCGCGCCGAGATGCTCGTTGATGCGGAATACGATGAGCACGAATTCGGCGATGATGCGCGCGAGAATCACGCCCATACAGGCGCCGAGTATGCTCACGATCAGAAGCAGCATGCCGACGAACGGATTGTAGGCCATGATGGTCAGCGAATTGACGGCCCCCGCCACGCCGAGCAGGACCGAAATCACGACGGCCAGCCAATAGAAGACCTTGATCACGGTGGGCGTCACGAACCGCTCCCACTGGAACAGGTCGCTGAGGCCGAACATGATTCTCCTGCAAAGCGGCGCGATTCTCGATTGGGCGACATTACTGCACCCGGCTTTGCAGCCGGTCAATCGACCGAGCCGCCGGGCGCGGTTCTGGACCATGATCCGATCAGGTTAAACCGGGTCATGGTCTACAATTTATATGCTTTAGTTGCGTCCGTATGCTGTGCGCCGGGCCTCGGCCCAGTACCAGGCGCGGAAGTTGCGGATCGCCACGCTTTCGGCGTCATTGCCGCTGACGAGGAAATATTCTCCCGCCTGCCATTCCGGCCGCGCCAGCGGGCAAACCAAGCGGCCGGCGGCAAGCTCCCTTTCGATCAACGGCAGCGAGGCCATCGCCACGCCCAAGCCGTCCACCGCCGCCTGCAATTGCAGATGGACGTGATCAAATTCGAACTGATGAGCGGGGATCAGGTTGGGATCGCCAGCTAGCTCCAGCCAGGTGGACCACGCCGCCCGCGCGGTGGAGGAATGCAAAAGCGTGTGCGCGCGCAGATCGCCGACCGCGGTTAGCGGCCGTGTGCGCAATATGACCGGACTGCAAGCCGGCAGCTGAATGTCCTTGAGCAAGCTCCTGAACTTGAAATGCGCGCCCGGTTCGCGCCGCAATCGCACGCCGATATCGTAGGCGTCCCCCACATAGCGAAGCTTGCGGGACGTCGTCGACAGCTTGATTTCCACGTTTGGAAAATTCGCCTGAAAGCCGCCGAGGCGGGGGATGAGCCAGCCGCTGGCGAAACTCGTCGGTATGTTGAGCCGCACCACGCCTGAGACACGCCGCTGCGAGCGTGCCCGGCCAATTCTGCCGCTTGCCGACAACAGCCGTGAAAACGCCGCGGTGACGTCGGCGAGCAGTTCCGCTCCTTCGTCGGTGAGCGCGACGCCGCGGGCGCGCCGCTCGAACAGCGGCAGACCGAACCAGTCCTCGAGCAGTCTGATCTGCTTGCCGATAGCCCAGTGGGTAACGTTAAGGTCGAGCGCCGCGTCGGCGAAGCTGCCGCGCCGGGCAGCTGCCTCGAATGCGCGAATGGCGTTGAGCGGCGGCAGGCTCGCCTTCTCCAGAGGTGACTTTTTCTCCCTCATGGCGGGAGATTATCGCAATTGAGCCGGCGGCGCGACGATTTTACTTTCGACGCCATGCGAAAATTGGTGTTCCGGGACGATTTCAGCGAGTTGGCGCCGCAGATGTCCGGCGACGAACGGCGCGTGGCCGTGGTCTCCGGCGCCGCCCACGCGCTGCACGACGGCTACACCGATCTCGTCTACATCATGTTGCCGCTCTGGCAGGCGGAATTCGGGCTCAGTTACGCGGCGCTCGGGCTGTTACGCAGCGTGCTGGTCGGCGCCATGGCCAGTTTGCAAATTCCGGCCGGCTTCGCCGCGGAGCGGTTTGGCCCCGCCATCGTGCTGGCGCTCGGCACCGCGCTCGCCGGGCTCGGATTTTGTTTCGCCGGCATCAGCTCGGGCTTCGCTATGCTGCTCGTCGCGCTCCTGATCAGCGGTGTCGGCTCGAGCACGCAGCATCCGGTCGCCTCCGCGCTCGTCGCCCGCGCGTTCGCCGGGCCGCGTTCGCTCAAGGCGCTCGGCACGTATAATTTCACCGGCGATATCGGCAAGATGACTTTGCCGGCGACGCTGTCGCTGATGCTCTTGGTGATGGCGTGGCGTCCGGCGCTCGCCATCCTCGGCTGCCTCGGCCTAGCGCTTGCGGTGGTGACCTATCTCGCCACGCCGCGTTTCGAGCAAGAAGCCGCTCATCCCAAGACCCAGACGCAGGGCGCCGTTGCGCGCCCGCATCGGCGCTACGCGTTTTCGTTGTTGTTCAGCATCGGCATGATCGACACCGCGACGCGCATGGCGTTTTTGCTGTTCCTGCCGTTCGTGCTGCGCAACAAAGGCGCGAGCGAACAGACCATCGGCTTGGCCTTGACGCTGGTTTTTGCCGGCGGCGCCGCCGGCAAGCTCGCCTGCACTTTTATCGGCGCGCGGATCGGGGCCGTTGGCACGGTATGGTTGACGGAAGGCTCCACGGCCGTCGGAATTCTGGCGCTGTTTCCGCTGCCGCTTAACGCCGCGTTGTTGCTGCTGCCGTTAATCGGCGTCGCACTCAACGGCACGTCGTCGGTTTTGTACGGTTCGGTGCCCGAGCTGGTGCCGCCGCAGTGGCGGACCCGTGCGCTGAGTATCTTTTACACCGGCGTGATCGGCTCGGGCGCCATCTCGCCGATCTTGTTCGGCCGCGTCGGCGATGCGCTCGGCGTGTGGCGGGCTTTGATCATGGTCGCCGGTTTTGTTCTCCTGACGCTGCCGCTCTCGGCCCTGCTGCGCGGGGCGTTGACGCGCGCATAAGGTCGTGGCGCGGCCCGACGGCGTCAAATTTGCGGCGCGGGGAACTGCGATCGTCGCTGCGATCTCGGCAACTCGCTTTCGGCAGGAACAGCCCCGTTGCGGCGGCGTTGGGCTCGTGGGTCGGGCGGATCGTGGAACAAACGCGAGAGAGTTCCAGAGCCCGAACGAAAGACATCCCGAACGATAGACATAATGGAGAACCTCATGAACTCCCTGTTCCTTATGCGCTTGGCTCGGCGGTCGGCTCGGTCCTGGGCTTGGCCCTTGCAGCCGGCGTCTCCCCAGCGCACGCGCAGACGGTGATTACGCCTGCGGTCGTCGATCAGCCGGTGGTCACCGTGCCGGCGGCCGCGGTCGTGCGGCCGGAGACCGTGCAGACCACCGAGACCGTCCGATCGGTGCGGCCGCTACCGCTGCGAACCACCCGCCGCCGCGAAGTGATAACGACGCGGACCATCACGCGACGGGTCGTGCCGACAACGACTACCGTGATTGCGCGCAGCGTGCCGGCAGCGCCGCAACCGCTTTACGACGAGGTGGTGGTGCCGGCGCCGGTCGCGACCGCGCCGACGCGCTTTATGACGAGGTTTCGGCACCCATGGCTCCCGAGCCTCTGGCGGCCGCGCCCGTGGTTGCTGCCGCGCCCTTGGCTGGCGATGTGGTCGCGACGCAGCCTTACACTTATCGCTATGTGTACCAGCCCGACCGCATCCTCGTCATAGACCCGGTGACCGGGACTGCCGTTCGCGCAATTCCGCGTTGAGACGTCGCCTGGCGTTCGGGCGAGACCGAAGAAGAAGCAAGGGCCCGGACTGAGGCGATCGGTCCGGGCCATCGATGCGCCTAAGCACCGATATTCACAGCGATGGCGAATTATGGCCCGGTCCGGACCGGCTGTCGCAGGCGCCTACTCGTCGACGCGATCAAATTTTTGCCGCCGGGCGGCGCCGCCGAACGAAAGCGTGAGGGCTTTTGCTTTCGGTGTGCGATCACGGCGAGGATACCCCTGCCGCCGCGCATCTTCGGTAGCTTCGCGCAGGCCGATGGGACGTCGAACAAGAAGACCGGCGGCATCGGCCTTGGCCTGAGCATCGTCGAACGCTGACGGCGCCCCCTGGGCTGACCCGCTCTTCGTCCACACTGCGCCGACCCTCGCTGGTTCCGTCCCACCGCCATGCTATAGTGTCCGGGTCAATCGACGGAGCGCCATGATGATCCTTCCCGCCGCATTGCTTCTCGGCGCCCATTTGATCACGCCGGTAGCCGACAGCATTCCGACCCTAAACGTCCAGCAGGTCTGCCAGGGTATTGCACAACAGGGCGGCGTTTCCTTCCACGACACCGACCTCAGTGTCGAAAAGAAGAACTGCCTCGACAGCGAGCGGGCTGTCCGCGACCAGATCGTCAAGGAGTGGTCGAGCTTTGCGCCCCCCGACAAAGCGGCTTGCACCAGCAAATCGGAGATGGGCGGCGAATCGAGCTATACCGAGCTGCTGACCTGCCTGGAAATGGCGCGCGACGTGCGCAGCATGAAAAACGAACAATCGAGGAAGCCAGCCGGCCCCGCGGCCGCGCCGCCGGGGCACGCACAGCCCAAGCCGATGTAAGCGGCAGTGGCGAGGCGCGATGCTTTCGCAAAAGCGATCCATTCCTGGATCAAGCCCGCGGACGGCTATTTCCCGACCATGCTCTAATATCCGATCAAGATTTCGCTGACGGTCGGTTTCGATGCGCGCACCGCCGGATCGTCGGAGCTGTAGTCTTTATCGGCCGACAGGGCGGCAACCGAATCCGCCGAGACCTTGGGGTCGGCGGCAAGGCTGACGCCCGATTTGCAGCCGCCCGGGAGCGCCGCCAATCGGCCGCCATCCCAGTCGCTGACGGTGGCGACACCGGTCTTGTCGAAGCCTTTGAGCTTGAAGGGCTTGCGGTTAAGCTTTTCCAGTTGCACCACATTGAGCCCAAGCCGCAGGCCGTCGGGGCCGCTCCACTCCGATTTGCCCTTGATGTCGATGAGATAGATGCCGCTGCGTTCGGCCGGATTCGACCACCAGACTTCAAGGCGGCGCTTCGGATCGTTGGGAAACACGATGGAGGCCTCGACCTTGGCGCCATCGTTGGCGGCGACATCGCCAAAGCTGACATTCTTGTAGTCGAAGGTCAGGGCGAGCCGCAGTTGATTTGAATTCTTGGCAAAAATGCCGCTGCAGGCGATTACATGGGCGCTGGATGAGTTCAGTTTCGGCGCGGGCGGACGACGGGCGGCGACTGCGGCATGTGCCGGCGGAGGCGCGGTCCCATGAGCGGCACCATGAGCGGCACCATGCGCGGCGCCGGTCGGTTCCGCAACCGGCGACGGCATTTGCTGCTTCATCTGCGAGGGGGCGAGCTGGTCTTCGGTGTTGAGGTTTGGATCGGACTGCATGGCCGGCGGATGCTGCTGCGCCGCCAACGGTCCTGTCCCGGCGAGACAAAGCAGCAATCCAAGCGCACCGAGCCGCCCGGCGCCGATCCATCCCGCACGCATCCCAGCCTCCGCCTCAATCCCCAAGCTTGAGTTCGACTATAGCACGCGCTTGGCGCGGTCACGCGCGCGGCGCGGCCACCGGCCGCATGCTTTTTTGGGAAGCGTGGTCTTTTCGGAAAACCGGCACCCATCCCCGCGTCAAGTGCGGGGACGGCATTGTCCGGATCGCGTTTTTAGGCGTGCACTGAAAACTGTTCTAGTAACTTTGGTGGAGCCAGGCGGAGTCGAACCGCCGACCTCTTGAATGCCATTCAAGCGCTCTCCCAACTGAGCTATGGCCCCTTTCAGGGATCGGTTATCAGTCGTCAGTCATCAGAAAACGCGCATGGCCGTCTGATTGCTGCCTACCGATTTCCGACTCCCGATTATCCTTCCTCCTCGTTCTCGATGTCGCCGCCGATGATATCGGTGACATCGGCATCTTCTTCTTCCTGCTCCTCGATGAACGTGTCGTCGTCATCGAGCGTTTCCTCGATCTCGACTTCTTCCTCGCCTTCGATCCCGGGCTCGGCCGTGGCGGCTTTCTTCGGGCCTTGCGCTTCGGCGTCGGCCTCTTCCAGAGACACGGTTTCGACCTCCGCGGTCTCCGGCACGGCGACTTCCTCGACCACCGGCGCCTCGCGCTGCACGACCGGGGCGGGTTCGGGGCGGCCTCGGCTAACGACGGGCGCCACCACATAGACCGTGCCGCATTTCGGGCAATGAATTGGGGTTTTGTTCAGGTCGTAGAACTTGGCGCTGCAACTGGCGCAGAGCCTTTTGGTGCCTAGCTCGGCTTTGGCCACGATCCGCATCCTTTCCCGCAATTCGGGTGTCTCCACTTGGCTAGTCGCCGCGCGGCTGTCAATAGTCGATCTGGCCTTCGGCTACATCTTATCAAACCGCAGAAACCGCGGGATGGCGGGGCGCGGTACCCCGTGTTAGAGGGCGCCGACGCCGTGGCCAGCGATGTAACGACTGGAAAACCGATGCCCGCCGACCGTATTCCCCTCACCGCCCGTCGTAACGGCCCGCTGTCCGGGACCGCGCGCGTGCCGGGGGACAAGTCGATCTCGATTCGCGCTCTCATCCTCGGCGCACTTGCGGTCGGCGCCACTCGCGTTGACGGCCTGCTTGAGGGCGAGGACGTTCTCAATACGGCAAAGGCGCTGGAAGCTCTCGGCGCCCGCATCGAGCGCACCGGGCAACGGCAATGGCTGATCCATGGTGTCGGCGTCGGCGGCTTTGCCGAGCCGGCCCGTGCTTTGGATTTCGGCAATTCCGGAACCGGCTGCCGTTTGACGCTCGGTGCCGTCGCCGGCTGTCCGATCACCGCGACCTTCGACGGCGACGCTTCGCTGCGCAGCCGGCCGATGCAGCGCGTCCTCGATCCGCTGCGGCGGATCGGTGCGCGCGCGCTCGCTTCGGAGAACGGCCGCTTGCCTTTGACGCTGATCGGCGCACGCGATCCGATCCCGATCGTTTCGAGCCGCCGGTGCCCTCGGCGCAGTTGAAATCGGCGACCTTGCTGGCCGGCCTGTCCGCGCCCGGCGAGACGGTCGTCGTCGAAGCCGAAGCGACCCGCGACCATACCGAGAAGATGCTGGCGCATTTCGGCGCCGACATTCGCGTCGCGGCGGCCGGTGGCGGCCGGCGCATCACGCTGGTCGGCCAGCCCGAGCTGGCGCCCCCGTCCGGTCACGGTTCCGGCGGATCCATCTTCGGCAGCATTCCCGTTGGTCGCTGCGCTTCTGGTGCCCGGCTCCGACGTCATTCTCAACGGCGTCATGATGAACCCGTTGCGGACTGGGCTCCTGACCACGCTTGCCGAAATGGGCGCCGCGATCGAGCCGCTCGAAAGCCGCAACGAAGGCGGGGAAGATGTCGGCGACCTGCGCATTCGCGCCGGGACGTTGCGCGGCGTCGAAGTGCCGGCCGCGCGCGCGCCCTCGATGATCGACGAGTATCCGGTGCTGGCCGTGGCCGCGGCCTTTGCCGAAGGCACGACCATCATGCGCGGGCTCAAGGAATTGCGGGTCAAGGAATCGGACCGGCTTGCCGCCACGGCGGCGCTGTTGCGCGGCAACGGGATCGACGTCGATATCGAGGGCGACGACCTGATCGTCCATGGCAAAGGCCGGCCCGCCGGCGGCGGCACGGTCACGACCCACATGGATCATCGTATTGCCATGGCCGCCATCGTTCTGGGTCTCGCTAGCGAGCAGCCGGTGCAGATCGACGATGGCTCTTTCATCGCAACGAGCTTTCCGGGGTTCGTCGAATTGATGCACGGGCTTGGGTGCCGATTTGGTAGCGTAGTGCCCGTAGCGCCGCCGCCACTTGAATGCTAGGTATGCGGTCGCGTGCTAGCTATATTAGCGAGAACTGTGATTGCAGGATATCTAATAGCGAGCCGCAGACGATGACAAAAGTCGTGGTCTGCTAAGTTAGCACGGAAAAGGCGCCGGAGGGCGGCGCAGCCGTCTCGCAACCAGCGCATATTCGCGGGCCGAACGGCAAGCGATGGCCACTATTTGCTTCCAATGGATAATAATTCCTCGATGACGATCTGACGCGTGCATTCACACTCAACGTCGAGCGGGCGCGGCAAGCGAATACGGCGATGTTCGGCTCACGAGAAGGTATACGCAAAAGGGCTCGTCCGAAGGCGGAAGTGACGCCGATTTTTTGGTTCTACGATCGGGCATCTCGACAAGTAATTGATGCACCTCGCATTTGTGGCTCGATCGCCGGGCCGAATGGCTCCGGCAAGAGCAGCATTTACGGCTCCAATTCCGACCCATCTATGGCGATTAAACATCACAGATTTTTCTCGCTCATTTTGGATCATCAATCCTGATTTGCATCACCGCGAGAATTCGCTCGGCTGAAGGCAAAAGGCCTTTCGCGAGCGAATTTAGAAGCCGTCCGGCGTATAGAGGCTTGGCTTGAAACATCGATCAATGCGCACCAATCGGTTGGCGTTGAAACAGTTCTCTCGACGCAACAAATACCGTCGATTGGTTCGGGTTGCAAAAAAACGGGGTTTCGAAATACGACTGATCTACGTGATACTTGAAACCGCCGGACCTTAACGTGGAGCGAGTTCGATTACGCGTTAGAAAGGGCGGTCATGACGTGCCGGTAGATAAAAGTCCGGGAGCGCCGGGCGACGTTCTCTTAAAACAATTACCGTGGTTTCTTAATCAAGCCGATCGGGCGCTCATCTTTGATAATTCCGACGAAAATCCTACGAATTGTCGGGCGAAAGATGCGTGGTACAGCGTCACTCTTGATCCAAGCGCGCCTTCGGCTATCCAAGAGGTGGCTAAACAGATTGCCGAGGTGCAGAAGTCGATGATCATCGCCATCGACGGCCCGGCCGCGTCAGGTAAAGGCACGATCGCGAGGCAGATCGCCGCCGTTTACGGGCTGCATCATCTCGATACCGGCCTGCTTTATCGGGCCGTGGCCAAGGCGATGCTTGACGCCGGCTATCCGCCCGACGACGTTAAACACGCCATCGATGCCGCGATCAGGCTCGATCCGACGAAATTTGACGAGAATGCGCTGAAACTGCAGGCCGTCACCGAGGCGGCGTCGGTGGTGGCCGCAATTCCCGAAGTACGGCAGGCGCTGATGAATTATCAGCGCGGATTTGCCACCCGGCCGCCCGGATCGGTGCTTGACGGCCGCGATATCGGCACGGTTATCGCTCCGGGCGCCGACGTGAAGCTGTTCGTCGTCGCTTCGCCGGAAGTGCGGGCCAAGCGCCGGGTGCTCGAATTGCGGTCCCGGGGCGAAAACGTCGCGGAAGAGGACATCCTGGCCGACCTGTTGCGCCGGGACGAGCGTGATTCGCGGCGAACCGCGGCGCCGCTGAAAGCCGCGCCCGACGCCCACTTGCTCGATACCACGCATTTGGGTATAGACGCGGCGTTCCGAGCCGCCGTCGAAATCGTCGAGGCCGTTCGAGCGGGCCGAAAGCGCCGATAACCAGCGCTTTCGTCATTGGAGGTCAGCCCGCTCACCGCTTCGATCGCCAAGCTCGGACCAGGCTTCGAAAGCCTGCTGACACGCTTTGGCGGGTCTGCGTCCAGGAAAGCGTGTCAGCAGGCTTTCGAAGCCTGTAAGATGCCGAGCTTGGCGATCGAAGCGGTGAGCGGGCTGACCTTCCAATGACGAAAGCGCTGGTTATCGGCGCTTTCGGCCCGCTCGAACGGCCTCGATGATCTTGACGGCGGCACGGAAGGCGTCATGCACGTCAAGATGGTGGTGTCGAGCACGTGGGCATCGGGTGCCGCTTTCAGCGGCGCTGCGGTGCGCCGGAATTGCGCTCGTCGCGCCGCTTCAGGTCGGCCAGCACCTCCGCTTCATCGGCGGCTTCGCCACGCGCGTGCAGTTCGAGCACGCGCCGCTTGGCCCGCACTTCGGGCGTCGCCACCACGAACAGCTTCACGTCGGCGCCGGGCGCGATCACCGTGCCGATGTCGCGGCCGTCCAGCACCGCGCCCGGTGACCTCATCGCGAACCGGCGCTGATAGCTCATCAGCGCCTGCCGCACTTCCGGGATGGCCGCCACCACCGAAGCGGCCTCGGTGACGGCCTGCAGTTTCAGCGCGTTCTCGTCAAAGCTCTTCGGCTCAAGCGCTGACCGCGGCGTTGATCGCGGCCCGCACGTCGTCCGGCGGCCGCCCGGCTCAAGCACGGCCTTGCCGACGGCGCGATAAAGCAGCCCGGTGTCGAGATGATGCAGCCCATAGACCGATGCGACCTGCCGGGCGATGGTGCCCTTCCCAGATGCCGCCGGTCCGTCAATGGCGATGATCATGAGCCTCTTCACGCACCCAATCTTGCCGATAGCTTGTTTCAGCACGGCGGGTGCATCCGGCTCGAACTTTACGATTCCCGCCATTTTCGTCCAACCAAACGAAGGATTTGTGAATTGTCGAAAATCAGAGCCCAATCGGCCTGCTCCAGAAACCAAGGCAGCTGCATCGAGTGAGTGTTTCCAACGCTCCCTGATCTTTCAGGGGGCACGTCGTGGCCGCCCTTTGCCACGCGCATTTGCACGCGCTTCAAGTTGAGCTCGGCACTGGAAAGGATCACGTAGATGAGGCGGATCACAAAGCCCCGCTTTTTTGCAGCCAAGACCAAGGACCGTATTTGTCGGTCGAAAGAACGGTCTCGACGCCTACCGATCGATGTGCGTCGATTGAGGCCTTAGCCAAACCTCGATGCGCTGCACGGCCTCCAAATTGGCCTGTTCAAGATCTTGTCCTCGGAGTCTCGGCGGATACGCAGCGTTAGAAGATCAGGATTGATGATCCAGAAGGAATGAGCCGAATCGTCGATGTTTGTATCCACGTAAATTGGGCTCTGATGCGAGCCGTAGAGGCTGTTTTTCCGGAGCCATTTGGCCCGCCGATCAGCCACAACGATGGAGAGGTGAGTTGCCCCGGGCGCCATGCCTCCGATCCTGAGGCCTCAGACCATCAGGGTCCTTGGACCATCGGGCGAACCGAACAATGCGGTGTTCGACCGCCGC
This sequence comes from uncultured Alphaproteobacteria bacterium, assembly GCA_963790495.1. GTDB lineage: Bacteria > Pseudomonadota > Alphaproteobacteria > Rhizobiales > Xanthobacteraceae > BOG-931. The sequence continues at coordinate 10,998 of CAWBOW010000009.1, read as the reverse complement.
TCCGCGGCAATATTGGCGGTGAACGCGGTTACCAAATCATCGTCGAAGGTTTTGCTCTGGACCATAGTGGCCGCTCGCCTGCCGTTGGAGTGCCTGACAAGCTTTTTTCCAATGGAAGTCTTTCGACCTTTCGGCTGGCTTGAACCCAGTTTGCGACGATCCCTTTCATAGCGCACCTCAAATCGTCAAGCTTATCCACTGTAGATGTAGGCGGTGGAAATGAACAAGGCCAGCCTTTATTTACAGCCTGGACCTTAGCCCGCCAAATCCGCCCCCAAGCCGCGCATCAACTCGACAAATCCCGGAAAGCTCGTGGCGATGAAGCCGCCGTCGTCGATCTGCACCGGCTGCTCGCTGGCGAGCCCCATCACCAGCGCCGACATGGCGATGCGGTGATCCATGTGGGTGGTGACCATGCCGCCGCCTGGGCGCGGCCGTTGCCCTGCACGATCAGGTCGTCGCCGTCGATCTCGACGGCAACGCCGTTGGCCCGCAACAGCGCGGCGGTGGCGGCGAGACGGTCGGACTCCTTGACCCGCAATTCCTTGAGCCCGCGCATCACGGTGGTGCCCTCGGCGAACGCCGCCGCGACCGCCAGCACCGGATATTCGTCGATCATCGACGGCGCGCGCTCGGCCGGCACTTCGACGCCGCGCAGCGCGCCGGCGCGCACGCGCAGGTCGGCGACCTCCTCGCCGCCTTCGTTGCGGACGTCGAGCCGCTCGATCGCGGCGCCCATCTCGGCGAGCGTCGTCAGCAGTCCGGTGCGCAACGGGTTCATCATGACGCCTTCGAGGATCACGTCGGAGCCGGGCGATCAGAGCGCGGCGACCAGCGGGAACGCCGCCGACGACGGATCGGCCGGCACCACGACCGGCGGCGGCGTCAGTTCCGGCTGGCCGGTCAGCGTGATGCGGCGGCCGCCGGCTGCCGTCGCCGCTCGCACCCGCACCGTCGGCGCCGAAATGCGCGAGCATCTTCTCGGTGTGATCGCGGGTCGCCTCGGCTTCGATCACCACGGTCTCGCCCGGCGCCGACAAGCCCGGCCAGCAAGCGCCGCCGACTTGAGCTGCGCCGACGGCACCGGCGGCCGGAACACGATCGGGATCGGATCGCGCGCGCCGGCAAGCGTCAGCGGCAGGCGGCCGTCGGCCGAGGCCAGGTCGCGCGCGCCGATGCGCTCCAGCGGGTCGAGCACCCGCCGCATCGGCCGCTGCGCAGCGAGGCATCGCCGTCGAAGGTCGCGGTGATCGGGCAGCCGGCGACGGCGCCGAGCATCAGCCGGCAGCCGGTTCCGGAATTGCCGAAATCGAGCGCGGCGGCCGGCGCGGCAAAGCCGCCGACGCCGACGCCGTGCATCCGCCATTGCCCGCTTGCCGGTGCGCTCGACACTGGGCGCCGAGCGCGCGCAGCGTCTTGCCGTGTTGAGCACGTCCTCGCCTTCGAGCAGGCCCTCGACGCGGGTCTCGCCGACCGCCAGCGCGCCGAGAATGAGCGCGCGGATCGAGATCGACTTGTCGCCGGGCACGCGGGCGCGGCCGGACAGCGGGCCGTTGCGGCGGGCGGTGAGCGGAGTGGTCACGGTCATGGCAGCGGACATCAGGCGTTTTCCAGTCGGCGTCCTATCGCGGCCACGGCGTCGCGCCCTCTATCACGGGCCGCGGCGCCGGCCGTCAGCCCGTCGTTTCGGCCGGTCTGATAGGCGCGCCGCTGGCCAATCCGCTATTGACAGCGGCACTTCGACTAGCCAAGTGAAGCAGCCAATCGTCAAGGATTTGGATCGTGGCTAAACCCGAGCTCGGCACCAAGCGGCTCTGCGCCCATTGCGGCGCAAAGTTCTATGATCTCGAACAAGGACCCGATTCACGTGCCCGAAATGCGGCTCGGTCTATGTGGTGGCACCGGTCGTGACCCGCGGCCGGCCGGAGCCGCCGGGGCGCGCGCCGGCTCCGGTCGCGGTCGAGGAAGTCGCCGTGCCGGAGCCGCAGGAGGCCGAGTTCGTCTCGCTGGAGGAGGCCGACGCCGAGGCGCAGGCGCCAAGAAGCCGCGGAGGGCGCCGAAGCCGAGATCGAGGAGGAAGAGGTCGAGATCGACGAAACCCTCGACGACGCCACCTTCATCGAGGAGCAGGAAGAAGAGGACGCCGATGTCACCGATATTATCGGCGGCGACATCGAGAACGAGGAGGAAGGATAATCAGGAGTCGGTAATCAGTAGGTCAGTAATCAGACGACGCATACGCGTCTTCTGATTACTGATACTGATATCTGATCCCTGAAGGGGCCATAGCTCAGTTGGGAGAGCGCTTGAATGGCATTCAAGAGGTCGGCGGTTCGACTCCGCCTGGCTCCACCAGCCCTCGTTCTCCAAGACGATTTTGCAGGCACGCCTAAAGACGCGGTCCGACAATGCCGTCCGCGCACTGACGCGGGATGGGTGCCGGCTTGCCGAAAAGACCGCGATGAAAAATATGCGGCCGCTGGCCGCGGCGGGCGCGTGACCGAGGCAAGCTGCGTGCTATATTCGAACCATGTTTGGGGTGGGATGGAGGCTGGGGATGGGTGAGAGATGGAACGGCGGAGCGGCTCGGTAGCGCTTGGATGGCTGCTTGTCTCGCCGGGCAGGACCCTTGGCGGCCACCGACCCCTGGCGGCTAGCAGTCCGACCAAACCTCAATTCGGAAGACCAGCTCGCCCCCTCGCAGCTGGCAGCAAATTCCGGCGCCCGTGGCGGAGCCGACCGGCGCGCCGCTGGCCGCTCATAGACGGCGCATCCGGCGACGCATGCCGCAGCGCCGCCCGCGCTCCGCCCGCGCCGAACTGAGCTCATCCAGCGCCCATGTGTTGGCCTGCACCGGCATCTTTAGCAAGGAGTTCAACCATCTTCGGCTCGCCATGACGTTCGACTATAAGAATGTCACCTTCGGCGAAGTGGAAGCCACGATGGCGCCAAGGTCCAGGCCACCATCGTGTTTCCGAACGATCCGAAGCGCCGGCTTGAAGTCTGGTGGTCCAATCCAGCCGATCGCACCGGCATCTATCTCATCGACATCAAGGGCAAATCGACCTGGGGCGGGCCCGGCGGCATGCGGCTTGGCCTCAACGTCCTGCAGCTGGAAAAACTCAACCAGAAACCGTTCAAGCTCAAAGGCTTCGATAAAAACGGCGTAGCGACGGTCAGCGACTGGGATGGCGGCGCATTGGCGTCGCTTGCCGGACGGCTGCAAATCGGGCGTGAGCCTTGCCGCCGACCCGAAGGCTCCACGGATGAGGTGAGCGCGCTATCGGCCGATAAAGAATACAGCTCGGACGATCCCGCGATCCGCGCCTCAAACCCGCCGTGAGCGAAATCCTTGATCGGCTATTAGAGCATGATCCGGAAAATCCCGGTTTTCGGGCTTGATCCGGCCGAATGGATAGCTTCTCGAAAGCTGCGCGCCTCGCCTTCCGCTTACGGCTTCGGCTGCGCGTGGCCAGGCGGTGCGGATGTCACGGGCGCGGCGGCCGGCTTGCGGTCGTTCGGCATTCATGCTGCGCACGTCGCGCGCCATTTCCAGGCAGGTCGAGCAGCTCGGTGTAGCTCGACTCCCCGCCCATCTTCGATTCGTTGGTGCAAGCGACCTTGTCGGCCGGCGTGAAGCTCGACCATTCCTTGGACGACTGGTCGCGGATTGCCTTCTCGCTGTCGAGGCAGTTCTTCTTTTCCTCGGCGATATCGGTGTCGTGGAAGGAGACGCCGCCCTGTTGCGCGATGCCCTGACAGACCTGATCGACGTTGAGAGTCAGGCACGCTGTCGGAAACCGGCATGATCAAATGGGCGCCAAGGATCAGTACCCGGGAAGGATCATCATCGTGCTCCGTCGATCGACCCGCACATTATAGCATGCCGGGGGATGGAACCAGCGAGGGCCGGCCCCCGGTGGACGAAGGGCGGGTCCCCGCCCGGGGGCGCCGTGCAGCCTTCGACAATGCGCAGGCCAATGCCGATGCCGCCCGTCTTCTTGTTGGAGCGTCCCATCGGCCTGCGCGAAGCCCGCGAAGATGCGCGGCGGCAGGGGTATGGGAACACGCCGTGATGCGCGCACCGAAAGCAAAAGCCCTCACGCTTTCATTTCGGCGGCGCCGCCCGGCAGCGAAAATTTGATCGCGTGGACGAGTAGGCGCCTGCGACAGCCGGTCCGGATCGGGCCATAATTCGCCATGGCTCTGAATATCGGTGCTTAGGCGCATCGATGGCCCGGACCGATCAGCCTCAGTCCGGGCCCTTGCTTCTTCCGGTCTCGCCCGAAGCCGGGCGACGTCTCGACGCCGAAATACGCAAAAGGCAGTCCCGGTCGCCGGGTCTATGACGAGGATCGGTCGGGCTGGTACAGCGTCGCGATAAGTGTAAGGCTGCGTGGCGACCACATCGCCAGCCGAGGGCACGGCGCGACCACAGAAGGCTCCAGAGGCTCCGGAGCCATGAGGGTGCCGAAACCTCGTCATAAAGCGGCGTCGGCGCGGTCGCGACCGGCGCCGGCACCACCTCGTCGTAAAGCAGTTGCGTGAGCTTCCGGCACGCTGCGCGCAATGCCAGGTAGTCGTTGTCGGCACGACCCGTCGCGATTTTTTCAGCATCATTATCACTTCGCGGCGGCGGGTGGTTCGCAACGGTAGCAACCACACCATTCGGACGGTCTCCGTGGTCCGCACGGTCTCCGGCCGGAACGACCGCGGCCGCCGGCACGGTGACCACCGGCTGATCAACAACCGCAGGCGTAATCACCGTCTCCGCTTGCGCTGGGGAGAGCACCAGCCGCAAGGGCCAAGCCCAAGACCGAGCCGACAACCAAAAAGCATAACGAACAGGGATATCGATTAGGTACTCCATTATGTCTATGCATTCGGGATCTCTTTCGTTCGGGCTCTGGAACTCTCTCGCGTTTGTTCCACGATCCGCCCGACCCACGAGCCCAACGCCGCCGCAACGGGGCTGTTCCTGCCGAAAGCGAGTTGCCGAGATCGCAACGACGATCGCAGTTCCCGCGACGCAAATTTGACGCGGTCACGCCACCCGAAAGACCTTATCCGCGCGTCAACGCGGACCGCAGAAGGGCAGCCAGCGGCAGCGTCACCAGCACGATCGCGGCGACCACGATCAAGCCCGCCACACGCCGAACGCGTCGCCGACGAGGCCGTAGAGGGTCGGCGCGATGGCGCCAGAGCCGATCGTGCCGGTATAGAAAATGCTCAAGGCCCGCGTGCGCCATTCCGGCGTCACCAGATCGGGCACCGAACCGTAAAGCACCGACGAAGTGCCGTTGAGCGCGATGCCGATCACCGGCAGCAGCAGCAGCGCCCCGTCAAGCGGCAGCGGCAACAGCGCCAGAATTCCGACAGCCGTCAGGCCTTCGGTCAGCCACACCGTGCCGATCGCGCCAATCCGCGCGCCGATGAAAGTGCAGGCCAGCTTGCCGGCCGCGCCGCCGGCGAAGACCAGCGTCAGCGCCAGGCCGACCGTTTGCACGCTCGCGCCTTTGTCCTTGAGCACGAACGGCAGAAACAGCAGGAAGCCCATGCGGGTCGCGCTGTCGATGATGCCGATCGCGACAGCAGCAGCGGAAAGCCGAACGGCTGCGGAGCGCTTGGCGAACACGCGCCGCGGCCTTTGCCGCTGCGCCGGCGCTGCTTCGCTGCGAACCGCGGCGTGACAATGAAAATCACCGCCGCCAGCACGAAACCGAGGCATCCGAATATCGACAGCGCCGGACGCCATGCCATGCCAAGCAGCATCAGCGACAGCGTCGCCGGCAAGTTCATCTTGCCGAGATCGCCGGCGAAATTGTACGTGCCGAGCGCCGTCAGTGAACGCGGCCCGGCAAATGCCCGGGCGACCAGCGCGGAGGCAAGCGGATGCTGGGTGCTGGCGCCGAGGCCGCCGATGAACAGCGCGACCAGCAACATGGTGAAGCCCGAGCTCGGCGCCCGCCAGGCAATAGCCGAAGCCCGGCCAGCGCGGTACCGAACGCCAGCACCGCCGCGCGCGCCGAATCTCTCGGCAACGAGACCCGGCCGGAATTTGCAGGCTCGCCATGGCGCCGACGAACACGCTGCGCAGCACACCAAGCGCCGCATAATCCGAGGCCGAATTCCGCCTGCCAGATCGGCAGCATGATGTAGATGAGATCGGTGTAGCCGTCGTGCAGCGCGTGGCGGCACCGACGCGATCGACGCCGTGCGGCGCTGATCGGGGGTAACGCTCAGACCACGCTGCAAGATTGTCCCAAGATAGTCTGGGCATAAGGTCCTTCTCCGGCCAGCTCACCCCATTATCCTGACGTGACGCTAGATATCTGACACGATGCACGCTCAACTGAGTTATCCTCTCTCCATGAGGGAAAAAAAGTCACCCTTGGAGCGGCCGGACCTGCCGCCGTTGAACGCGATCCGTGCGTTCGAAGCGGCTGCGCGGCAGGGAAGCTTCGCTCTTGCGGCCACGGAGCTGAACGTCACGCACTGGGCGGTCGGCAAGCAGATCAGGCTGCTGGAAGACTGGTTTGGTTTACCGTTGTTCGAGCGCCAGCACCGCAAGGTCGTGCTCACTGACGATGGCGCAGAGCTTCTTGCAGACGTCAGTTCTGCATTCTCGCGGCTCGCAGGCGCCGCGGCAAAATTTGGCCGATCAAGGTCGCCGCGCCGCGTTTCCGGAACGGTGCGGGTCAACGTACCGACCAGTTTTGCGCTGCGCTGGCTCATTCCGCGGATGGCTGATTTTCAGACCAATTTTCCACATATCGAACTTCGCATTTCCACTACGTCCCGCAAGCTCCGGTATGTCGGAAGCGCAGTTGATTTCGGCATTCGCCTGGAACGGCAGCCAGGCGCGCACCTCAAGTTCAGGACGCTGATGAAGGACTGGCAACTTCCGGCCTGCAGCCCGGAAATCTTGCGGGCGAAGCCCATCAGGACGACGGACGACTTGCGCCAGCACACGCTCCTGCATTCGGCGACCACACGGGCAGGCGCTGGCCACGCTGGCTGGCCGCGGCAGGCCAACCGCATCTGACGCCGCCACGCGATCTCGAGTTCGACCATGTCCATCTGCAACTTCAGGCCGCCGTCGATGGCCTGGGCGTCGCCATCGCGTCGTTGCCGCTGATCGCGCGCGACCTTGCGGCCGGCCGGCTTGTCTGTCCGATCGCAAAGCCGGAATATTGCGCCGGAGATTATCTGCTGGTCAGCGCAGGATCGCACGAGAGCGCGGCGAGCCGCAACTTCCGCACCTGGATAATGGCCAATGCACGGCGCACATCGGACGCACTAAAGCATATAAATTGTAGACCATGCCTTAAGATTCTCGATCACTGGACTAAACCGCGGTCGGCCCTCAAAGACGGCCAGATTGACCGTCACTAACGGCAAGTGCAGTCTGCCGCTGCGCAACGGGAATCACGGCGTAGCCTTGACAGGAGAATACATGTTCGGCATCAGCGATCTGTTCCAGTGGGAGCGGTTCGTGACGCCCACGGTCATCAAGGTCTTTTACTGGCTGGCCGTCGTGATCTCGGTGCTGCTCGGCTTGGCCGGCGTGTCGTCTCGCTCGATACCATGGCGTTACAATCCGTTCGTCGGCATATCTTTCTGATCGTCGAGCCTGCTCGGCGCCTGTATGGGCGGATCGTGGCGCGCATCATCGCCGAATTCGTGCTCATCGTGTTTCGCATCAACGAGCATCTCGGCGCGATCCGCAATCAAGGACTGGTATCAGCAATCGACGCGAATGACCGGCGCCGCTAACCAGGTGTCGTCTCATCACGTCGCGAACCGGAAATGCATGACGTCGCCGTCCTGCACGACGTAGTCCTTGCCTTCGAGCCGCATCTTGCCGGCGTCGCGCGCGCCGGCCTCGCCGCCGCAGGCGACGTAATCGTCGTAGGCGATGGTCTCGGCGCGGATGAAGCCCTTCTCGAAATCGGTGTGGATGACGCCGGCCGCCTGCGGCGCCTTGGTGCCGCCGCGTGACCGTCCAGGCGCGCGTCTCCTTCGGGCCGGCGGTGAAAAAGGTCACGAGATCGAGCAGCGCGTAGCCGGCGCGGATCAGCCGGTCGAGGCCGGCCTCCTTCAGGCCGACGGCGTCGAGATAATCGGCGCGCTCGTCGCGCGACAGCACCGCGATCTCCGGCTTCGATCTTGGCCGAGATGACGACCGCAGCCGGCGCCTTCCGCCTTGCGCGCGCGCTTCGACCTTGCTGCGAGAACGCGTTGCCGGTCGCGGCCGACGCCTTCCTCGACATTGCAGACGTAGAGCACCGGCTGCGAGGTCAGCAGGCCGAGCATGTGGAACGGCTTCTCCTCCTCGGGCTTGCGCTCGGCGAGCCGCGCCGGCTTGCCGTCGCGCAGCAGCGCCAGCGCGCGGTTGACGAGATCGAGCGCTTCCTTGCGTCTTGGCTTCCTTGTCGCCGCCCTTGCGCCTTCTTGCTTCGAGCCGTCGACGCGCCGCTCCAGGCTGTCGAGATCGGCGAGCATCAATTCGGTCTCGACCGTCTCGATGTCGGCGATCGGATCGATGCGGCCCTCGACATGGGTGACGTCGGTGTCCTCGAAGCAGCGCACCACGTGCGCGATGGCGTCGACCTCGCGGATGTTGGCCGAGAAACTGATTGCCGAGCCCCTCGCCTTTCGAGGCGCCGCGCACCAGGCCGGCGATGTCGACGAAGGTCAGCCGCGTCGGCATGATCTGCGCCGACTTGGCGAGCGCCGCCAGCGTCGTCGAGCCGCGGATCCGGCACCGCCACCTCGCCGACATTCGGCTCGATGGTGCAGAACGGATAGTTCGCCGCCTGCGCCGCCGCGGTCTCGGTCAGCGCGTTGAAGAGCGTCGACTTGCCGACATTCGGCAGGCCGACGATGCCGCATTTGAAGCCCATGGAAGTTCGATCCGTGTTCTGCGTGCTCACGATTTATTCGCGATCGCCGTTGTCGTCGCTCGCGCCGTCGCCAAAGCCTTTCGCGACCATGGCGAGATGGACCTTGTTCTGGAAGCTCGCGTCCTCGCCGCTCGACCAGCAGCGCGGCATTGTCGGCGATGATGTCGATCAGCGCCTCGACCCAGCGGCCGCTCGCTCTTGGCGAAATCGCTCAGCACATAGATGCTGGACCATGTCCTTGTCGCCGGGATGACCGATGCCGATGCGCACGCGCCGATAATCGTTGCCGACATGCGCGGTGATCGAGCGCAGGCCGTTATGGCCGGCAATGCCGCCGCCGGTCTTCACCCGCACCTTGCCGGGCGGCAGATCGATCTCGTCGTGGAACACCGTGATGTCGCCGAGCGGCGAGCTTGTAGAAATGCGCGGCTTCGGCGACCGCGCGGCCGGACTCGTTCATGAAGGTGCCGGGCAGCAGCAGCAGCGCGCGCTCGCCGCCGATCGGCCCTTCGCAGGCGACGCCCTGGAAGCGCCGGCGCCACGGCCCGATGCCGTGGCGCTTGGCGATCGCATCGACCGCCATGAAGCCGATGTTGTGGCGGTTGCCGGCGTAGCGCGCTCCCGGATTGCCGAGGCCGACCAGGAGCAGCATCGGCGTCGTCCCGCGTCAGGCAGCATCCGGAGACGAAAATGATCTTCCGGATCTGCCCGAGTAAGCGCGCGCACCTCACTTCTTCTCGCGGCAGCGGCGGCCGGCAGCGGCGCGCGGGCGCAGCGCCAGGAGCCGCGCCGGCGCAGCACCGGCGCCGCGCCAGCGGCCGGCAGCGGCGGCCGCGGCAGCAGCGGCGGCAGCCGCAGCGGCGGCAGCTTCGGCAGCGGCCTTGAGTTCTTCCGCATAGCCCGACGGCGGCACCACCGTGACCAGCGTGATGTCGCGCCGTGCGACCGACGCGCACGCCTTCCGGCAGCGTGATGTCGCTCAGATGCTTGGAGTGGTTGATCTCGAGCTCGCCGACATCGACGTCGATGCCGTTCGGGATGGCGTCGGCGCGGCAGCGCACCTCGACGCGTATGGGTCACGATGCTGACCGTGCCGCCGCGCTTGACGCCCGGCGACTGCTCGGCGTTGCTGACGTGGATCGGAATGTTGACGCGGATGGTCGCGCCTTCGCCGAGCCGCATGAAATCCACGTGCAGCGGCAGATCGCGCACCGCATCGAGCTGGAAGTCGCGCGGGATGACGCGGTGCTTGGCGCCGTCGACCTCGATGTCGTGGACGCGTGGTGAGGAAGTGGCCGGCATAGATGCGCTGGTGCAGCTCGTTATAGTCGAGCGAGATCGGCAGCGGCGGCTTGCCGTCGCCGTAGATGATGCCGGGCACGCGGCCGGCGCGACGTTCTGCCCGGGCGGCCCCCTTGCCTGCCTTTCGGACGCGCCGTCGCCTTGATCACATTGACGGTCGCCATGGTGTTATCCTCGTCTAAGCCTTGATGTTAAGGGAATTCGCGCGGCAGCCTCCAGGGGTGCTGGAGCCGCGCGCGCGGCGCTTATAGCGGCGCAGGCCTCGAAAAACAAGGAAACGGCGAAGCCGAGAACGGGCTTGAAGTGCCGGAGCTGGCGACCAGTCCAGGCCTGCGAGTCCGACGGCGTTCCCGGCTTGCCGGCTGCTGGCGCCAGCGCCGCTTCGAGCGCCGCGATGCGGGCCTTGAGCGCCTCGTTTTCCTCGCGCGCGATGCGCGCCATATCCTTGACCGCCTCGAATTCCTCGCGCTGGACCATGTCGAGTTCGCGCAGGATGCGCTCGGCCTGGCTGCGGAACAGCGTCTCGAATTCGCGCCGCACGCCTTGCGCGACGCCGGCCGCATCGTTCATCAGGCGGGCGATCTCGTCGAAGAACCGGTTTGTCGTCTGTACCATCCTCGCCTCCGCGCGCCGTTGATGGCCGCCGGCGGAAAAGCTGCCCTGCCACCGCGCCTGCAGGCCGGCTTGCCATGCGCCGTGACAATGGCGATGGTGCGGCGCAACCGCAAGGGGAGCGGCGTCACACGGAGCTTGTCATCGGAATGTTGGCCGTCCTCACGCTCATTCCCTA
>CAWBOW010000008.1:0-246507 GCA_963790495.1 uncultured Alphaproteobacteria bacterium | reverse complement strand
TCGCCGACTTAGGCGTGCAGGCGAGCGAGGCCGGACCGACACCCTCTATTCCTCGGGGAAAGGAATTTACGTAGCCGGATGCAGTGGCTGCTGTGTCCTCCCCCTCGGGTTCGGGTCCTGGCACTGACTACGGCGTGTCCGCAAACTCGCCGTAGGCTGGGGTATGGCACGACATGAACTGACCGATAAACAATGGAAGCGGCTGGAGCCGCTCCTCCCGCCCCAGAGACCCCATACCGGACGACCCAACAAGGACCATCGCATCATCGTCAACGCTCTCCTCTGGCTCCTTCGCACCGGAGCACCCTGGCGGGGTCTGCCCGAACGCTATGGCTCCTGGAGACTATCGCCAGCAGGCTCTACCGCTGGCGAGAAGTAGAGTTCTGGCCAGACATCCTGCAATGGCTGCAGCAGGAGGCAGACGCGGAGGGAAGAGCTGGATTGGAGCCTCCATCATGTGGACGGCACGATCATCCGAGCCCACCAGCATGCGGCGGGAGCACGACAACGAAGGGATACCGAGCATCCAGACGAAGCATTGGGCGCAGCCAGGGCGGCTTCAGCACCAAGATTCACCTCCGAGCCGAGGGCTGTGGCAAGCCGATTGCCTTCCTGCTCACAGCAGGCCAGCGACACGAGCAGACCGAGTTTGAAGCCCTGATGGAAACCGGGGCCGTCAAGCGACCGGATCAGGACGACCCAGGGTACGTCCAGATCGAGTCACTGGAGACAAGGGGTACAGCAGCAAGAAGATCCGGCGGTATCTGCGCAGACGAGGCATTGGAGCAGTCATCCCTCGCCAGAAGCGGGAAAGTCGGACGCGGTTCGATAAGACGGTCTATCGAGCGCGCAATCTGGTGGAGCGTCTCGTGAACAGGCTGAAGGGATTCCGTCGGATCGCTACCCGCTATGAGAAACGCGCGGTGAACTACCTGGGCATGCTGACCATCGCCTCGATCGTCTTCTGGCTGTAAGCAGCGCCCCCTGCGCTGGGCTAAGGAGCGTGCTAGGATGGCGGCAGGATGGAGGGATCGTTGGTGATGTTGCCGCCTCACCGTCCAGCCCAAGAGCGACGGGGGGATAGCGGATGCGCTGCCGGTCCTGTGGTCACGACAATCGTGAGACGGCCGTCTATTGCGACGCCTGCGGCTCCAAACTTCCATCCACCTGTCCCAGCTGCGGGATAGAAGTCCGTCCCGAGGCCCGCTTTTGCGATGCGTGCGGTACCCCGCTGTCTCCTGTGCAGGCAGCAAACGTTGCTACGGTCCCCCCTCCAAGCCATCCGTCGACCGCACCATCTATTCCCCCGACCGCCGCAATCCCTCCTCAAGAAGAGCGCCGCCTGGTCACCGCCCTCTTCTGTGATCTGGTGGGCTTCACCCCGCTCTCCGAGTCCCTCGATCCAGAAGAGGTCCGGGACATCCAGGCAGCCTACTTTTCGGCCATGAGCGCGCAGATCGAGCGCTTTGGCGGGATCGTGGAGAAGTATGCCGGGGATGCGGTGCTGGCGCTCTTCGGGGTGCCGGTGGCGCATGAGGACGATCCGGAGCGAGCGGTCCTCTGTGCCCTCGGGCATGCAGCAGGCCATCGTACCGGTGGCAGAGGACGTTCAGCGGCGCTACCAGGTCGACGTTGCCGTTCGGATGGGAGTGAACACCGGGGAGGTGGTGAGCGGGAGCTGGGATGCGTCGGGGCAGCAGCAAGCAGCCGTCACGGGCGATGCGATCAACACGGCTGCCCGGATGCAGGCAGCGGCCGAGCCGGGTGGCGTGCTGGTGGGAGTCGAGACGATGCGGCATGACCCGGCGCCGCATCCGCTTCGGTGAGGAGCGGGCCCTCACCCTCAAGGGGAAGGCGGAGCCGGTTCCCGCCTATGCGGCCCTGGGGCTGCGGGAGCAGCTGAGCGAGCGCTGGGAGGCAGGCGAAGCAGCGCCCGGTGTCTACGCCACCCCTCTGGTGGGCAGGGACGATGAGCTGGCCATGATCCTGGATGCCTGGGCGAGAGCTCGGGCCGGGAAGGGACAGCTCGCTGTCGGTCATCGGGGAGCCGGGAATCGGCAAGAGTCGGGTGGTGGCCGAGGGGATCGAGCGCATCAGCGCCGAGGGACTGGAGCCGCATCGTGTTCTGCCGGGCCGCTGTCTCTCCTACGGCCAGAGTGTCTCCCTCTGGCTGATCGCCGATCTCGTGCGCTCCCTCTGCTCTCTGGCCGAGGATGCCGGGCTGGAGGCGGTTCGGCGCACAGGTCACGGACGCCGTAGAGGAGGTCCTGGCCGCGTGTGATGACACCGACCGCGGCATCGCCCGTGATGTGCTGGGCGAGGTGCTGGGCCTCCCTCCGGGAGGATCCCTGGTCGCGACGGCCGGTCCCCAGATCCGGCGCAGCTCCCTCATCCGCAGCCTGGGACTGGTCCTGGGCGCGCTCGCCGAGCGAGGACCTCTGGTTCTGGTCCTGGAAGATCTCCACTGGCTGGACCCAGCCAGCGCGGAGATCCTGGAGGCGCTGCTTACCGAGGTGCCGGGACGGCGTCTCCTGGTGCTCGCCACCGCAGCGTCCCGGCTGGAGCGCGCCCTGGAGCGAGCTGGGGCTGGACCGAGCGGTTGGCCCTCCGCCCGCTTGCGGACGACGACGCGGCAGCGCTGGCGGGAGCGGTGCTGGGAGGAGGGCGGCTCTCCCCGCCGCTCGAGGAGCACCTGCGGGAGCGGGCCGAGGGCAACCCCTTCTTCGTGGAGGAGCTGGTGCGCTACCTGCAGGAGACCGGGGGACTGGAGGTAGCGAGCGGGAGAGGTGCGGCTCTCTGCCGGGGGTCGCGGAGCGGCTGCCGGCCACCCTGACCGAAGTGCTGCTGGCCCGGCTGGACCGGCTGGAGCAGCAGGTCAAGGGTGTGGCCCAGGTGGGGAGCGTCATCGGCAGGAGCTTTGCGGTGCGGCTGCTGGCTCGGGTGATGGAGCGGGAGGAAACGCCGCTCGACGGTCCGCTCCGGCCCTGCAGCAGGCAGAGATCGCCTTCCCGCACGGCGGAGGGGATCCCGAGTACGTCTTCAGGCACGTGACCGCTGCGGGATGCGGCGTACGGCATGCTGGTCCAGCCGCCGCCGGAAGCAGCTGCACCTGGCCGTCGCCAGAGCCATCGCTCCAGCTGTATCCCATCGACGAGTATGTCGAGATGATCGCCTACCACTATGGCCGGACCGAGGAGGACGCGGAGGCAGCGGAGTGGCTAGAGAAGGCGGGAGATCGAGCAGCGGCCACCTTTGCCAATGAGGCGGCCATCGCCGCACTACCGAGCAGCTCTGGAGCGGCTGGAGCGATGTGAGCGGATGAGGTGAGGCAGCGCGGATCGAAGTAGAGGCTGGGCGATGCGCTCTTATCGGGTGGGCCGCTACGAGGAGGCACAGGCGGTAGCTGGAGCGGGCGATGGAGCGCTACGAGCAGGCCGGCAGATGGAGGGCAGGGGGCGGACGGCGGCACAACTGGGCGCACGCTTCTGCAGTGGGCAGGCGCCGAGGAGGAGGCGAAGCAGCGACTGGAGGAGTCTGGCAGCCGGCTTGCCCGCACGAGTCGCTCCGCCGCGGTGCCGCTGTGCAGGTGTATCGTCGCGGATGTGTTCCAGGTCCAGGGACGGTATGAGGAAATGCTGCTAGCGGCGAGCGTGCCGGGGAGCTGGCGCGAGCGGTGGGCGAGGAGCGATTGCGCGCGATGCCTGAGGGACGCGGGGGATGGCGTTGACGCACCTCGGTCGATCGAGGAGAGCCGGGCGGCACTGGAGGAGGCATTCCGCTCTGCTGGAGGCAGCGGGAGACCTGGCGACATGGCGACGGTGGCCTGAGCAACCTGGGATGGAATCGAGACGAGGCAGGAGAGCCGACCGAGGCCGTGCGGCTCAACGAGCAGGCACTGGAGCTGGCGGGGCGGATAGGGTGTGCCTGCAGAGCGAGTACTCACTGCACAACAACCTGGCGGGACGCTCCTGACGATCGGAGGGATGGCGGACGAGCCCGGGAACACATGGAGCGAGCGGAGGAGATCGCAGCGCAGCGGGGTACGCCTCCGCTGGCTGGCCCCGTCTCTGCCGCTGAACTGGGCACGCTGACCTGCGGGAAGGAACTGGGTGACAGCCCGTCAGCGAGCTCCGGCGAGCGGCAGAGATGTCCGGCAGCCGACGCAAAAGGCGTCAGGTATGAGGCACGGCCTTCCTGCCGAGCTGGAGATCCTGGAGGGGAGAGCCGAGGGAGGCACGAGAGCGGCTCGAGGATCTGGTCGAGCAGGAGGGAGCAAGTCTCCCGCCGGTCCTCCCGGTCCTGGCCTGGGCATTGTTGGAACTGGGGGAGACGGAGCATGCGCTGGAGTTGGCACAACAAGCCGAGCGGGAGGCGAGGAGCAGAAGACCTGCTCCACCTGCCCGAAGCACTCCGGATCAAGGGAATGGCCATGGGTCGCCTGAGCAGGAACGGGGAAGCCGAAGAGCGCTCACCGAGGGGCGAGAGCGGGCGGCGGCAATGCCGTACCCTTATAGCGAAGCCCGCATCGTGGTGGAGCTGGGGTTGCTCGACCACCAGGAGGGGAAGGCGGATCAAGCGAGAGAGCAGCTCCAGGAGGCGCTCACCATCTTCCAGCGGCTGGGCGCAGGGAAGGACATCGAGCGGACGGAGCAGGTGCTGGCCGCCCTGGACCGATCAGCTGACCCGGCACGGTAATGATCTGACCGTCCCCAGCCCACTCCGGCAGTGATCTCCTCGCGCAGTTTGCGGACACGCTGTAGTCTCCCTGCCGGCATAGCATGCCATCAGCATGCTATGCTGAACTATGAAGCACTTGCAGATCAAGAACGTTCCCGATAGTCTCCATGACAAAGTGCGCCGCCGCGCCGCTGAAGAGGGCAGGACGATGAGCAACTACGTCATTGCGTTGCTTGAGGAAGAACTGGCTCTCCCCAGTAAGCGCGAGTGGCTGGAGCTACTCCGAACCAGGGAACCGGTGGATCTCGGCGATACTGTTGTAACCCATATCCATGCCGCTCGGGAAGAGCGGGATGCGCAGTTGGCCTCTGTCCACGAAGGTCGTTCACTCCTCAGCCGTCGTCGAAGTGCTGCTACGAAGCCCTCAAGGACGCGCAGTCGAGGCTATGTTCGTCAGCGAGCAGGTCGTGGCTCCCGATCTCATCGATGCTGAGGTGCTTTCCGCTTTTCGGCGAATGGAGCGATTTGGCCAGCTGTCATCGACTCGCGCCGCCGAGGTCGTCGCTGATCTGCAGGCCGCTCCAATTGAGCGCGTCCGCACTACGGACCTCACGATCGCGACGTGGTCGTTGCGATCGAATTTGACCCCCTACTGACGCGACCTACGTGGCGCTCGCACGCCTGCTACGAAGCCCGCTCATTACCGCGGATGCACGGCTTACGCGGGCGCCTAGCCTGGGCATCGAAATCATTGCCCTCCGCTGAACTTGGAACATCGAGGGTCTCTCCTCATCCACATCTATGTACGGCAGCGAGAAGCGGCGCCCGTAACGCCATGCGCCCGCGAAAGCGATCTCCCGTTCTCCCGTGTCAGGCAGATCGGGCCGGGCGATGAGGGTCCCCCACGTATAATTCCCCACCATGACTACGTTTCGTGGCGCCGGCCCGTGCTCAAGATCGGATCGAGCACGCTGACTGCCGGTTCGGACCAGCTCAGCCTGGCCAAAATTGCCGACCTGGTCGAACAGGTGTCGATGCTGCACGCCGATGGCCTGCAGCCCGTCGTGGTGTCTTCGGGTGCGGTCGCGGCGGGACGCCATCGCCTGGGTCCGCCCAGGGCCACAAGGATGTCACATTCAAGCAAATGCTGGCCGCCGTCGGTCAGAGCCGCCTCATGCACCTCTACGACCAGTTTTTCGACTTTCACGGCATCACCACAGCCCAGGTACTCCTCACTCGCGCCGACATCGCCGAGCGCGAGCGGTATCTCAACGCGCGCAACACCCTGCTGGGGCTCTGTGACCGCGGAGTCGTGCCCATTGTCAACGAGAACGATGTGGTCGCGTCAGAAGAGATACGGGTGGGAGACAACGACACGCTCTCGGCCATGGTGGCAACGCTGGTCGATGCCGACCTCCTGGTCCTGGTCAGCGACGTCCCCGGCCTGTATTCGGCGATCCGCACCTCATACCGACGCGCACCCTGGTGGCCGAGGTTGAGGTGATCACCCGCGAAATCGAGACCTACGCAGGCGGAACCGGTTCGAGTATCGGTACCGGTGGCATGGCAACCAAGCTCGCCGCCGCCAAACTTGCGACCGCTTCGGGCACCGAGGTGCTCTTGGTGGACGGACGTGAGCCAAATGTCCTTCTCCGAGTCCTGGCGGGTGAACAGTTGGGAACCCGCTTCCGCGCCCGAACCGATCCGGTCGAGGGCCGTAAGCGATGGATTCTTTCGGGCATGGGGCATGCCGGAGCTGTACCGTAGACGATGGCGCGGCCGGGCGCTGCTCCATGGCGGCGCCAGTCTCCTGCCCGCCGGGATCGTCGCGGTGGACCGACCGTTTGAACGCGGCGATGCGATGGATGTCGACTACGAGTGGCATTCGTATCGCACGTGGGATCGCCAACTACGCGTCGACCGACGTGGAACTGATCCTGGGCCGGCGGTCCTCCGAGATCGAAAGCATCGTTGGGTATAGCTTTGGAGATTATGTCGTGCACCGAGACGATCTGGTTGCTGGCAGCCGAGGTGAGGGTACATCATGCTTGAAGTTTCCGATCTGCGCACGTGTCCAGCGAGCCGGTGCGCACGCTCTGGCGTCCACGCCCACCGAGACGAAAAATGCGGCTCTGATGGCCCTGGCGGATCGCCTCGACGAGCGAGCACGATATCATCGCCGCCAACCGCGCAGATGTGCGGATGCGCAGGCCGCAGGCATGGATCCGGCTATGGTCGACCGCCTGCTCCACACCCCGCACGAATCGCTGGTATGGCAGCCGATGTGCGCCACATTGCGTCCTTCCCGATCCGATCGGCGAGGAGTTCGACGCGCTCACCCTGCCCAATGGGCTGCTGATACGCCGCCAACGGGTTCCGCTCGGCGTCATTGGGGTGATCTATGAGTCGCGTCCCAATGTCACCATCGACTGTCGCGCGCTCTGCCTGAAGTCGGGCAATGCGCGTTGTCTTGCGGGGCGGCAAAGAGGCGCGACGCTCGAATGTCGCGCTGGCCGCACGGTCCGGGCCGCGGTGCCCGCTGTCGGGGTCCCGGAGGATGCAGTGCAGTTGGTGCGCGATCCAGATCGCGCTCTGGTGCTGAGATGCTCACGATGCGCGGCCAGATCGATCTGGTCGTGCCGCGAGGTGGGGCCGGCCCTGATCAATTTGTCCGCGAAAACGCACAGGTGCCGGTGGTTGCTGGCGGTGTGGGCGTCTGCCACACCTATGTGCATGAGGATGCGACCCGGCAATGGCAGTGGACATCGTGGACAACGCCAAAACACGGCGGCCGTCGGTGTGCAACGCGCTGGATACCGTCCTGGTCCATGGCGCGGTAGCGCCCGAATTTCTGCCGCTGCTGGCCCACCGCTGGGCCAGTATCCCGGTGGAGATGCGCTGCGATCCCGCGTCTCTGCGCTATTCTGGCGCGAGGCCGAGATGACCGGCCATGGATCGCTGCACGACCGGACGACTTTGGGCAGGAGTTTCTCGCGTTGCGGGCCGCGGTCAGTGTGGTTGACGCCTGGACGAGGCCATTGAGCACATCGAGCAGTATGGCAGCGGCCACTCCGAAGCCATCGTGACGGATGGGTACAGCGCCGGCCGCATGTTTGTTCGCCGTATCGACGCCGCTGCCGTCTATGTCAATGCCAGTACGGGTTTTACCGATGGTGCGCAGTTTGGCCTGGGCGCCGAGCTTGGAATCTCGACCCAGAAGTTCCACGCCCGCGGCCCGCTCGGCCTGCGCGAGCTGACGTCATACAAATGGGTGGTGCTGGGCGACGGCCAGATCCGACCGTAGCCCCTCGCTCACTACTGCACCATCACCACCGTGCCGACCGGCGCCCAGGCAAATAGTCTTTGGCCACATTTAGCGGCACGTTGACACACCCGTGTGATCCGGTGTAATTGCTGCCCGGTGTACCCAATTGCGAATTTGTTCCCGGGACCGTACGCCGTTCTGCCACGGCGCGTCGTGGATGAAGTATCCGCCTGCCTGGAACAACATCGCCCACTGGGTCAGCGGCTTTCCCATTCCCAGGAGAGGCCTGCGGCAAGCACCGGATTGGGAATTTCCTCGACACCTTCCATCAGATCCATCAGTGCGCCGCGATGCTCTTTCTTCACCGGCGCGAAGCCGACGCCGCAATTGCCGAACATCACCGTGGTGACGCCGTGCCAGCACGACGGCGCCAAGAGCGGGTCCCACATCGCCTGGCCGTCGTAATGGGTGTGCACGTCGACCCAGCCCGGCGTGACCAAAAGTCCGTCGGCATCGATGTCGCGCCGCGCCGGACCTTGTTTGCCGCCGACGGCGGCGATACGGCCGCCGCTAATGGCGACGTCGCCGGAAAACTTGGCTTGGCCGGTGCCGTCGACGATGCTGCCGCCGCGAATGACGATGTCATGCATGGGTTTGTTTCCTCGCGTTTGCGAACTGGTGCCGCGTTTTCGGCCCGCATTTTGCGCGATGATGCACCCGCGCCGAGACCCGCGCAACGTGCGGTTAACCTTTCGTTCACCATAAGCTCCTATCCGCAGAGGGGGCGGACGATTGGGAGATCGATCATGCGCAAAGCTCTTCTGAAAGTGTCGGTGACGCTCGGGCTGTTGGCCGCCGGCCTCGTCTTCATGCCGACAGCGAACGCCACCGCGTCTGCGCCGCCGGCGCCGGCTGCCTCGGCCGTGATGAACCCGTCGCTTGTTCGCGAGGCGGCAGCGATCGTTTGCGGCGGCAATGGCTGCAATCCGGTCCACACCAAGGCGCAAAAGAAGCGCAAGTTTCAGACCCTCGGCCACGGCTGAGCCGACGCTTTTCTATGGAGCGGCGCCTGCGCTCTTGAAAAAGCAGGCCTAATGCTCAAACTGTGCCTGGCCCCTGTGCGGGGCGAGGTGCAGCCGTGACGCCCATTCCAACGATTGTGCTGCTTGCCGCGTTTGTCATCGGCCTCGTATTCGGGGCCACAGACCTATTGAGCGGCTTCTGCCTGACCAACGGTCTGCGCCGTTGGTGGACCGAAAGCGACGGTCGGCTCATCCGCAGCTTCGCGCTGGCGCTGGCGGCGGCGATCGCCGGCACGCAGGCGCTGGCTGCCGCGGGCCTCATCGATCTCAGCCAATCGATCTATCTGCAGCCGGCGTTCTCGGCGCCGCTGATGCTCATTGGCGGCGTGCTGTTCGGTTACGGCATGGTCGCGGCCAATGCCTGCGCCTCGCGCGCTTTGGTGCTGCTCGGGAGTGGCAATTTGCGCTCGCTGGTCGTCGTGGTGACGGTGGCGGTGACCGCGGAAATGACGCTCAAGGGACTGATCGCGCCGAGCCGCCTTGCCGCGCTGCATTGGTCGCAAACGACGTTGCAGACGATTTCGGTGCCGGCGGTGTTGGCCGCGGCGGGATTGGCCGATGTGGCGGCGCGTTTGATCGGCGCTGGAGTTACCAGCTTAGCCCTCGCTGTCTTCGCGTTTTCCTCCGCGTCATTCCGCCAGGCCAAAGGCCTGATCGCCGCCGGCATCGCCATCGGCCTTCTGATCCCGGCCGGCTGGTACGTCACCGGCACGCTCGGCGCCGATCCGTTCAATCCGACGCCGATCGCCTCGCTGACCTTCGTCGCGCCGCTGTCCGACACGTTGCAATACGCGATGCTGTCGACCGGCTCGACGCTGAATTTCGGCATCGCCGTCGTTGCCGGCGTGCTGATCGGCAGTTTCGCCACCGCGCTCGCCACCCGTCGTTTCGCAATCGAAGGGTTCAGCTCGCCGCGCCACATGCTGCGCTCGCTCGGCGGCGCGACGCTGATGGGGGTGGGCGGCGCGCTCGATTACGGCTGCTCGATCGGCCAGGGCCTGACCGGACTGTCGACCTTGGCGGTGCCATCGATTTTGGCCGCGACCGGCATATTGCTCGGCGCCGCCGCGGCGCTGAAGAGCCCGGTGCGCATTGCGGCTTTGGCGACTGCTTAGTCCGCGATCCCAGACGCGTTACGGAATTCAATTTGCCTTGGCGGGCAAGTTCAAGGCGACGTTCAAGCCGAGTTGTGCGCCGTAATCGACAACATTGTTCTGCGCGACTTCGGCGGTGAATGCCGCGGAGGCCGTGACGCCAGAA
Organism: uncultured Alphaproteobacteria bacterium; assembly: GCA_963790495.1. Classification (GTDB taxonomy): domain Bacteria; phylum Pseudomonadota; class Alphaproteobacteria; order Rhizobiales; family Xanthobacteraceae; genus BOG-931. The sequence continues at coordinate 236,223 of CAWBOW010000008.1, read as the reverse complement.
TTGATAGTTACGGTCGTTCCGACGGTGGCGGTGGCCCAATCGGCGCCAAAAACCACAGCGGGCAAGGAATAACTCGGCGCACTAATGGTGGTGAGGGAACCCGTTACTGACCGGTCAAGCGCGGCGAGCTCGTGGTCCCACACAATCTTGGCGAAGGGCTGCCAAGTGCCAATGCTTAGGTTCACTCGATAGCCGAGTTCGGTGACGGCGGAATTGCGCATCTGATCGGCAAACGACAGCGCGGTGAAACCACCGACCGCAGCGAACCCATCCGTTTCGGTGAAGCCATTGACGTACACTCGCTGCAGCAAAATACCCGCAACCGGCCCCTGAGTGACCGATCTAGCAAAAAAATTGTACCCGGCCTCGGCGGCGAACGAGGCGTTGGTGCCGCCGGTGGCGCCGCTGTTGGACTGCATGGTAATTCCGATGGGAACAATGCGGTCGGTCTGGTCGTGCAGCCCGCCGAGGGTGCCGACGAAATCCGCCCAGATCGGTCCATAGTCGACGGCGGCGAAAGCGCTTGCCGCAAACTCGTTTTGCTGAAAGTTGCCGCCCAGATCGAAGCTCTGGGTCGTATTACCGACCGACACGGCGGCGCCGACCAGCCAGCCGTTGGCAACGGCGTAATCGACGCCCACGGTACCCGACAACGGCACTCCCGGGTCATTGGGGAAGTCCGTATAGCCGGAATTCATCCGCAACGAGGCGACGCCGCCAGTCATCCACGCGTTGAACGTGCCGACCGGACGCTGGCGTTGCGAGATCGAAATCTGATCGAGAATGCCCTCGACAACTGCCGCGCGCGTTTTCACCGGCACCTCGGCGAGAAACGATATCTCGCTCGGCGCGACAATGAGGCTGTATTCATAGTCGGCAAGGATCTGCTGGCCGGCGGTCGTCAGATGCTCGTCGTCGGCAAACAGATGCGTCTGTGCCGCCTCAGGCGACACCAGGGTCGAGACCGTGGATGTCGGCGAGCAAAGCGTGGCCCAGGCCGACGTTATGCCCGCGGGCTGCGTGCAGGCCGGGCCGGCGCCGGCAATGAGACCGAATTCGGAAAAATCCGAGGTCACCGCGCGATACATCGCGTTGACGTCGACCGGGATGAAATTGACGTGTGCGGCGGCAAGGCCATCCCATAAAGTGTTGTCGTAGGTGGTACGCAGAACTTGCGTCGTTACGTCGCCGAACGATTGGGGTTGATCCGGCACGACGATGTATCGCGCCCCTGCCGCCGCCAGGCGCGCGATCGCGGCAACGAGATCGCTCCCCGCGTTTATCACGTAAGCGGTTTGTGCCGCGCCGGCCAAATTGTTGACCGCGAACGTGACATCGTTGCCGCCCGAACTGATGAGGTAGAGCGCATTGCCGTTGGCGACGCCGTTCGTGGCGGTAAGGTAATTGGCAACTTGCATATCGGTCGGCACCGCGCCCTGCAAAAGCCCGCTGACGCCGATATTGGATCGATCGTTGCGGGCACCGCCGGTGGCATAATTCGTGCCGCCCGGCTGATCGGCCGGAATTGCAGTGAGATTCAGCGAACCCGCGAGATATTGCGAACTGACGAGGCCCGGATTTGTGGTGGCCTCGCCGCCGCCTTGCGTCAGCGCGGTTGCGAAATCGCTGTTGTAGGTCGCATTCGTCGAATTTGGCGGGGCATTTTTGTACCACCCGCTATCGATCGTACTGTCGCCGAAGCCAACAAATTGATTGAAGGTCTGGGCGCTCGCGCCGACGCTGCTCGATATTACCAAGCCGGCAACCGCCAAGCCGTACGGGCAGATGAAGCCTATGTACTTTACGCGCACCAGCGCTTTATAGCGGCGAACGAATACAGCCGCTAGGCATCCTCCAGCACCATATCCGCGCCCTTCTCGCCGATCATCACCGCGGCGGCATTGGTGTTGCCGGACACCACCGTCGGCATGATCGACGCGTCAATCACGCGCAACGCTTCAAAGCCGCGCACCCGCAGGCGCTCGTCGACCACCGCGTTCGGATCGCTGCCCATGCGGCAGGTCGAGGTCGGGTGATAGACCGTGGTGCCGGTCGCCCGCGCATAGGCGAGCAGATCGGCGTCGCTGGCGCAGTCTTCGCCCGGCGCATGCTCCGCGGCGATATATTTGCGCATCACCGGCTGGCCCATGACACGGCGCAAAAGCTTCATGCCGTCGACCACGCAGTCGCAGTCGCTGCGGGCGGAGAGGTAACGCGGCTGGATCGCCGGCGCCACGGCAGGGTCACGCGAATTGATGCGGACGAAACCGCGGCTGTCGGGGCGCAATTGGCACACCGAGGCCATGAAGCCCGAGAACGGATGCAGCGTGGCGCCGGCCGCGTCGGCGGAAAAGATCAGAAAGTGGAATTGCACGTCGGGCGTCGCCAGTTCCGGCCGGGTGCGCAAAAACGCTCCGGCATAGCCGGCGCCGATGGTGAGCAGCCCCTTGCGCGACAACAAATAGCGCAGCCCCGCGCTGTAGCGATGGCGCCAATTGTTGATCACGTCGTTCATGGTGATCGGTTCGCTGCAGCGATAAAGAATGCGGATCTGCAAATGGTCCTGCAAATCGGCGCCGACGCCCGGCATATCGGCGACGATGTCGATGCCGAGGTCCTGCAGGATTTTCGCCGGGCCCAAGCCGGAGAGCTGCAGGAGCTGCGGCGAATTGAAGGCGCCGCCGGCGACGATGACCTCGGCATTGGCGTGGGCGGTGCGCGTCGCACCGCCCTGCCGGTATTCGACGCCGGTGGCGCGGCGGCCGGAAAACAAAATGCGCGTGGCGAGCGCGTTCGGCACGACTGCAAGATTTCCCCGCCGCTTCGCTTCCTTCAGATAACCGACGGCGGTCGACCAGCGGCGGCCGTTTCTCGACGTGAGCTGGAAGTAGCCGGCGCCTTCCTGGGCCGCGCCGTTGAAATCGTCGTTGCGCGGAAAGCCGCTTTGCTGCGCGGCTTCGATGAAGGCCTCGCACAGCGGATGCGGCTCGCAGACGTCGGAGATTTTCAGGTGTCCGCCGGCGCCGTGAAACTCGTCGGCGCCGCGCTCCTGGTCCTCGGCGCGGCGGAAATACGGCAGCACGTCCCTGAACGACCAGCCGGCGTTGCCCAGTTGCCGCCAATGATCGTAATCCTCGTGCTGACCGCGGACATAAAGCAGCCCGTTGATCGAGCTCGAGCCGCCCATCACCTTGCCGCGCGGCTGGATGACGCGGCGATTGTTCAGCTCGGGTTCCGGCTCCGTTGTGTAGAGCCAGTTGACCTTCGGATTGGCGAACAGTTTCCCGTAACCGAGCGGAATGTGAATCCAGATGTTGCGATCCTGTCCGCCGGCTTCGAGCACCAGCACGCGATGCTGGCCGGATGCGGTGAGCCGGTTGGCGAGCACGCAGCCGGCCGAACCGGCGCCGACGATGATGTAGTCGAAGGTTGCCCGATTCGCGCCCCGCGCCATTCTCTTCCTCCCGTGCCGCCATTCTCATTATCGTCGTTCGCAAGTATAAACGATCCTAGCCCGTGGAAACGGGCGAGAATTGGGGAGGACTAGATCGTGAGCAGCAAGTTCGGCATCGGCCAGCCCGTCACCCGGTTCGAGGACCCGCGTTTCATCACCGGCCGCGGCCGCTATGTCGACGACATCGACCTGCCGCTGATGGCGTACGGCGTCACCGTGATGTCGCCGCATGCCCATGCCCGCATCAAGGGTATCGACACCGCCAAGGCCAAGGCTGCGCCCGGCGTGCTGGCCGTGCTCACCGGCGCCGACGTTGAGGCCGACAAGCTTGGCGCGTTTTCGCCGGTGATGCCGGAAGATATGGGCGGCCCGAAAGGCTACCGCACGCTGCGGTCGATCCTCGCCATCGGCAAGGTGCGCGCAGTCGGCGAACGCGTCGCCTTCGTCGTCGCCGAGACGCTGACGCAGGCGAAGGATGCCGCCGAACTGGTCGAGGTCGATTATGAGCCGCTGCCGGCGGTCGTCAATGTCGAAGACGCGGTCAAGCCGGGCGCGCCGGCGGTCTGGGACGAGGCGCCGGGCAACGTCGCGGTCGGACTGATGATGGGCAACAAGGACGCCGTCGACGCAGCCTTCGCCAAGGCCGCCCATGTCGTTTCGCTTAAGCTTTACAACAGCCGGGTGCATGCCAGCACCATCGAGCCGCGCGCGGCGATCGGCCACTATCACCCGGACAGCGAAAGCTACACGCTCTATTCGACCACGCAGAATCCGCACGGCACCCGCCAGCACGTTGCCGGCAATGTCCTGAAAATCACCGAGTTGCGGCTGCGCGTGATCTCGCCCGACGTCGGCGGCGGCTTCGGCATGAAGAACGGCGGCTATCCGGAAGACGGACTGGTGGTCTGGGCCTCGCGCCGGATCGGCGGCCGTCCGGTGAAATGGACGTCGACGCGTTCGGAGGCTTTCATTGGCGACGCCCACGGGCGCGATCAGGTGGTGACCGGCAGTCTCGCCCTTGACGAGACCGGCCGCCTCCTGGCGTTGCGCGTCGAAGCGCTGCATCAGATGGGTTCGCACGTGTTCGAGGCCGGCATCGTCGTGCCGCTCTACGCCATCAAGCTCGCCCCCGGCGTCTACAACATCCCGGCTGTGCATGCCTCGGCCAAGGCGGTGCTGACCAACACCACGCCGATGGCGCCCTATCGCGGCGCCGGCCGGCCGGAGGCGACCTTCCTGATCGAGCAGCTCATCGAAAAGGCGGCGCGCACCGTCGGCGTCGATCCGATCGAAATGCGGCGGCGCAATTTCATTCCGGCCGCCGCGATGCCGCACAAGATCACCCATTCCGGCATGATCTATGACAGCGGCGAATTCATGCGGGTGATGGACGAATGCCTGGAACTCGCCGACTGGAACGGCTTCGCAAAGCGCGCCGCGGAATTGAAGAAGAGCGGCAAGCTACGCGGCCGCGGCATCGGCTACTTCCTGGAAGAGGCCGCCGTGTTCAACGACAAGATGGTGATCCGCTTCGATCCGAGCGGCACTTTGACGATCGTCGCCGGCACTCATTCGCACGGCCAGGGTCACCAGACCGTTTATGCGCAAATGGTGCATGAATGGCTCGGCGTGCCGATCGACACCATCCGCTTCATCCAGGGCGACACTGACGAAGTGCCGATGGGCCGCGGCACCTATGGCTCGCGCAGCATGCATGTCGGCGGCAACGCGCTCAAACGCGCCGCCGACGCCATCATCGAGAAGGCAAAGCCGATGGCGGCGATGATGATGGAGGCCGCCGCGGGCGATCTGGAATTCCGCGACGGCAGCTTTCGCATCGTCGGCACCGACCGCGCCTTGCCGCTCACCGCCGTGGCGATGTCGCTGCATCGTCCGGTCATGCTGCCGCCGAACTTCGAGCTCGGCCTCGAAGCGTCCGGCACGTTCTCCGCGGAGCCGTCGAATTATCCCAATGGCTGCCACGTCTGCGAGGTCGAGATCGATCCGGAGACCGGGGTGGTCAGGCTCGACCGCTATGCCGCCATCGACGATGTCGGCAAGGTGATGAATAAGCTCCTGTGCGAAGGCCAGATCCACGGCGGCGTCGCCCAGGGCGTCGGCCAGGCGCTGATGGAGGCGATCGTCTATGACGCCGGCGGCCAGCTCGTCACCGGCAGCTTCCAGGATTACGCCATGCCGCGCGCGGAGGATTTTCCGGCGATCGTGTCGGAACTGACCGAAGTGCCGGCAACGACCAATCCGCTCGGCGTCAAGGGCGCCGGCGAAGCCGGCGCAACCGGCGCGCCGCCGGCGGTGATCAGCGCGATCCTCGATGCGCTGAAAGCGCTCGGCATCGAGCACATCGACATGCCGGCGACGCCGGCCCGCGTCTGGGCAGCGATCAACGCCGCCGGCGCGCAAAAACAGGCGGCGGAATAGCGTAACGCTGTTCCTCGCGAGGTTGGGAGGAGGCGGAAGTCATGCGCAAGCTGGTCGCCCTCGTTTTGGTATGCCTTGCCGCAAGCCTAACCGCGGCCGCCGCCGACACCTATCCGTCGCGCACCATCACCATCGTCGTGCCCTACCCCGCCGGCGGCCCGACCGACACCATCGCCCGCATCCTCGCCCAGCGCATGCAGCCGGTGCTCGGCCAGAGCGTCATCGTCGAGAATGTCAGCGGCGCCGGCGGCAGCATCGGCGTCGGCCGCGTCGCCCACGCCTCGCCCGACGGCTACACCGTCAGCATCGGCCATATCCAGACGGCGGTGTTCAATCCGGCGATGATGAAGCTCAATTACGATGCGGTGAAGGATTTGGCGCCGGTGTCGCTCATCGCCGACACGCCGATCTGGATCGTCGCCGGCAAAGCGGTGCCGGTCGACGATGTGAAAGGCCTAATCGCGTGGCTGAAGAAACAGAACGGCAAGGCGACCATGGGCACGGTCGGGATCGGCGGGCCGACCGACGTCGCCGCGCGGTTTTTCGCCAAGCGCACCGGCACCGCGTTTCAGATCGTGCCCTATACCGGCGGCGCGCCGGAACTCACCGACCTGCTCGGCGGGCATATCGATTTTTTGTTCGGCCAGGCGGCGTCGCAATTGACGCAAGTGCAGAGCGGGCAACTCAAAGCCTTGGCCGTGCTGCAGCCGAAGCGCTGGTGGGCGGACCCCGCCGTGCCGACGCTCGATGAGCTTGGCATCCACGACATTGATGCGAGCTTCTGGCACGGCATCTGGGTGCCGGCCGGCACGCCACCGGACGTGATCGCAAAGCTCAACGCCGCGATTTGCGTGGCGCTGGCCGATCCCACCGTGCAGGAACGGTTCAAACAACTGGGGCAGGAAATCTGGCCGCCGGACGACCAGACGCCCGAAGCATTGGCGGCAAAGCAAAAAGCCGAAATCGCCAAATGGACGCCGATCATCAAGGAAACCATGCCGGCGCAATGAACCCATCAGTGACATGAGTGCACCCGTAAATCTCTTCACCGACGGTAAGGCTTACGAACGGCTGATGGGACGCTGGAGCCAAATCGCCGGCGCCACGTTCCTCGACTGGCTCGACCCGCCGCAGGGCCTCGATTGGCTCGACGTCGGCTGCGGCAACGGCGCCTTCACCGAGGTCCTGATCGCGCGCACGGCCCCGCGCGCCATCACCGGTATCGACCCGTCCGATGGTCAGATTTCGTACGCGCGCACGCGCCCGGGAGCCAAGCCTGCGCAGTTTCGCGTCGGCGACGCCCAGGCGTTGCCGTTTGCCGATAACAGTTTCGACGCCGCGTCGATGGCGCTGGTCATCATGTTTTTGTCCGATCCGCTGAAGGCGGCCGGCGAAATGGCGCGCGTGGTCAAGCCGGGCGGTGCCGTCGCCACTTACATGTGGGAATTTCCCGACGGCTTTCCGATCCGGCCACTGGCCGCGGCGATGAAATCCGTAGGCCTTCCCGCGCCGGTGCGGCCGAATGTCGAAGCGTCGCGCCGCGAGAATATGCTGGCGATTTGGAATGAAGCCGGATTGCAGGGGGTGGACTCGACCGTCATCCGCATCCGCGTCGCGTTCGCCGACTTCGACGACTTCTGGGATTCCAGCACCGCGCCGGTCGGGCCGTCCGGCAAGGCGTTCACGCAGATGACGCCTGAAACGCGCGAGCAACTAAAAGCTAAGCTGCGCGAGCACTTACCGATCGCCGCCGACGGCAGCATCGCCTATGACGCCTTCGCCAACGCGGTGAAGGGGCGCGTACCCGCGTGATTGAGATTATCGGAGCTCTTTGGGATTGATCGCCTGGCGGCCGAGCTGCGGCCATGCGGCCGGAGCACTGGCATTTTTGGCCGCCTGTTCGGGCGGCAGCGTGTCGTCCCACTTCGCCGCGATCAAGCGCTGGCCGTTGACCGCCGCGGACGCGTTCGAGCACAGCCAGAGCAGCGGCTTGACCATCACCTCGGGCGCAACCAGCGAGGCGCGGTCGGGCACCGTCGCGTGCGGCACCATGCGCGTGTCGGCGGCCCCGCCCGGCACCAGAACATTGGCGGTGACGCCGGTGCCCGCGAGCTCTTCCGCCAATGCGGCGAGCATCGCCTCGTTGGCGGCTTTGGAGGCGCCGTAGGGCTGCATCATGCCGCGCCACATCACGTCGAGGCTCGTCGTCACATTGACGATGCGCCCGGCGCGCTGCGCCAGCAACGCCGGCACAACGGCGCGCGTCATCAGGAAGGTGCCCACGACGTTGACGTCGACGATGCGGCGAAATTCTTCCGGTGTCGTCTCCCACAGCTTGCCGCGCGGCTGCCCCTCGCGCCGCAACAAGCCGATATTGGTGCCGGCATTGTTGACGAGAATATCGACATGGCCGAACCGCTCGGCCGTGGCGCGCAGGATTTTCGGCCCGCTGTCGTTCCAGGTGACGTCGGCGACGATGCCGTTGAAGCGATTGCCGGCGCCGCGGTCTTCGGCGCGCCTCCTGGATTTCATCGAGCGGCGGCCCATCGAGATCGACCGCCGCGACACGGACGCCGGCCGCGAGAAGGCCGAGCGTCATTACGCGGCCGAGCCCGCGGCCGGCGCCGGTCACGATCGCAACTTTGCCGTCCAGTGTTCCGGCCATGCCTTAAGTTCCCTCATTGCGATTGCGCGGTTTCGGTCGATTTTGCCCGATTTTACCGGCGTATTTGTGACAATCCGCCACGGCGGCGCCGCCGTTTCCGGCGGTTGCGCCGAGCCGCCGCCGCGCCTATATTCGTGCTGACTTTCCAGTCATCTTCGATGACGTTGAGTGGCTTCGCCCGGACGGGCGGGCGGAGCACAGAGGAGATTTAGCTTATGACGACCGGGCCGCTCATGCCTAAAGCGACCGCCGTGTGGCTGGTCGAGAATACCTCGCTGTCATTCGACCAGATCGCGCATCTGTGCAATCTGCATCCGCTGGAAGTGAAGGCGATCGCCGACGGCGACGCCGCGCAAGGCATCAAGGGGCTCGATCCGATCCTCACCGGCCAGTTGACGCGCCAGGAAATCCAACTCGCCGAGGCCGATCCCAATCACCAACTGCACCTCGCCGAGCCAAAAACCCGCCTGCCGGAAGCCAAGCCGAAAAAGGGACCGCGCTACACTCCGGTGTCGCGCCGCCAGGACCGGCCGAACGCGATCCTGTGGCTGGTACGCAACCACCCCGAACTCAAAGATGCCCAGGTCATGCGGCTGGTGGGCACCACCAAATCGACCATTGCCGCCATTCGCGAGCGTACCCACTGGAATTCGGCCAATCTGACGCCGCTCGATCCGGTGACGCTCGGCCTGTGCTCGCAAATCGATCTCGACCTCGAAGTGCAGCGGGCGGCGAAAGAGAAGCCGGTACCGGTCGAGGCGCAGGGCGCCACGCTGTTGCCGGCCGCCGTCACCACCGCGCCGAAGGAAGAGCCGGAGCCTACTCCCGCGGAGGTCAAGAAGGCCGACGACCTCGATGTCAGTGCCGTCTTCGCCAAGCTCAAGCAGCTCGGCGGCAAGGCGGAGTAGTCTTCTCCCTCTCCCCGCGCGGGGAGAGGTGAATTTCATCCCCGGTCATTCCGCAGCACCACGCAGGCGCCGCCGGCGGCGATCAGCTTGTTGCAGAAGCCTTCCAGATAGCGGCGATTGTCGTCGGCGATGCGAATGTTGTAGCGCAACGCCGAGCCGAGCCCGACGCCGCGGCTCCTGATCACAATCGGCTCGCGGTCGCCAATGAGATTGGCGTATTTCTTCGCGATCATCCGGTAGATCGCCCAAGCTCTGCTCTCCGACCAATTCGCCGTGAGCTGCATGCCCCAACGCGGCACATAAGCGGCGATGCGTTGCGCCTCCGCCTTCGGCGCGAGGATCAGATTGGCGAGCCGCGTGCACGGCACGCCTTGCGGAATCGTGGTCTCCGCGGTTTTCGGCGGCGAGGCCGAGGCCCAATCGTCGACCGTCCAGCCGGTGATGATGGCGACGTAATTGCGGGTTTCGCTCGGCAGTGGGCGCCGGCTGGCCAGGAAAGCCGACACCCGGCCCGGCCCGGCATTATAGGCGGCCGCCGCGAGCCCAAGGTTGCCGAATTTCTGCTGCAGATCATGCAGATAGCTCGCCGAGTTCTGCAACGCTTCGATCGGATTGAAGGGGTCGACCAGCCCGCGGTAATCCGCCGTCGCCGGCATGAACTGGGCGATGCCCTCGGCGCCCTTTCTCGACACGGCCTGCGCATTGAAGCGGCTTTCCTGCCAGATCACGCGGGCGAAGAACTCGACCGGCAATTGGTTCTCCGCCGCGTCCCGTTCGATGGCGCGGCAGATATCGTCTGAGGTGGGGGGAGATTTGGGGGCGGCTGTCGTCGGCGTGTTATGCGGTGCGGTGGATTGATCGGCGGGCGCCTGAGTGGCCGCCGCCGGTGCGGCGGGAGGCGCACTCGCAGGAGCCTGCGCGTAGGCCTGTGCGCTCCACGCGGCGAAAGCGAAGACGATTAACGGCCCGGCACGGCGCGGCATGGCAATTCAACGTAGGAAATTGCGAAAGGTGCCGGCGGATTGTAGCGAGCTGACGGCCATCACGCACTGGAGGCGGCAAAGCGAACCGCTCCGGCGGACTCTGGCGTCCGATCTGTCCGCCTTCCTCGCCGGCGCCATCGTCATGGGCGCCTGCGGTTATCGGATCGTCTGACGACCCCATCCGCGTTACGCAGCGCCACCGCGAGGCTTTGAGCGTTAGATCAGAGTTTTCGTCCGCGGAACGGCAAGATCGTCGCCACCGGCCGGGGAAGCGCGCACGCCGTTGCGCCGCCCACTGCGGACGGCTCGGCCATACGCTGATCCGCTTCAAGCGCCGCCATTCTGAAAATGTAAGCCAGCGATTCGAAGCGATCCTTATCGGCAAGCGCCGCGAGTTCGCATGACGTCTCGCGCAGATATTCGAGAACATCCATCCTCGTCCCCTCGCAGGCCCAGTGGTATGCGAGTACGACACGATGCCCGACCGGCGTGCTGTGACCAAAGTCACACGCGCGGAAAGTGCAGCCCAGTTGCAGGAGCCAAACACCGGCCCTCCTGCAAGCGCCGTCTACTTCGCCTTCATCTGGTCGGCGGATTTCAGGATGATCTCGGGCTTGCCGCGATAGAGGCTGACTGCACCGGTAATGTCGACGGTCTTGCCGACAAATGTCTTCACGTCCGGAAACTTGCCCCGGTCGGCGGCAAAAATCACCGCGGCAAAACCATTGTCGGGATAGCGGCCGCCGAGGTCGATGAAGACGGTGCCGGAGTTGGCGGTTGCGACATTGCCGACGGCGCCTTCGACCGTGACGGTCTGGCCTACATAAGCCCTGGCATCGGCCGGCGTAATCGTTTGCGTTTCCGCGCTCGCCGGTGCGGCGAAGATGGCAAGACCGCAGGTCATCAAGGAAACGCAGGCAAAGGAAATGCAGAGCAAGGAGCTGTGAGCCAAGCTGAACGTTTTCATGTTCCCTCTCCGATGGCTGGAACATAAGGAGAACATATTTTCAGAACGCGGTCAAGTTGCAATGCCTCGATACTGCAATGTGCCGCTTTTCACTCGTCGCAGTGATTCGTCACCTGCCCGCCGCCTTACGCAGCGCGGCATTGATGCGATCTTGCCAACCCGGACCGTCGCCTTGAAAAAAATCGAGTACGTCTCGGTCGATGCGCAGTGACACCGTTTCCTTCACGCCGGGAAGCGACGGCGGCAGCTTCGGCGGCGCTTCGACCGGTTTGGTGGTCACCGCCTTGAACGCTCGCTCGGCTGCGCTGCGGGCGTCGGGTATTCGTCGGGTCATGAGGTCTCCATAGATGCCGTTTTACACCAAAAATCGTCGATCATTTTTCGGCCGCATCGTCGATGGCGCGCAACAGCGCAAGGAACGCGGAATTGAGCGGCGTGGCGATACCGTGCTTTGCGCCGGCGGCGACGATCGCGCCGGTCAGCGCCTCGACTTCGAGATGCCGGCCGGCGAGGCGATCGAAATACATCGAGGTGCCGAGCTCGCCTGAAAATGTGAACAAGGTCGCCATCGCCCGCGCCGGCTCGTCGTCGGCAAGCCTGACCCCTTCGGCACGCGCCACCGCCACCGCTTCGGCGAGGATGGCATGGCACAGTTGCCGCACGTCCGGCCGGCGCAATACTTCCTGCCGCTGCAGCGTCAGCGTCGTGATCGGATTGGCGATGGCATTGATCAGAAGCTTCCGCCAGATCAGCGTGTCGAAATCGTCGCTCAGCAAGACCCGCAGCGGCGTGCCCTCGAACAGCCGCGCAAAAGCCTGCCCTGCCGCGTCATCGGCGACGGCGATGTCCTGGCCGGCGCCCTGGCGCAATCTGACGCGGTCAGGCGCAAGCCGTTCGCCGTTATAATAGACGATCACGGGCAGCACCGTGGCGCCATTGGCGAGCGGGGCGACGCGCGCGACATGACCGATGCCATTTTGCAGCACGGCAACCCGGGTCGCCGGGCCGCACAACCGCTTCAGCCACGGCGCCGCAGATTGGGTTTGTTGGGTTTTGGTACAGACCAGCACCCAATCGGCCGGACCGGCCTGCGCGGGATCGGTCAAAACGCGAAACGAAACCTCGACCGCGCGGCCCGGCCCTTCCAGCGTCAGCCGCTCGATTGGCTGGCGCACGCAGGCGATCACCTCATGCCTGCGCGCTTCGGCCAGGCATCCCGCGACGACACCGCCGATGCTGCCCAGCCCAATCACTGCCACGCTCAAGCGGGGTTCTGCGCCATGCGACCATGGTCGGGCAGATTGCACGAAAGTCAAATCGACCTCGTGGCGTATAGGCATCTACCAGCCGCCCGAACGCAGCCGCGCCCCAGAGCTGCCGCTAAGGTTACCCGCGGTGCTGACGCTGGCAAGCAGCGCCAGCGCCAGAATGCAGCGTCATCGCTGCAACTCCGCGCTATTGCCGCGCCCGGAGCCGTCCACGCGGTCGTTGTCGTACCAATTGTTGCCGTAACCGGGAGAAAAGTCATAAACGCCGTAGCCCGCCGCCGAATCATACAAGCCGTAGCCCGGCGTATCGTTGTAGGTGCCGTAGCCGTAGGGCTGGCCGTAGCCATAGCCCTGCGCCATGGCGGCAGACGTCGCCGCGACAACCAAACCGGCGGCGAGAACAAGTTTCTTCATGTTCAATTCTCCAATTTTACTGCTTTTCGAAAAACGACTGCCGGCCGTTTTTGTTCATGGCGGTCTCGGGAATTGCAGGCAACAATTGCAGGGAACAATTCGCCGGTTCCGTGCCGGATTCGCTCGATTGGTACTTGTGGCGGATTGCAATATTTGTATTCCGGTGCGGCTGGCGATCATGCGAGGTTATGATGCGCACCACGCCCGCCCGCGGACGCGACATCACAATGCAGGCGCGCGAATCGAATCCATTTGAAGCGATTGCGCTGTAAATCGAAGGGACCGCGGCCGATGCCAGATTATCTCGAAGTCGATCCGGCAACGGCCGAGCGACGCCAAGTCTATCGCCTGCTCACCGGCGCGGTGGTGCCGCGGCCGATCGGCTGGGCTTCGACGGTCAACAAGAAAGGCGTGACAAATTTGGCGCCGTTCTCGTTCTTCACCGTGGTCTGCGTCGTCCCGCCGATGATTTCGCTGACCATCGCCCGCAATCCCGATGGCAGCGAGAAACATACGCTCAAGAACGTGCGCGCGACCGGCGAGTTCTGCTTCAACGTGGTGACGCATCCGGTGTGGAAGGAGATGGTCGATTCCGCCAATGGCTTTCCCGAGGACGACAGCGAGTTCGCCGAGACCGGCCTGACGCCTATTCCGTGCGTGAAGATCGCGGCCCCACGCGTCAAGGAAGCGCCGATCCATTTCGAGTGCAAGCTGCACCAAGTGATCGAGCTCGGTCCCCACCGCCATCCGCTGGCGATCGGGGAAGTCGTGTTCATGCATGTCGACCGCGCTTGCATGACCGACGGCTATATCGACATGAAGAAACTCGATCCGGTGGGCCGCCTCAACGGCTTCTTCTATGCGACGCTGGGCGAGATTTTAGAACGCCATTTCAACGACGGCCAGCCGCGATAAATCCGTTCGATGCGGCGGTGACCGCCGCCCTCGTCCAGCTTGTTTTAAGTCACTGGCGGCGGACCGAGCATCAGGTAGATCAATATGCCGCCGGCGATGATGAGCCCCATCAGCAGCAGCGGCGTCAGCAATCTCGTGTCGTTTTTCCGGTCGGTCTCGCGCTGGTTTGGCATGAACTCTTCCCTTTGCCGGTTAACGCGCGAGCGCCGGCAAAGTTCTTCACGCCAAGCACGCCAAGCTTGCAGCGCATTGCCGCGAATTGCCGCGGCAATGCGGACCGCAATCGGCGGAGCTACCAATAACGATAGCTACCAGGAACGATAATAGGTGTGACAGCGATAGCGCCCGAAGATGAGATCGCGATAGCATTTGGTGATCGTGCGGCGGCCGCGGCGCTCGGCATATTGCGCTTTTTGCACGGCGGAAGCCGTAGTCGCGCTTTGCCCGATCGCCGTGGCGTTGATCGGGAAGGCGTTCGCGCTTGGACAGCAAATCAGGCCGATGCCGGCGGCAAGACCGGCAGCAAGGCTCAAGGTAGCCAGTGTATTTCGCATGTTCTCCTCCACATCGCCCGACGGCTAACAGGGCCGGCCGGCTGTGGTTCCAGGAGTTTTTTGCGCCACGGCGTCGCAGATCACGTCTTGAAGACCTCGACGCGCAACGGCAGCACCGCGCCGAACCACGCCGCGTGCGCGGTGTGGTCGGTGAAATCGTCGCCGGTTTCCGGATGCAGAAGGATGGTCAGCCGGTCGCGGTTGAGCATCAACCACGGAACGAAGGCGGCCAGCATGCCGGTGGGAAACGCAATCTGAAACATCGATTGCGGATGCGGGCCGACCAATTCGTCGTGCCAGCGTCCAAGCTTGGCTTGCGGAAACGCCGCAGCGACCCGCTCGCGCAGGCGCTCGGCCCGATCGCGGCCGTCCGCCGGGTCGTAATAGATATGCGCGTGGTAGTCCTTGATTGCGCTCGGATCCATGAAATAGCACTCGGCGGGGCCGCCGGGTTGCGCATCTTTCCGCAATGTTTTGCAAGCGACGGCCGGCCGATAAATTAGCCGGATGGGTACTAATCGGCCAGCGATTAGTTTAGCCGGCCAAGTACTGCCGCGGTCCCGCGTATAGATTGGCGATCAGCACGGAGAGGATGCCGGTGAGGAAAATGCCGTCAAAAGTGCCGGCGCCGCCGATCGAGGCGACCGGCGCACCGAGCCCACGTACTTTGTCGAGATTGGTCAGATCGGCGCCGATCAAAGTGCCGAGCGCGCCGCCGATATAGGCGAGCGGCGCGGCGTCCTGACGCGACAGAATCAGCGCCACGGCAGCCGTCACCAAGACCGGCACGAAGACCGGAATGGCGATGCCGAGGCCGGGAACCGGATTGGCGAGCCAGTGCAGCACCACCGCGACGATCGCGGTCGCAATCGCGCCCTTCATCCACAAATCGCGCTTGATCAGGAGATACAGCGACAACAGCGTCGGGATGACCGCGCCGCCGATGTTGACGGCGATCACCGTGCCCTGCCAGTGGGTCACGATCGGCACTTCATAATGCATGCCGAAGAAGTCGACGATTTGGTCCGACATCACCCGCTCCGGCGGCAGCTGCACGATCGGGATGTTGAAAATGCTGCCGATCAGCGAGCCCGCCAACAACAGCACCGCCGCGCCCGAGCTGATGCCAAGGCTGGTGTAGGCGAAACGCAGCGATTGCAGGATCAGCACGCCGACGAAAATGACGATCAGGATGGCGAAGAACCCCGGCGCCAGCGGCAAGTAATGGTATTGGCTCATTTGCATCGCTATCGTTCCTGTCCTTAGCTTTTTACCATTCGGTCGCTGGGGAAAGCCGGCCGCCTTGCACCGCTAACGCGCAAGCTTATAATCGGGCGCTTCCTTTGCGCAGGGAACTTAACCGTGGCGCCGCCGGAAGCGGAAATCAGATCCCCTCATAAAATGGTGGCCATTATCATGGGCAG
Source organism: uncultured Alphaproteobacteria bacterium (assembly GCA_963790495.1). Taxonomy (GTDB): domain Bacteria; phylum Pseudomonadota; class Alphaproteobacteria; order Rhizobiales; family Xanthobacteraceae; genus BOG-931. The sequence continues at coordinate 220,232 of CAWBOW010000008.1, read as the reverse complement.
CCAGTCCGACTGGCAGACCATGAAACATGCCGCCGTGACGCTCGATGCGCTCGAGGTCGCCTATGAGACGCGCATCGTGTCCGCCCATCGCACCCCGGAACGGCTCTATGCCTTCGCCAAAGGCGCGAAAGCGCAAGGCTTTAAGGTCATCATCGCCGGTGCGGGCGGCGCGGCGCACCTGCCCGGGATGACCGCGGCGCTGACAAGCCTCCCGGTGTTCGGCGTGCCGGTCGAATCGAAGGCGCTGGCGGGACAGGATTCGCTTTATTCGATCGTGCAAATGCCGCCCGGCGTTCCGGTCGGCACGCTCGCCATCGGCCAAGCTGGCGCGATCAACGCGGCGCTGCTCGCCGCCAGCGTTCTGGCGTTGAGCGATCAGGCGTTGGACGAGCGGCTGGTGGCTTGGCGGGCCAAGCAGACCGCCGCCGTCGCCGAAGTGCCCAAGGACATGCCGAAGGACGGCGCGTGAACCATCCGTCCTATCCTGCGCAGCCGGTTCTCGCCCCCGACGCCACGATCGGCATCCTCGGCGGCGGCCAGCTCGGCCGCATGCTGGCGCTGGCCGCGGCCCGGCTCGGCTTCAAATGCCATGTTTTCTCGCCCAATCCGGACTTCGCCCGCATTCGACGTCGTGCGGCGCGTCACCCATGCCGACTACGGCGACAGTGAAGCGCTGGATCGCTTCGCCGAAGATGTCGACGTCGTCACCTACGAATTCGAAAATGTGCCGGCGGAGACCGCGGCATTCCTTGCCGCGCGGGTGCCGGTATTGCCCGACCCCGAGATTCTCGCGACCACCCAGGACCGCCTCGCCGAGAAGACCTTCGTCACCGGGCTCGGCATCCGCACCGCAGCCTTCGCCGACGTCGGCTCAGCGGACGAATTGGCGGCGGCCGTCGAACGGATTGGGCGGCCGGCGGTATTAAAGACGCGCCGCTTCGGCTACGACGGCAAGGGGCAGGCCACAATCAAAGACGGCACCGATGCGGGCGCCGCCTGGCGCGACGTCGGCGGCCAGCCTTGCATTCTTGAAGCCTTCGTACCGTTCGAGCGTGAAGTGTCGGTGGTCGCCGCGCGCAGCCACGACGGCGCCGTTGTCAGCTTTGACGTCACCGAGAACGAGCACCGCGATCATATCCTCAAAACCTCGCGGGTTCCGGCGGCGCTCGGCCACGCGACGGCCGCTGAGGCGTGCCGCATCGCCGCGACCATCGCGCAGAAATTCGCCTATGTCGGGGTGCTGGCGGTCGAGCTGTTCGTGTTGAGCGACGGCGGCCTCTTGGTCAACGAGATTGCGCCCCGGGTGCACAATTCCGGCCACTGGACCATCGACGGCGCCTCGGTCTCGCAATTCGAGCAGCATATCAGGGCGGTCGCGGGCTGGACGCTGGGCAGGCCGGTTCGCCGCGGCCGCGTGGAAATGACCAACCTGATCGGTCACGACGTCGACGATTTCCGTCGCTGGCTCGGCTTGCCCGGCGTCGCCGTTCACCTCTACGGCAAGGCCGCCGTCCGGCCCGGCCGCAAAATGGGTCATGTCACCCAGGTTTTTCCGGATTAGTCGCCCTTCCCCCGGCTCATTCGACGGCGGAAGTCCCCATATTCGGCCGGTCGGTGGACTTTCCGGCGGGCTTCTGCTACACGCCGCGCCACGGCGGTGCGGAGCGAATTCGCTACGCTGCCAAGCAATTCCATGAACCGACTGCAAAGGAGCACGCGTGCAGGTTCTTGTCCGTGACAACAATGTCGACCAGGCCCTCAAGGCGCTGAAGAAAAAGATGCAGCGCGAGGGCATTTTCCGCGAGATGAAGCTCCGCGGTCATTACGAGAAACCATCCGAGAGAAAAGCCAGGGAGAAGGCGGAAGCCATTCGCCGCGCCCGCAAGCTTGCGCGCAAGCGTTTGCAGCGCGAGGGCCTGCTGCCGATGAAGCCGAAGCCGACCACCGCTGGTGGTCCGGGCGCAGGCGGCCGCTCAGGTCCGCCGCGGGCGCCCCGGTTCGGCTGAGATCGTCTTTCCGGTTTGAAGGATGGCGCGGGTGTTTGGCCCGCGCCGTTTTTTGGCATCTGGCGGTGCTATCGTTGCCCCATGACCCGGAGAGCTGCCGCAAAGCCCACAATGTCCAGGACAGCGCCCAGAATTCCGGGTGCCGTGGTCATGTCCCGCGCCATTCCAGGTCTCGCCGTCACTTCACGTGTCGCCGTCATTCCACTAGTCGCAGTCCTGGCGGCGGCGCTCGCGCTCGCCGGCTGCGCGACGTTCGGCAATCCACCGGCGTCTGATGCCGGCGCCACCGACGCCATGCTCGCGACCTCGCAAACCAATCTCACCTCGCTCGGCGAGGTCATAACCAAGCACCCGGACGATCCGCAGGCCTACAATATGCGCGGTACGGTCTATGGCGAGGCCGGCCGCGACGATCAGGCGCTCGCGGACTTCGACAAAGCGATCAGCCTCGATCCGAATTACGCCCAGGCCTACGCCAACCGCGCGCTCATCTATCGCAAGAGCAACAAGCTCGACCTTGCGATTGCCGATGACAACAAAGCGCTCTCCCTCGATGCCAATTATGCGCCCGCTTATGTCGGCCGCGGCATCATCTACCGCGAGCAGGGGCATGCCAAAGAGGCGCTGACGGACTTCAACAAGGCCATTGCGCTCAAGCCCGATAACGCTGACGCCTATTACAATCGTGGCCTTCTGTATCAGAGCCAGCACGAGCACCAGTTCGCCATCGGCGACTTCTCGACCGCGGTCGGTCTGCAGAACGACAATGCCGAACCGTGGACCGCGCGCGCGCTGAGCTATCTCGCCATCGGCGATGTCAAATCTGCGGCCAGCGATCTCGACGAAGCGGTGCAGCTCGATCCGCAGAGCGTGCGCGCCTGGACCAGCCGCGGGCTCGCTTATGAACGGCTGGGGCAAAAGAACAAGGCCGCCGGCTCCTATGCCAAGGCCCTGAATATCAATGATAAATTCGAGCCCGCGAAGAGCGGCTTTGCCCGCGTCGGCGGTAAAGTAGGACAGACCTACCCGACGTTCTGAACTGGCTTAATCCAGATCGCCGGCGAGGAAACGGGCGACGGCATCGAGCGCGCCGTTCTGGTCGAGGTCTTCGTGGCCGCCGTCGAGAAACCGCACGATGTGCTTCGGCTTGTTGGCGAGTTCGAACATATGCTCGCCCATAGCTGAACGGCACGACGCGATCGTCGACGCCATGCAGGATCAACAGCGGCGCCGTGACTCTTTGATGCGCTCGTCGGAACGGAACTGATCTTTCATCAGGAGCCGGACCGGCAGATACCAGTAACGGCTTTCGGCAATCGCCAGCGCAGACGTGAACGGAGCTTCCAGGATGAGGCGGCCGACCGGCTTCTCCGCCGCAAGCGCAACCGCCACTCCGGTGCCGAGCAACTCGCCCCAGACAACGATTTGCGGCGTCGGGTAGCGTGCGGCGGTGTAGGCGTAAGCGGCCTCGGCGTCGCGAATCAGGCCGCGCTCGGTTGGGTTCCCGGAAAGGCCGCCGTAACCGCGATATTCGAGCGCCACAGAGTCCGATCCCGGCGCCGATAAGCCGGCGGAAGCGCTCGACCCGATAGCGCAGCGAGCCGCCGTTGCCATGGAAATAGAGAATGACCGGCTTGCCCGGCTGCGGCGGAACTTGCCAGACATGTATCTTCAGCCCGTCGGAGGTCGTCAGCGGCACCTCGCTCGCCTCGGGCAGTCCGGCGGCGGCTGGGCTCGTGTAGGTGCGATCCGGAAAATACATCAGCGATCGCTGGGCGAAATAGATCATCGCCGTGAGCCCGGCATAGACGCAAACCGCGATGACGGCGGCCCAGCCAAGCACGGTCAGTCCGCGCGGCATCGAGGATAGACGCGGCGCCTTGGTCCGTATGCGCGAGGACACTGCGGCCGAAATGCCGAGCACATAAGCGCGCAGGCGGCGTGCTTTGCCGCTGACAGCCGGCGTTGTGTGTGCCGTCGGAGAGCCGGCCGGCGTATCGATGGATTTGACCGCAGTTGTGCCGGCTGCTGCAAGCGGATGCGCCGCCCCCGTGGTGGTCGTCCGTATCGTCATGGCCGTGGCAATCGATGAATAGCGCAGTTGGCGAAGCTTAAAGCACAGCGGCAAGAAAGCTTCGGTAAAAAAGCAAACCGGCCGGCTTTCGAAAGCCGGCCGGTCCAATTCATCGCGCTGTCACACAATCGACAGGCCGGCCGCGCTGGCCTGCCGGCTTAGCGGCAAATTTGGACGGTCCGCCAGCGGTAGCCGTAGCCTTCGATCCACACTTTGCGCTTGCCCCAATAGCAGCCGGGTCCCAGTTGGGCGTAACCCGGACCGGGCGGCGGGTAATAAGCGGCCGGCGGCGGGGGCGGTGCATAGTAGCCGGGCGGCGGCGGTGGCGGCGGGCTATTGGCAATGGCGCTGCCGACAATGGCGCCGGCGGCGATGCCGCCGAGGACGCCCGCACCGACCGCACAGCCGACGCAATAGGCGTTTGCCGGCGCTGGCGCAGCCACGGTCGCGAGCCCAAGGCTGGCTGCCGCAGCGAGGCCAATCAGAGTTTTCTTCATGTGATCTCCTCTTGCGACCGGCCGGGTGCCGATCTGAACCTTGGATGAGCGGGAAGCCCCGGAAACCCCCGAAACCTAGGTCGAAGTCAAACGCATTGGAGTTCGACTATTTGGCGGAAGTTTGGTTGACGCCGCCTAAATTTTCGCGCCAACCATCCGCCGCCGTCCGGCGGCCGCCACTTGCAGGACCGCCGGGCGCAAGGATGACTCAGACGCAAGCCCGGACCCAGGCGTAGCCGTTCCAATAGCGCCGCCAAACGCACGGACGGCCATAGTAGGGGGACGGATAACCGTAATACGGCGAGTAGCCGTACGGGTAGTAATACGGCGAGGCCAGCGCGCTGCCGACGAGGGCCCCGGCGACGAAGCCGCCAGCACCCCAGCCCCAGCCGCCGCCGCGCCATCCGCCGCCATGCCAACCGCCGTGATAAGCGAGCGCCGGGCCCGACGTTGCCACCGCTGCTCCGGCGACCGTCGCCGCCGCAACGAGAGCTACTAAAATCTTTCTCATGACATCACCTCGACAACGGAGTTTCACCCAAACTCCAACCGCCCCTCTCGGCTAAAGTTCCCACTTTTGGGGTGAACCCAGACTGAACGATCATGCCTGAATCCAGCCACGATTAGAATGGACGGCAAAAGGGTAGTTTCATGTCATTGACCTACGCCATCGGCGACATTCATGGCGCACTGCACAAATTGCAGCAGTTGATGGCGCGCTGCGAAGCCCATGCCGCCCGCCGCCCCCGGCGCTATGTGTTTCTCGGCGACTATATCGATCGGGGCCCGGATTCGGCCGGCGTCTTGGCTCTCGTGCGCGAGACCGCGGCGAAACTGCCCGATGTCGTCGCGCTGCTGGGCAACCATGAAGCGATGCTGCTGGCGGCGCTGGACGGCGCAATCGATCCCGAGATATGGCTCGGGCAAGGTGGGGCGATGACGCTGGGCAGCTACGGCGTCGCACAATTGAGCGCGCTGCCGCGTGGCGATATCGATTGGCTGCGGACATTGCCGCTTCGCCACGATGACGGCCGGCGGTTCTTCGTTCACGCCGGCATCGACCCGCGCCTGCCGCTCGACGCCCAAACCGAAAACGATCTGCTGTGGATTCGCGAGCCGTTCCTTGTCGACGAGCGCGACTACGGCCGTTTGATCGTGCACGGTCACACGCCGCTTGCTTCCGGCACTCCCGACCTGCGCAGCAACCGGCTCAATCTCGATACCGGCGCCGTTTTCGGCGGACCGTTGACGGCAGCCGTGTTCAGCGATGACGTCACGCCGCCGTTGAGCTTTCTGTACTCGGGCTAGCGCCGGCCGAGACTCGCTGCAGCCAAGCGACGTAACATTAAATTATTGTAATAACAGAGCTTTCGGTACCCGGCCACCGCCGCTGATCGCGGCTTTGGACCGCGGTATGCTCCGCTTGCGATTCGGGTGGTGGGACGTGGCGATGAAAAACCGGGTGATGAGACCATCGGGCGAGCCGGCTGCATCGCGACCGGCGCAACGCCAATCGTCACGCGCCGAGCCGGACGGTCCAGTACCGAAGCCGCCCCGGCGGCCGTCGCGCGCGAGCGTCATGCAGCTCGCCGCCGAGGTCGACAGGCTTGCCGCACAGCTCCAGGCTTCGCGGGCGCGCATTGCCGATCTCGAAGCGCGCGTCGATATCGATCCGCTGACCGATGTCCTCAATCGCCGGGGGTTTGAGCGCGAGCTCGTCCGCTCGCTGGCCTACGTCAAGCGCTACGGCACCAGCGCGGCGCTGCTTTATATCGATCTCGACGGCTTCAAGCCGGTGAACGACAGCCACGGCCATGCCGCCGGCGACGCGGTGCTCAAGGCGATCGCGGCGACATTGCTGCACCATGTTCGCGCCTCCGATGTCGTGGCGCGCCTCGGCGGCGACGAATTTGCCGTGTTGCTGTGGAACCTGAGTGAGGCGGAAGCGGCGACCAAGGCCGCGGCGCTTGAGGCCGCGGTCTATGCGACGCCGGTTTCGTGGGGCGCGTCGACCTTCGCCATCGCCGCCTCGGCGGGGATGGCCGCGCTACGCCGGCTCGACACGCCGTCGATGGTGCTTGAACGCGCCGACATGGCAATGTACGCCCGCAAGGCCGAGCGGGCGGGACGTTGCGGAATGAGAACTACGCAATGATGACAGCTCGGCAATGGTGACTGCTACGCGATAATATCCGGCGTGAGCTGGTCCTCGATGAAGGTAATGCGATCGCGCAGGTGCAGCTTGCGTTTCTTCAGCCGCTGCACCTGAATAAGATCGGAGCCCAGCGTTAGTTGCAGCGCCGCGATCGCGGCATCGAGATCGCGATGCTCCTGGTTCAGGCGCGCGAGTTGCGTCCGAAGCTCGCGTTCTTCCTCTTCCGTCATCGCCGCCTTGGCCGTGCGCGATTCGCGCACCCTGCATCGCGTCCTGGCCGGCACCAAGCCTGGCCGGTAACGCACTCATGGGTAACATTAGAGCGCATCCCAATTTAACTATCGGCAGGCGCCCCTGGCTGCTTTATTTTAGCATGTCCTTTTGGCAAAAACGGATTCCACTTTTGTGGGACATGCTCCGGTAAGTTGCTCTGGATTATCGCGTTTTGGTTAATGATGGACAAGTCCATAGCGCCAACCCTTACGCCAGTGCACAAGGAACGATCAGGGGATTTTCGTAAGGGCTGAAACGGAGTACCCTTGCGCTTGGTTGTTAGGGTGTAGGATCATCCGATCGGCTTAAACTAACGCAAGGAGGCAAGCTACATGGCGATTGAATTGCATCTTGCGGAACTTGAAAAACGACACCAGGCGCTCGACGCCGAACTCGCCGAAGCGCAGGCCCACCCCTCCGCGAACGATTTCCAGATAGCGGAACTCAAACGGAAAAAGTTGCACATCAAGGATGAGATCGAGCGATTGCGGTTCGAAACTCTCGTCCATTAGCCGGTAAAGCCTGAGTTACGGCGCGGCGCGTCCCCGCGAGAGCGGGGAACAGGTAAAGTTTTTCGTCATGCCCGGCCTTGTGCCGGGCATTTTTGTTCTAACTGGCTTGACATTCGGACAAATTTGTCCGATATTGGTCGAGGTTTTTCGAACGCCCTGCTCGGCAATGGATAAACGGGACAAATTCATTGTCGAATTGCGCGACGAGGCGCGCCGTAAGGGATTGCCGTTCCGCGCGGAGAAATGGCGGGGCAAGGGTGGCCATATGATGGTGTTCGTCGGCGACCGGCTGACCACCGTGCCTTCCCGCGAGATTGATCCGAAAACGGCGCGCAAAATCAGAAAACAACTCGGCTTGGCCGATTAGGAAATTAAGATGAAAGCTTTCGCTTACCGCGCACAGTTCGAACCAGGCGACCGTAAGGGCATCATCGTCGTCAGCTTTCCCGACGTACCCGAGGCAATCACGCAGGGACACGGCGAAGCCGATGCGCGGACGATAGCGGAAGAGGCGCTCGGCCTTGCGTTACTGAGCTATCTGCAGCGCGGCAGGCCGTTGCCCAAGCCGCGCGCCAAGGACCGCAATCTGGTCGAAATCGCGGTTGCGCCCGACGTGGCGGCCAAGCTCGCGGTGCTGGAATCCTTTGCCGCGGCCGGCATCAGCAAAAGCGAACTGGCGCGGCGCATCGGCAAGGACGAGAAAGAAGCCCGCCGCATCCTCGATCCGAAGCATTCGACCAAACTGCCGACGCTCACCGCCGCATTGCGCGCGCTTGGCAAGCGGTTGGTGGTGGGGGTGACGGAGGCAGAGGCGGCGTGAACCGGGTTTATTTCCAGTACTCACCTGCAAACTGAAGCGTTCGCAATATCACGTACTTTTCAGGGATGGCCTCTTTCGCGATGGATTTTCCTTTGATCCCGTCTCGAATTGCCCGCATGAAATCTTTTATCATCAGGACACGACCTCCGCTGACCTCCATATGGTCTTTGGCGGAACCGAAGACGAAGAGCGCGATGCGCTCGATTTCTGGCAATGGCTTAAAAGCTTCGAACAATTGAGGAATATATTTTTGGCCCGCTTCAAATTTCTTACGAAAGCGCTCCTCACGTTTTTTCCATCCATGAGCATCCATTGATGGCTCAAAGTGAACTAAATGTTTGGTCCTGGGATTGAAGGCGACGACGTCTAGTTCGCACTCCCAGCCACCCCTAGGACGGCGTCCAACGTTGATATTTCGATTTACAAAATAACCGTTGAACTCGTACCATTCAGCGGCAAGCTGTTCCAAGAAATTGGGCATTTCATATCCCCTTCACTCGCTCGCGCAGCTTGAATTTCTGCACCTTGCCGGTCGAGGTTTTCGGGATTTCGGCGAACACGACGTGGCGCGGGCATTTGTAAGAGGCGAGGTGGCTGCGGCACCAGGCGATCAGCTCGTCGGCGGTCGCGCTTGCGCCCGGTTTCAGCTCGACGAAGGCGCACGGCGTCTCGCCCCATTTCTCGTCGGGCTTCGCCACCACGGCGGCCAGCTGCACCGCCGGGTGCTTGAACAGCGCGTCCTCGACCTCGATCGACGAGATGTTCTCGCCGCCGGAGATGATGATGTCCTTGGAGCGGTCCTTCAGCTGGACATAGCCGTCCGGATGGACGACGCCGAGATCGCCGGAGTGAAACCAGCCGCCGGCGAAAGCCTGCCGCGGTCGCCGTCTTCGTTTTTCAGATAGCCCTTCATCACCACATTGCCGCGGAACATGACCTCGCCGATCGTTTCGCCGTCGCGCGGCACCGGCCGCATCGTCGCGGGGTCGATCACGTCGAGCGCCTTCCAGCACCGGATAGCGCACGCCCTGGCGCGCTTTCTTCGCCGCCTGCTCGGCGCTGCCGCAGTGCATCCCATTCGCCCTGCCAGTCGTTGACGACCGCCGGGCCGTAGGTCTCGGTCAGGCCGTAGACATGAGTGACGTCGAAGCCGGCCTCCTTCATCGCCGCCAGCACCGCCTCCGGCGGCGGCGCGGCGGCGGTGAAGAATTCGACCGCGTGCGGCAGCGGCTTGCTTCTCGGCTGGCCGGCGCATTGAGCAGCGTCGACATCACGATCGGCGCGCCGCACAGATGCGTCACCTTCTGCGCGGCGATCGCGTCGATAGATCGGCGCGGCGCGCACCGCGCGCAGGCAGACATGCGTGCCGGCGACGACCGACAGCGACCAAGGAAAGCACCAGCCGTTGCAGTGGAACATCGGCAGCGTCCACAGATAGACCGGATGCTTGCCCATGCCGCAGGCGATGACATTCGCCAGCGCCAGCAGATAGGCGCCGCGATGATGGTAGACGACGCCCTTCGGGATCGCCGGTCGTGCCGGAGGTGTAGTTGAGCGCAATCGCGTCCCATTCGTCGTCCGGCATCGGCCAGGGGAAATCCGGCGTCGCCCTCGGCAAAAATTCCTCGTATTCGAGGTCGCCGAGCCGCTCGCCCGCGCCGGCGAATTCCGGGTCGTCGTAGTCGATCACGAACGGCCGCGCCTTGCAGGCTGCGCAGCGCCTCCTTGACCACCTTGGAATATTCGCGGTCGACGATCAGCACCTTGGCTTCGCCATGATCGAGCATGAAGGCGATGATGGCGGCATCGAGCCGAGTATTGAGGGTATTGAGCACGGCGCCGGCCATGGCGACGCCGTAGTGGCTTCGAGCATCGCCGGCGTGTTGGCGAGCATCGACCGAAACGGTGTCGCCGCGCTTGATGCCGCGCTTGGCGAGCGCCGAGGCCAGCCGCCGCGCGCGGGCATAGAACTCGGCGTAGCTCCACGGCGCGCGCCGTGGATGATGGCCGGCTGGTCCGGATAGACGTCGGCGGCGCGCGCCAGAAACGACAGCGGCGTCAGCGGCTGAAAATTCGCCGCGTTACGCTCGAGCCCGTTCTCATAGGGTGTCGCCATGGCGCATCTCCGGCGGCCATCAACGAACCGGCAAGGCCGTTGCGGGCCGTCGCCGCGCTGTCCGCCCGTCACTCAATCGGCCAAGTGGAATCGGCCAAGTGAAAAATGTCACTTGGCGAGCCGTCTTGGCAAGCGAGGCCCGCGCCGGCCGCGCCGCTCGTTCCGTTCGGTAATGCGATATAGTGGGCTGTCCGAAGCGCCGGGCGGCGACGGCAAAATGCGCGGGGATGAGACTTATGGACGCCCAGACGAGCCGCTACCACGATATCTACGCGCGCTGGCAGCGCGATCCTGCCGGCTTTTGGGGCGAAGCTGCAGCAGCTATCGACTGGTTCGAAAAGCCGAAAACGGTGTTCGATCCCACCGCCGGTATCTACGGCCGTTGGTTTCCCGACGGCGTCTGCAACACCTGTTTCAACGCTGTGGACCGGCATGTCGACGCCGGGCGCGGCGACCAGGCCGCGATCATCTACGATTCACCGCTCGCCGGCCTCCAGCACACCGTCACCTATCATCGGCTGCTCACCGAGACCCAGGTGCTCGGCGGCATGTTGCGCGATCTCGGCGTCGGCAAGGGCGACCGCGTCATTCTCTACATGCCGATGATTCCGGAGGCCGTGATCGCCATGCTCGCCTGCGCGCGCATCGGCGCCGTTCATTCGGTCGTGTTCGGCGGCTTCGCCGCCCGCGAGCTGGCGACCCGTATCGACGACGCCAAGCCGAAAGCGATCCTGTCGGCGAGCTGCGGCCTGGAGCCTGGCCGCGTCGTCCATTACAAGCCGCTGCTTGACGAGGCGATCGCGCTCGCCAAGCACAAACCGGCTGCCTGCCTGATCCTGCAGCGCCCGCAGGCGCAGGCCAAGCTCGACGGCCGCCGCGACCGCGATTGGGGACAGATGCGCGATTACGCGCTGGTCCACGCCCGCTCGGCCTGGGACTGCGAGCCGATGCTGGCGACGGATCCGCTCTACATCCTCTACACCTCCGGCACGACCGGACGGCCGAAGGGCGTGGTGCGCGACAACGGCGGCCACATGGTGGCGCTGAAATGGTCGATGAAAAATCTCTACGGCGTCGACCCGGGCGAAGTGTGGTGGACGGCTTCCGATATCGGCTGGGTGGTCGGCCATTCCTACATCGTCTATGCGCCGCTCCTGCACGGCGCGACCTCGATCCTCTACGAAGGCAAGCCGGTCGGCACGCCCGACGCCGGCGCGTTCTGGCGGGTCATTTCCGAGCACGGCGCGGTTGCGATGTTCACCGCGCCGACCGCGTTTCGCGCCATCAAGAAGGAAGATCCGAAAGGCGCCCTGTTCGCCCGGCACGATCTAAAAAAATTCCGCACGCTGTTTCTCGCCGGTGAGCGCGCCGATCCGCCGACGCTGCAATGGGCCGAAGAGCTTCTGAAAAAGCCGGTGCTCGATCACTGGTGGCAGACCGAGACCGGCTGGTGCATCGCCGGCAATCCGGCCGGCCTCGGCGCGCTGCCGGTGAAATATGGCTCCGCGAGCGTGCCGATGCCGGGCTACGACGTCCGCATCGTCGACGAGGGCTGCCATGAAGTGGCGGCCAACACGATGGGCTCGATTGTGGTGAAACTGCCGCTGCCGCCGGCTTGCCTGCCGACGCTGTGGCAGGCCGACGCGCGCATGCGCGAAAGCTATCTCGACGAATTTCCCGGCTACTACAAAACCGCCGACGCCGGATTTAAGGACGAGGACGGCTACATTTTCGTCATGGGGCGCACAGATGACATCATCAATGTCGCCGGCCATCGGTTGTCGACCGGCGGCATGGAGGAGGTGCTGGCCGCGCATCCCGACGTCGCCGAATGCGCCGTGCTCGGCATCAAGGACGAGCTCAAGGGCGAGGTGCCGTGTGGCTTCATCGTGCTCAAATCCGGCGTCAGCCGCCCGCCCACCGAAATCGAGAAGGAATGCGTCGCTCTCATTCGCGACAACATCGGCCCGGTCGCGGCGTTCAAGCTCGCCATTACCGTGGCGCGGCTGCCGAAGACGCGCTCTGGCAAAATCCTGCGCGGCACAATCAAGAAGATCGCCGACGGCGAGCCGTGGCAAATGCCGGCGACCATCGACGAGCCGGCGATCTTGGACGAAATCGGCGGCGCACTGAAGGGAAAGGGCGTGGGAGGTCCGTAGCCTGGGTTTAGCCAATTGGTGCAGGCGCGTGCGAGCCCCGCCGAGCGGAAATGTCGTTGAGTGAGCGCCGGCCGCGCCGTTACCTCGCCAACGCTTCGCGCTCTTTCTGCAGCTTGTCGAGTTCGGCCTGCTGCGCCGCGATGCGGTCGGCATTACGGGCCTCGTCGCCGGCGCCGGAATTCGCCGCCGCCTGCTCGATGAGCTGGCGGATATTGTCGCGCACAATGGCGATGCGCGCATCGAGTTCCTGCAGACTGTCGCTGCTCATCGGGGTGGTCTCCGTGACAGGCGATAATGAGTGTAGCGCAGATCGGGCCGCGCACGCAAAAATTCCGCCGCTCGAGTGGCGCGGAGAATTGCCTGCCGGGCGCCCTACTCCGCCATTACCGCGTCGTGGATGGCCCGGCAATGGCGCACCAGATTGTCATGCGTCACGACGAACTGCTTCAATGGCGTGTCGATGTCGAAAAAATAGATATTGGCGATGAAGCCGTAGATCGCGGCATCGACCGTGGCCGGCGTGGCACCGTGCACGAAGCCTTGCGCCGGCACCGTATGCGCCAACACCGCAAGATCGCCTAGCCCGCGCGCGTAGGCCTCATCCGGCGTGTAGCGGCCGATGCCCTGATAGTAATAGCGCGAGGCGTTGAACTCCTTGGCTTTGAGCAGACCCGGCTCGAAAAAATTCGGATGCTCGCCGATGAGCGCCGCGCAAAAGGCCGGCCAATAGCGCTCGTCCTGCCAGCGCGAATAGGACATCACCCAGTAGAGATCGTCGAGCATGCGGCCGATCAGAAGATCGTGGTCACGCTCTACCGGCGTGAGCGCGGCGTCGATGGCAAGCCGGTATTTAGCGGACAGATGCGCGATGATGGTGCTGCTGTCGCCGACGGTTTCGCCGTCGTCGACAATGTAGGGCAGCTGGCCGCGCGGCGCGGTGGCGGCCTCGAACAGATGCTCGTGGCGGAACGGCAGGCCGGCGAGCCGCAGGAAGGTGAAGACTTTCAGCCCATAGCCGTTATTGTCGGCAACCCCGAACAGCGAAGGATAGGAATATAGCGTGATCATGCGCGCCTCCGCGGCCGATTGTAGCGCGCGCTCACGCCGAAGTGTTGCGGCAAATAATTGCTCACCCGGAAGAGAGGAATTAAATCTAAGGTAGGGGGCCGCGAGGGCTGAGGATTTCAGGAGGCCTCGATGGCATCGGAACGCGCCTTCACCTGCGGCAACGGCAAATATTATGTGGTCGAACACCACGGTCAGCTGACGGTGCAGCGGCAGGACTGGCTCGGGCGGACTTTCATCGGTTACGCCGGCGATCTCGGCGAAGCCATCAAGCGCATCGAGACCGATGCCCGCTGCTGGCATATCCGGGCGGCTTAGACGAAGGCGCAAGCTCGCCAACCAGCCGGCGACCCACTGACGATAACACCTTTCCTTCCTCCTATCGCCAGGGCGCGTACGTGGCTAGTCTGCGGCGGTCCGCGGCGTTGCGCGGGAAAGAGGACGGATACTGGCCATGCCTTGGTATTATTACGTCGCTTATTTTTTTACCGGGGTATTCCTTGCCAATGGCGTTCCCCATTTCGTGCACGGCATCTCCGGCAACAAATTCCAGTCTCCGTTTGCCTCGCCACCGGGCGTCGGCAAATCCTCCGCGATCGTCAACGTCATCTGGGGCTGGTTTAATTTTGTCATTGCCGGCGCGCTGGTCTTTTCGGCCTTTCCGCCGCTGCCGCCTCCGATCGGCGCATGCGTCGCCGGCGCGCTCGGCGCGCTTGGCAGCTCGCTATGGCTTGCCCATCATTTCGGCAAAGTCCGCCGCGCGCCGCCCGCCCCATAGCGGCCGTGCGGAGCCAGCCTTGCGGGGCGTTGCTTCAGCCACCAAATTTATCGGCTATGCGTCTGTTGCTCTGTTGCATGGCCCTGTTCGCGGCGCTGACCACCGGCGCCGCCGCGGCCACCCGCGCCTATGTGATGAACGGCCTGTTTGTCGGCCACGGCTTGGCGATCGTCGCCGAGGCGCTGCGCCAGCGCGGCTATATCGTCGCCTATGGCAGCTTCGAGCAGAGTCGTGACTTCGCCGCCGATGCCTGCGCCCATCCTGACGACCGTATCATCGTGATCGGCCATTCGTTCGGCGCCGAGCGCGCTGCCGAAGTGGCGACGCGCGCCGCGGCCTGCGGCGCGCGCGACGTGACGATGATCGGGGTTGATCCATCACAGCCCGTCGCGGTCAGCGGCGTGGCGCATGCGGTGAATTTCGTCGGCGAGCTCGGCGGCACCGTCGCCGGCGCGCAGAACATTCCCGTGCCCGGCTACACCCACATGGGCATCATGGACAGCCCGGCGGTGCAGCAGCGTATTTTGCAGGAAGTGGATCCGTCCAGCGGACAGTAGGAAATTTTTCGGGACCGCGTCTTCTCAAGTCTTGGCGCCCTCGCCATGGTCATGGCCGGGCTTGTCCCGGCCATCCACGCTTTTCTTTCTCAAACAACGTGAGACATGGGCTACCCGGCACAATGCCGGAGAGAACGAGACACCCTCTCCCCTCAGCCGAACAGCCACGATTGCGGTTCGCCAATCGCCTCGCCGGCATTCAACAGCAAAAGGCCTTTGACGCAGCGGATCGCGGTCCAGACCACCCACCACAACAGGATCACCATGCCGATGCCGACGTAAAGCGTGATCGCGCCGGCCACGGCAAACAGAAGACCGATCCAAAAAGTTCTGATCTGGAAACGGAAATGGCTTCGGCTGACTGGATCGGCGCGCTCGATCTGCATCGTCGCGATGATCAGCCCGACCACCGCGCTGACGCCGGTGACGAAGCCGGCGAGGTAAAGGATATAGACGATAAGGGCGAGGCCGTAATCCGAGATCATCGGTGGCCGTGCGCCGACCGCGGTGTCCTGCGCGACTTCGTGCTGTTGCTCGGCATCTGTCATTTGTGCGCCCTCGCCTGCCTCCGGTGTCGCGCATGCTTATAGCAAAAAAATGAAAAATTTGCCTCGCCCCTTGCGGAAGAGGTGGAGACAGGCTCCTCCAATCCCCGGTAGATTTGCGCTTCGGCCGGGCAACGGCGCTTTAGGGAGGTGTTTTGTGGGCAAAGGGCATAAGGACAAGGTTGCCGTCATCAGCGGCGGCGCCAACGGTATTGGACAGGCTTTCGCGAAACGTCTTGCCGAGGATGGCGCGCATATCGCCATTGCCGATCTTGCCGAGGGCCGCGAAACCGGGAAGCTGGTCGAAGCAGCGGGACGCAACGCGCTCGCGGTCGTGTGCGACGTCTCCAAGGAGGACTCGGTCGCGGCGATGGCGAAGCAGGTGCAGGCTAAGTTCGGCCATGTCGATATCGTCGTGAACTGCGCCGGCATTTTTCCGCAGCAGGATTTTGCCACCATGACCTTCGCCGACTGGCGCAAGGTTCTCTCCATTAATCTCGACGGCACGTTCCTAGTCACTGCAGCCTTTATGCCAGGCATGCGCGCACGCAAATGGGGCCGCGTCGTCAGCATGGCATCGAGCACGTTCGGCTCCGTGACGACCGGCTTTGCCCATTACGTCGCCTCAAAGGGCGGCATCATCGGCTTTACCCGCGGCCTTTCCGGCGAGGTCGCCGCCGACGGCGTCACGGTGAACGCCATCGCGCCGGGGCTGACCCGTTCGCCGGGAACGCTGGCGCGCCAGCCGCGCCCCGGCTTCGCCACCATGGATGACGAATTCAACGCCGTCGCCAGCCTGCAGGCGATCAAGCGCGTCGAAGTGACCGACGATCTCGTCGGCGCGCTGTCGTTTCTCACCAGCGACGACGCGGCATTCATGACCGGGCAGACGCTCAATGTGGATGGCGGGAGGGTACGGTCGTAGCCCCTCACCCGCCCCGCCGCCGCGCAGCGAACGGCCAATCGATAACGCCGGCGCAAAACAGCGCCGCCCAAATGATGACCGGCTGCAGCGCAAGCCGCGGCCCGTGATACCACCAGCTGTCGGGAATATGCGGGATGACGATGTGGTCGAGCGCCTGCTTGATATTGGCCGGCCACACACAGAGCGCATAAAGCGCGAGCGCCACGCCGGCCCACTGGCGCAACGGGCCGGGCATGATCCCGAAAAGTGGCTTCCGGTTTTCGGAAAAGATCATGCGCAAAAGATCATCCAGGACCAGCGCCGCGGCCCCGGCCAGTTCGCAAAGTCCGGTCACCAAAATCACCTGCCGCGGAAACGGCACCCCATCCGGCGTGATCTTAAGCAGAACGTCGGGCACGGCGAGATGCGCGATACCGGCGGCAACAAAGATCGCCGCCAATACCCAGCGCATCACCGCGCGCACGGCCGCAAAACGACTTTTCATCGTGGTTTCCTTGGTCATCGCCGGCCCTCGGGGCAGATACGATTGAAATTCGGCCGTGGTTTTCCCCGCACGGGCAAATAAATTACGATCGGACCGGGGAACGGCCGGCTCGCGATGGTCCCAGGCGTAATAGCGGCTGCGGCATGCTCGGTTTCATCGAAATAATCCTCGCAACCCCTTGGCGTAGCTGGTACCCCATCGCGCGGGCGAGCGGTCCGCGAACGACCATGAGTTAAGGATGCTGCCGAATGGAGAAATCCAATAAGCACGATGCCAGCGCGCAACTCGCGAAGCTGCAACGTGCCGAAGATGCCAAAAAGGCGGCATCGGACTACGAGGCTGCCGCCGAGGCGCTCCGCGTCAAGACCGAGCGGCTCAAGGCGCTGCGCTTGGCGCGCGACGCCGCCGCGCCACCGCAGCCGGTGGCCAAAAAGCGGAAGGGCAAGGTCAAGGGCAAATCCGGTAGTCTGTCGGACTGGCTGGATGGTCAGGCGAAAGAGGGCCGCAACGGGTGAGCGGGAAAGCTTTGGCGCGACGTTCCAGCCCCGGCTGGGTCGGCGGCGAAAGGCTTTGACCCGCACGGAGCAACAGCGATGCCGCTGCAGCGCGACGAAGTGCAAGGCTACGACTTCGATCGGATGGTGGTCGATTTCACCATGCGCGACGCGGACAATATCGTCGTTTGCGCGATCAGCACCGCGGCCATGGACAATCTCGAGGACGGCCGGGCGCTGAAACCGGAAGAGCGCGTCGATCAGTTCCTGCGCTTGCGCGATGTCATTGAAGACCGCGCCTCGGTCAAGTTTTTGGAAGAGCACAGCCGGCTCGACCGGCCCGTCGTACTGCGCTCCAACGATTTTTCGAAATAGCCGGCAAACGCCGGCCGATTTGGGCCGCATCGGCCTTCGTGGCGAAGCGCGCCGGCAATTCGCCAGCCTCTCGGCGCTGAAACTTGCTATCCTCCTTGCAGAAACGTCGTGAAACCACGCAAGAGGGCCGCGCCATGACTGTCGAACTTTATCATTTCTGGAGCTCGATCTGCTCGGTGCGCTGCCGCATGGCGCTGGAGGAGAAAGGCGTGCCATGGATCAGCCGCTACATCGACCTGTTCAGGTTCGACCAGATGAAGCCCGACTATCTGGAGATCAATCCGCGCGGCATGGTGCCAACCCTCGTGCATGACGGCGCAGTGGTGCGCGAAAGCTCGGTGATCAACGAATATATCGATGCCGCGTTTAGCGGCCCGGCGCTGACGCCGCCCGAGCCGCTTGGCGCGGCGCGCATGCGCGAGTTCGTCTTTCTCTGCGACGAGGGCTTTACCGCGATCGCTAAGTTGACGCTGGTCAAGTACATCCTGCCGAAGCTGCGCAACCGCTGGGGCGATGACGAGTTGCGCAAGCAGGCCGCACGGCGGCCGACCAAATTCTATCAGGATTTTCACGGCCGCGCCGTGCGCGGCGAGATCACCGATGAAGAACTCACCACGGCGCGCGCGACCATCGACGAACTGCTCGATCAGCTCGAGCATGCGCTTGCGGCGGGACCGTGGATCGTCGGCAACGCGTTCACGCTCGCCGACATCTCGATCGCGCCCTACATGTTCCGCCTCGCCGCGCTCGGCGCCGATCAGTTCTGGTCGGCGGGACGCCGCCCGCGCGTGAATGCCTGGTACCGGGAACTCGCGGCCCGGCCCGCATTCAAGACCGCGGTGTCATGGCCGGACGAATCCGGCGGCGGTTATGAGGAGGTCGGGCTCGGGGCGAAGGTGGCAGCGGCAGGCTGAGGCCGCGGTCGAGGCATCGCGGCGATAGGAACTGCCGCGCTTTCGGTCGCTCGGGCGGTAGGCTCCCGGCGGCGAAAGCGGTATGGTGGCCGCCTCGCATCGATTTACATCCTCAAAACCTTCCGGGAGTAACCTTATGCGCGCCTTATCCACCCTTCGTGCCGGCCTGATCGCAGTGCTGGCCTTGGCCAGCACTGCCGTCGTTTCCACCGCATACGCCGACGGCGGTGGCATCAGCTTCAGCATCGTCAAGGCGGGCTTTGTCATCGGCGGCTCGGCCGGTTCGGGCACGCTGTTCTTTCACGGCCGCCGATACCCGCTGAACATCGGCGGCATCAGCTATGGCTTCACCTTCGGCGCCTCCGAGACCCGCTTCCGCGGCACCGTGAGCAATATCCGGGGCCCCGAGGACGTGGCCGGCGTCTATGCCGCGGGCAATGTCGGCGCCGCCGTCGGCCGCGGCGCGCAGGCGATCGTGCTCACCAACCAGCACGGCGCCGTGCTGTCGCTTTCCGGCAGCTCCGTCGGCGCCATCGTCAGCGCGGACCTCAATGGTTTGGCGATTACGGTCAGGTAGGCGGCGGGTCGATTTAATCCCCTAAGCCGGCGGCGCCGACGATCTCGTCGGCGCCGTTTCGTTTCGACGAGCGACGAATATAGCCTGCATGACCGGACAGACGATTAATGTGTGGACGGAGAACGGGCGACGTCGCGGGGGTTGAAATTGTTTGCCCTTGGGAGAAAGGCCCGTGATTATCGTTCATGAAAACCTAAATGCGATCAACATGATGCATCATCGGGTTGAAAGTACGCTCTCTGATGAAGGGAACGCCCCTGATTGAAAACAATGACTTATGCTTCTTAGGTGTAGTGAACTTGCAATGTCGGCGGAGATGCTTCCTCATGCCTCCCGTGTCCGCGGTCACTGATTCTCATGGAGGACTCTGTGGCGGACACTTCCAACGAACTATTATTTTCATTCCTCGACATGGCGCTGAAAGCCAGAGGCGCTGTTGCCTTGGTTATGGCTATAGCGGTGTCGATTTTGATTATCGCGGTCGCATGGCGACTGGCGCGAATGTGATTATGCAATCCTTCAAGTCAGCGCGCATCTCATGACGCCCAAAGTGTCTTGTGTGTCGCTCTCCCGCAGCGATGACCTGATCGACACTCTCGCTCGCAGGCTCACAGACTAGGTTTACGCCACTTGTCTCTGCCGCCGACGTCGGTATCGCGGACCCGCCCTGCCCGCTCGGGGCCTCGCTTGGCGGAGTAATCTCCTTGCGAACGCAGAAAGCGCCCCGATCACTCCTCCCGCGTCCCGCAGACAGCCTTCTCGGTGGCACGTTTGAACGCCGCCTCTGCTTTTTCGAAATCAAGTCCTCGTCGCATGTCGTCCATCCCAGGAGTTTTTGTAGGGTAGGTTGAGCGAAGCCCACGCGGCTGTTGCAATTTGGAACGCGTGAGCACGGCGCGCTGCGCCTTTTCCCACCTTATGCTCGCTCAATTAGCCGGCAGGTAGCCGGGTATTATGCCCGTACTCGCTCTGAGCTGCATCGCTCGTGAGGCGACGTGCTCGCGCCCGCGCAGCCCGCTTCTTTGCACTAAGGGAAGGGCTATCGAGATCGAGCGCGTCAAAAAAAGCTTTATTGCGATGTTCCGCGTCTCGAAGCATTTTCTTGAAAGACATGACCCTAACATAGGCGTTGTGTGACTTGGAGTACCCATAGTACCCCTCCCCATCCGGAGTTGGATTTTGGGCGATTGACCTGCCAAACTGTTTCCTTGTCGCTTCGGTAAGTTCACACACAATGATGCACTCAAAGGGCGTGTGTTCGTCGATATCTGAAATAACGCCGCCATCAACATCGCGAACTGATGCCCCTCGAAGATTTTCAATATAGCCAAGAACTTGATCGACGGGATCTCGGGATGGCTTTTCATCACCTGGCCTTTTGAATTCAACGATAACAGTGGGATCGTTGGTGCCCTCACGTCGAAATCCCATGGGGTTGAAGAAAATGACGTCCGGCTCCTTCTTCAAATCAACCTTGTCGGTAAATGCGCCGATTTTCTTGTCAGAAGCAAAAAGTTCATAACCCGCAAGGCTGTCATCCAATATCCACAGATTGTGCTTGAAATATTCGCCTGATCCATACATTTCGCCCATCGGGCAAATAAGGTCGTGTATTACGCGTTCGTAATGATAGCTTCGTTTTTCGTCGTTTTGATATTTGAGAAGCACATTAGCCATCTGCAATACCTGATGACGCTTCACCACGAGCTCGGCCAATCTATGTTTTTCCTGATTGGAAATATCTTGAAGAAGTTCTTTTGCTTCTTCGCGCGCTTTTGGCTCTAACGACGAGAGTTGATCCAGTTCATGAATACGCTTGCGCAGTTCCTTTTCCTCGCGATACAGAAGCACGAACAGGTTTTGTCCAATCTGTTCGTCGTCCATGCCAGGCGAAAGGCCGGCCACATAATCG
Source organism: uncultured Alphaproteobacteria bacterium (assembly GCA_963790495.1). Classification (GTDB taxonomy): domain Bacteria; phylum Pseudomonadota; class Alphaproteobacteria; order Rhizobiales; family Xanthobacteraceae; genus BOG-931. The sequence continues at coordinate 198,994 of CAWBOW010000008.1, read as the reverse complement.
TCGATATTTGCGAATTGTGTTGCTAATTGAGGGTGCTCTTCGACAAGGCCCATGACGGTTGCCTTTTGGCGCGCGCGCATTTTGTCAATATGCTCCTTTAGGAAGCGCTCAGCCGCCCCGAGAATCGCTTTTTCGAGGAAATTTCTTTGGTCAGTCGTGAGCTTGAATCCTAAACGTTCTTGATCAACGCGCTCATCCAGAAAATCGCCGCTGACCACCGCTACATACGCTTTGCCTTCAGGAAGTTCGTTTAGGGCGTACTTCCGCTCGATGGAAATCGGATCGCCGACCAAACGGCCGTGTGCCGTGAGAAGGTAGACGTTTCGTAGGCCGGTAGAAATGGAGGGGTCCACGAACAGGTGATCGATTCGGAGTTTGGCTTTGCCCTCTCCAAAATCTGCTTCGACGACGTCTTGCTTCGGCGCCTCCACCTTATCCGCGATAAACTCATTAAGGCTGGAGGTAGAATCCTTGTATGTAATTGCAATTTCCGGCAGAGTTCCGGCAATGTATTGCGGAAAGAAGTGAACCGCGAGATCTTTAAGATAGGACGAAGGCCTTATTCTTCCGCGCTGCTCAGGGCGGAGATCAGCCAGCGTAACTGTAGTTCTTCGCTTCTTGTCTGTGACTTGTATGTAACGCTTGTTGACGAGCGAGTTTTCTTTTCTTGGATCGAAGGTAAAACGTATGCGCTCTTGGGAGCGCCCTTTTGCTATGATGCTGTCGACTTTGATCGTCTCAAATATCTTGAACCAAATTAAACGGCCGACGCCTTTACCGCCGCGTTGATATTTGAAACGGCTGTCGCTGGTTTCGAACGAGAGAATATTCTCTGGAGTGAAGCCAATTCCATTATCTGTGATTGAGATGGAAACGACGTCGTCATTGTCGTCAACGGAAATGTCGACGTGAATTTTTCCTTTTGATTTTGCGTTAGCTTCGGAAAATCTGTCGTTGATTGCATGTATGGAATTGCTGACGGCTTCGTAGACTGAATAAAGAATTGCAGTCTTCCCGTCCGGTAGGCGCATATTGTTTATGCGGCCGATAACATCAAATTTCATCTGGGTACCCAGGCCACGGGCCTGTCTCCTTGCCGGAATTTAGTCAAACTAAGGGGCAGGCAACCTTTGGTTGCCTGCCCCTACAATCCAGCAATGCGGAGGGATTTACAACGTCTTATTGGCTTACTTCTGCTCGCTAGCGAGCTCGGGCCTTTGCGAAGATCGCGTCGCCAGGTAAGCCAGCGGATAAGTTGCCGCTCAGAGCGCCTTATTCGCCGTCTTGTCCGCCTCCGCCTTATCGACATAAACCTCGGCCCCCATGTCGAGAAACTTCTTCGACATCTGGTCCATGCCCGCCTGCGCCGCCTCCGGATAAAGCGCGGCCTTCTCGTTGTCGGTCAGGCCGGAGGCGTATTCCCGCACGTCGGCGGTGATCTTCATCGAGCAGAATTTCGGCCCGCACATCGAGCAGAAATGCGCCACTTTGTGCGCTTCCTTGGGCAGCGTCTCGTCGTGGTACTTTAACGCCGTGTCGGGATCGAGCGAGAGGTTGAACTGATCCTTCCAGCGGAAGTCGAAGCGCGCCCGCGACAAGGCATCGTCGCGCAATTGCGCCGCGGGATGGCCCTTGGCGAGATCGGCGGCGTGCGCCGCGATCTTGTAGGCGATCACGCCGTCCTTCACGTCGTTCCTGTCCGGCAGGCCGAGATGCTCCTTCGGCGTGACGTAGCAGAGCATGGCGGTGCCGAACCAGCCGATCATCGCCGCGCCAATGGCAGACGTGATGTGGTCGTAGGCCGGCGCGATGTCGGTGACCAGCGGGCCCAGCGTATAGAACGGCGCCTCGCCGCATTCCTTGAGCTGCTTGTCGACATTGATCTTGATCTTATGCAGCGGCACGTGGCCGGGGCCTTCGATCATCACCTGGCAGCCTTTGGCCCAGGCGACCTTGGTGAGTTCGCCCAGCGTCTCCAGCTCGGCGAACTGCGCGCGGTCGTTGGCGTCGCGGATCGAGCCGGGACGCAAACCGTCGCCCAAGGAGAACGACACGTCGTATTTGCGCATCAGGTCGCAAATCTCGTCGAAGCGCTCGTAGAGGAAGCTTTCCTTGTGATGCGCCAGGCACCACTTGGCCATGATCGAACCGCCGCGCGAGACGATGCCGGTGACGCGATTGGCGGTGAGGTGGATGTAGGCAAGCCGCACGCCGGCATGGATGGTGAAATAATCGACGCCCTGCTCGCATTGCTCGATCAGCGTGTCCTTGTAGCACTCCCAGTCGAGCTTGACCGGATCGCCGTCGACCTTCTCCAGCGCCTGATAGATCGGCACTGTTCCAATCGGCACCGGCGAATTGCGCAAAATCCACTCGCGGGTGTTGTGGATGTTGCGGCCGGTGGAGAGGTCCATCACCGTGTCGGCGCCCCAGCGGATCGCCCACACCATTTTCTCGACTTCCTCTTCGACCGAAGAGGTGACCGCGGAGTTGCCGATATTGGCGTTGATCTTGGTGAGGAAGTTGCGGCCGATGATCATCGGCTCGAGCTCGCCGTGATTGATGTTGGACGGGATGATGGCGCGGCCGCGCGCCACCTCGTCGCGCACGAATTCCGGCGTGACGAACAGCGGCACCGAAGCGCCGAAGCTCTCGCCGTCGTCGGCGCGCTCCTGCGCCACATCGAGCATTTTCTTGCGGCCGAGATTCTCGCGCTCGGCGATGTAGATCATTTCCTTGGTGATGACGCCGGCGCGGGCCCATTCGATCTGGGTGATGGGAGCGTCGCCCACTGCGCGCATCGGTTTCGGCGTATTCGGAAAATTGCGCGCCAGATGCTTGCCGCTGACATTGCCGTTGTCGACCGGCTTGATTGGGCGGCCCTCATAGTCCTCGACGCCGCCGCGCTCCTTCACCCACTGGACGCGGGGACGCTTCAAGCCCTTCTCGACGTCGATCGCCGCATCGGTCTCGGTATAGATGCCGGACGGATCGTAGACCCGCACCGGCTCTTCCCCGGCGCCCTCCGAGAGCGGAATCTCGCGCAGCGGCACACGCAGGTCGGGCGCCGCTTCGGGCGTCGCGTAAACCTTGCGCGAGCCGGTAATCGGGCCGGTGGTGACCGTCGGGGTGGCGAGATCGGCTTCGGACAAGGGCTTGTTCATCGGGGCACTCCAATGTTTCCGCCGTTCTTGCGAACGGCCTTGAAATCCGGGCGCAATAGGCCGGTCATGATGCTGGGGCGGGATTTGGCAGAAGTTTCCGTCCCTTCGCCGGCATGACCCGGATCAGGTTCAAAGGGTCACCGCGCCTGTCGCGGTCTCTCAGCGCCTCTCGGCGCTCCCCTCGGAACACCCTTAATCTAGGCCGATAGTAGCTCGAGTCAAAGGGGGGCGGTTACCTCTTCCCGCGCGCCGGGAGAGGTCGATCGAAGTGAGGGTAAGGGGCGTTGCCGGGATTCTGAGCGCTTGCAGAGGTACCGAGCCCTACGGAGACGCCCCCTGATCCCAACCTTCTCCCCGCGCGCGGGGAGAAGGAATTCGCCGAGCAAGCGGGCAACGAGGAGCTTCAATACCCCTTGAGCAGGCGCTCGATGTAGTCGAGCTCTTCCTGCGGGCGGGCGAGGTCGCCGTAGCGCTTGCGCAATTCGTCGATGATGCGGCGGGCGCGCTGCACGTCGATTTCGCCCGGCACCTTCACCGAGGAGTTGTCGTAGTCGCGGCCGCGCAGCGGCCGGCCGAGCGGATCGGTGTCGTTGTCGCCGCGCGCTTCGCCAAGGCGGCCCATGCCGCGGCCTTGACCCTGACCCTGCCCCATCTGCTGCTGCATCGACTGCGCCAGCGATTGCGCGCCCTTGCGCAGAGCGTCGAGCGCGCGGCCTTGCGAGTTGACTGCGCCGTCGGTGTTGCCCTGGCCGATTTCGCCTTCCGCTTCGCCCATGGCGTCGCCGGCGCGGCCGAACTGATTGAGCTCGTCCTGCCCGGCTCCCTGGCCTTGCTGACCCTGCTGACCTTGCTGCCCCGGCTGGCCTTGCTGGCTCTGGCCCATCCCGCGATTCTTCAAATCCTGCAGCAATTGATTGAGCTGGTCGCGCAGCGCCTGCTGGTTCTGCTGCAGTGCGCCGAGCGAATCTCCGGGATGCTGGCCGCGGCCTGGCTTGCCTTGCTCGCCGCGCTGCGCGTTCTGCTGATTCTGGCCCTGCTTGAAGGTGCGGTCGCGCAAATCCTGCTGCCGGCGGATCATGTCGCCCAGCTGGTCGAGCCGCGACATGTCCTCGCTGTCGCCGCCGTTCATATCCGGCGACGCCATCTGCATATTCTCCATCATCTGCTCGAGCTGCTGCAACATCGCCTGCGCCGCGTCCTTGTCGCCGCTTCGCGCCAGGTTCTGCATGCGATCGAGCATGTTCTGCAAATCGCGCTGGGTGATGACCTTGGTGTTGGGACCAAGCGGGCGCGACAACTGCTGATGATTGCGCAACTGCTCGGCCAGCGCCTGCATGTAGCGCTGCATCGCCTCGCGCAACTTCTCCGTCAACTGTTTGATCTCGTTGTCGCTGGCGCCTTTCTGCAGCGCCTCCTGCAGCGCGTTCTCGGCATTGCGCAGTGCTTGCTGGGTATCCGAGACGTCGCCGTCCTCGATCTCGACCGCCATCTGCCACAGCCCTCCCACGACGTGGCGCAGATCGTCGTCGGTCTTGGCGCGCACCAGCAACCAGAATACCGAGCGCAGCCCGAGATAGATGCCGGAATCCGGCGTGAACTTTTCCGGCGCGATGGCGAGCGCATCAAGCGCGGTGATGACGCGCGGCCGCGTATTGGCGTCCATCGCCAGGTCGCGGCGCTGTTCGATCAGCGCGCGCGCCAGCGGCTTGGTGAATACGCGCTGCGGCAGGCGGAACGTCACCGGATCGCTCTTGCCTACATTGCCGCCGTCGTCGTGAGCGACCAGCGTCATGGTCACTTGCGCGCCGGCCCACGGATGATCGGTGAGATCCTTGATCGTCTCGCCGACGCCGCTTTTGGTGCGGGCTTGCGGCAGCACCAGCGGAAAATCCGGTGGCCCGTAAAGCGGGCGCGGCGGCGCCTGCGGCTTGTCGCCCGGCGCCGGCGGATCGTCCTTGCGCGCGAAGGTCGCCTCGGCCTGGGTGACGCCGTAATCGTCCTGCAGCCGGTACGACAACAGCAGCGAGCCGCGGTTCTGGACCTGCGGGTCCTTGGTCAGCGCGATGGTCGGCGGATTGTCGGGGATGGCGTTGAACGGCCAGGTTAGATCCTCGCCGGCGCCACGCAAGCTTGCGGTGCCGGTCGCCGCGATGGTGAAGCGATGTTCCAGCGTGCCGGCCGGCGCTTCGCCGGCGTCCTTCGACGGCTTGAGGCCGCCGGAGCCGGAGACGTCGAGATTGACGTTTCCGGTGGAGCGTACGATCAGCGTCGAGTTGACCGGCACCGCGAACGGTCCGTCGCTCGGCACCTGCGCCGCCGCTGCTTCGCCGGGATGAATGCCGGGCAGCATGATCGGCGCCTTGCCGGTATAGGCCGGCGGCACCACCCAGGCGTCGACGCGGAAATCCGCCGGCAGCACCACGCCTTGCCAGTCGAACGCCGCCGCGATGCGCTTGAAGCGCTCGCCGCCGGCGGCGAAGAAGGTGGCAATGCAGACCAGCAGGACCAGCGCCCGCAGCGCATAAGGGTCGCGCCAGGCGACGCGCGGCGACGGCGCGCCCGGCGTGAGCGCGCCAGCCGCGAGCGAAGCGCGCGCGCGGTGGGCATTCCACAGCGCGAGCGAATAAGGATCTTTGCTGGTGACGGCGAGCGCGTCGGTGATCGCGGTCGCCGGACGATGGCGCAAGCCGCTGCCGCGATCGAGCCGGCTCAAGCCTTCGCTCATCGGCGGCATGCGCAACAGGCCGAGCGGCACCAGCGCGGCAACCGTCACGACGGCAAAACCGAGAAGCCCGATGGCGCGCGCCAGCGGCGGCAGCCAGAGCCACAGCCCGAGCCAGGACAGCGCCAGGAACAACCCGAGCGCGGTCGCCAGCTTTGCCAGCGCCGGCCACAGCCGCTCCCAAAGGATCGTCCAGCGCGCCCGCCGCACCGCCGCCGCCAACAGCGTATGCGGGCTTCCTTCGGCGCCGGCGCCGTTCGGGCTGGGCTTAGGCAACGTCTGGTCGGTCACAGGCTTTCCGTCGTTAGGCCTTGGGGTCCGGTCGTCAGCCGCACAATGTATGTATCGACAATCAACACCATAACATGAGGGCCGGTTCGTGGCGGCGGAACTGGCGACGGTGGCGATAAAGCAAGTTCAAAGCCAAGATAAAGCCAGGCTCACAGCCAGTCCGGCAGGCGGTCGAGCGCGATCATTTCATCGAGCGTCTGCCGCGGCCGCACCAGGGCCCATTCGCCTTGCTGGACAAGCACTTCGGGGACCAGCGGGCGGCTGTTATAGGTTCCGGCCTGGGCCGCGCCATAGGCGCCGGCGGTCATCACCGCCAGGAGATCGCCGGCCTTCGGCTCCACCACAGCACGGTCAAGCGCCAGATAGTCGCCCGATTCGCAGACCGGTCCCACCACGTCGGCAACGATTCGCGGCGCGCCGGGGGGGACCTGCCGCACCGGCCGGATGTCATGATACGCTTCATAGAGCGTTGGCCGCACCAGATCGTTCATGCCGGCATCGACGATGACGAAAGTCTTGGCCTCGCCGCGCTTTAAGTAGATGACGCGCGTCACCAGGATTCCGGCATTGCCGACGATCAGACGGCCCGGCTCGAAGACGAGCTTGCATTTAAGGTTCGCGGTCGCCCGCTTGACGATCGCGGCATAGGCGTCGGGGTCCGGCGGCGGCTCGTTGTCCTCGCGGTAGGGAATGCCGAGGCCGCCGCCGACGTCGATGTGGGAAATCGCGTGACCGTCGGCGCGCAATTGCCCGACGAAGTCCGCCAACAGCGCAAACGCATCGCCGAACGGGTCAAGCTCGATGATCTGGCTGCCGATATGCATGTCGACGCCGATGATGCGGACGCCCTTGAGTTTGGCGGCGCGCGCATAAACCTCGCGCGCGCGGCTGATCGGAATGCCGAATTTGTTTTCTGATTTACCGGTCGCAATCTTGGCGTGGGTCTTCGGGTCGACATCGGGATTGACCCGAATGGATATGTCGGCGACGCGATCCTTGCCGGCGGCGATCGAGGAAAGAAGCTCGAGCTCAGGCTCCGACTCGACGTTGATGCAAAGGATTTTTTCGTCGATCGCGAGCGCAAGCTCGCGTGCGGTCTTGCCGACGCCGGAGAACATGATCTTGCCGGGCGGCACGCCGGCCATGCGGGCGCGCAAGAGTTCGCCTTCGGAGACGACGTCGGCGCCGGCTCCGAGCCTGGCCAGCGTCGCGATCACGGCCTGATTGGAATTCGCCTTCATGGCGTAGCAGACAAGCGCGTCGACGTCGGCGAACGCCCCGGCGAACACTTTGTAGTGCCGCTCGATGGTCGCGCTGGAGTAGCAATAGAACGGCGTGCCGACGGCTTCCGCGATCGTATTCAAATCGACCGCTTCGGCGTGGAGCACGCTCCCGCGATAGTTGAAATGGTGCATGGCGGGTGTTTAAAGCATGTTTTACGTCATTGCGAGGAGCGTATAGCGACGAAGCAATCCAATAGCCACGGAGCACGCGCTTTCCGGACGGCTTCGCTTAGTTCGCAACGGCGACGGTTATTGCAGCAGCGGATCGAGAATGAAGGGCCGGTTCTGGCTCGGCGTCGCCACCGGATTGCCCCGGGCATCGAAGCCGTTTTTAGCCGCCACGTCCTGCGGCGAGCCGGGGGCCGGCGTGCCGTCCGGCGATCGCAGTTGCGAGCTGGCGGCGGGGGTTGGGGGCGCCGGACCGGGCGGCAATTCCAACGGCCCTTCACGGCCGCAGGCGGACAGCCCCAGCGCGACAAGACCGGCCGCCAACGCAAATCCACGAACGAAGCCCCGCATGCCAAACACGATACCCACCCCAGCCTTTGCCGCCACGAGCTATATCACACCCCTGCGGCGGCGACATTGTGTCGGCAATCCGTTGCCAAACGCTTATGGCTTTGTTTTCAAGCGCTTAAGCCAGCGCTTGGCCTCGCGGCGCACGTTGTTCGGTGCGGTGCCGCCAAAGGCGCGGCGGCTTTTCACCGAATTGGCGGGCGAAAGCACGCCGAATACCGCTTTGGTGATGCGGGGCTCGATAGCCTGCATCTGCGGCAGCGGCAGATTTTCCAAGGCGACGCCGGCTGCCGCGGCCTTGGCGACGATCCGGCCGGTGAGGTGGTGCGCTTCGCGGAACGGCACTTTCAGTTCGCGGGTCAGCCAATCGGCAAGATCGGTGGCGGTCGAATAGGCTTCGCCTGCGGCCTGCCGCATGCGCACGACGTCGGGCTCCAGGTCGCCCACCATGCCGGTCATCGCCTTGAGCGACAAAGTGAGCGCTCCGACGGCGTCGATCGCGCCTTCTTTGTCTTCCTGCAGATCCTTCTGATAGGCGAGCGGCAGTCCCTTGATGACCGTCATCAGCCCGATCAGCGCACCGAGAATGCGCCCCGTCTTGGCGCGCACCAATTCGGCCGCGTCGGGATTGCGCTTCTGCGGCATCATCGAGGAGCCGGTGGTGAATTTGTCAGATAGTTTGGCCAGGCCGGCCAGCGGCGACGACCAGATCACGATCTCTTCGGCGAAGCGCGACAAATGCACGGCAGCGATGGCGCAGGCCGATAGCGTTTCCAGCACGAAATCCCGGTCGGCGACGGCATCGAGCGAATTCGCCATCGGCCGGGCAAAGCCCAGCGCCTTCGCCGTCATGGCGCGGTCGATCGGAAACGAGGTTCCGGCGAGCGCGCCGGCGCCGAGCGGACTCTCGTTCAAGCGGGCGCGCGCGTCGGCAAAGCGGCCGCGGTCGCGGCCCGCCATCTCGACATAAGCCAGCAAATGATGACCGAACGTCACCGGCTGCGCCGGCTGCAAATGGGTAAATCCCGGCATTACGGTGCCGGCATGTTCGAGCGCCCTTTTCGCAAGCGCGCGTTGATAAGCCGCAAGGCTTGCATCGATATCGTCGACCGCATCGCGCAGCCAGAGCCTAAAATCGGTCGCGACCTGATCGTTGCGCGAGCGTGCGGTATGAAGTCTTCCGGCCGCCGGTCCGATCAAGTCGGCGAGGCGGCTCTCGACGTTCATATGGATATCTTCCAGCGCCCGCTTGAACGCGAACTTGCCGGCCGCGATATCTGACAAGATCGTGTCTAGACCGTGAGCGATCTTCTTCGCATCTTGCGCCGTGATGATGCCTTTTTTGGCGAGCATGGCGGCGTGCGCCTTGCTCGCGGCGATGTCCTGCCGGTAGAGATGGCGGTCGAAATGGATTGAAGCGTTGATGTCCTCCATGATCGGATCGGGTCCTGGATCGAACCGTCCGCCCCACATCTTGTTGCTCATGACACGCTTCTCATGACGCCTTGCTTCCTAGCGCTTTGGGTCCCGACCTGAATGACCGAGCAAACTCCCGAATCCGATACCGCGCCCGCCTTGGGCAAGATCGGCCGTCTACGGCTCTATTCCGCCGCGGCGGCTGCCGGAATCCTTCTCGTGCTGGCGGGGGTATACGGGATGGAGCATCTGCGAAGCAATCCGGCTGATGCCGCCTGCCGCCCCGCGGTTAATATTGCCAAGAAGCTCGTGCCGCTCGCGCATGGCGAAGTGGCCGCGCTCGCCCTGGCAGAGCGGCCTTTCCATGTGCCCGATCTGAAATTCAAGAACGCGCAAGGTGTCGACAAAACGCTGGCGGACTGGCGCGGCCGGACCGTCCTTCTCAACCTATGGGCCACCTGGTGCATTCCGTGCCGGAGCGAAATGCCGGCGCTCGATGCGCTTGCAGGCCAAGCTCGGCGGTCCCGATTTCCAGGTGGTGGCCGTCAACATCGATCAGCGCGACCCGCAGAAACCGCTCGACTTCCTAAAACAGGTCGGCGTCACTCACCTCACCTTTTATTCCGACCCAACCGCGCATGTTTTCGAGGACCTGAAAGAGGTCGGCAAAGCTTTCGGCATGCCGACCACGGAGTTGGTCGACCGCAATGGCTGCGAGATCGGCAACATGGCGGGACCGGCCGCCTGGTCGAGCGACGACGGCGTCAAACTGGTCAATGCGGCGATCACCGGCGCGCCGACCGATTAATATCATAGCGGCGTCGCGTATGCGGACAGCCGCCCGGCGCTACGATCATGAAGCCTGCTTTCGACGTGCCTGATGTCGGCCGCATCGTGATCCTGCGCGAGCCCGGCGGCGCCGGCGTCGACTGGGTGACGCCCAGTCCTGGTGGACGGCGATTTCCAAGCTGTGCGAATCGAACGCCATCCAGCAATACCTCGCCAATGTCTCGCCAGGCACACTTATCCGACACGCTAACCGTCGCCGACTTCGCCGTTGCGGCGCCGCTGTTTCACGCCCAAGGCGCGGCTCTGCCGATCGCGCCTTACGCCAATGTGCGAGCGTGGTTCGAGCGCGTTTCGTCGCTGCCGTGCTGGAGCGAAACCGCGCCGCAGATGCGCGCGGCGGCGTGACCACGTCATTGCGTGAAGCAACAGCGGCGAAGTAGTCCGGACAATCCCTGGATTGCTTCGTCGGCTGACGTAAATTGTTATCTGGTCGGGACCGGCTTTTCGCCGCGATAGTCGTAGAAGCCGCGCTGCGTCTTGCGCCCGAGCCAGCCGGCCTCGACATATTTCACCAACAGCGGGCAAGGGCGGTATTTCGAGTCCGCCAGCCGGCGAACCAAGCGAATGCTGTTGCAGGCTGCCCAACCTCTGCGTACCATTTGCGGCGGAGGCTGCCCATGGCCGGTTTCATATCTGCATTTTTTGCGTTCCCCAATGGGCCTACCGAACTCAAAAACCCCATTGAGTTGGCGGTTGCGCTCGCCAATCGAACACCCAACGCGAAGATCGAAAGTTGGCCTGAAATTGAGACGTTCGGAGCAGTAATACCGGATGAGATACGCGGCAGAATAGAAAATGCTGACGTATTGATTTGTGACATCACAAGGCCGAATCTAAACGTCTATTATGAGATTGGATTTGCAATTGGGCTGGGGAAATCGATCGCACCAGTTCTAAACGTGTCGTTTGCTGAGGCAGCGTCAAGTATTCAAAAGGACGGACTTTTTGATGTAATCGGCTACCGGGCTTATGAAAATTCGCTCGGTTTAGTCGACCTCATAGTGAGTCTGCCAAACTCCTCTCTTGCCGAGCTGTACGGAAAGCCACTAAATTCACAGCAGCCGATCTATTTTTTAAATTCCTACAGAAAGACTGATTTCGTTGTCGCCGCCGCAGCGGCGATCAAAGATAGCAAAGTTCACTTTCGAAGTTTCGATCCGATCGAAACTCCACGTTTCTCGATCATTCAAGCTGTCACGGATATTACGTCGTCGGCTGGCGTCATCGTTCCATTCCTAGCCTCGTACATCGAAGACGCTGCTCGTCACAACCTTCGCGCAGCCTTCGTGGCCGGCCTTGCGCATGGACTTGAGCGTGACGCACTGTTGCTCCGACACGGCGCGATAGGAGATGACCCAGTTCCCATGGATTTCCGCGATAACGTTATCGCAATTCGGGACGAGTCGGAGATTCACGAAAAGGTACTCAATTTCTGTACCCAAACACTGATTGCTGCGCAGTCCATAAGACGGCCAGCAAAGCTACGTACGTCAACAGGGCTTCAACGCCTCAGCCTGGGCGCCATAGCAGCGGAAAATGAATTCCGGACGCTCGAAGAATATTTCTTGGCTACGTCTGAATATCTACGAACGCAACGGGGCGAAGCCGAATTGGTCGCCGGAAGAAAGGGTTCGGGAAAAACCGCCATTTTCTTTATGGTTCGGGACAGTTTTAGGCAGCAAAAGAATTCTATCGTAACGGACCTTCGTCCGGAGTTCTCATCAGCTCAGTCTATTCAAAAGCGAACTAACAAAAATACTAGATGCCGGCACATTGGATCATACGATCGCTGGCTTTTGGTATTTTGTAGTTATTACTGAAATCTTGCTTTCTCTTAAGAAGGAGGCGCTATTCCAGTCAGGGCGCAGCCCGACATTCCTGGCCGAGGCAAACGAAATTGATCGAGCACTGACGTCTCTCGGGGTGTCTGAATTGGGAGACTTCACAGCTCGGATCAACCGAACTCGGCAGCTATGTGCTTGAAGAAATCAAAGCCAGTGAAAGTCGCGGAGAGCGCATAACGCCAGAGAAATTGACCAACGTAGTTTTTAGAGGCGGAATTGCCAATGCGAAGCGTTTGCTTTTGAAATATTCGAACAAGGCCGCCCATCTGGTATTTCTTATCGACAATATCGATAAAGGCTGGGCTAGCGACGGCGTCGATGAGTTGGATGTCAAACTTGTTCGGCTCCTGTTAGAGGCTTTGGAGAAAGTTAAGAGGGATCTCGCGACCGACCATCGTGACTTTATCTTTGTGATATTCCTTCGGAACGATGTCTTCGAGCTGATGGTTACCGAAACGCCGGACAAAGGAAAGGCGGCGGTCGTTCGTATTGATTGGACGGACAGGGTTAAGCTGAAGCAGCTTATCTACCTTCGCTTGCAGGCCTCAGTTATAACAAAGGCCAACAGCTTTGATGAGATTTGGGATCGTTTCTTTGTCGCACGAGTAAAGGAAAGAGAGTCATTTGATTATTTTGCCGACCATTGCCTGATGCGACCGCGATTTCTAATCGCCATCATCGAGAACGCCATCGCAAACGGCATCAATCGGATGCACGAAAAGGTACAGGAAGAAGATGCTGTCGACGCCGTCAGGCAGCACTCTCACGCAGTTCTAAATGATTTTGGGTACGAAATACGAGATGTATCTGGGGTCTCTGAAAAGGTACTGCTTTCGCTAGTTGGAGCAACTCGATACATCACAAAGGGAGAGGTTATTGAACGATTTCAAAAAGCCGCACTCAGCGGAGACCTCGAGAAGCTCTTCGCATACATGCTCTGGTACGGAGTGATTGGGGTTGTAAACCTGGATAACGTAGAAAAATATATTTACGACTATGAATACAATTCAAATCGACTAATGGCAGAAGTCGATGCTCAGAAAGATGAACCCTTGTACGCGATCAACCCCGCGCTCCATGCAGCACTAACGAACTAGAAAGCTATTAGAACACCAAAGGGCCACACTGCGGCCCTTTGCATTCACTGACATTATATCGTTTATCGTCACAAATTCCTGGGAAGTTTACATGACGCCCACCGTGTTTCCGTGATGCCTCACCTGGGTAAGGCCTTGTTTTAAAAATACAGCAGTCGGGTCCGCTATGCAAGAGGGCCTCGGGGACTTGGACGGCATGTCAAATAGACGCAGCCATCCTCGGAATAAAATTCCATTTCCAAGGATCAACTTACTTTTCAGCGCGTCGGGACCGGCTTTTCGCCGCGATAGTCGTAGAAGCCGCGCTGCGTCTTGCGCCCGAGCCAGCCGGCCTCGACATATTTCACCAACAGCGGGCAAGGGCGGTATTTCGAGTCCGCCAGGCCTTCGTGCAGCACTTGCATCACCGACAGGCAGGTATCGAGCCCGATGAAGTCGGCGAGTTCCAGTGGGCCCATCGGATGATGCGCACCAAGCCGCATCGCTTTATCGATGCCCTCGACATTGCCGACGCCTTCATAGAGCGTGTAGACCGCTTCATTGATCATCGGCAACAGGATGCGATTGACGATGAACGCGGGGAAGTCCTCGGCGACCGCGATTTGCTTGCCAAGCTTGGTGACGAACTGCTTGGTGGCCTCGAAGGTGACGTCGTCGGTGGCGATGCCGCGGATCACCTCGACCAGCTCCATCAGCGGCACCGGATTCATGAAATGAATGCCGATGAAGCGTTCCGGCCGGTCGGTCGCCGCGGCAAGCCGCGTGATAGAAATCGAGGACGTGTTGGTGCCGACGACGGTGTCGGGCCGCAACGCAGGGCACAGCGCGGCAAAAATCTTGCGCTTGACGTCTTCCTGCTCGGTCGCAGCTTCGATCACCAGATCGCAATCGCCGAGCGCGTCGAGCGTATTGGCCGGCGTGATGCGCTTGACCGCGTCCTGGCGCTGCTCGTCGCTGATGCGCTGGCGGCTGACCTGGCGCGCCAGATTGCCGTTGATGGTGGCAAGGCCGGCGGTGATACGGTCGGGCGCAATGTCATTCAAAAGGACGTGGAACCCCGACAGCGCACAGACATGAGCAATGCCATTGCCCATCTGTCCGGCGCCGACGACGCCAATCTTACGGATGGAATGGGCCATTCTGTGCTCGCCGTGCGCCGTTTGCGCTTTGGGCCGTTCCTTGACGTCGACCATCGCAATTCACTTTCTATGTCTTTTACGACGATCTCGGCCAATAGGCCAGATTCCGTCAGCGTTTAACCTTATCGAGCTCGGTCGCGAGTTCGGGCAGCGCCTGATAGAGATCCGCGACCAATCCATAGTCGGCGACCTGGAAAATAGGGGCTTCCTCATCCTTGTTAATGGCGACGATGACCTTCGAGTCCTTCATGCCGGCGAGATGCTGAATGGCGCCTGAAATGCCGACCGCGATGTACAGGTCCGGCGCCACGACTTTGCCGGTCTGACCGACCTGCCAGTCGTTCGGCGCATAACCAGCATCAACCGCTGCGCGCGATGCGCCGATTGCGGCGCCGAGCTTGTCCGCCACGGGCTCTATATATTTGGTGAAGTTCTCGCGGTTTTGCATGGCCCGGCCGCCGGAAATAATAATTTTCGCCGAGGTCAGCTCCGGCCGCTCCGACTTGGACAGCTCGTCCCCGACGAAGCCGGAAATACCCGGATCCGCGGCGGCGGCGACAGTTTCGACCGGCGCCGAAGCGCCGCCCGCTCCGGTCGCCTGGAACGCCGCGATACGCACTGTGATGACGCGCTTTTTGTCGGTCGAGCGCACGGTCTGGATGGCGTTGCCCGCGTAGATCGGCCGTTCGAAAGTATCCGGACCCACCACTTTGGTGATGTCGGAGAGCTGCATGACGTCAAGCAGCGCTGCGACGCGCGGCATGACATTCTTTCCCATCGTGGTCGCCGCCGCCATGATCGTTTCATAAGGCGCAGCAAGCGACACGATCAGCGCCGCCGCCGGCTCCGCCAAGAGGTGCTCGTAAAGCGCCGCATCCGCCAGCAGCACTTTGCCGACCCCGTCGAGCTTGGCGGCGGCTTCGGCGACCGCCTTGCAATTATGGCCGGCGACCAGGATATGCACCTCGGCGCCGAGCGCCTTAGCCGCGGTCAGCGCCTTATTGGTGGCATCCTTGAGCGCGGCATTGTCGTGCTCGGCGAGAAGCAATGTGGGCATCAGATCGCTCCCACTTCTTTGAGCTTCTCAACAAGCTCCGCGACACTCTTGACCCTCACGCCCGATTTGCGCGCCGGCGGTTCCGCGGTCTTGATCACTTCGAGGCGCGGCTTCGTATCGAGGCCGAAATCGGCGGCGGTCTTTTCCTCGATCGGCTTTTTCTTCGCCTTCATGATGTTGGGCAGCGAGGCGTAGCGCGGCTCGTTCAAGCGCAAATCGGTGGTGACGATCGCCGGCAGCTTGAGCTTGATCGTCTGTAATCCGCCGTCGACCTCGCGGGTGACCAACAGCGCATCGCCGTCAAGCGCCACTTTGGAGGCAAAGGTACCTTGCGGCCAGCCGAGCAGCGCCGCCAGCATTTGGCCGGTCTGATTGCTGTCGTCGTCGATCGCTTGCTTGCCCAGAATGATCAGGCCCGGCTGTTCCGCGGCGGCTATCGCTTTGAGGATCTTCGCGACCGCCAAAGGCTCCACGACGCCCTCGGCCTTCACCAGGATGCCGCGGTCGGCGCCCATGGCGAGCGCGGTGCGGATCGTCTCGGCGGCTTGCTGGGGTCCGATCGAGACGGCGACGATCTCGGTTGCCGTCCCGGCTTCCTTGAGCCGGAGCGCTTCCTCAACTGCGATTTCGTCGAACGGATTCATCGACATTTTCACGTTGCCCAACTCAACGCCGGAGCCGTCGGCCTTGACCCGGATTTTCACATCTTTGTCGATTGCCCGCTTGACGGGCACGAGAATTTTCATGGTGTTGTGTTTTCGACTGCAATGGCTGATTGAAGTTTCTTGCCGCCGCGGGCCGTTGTCAGATTGGCCTGATGCTGCGGTGCGGGAAACCTACCGGCCGGCGCGCGAGCGGTCAACGGATCGGTCGCCGGAACGGCAGCGTCGACGACAGGCCGCCATCGACCGGGAAGGCCTGGCCATTGACATAGGAGGACTCCTCGCCGGCAAGAAACAGCGCCATGGCGGCGATTTCTTCCGGTGTCCCGGCACGCTGCAGCGGATTGAGCTGGCCGATCCTGTCGGCCGTGCCGCGTTCGCGCGCCGCGGCGAATAGCTCGCGCGTCATGCCGGTCTCGATCAATCCCGGGCAGATGGCGTTCACGCGGACGCCGGTGCCGAGAAACGCATTCGCCGCGGTCTGCGCCAGGCTGATCACGCCCGCTTTGCCGGCACTGTAGGGCGCGCTGCCGGCATTGGCCCGCAAGCCGGCGGTCGAGGCCGTAAGCACGATCGAACCCTTCCCCTGGCTCACCATATGCGCGCCGGCATGCTTGATGGCGAGGAACGTGCCGATCAGATTAATCTGCAGCATCTCTTGCCATTGCGCCACCGTTTGTTCGAGCAGCGGCGCCGGTGGGCCGAGCATGCCGGCATTGGCATAGACGATGTCGAGCGCACCGAAGCTTTCGACGGCCAGTTGCACATAGTCCTTCACATCGGCCTCGCGACCGACATCGCCAACAAACATTTTGACCGCGCCGCCGCTCTCGACGATCGAGCCTTCGGTGGCGTTGAGACCGTCGGCGTCCCGGTCGACGATCACAACGCGCGCACCCTCGCGCGCGAACAAGGTGGCACTCGCGCGGCCGATGCCGCTTGCTGCGCCGGTCACGATCGCGACCTTGCCGTCGAGTTTCGGCATTCTTGATCCTGGCATCAGGCACCGGCTTTTTTGGAGTTTGCCGTCAGCGGTTTTGGCCCGGCTGCCACAATACGTCGCCGGCGCCTTGGCCATTGGCATGACGGCTGGCGACGAACAGAAAATCGGACAGGCGATTGACGTATTTGAGCACCTCGCCGGAAACGCTGTCACCCTCTTGGTCCTTAAGCTCGGCGATCAGCCGTTCGGCGCGCCGGCAGATGGTGCGGGCGAGATGCAAATGGGCCGCTGCCGCGCCGCCGCCCGGCAGCACGAAGGATCGCAGCGGCTTAAGGGTTTCATTGAAGCGGTCGATCTCGGCTTCGAGCCACTTCACCTGGTTTTCGGTGACGGTGAGACGCGCGCCGCCCGGCCCCTTGCCCATTCCCGGCGTGCACAGATCGGCGCCGACGTCGAACAGATCGTTTTGAATGCGGCTGAGCGCCGCGTCGAGCGCGTGGTCGTGCGCGGTGTGCAACCGCGCCACGCCGACGACGGCATTGACTTCGTCGATGGTGCCGTAGCCGGCGATCCGCAGATCGTATTTCTTGCGCCGCTCGCCGGTGCCGAGCGCCGTGGTGCCGTCGTCGCCGGTGCGGGTATAGATCTTATTGAGAACGACCATGCTTCACATCGCTTTGATTCAGATCATTTGCCCATGAACCACAGCGTCAGCATGATAACGCCAATGGCGATGGCTTGCAGCAAAACGCGCAGTCGCATCAGTTTCTGCGACGTGCTGCCGGAGCCGCCCATCATCATATTGACCAGCCCGAGCAAAAGAACGACCGCGACCGCGCCGATGGCGATCGGGACCGCGACATGAGACATGAAATTAGCCATGGAGCCTCTTGTAGCCCGGGTCGCGGTTCAGCGAAACCCAGGACCGGCGATCGGGCCTTGTCCGCCGCTCCCGGATTGCGCCCGGCGCGATCCGGGTTACAAGAAAGCCGCAAGACCGGAGGAACCGCACCAATGATCGTCGACTTCCAGCACCATTTCACACCACGCGAATTGATCAAGAACGACCCCGGCGACCGGCTGGTGCTCAATTACGACGCGCTGGGAGCGCCGAGCTACACCGTGCATTCGCTGCTCTACGATCTCGACGAGCATGTCCGGATGATGGACGTCGCCGGCATCGATGCCGCCTGGCTGACCAGCGCCGCCGGCATGTGCGCCGACCTCGAAACCTCGCGGCTGGTCAACGACAAGGCCAAAAAAGCTGAACGCGACTATCCCGGACGCTTCATCGGCGCGGCACATACCCATCCGCTCGGCGGCGCCGCAGCGCTGAAGGAACTCAACCGCTGTCGGCACGAGCTTGGTTTCCAGGGCGTCACCATCACCTCCGAGTTTGACGGCAAGTGGATCGACGACCCCGGCCTCGAGCCGTTCTGGCAGGAGGCCAGCAGGCTCGGCATGTTCGTATTCGTGCACCCGGCGCTCAAGCTCAATCAGGCCGAGCAATTCGATAGCTACGACACCGCGCGCGCCGTCGGCCGCGAGTTTTCGCTGATCATGGCGACGATCCGGCTGATCAATTCCGGCGTGTTCGACCGTCATCCCAGCCTTACCGTGCATATGGCGCATCTGTCCGGCGGCATCGCCGGCATGCTGGCGCGCATCCGCTGCTTTCAGGACAAGACGTTTTGGGGGACCGCCGGCAATGCCCGCCATGGCGCCACCGGCAAGAAGGATTTTGATTATTACATCGGACACAATCTGGTGTTCGATACCGCGGGGTTTGCCGGCGGCATCGGCGCGGTTAAAGCCGGTCTTGCCGAGATCCCGGCCGCGCGCATGGTATTCGCCACCGATTACCCGCAGGAAATCCGCAAGCGCGAAGCGGTGCGCGATTTCGTCAACGGCTTGCGTACGCTCGGGGCCGAGGGCGAACGCATTCTCTCCGGCAATGTCGGACTGTTGCTCAAGGAACCGCCGGCGGCAGAAAAAACAAAGATCGAAGAACGGGTACGGTGAATTGGCGCGTCATTGCGAGCCAACGGACCCGCGCAAAGTAGCGCGGTCCTATGATAAGCGCCGCGCAGCAACCCAAATCAATGTTTCGCTGGATTGCTTCGCTGCCATCGCTCCTTTCAATGGCGGCTAGCCCGCCAGGTGCTTCTCGATGTCGTCGACCGGATGCTTGGTGAGGTCCTTGTCGATCTCCGCCACGATCTTCTTCTTGACGTCCGCATGGAAAGCCTTGCGCAGATCGGCCAACGTCCGCGGGGGCGCCACCACGATCAAGTGCTCGACGTTGCGTTCGCGCACGATTTGTTCCAGCGCCGCCGCCACCTCGTGCGCGAATTTGTGCTCTTCGAGATCGTGCCAGTCGGTTTGGCTCACGCTCGATCGTCCGGAGCCAACCGACGAATGCTCCCGGCCCGGCCGATCGGTGCCCTGCTCGCGGGTCGGCGGATTGTTATCGGTAAAAACGCGCTCGGTCTTGAGATTAAGGCTTTGCGCATCGCCCTCGTTGCGCAACACCAGCGCCTTGCGGCCATCACCGACGAAAACGTAAGCGTTATGGGGAACAGAAACTTTGGTCATGTGCAATCCCGCAGTCATTAAGGCAGGCGATTAATGCCCGCGGAGCGTCAAACCCGCTTTGATCTGGGTCAATGGCGAAACGGCCCCGCAGTTCCGCGTTCGCTCAAGTCGTTATAGCGGAAATGGATTAATTCGATCCGTCGAGCAGGCGCCGGGCGATGACGTTGGCTTGGATTTCGGCCGCACCCTCGAAAATATTAAGGATGCGGGCATCGCAGAGGATACGCGACGTCGGAAACTCGACGGCAAAGCCATTGCCGCCGTGAACCTGGACGGCATTGTCAGCCGCCGCCCAGGCCACGCGCGCCGCCAGGAGCTTCGCCATGCCCGCTTCGAGGTCGCAGCGGCGCCCGGAATCTTTCTGCCGCGCGGCATAGTAAGTGAGCTGCCGGGCGATCATGATTTCGACCGCCATCATGGCAAGCTTGTCTGAGACCCGTGGAAAGTTGGCGATCGGTTCGCCGAACTGAATGCGCGCGGTGCTGTAGGTGAGCGCCTGCTCCATCGCCGCCTGCGCCACGCCGATAGCGCGCGCCGCGGTCTGGATGCGGGCCGCTTCGAATGTCGCCATCAACTGCTTGAAGCCAAGACCTTCGATGCCGCCGAGAAGATTCTCCGCTTTCACGGTGAAACCGTCGAACGCGATCTCATATTCCTTCATGCCGCGATAGCCGAGCACCTCGATCTCGCTGCCCGACATGCCCGGCGCGGGAAACGGATTTTCATCGGCGCCGCGCGGCTTTTCGGCCAGCAGCATGGACAGTCCGCGGTACCCAGTCTCAGCCGGATTGGTGCGCACCAGGAGCGTCATCAGGTCGGCCCGCACCGGGTGGGTGATCCAGGTCTTGTTGCCATAAATCTTGTAGGCGTCCCCGCTCTTCACCGCGCGGGTTTTCAACGACGCGAGATCCGAGCCGGTATTGGGTTCGGTAAACACCGCGGTCGGCAGCACTTCGCCCGAGGCGATCTTCGGCAGCCACCGGCGCTTCTGATCTTCCGTGCCCGAGCCGAGGATCAATTCGGCGGCGATCTCAGAGCGGGTGCCGAGCGAGCCAACGCCGATGTAACCGCGCGATAGTTCTTCCGACACGACGCACATCGATTCCTTGCCGAGTCCCATGCCGCCGTAGTCTTCGGGGATAGTGAGCGAGAACACGCCCAGCTCGGACATCTGCGCGATGACATCGAGCGGGATATAGTCGTTCCGGAGATGCCACGCCTGGGCATAGGGAACGACCCGATCTTCGGCGAATTTGCGCATTTCTTCGCGGATCGAATCGAGCGTGTCGTCCAGCCCGCAGGCGCCGACCGTTGCATCGTGGCTCTGCCGCATCAGTTCGGCCAGCCGCGCCCGCCGCGGCGCCGTGTTACCAGTGGCCAGAAGGTGCTCCACGGCAGGTGTCATCCGCGCCGACACCACCGGCGCCGATAGTCCGAGATCGGACAACCGCACGATCTCGCCTTGGCTCATGGGGATGCCGCCGAACACCTGAGCGAGGTACTCGCCAGCGCCGATGCGCACCAGCAGGTCTTCGGTCTCGCCGAAGCCGCCGGCGTCGGTCAGCCGCTGCGTGTAGGCGAAAAGTTGACGGATAGCCTCGACATAAGTGGCGAGCCAGGCGAGGCCGTGCGTGGCGCGCTGCTCGCGGTCGAACACGCGTGAAACCGTGCGGCCCTCGATCGTCACCCGGTCGGCAACGGCGCGGCGGGCATCGCCGAATAGCGCCTCGATGACACCCACCGCCTCGGCAAGCGCGGGGATGAGGTCGTTGCCTTGGCTTCTCGAAGTGCCGGCGAGCGGCATGGCTAGCTCCAGCGAGCTGACGAGGATGAGCTTATCCGGACCGGCCCGCGAAGCTTACGCGTGCGGTGCACAAAAGCCAATTGGCGGCGCAAATCCGGCAGTTTTGAGGGTTTTCCAACTCGGCAACCCGTCGAGTGCCCGATTTTGCCTACGATTCTTGCACAATGTTAACCATTTTGCGGTGTGCTGCAGCTGATTGGCGTTGCGGTGCCTTCGTCACCCACGACCTCCGTTTGGGGCCATGATGTTCACCACCCAGATTATTTCCCGCCTGTCGGTGCGCGGCCGGATCATCGTGCTCGGCGTCATTCCGGTAATCGGCTTTCTTGCCATCGGCGCCGCTTACTTCACCGGCGATGCTGAAGTCGGCAGCGCTTTCGATGCCGTGCGTCGCAACACCGAGGTGTCCGACGCCAGCCGTGATCTGAAAACCGGGCTCTTGATGATGCGCGCCGCGACGACCGATTTCGTCGCGCATCCCTCCGACGCGGAGGCTAAGAGCTTCTACGATGGCCAGGCCGTGGCGATGCAATGCCTCGACCGCATTCAGGCGTCGCTAAACGCCTCGGAACAGGATTCGGTCGTTCCACTGCGTATTACCGTTCGGGATCTCAGGGCGAGCTTCGACAGCCTGGTCCAGGAGCAGAAGTCGCTCGGCTACAATGAAACCCAGGGCGCGACTGCCGATCTCATTGCCGCCAGCAATGCTGTCGAGAGCGTCATCCACAACGATCTGTCCTGGGTTGGCGAGGTCGACCAGGCCAAGCTGACGATGTCGCTTTTGACCCTGCGCCGCTACGAGATCGAGTATCGGCTGACGCGCGATGAAAAGGTGGAGCGCCACTTTCTTGATGAGGTCAAGCACTTCAACGCGCTGTTCGAGTCGGTCGACGGCGCGCCGGCGATGAAGGAGAAGCTGAACAAGCAAATCCAAGCCTACAACGCGAATTTCGCGCAGTGGGTGGCCAGCACCGAAGACATCACCCCACTGGTCGCGCTCATCAACCACGATACCGAAAGCGTCATACCGGAGGCCGACAAGATCATCGCCGCCGCGCGCGTCAATGCCACCGCCGCCGGCAGCGAGCTCTCGACGTCGCGCACGCGCACGCGCCACTTGATCACCTGGGTCGGATTGGCGGTGGTGCTGATCGGGCTTGGCTTCAGCTGGCGTATCGGCCGCTCGATCACGCAGCCGCTCGAGGAATTGGCCGAGGTGATGAAGCGGCTCGCCAACGGCGATACCGCGGCGCAACCGGTCTTGATCCATGCCCGCAACGAGATCGGCGAAATGGCACGTACCGTCGTGGTGTTTCGCGACAATATGATCGAGCGCGAGCGGCTCGCCGGAGTGGAAAACGAGACCGGTGCGGCGCGCGAACGCCGCGGCGAGGCGGTCGCCATCTTGATCCGAGCGTTCCGCGCCTCCATCGAGCAGGCGCTGGACCGCCTGCGTGAATCCGCCGGTCACCTCGAGAACGCATCGAGCGGACTCAACGTCGCTGCCGACGCCGTCTCGTCGGAAGCCCGGACCGCCGAAAACTCGGTGACCACCGCTTCGGTCAATGTCACGACCGTCGCAAGCTCAATCGAGGAACTGGCCGTTTCGATCGGGGAAATTGCAGCACAGGCGTCGAAATCGACCGAAGTCGCGACGCGCGCGGTGGCCGAATCGAAACGCACGGTAACGACCATGACCGACCTCGGCGGCGCGGCGAACCGCATCGGCGAAGTGATCGGCCTCATTCAATCAATTGCCGGACAAACCAATCTGTTGGCCCTCAACGCCACTATCGAAGCGGCGCGAGCCGGCGAGGCGGGGCGCGGTTTCGCCGTGGTGGCGTCCGAGGTGAAATCGCTTGCCGCCCAGACCGCACGCGCCACCGAAGAGGTGGCGGCGCAGATCGGCGCAATCCAGTCGGCCACCGCCGACGCTGCCCAGGCGATCGAGCAGGTGTCATCGATTATCGACGAAATGTCGGAGATCGCCACCAGCGTCGCCGCGACGGTCGAGGAACAAAACAATGCCGTGGCTTCGATCGCCGAAGGCGTCAATCGCGCGTCGACCGAAGCGCGATCCGGCGCCGATGCCATGAGCCGCGTCGCCGGGGCCTCGACCGGAGCGCGTGCCACAGCCGCCGACGTCAAGGCCCTCGCCGACGCGCTCGCCACCGAGGCGGAAAATCTGCAAGGCGAGGTTCGGCGCTTCCTCGGAGATGTACAGGCGGCCTAATCCGACCGCCGTGGCGTTTGATCCGGCCTCGTCTTCTTGATTTCGCCGGCGTCAGGCGGCCCTCGACGGCGCCCCTTCGACATGGCGCCGCAGCGAGGCAAGCCAGCCGGCAAAGGCATCGCGGAAGAACACTGTCCACTCGCCATGGCGTTCCGGCGCACAGTCGAAAGTCGCCCACCATGCGACGAAGCTGCGGCCGCCGTCGACGACTGGCATGATTTGCAGCGTAGCGCGATAGTATTGCACCGGCATCGGCGGGTCGTCGCAAAACTCGTAAGTTTGCGAGCGTTCGACGTCCGACAAAGCCACAAGCCGCTGACGAATGTGGCGGCCCTGATAAACCACGTGGCGGACGGCCCCGACCGCATCGCCGGACTTGCCGTCCTCGATTGCACTCTCGCCTGCGCCGTCGACCCAAACCGGATAGTTGTTGAAATCTCGTATCACGTTCCAGATATCGTCGGCGGGGCGGGCGAACACGGTGCTGTAATACGCCTTGGCCATGTCTTCTGTTCCCTGCGTTGTCATTGCCGAGACATGAGCGGGCGCGGCGGCCACAAACCACCCGTTTCCTGCTATGAATGATCCACTACTTGCTGCGGAGACCGCGTGACTTTCAATCTGATCCGCCTGTGCTTTCGCATCGTGCTGGACGCCTTCTATCGCTTCAACGCCGACGACGGCTGGGCGATCGCAAGTCACATCGCCTTGTCGGTTTTGATGTCGATGTTCCCGTTCTTGATCCTGGTGACGGCGATCGCGGGCTTTGTCGGCTCCCAGAACCTGGCCGACGCGGTGGCCGCTATGATGATCGCGGCGTGGCCGCGCATCGTATCGGACCAGATCGCCGGCCAGATTCATACGGTGCTCACCACCGCGCGGGGCGGCATTCTCACCATCGGCGCTGTGTTCGCCATTTACTTCGCGTCGAGTGGCATCGAAAGCCTGCGCATCGGGCTCAACCGCGCCTATGGGCTGATCGAGCCGCGCCCGTGGTGGCTGTTGCGGCTGGAATCGATCGGCTACGTGCTGATCAGCGCCCTGGCGTTTCTGGCGCTGGCGTTTCTGGTCGTGCTCGGCCCCTTAGTCTTCCGCATTGCGGTCGCCTATGCGCCATGGTTTGGCGCGCTGGAAAATCACTTCGACATCAGCCGCTTTATCCTGGCGGCAGTGCTGCTGATCACGTCGCTTCTCATTCTGCATATGTGGCTGCCGTGCGGACGGCGGCCATTGAGCGCGGTATGGCCTGGCATCGCGGCGACGCTCTTGCTCTGGCTCGCCTGCGGTTACGCCTTCGGCCGCTATCTGGCCGATTTCTCGTACACCTATGTAAACTATTACGCCGGGCTCGCCTCGGTGATGATGGCGCTGGTGTTTCTTTACTTCACCGCGATCATTTTCATCTATGGCGGCGAGCTCAACGCCGCGATCGCGCGCGAACGGAATAATCCGTCGTTACCGCTCGAAGGCGGCGGCCGCGGGCCTCTGCTTGGCTGACTTCGGCTGCGCCAGGATAAAACAGAAACGGGCGGACCGGCGGTCATTTCGTCGATTTTGCGCAGCATGGTCGATCCCCTCGCACGCCGACTTGTTGTGTGCGAACCAAGCCAAGGACTACCAGGCGCAGGAACTCGGCGCACTGCGGTCGGCACGCAGGCGATGGCAATTTAATTTCCGCCCGCTGCTTCGATCACATCGTCGAAATTGCGCAAGCCCGGACGCGGCGTGTTGACCAGCACCGCCATGTTGCCGGGCTTGTGCCGGTTGGTGCGCATCAGCTCGTGGGCATAAGGGATTTTTTCCCACGAAAACACGTCGCTCATGCACGGATCGACGCGGCGATCGATGACGAACTGGTTGGCCGCGCTCGCCTGCTTGAGATGGGCGAAATGCGAGCCTTGAACGCGCTTCTGGCGCATCCACACATAGCGCGCGTCGAAGGTGATGTTGTACCCGGTGGTGCCGGCGCAGAACACCACCATGCCGCCGCGCTTGACCACCAGGCACGAGACCGGAAAGGTCGCCTCGCCCGGATGCTCGAACACGATATCGACATCGTGCTTGCCAGTGATGTCCCAGATGGCCTTGCCGAAGCGGCGCGCTTCCTTGACCCAAGCGTCGTATTCCGGCCTGCCGACTTTCGGCATCTGGCCCCAACACTTGAATTCACTGCGATTGATGACGCCTTTGGCGCCGAGCTCCATGACGTATTGCGCCTTCGATGCGTCGGACACGATGCCGATGGCGTTGGCGCCTGAGGCAGCAACGAGCTGCACGCCGAACACGCCCAGCCCGCCCGAGGCGCCCCAGATGAGAACATTGTCGCCGGGCTTGAGGGTGTGCGGCGGATGGCCGAACAGCATGCGGTAAGCGGTCGCTAGAGTGAGTGTGTAGCAGGCCGACTCCTCCCACGGCAGATGCGCCGGCTTCGCCATCAGCTGGCGCGACTGCACGCGGCAGAACTGCGCAAACGATCCGTCCGGCGTCTCATAACCCCAGATGCGCTGCGACGGCGACAACAGCGGATCGCCGCCGTTGCACTCCTCGTCGTCGCCGTCGTCCTGATTGCAATGGATGATGACCTCGTCGCCGACCTTCCAACGATGCACCTTGGAGCCGATCGCCCAGACAACGCCTGAAGCGTCGGAGCCGGC
Organism: uncultured Alphaproteobacteria bacterium; assembly: GCA_963790495.1. Lineage (GTDB taxonomy): Bacteria > Pseudomonadota > Alphaproteobacteria > Rhizobiales > Xanthobacteraceae > BOG-931. The sequence goes on along the minus strand of CAWBOW010000008.1, from coordinate 172,725 downwards.
GATATGGAAAGGATGTTTATGCCCGTCGAGCGGTGAGATCGGCAGGCCCAGGCCGGCCCAAATGCCGTTGTAATTGACGCCGCCGGCCATGACGTAGACCAGCACCTCATCTTCGGCGATCGGCCAGGTCGGAACGACTTCAAGCTGCATCGCCGTTTCCGGCGGGCCGTGACGTTCCTTGCGAATCGCCCAGGCATACATTTTTTCAGGAATGTGACCGAGCGGCGGTATTTCGCCGATCTGGTACAAGTCCTTAGGTGGCGCGGCGGACGGCTTCTTGTGCGCAACGGCCATATCGGGCTCCCGGCTGCTCCGGCATTCGGACGATCCGACAATGCAGTGTGCCGCAGGTGATGTTGCAGCGCAACAAATACTTAAGGAGCGGTGGATGCCCACCGCACGCCGGGCTGACAGTGCGGTGGCGAGGCCGTAAGCTCGCCGCGCTCATGGGGCGGTCATTGCCGATGCTCATGGGGCGAACGTCTTCCCGGCCGGGAAGAGTTTTGGGAAGATCAGGGGACAAACATGGGCATCATTATCTGGCTGATCGTCGGTGCTATCGCAGGCTGGCTGGCCGGCACGGTCGTCAGGGGCGGCGGTTTCGGCCTCATCGGCGACATCGTGGTGGGTATCATCGGCTCGCTGATTGCCGGCTGGCTCCTGCCCCAGATCGGCTTTCCGCTTGTCGGCGGCGCGTTCATTGGCGCGATCATCGATGCGTTCATCGGCGCCGTGATCTTGCTGGTGATCATTCGGCTGATCAAACGCGCCTGATCACCGCGTCGCGAAGGCGGCAAACAGCGATCGCGCGCTAAAGGCAGCGCGGGAACGGCGAGTTGCCGCGCCGGTTTTGTTTTTTTGCAGCGCACGGGTGTAGGCCGTTTGCAGTTGATGTTGCATTGCAAAAAAATCCGCGCCAAACTACCGAGCCGGATTGCGTGCAAGCACCACTCAAAGCAGCAACCATGGGCGACCAGCCGCACCGCGACAAACCCTGGATTTTCCGCACCTATGCCGGACATTCGACCGCCGCGGCGTCGAATGCGCTTTACCGCAAGAATCTAAGCAAGGGCCAGACCGGCCTTTCCGTCGCCTTCGATCTGCCGACCCAAACCGGCTACGACAGCGATCATCCGCTGGCCAAAGGGGAAGTCGGCAAAGTCGGGGTGCCGATTTCGCACATCGGCGACATGGCCGCACTGTTCGACCAGATCCCGCTCGGCGAGATGAACACCTCGATGACGATCAACGCGACGGCCGCCTGGCTGCTCGCGCTCTATATCGCGGTGGCCGACGAGCGGGGGGTACCGCGCGAAACGCTGCAAGGCACCACGCAGAACGACATCATCAAGGAATATCTCTCCCGCGGCACTTACGTGTTTCCGCCGGCGCCGTCGATGCGGCTGATCAAGGACACCATCCTGTTCACGACGCGCGAGATGCCCAAATGGAATCCGATGAACGTTTGCTCCTATCATTTGCAGGAAGCGGGCGCGACGCCGCAGCAAGAGCTGGCATTCGCGCTCTCCACCGCGGTCGCGGTGCTCGATACCGTGAAGGCGGCGGGCGCCGTGCCCGATTTCGGCGAGGTGGTCGGGCGCATTTCGTTCTTCGTCAACGCTTCGACACGCTTCATCGCCGAGATGTGCAAGATGCGGGCGTTCGCCGAGTTATGGGACAAGATTACGCGCGAGCGCTATGGCGTCACCGATCCCAAGCAGCGGCTGTTCCGTTATGGCGTGCAGGTCAATTCGCTGGGATTGACTGAGCAGCAGCCGGAAAACAACGTCTACCGCATCCTGTTGTCCATGCTGGCGGTGACGCTGTCGCGAAAGGCGCGGGCCCGCGCGGTGCAATTGCCGGCCTGGAACGAAGCGCTCGGCTTGCCGCGGCCGTGGGACCAGCAATGGTCGCTGCGCATGCAGCAGATTCTCGCCTACGAGACCGACCTGCTCGACTATGCCGACGTCTTCGACGGCTCCGCCGAAATTGCCAGAACAGTGGAGGAACTCAAGGCCGCAGCGCTCGACGAGCTCGACCATATCGACAAGCTCGGTGGCGCCATCGCCGCGGTCGAGATGGGCTACATGAAAAATCAGCTCGTCCAGAGCAACACCGCACGGCTCGAAGCGATCGAGCGCAACCAACAGACCGTCGTCGGCGTCAACCGCTATGTCGAAACCGAGCCATCGCCGCTGACCACCGGGGAAGCCACCATCATGACGGTGCCGCACGAGGTCGAAGCCGGGCAGATCGCACGGCTCAATGCCTGGCGCCAGGCGCGCGACCCCAAGGCCGTCGACGCGGCGCTCGACACTTTGCGGCGCGCTGCGAAAAGCGGCGCCAATATTATGCCGCCGTCAATCGTCTGCGCCAAAGCCGGCGTCACCACCGGCGAATGGAGCTTTGCACTGCGTTCCGCGTTCGGCGAATACCGCGCGCCGACCGGCGTCGGCACGGCCATGCGCAACGACGCGGAGGGTCTCGATCACGTCCGCGCCGAGGTCGACCGCGTGTCGAAAAAGCTCGGGCGCCGCCTCAAATTCCTGGTCGGCAAGCCCGGGCTGGACGGTCACTCCAACGGGGCCGAGCAGATCGCGGTGCGCGCGCGCGACGCCGGCATGGAGGTCGTCTACGACGGCATCCGGCTGACGCCGGAAGCGATCGTCTCCGCGGCGGCGGAAAAGGACGTGCATGTGATCGGGCTGTCGATCCTGTCCGGCTCGCACATGCCGCTGGTGCGCGACGTTGTCGCGCGCCTGAAGGAGGCAGGGTTGGCCGACGTGCCGGTCGTGGTCGGCGGCATCATTCCGAAAGAGGATGCGGACGCCCTGAAATCCTCCGGCGTCGCCGAGGTCTACACACCGAAGGATTTCGAGCTCAACCGCATCATGAGCGATCTGTGCCGGATCGTCGAAAGCGCGGCGGCAGCGGCCAAGGCCGACGCGGCGGAGTAATCCGTCTTTCCGGATTGTTGTGAAATGCAAGTCCGAATCACTCACTCAGCGCATATGGATTGCGGGCTTCGCCGAGACTGTCATCGGACCGCGTCTTGGCGCGGGCCCGCGGGCGAGTCCAAGGCACGACGCGCGAACGCCCCAAGCGCGTCGCTCAATGCCGAAGGGCTCAGCGGCTTGCGCAGATAAGCGGTCATGCCGGCAGCAAGCGCGGCATCGCTGTCGCCCGCTTCGCTGCGACCCGAGATACCGATGATCGGCGTTACCGCGGCGGGTCCAGCGAGCGCACGGATGCGCCTTGTCGCTTCCAGGCCGTCGAACCCTGGCAGCGCCACATCCATCAGCACCACGTCGTAACCGCGGGCCACCGCCGCCACGGCTTCCTCGCCGGAGCCGACAAAGTCGGGGTGATGGCCAAGCTCGGTGAGGATGGTGTTGAGGATGACGCGACCGTAGGGATTATCTTCGGCGCAAAGAATAGCGAGGCGGCCCGCCAGCACGGTTTTCTGCCGCCTGCGCTCCGCGACCGGTGCTGCCGCCGGCGCGATCGGCAGCACTGCCGATAAGGAAAAGCATGACCCGCGTCCCGGCGCGCTCATCACCGTCAAATCGCCGCCCATCAATCTGGCCAAGACCTTGACGACGGCAAGGCCGAGACCGGCGCCGCCATAGCGGCGCGCAATTTCGGCATTGGCCTGGGCGAACGGGCGGAACAGCCGCTTGATCTCGGCCGGCTTGAGCCCAATGCCGCTGTCGGTGACGGAAAGCGTGAGCAGAGCCTTTCCGCGCCCGGCGGACCGCCACCGCGCCTGCAAGGACACAGCCCCCGCCGCGGTGAACTTCACCGCATTGTCGATCAGGTTTTCCAGAGCGGCGCGCAGCCGCACTGCATCACCGATCAGCATTTCCGGCAAATCTTCTGCGATGGTCACTTCGCTGTGCAAGCCCTTGGTCTGCGCCCGCGCCGCCAGCGTTTCGGCCGCCGCCTCGATCAGCCGCCGCGGCCGGAACGGCTCCTGCTGCAAGACCAGCGAGCCGTCTTCGGCCTTGGCGGCGTCGACGATGAGCGTGGTCAGCGCCGCAAGATGCTCGGCGCTGTCCTTGATACCGCCCGCCCAACGCCGCTCGCGCTCGCCCAAATTCGAGCTCGCCAAGAGTTCGCCGAGCGCCAGTATGCCGGTCAATGCCGTGCGGATATCGTGGGCATACACCGCCAGCACGCTATCCGCCGGGCGCGATCGCGGGCCGGGTTTTCGCAAAGGCGTTTTGCGTCCGCGCGCCCGTTTCGCTGCGACCGCTTTTTGTTTGGTGATATTTCGCGCCACTGGTTGCCCTTACCCCCGAGCAACATGCCACGGCGGCGCGCGGAACAAAACCAGGATCGGGACGGCGGCCGGCCCCGGCATCGCGCTGTCTACCGTCCCAGCCCGACCTGGTGGCGGATGTCGAGCGGACTTTTGCCGGCGGCGCGCAATTCCCGCAGCCCGGTCGCCTGCGTCGATTTCGACAGCTTGTTGCCATCGTCGCCGAGAATAAGCTTGTGATGATGATAGGTCGGCTCCGGCAATCCGAGCAGGGTCTGCAACAGCCGGTGAATCCCGGTCGACCAGAACAGGTCGTGCCCCCGCACCACATCGGTAACGCCTTGCAGGGCATCGTCGACCACGACGGCGAGGTGATAACTGGCCGGCGTATCCTTGCGGGCCAGCACGACGTCGCCCCACATCTGCGGTGCGGCGTTGATGCGGCCGGTCTGGCCGTGCGGGCCGGCGCCGTTCTCGGTCCAGTTCAGCGCGCCGGCGCGCGCCACCGCGGCATCCATGGCGAGGCGAAAGGCGAACGGTTCGCCGGCGGCCCGGCGGCGCGACCGTTCCGCTGCGGAGAGCATACGCGCCCGCCCCGGATAGATCGGCACCCCATCGGGATCGCGCGGCCAGCGGCCGCGGCAGTCCCGCTCGGCCACCATCGCGTTCAATTCGCTGCGGCTCTCGAAGCTCGGATAGAGCAGGCCTTGCGCCTCGAGTTCGGCAAGGGCCGCGCCGTAGTCGTTAAGATGCTCGCTCTGCCGGCGCACTGGTTCGGTCCATGCGACACCGAGCCAGCGCAAATCTTCGGATATCGCCGCCTCGTATTCGGGACGGCAGCGCTCGCCATCGATATCCTCGGTCCGCAACAACAGCCGCCCGGCGACTTCGCGCGCGAGATCGGAGTTGAGCAATGCAGAATAGGCATGGCCCAGGTGCAGATATCCGTTCGGACTGGGTGCGAAACGCAGGATGCGGCTGTACATCGGCGATACGCTTCTCGACACTGACAGCTACGATCACATTCGGAACCGCTCGGCGATACTCACTCTAACATGATTACTCACATTCACAGCGAGGCCGATCTCGAGTACCGCATTGGAGCGGCTGACGCACGCCGAACCGCGCTTCAGCAAGCTCATTGCGCAAGCCGGCCGACCGCCGCTGCGGCGGCGTCCAGGCGGCTTTGCCGGTCTCGCCGCGACCGTCGTGTCGCAGCAACTTGTCGACCGCCAGCGCCGGCGCGATCTGGGGCCGGCTGGCCGCGGCATTCGATCCGCTCGATGCCGGCGGCATCGTCAAGGCGCGGCGCAGAAAAGCTGGCGCGGCTCGGGCTGTCGCGGCCGAAAATCAAGGCGCTCAAGGAAATCGCCCGCGCCGTCTCCGCAAGCAAGCTCGCGCTCGCATCGCTTGGCCGATATCGATGCCGACGCGGCGCACGCCGCGCTGACCGCTGTCCACGGCATCGGTCCCTGGACCGCCGACATTTACCTGTTGTCGTGCCTCGGCCATGCCGACGCCTGGCCGGCGGGCGACTTGGCGCTGCAGGAAGCGGCGCGGCTTGGCTTTCGGTCTGCCGACGCGGCCGACGGCAAAGGAGATGGTGCGGCTTGCCGAGCCGTGGCGGCCGTTGCGCGCCGTGGCGGCGCGCGTGCTCTGGACCTATTATCGCACCGTCAAAGGGCGCGAGGGCGCGCCGGTCGTGACCAAAATCCTGCCGAAGCAATCTGCAGAAAGGTACAAGCCGCATGGCCGTGATGCGGAACGGCCCAGAGCTCGATGGACCGAGGCTTGCGCCGCATTCCGGCCCGGCACGGCAGCTTGGTCGTTTTTCTGCACGGCTATGGCGCCGACGGCAACGACCTGATCGAGATCGGCCGGGCCTGGCAGCAGATTGTTGCCGCACGCAGCCTTCGTCTCGCCGCATGCGCCCGAGCCATGCGGGCAGGCGCCGGTCGGACGGCAATGGTTCGCGCTGACTTTCCGCAATCCCGACGAGCGCTGGATCGGCGTCAACAAGGCCGCCCCGCTCCTGGACAGCTTTCTCGACGCCGAGCTTGCCCGTCATCAATCTGCCGCCGTCGGCGCTGGCGCTGGTCGGCTTCAGCCAGGGCACCATGATGGCGCTGCATGTCGGGCTGCGCCGCGCCGTCGCGCCCGCGGCGATCGTCGGCTATTCGGGCGTTCTGGTCGACCGGCCGGACGGCGACGCCGAGAGCTTTGCCGGCGAGATCAAATCGCGGCCGCCGGTGCTGCTGGTTCACGGCGACCGCGACGAGCTCATTCCGCCGCAGGCCCTGTTCCAGGCCACGCGAGGGCCTTGCCGCGCTTGGAGTGCCGGTCGAATGGCACCTGTCGGCCGGGATCGGCCATGGCATCGACGCCGAGGGACTGCGTCATGGCGGCGAGTTCCTGGCCCGGCGCTTTGGCCTAAGGCATTGATAACAGGCGGATTTAACCGCAAGTCTCTGTATTTGCGTAACGATTTCCTAGCAAATTGGGCCTAGAAGCGCGCTATTCGTTGAAGGTGCGCGATGGTCAAGGCTGCGATGCGAAAGCTGGCCCAGGACGCCCGGTTGGCGCGGCTGCGGGCGCTGGTATTTCCAATTTTCGGACCAATCGCCGCGGCAATGTCGCCGTCATTACCGCGCTCGCGATGCTGCCGATGGTCGCCGCCGTCGGCTGCGTGATCGATTACACGACGGCGCAGATGATCAAGACCAAGCTGCAGGCCGCCGCCGACGCGGCAGCCTCGCCACCGTCTCGGTCAATTCCTCGGTGATTGCCACCGCCAAGGCCATGTCCGGCAACGGCACCGTTTCCGGCGGCTCGACCTTCGCCACCAATTTCTTCAACGCCAATCTGCGCCGGCGCCGGCGACATCGGCTACACCAGTCTCACCCCGACGGCGACCGTCACCCGAAGCGGCACCACGGTCACCGCCACCGTGTCGTTCACCGCCCAGGTCCCGACCTATTTCATGGGCATCATGGGCTACAAGAACATCGCGGTGTCCGGCACGTCGACCGCGAGCTACACGCTGCCGACTTATATCAATTTCTATCTGATGCTCGACGTGTCCGGCTCGATGAGCTTCCCGTCGACCGCCGCCGAGCAGGAGCGGCTGCAGGCGGTCAATCCCGACAATTACACGCTCTATCCGAAGGCTGCACGTTCGCCTGCCATTTCTCCGCGCAGGGCGCATGCGCGCTCTCAGTCGGAGCAACGATATCCGGCGTTCCAGCCCTCCAAATACACCAGCACCTACAACCCAAGCCCCGGGCGGCTATTGCCAGGGCTTTACCATCTCGCGGCTGGGCACCACGCCGACGGCCTGCACTTCGCCCACCAATTGCTCGAACATCGCCCCCAGCGATATCAATTGGACCAATACGCAGGTCAGTTCCTGCCCGACCGCCGGAACCACCTCCTGCATCCAATTGCGCGCCGACGCCGTCGGCTATGCGGTGACGCAGTTGCTGTCGCAAGCATCCACCACGGAGACCAATGACAGCTCACCAATCAATTCCAAGTCGGGCTGTTTCCGTTCATCCAATATCTCTGCACGTCCAGTGCCAGCAGCAGCAACTCCTGCTCTGTCGGCCTCACCACCAGTCTCACTGGCAGCACCATCACCACCTTTGCCTCGCAGCTGGCCAATTTGCTGGACACCGGCCAGAACTCGACCCTCGGGTCTGGAGGCACGCATTTTGAAAATGCGCTTAGCAGCATGAACACTTTCATCACCTCGATTGGCACCGGGTCGAGTGCGTCTAGTCCGTTGCCGTATGTGTTCATTGTCACCGACGGTTCGCAGGACTACCAAACCCAATGGGGTGGAAACTGGTCGTCCCAGAACTGGGCGGCCACCGCGCAGGTTCCCTACCAGAACTCGGCCACGATCCTCGCGCCAAACAGCGTGACGTCCAGCGATTATTGCACGGCGATGAAAAACCGCGGAATAACAATCGCCATTCTCTACATTCCCTACGAGACAATTCAGAACGCAACCACTTTCGCCAACAGCGAAGACGTTTACGCCAACAACAATATTGCGAATATCCCTTCGGCACTGCAAACCTGCGCCTCGCCGAGTTTCTTCTATACCGCAAGTACGCCGGCGGACATCCAGAGTGCCTTGGTCAAGATGTTCGAACAGGCCGTAAGCACCGCGCATATTACCAATTAGCCATCGCGTTCAGCCTGCAAATAGTGAAACCGCTAATCCTCAGCGGTAGATTCGTCGAGGCATTGCATCCTCGACGCAATCATTGAACGACGGGAGCAGCCGTTACTTTCACGTCTGAGCAACCGCCGGCGTATCGCTGACAGAGAGCAGGACCTGCAAATTTCTGAACGTGAGCCGGAGCCCAAGGAAACTAGCAGGCCGTACCGGTTACCGGCGTGTAAACGACGCAGGCGCTGCTGCGCGGCGTCACATAGAGGCTGTCCGATAGGTTGATCGAGGCCGTTGTAAACAGGCCGAACAGCGGCGTGTAGGTATAACCGACCTGGCTGTAGATCAGGTAACACGGATAGGTACCGCAGGTGGAAAGGTTTGTCGGCAGCGTCGCCGACGTCAATACGCTGCCGCCTTGGCTGTAGCTCCAGGCGACCGTGCCTTTACCGGCCTTAGTGATCTTGATTTGCGAGACCGTGAAAGTAGCGGGTGTGGTTGAATAGGGCGCCAGGACGTCAGACGTTACCTGCATGATACCAGTCATGTCGGTAGATGCGATTGTCGGATATTGATTGGTGATGGCGGCCAGCGAGTAGGTCGCCGATCGCACCTTCATATAGATCGCGATGGCCCTGCCGCCGTCGAACGATGCCAGGAACAGGGTCGCCAGAACCGGCGCGATCATGGCGAACTCGATGGCGGCCACGCCGCGCGTCGATGCGGCAAAACGGCGATGCAAAAGGCGAAGGCGGTTGGACGCGCTCATGATCCATAAGGCTCCACCCGGAACGCGGCAACGCCCATCATTTCCGTCGTTCCGTTGCCGAGATTGGAAAAAAGCGATCCCAGCGGAATGCCGATGATCGGCCATTGATAGATAAGCTGCACGACCATGAGGTCGCCCGCCGTGCCCGGGCTATAGGACCAGGTGTTGGAGACCGTGCCATTTTTGTTATAGGTCAAAGTCGGCGCCGTAGTGCTCATGCCGCTCGAGCTCGAATAAGAAACGACATTGACCATCACACTGCTGCAGGTGAACATCGCGGACACCAGCGGACAGATCTCAGTCTGAAACTGCGATTGCGTGGTGCCGGCGTTTTGTACCTGCCCGGTCATGAACATCCGGGCCGCCTGATCGGCCGCATTTTGCAGCGTCGCCTGGGCGAACAAGAACAGCGTCGTTTCAAAGATAGCGAACAGCAGCGCGAAGAATGGCGGAGCGATGAGCGCGAACTCGACGGCGGTCGTGCCGCTGCGTTCGGCGGAAAAGTGAGAGACCCGCCGCCTGAAATTTTTCGTCAGCGCGCGAAACATGCCTTGCGTGTCCCACTTGAATATTCGGTCCAGCAAAACCGGATTGTCCACTTTCCTCATAGTTGAGACACATTGATTATTCCTTGCGCAAAACCAATAAACTGCGCTGCGTGCGCAATTCCGCAAGCCCACGTTAAGGTTACTGTGCGGCGACTGTCTCGCCTACAATGCCGCGAAATCGATCGGCTTGTTACGATCGAGCGTGCGGTGGATCGGCGGCAAGGGATATTTGAGCCCGGTCGCGCAATTGAACAGCAACGCCTGCTCGCCGCGTTTGACCCGGCCGTCGGCGAGGCTCTGCTTGTAGGCCGCGTAGGTGGCGGCGCCCTCCGGACACAGCAGGAAACCCTCCTCGCGCGCGGCCTCTTCGAGCGCCGCCGCGATCGCTTCGTCGGACACCGCGACGGCAAAGCCGCCACTCTCGCGCACCGCGCGCAGAATGAGAAAATCGCCGATCGCCTGCGGCACGCGGATGCCGGAGGCGATCGTGTGCGCGTCTTCCCACCGCGCGGCGTGCTCGACGCCAGCCTCGTAAGCGCGCACCATTGGCGCACAGCCGGCCGCCTGCACCGCCACCATGCGCGGCCGTTTGCGGCCGATGAAGCCGATCGCCTCCAGCTCGGCGAACGCCTTCCACATGCCGATCAGCCCGGTGCCGCCGCCGGTCGGATAAAAGATGACGTCGGGCACGCTCCAGCCGAGTTGCTCGGCAAGCTCCAGCCCCATCGTTTTCTTGCCCTCGATCCGATACGGCTCTTTCAGCGTCGAAGTGTCGAACCAGCCGACTTTGGCTTTGCCCTCGGCGACGATCTTGCCGCAATCGTCGATCAGGCCGTTGACGCGATAGACGCTCGCGCCCTGCAGCCCGATCTCGCTGACGTTGACTTCGGGCGTATCCTCGGGACAAAAAATCGTCGTCTTGATGCCGGCGTGGCTGGCATAGGCGGCGAGGGCGGCGCCGGCGTTGCCGTTAGTCGGCATCGCCATATGCTTGATGCCGAGCGCTTTGGCCATCGACACCGCCATGACCAGGCCGCGCGCCTTGAACGATCCGGTCGGCAGCCGGCCCTCGTCTTTCACTAGCAATTCGACGGCGCCGAGCTTGGCTGCAAGCTTGGGCAAAGTCACGATCGGCGTCATCGCCTCGCCGAGGCTGACGATGTCTTCCTTGCGCCGCACTGGGAGCAGTTCGCGGTAGCGCCACAGATCGGGCGGACGGCTCGCCAACTCGGCCTTGCTCAGCGCCTTTTTCACGCCATCGAGATCGTAGCGCACCAATAGCGGCTTGCCGACGCGCGACAGATTGTGAATTTCGTCGGCGGGATATTCTTCGCCGGTTTCGGAGCATTCCAGATGGGTGACGAAAGTCTTTCGTTCGGCGGTGAGATTATTGCTATAGTGCAAGAGCCTGTCTCCGGCATGAACGGAGCGCCAACCTAAACACCACGGCGCGGCCGGTCCAGTCATCGGCCGCCGGCGAAAAAAGAAGCTGCCCGGGCTCGTGCATGAAGATTGCCGCGGTTGAATCCTTCCATATCGGCGTGCCTTACGATTTCGGCAATTCCGCCGCCAATGCCGCGGCGACGCAATGGCCGAAAATGGAGACGCTGTTCGTCAAAGTGACCACCGACGACGGCCTCGTCGGCTGGGGTGAGGGGTTTGGGCTCGCCGCCTGCGCCATCACCAAGCTTGCGGTCGACAAGGCCGTCGGCCCGCTCGCCGTCGGGCGCGATCCCACCGACATCGTGGCGCTGATGCGTGACGTCGCCTATCGCCAGCGCAATTGTGCGCGCAACAGCCCGGTCGGATTCGCGCTTTCGGCGCTCGACATCGCGCTGTGGGATATCGCCGGCAAGCGCGCCGGCAAGCCGCTCTATCGCCTGCTCGGCGGCGAGAACGAGATCGAGCGCGTGCCCGCTTATGCAAGTTTGCTCCGTTACGGCGTCACCGACCTTGTCCGGACCAACAGCGCCAAGGCCGTCGAGCGCGGCTACCGGGAAGTGAAGTTGCACGAGATCGGCGCCGCGCAGATTGCGGCGGCGCGCGAAGCGATCGGCGATGCCATCGCCCTGACGGTTGACGCCAGCTGCGCCTGGAGCCTGCCGCAGGCCATCGAAACAGCGAAAATGTTGAAAGACTGCCGGCTCAAATGGCTCGAAGAGCCGTTATGGCCGCCGGAGGATTACGCCGGGTTGGCGCAGCTTCGGAAACAGGGCGGCATTGCAACGGCGGCCGGCGAAAATGCCGGAACGCTCGCCGACATCGCGCAGCTTCTCGACGTTGCCGGCGTCGATTACATTCAGCCGAGCATCACCAAGATCGGCGGCGTGAGCGCCATGCAGCGGATTGCCGAAATGGCACGCGAAAGCGGAGCGAAGATGGCGCCGCACTCGCCTTATTTCGGTCCAGGCCTGATTGCCACCATCCACTTCGCGGCAAGCCTATCCGAAATGCCGATGATCGAACGCTTCTATCTCGACCTGGAGGCCAGTCCACTGGGTACACTTGTCGAAGCCCCCGGGGGGTTCATGCGGGTGCCGCAGCGGCCCGGACTTGGCATCGAGATCGATGAGGCGATTTTGCAAAAATATCGATTAAGCTGATGGCTGCTGGCTGCGCTGAGCGCGTATCCGGAGCGTAACTTTTCCGGTTTCTCCGTGGACAGGCCGGCGGCAACCTCGCTACAGTTTTATCGAGCGAATGGCACAATGCCGAACCAACGGAACTACGACTTTATCATTATCGGCGCCGGTTCGGCCGGCTGCACGCTGGCTGCCCGGCTGAGCGAGGACAAAGGCACGCGGGTGCTGCTGCTCGAGGCCGGCGGCTGGGATCGCGATCCCTGGATCAAGATTCCGCTCGGCTGGCCGCATTTGCTGCTCAATCGCAAGCACGACTGGATGTATTTCGCCGAGCCCGAAGCCACGACCGGGGGCCGCGGCCTTGAATGCGCGCGTGGCCGCGTCATCGGCGGCTCGTCCTCGATCAACGCGATGGCCTATGTGCGCGGCCACCGCGGCGATTACGACCGCTGGGCGGCGGCGGGTCTCAAAGAGTGGTCCTATGCTCACGTGCTGCCGTATTTCCGCCGCCAGGAGTCCTGGCAAGGCGGGGCGAGCTTCTACCGCGGCGGCGACGGCCCGCTCACGACCCAACCGGCTAACTTTGCCGATCCGCTGGTTGACGCTTTCGCCGAAGCCGGCCGCAACGCCGGCTACAAGACGACAGCCGATTACAACGGCGCCCAGCAGGAAGGTTTCTGCATTTGGCAGATGACGGTGAAAGACGGCCGCCGCTGCAGCGCCGCCGACGCCTATCTGCGTCCGGCTCTGCAGCGGCCCAACCTCACGGTCGAGACCGAGGCGCTGGCGCGCAAGATCGTGTTCGATGGCCGCCGCGCCGCCGGCGTCGAATACAGCCATCGCGGTACGCCCATCACTGCTCATGCGGAACAAGAGGTTATTCTCTGCGGCGGCGTCATCAACTCGCCGCAGCTTCTGATGCTGTCGGGCATCGGCGATCCGGCCGAACTCGCCGCCCATGGCATCTAGCCGTCAAGGCAGCGCTTCCCGGCGTCGGCAAAAATCTGCAGGACCACATTTCGGCAAGCGTCGCCTATGCGCGCAAGGAGCCGGGCCCGTTCCACCGCGCCATGCGGTTCGACCGCATCGTGCCGGCGCTGGCCCGCGCCTATCTGCACGGCGAAGGCATCGCCACCGAGCTGCCGACCGGCCAGATGGCGTTCCTGAAAAGCCGTCCCGACGTCCCGCTGCCCGATGTGGAGTTCATCTTCAATGCCGCGCCGATGACGGCATACCCCTATCTGAGGCCGTTCCGGCGCGCTTATGCCGACGCTTACGCCTGCCGCGCCGTGGTGCTGCGCCCGGAAAGCCGCGGCAGGGTCGAACTCGTCTCGGCCGACCCGCGCCAGCCGCTTCGCATCCGGCAGAATTTTCTGGCAACCGACAACGACTGGCAAGACGCTGCGCGCCGGCCTGCGCATGGTGCGCGAGGTCTGCCGCCAGGCGCCGATGGCAGCCGTTCATGGCCGCGCGAGATCGCGCCCGGCGACGGCGACGACACCGATGCCGATCTCGACGCCCATATCCGCGGCAATTCGATCACCGTCCACCATCCGCTCGGCACCTGCAAAATGGGCGTCGCCTCCGATCCGATGGCGGTGGTCGATGCTGAGCTGCGCGTGTTCGGCACCGATGGCCTGCGCGTGGTCGACGGCTCGGTGATGCCGGACCTGGTCGGCGGCAACATCAATGCGCCGATCATCATGATCGCCGAGAAGGCCGCGGACCTCATTCGCGGCCGCCAGCCGCTGGACGCGGTGCGGCTGGCTGCCGCCAGCCGAATATTCGCGTCAATAACGCGCCACGGCCGCCGTCAATGCCGGGGCATGCCCGTCGATTGGCGGCCCGCTTGTAACCCATGGCGCAGGCTTCACAATCCTGTCACGTCTGCCTATAAACTAGCGGCCAACGCCGCACTGCGGCATCCAGTCGAGGTGGGAGCGTCCGCTTGAACGCTCATGTATCGCCATCGGGCTTCCCGGCCCTGGTCCTCAACGCGGACTTCCGGCCGCTGAGCTATTACCCGCTGTCGCTGTGGTCCTGGCAGGACGCCATCAAGGCGGTCTTCCTCGAGCGGGTCAATATCGTCGCCAATTACGACCGCGCAGTGCACTCCCCGAGCTTCGAGATGAAGCTGCCGAGCGTGGTGTCGCTGAAGACCTTCGTCAAACCATCGACGCATCCGGCCTTCACGCGGTTCAACGTCTTCCTGCGCGACCGCTTTGCCTGCCAATATTGCGGCGCGCGCGACGACCTGACCTTCGATCACCTGATCCCGCGCTCGCGCGGCGGCCATACCGTCTGGGACAACGTCGTAGCCGCCTGCTCGCCGTGCAATCTGCGCAAGGGCAATCTGACGCCGGACGAGGCGCGGATGTTTCCGTCGCAGCGGCCGTTCCAGCCGTCGGTGCAGCACCTGCACCGCAACGGCCGGCTGTTCCCGCCGAACTACCTGCACGATAGCTGGCTCGACTATCTGTACTGGGACACCGAGCTCGATCCGTAAGGCGCGGCTACGCTGCGGCGGCCTTTTGCGTCAGGATTTTTAGAATTTCGCGGGGATCGGCGCGATCGCGATAATCGACGTCGGTGTAGGCGTAGATAATGACGCCGTCTCGATCGATGACGTAAGTGGCCGCAACAGGAAGCGCCCATTCGGCGTCAGCGCCATTTTTGGCCGGCACGTCCAGTCCGAATCCCAGATAAGCGGATTTGAGTTCGTCGGTGAATTCGTAAACCAGGCCGAACGCGCGCCCGACCTTTTGGCCGACGTCGCTGAGAACCTCGAAGGTGAGCGCATTCTTTTCGGCCGTCGATGCGCTGTCGGTGGGCTTCTCAGGAGTGATGGCAACCAGCGAAGCCCCCGCCGCCCGGATTTCTGGAAGGACTTGCTGAAAGGCTCTCAGTTCGAGGTTGCAAAACGGACACCAGCCGCCGCGATAGAACGTGACAATGACCGGCCCGCTCTTCAACAGAGCATGCACGTCGACGATCTCGCCCTTGGCGTTGTCCAACACGATGGCTGGCGCACGGGCGCCGACCTTCAACGCGGTCTGCGCAATTGCGCCGTGGCGAAGTTGCGCGATATGGCGCTCCATGATCGCTTGCCGTTCAGCCGGAACGCGCTGGAACCAGCCGGCGCGGTAGTCTGCAAGCTGTTCTTTCAGAGACATCGTTTTTTCTTTCTGTTTTGAGCGGGCAGATCAAGCAGCGCCAGCGCCGGCCGCATCACGGATTCAAGGAGCCGGCGGCTCGGGTTGGATCGCGCAAGCACGCGAATGCCGAGCAAGAGTCCAAGCAGCAATCGAGCGGCATCATCCGCATCGACGTTGCGGGGAGCAGTTTCGTCGGCCTGCGCGGCAAGGATGCATCTTTTAAAAAAATCCGTGATCTCGTCGAACTGCTCGGTAATGAGAGCGCAAAATTCGGCTTGGTGCGGGGCGACGTCGAGCGCCGAATTGACCAGGAAGCAACCCTTGCGCTTCCGATCCGTAATCGAGCGATCGATGATCTCAGCGAAAAAGCGGCGAATCGCCTTTTTCGGAGCCAGCGACGTCTCAAGGCGGCGCAAACGATCTCGCGTCGTACAATCGAGATAACGTTTCAAGGCGCGCCCGAACAATTCCTGCTTGTCGCCGAAGGCGTTGTAGAGGCTCGGCGCGGTCAACCCCATCGACGTGGCAAGATCGCGCATCGATGTCGCCTCGTAACCGCGCTGCCAAAAGCATTCAATGGCCGCCTCCAGCGCAGCCGTCTCGTCGAATTCCCTGGGTCGCGCCATCTGAGTAGCCGTTAGTACCCGCGGGTTGCGGCCATCCGTTGAGCCACAACGTTGCTTGACTTTTATATAACGACCGATACAAAATCAATCGGCTAAGCGAAGCCGGGTATCAAGAAGCCGTGAGACGAAAGGCATCTCAGGATCTCGGCTTGCTGGGCAGGCTGCGTGTTGCTCTCAAAATAGGAAGATGGCGATGGGCGTACTAATCGGCGGCAAATGGACCGACGGCGAACTCCCGCAGGAAACCAGCGCTGCCGGCCAATTCAAACGCGCCGACAGCGTCTTCCGCGATCGCATTACCGCCGACGGCTCATCGGGATTTAAGGCAGAGCCAGGCCGCTATCACCTCTATGTCGCGCACGGCTGCCCTTGGGCACATCGAACGCTGATCTATCGCGCGGTCAAAAAGCTCGATGGGATCATCTCGGTCGCCTATTCCATCCCGGGACTCAAGCGGAATGGCTGGACCTTCGAACAGGACGCGCGATATCCGGATTGCATTCCCGATAAGGTCAACGGCTTCCATTATCTCTACGAAGCCTATGTGGCCAGCGATCCGAACTATACCGGCAAGGTCACCGTGCCGACGCTGTGGGACAAAAAGACCAATAAGATCGTCAACAACGAGTCTTCCGAAATCATCCGGATTTTCAACACCGAGTTCAACGCCATTACCGGCGACCGTGCCGATTTCTATCCGGTGGCGTTGCGGGCCGAGATCGACACCGTCAACGAGCGCATCTATCAGAACGTCAACAACGGCGTGTACCGGGCCGGGTTTGCGAAGTCGCAGGCCGCCTACGACGAGGCCTATGACGGCCTTTTCGCGACGCTCGACTGGCTCGAGCAAAGACTGGCGCGGCAACGCTATCTGGTGGGTGGCCAGATCACCGAGGCCGACTGGCGGTTGTTTCCAACGCTGGTGCGCTTCGATGTCGCCTATTTTTCGATATTCAAATGCAACCGGCAGCGCATCGCCGACTTTCCGAACCTCTCGAACTACATGCGCGAGCTTTATCGGGTACCGGGCGTGGCTGGCACGGTGACCCCGCGTTACTACGTCATCAACTACTACTCGATTGCGCGGCTCAACCCGACCATGATCATTCCCAAAGGAACGCCGGTCGACCTCGGCGAGCCGCACGATCATGCCGCAGCGGCCGTATAGTCCAAGAATATAATCGTACCATAATCCGAGGTTGGGAGGACGGCGTGCTTGAACTCTACCACAACATCAATTCGGTCTGTGCGCAGAAGGTGCGTATCGCGCTCAAGGAAAAGGGCCAGCAGGTCACGGAGCATCTGCTGACGCTGCAGGGCGATCAGAACGATCCCGCCTATATGAAGCTCAATCCGAACGGCGTGGTGCCGACGCTCGTTCACGATGGCAACGCGATCACGGAATCCTCGTTGATCCTCTACTACATCGACGACGTGTTCCCCACTCCACCGTTGATGCCGCAGACGCCGGCTGCTCGCCACCGGGTCCGCCTCTACAACAAGTTGATCGACGAATACATGCACAATGCCTGCACGATCCTGACGTTCGCCACGGCGTTCCGGCCACGCTTTCTCAAGATGTCGCGCGAGCAATGGCTGGCCGAGATCAACAAGGCGCCGCTCAAGCGGCGCGCCGAGTATAAGCGCAGCGTCATCGAACACGGCCTCGATTCGGAGTTTGTCGCCGACGCGCTGGGCCAGCACCAGAAGATGATTTCGTGGATGGTCGACGACCTTGAGCGCGGCCCCTACCTAGCCGGCGAGAGCTTTAGCAACGCCGACTGCGCCGTTATCCCCTATATCCTGCGCCTTGAACTGCTCAAGCTTGGCGCGATGTGGCAGCAAGCTCCGGGGGTCGCCGATTGGTGGGAGCGCGTGCGGCAGCGGCCTTCGGTCAAGGCAGCGATTGTCGATCGGATGGCGGACAGTGACTGGGCGCCATTCAAGAACCTCGCGCCGGACCCATGGCCGAAAGTGCAGGCGCTGCTGAAGGCCGCGTGAACGTCCGAGTCCCCGCTCAGTCGCGCGCGACTACGCCGCGCTTTCTCTCGGAATCGCGCCAAACGCCGGCGCCACTTCCGCCATGAAGCGCGCCATCTCGTCCTTGACCTGACCGTGCGGCTTCATGGCCGACGTTGAAGTAGAGGATCACCTCGTCGAAGCCCGCGGCCTCGACCTTCTTCAGCGTCTCGGCGATGCGCGCCGGTGAGCCGAGCAGCACCGAATTCTCGGTCAAATCCTCCGGCTGCACCTTGTGCAGCCGCGTCGACCATATCGACGAAATAGCGATAGCTCGGCGGCGCGGTCTTCGGATCGCCCGGCAGCGCCGGGATGACGCATTCCCTGTAATAGCGGATCTGCCGGGCGCGGGCGGCGTCCTCCTGCGCCTTGTCGTCGGCGAAGTGGATGAAGTAGCTGCACATCAGCCGGCGCGGGCTTCGTGCCGTGCTTGGCGCAGGTTTCGTGGTAGAGATCGGCGACCTGCTTCAGGCCGCCGAAGCTCATCGCCGCGGCGAACGGCGCCACGATCAGGCCGCAGCTCGAGCCGCGCGGCAAGCTCGATCGATGGCTTCGAGAACGAGCCGACATAGGTCGGGATCGGCTTCTGCACCGGCTTCGGCGTGATGCGCACGTCGTCGAACGAATAATGCTTGCCGTGGTGCGACATGCGGTCGTCCGCCGCCCAAAGCTGCCGGATCACCTCGAGGCCCTCTTCGAAAATGCCCTGGTTGTCGTCGAACGACACGTGGAACGGCTCGTATTCGCGGCGGTCGTAGCCGCGGCCGCAGGCAAAATCGACGCGGCCGTCGGACAGAAGATCGAGCGTCGCCCATTGCTCGGCGACACGGATCGGATGATGCAGCGGCGTCACCGTGACGGCGGGCGCGAGCCGGATGTGCTTGGTCTTCGCCGCCACGTAGGCCAGCACCAGATCGGGACACGACAGCACGCCGAGCGAATTGAAGTGATGCTCGCCGATCCAGGCCGAGTGCATGCCGAGCTTGTCGGCATAGAGCGCCTCGGCGGTGATGTCGGCGACGAACTGGTTCGAGGAGCGGGTATTGTTTTCGTAGTGGTTGTCGCTCAGCGTGAAATAGCCGAAATCCATCGCAACCTCCCTGCGCACGGCGCTTATCGCACCTTTACTTCGGACGACTAGTTGAAATTGCATCTGTTGTAAATGCAATAATCTGCCGCTAATCTCGCCGCCATGGCGACCAAATCTCCCTCCCGGCTCGAGCTCGACGACTACCTGCCGTACCTCGTCAATCGGGTCGGCACCATCATCGCCGAGCAATTCGCCGGCGAAGTCCTGACCGCCGCATGGGCTGACCATCGCGATGTGGCGCGTTTTGGCGGCGCTCGCCGCCCAACGGCAGCCTGCGGCAGATCGATCTTGCCGACTTCACCAGCATCGAGACATCGACTTTGTCGCGGCTCGTCTCGCGGCTGGTGCGCATCGGCCTCGTAACGCGCGGCCGCTCGGCGCACAGCAATCGCGAAGTCGCCGTCAAGCTTTCCGGCAAGGGCGATACGCTCGTTGCCCGCCTGATTCCGCTCGCCCGCCAATACGAGGCCGCCGCCATTGCCGGCCTGTCGCGCGAAGAGCTCCCTGTGCTCAAGCGCTGCCTGCGGCGCGCTTACGCTAACATGAAGAACCGAGAGGCGGCCGCCGCTTCGCTGCTCCGCGGACGCCGCGCTGGCTAGTCGACCCGCGTCCCCGGCGCCGCGTCCTCGAACACCGTCACTCCATCGGCCTGCCGGTAAAGCCGAGCTCGTTCCAGCGCGCCACCACCTGTTCGTACATCGGCTTCGACAGTTTGGTGCGCTTGGAGAACGTCTTGATGTGCGGTAATCCATGCAGGCATTGATCAGCGCCTTCGAGCCCCAGGGGCGGATTTCCGGCGGATTGAGGCTCGGATCGAGGAAGGTGCTCCAGGTCTCGCGCAAAATGTCGATCGACTGCGCCGGCCGCGAGCGCGTCGCCATCGCCCACAGCACCTGATGCACGTTGGTCGGATCGACGTCGTCGTCGACGACGATGACATATTTGCCGAAATAGGCGCCGCCGGTGCATTGCGCGGCGAGCGCCATCACCTGCGGCGCGTGGCCGGCATACATCTGCTTGATCGACACCACCGTGATGCCCCAGCCGGCCGCTTCCGGGATCGACCAGACGCCCTGAATGCCGGGAACGCCGAGCTTTTGCAGATCGGACCAGATCGCCGCCGAGCGCAGCGCCGCCCAGAACAGGCCGGCATTCGTTGGCCGGGCCGTCGGCCATCAGCGCGCAGGTCAAAGTCGGGTTGTTGCGGAAGCGCACCTTCTCGACGCGCATATAGGGCGTCGCGCCGCTCGGCCGGCCGTAATAGCCGGTGAATTCGCCGAACGGGCCTTCGGCGAAGGTCTCGTCCGGATAGACGAAGCCTTCGATGATGATCTCGGCGCGCGCCGGCAGCGGCAGGCCGGTGAGGTCGCTCTTGAACACCTCGATCGGCGCGCCGTTGATGCCGCCGTAATAGTCGTATTCGCTTTCGGTCTTGGGAAAGCTCGTCGCCGCGACCAGAAACAACAGCGGATCGATGCCGTAGGCGGCGGCGATCGGCATCGGCTTGCCCATCTTCCACCACTTCTCGCGGTCGAGCGTGGCGTCCTTGCCGGGCGAGGTGTAGACGCCGATCTCGCGCGGCCCTTTGATCATCATGCGATAGGTGCCGACATTGATGCGGCCGGTCTCCGGGCATTGCGTCACCACCGCGTCGCCGGTGCCGAGATAAAGCCCGCCATCGAGCGGCCACATGCGCTGCGCCGGGAATTTGCGGATGTCGATGGCGTCGCCGGTCACGATGTTCTGATTGCAGATCGCGGTCTCGGCCGGCACCTCGTCGGCCTTCATGGTGCGGCCCATCTTGCGCTGCAGCGCCTGCCACCGCCTTGAGCGGATGATCGACCGGCTCCTCGCCGATCATCAGGCAGAAGCGCGACAGATTGCAGCCGATCATGTTGTAGAGCGCGCGGTGTCCGGGATGGCCCTTGATGTTCTCGAACAATAAAGCCGGCCCCTGCGTGCTGGCGGCGAGATAGGTGATGGTGGCGGCCTCAAGATCGGGATCGACCTCGGCGCTGATGCGCTTGAATTCGCCGCGCGCCTCGATCTTTGCCAGCCATTCATCCAGGCCGCTGGAATTGGGACTGCGCAGCGGATCGGAAACTGGCGCCGCCCCTCTTTTCTCGACCGCCGGAGCCACGGATGGGGCCACGGACACGCTCATTTCGCTGGACATTTTTTCCTATCCTATGTTGCCGCGGCGGACTCATTCCAAGCCTCGTTAGGGCGGTATCTTAGAGTGCAATCGCTTCAAATGGAATTGATTGGCGCCGCATGCTTTCAGATAGGAAGACTGATTTCGGATGAGCGGACCAATTTCGGATAGAAAGACTTGCCCGAATGTTACGCCGCCACCGCGTGCGGCTGCGCGGCGGCCGGCACGGTCTCCATCTCGCTTTCAGTCCCGGCAACTTGCTGCAGCGGGTGCCCAGCTTCGATCCAGGCATCGATCCCACCACGCAGCGGGCGGATCTTCTTGAACCCGGCCTTCTTGAGATGCCTGGCGGCGATGGCGGCCGAAGCCTCGTTCGGGCAATCGCAATAGATGACGATCTCTCCGTCGCGGGAATAGTCGTCGAGCGCGGAATTGCTGTCAGCCGGATGCCCGGCGACCGCGCCGGGAATGACGCCGTCGAGTTCGCGAACCTCCTTCGGCCGCACGTCGAGGATCACAAGATCGCGGCCATCGTCCATCAGCTGGTGCAGCTCATCGACGCTGATGCGGTCCATGCGCAGTTGGGGATGAACAGGCGGCGGCGCCACCATTTGCCGAATACGTAGAGTGCGAGCGCTGCGGCGACGACGCCGATACCGAATTTGCCGAACTCGGCAAGTGTGCCCAGTACGCTCGCGATCGCATCCTTAAAGATTACACCCAGGGCGACGCCGGTGCCCACGAACAGAAGCTTGCCGATGCCGTCGAGCAGCGCGAATATCAAGAGCGGCATGCGCGTGATGCCGGCCATTGCCACCGAGACCGGCGAAACGCCGGGAATGAATTTGGCGAAGACCAGCGTCCAAGGGCCGACTTTGGCGAATACCGTCTCAGTGCGACTGACGCAAAAATCCGGGGAGAACGATATGCGGCACAACAAATTGAGCACGCGCCGTCCGAAGCGGCGGCCGTACCAATAGGGCACGAGATCGCCGAGTATCGCGCCGGCAAGCCCCGCCGCCACCACCTCGCCGACTGCACGCGGGTCAGGCCCCGCCAGCGCCGCGGCAGTCAAAAGGCTCGGCAGCACCGGCAAAGGCAACCCGGCCTGCGTCAGCAGCAGGTTGAGAAAGACGACCCACAGAATGTGGTGTTCGAGAATGGCGATCGCGGATTGCATTTTTTGAAAGGATTGAGAGTTTTGGATGAGGCTTTCGGCGTGAACGGCCGACGGCGCCTGGAAAGAGCATATAGGAACCGCGCACGGCTGCAGCGAGCGGCAAGCTCTGCGGTCCGCACGGGCGTGCATTGCCCCACCGCATGGCCAGCCAGATCGATCTCTGCGCGTCCCGAGCTGCCTCCTGCGGCCATGAGGCTTCGGTGTCGCCTGGAACCTCACCCGCAGCCGCCGGTTGACCGAAGTGACCGAAGTAAACCTCCTCAACCGGCTGGGATCGTGAAAGACCTCTCGCAATCGACTGTCGTCATTACCGGCGCATCCGCCGGCGTTGGCCGCGCGATCGCACTGCGCTTTGCACGGGCCGGCGCGAATCTTGCGCTTATCGCGCGCGACGCCGACGCGCTACAGAGTGTCAAGGAAGAAGCCGAACGGCTTGGCACTTCCGCGAGCGTCCATGCGCTCGATGTCGCCGATGCCGACGCAGTGTTTGAAGCCGCCGACGCGGTCGCCGCAAAACACGGCGGCATCGACATTTGGATCAACGATGCCATGGTAACGGTGTTCTCGCCGGTCTGGCGGATGACGGCGGCCGAATATCGCCGCGTCACCGAGGTCACCTATCTCGGCTTCGTTCACGGCACCATGGCGGCGCTTCGCCACATGCGGCCGCGCAATCGCGGCACCATCGTTCAGATCGGCTCGGCGTTGGCTTATCGCGGCATTCCGCTGCAATCGGCCTATTGCGGCGCCAAATACGCGATCCGCGGCTTCACCGACTCGCTGCGCACCGAACTCATCCACGCCAAGAGCGCCATAGCGCTCACCATCGTCGAGCTGCCGGCGGTCAATACGCCGCAATTCGATTGGGCGCGCACGCACATGACCAAAGAGCCGCGTCCGGTCGCGCCGGTGGTGCAGCCCGAGGCCATCGCCGACATCGTGTTCCGCGCCGCGCTCGAGCCCAGGCGCGAATATTGGCTGGGCTTGAGCACGCTCAAGGCCATTCTCGGCGGCATGGTGCTGCCGAAGTTTCTCGATGGTTATCTGGCGCGCAACGTCTATAGCGGCCAGGAAACCGATCGCCCCGTGTCCCCGGCACGACCCGACAATCTGATGACGCCGGTGCACGACCTGCACCGGGCCCGCGGCAGGTTCAACAGCGAGGCCGCCAATAGCGTGATGGCGGTGCCCGGTCCGGTAGCGCGGCTCCTGCCACTTGCGGCAAGCGTGCTTGCCGGACTGTCGATCGGCCTATTGTTGAGCGTCGTTCCCCGCCGCAGCACGATGCGCCGCCTGCGACGCTGAGCATGGGCGCCACTATCCTCACGTCAGCGGCGATTTCTCGGCCTCCTCTTTGGTCTCCTCGTCGATGCGACCGGCCAGGTGGCGACGATGCTTGGCCTGGTTGCCGAGGAGATGGCCTGTATTAATCAGCGCAACATGAGACAAAGCTTGCGGAAAATTGCCGACCAGGCGCTTGCGTTTGACGTCATATTCTTCGGACAGCAGCCCGACGTCGTTGCGCAGCGACAACAGCCGCTCGAATAGACTGCGGGCTTCTCGCGCCGCGGCCGAGCAGCACCAGGTTGTCAGCGAGCCAAAAGCTGCAGGGGAGAAACACGCCCTCCCCCGGCGGCAGGCCGTCGAGCCCGGCCTCGCTGTGGTAGCGCCGCACCAGACCGTCGACGACAAGGTGCCGCTTGATACGGCATCGACCGTCGAGCGCACGCGCGGATCTTGCGGCGGCAGAAAGCCGACCAGCGGGATAAGTAGTGCGCTGGCGTCGAATTGCTTCGACCCATAGCTTTGCACGAAGGCGCCGAGCGCGGGATCGAAGCCGAAGCGGCAGACGTCGTCGTGGATGGTGTCGCGCAGCTCGCGCCAGCGATCGACCGGTCCGTCCAGCTTGAAATGCTCGACCGTCTTCACTGCGCGATCGAAGGCGACCCAGGCCATCACTTTCGAATTGGTGAAATGCTGCTGATCGCCGCGCACCTCCCAGATGCCGTGATCGGGCTCCTTCCCAGATGTTTTCGAGATGGTCGAGCAAGCCGCGTTGCAGGTCCCAGCCGTCCTCTTTAGCGTCGAGTTCGCCGTGCCGGCCGTGATGCAGAACGTCCATGACCTCGCCATAAATGTCGATCTGGACCTGTTTGGCCGCGGCGTTGCCGACGCGGACCGGCTTGGCGCCCTGATAGCCGGCGAGCCAGGACATCTCCCATTCCGGCAACCGCCGCTTGCCGGTCACCCCGTACATGATCTGAACACGGTCGGGCTCGCCGGCAACCGCGCGCAACAGCCACTGCCGCCAAGCGCGTGCGTCCTCGTCATAGCCGGCATTCATCAGCGCGATGAGCGTGAAGGTGGCGTCACGCAGCCAGCAAAAACGGTAGTCCCAGTTGCGGTTGCCGCCGAGCCGCTCCGGCAACGATGTCGTCGGCGCCGCGACGATGCCGCCGGTCGGAACATGGGTCAGCGCCTTAAGCGTGATCAGCGATCGGGTCATCGCCGCGGACCATGCTGCGGACCTCTCGCGCGGGTAGCCCAGCCGCGCCAGAACGTCTCAGTTTCATCGAGGGCTTCAGAGGCGTCGAGCGGACGTGGCGGGTCCCGAAACGACGGGCCATAGGTCAGGACTGAATGGCACGTTTTTGCCCGCGCCGATACCATGAACTCGCCGACCGATCTTGCGGTGACCACCGCGAGCGGCGCACCGGCGTTCGCAGCACCGCCATGTCCGCACCGGAGACCGCGCGCCAAGCGCCGTCCTCGTGCTGCGTCACCCAGGGGACCAGCGAACCATAGTCGAACCGCAGCCGCAGTTCGGTGCGGATATCGACCTGCCCGCGGCGGCCGCGCACCAGCCGCACCACGTCCGAGTTCGGCCGCGCGGCGGCATGAAATCGACGATCGTCGCGGCGCCGTCGTCGGTTTCGATCTCGGTTTCGAGGATCAGCGTATCGTCGCGATATGCGCGCGCGATCACGCGCGCTTCGAGATCGACCGCGCCAACAGCCAGCGGCCATTGTCGCGGCGAGCCCAGCAACGCCGCGAAACAGGCGCCGCTGTCGAAACGCGGCCAGCACAGCCAATCGATCGAGCCGTCGCGCCCGACCAGGGCCGCCGTTTCGCAGATCTCCGATCAGGGCATAGTCTTCTAAATTGGCGGCCATCGCTTGCGCCCCTGCACTGAGAACGCCGCACGGCCGCAGCGCCGTTCCCGCGGGGCCGGGCCCACGGCCGTGCTGCGCGGGAATGCCGCTTTCCTTTGCTCCGCGGCTGCCTTAGTTTCCTGCCGGACGGCGGATACGCGCCATCGATAAAAATCGATGCGGGGGGAAACGATGGCCGGCGAGGCGGAAGTTCAAGTTTCGCATTTTCTCGACGAGCACGGGCTCGGCTCATTCCAGATCAAGCTGATCTTCTGGTCGGTCCTGATCGCCTTGATCGACGGCTATGACATCGGCGCCATCGCCTTTGCCGCCCCGCATCTGATCCAGGAATGGCATGTCGCGCCGAAAGCGCTCGGCCTGGTGCTCACCGCCAGCAATTTCGGCGTGCTGTTCGGCTCGCAGATCTTCGGCTGGATCGGCGACCGCTACGGCCGCAAGACCGCGCTGATCGTCTGCAATCTCCTGTTCGGCGTGTTCACCTTCTGGCGCCGCCTATTCGACCAATCTGACCGAATTGTTCTGGCTGCGCTTCATCGCCGGCCTCGGCATCGGCGGCGTCATCCCGAACGTCGTGGCCATCAATGCCGAATCGGCGCCGCGCAATCTGCGCGCAACGCTTGCCATCATCGCCACCGGCATGGTGCCGATCGGCGGCGCGCTCGCCGGCTTCGCCGGCGCCGCGCTGTGCCGCACTACGGCTGGCAAGTCCTGTTCCAGATCGGCGGCGTTGTGCCGATCGTGTTCGCGCATCGTCGCCATCTTCGGCCTGCCGGAATCGATCAAATTCATGACGCTGCATGAGAGCCAGCGCGGCAAGATGGAGGCGCTGCTCGCCGCGATCCGCCCCGATTATCAAGGTGCCGCCGAATGCGCGCTTCGTGATCGAGGACGAAAAGCAGTTTCCGAGCTCCAATCCGATCTATCTGTTCCACAACGGGCTTGAAGTGATCACGCCGCTGACTTGGCTGATGTTCGCTCTCAACCTGATGGGCTATTTCTTCCTGATCAGCTGGACGCCGACCCTACTGGTCGCGGCGCCACGCGCCGCAGTCGGTCGCAGCGCTGGCCGGCGCGGCGCTGCAAGTCGGCGGCACGGTCGGCTCGCTGGCTGCTGTGCTGGTGGCTGCAGCGGCAGCGCTTCCTCGCCATCGCGATCTTGTTCGTGATCGCGGTCCCGGTGGTCGGCTCGATCGGCTATG
Organism: uncultured Alphaproteobacteria bacterium; assembly: GCA_963790495.1. GTDB lineage: Bacteria > Pseudomonadota > Alphaproteobacteria > Rhizobiales > Xanthobacteraceae > BOG-931. The sequence goes on along the minus strand of CAWBOW010000008.1, from coordinate 145,791 downwards.
CCGGATTGTCATCGACGACGGCGCTGATGATCGTGGCCTTCTTCGCCGGCGCAGTCGTGCTCGGCATCCAGTCCGGCATCAATGTGGTCGGCGCGATGATTTATCCGACCTCGCTGCGCGCCAACGGCTCCGGTTGGCAGCTCGGACTCGGCCGTTTTGGCGCCATCATCGGCCCGCTGGCCGGCACGCTGCTCGTCGGCGCTGCCGATCGAACACATGTACCTGTTTGCCGCGATACCCTTTGCGCTTGGCGCGGTGGTGACGTTCATCATCTATGCGCTCAACAAAGCGCGGCTCGCCGCGCGTCCGGACTTGGCCAGGGCGCAGTGACTGGCCGTGCATGAGGCCGGCTTAGTCTTTCTCGCGCTTCAGCCGACGATAACGAATGCGAACTCCGGCCACCGTTGCGGCGACCGCCGCCAAAAGCTGCGCACCGATAGGTTCGTGCTTGAGGAAAACAAAGCTGAAGAACAGAGTGACCAGCGGATAGCTCGCAATCAGCGGCGACACCAGTGTTACCGGCCCGCGATTAAGCGCAGCGTAGGTCAAAAGAACGGACGAGCCGTTGCACACGCCCAGCGCGGCAAACCACAGCGCGCCGCGGAGGTTCACCCGCCGCGTCACTCCGGGATTGTGCAGGAATGCTGCGCCGATAAGTACGGCCGACGATACCGTGTAGCCGAGCACCAGCGCCGCCAGCGGATCGGGCCAGCGTGTCAAGCCAAGCTTGACGATCGGTTGCACCCCGCCGCGGACGGCCGCGGCGGCGAGCGGCAAGAGAAACAGCAAAGACCGCGGCCACGGCGGCAGGCTCGCCCGCTGGCCCCGATACATCAGCATCACGCCGCCGACTATTCCGGCGATGCCGAAGATCTGCAGCGGACGCAGCCGCTCGTCGAGCAGAACGAGCGCCAACAGCACGGCGAAGAGCGGCGCCAACCCGCTCACCGCCCCCGCCACATTCGGACCCAGCAGGCGATTGGATTCAAAATTCAACAGCGTAACAGCGGCTGGAAAAAACAAGCCGACACAGGTGAAGAGAATGGCGGCGTCGGCGTCCGCCTTGCCGAGATTTACCGAAAACGGGGCCATCAGCCAGAATAGCAGCGTTCCTGTCGGCACGCTGAACGCGGCACCGAGCCGCGGCGACATCCATCGCAGTCCGAACTGAGCGAGAACGAAGGAGACGCCGTAACCGAGCGTCGAAGCGAGCGCCAGAAGAATTGCGGTCGGAGTATCGTCCAAGAAAGACCTCCGCGCCGCTGCAACGTCTAGCTGCAGCGGCGCGAGAATAGACCCATTGCCCCGAACGGGTCTAGCCGCTCCGCACCAGACGTAAGTCTAGTAGCTGGTATGATTTAACCGCCTGCCACGGTGCGGGCGCCGTTACACGGTATGGGCGAACGGCTTTCCAAATGACTCCCGAGGCCAACCTGCGGAGACGCCGGTCGGATCGGTCACGGCGAATATCTAATTCCTGTGCACAGCATGCTCAAAACGGCTGGCAGTCCCGCAGCGCCGGGATCACCTGCTCGCCGAACAGCCGGATCGAGCGCAGCACATCTGCCTCCGGCAAGTCGGAAAAATTGAATTCGCCCATGAACACGTTGAACACGCCGGCTTCAGCGGCCGCGCGGATTTTCGCCGCCACCGTTGCGGGCGAGCCGATGAAGACCAGGTCGTTCTTGAGCAGATAATCGCCGTCGAACAGATGCTGCATGATTTCCGAGGCGCCCGGCTCGCCGCGGCCGACGAACATTTTGGCATGTTCCGCGGCGCGCTGCTCGAACGTCTCGCCCGGTCGCGCGCGGCTTCAGGAAGCCCTCATAGGCCCGGCTCGCGCGGAATAGCGCAGTCTCGAGCGCCTTGTCGTCGGTCTCGTCGACATAGACGACCGTGCAATAGGCGATGTTGCGGCTTGCGCGCATGGCCTGCCGCCTGCCAGTCGTGCAGAAATTTGCGATAGCGCGGCGCCGCGTCGGCGCGCGGATAGACCAGGAAATAGCCGGGATTGACGCCATTGCTGGCGCAGAATTCGAGTGTCTGCGGATCGCGGCTCATCATCCACAGCGGCGGATGCGGCTGCTGGACCGGCGGCACCGAAATCTGCGCGCGCTGTCGGTGTGAAAGTCGTGGCCGTGAAACGAAAACGGCTGCGTCGTCGCCGAACGCCGCGCGCAGGTAATCGACGAATTCCAGCGTCGGCGATTTGCGCTGCCCGTAATCGAGGCCGAACGGGCGGAAATAATCCGGATTGATGCCGGGGACGAGCCCAAGCTCCATGCGGCCGCCGAGCATCTGATCGACGATGGCGATTTCCTCGGCAAGGCGCAGCGGATGATAGAGCGGCACGATGTAGCCCATCGGCCCGATGCGCAGACGCTTGGTGCGCGCACCGGCGCCGACCGCGTAGAGACTCGGCGACGACATCCAGCTCTCGTCGGGACGGAAATGATGCTCGACGCAGAACGAATAATCGAAGCCGAGCCCGTCGCACAGCTCCGAGCTCGCGCCACAGCTCCTCGTAGCGCTGATGCGGCGTCATGCCGGGCTTGGCCCAGATATGGGAGAAATGCGCGAATTTCATGCCGGGACTTGTAGAAGTTTGTGTGCCGGCCTGCCAGTCTGGTCTGCAACACAAAGGCTGGCCAGCAACCGAAGTTCGCCGACGGCGGCAATACTTCAACTCACTGTATGGGGACGCGCAATTCCCTTGACGCCGGGGCGAAGCCGAAACAGTGCGCCGGCGAGAGGTTCGGCGTTTCGTTGGGCTGCGCTAAGTCCATCCGAAGCGCTCGTCACGTACAGAGTCGCCAAATCGTCACCACCGAAGGCGCACATGGTCGGCTGACTTACCGGGAGCATGACCTCGCGCTCAATCCTCCCTTCGCGCGTGTAGCGGCGAAGTCGGCCCGCACCGTGCACCGCGCACCAATAGCAGCCCTCGGCATCAACCGCTGCGCCATCGGGCAGCCCGAGGCTCTTCGGGATCTGCGCGAACACTTGCGCCGGCCCGAGCAAACCGATTTTGCCATCAAATCCAAACAGGTAGATCGAGCCTTCACTACTATGCGACAGGAAGAATCGCTTGCCGTCCTCACTCAAGCCATTCCGTTGTGCAATTCGGCTTTATCTTGTTCCCGCCGCAGCCCACCGCCGAGGGTGAAACTGTGCAAGGGCGCGCGCTGGCGCCGCGGCGAACCTTGGAGTGGATCGAACATGACGCCCACCCAAAATCGGCCGGCATGATCGCAAATTCCTTCGTTGAAGCGAAACAGCGTTGGGTCGAAAGGCGGCGGTGCAATAGCTCAAGCGCGCCCGTCGTAAGATCAAGACGATGGATGCCATGACGTAGCGCAACGACCGCCGACCATCTTCGATAGCGCAAACGCGCCGACATCACTGCTCAACGTCCAGCTCTGGCAGCTTCCGCAGGCGGGGACATAGCGATACAACGCCGGCTTCTTGATATCGACCCAGTATAGCGCGTACTCGACGGCCGACCAGGTCGGAGATTCGCCGATAGTCGCATGGGCATCCAGCGCGACTTCCACGTCCATCAGAGTCTCCTATCCGCTCAGCTTCCTTGCGTGCAGTTGGCGTGTGTTATTCCGCCAAGGGCGTCTGTCTGCGAAGCAGGTGAAGGTGATTGTCCGGATCGCGAATGAAGGCGTCGCGATCGGCCGCCCAGACGGTGCGAGTTCGCTGCCATGTCGTTCGCTTCCATGAGGCCCGCGGGTCGTCCCATCGGCTTGCGATAGGCCAGCAATTCAAGGTGCGGTGTCGGCCGGCGCGGCATCATCGCCACGACATCGACGACGACGTCCGGCAGTCCGTCGAGCGCCTTCTGACTAGACCCCTGATTAAGTGTCCGTCCCTGCACCGAGAGACCGAGCGCCTCATAAAAGCGCGTGCTGGCGTCAACGTCGGAGACGCTCATGGCCGAATGGCCGATCCCGAGAAGTCCGGTGCCCGCTGGGCGATGTCCGCTCTCTGCGGGAAATTGCAAAATTTCGAGGGGGTGGCCTTCGGGATCGCGAAATTTGACGGCCGTCACTCCTCCGGCTGAAGCGGGAAGCGTCACCGGCCCGGCAGTGGAGATCGGCAGCGCGTCAAGCGCCGTTGCACGCGCCCAGGCCGCCTCCGCGTTGTCGGTCAACAGCGCGAAATGCTGGAAGCACAAATCGGCGCTCGTTGCTGCGCTTGGATAGGCGCGCCCGCGCCGATCGAAGCAATCGAGATCGAGGCGCTGGCCGCCAAGCCGAAGCGGCAGGCGCGTGCCGCTGCCTTGCAGGCCGAGCAGCGCCATCTCGTCGTCCGGAATTCTCTCCGGCGTTCCGACGGCGAATCCAAGGCCCCGATAGAATGTTGCAAGCCGCTCAGGCTCCGCGGTGGTCAGCCGAAATGCGGCAATACTGAAAAGACACGCGCTCACGGCCGAACGCAGCCCCGTACATTGGTGTAGATCGCCAGTAATCGCTGCGACGCGCACATGAAAAGGCGTGAGCGATCGCGGCCGCCGAAAACCAGGTTAGAGACGACGCATGGCGTCAAGATTTTGCCGAGCAACTCGCCCTGCGGACTGATGCAGTGAACGCCGTCAGCGGCACTCGACCAGATATTGCCCTGTTCGTCGGTACGAAAGCCGTCGGCAAATCCAGGCTCGACCTTGTAAAAGCGCTCACCGCCGGACAAGCGGCCATCAACGCCAACGTCGAATCGCCGGATATACTGACGCGGTTGGGGATCGAACTGACGCCCCGATTCGGCGACATAGAGCAAACGTTCGTCGGGGGAGAAAGCGAGCCCGTTGGGCCCGTCGAAATCATCCGCCGCGACCCTAAGTTCGCCGGTGGCCACGTCGAGCCGGTACAGCGTAGGCGGCAGTTCGGACGCCTGCTTACCGCCTTCATAATCGGTGTTGATGCCGTAGAGCGGGTCGCTGAACCAGATCGAGCCGTCCGACCTGCATATGATGTCGTTTGGGGAATTGAGGCGCTTGCCCCGAAACTCGCTGGCCAGCACCGTGACCGTGCCGTCGAGTTCGGTGCGCGTTATGCAGCGATTCTGGTGCGAGCATCCGATAAGGCGGCCTTGCCTGTCGCGAGCATGGCCGTTGGCAAAACCCGCAGGGCTGCGAAAGATCGAGATACCGCCGTGCTCGCTCCAGCGCAGGATGCGATCGTTCGGCACATCGCTCACGTAAAGGCAGTCGTGATCGGCAAACCAGACCGGCCCCTCAAGCCAACGAAAGCCCTCAGCCAACGTCTCCAGCGGCGCATTCGACAGCACCATGGCCCGAAAACGATTGTCGTGAATTTCGAAGTCGCTCATGCGGAATTACCTGATGTGGCACGGCTCGCGCACGGGCGGCACGTGCACTTGCACGGTCATCAGCACCGCAGGTTCATTGCCGATCGTCCCCGAACGATGACCTTTTTTGCCCTCGGTATCGACGCAGCCTTGATCCTCGCCAAAAGAGAATTCGCCAGGCCCCTGCTCGATGCGGGTGCCGTCCATGCTCTCGATAAACCAGCGCCCCGAGAGCACCACGATCCATTGCGGCGCCGGATTTTCATGCCATTCCCCGACCCAGCCGACAGGCTGGACCGTGAATACGACAGTGGAGGAATGCGTAGTCTGTTGGTCATTCCACTGCGGCTCGGCCGGGCCGATGCCTTTCAAATGGTAGTTGGTGAGGTGGCATTGGCATTGCCGGCTTACGCCCGCCGCATCGACCCATAGGTGCCAATAAGGAATGGAAGGCTTCGGTCCGGGGTCGCTCATGGATGCTTCTGTACTGAGGCGTAAGGATGACTCGATGCGAACGGGTGGGCGAGGAAGGGCTGCAATCCCGATCCGTCAATGCCAATGACGATCAAGAGGAAGCCCGCCCCGAGCGAGAAGTTCTTGAGGAAATCCCAGAATAGACCACGTCCCTTGCTTTCCACGCGCACCCAGAAGTCGCCCGGCGCCCAGAAGCGTTTGTACAGAACGGCGGTCGCCGCGCAGTAGCCCGCCATCACCAGCGCGGCGAAACGATCGGCAAAGCCGCTGACCACGCCGATCGACATAAAAACCTCGATGCACAGTCCGCACATGAGAACGAATATGGCGACTATCCGCGGTTTGAATACCTCCTGTGCCTGTTTCACCGCGGCGTCGAAGTTCGAGGACTTTATCGAGGGCGCTGAACGGCAGAAACAGCATGACCAAGCCATAACGAACGATAAGTGTCGCGATCGCGGCGGTGCTCATTTCAGGCGCTCCGCGATACGATCGGCGACGCGCAATGCGTTGGCAATGATTGTGAGATGTCGGATTCACCGCGCCGATCGCAGGAAAGAAGCTTGCATCGGTCAAATAGAGGTTGTCGAGTTCGTGCGCCTTGCAATCGAGATCAAGAACAGAGCTTGCCGGATCGGCACCGAAGCGCGCGGTCCCCGCTTGGTGGGCGGTGCCGCCAAGCGGAATGTTCTTACCCAGATACAACGAGCGATCGAGAAAAACCGCTTTATGCCCGGCCTGCGACAACACCTCTTTGAGCTTGCGCTGGAGATGAGTGAGCGCCTGCGGATTGGTCGCAACCAAATCAAGGTGAACCTTTCCATCCTTGTAAAAGACGCGGTTATCGGGATGCGGCAGGTCTTCGGCCTGCAGCCAGAAGTCCATGGAATGGCGAGCCATCTTTTCGAAAGGCATCTCGGGGAGCCATTCCAGCCATTCCGGCAGAGCCTCACCGCGGATCTGATCGGAATGGCTTGTTGCACACATCTGCACCAGGCCGAGCGGGTAATCCCAATCATCGGCGCCGAAATAGAAATCGCTGAAGGCGAGAGTTTTTTGGAATACGGTATCGTTGGCTTCCGGTGAAACCGCCATCAGCACGCTCATATTATGACGCATGTAATTGCGTCCGACTTGACCCGATCCATTAGCAAGCCCGTGCGGATGAGCATCCGTTACCGATCGCAACAATAATAGCGCCGAAGACAGGGCCCCGCAGGCGACCACGACGATGTCGGCGGAGTAGAGTTCTTCGGCGCCATCGCGAGTCACGTGGACGGCATTGACGGTCTGTCCGGAAGCATCTGTGGCCAATCTCGACACATAAGCCCCGGTCAACAGTGTCACATTTGGATATCTCGCCAGCATCGGGTCGATACAGATCACCTGAGCATCTGCCTTGCCGTTGAGCAAGCAGGGAAAGCCATCAAAGAAGCTGCAGCGCATGCATGTGCTGGTCGGCGTCGGCTTGCCGTTTTTCTCGTCGAGCAGAATGCCGAGCGGCAGATGGAATGGATGCAGCCCGATGCCGCGCAAATTACTGGCAAGCTCGGCGATCTTGGGTTCGTGACTCACCGGGGGGTGCGGATAGGGCGCACTTCCCCACGGCTCCAGCGGGTCCTCGCCGCGCTCGCCGTGCACGTGAAAAAGCCGTTCTGCCTCCAGGTAGTAGGGCTCGAAAGTGTCGTAGCCCAACGGCCACGCCGGCGAGATGCCGCCGGCATGCACCACCTCGCCGAAGTCTCGCTCGCGCAGGCGAAACAGCGCCGCACCGTAGACCTTGGAATTGCCGCCGACATAATAGTGCAGGGCCGGGCTGAACGTGTCGCCCGCCGAATTGGTCCAAGTCTCTTTGGCTTGGTAGGCCGCGTCGACAAAGACGGTCTGCGAATTCCAGTTCTGCTCACTGCGCGGCAAATAATCGCCGCGCTCGAGGATCAGGATACGCTTACCTGATGGCGCCAAACGGTGCGCCAGCGAAGCGCCGCCCGGCCCGCTCCCAATCACGATGAGATCATAGTGATCAGAAGCCAATGCCGTTTGCTTTCTTAGACGCTTAACTGCGGTCGCGACGCGCAATGCCCCTAAGGGGTCGGGCATTCGCTCGCCGTTGCCAACGGCCCAACGGAGCCGCAGTTCCATGATCCAGCGTCGCAGCTTACCCAGGCCAGAGGCGAGAGAAATCGCATGCAATAACGGCTAAAGCGAAGTTCATTTCCGCGATGAAGAGGATGATGATGAGGATAATGACAGAATTCGCTGTGGTGCCCGTGGAGGCGCCCATACTGAGTACCTAAGCTATTGAAGAGATTTAATTATTTCCAGTGTGGAAAAGCTCCTTCTACTCACGCCTATACTCAGACGCTCGGGGTGCAGCGGTGCGCTATGATGCATCGCAAATCATAATTGGAGAACCCCCTTGGCGGAAACAGCGACGTCGCTATTGCCCGTCATCGTCGGCGGTTTGCTGACGATGGGTGGTGGCGTCATCGGTTTCGTTGGATCGGTAATCCGAGATGTCGTCCAGACAAAGCATGACAATAAAAAACTTCGTGCGGCAAAGTTCGAGGAACTGGTTTCGGCAGTCTACGAATACGACCGGTGGCTCGACACTAAGATGGCTATCCAGGCGCATGGACAGCAAGGCACGCTGAGCTTCAATCCTGCTGCAAAAATCGCGGCAATATCTGCGGTGTACTTCCCTTCCGTTCAGGACAGGATCAAACAAATGTCCTTTGTGGTGATTCAATAAAGCATGGATGGCAGCCGCCGGGATGAAACGGGTTGAAAACAAGATCAATCAGGTGAATGACGGCTTGAACGATGTGTATGTGCCGTACATCACACGCCGCGACGAATTGCTTGATGCTCTCCAGGAAATTGCAAAGAAAGAATTTCGGTAAGCCGAGCGAGCGCCGCCCGTTCTATTTTTGACTTCTCGTGGTTTCTTGATCTTACGAAATCCAGCAGATTTATTTTCGTACGCGCTATCAAGCACAGCGACTTTCTCAATCCGAGAATAGTGCTCAATATTCAGATATCTTTCCAAATCATCGAACTTCTTATCAAGCTCCTCAAAATCTGTTCTCAGCTGGAGTGCTTGCGGCCCAACTCTTCGTATTTTTCCTCAAGCGTCTCGCCGGTTTTGAAGCCCCAATCAATTCCACCATACATCCTTCCATATGCATCGTTGATGTAGGTGAAGATGTTGTCGGCCTCCTCCAGCCCCTTCTTTGGCTTACCTACGCGCAACTCAAGAGAGTTGATGCGCTTGATAACATCACTCGTAAAATATTCTCTCAAATTCGTAACTTTGCGCTCGTACGTGCGCCCGCTAGCCGCGAGGCGCACACACGAACGGCCTAGCTTCTAATAAATTCAGTTTCCCACAGCTCTGACATTTTGCAACTTCGACGGTGTTGACAAGTAAAGCGATTTCAACCGCCGGTGCCTGTGCAGAAAACCGTGTCGCTGTGGACAAATGTGATAACTTCCGAGGAGCCCGAAAATCTACTCTCATTCCTACTCTCAGGAAGGTAGGCTAGGGCACGCCATGGTGCGCCTTACTGCCCGTTTCGGGCACCGAACTGCATCGGGTTCGGTTCCTTGGTGCCCGTGGAGGGAATCGAACCCCCATGCCTTGCGGCGCGCGATTTTAAGTCGCGTGCGTCTACCAGTTCCGCCACACGGGCTTAGGCCGTCTCTATATATTCGCCGCGCGGGGTCGTCCATCGCGTAGCGGACGCTCTCATCCGCTGGTTCCCGCGAAAGCAGCGACCCAGGGCAGCCACGAGAGACATTCCAGGCCCTTGCCACCACTCCCTGGATTCACGCTTGCGCGGGAATGAGCGGGTATGCCGCCAAACTCATGCGCGGCCTTGTTTCCGCCGTCAGGATCGGCACATTGCGGGCAAGGCGCGCCGGCACCGGCGCGGCCGGTAGCCTGTCAGGACGGTGGCCATGACCGAAACGTCCGCGATGAAGATGGCGCCCTCCCGGCGCCGAAGCTGGACCGATCGGCTGCGCAGCGAACCGGCCGTCCTAGCGGCGCTCGCCATCTTTGTCATCAGCGCCGCGACGCTGGCCGGCGCCTGGTATTTCCAGCTTGTCGTCGGGCTGCCGCCCTGCCCGCTCTGCCTTGAGGAGCGCATTCCCTACCACGTCATTATCCCGCTCTCGCTGCTGCTGGTCATTGCGGCGGCAGTTCGCGCGCCGTCAAAGCTCCTCACCGTCGGTTTCGTCGCGCTCGCCCTCGCGGCCCTGGCTAACGTCGTACTGGGTACCTATCACGCTGGGGTCGAATGGCACTGGTGGGCCGGCCCTACCGATTGCACCGGACCGCTGACCGATCTGCATGCCGGCGGTTCGCTGCTCAGTCAGTTGCAATCGATCCATGTCGTGCGCTGCGACGCCGCGGCGTGGCGTTTCCTTGGCATTTCGCTGGCCGGCTACAATGCCTTGATTTCGCTTCTGCTGGCGGCCCTTGCCGCCGCCGGCCTGCGGGCGCCGAAATCTCCCTGAGCCCCAATCGGTCTTGCTCGCGGGACGCCCGGACAGGCCCCTATTCGGCCGCGCCGCCTTCGACTAAGCTTTGTTCAATGGCAGGCCACGGCCCGGTCGCCGTGCTGACATAGCGGCGTCTTAAACTCGGCAACGGTCTACACACGTCCTCGGAAAGTCTAAGGGGGTCATTCATGGGCTTATTCGACAGTCTCAAGGGTGCTTTGGAATCGGAAGCTTTGCCGGTCGTGATCAATACCGTGCTGGCGCAAACGCAGTACCACGATTTGCCAGGTCTGGTAGCCGCCTTGGAGAAAGGCGGTCTCGGGCCGCAGGTGCAGTCCTGGCTCGGCAATGGCACCAACATGCCGGTCACGGAAGACCAACTGAAGGCGGTTCTCGGCAATAGCCAGGTCCAGGAATTTGCTCGCCATCTCGGGTTGCCGGTCGACCAGACGTTGTCGGCGCTGGCGAAATATCTGCCGGAGATCGTCGACAAGGCCTCGCCGAACGGCACCTTGCAGCCCGCTGCCTGATACCGACGCCGCCGCTCGTCCTAAGGTCGGCGCCAGTAATTATCGTGTCCGCATTCGTTTTGTGTCGCAACATGGAAGGAAATGCCACCATGAAGACAGCTTTTTTGATTGCATCCGCAATTGCCCTCGCCGCGCTCGCAAACACGACGGCACCGCGTCCCGCGCATGCGCTGACCATGTCGGAGTGCAGCGCCAAGTACAAAGCCGCCAAGTCCGGCGGCACGCTCAACGGCATGAAATGGAACGAGTTCCGCAAAGCGCAATGCGGCTCCGAGGCGAGCGCCGCACCAGCCGCTGCGCCAGCGCCGGCCCCGGCCGCCGCTGCGCCGGCTCCAGCTGCGCCTGCCCCCGCCGCAACCGCGGCCGCACCCGGTAAAAAGCCGCTCTCCGCCGGACGCCAGGCGATGGTCGCGCGCGAGCGCGCCTGCGGCGCCGATTGGAAAGCGGCGAAGGCCGCGGGAAAAACCGCCGGTCAGAAATGGCCGCAATTTTGGAGCGCGTGCAACAAGCGCAAAAAAGCAGAAGGAATGTGAGAGCGCTGCAAAGGCATAACGCAACATCGGCGGGATGCGGAAATAATTTCGCTTCCCCCAAACCCCTCAGCCGCTGGAGATCACAATGAAAACGATTGCAGTTGCCGTCTCGCTTTGCCTCGCCGGCGCCGCCATGGCGCAAACCCCGGCGCCGGCCACAGGGCCGGCCGATACCGCCGGCGCCACCTGCCAGTCGCAGGTCGCGGCCAAGAAGCTGAAAGGCGCCGCCCTCACCAGCTCCGCCAGCAAGTGCTGCAAGGACGCCGCGACGGCGGCAAAGCTGAAGGGCGCCGCGGCCACAAGCTTTACCAAGAAGTGCGTCGCCGACGCGACGAAAGCCTAATTCAACGTTTTCCGGCGCTTTCCGGATCGTTTGACGGCCGAATGCGCGCAGCCCTGGGCTTGACCCCGCGGGCGGCGCGACGTTAAACCCGTGGCTTGGCGCGCTCCGCCAAAGGCTTTGCGGAACGCGTTTTATCTTAAGCGACCCGGGCGGTTAGCTCAGCGGAAGAGCACTTCCTTGACATGGAAGGGGTCAGAGGTTCGATCCCTCTACCGCCCACCAGCCTTCGCTTGGGAAGCGAGAAGGCTGCCGCGCCGAAGCCGAACGGCGTAGGCGGGCAGGCGGATGCGAGCTACGGCTCGGCATGCGAGCTTTTTAATACACCGCCCGGCCGCCGGAAATATCGAACACCGCACCGGTCGAGAACGAGCACTCCTCGGACGAAAGCCACGCGATCATGGCCGCGATCTCCTCGACCGCGACGAAGCGGTTCATCGGAATCTTCGCCAGCATGTAGTCGATTTGCGCCTGCGTCATCTGATCGAACAGATCGGTCTTCGCCGCCGCGGGCGTGACGCAATTCACCAGCACGCCGGTCGCCGCCAATTCCTTGGCCAGCGATTTGGTCAACCCGATCAGGCCGGCTTTCGACGCCGAATAATGCGAGGCGTTGGGATTGCCCTCCTTGCCGGCGATCGAGGCGATATTGACGATGCGTCCGTAGCCGGCCGCAACCATGTGCGGCACCACCGCGCGGCAGACGAGATAAGGACGCGATCAGATTGACCTCGACCACGCTGCCGCCAAATCGCCGGCTCGAGCTGCCACAGCGGCCCATTGCCGCCGGTGATGCCGGCATTATTGACCAGGATGTCGATTTTGCCGGCGTCACGAACCAAGGCGTCGACGGCGGCGGCGACCGACGTCTCGCTCGGTGACATCGACCACGGCGGTCTGACACGCCGCCACGGTGCTTGAGCGAAGCGACGGTCTTGTCGAGCGCATTGCCGCGTCGATGTCCCACAGCGCCACCGCGGCGCCGGAAGCGAGCAGCCTTTGCACCGTCGCCAAGCCGATGCCGCGCGCGGCGCCGGTGACGATCGCGGTGCGGCCTGCAAGATCGATGGCGTTCATGTTAGCCCCCGCCGTCATTGCGAGGAGCGCGGCGACGAAGCAATCCAGACTCCACGGTCATTCCGCTGGATTGCTTCGCTTGCGCTCGCAATGATCGTTTAGAACTTCACCCGGTCGCCGCCCTTGAGCCCGAGCATCGCCCGCGCCTCGGTCGGCGTCGCGATCTCGAAGCCGAGATCCTCGACGATGCGGCGGATTTTGGTCACTTGCTCGGCATTGCTCTTGGCGAGCTTGCCGGGGCCGATATAGAGCGAGTCCTCGAGCCCGACGCGCACGTTGCCGCCCATCATGGCGGCGGCGGTGCAGAAATTCATCTGATGACGGCCGCCGGCCAGCACCGACCACAGATAATCCTTGCCGAACAACTTGTCGGCGGTGCGCTTCATGAAGAACAGATTATCGAGATCGGGGCCGATGCCGCCGAGGATGCCGAAGATAAGCTGCAGGAAGATCGGCGGCTTGAACATGCCGCGGTCGACGCAGATGCGCGAGATTGTAGAGATGGCCGGTGTCGTAGCATTCATGCTCGAATTTCACGCCGTGGCCTTCGCCGAGCGTCTTGTAGACCTTCTCGATGTCGCGGAACGTGTTGGGGAAAATATAGGCGTCGGAGTTGGTGAGATAGCTTTCCTCCCAATCGTATTTCCAAGTCTTGTAGCGCTTGCGCCATCGGATAGAGCGCGAAATTCATCGAGCCCATATTCATCGAGCACATTTCCGGCGACAGCGTATTGGCCGCCGAAATCCGCTGATCGACCGTCATGGTCACCGCGCCGCCGGTGGTGATGTTCACCACCGCGTCGGTCGCCTGCTTGATGCGCGGCAGAAATTGCATGAACACCGCTGCGTCGGGCGACGGACGGCCGTCCTTCGGATCGCGAGCATGCAGGTGCAGGATGGCGGCGCCGGCCTTGGCGGCGTCGATCGCCTGGGTGGCGATCTGATCCGGCGTGATCGGCAGCGCATCCGACATGGTCGGCGTGTGAATCGAGCCGGTGATCGCGCAGCTGATGATGATCTTGTTCGCCATTGGTTCGTTTCTCCCTGTCCGGTCAAGCGATTGCGGCGGTTACAGTCATGCGCTGGGCGGGCTTCGTCAAGGACGTGACACGGCTGCGTGTTGCCGCCCTTGGCTCGCTCTGATCGCCGACCAGATCGCATAGGGCGTGACCGGCATGGCGATGTCGCGCACGCCGAGCGGACGCAGCGCATCGAGCACGGCGCTGAAACAACCGCAGCGGGCGCCGCGGTGGTGCCGCCCTCGCCGCCGGCCTTGATGCCGAGCGGATTGGTCGGCGACAGCACTTCGGCGATCGCCGACGTGAACGACGGCACCATGTCGGCATGCGGCATGCCGTAGTCCATCAGCGAGCCGGTGAGCGGCTGGCCGGAATCCGGATCGAGATAGACCTGCTCCGCACATCGCCTGGCCGACACCCTGCACGATCGCGCCGTGGGTCTGGCCGTGCACGATCAAGGGATTGATGCAGCGGCCGACATCGTCGATCGAGGCGTAGCGCGTAATCGTCATGGCGCCGGTGTCGGGATCAATCTCGACCTCGCAAATGGCGGTGCCGTTGGGAAATACCGGCTCGTGCATCTCGTTGTCGGTCACGACCGCAAGGCCGTCGTTGCAGCGGCGCCGGCAGTTTATGCGCGGGCGGCCTCGCCGGCCAATTCGAGGAAATCAAAGTGCGATTGGTGTCGCGCGCCCAGAAGCGGCCGTCGTCATAGGAGACGGTCTCGACCGGCGTATCGAGAACCGCGGCCGCCACTTGCTTACCCTTGTCGATGAGATCGACCGCGGCTTTGGCGAACACCGTCGCGGCGTGGCGCATCGAGCGGCCGGAATGGGTGCCCCCGCCGGCCTTCACCACGTCGGTGTCGCCCATAATGATGCGCACGCTTTCGGCCGGCACGTGCAACAGGTCGGAGATCACCTGCGAGAAGCTGGTCTCGTGGCCCTGCCCGGCCGGTTGCGTGCCGATGACGACATCGACACGCGCCGGGCCGGCGGCATCTTGCGGCCGCACCGTGATGCGCGCCTGCTCGCGCGGCGCGCCGATCGAGGACTCGACGTAATTGGCAAGGCCCAGCCCCAGAAGCTTGCCGCGCTTCTTGGCCTCGCGGCGGCGCGCCGCAAAACCCCTCCAATCGGCGATCTCCATCGCCCAGTCCATGTTCTCTTCGTAGCGGCCCTAGTCGTAAAGCATCCCCACGGCGTTGCGATACGGCATCGCGTCCGGACGGATGAGGTTCTTGCGCCGTATGCGCGACGCGATCGATGCCGAGCTCATCGGCAGCGGCGTCGACCAGCCGCTCGATGGCATAAGTCACTTCCGGCCGGCCGGAGCTGCGATAGGCGTTAGTCGGCATGGTGTTGGTGTAGACCGCGACGGCGCGCAACGTCACCGCCGGGATGGCGTAGGAGCCGGGAATGAGGCCGGCGCCCTTGCTCAGCGGCGACAGCGAGACGCAGCGCGCACCGACATTGGAGATATTCGTCGCGCGCATGGCGAGAAAACGGCCGCGCGCATCGAGCGCCAGTTCGACCTCGGTGACGAGATCGCGGCCTTGATAATCGCTCAAGAAAGCTTCCGAGCGGGTCGCGGTGATATTTGATCGGACGCTTGAGTTTCTCCGACGCCCATAGCACCAGGCCGAATTCGACGAAGACGCGGTTGCGGGTGCCGAAATTGCCGCCGACGTCGTGCGACAAGACGCGCAGCCGCTCGGGCGCGACGCCGAGCACCGCGGCAAGCTCGTTCTTCTGCCGTACCGCGCCGCCCGAACCGGCATATAAAGTGTAGCGGCCGGTCGCCGCATCGTAGACCCCGAGCGCGGCGCGCGGCTCCATCGGTACGCCGGTGACACGACCGACATGAAATTTCCGTTTCACCACGTGGGCGGCGCGCGCAAAAGCGTCGTCGGTCGCCGCGGCATGGCCAAAGCGCGTATCGACCGGGGTATTGTCCGGCACCTCGTCCCAGATCGCCGGCGCGCCGGGCGCCATCGCATCTTCGGAATGCAGCACGAACGGCAGCTCCTGGTAATCCACCGCGACGGCCTCGGCTGCGTCCATCGCCTGGGCCTTGGTCTCGGCGACCACCATGGCGACGGCCTCGCCGACGTGGCGGGTTTTGTCCGCCGGCAGCAAAAGGTGCGGACCGATGAAGACGGCGCCGCCGCCGCGCGCCGAAAGCTTCATGTCGAACTTCGTCTTCGGCAGCGGATCGTGTGGAATGGGCTTAAGATCGTCGGCGGCACAATCGGCGCCGGTGAAGACGCCAAGCACGCCGGGCATCGCTTTCGCAGCCGCCGCGTCGACGGTGAGGATGCGCGCATGCGGATAGGGCGAGCGGACCATCACCGCGTAAGCCTCCCCGGCGAGGCTGAAATCGTCGGTGAAGCGGCCCTTGCCGGTGACGAGCCGCGCGTCCTCTTTACGCGGCATCGGCTTGCCGATGAAACGGTAGCCGGCTTTATCCGGTCTTGTCGTCTCGTCCATCGTTCCTCACCGGGCGAAGCGGCCAGGGGCGGAACACAGTATGCCGCGCCGCCGGTTTCGAATAACGCTGTCGGACAGAGAGAGCCTTCGCCGCACCTCAATAATAGCCCACTGTGGAACCGCCATCGACCGCAATCGCAGTGCCCTGGATGTGGCGCGCCTTCTCGGAGCAGAGGAACAGCGCGAGCGCGGCAACGTCTTCGGCCTTGCCGAGCCGGCGCAGGCCGTCCTTCGCGGTGTCCTCCTGTTTCAATTGCTCGACCGACTTGCCGGACGCCTTGGCGCGCTGCTCGAGCAACTGAAAGAGACGTTCAGTCTCGGTGGCGCCGGGATGGATGACATTAACATTGACGCGGTCGCGCTTGCCGAGCTGGGAGAGCGCTTTGGAAAAATTTCCCATGGCGGCGTTGACCGAGGCGCCGATTGAGAAGTCGGCGCCGGGCGAGCGCGCCGCGCCGCCGCCAATATTGACTACGAAGCCTTGCGCGGCCTTGAGCATGGGCCAGAACAGCCGGCACAGCCGCACGCAGCCGAACAATTTGAGCGCGTATCCGTCGAGCCACGCTTCGTCGGGCAGATCGACGAAATTGCCGGCGCGGGTCGCACCAGCCGAACAGACCAGAATATCGCAGCGGCCGAATTTCTGTTTGACCGCGTCGAATACCTGCTGGCAGCCTTCGAGCGTACGCAGATCGGCGGCGACGGCAAGCGGCGACGGACCGACCGCCGCGGCGACGGTCTTGCTCGCCGCGGCGAGGTTGGCGGCCGAGGACGACACGATGACTGTTTGCGCGCCGGCCCGCGCCAATTCGACGGCGATCTCGCGGCCGATGCCGCGGCTGCCGCCGCTGACGACCGCAACCTTGTTGGTGAATTCGCCCGGCACCGATTCCTCCCGAATATGACAATAGCTCGCAATCGCAGCGGCATAGCCCAATCGCCATCTGGCGGCAATGAACTGATGATTTAAGCGAAGCGATCGTCGAACGTGTTGGCGCCGGCGCGCTTGAGCCAGGCAACGGTCTTGCCGAGCATCCCGTAGTCGGCGATCCGCGCCACCGCCTGCGAACTCAGGGCTTGCTGCATCAAGATTTGTGGCGGCCTCATCTGGAGCGGTCGGATTCGAGGCATGCGGATTTGGGCAAGTTTCGCGACAAAATGGATTTGGCCCACCGCCGCACCGGAACCGATGCGCGCGGTAAAGATAGCGTGGGTCGCTCGGGCGACCACGCCGAGAATGCCGAAGAGGGCGTTCAGGAATCGAAAGGCGTATCGACGCCCATGATGATGAATCCTCACGGCAAGCCGTGTGGCCGTCGCCGCAAGGTGTCGCCGTGCCGCCCGCATATTACCGGTGGCAAGCCACAGATCGATGGGCACGAAGAAGATGGCAATCAGTAGAAGCTCCGCACCGAACGAGAAGGCGGCGGCGCCATCGACCGGCCAGCGCCAAAGTTCGCCCGCGTAATTGGCGCTTTGGAAAATTTTCTTCACCGGGACGATACTGACGCAGCGCGTCAGCAGGACCTGCTCCTGGTCGCGGGAGAATCCGTCGAGTCCCAATAGCGTAAGCAGGTTACGATCGAAATCGCCCGTTGGTGCGGCGCGCGCTGTGCCGCGGCCGGCGGAAAAACTCTTGCGAGTGGCTTCGCTGACCGTCACGCTCTGGTCCGCGATGGTCTTTAACCGCTCCTCCCACCGGTGCTCTTCGATCTCGAGCTTGAAGACGTTGGCGTACCATTCGGCGTAGCGGGCGTGCAGCATGGCGCCGCGCTCGAGTTGCGCCGCGGTCTGGCCGGGGTTCTGCCGGTCGCTGATAAGGCGGTAGGATTCGTTGCGTTGGGCGGTTGACGACCCACCACCCGAGAAGCTCGGCCGTGTCCGCCACGCCTGCACTTCCGCCGGCACGGCGTCGTAATAGGTTTTCAGCCGGGCTTTCGAGCGCAACGCCGCGTCGATGAAGAACGGCCGCATGCAGCTTGCCGCCGTCCGCCATATTTCGGCGGTTTCAACGGCCGGAGCGCTCGACGATTGGGTTCTGACCCAGGCGTAGCCGCTTTCGCTCGCGTGCAAGGCCTGCGCCCAATCGACGAGCGACGCGCCAAGGATCGCGCAACCAAGCACGGCGAAAAAGACGCGAACGCGCAGGACGGTGATACGCAACATGGTACTCGGCAGCAGCTAACCGCGCAGCAAGCGGCGTTGATTATCGAAGGCTGAAAGTAAGGCTGCAGGAACGCGCGAAGGATGCTCAAATGCGGCAGCGCGCGCAGACCAAACACGGCAAGCCGTAATCCGGTAACGGGCCATTACTCGCCCTCCCCCGCATGCTACCCACCCGGCTACGCTGCGGCCCATTTGAGCCGGAATTAAGACAATATCGCCGAGGCGATTTGCCGGCGCGCGCCGCGCCGCTGCGACGCGGCCCCGCCGCAAGAATGCGGACCTCGCGTAACCACGGAACGGCTAAAACAGTCATGGACGTATCCGCTACTCTTATTGCAAATACTAATGGCGGCACGCACGCTTTCGATGGCCTTCGCGGCGACCGCGGGCACGTATAACAATGCATTGGGCAAGACCCTGCGCTGGGTCAATCGCGCCGAGCGAAATTCCGAAAATACATCGAGGGAGGCATCGATTCAGCGTCCGCGGTTTATTCCGAACGTCCATAACCTGGCGGCATTTGGTGCCATTCTGGTCGCGCTTGCCTGTGCAGCGCTTACCGGCACTGGCGTCCAGGCTGCCGCTCCCTTTCCGGATAAAACGGTGCGGATCATCGTGCCTTACGGCCCTGGCGGCGCCGGCGATCTGACCATCCGGCTGTTTGCCGACAGGCTCAGCCAGGACCTGAAACAGCCTTTCGTCATCGAGAACAAGCCGGGAGCTGGCGGGATTGCAGCCATGCGTACGGTGCTCGATGCCCCCGCCGACGGCTACACGCTGGGCGAAATGGGCAACGGCCAGACGATCAGCGCCAGTCTGTTCCGGCATCCGTCTTACGATGTGCTGAAGGATTTCGCGCCGATCTCGGTCGCCGCGAGCTTCGAAATGCTGCTGGCGGTTCCGCCGACCTCGCCGTACAAAACGGTCGCAGATATTGTCGCTGCGGCGCGCAATGCGCCGGGCAAACTCAATCTCGGCGCGATCAATCCCGGCAGCACGCAAAATCTTTCGGCCTATCTGTTCCAGCAAGTCAGCGGCGCGCAATTCACGGTCATCACCTACCGCACCACGCCGGACCTTGTTACGGCACTGTTACGCGGGGATGTCGATCTCGGCTTCGATTATTACGCCGGTTTCGGCACCACCATCGGCCCCGACAAGCTTCGCATCATCGCCACCTCCGGCGAAGACCGCGATCCCTTGCTCAAGGATGTGCCCACCGTGAAGGAAAGCGGATTGCCGGACTACGTGGTGACCAGCTGGAACGGTCTGGCGGCGCCCGCCGCCACGCCCGCCGACGTCGTCAACACGCTCGCGACGGCAATCAAAAAGGCGGCGGCAGAGCCGGATCTCCAACAGCGCGCCATGCGGCTTGGACTGCAAGCGCGCGCCAGCACACCAGCGTGGATGCACGATCGGATGGCCCAGGACATTGCCAAGTGGCGTGCGGTCATCGACAAGGCGGGCATCCCCAAACAATAGCGCAACGCCTGAACGAATCTTGCGAAGACAAAATCCGGGGAACGGAGCATCGCGATGGCAGAACAGCCACGGTTGAAGATTGCGGTTGCGGATTACGGGCACACCCGCGCCGTCAAGTCCGGCGCCACGCCGATCGAGGGCGTCGACCCCGATTTCGTCCAGGTCGTCCCGATCATCGCCGCCTTCCGGCGCATGGTGCGCAATCTGGAGTTCGATATCTGCGAGATGGCGCCCACCACTTACATGATCGCCCGCGCCCGCGGCGCGCCCTACATCGCGCTGCCGATCTTTTTGATGCGCCGCTTTCATCACGGCGGCTTTGCCGTCCGGCCGGATGCCAATATTCGCAAGCCGAAAGACCTCGAAGGCAAGAAAGTCGGCGTGCGCGCCTACTCGGTGACCACCGGAGTGTGGACCCGCGGCATTTTCGTCAACGAATACGATCTCGACTCGTCAAAGGTGACCTGGGTCGTCGACGACGAGGAACACGTGACGGCGCTGAAGCTGCCGCCGAACGTGGTCCATGCCGCGCCGGGCCACTCGCTGCAGAGCATGATGGCTTCCGGCGAGATTCAGGCGGGCTTTACCGGGCCGGCGGGCGTCGGTCGTTCTGGACCGCCAATCAGCAACTGGGATATGAACGCGCCGACCGGCGGCGAGACCGGCACTTACCCCGAACTGATCGCCAATGTCGAACAGGTCGAGGCGGACTGGTATCGCCGCACGCGCATCTATCCGATCCACGGCCTGATCGTGGTCAAGGACGACAAGCTCAAGGCGTATCCATGGCTGGCTCGATCGCTGATGGACGCCTTTGTCGCGGCGAAGAAGCCTTACCTTGAAGACCTCAAGCACGGCAAACGGGACAAGCCCCAAGAAAAGCCCCAGGACAAGCGCTACCAGAAATTCCTCGCGCTGATGGACGATCCTTTGCCTTACGGAATTTCCGCAAACCGGGCGAGTATCGAGGCCCTGGTCACCTATGCCTTGCAGCAGGAGCTGATCCCGTCACGGCCCAATCTCGACGAGGTGTTCGTCCGGATCGATCCCTGAATTCGACTCGTATTTTGAGGAAGTAAAAAATGCCAGACGTCATCGACATCCATCCCCACATCGTCTCGCCCGACACCCAGCGCTATCCATTGACGCCGCTTGGCGGCAAGCAATCGACCTGGTCGACCGAGCGGCCGACGACCTATCAGCAGCTTCTCGCGGCCATGGACGAGGCCGGCGTCGCCAAGGCGGCCATCGTGCATTCGTCGACGGCCTATGGCTACGACAACAGCTATGTTGCCGACGCGGTCGAGGCCGTGCCGGACCGCTTCACCGGCGTCTATTCGATCGACATCCTGGCGCCCGACGCGCTTAGAACCTTCGACTATTGGCTCGGCCGCGGCTGCACCGGTATGCGCTTGTTCACCACCGGCAGCACTTTGCCGGATCAGGCCACATGGTTCGTCGATCCGAAAACCGATCCGTTCTGGGACCAATCCGCCGCCAAGACCATTCCGGTCTGCATGCAGATGAAGCAAGAAGGCTTGCCGCTATTGCGCCAGATCATGGACAGGTTTCCCAAGGTGACCATTATCCTCGATCACCTGGCGCGCGCCGGGTTCGAGGACGGACCGCCCTACCAGGCGGCGTCCGATCTCTTTGCGCTCGCCAAATACCCGCAGCTTTATCTCAAGATCACCCCGATAAACGTCTCGCCGAAAACTTGGGGCAAGGCCACGCCAGAAACATTCTTCGGCAAGCTCATCGACACATTCGGCGCTTCGCGGATCGCCTGGGGCTCCAACTTTCCGAATTCGCTCGGTACAATGTCGGAAATTCTCGGCACCGCACGCAAGGCGTTCGCCTTCGCCAAGGCTTCGGACCAAGACTGGATTTTCGGTAAGACCGCGCAGGCGCTTTATCCGACGCTGGCGGACCGGTAAGGAGGCGACAATGGCAGCGAAGACCACCGTGCACACGATGCTCGGCAACTACGCGAATGTCGCGCCGCTCAAAAGCGGCAAGGTTCATTCCGATCTCGTCGATTTCGATTTTGCCGAAGTCAAAGTCGCCAACAATCTGTTCAAGCAGGTCGTTCGCGAGGCCAAATACGATCTCGCCGAGCTTGCGATCGTTACCTATTTGCAGGCGAAGTCGTTCAATAAGCCCTACGTGCTTATCCCCGCGGTTGTGGTGAGCCGAGGCCAGCACCACACCATCGCTTATAACGCCGAGCGCGGCACGCTCAAACCTTCTGAATTGGTCGGTAAGCGGGTCGGCGTGCGCGCCTATACGGTCACGACCGGCACCTGGGTGCGCGGCATCCTGACGCAGGATTACGGCGTCGATCTCAACAAGGTCGAGTGGATCACCTTCGAGGATCCGCACGTCGCCGAATACCGCGACCCGGACGTCGTCAAACGCGCCCCGCCCGGCAAGGAGCTCGTGCAGATGTTGCTCGACGGCGAGCTTGACGCCGCAATCGTCGGCGACAAGCTTCCCGACCCGCGCCTGAAGCATCTTATTCCGGACGCCGAGGAAGCCGCGCGCAAATGGGCGCAACGCCACCACGGCGTACCGATCAACCACATGCTGGTCGTGCGTAGCGAAATATCGCGAACGCGGCCCGACGTGGTGCGGGAGATATTCCTGCTATTCCACGACAGCAAGCGCGCCGCGGGACTGGCCGATGGTGGTTTGCTCGATCCGTACCGTTTCGGCGTCGAAGCCTGCCGCGCTGACCTCGAAATCATCGCCGATTTCTGCCTGCGGCAAAACTTGATCCCGCGGCCGATGTCGGTCGACGAACTGTTCGACGATACGACGCGCGCGCTGGCGGTCGGCTGAAGGATCGCCCTCTATGCCACGCGCCTGAATTCCTGTTGGCACTGCCGCACCCGGCGCTCGTCGACCTCGATGCCAAGGCCGGGCCGGTCGGTCACCTCGACGTGGCCGTGGGCGACCGCGAGCGGGTCGGTCGCAACGTCCTCGGCAAGGCCGAGATTGGTCACCGTCAAGCCCCAGGCGAGTTCCGGCACGGCGGTGGCGACATGGGCGGCGGCCGCCGAGGCGACGCTCGATTCGCCGGTCTTGCAGGAAATGTTGATGTTCATGCCAAGCCGGGCGGTGAGCTCGCTGGCCGCGAACAGCGCGCGCACGCCGCCGAGCTTGATGGCCTTGAGGCTGCCGCCGCGTGCCGCCCTGCGCTCGTGATGGCGCACAATGTCGTCGGGCGAATGCAGGCCCTCGTCGGCGCCGATCGGTGCAGCGCTCGCCTCGGCCACCCGCGCCATGCCGTCGAGATCGTGCGCGACGACCGGCTGCTCGAAGAAATCCAGCCCACAGTCGCCAAGCCTGTGCACATAAGCGAGCGCATCGCCGACGCTGAATCCCTGATTGGCGTCGGCGGAGACCAGGCACGGCTCGCCGGCGCCCTTGAGCGCCAGGCAAACGCTTCGCGTGCGTTCGGCGTCGGCGACTGCCGCGCCCAATCCCACCTTGATCTTGAACGCGCGGTAACCTGCAGCGAAACACTCCTGCGCTTCGCGCAGATCAGCCGCGGTGTCCGGCGAGCCGATGACGGCGAGGACCGGCATGCGCCGGCGCTGCCGTGCGCCGAGCAGCGCATAGACCGGCCGCCCGGTGGCGCGACCGACGAGATCGCAAAGCGCAATGTCGATCGCCGCCTTGGCGCCGGTGTTGCCGTAAAGCCGCGCATCCATCGCCGCGGCAGCGCTGGCAAAGTCGTGGGCCGGGCGGCTTATAAGGCCGGGCGTCAGGAGCGCAACAGCCGCCATCATGCTGGCAACGGTTTCCCCGGTCATCACCGGCGCCGAGGCCGCCTCGCCCCAGCCGACGGTGCCATCTTCGGATTCGATGCGCACCAGCACATTGTCCGCGCGCGCGACAGTCTCGCCGGCCATCTGTACCGGTTTCTTCATCGGCAGACTGACGGCAATGGCCTCGATCGTCTTGATCTTCATGCCGCCTCTCGCGGATTCACAAAAACGTCCCGCGCGCCGCACCGCGCGCACCGGCGCAAATTGTAACGGCAGCACCGGCTGGCCGACAAGCCGCGCCTGACAATAATCACTCGGCCGCGATGCGAAGGGCGGCGATGGCAGGGCGAGCCTCGATCTCCGCATTGCCAGGGCTCGGTCATATCGCCGGGACCCGCATCGGAGGCGAGTTTTTCCCACGCCATAAAGCCGCAGCTTGGACCGCAAGGCCTGAACCGCAAGGCCTAAACCGCAAGGCTTGAACCACAAGGCTTGGGCCGCAAAAGCTCGTCGCACCACGGGCCATCATGCCGGACCGACCCATTGCACCGGACCGGCCATTGCGGCAGAGCGGCGATGAGACTAATTGACCTTCCGCGCCGCCAATTGGATGCGCTGCGGCGTGGAAAGCGTGTCATCGACGGGCCGGGAGTTCCGACAATGCAATCGGGTTTTGCGAAAGTCATTGCGATAGTGCCGCTATTCTTGGTCTCGGCTTCCTTGCTGTGGGCGCATGGCGTGAGCGCGGACCCGGTCACCGCGCCCCCGACGCCGGCCGGCCTGTGGCAGGCGACCGATAGCGGCACCAAGCAACCCACCGGCTGGTTTTTGATCACCGATCACGACGGCGTCTATGACGGCATTATCGCTAAAATGTTCCTCAAGCCCAGCGAAGATCCCAACGTGGTCTGCGACCAGTGCAAGGACGACCGCCACGATCAGCGCTGGCTCGGCCTCGAAATCATCCGCGGCATGAAGCAGGAGGAGCCCGACAAATACACCGGCGGCACCATACTCGATCCGCGCGACGGCAAGATCTATCACGCCACCATGAAGGTCTCGCCCGACGGCCAGACGCTGATCGTGCGAGGCTACATCGGCATCGAGCTTTTGGGCGAGAACCAGTATTGGACCCGGCTGCCGGATTCCGCTTACAGCATGCTCGATCCGTCGATTAATCCGAATCCGGCGGTCAATCCGCACATGATTCCGCCAAAGCACCCGCCGGCGCATCGCTCGCAAATGGTGGCGCCGCGGCAGAACGCAGCTCGCCAGTAACAAAAATCACGGTGCCGCGGGCGGCGACTGCTCGCGTGGCTTGCCCATCAGCACGGGCTGGAAGAACGCCGCAGCCACCATTGTCGTCAGCAGCGAAATAACTAGCAATTTGCCCATGCTGGCGGTGCCGGGATGGCTGGAAAACCACAGGCTGCCGAACGCCGTCGCCGTGGTGCAGGCCGAGAACGTCACGGCCCGCGTCAGCACCGACTGCAAGAGATTGGTCTGACCTTCGCGCCACGCCATGATGTAATAGATCTTGAACGCAACGCCGACGCCGAGCAAGAGCGGCAGCGCGATAATGTTGGCGAAGTTCAGCGGCAGGTCGACGATCACGCAGATTTCCAGCGTCACCACGCACGCCAGCAGCAACGGCACCAGCGTCAGCAAGACGTCACCCAGCCGACCCAGCGCCAGCCAGAGCAGAATGCCAATCGAGATCAGCGCGCAGGCGCCAGCCTCGATGAAGGCGCTGACGATGGCGCGACGCGCTTCGAGAATCGAGATCGGTCCTTCGGTAGCATCGGGCGCCACCGACTGCACCGAGGCCGCAAACCGCTGCAGCACGGCGTTATTGTTGGAATCGCCTTTTGGCGCGACGTCGACGCGCGCTTGCCCGCCGGACGTCACCCATTGCGTGGTGAGATCGGCCGGAAGATTGCCGCGCGTCACCTCCTGCGCCTTCAAGAGATTACGCAAATCGTCGAGCGCGGTGCGCAACGGCTGCACAAAGACGGTTGCGGCGCGCTGCCGCGTCGCGGGATCGGATTTGGCGAGCGCCGTCATCGCCGCCGCCAGCCGGCGCGCCGCGACCGCGCCGCCACTGGTGCCAGTGCCGGCCAGCCGGTTGAGAAAATCGATCGTCGAATTCATCATGCTGACGTTCTGGGCGTCGGTCGGCGGCGGGCTCGGAGCCGCTGGATTGAGCACGGGATCGAGCGTCTTGGCCGCATCCGCGATCAACGGCAGCTTTTGCTGTTGATCATCGGGAATGAAATTCGACAAGGTGACGACGCGGGCGACTTCGGGCAGCTTGCGCAGTTTGGGTGCCACCTGGTCGGCCGCCGCCAGCGACGGCGCCAGAATTTGAATGTCACTGGCGCCGCTGTCCGGATCGCTCTTGAGCGAAAGATAGGTGGCGACCGCCTCGGTCTGGGGGCTGCGCAGATTGATCGGATTGAAATCGAAGCGCAGCCAATACAACAGCGGCAAACCGGCGGCGACCACGGCCAGCGTGATGATCAGGATCGGCATGCGATGTCGCGCCAGGAAATCGTCGACCGGCGCCAGCGCCCGATAGCCGAGCTGCGCTGGCTCGCGCGGCGGCTTGAGCACGCTCAGCAGCGCCGGCAACAGGGTAATGCTGGTGGTGAAGGCGACCATCATGCCGACGCCGGCAATCAGCCCGAGCTCGGAGACGCCTTTGTAGACCGTCGGCAGGAACGAGAAGAAGCCGGCCGCGGTCGCCAAGGCTGCGAGCGTCAGCGGCGCCCCGGCGCGGCGTCCCGACTCCACAAGCGCCTCACGCAGATTATTATTGGCGTGGCGCTCGGCGCGATAACGGACAGAAAATTGCAGGCCGAAGTCGACGCCGAGCCCGACGAACAGCACGGCGAAATATACCGATATGAGATTGAGCGTACCGACCATCAGCAAGCCGAGCGCGGCCGTGACGGAAAGTCCGACGACGAGGGCCGCGAATACCGCGAAAATGATACGGAACCAGCGCAGCGCCAGCCAGAGAATCAACAGGACCACCAAGATCGTGACGGTGGCGTTGAGCGCGGCGTTTTCCTTGATGGTGGCGAATTCCTCGTCGGCCATCGGCACCGGACCGGTCAGGCGCAACTGCGCCTGATATTTGGAGGAGAAACCGAGATCCTTCGCCGCCTGGCGGATGGCATCGGTCGCCCGCTTGCCCGGTTCGAGCTCGGAGTAATCGAGCTTGGCCCTGATCTGGAGGAAGCTGAGTAGGTCGTCCGGCTTGGCGGCGCTGCCTTGCACCAATTCGTGCCAGGAAAAGCTCGCCGGCTTGCCGGCATTCACCTTTTCCAGCGTTTGGGCGGCCAGCGTCAGCGGCCACGTCATATTGTCGAGCGTGATCTGGCCGCCCTGCACGCCAAGCAGCCCGAATTGCAGCGCCTGAATAACGCCGCGCAGTGATGGGTCGCCCGCCAGCACCTGGATGAGGCGCTGCGCCTGGGTCAGTCCCTTCAACTGCGGGCCGAGAGCGGCAGTGCTCTCGAACAGCAGGCCATTCTGGCCAAAAAAGCTGCCGCCCTTCGGCTGCACGATGGCGCGAAACAAATCCTGCTGCGGCGAAAGCCGGGCCGTCAGCGCATTGGTCGCCTCGGCGACCAGTTCGGGAGACGGCGCGTTAATGACCGCAGTGACCGTGTCGTATTGCGGGAACGCCTTTTCCAGGGCGGCTTCGCGCTGCCGCCAAGGGAGGTTCGCCGAAATAAGCTGGTTGATGTCCGTGGTCATCGCAAAATGCGTGGCCGCATACCAGGACGCGACCAGCGTGAGCAGCACCGCCGCGGCGATTACCGGCCAAGCGAATTGCGCGCAAAAGCCGATTGCGCGGACAACGAGAGCGGTAATCATCTTCATGGGCTGGTCAGCGTGATGGAATGATCGATGGGATCGACGGATCAACGGGATCGGTTTGAGGCGTTAAGAGAACGGCGAAATGGTGGCGCGCCAGACCGAGCGAGTCCACTAGATGCCCTGAATGGCCGAAAAAGTGAAATTTTGAAAATTTTCCTATTTCCGTTCTACCCCTATCCGTTGCCACTGGCGCATAACGCTACCCCCTATGGCACTCCTTGCCCGCCACCGTGCGGTAGCTCGAACCGGTCGCACCCCAGTGCGTTGGCATTGGAGGGTAGCGCAGATATGCCATGCGCTGGACAAGAGGGCTTATTTCCGCTCAATGGGGGCGGTTTATAGGCCATTCGGGCTTGATTGTTACGCATTTGCAGCCAAGTAGACTGCCAACGAGACCGGATAAGGCCACCAAAAGCAGGCATAACCGGACTTAATCCGCGCCAGACCGTATTCTTGCGGCGCATGGCCGCAGACCCGACATTAACCGTTCAACCGGCCCGCTTTGCCGGGAGGTCTTGATGAAAGTGATCCTTGCTCAGCCCCGTGGTTTCTGCGCCGGCGTGGTGCGCGCCATCGAGATTGTCGAGCGCGCGTTGCAGAAATACGGGCCTCCGGTCTATGTCCGTCACGAAATCGTGCACAACAAACACGTGGTCGAAAGCCTCAAGGCCAAGGGTGCGCGCTTTGTCGAGGAGCTTTCCGAAGTTCCCGCCAATGCGGTCACGATTTTCAGCGCCCACGGCGTCGCCAAGAGCATCGAGGAAGAGGCCGCGTCGCGCAACCTGCCCGTTCTCAACGCTACCTGTCCGCTGGTGACCAAAGTTCACAACCAGGGCAAACGCTATGTCGCCCAGGGCCGCCGGTTGATCCTCATCGGCCATGCCGGCCACCCCGAGGTCGAGGGGACGATGGGGCAGATTTCCCAGCCAGTGACGCTGGTGCAAACGGAGGCCGACGTCGCCACGCTCGCCATTCCGGCCGACACGCCGGTCGCTTATGTCACCCAGACCACGCTTTCCGTCGACGACACCCGCGACATCATCGCCGCGTTGCACGACCGCTTCACCGACATCGTCGGGCCGGAGACGCGCGACATCTGCTACGCCACGCAAAACCGGCAGACCGCCGTGCGCGAATTGAGCGATCTGGTCGACGTCATCCTGGTAGTCGGCGCCAAGAACAGTTCGAATTCGAATCGGCTGCGTGAGATCGGCGAAGAGGCCGGCACGCCAAGCTATCTGATCGCCGACGGCAGCGAGCTCGATGCGTCATGGTTCGAAAATGCCAATACCGTCGGCATCACCGCCGGCGCGTCGGCGCCCGAAGTGCTGGTGGAGGACGTCATCAGCGCGCTGCGCCGGCTCGGCCCGGTCGACGTCAGCCAGTTGCATGGGCGGCAGGAAACCATCGAGTTCCGCCTGCCGCCGGCATTAACCGATGGCGCAACCGAGGGCCGTGTCACGGCGAAAGTCTGATTGAATGGGCCACCGGACGGGATTGAACGGACCCGAACGGCGGCGCCACTCACAAAAAATGAGGAATTGAACCTTGGGCGTATCTCTACGACAGAAAGTGAAAGTCGGTTCTTACGTGCTGCGGCAGCGTCTGGCCGGCCGCAAGCGCTACCCGCTGGTGCTCATGCTGGAGCCGTTGTTCCGCTGCAATCTGACGTGCTTCGGCTGCGGCAAGATTGATTACCCCGATGCCATCCTCAACAAGCGCCTGTCGGTGCAGGAATGCCTCGACGCGGTCGATGAGTGCGGCGCCCCGATGGTCGCCATTCCCGGCGGCGAGCCGCTCATTCACAAGGAAATCGGCGAGATCGTCAAAGGCATCGTCGCCCGCAAGAAGTTCGTCTCGCTATGCACCAATGCGCTGCTGCTGGAAAAGAAGCTGCATCTGTTCGAGCCGTCTCCCTATCTGTTCTTCTCAGTGCATCTCGACGGCATCAAGCAGCATCACGACAAATCGGTGTGCATGGAAGGCGGCTTCGAGAAAGCCGTGTCCGCGATCAAGGCCGCCAAGGCCAAGGGCTTCGCCGTCAACGTCAACTGCACGATCTATGACGGCCATCCGGCGCAAGACATCGCCAAGTTCCTTGACCTCACGCAGGAGCTCGGCGTCGGCGTGACGATCTCTCCCGGCTACGCCTATGAACGCGCGCCCGACCAGGAGCACTTCCTCAACCGCAAGAAGACGAAAGAGCTGTTCAGGCAGGTCTTCGCCATCGGCAAAGACAAGAGCTGGAATCTCACCCATTCCGGCATGTTCCTCGACTTCCTCGCCGGCAATCAGGAATTCCACTGCACACCCTGGGGCATGCCGACACGCAACATCTTCGGCTGGCAGAAGCCCTGTTATCTGCTCGGCGAAGGCTACGCCAAGACTTTCTCCGAGTTGATGGACACCACCGACTGGGACGCCTACGGCACCGGCGCCTACGAAAAATGCGCCAACTGCATGGCGCATTGCGGCTACGAGGCAACGGCGGCGCAGGCGATGATGGATCATCCGCTGCAGGCGGCGATGATCGCCTGGAAGGGCATCCAGACCGAAGGCCCGATGGCGCCGGAGATCGACATGTCGGCGCAGCGTCCGGCGCAATACGTGTTCGACAGCAACGTGCAACTCACCGTCTCGCAGATGCGGGCCAACGAGGCGCGCGAGAAGGCGGCCAAAAACGCCGCCAAGGACGCCAGCCGGACTTCAGCCAGCGCAGCGTAGGGAATAGCCGTCGTCCGCGACCGCGGACGATCCAGCGATCGGTCTCGTTACCCGCTGACGCGTTAACGCTGTTGAGATCGCCGCGGCGCGTTAAGGCTCGCTAAAGCCATCCTGCCAGCACGGTCACCTCGTCGCGGCGCGCGTGGTACTCGGCCGTTTCGGCCAAGTCGGATTGCGTCCAGCGCAGTACGACATAATCGCCCACGAGCCGTGTCACGACGCCGATCCGGTGTTGGCCGCTCCTGATGACGGAGACCTTCATGCCGATCTCGATGAACGGCTTGCCGTTGGCATTGTCCATGGTCGGTCGCTTCTTGCCCCGCTGGTGATTGTTCTTCGCTCAATCGCAATAGCGCATGTCCCGCAAAAGTGGAAACCGGTTTTGCGAAAGGACGTGCTTAAATAAACGGCCGGGAGGGTCCCGATTGCGTAAATCGGGATTTGCCCTGGTCAAGGACGATCATCCCGCCAGTCCAGTCAAAAGATAACAGACGGCCGCCATCAGCGCCGCCGCCGGGATGCGTGATGATCCAGGCGACGACGATGTTGCCGGCGATATTCCAGCGCACCGCGGAAACCTTCTTGGCCGCACCGACGCCGATGACCGCTCCCGTCACGGTGTGCGTGGTCGATACCGGGATGCCGAGATAGGTCGCGGCAAACAGCATGATGGCGCCGCCAGCCGAGGCGCAGCAGCCTTGGACCGGGGTCATCCGGGTGATCTTGCGAGCCGACCGTGTTGACGATGCGCCAGCCGCCGATAAGCGTCCCAAGCGCCATGGCGGCCTGGCACGTGATCACGACCCAGAACGGCACGTAGAATTCGCCGCCGAGAGCCCCTTGCGAAAACAACAGCACCGCGATGATGCCCATGGTTTTCTGCGCATCATTGCCGCCATGCCCGAGCGAAATCAGCGACGCCGCGCCGAACTGAAGCCAGTGGAAGGTCGGCTCGACCGCGCGCGGGTTGGCGCGCACGAAGGCCCACGACACTGCGAGCACCAGGAGCAGCGCGAAGATGAAGCCGAGCAGTGGCGACAGCACGATGAACGCGCCGGTCACGGTAACGCCGGACCATACGATGGCGCCGAGTACCAGCTTTGACGAGGCCGGCGCCGACCAGACCGCCGATCAGCGCATGCGAACTGCTTGACGGAATTCCCGCCCACCATGTGATGAGGTTCCACGAGATCGCTCCCATCAAGGCGCCGAAGATCACGCGCGCGTCCATTACGTGGCCGACACGATACCGACTCCGACGGTGCGCGCGACGTGGACGCCGAAAACGAGAAAAGCGACGAAATTGAAAAACGCGGCCCACATCACCGCGTAACGCGGCCGCAACATCCGGGTCGAGACCAGCGTCGCGATCGAATTCGCCGTGTCGTGCAGACCGTTGAGGAAATCGAACGCCAGCGCCACGGCGATGAGGCCGATCAACAAGGGCAGGTTTAGCGCGCCCGTCATGACGCGTGCGTTACTTCAAAGCTGATCGACGACGATGGAGTTTATTTCGTTGGCGACGTCTTCGAAGCGATCGACGACTTTTTCAAGATGATCGTAGACCTCGGAGCCGATCACGAATTTCATGGCGCTGCCCTGATTGCCGTCGCGGCCGATTGGCGAGGAATAACGCCTTGAGCCCGCGATTGTAGATATCGTCGGCTTCCTCCTCGATGGCGATGATCTTGCTCGTGAGCGCGTTGAGGCGGGGGGAATTGGTGCCTATCGAGCACAGCAGCGGTACTGCTTCGAGCACGAGTTTCGCCGACTGCAGAATGATGTCGCTCATCTGCCGCATCTGCGGCTCGAAGCTGGTGACCTCGAAGAGGACGATGGTCTTGGCGGTCTTGTTCATCTGATCGATCGCGTCGTCCATCGAACTGATAAGATCCTGGATGTCGGTGCGGTCGAATGGCGTGACGAAAGTGCGGCGCACCGCGATAAGCACCTCGACGCGTGACGTCGTCGGCTTCGGCTTCGCGATCGAAGACCTGCTTGCAATAGGCTTCGACATCGCCGCCCTGCAGCAAGCCCTTCAGCGCCTCGGCGCCGGCGACGACGATGGCCGCATGCTTCTCGAAGAGCGTGAAAAACCGCTCCTCCTTGGGCATCAATGCCTGAAACCAGCCGAGCATCCCGCGACCCGAATTTGCGGCAAAAATCGTTCGCCGCGCGTTAGGCTAGCATTCCACGGGACTTTTCACACCGCGACAGCGACCGGCCGTCGGCCCATCCACCGGAATATTCGGCGGGGCGCGCGACGCCTTGGTTTCGTCCGCGTAGAATGGCTGGATCGAAGCGATACCCCTCGTCCATCCGAGAGGCTGCATGACGGGTTTCGCAAGGGCTCAACCCATCGCGCTCGCTACATCCCCCACGCCACCGCCGCGCATTGCCGCTTTTCAGATTGCGGTAGCGCGCCAGCGCCCAGAGCGGGAAGAATTTCGGATAGCCGTGGTAGCGCAGATAGAACACGCGCGGGAAACCGGTCGCGGTGTAGTGCGCCTCGTTCCAGAAGCCGTCGGCGCCTTGCGTTGTCGGTCAGATACTCGATGCCGCGCGCCACGGCCGGATGATCGACCTCGCCGGCCGCCATCAGGCCCAGCAGCGCCCAGGCGGTCTGCGACGCGGTCGACGGCGCCGGCTCGTAGCCGTTGTAATCGAGCTTGTAGCTGTCGCCGTCCTCGCCCCAGCCGCCGTCCGGATTCTGGATCGCGACCAGCCACGCCACCGCCTTGCGCATTTCCGGCGCATCGCGCGGCACAGCCCGCGGCATTGAGCGCGCACAGCGACCGACCAGGTGCCGTAGATGTAGTTCATGCCCCAGCGGCCGTACCAGCAGCCGTCGGCCAGCTGCGTCTTGCGCAGATAGTCGATGGCGCGCTTGGCGCAGGCGGCTTTGCGTGTCGCCGAGCTGCGCCAGCATCGACAGGCAGCGCGCGCTGACATCCTCGGTCGGCGGGTCGAGCAGCGCGCCATGATCGGCGAACGGGATGTTGTTGAGATAATAATAGTCGTTGTCGGCATCGAAGGCGCCCCAGCCGCCGTTCGGCTCTGCATGCCGTCGATCCATTCGCGCCGCGCGACGATCGCGCTGTCGATAGTCGGCATCGACCAGGTCCTGCATGCGGTCCATCGCCATCACCACCACGGCGGTGTCGTCGAGGTCGGGATAATGCGGATTGGCGTACTGGAAGGCCCAGCCGCCGGGCCGCACTTCGGGCCGCTGCGCGGCCCAGTCGCCCTTGACGTCCAGCACCTGCAGCGGCTCCAGCCATTCGAGGCCGCGCGCTGACCGGCGCGTCGACTCGCGATCGCCGCCGGCTTCCAGCAGCGCATGGCAGACCAGCGCGGTGTCCCAGACCGGCGAGACGCAAGGCTGGCAATAGGCTTCGTCGTCCTGCACCACCAGCAGCTTGTCGATCGATCTGCGGGCGATGGCGCGCTGCGGATGATCGGCCGCGATAGCCCAGCGCGTCGTACATCATCACGCTGTTGGCCATGGCGGGATAAATCGCGCCGAGCCCGTCCTCGCCGTTCAGCCGCTCGGTGACCCAGGCGACGGCATCGTCGATGGCGCGCGTCCGCATGCGCTTGGGAAACAGCGGCTCGGCGGCACGCAGCACGTTGTCGAGGGCGCGGAAGAACCAGAACCAGCGACGCTTTCTGCTGCGGCGCGTTCGGCGCCGGCCCGAGCGACGCCGCGGCACGAGGAACAATTCGCTCGATGCTGACGCCTCGCGGATTGCGCGCCAGCGGCTTCTTCGCCATCAGCACCAGCAGCGGCACGATCACGGTGCGGCCCAGTAGATCATCTTGTCGAGATGGAACGGAAACCAGCGCGGCAGCAGCATGATCTCGACCGGCATCGTCGGCACCGCGCGCCAGGCACATTGCCGTAGAGCGCGAGCAGGATGCGGGTGAAGACATTGGCGCTGCTCGGCGCCGCCGCGCGGCGGATCGCCTCGCGGGCGCGGCGCATGTGCGGCGCCTGCGGTGATCGTCGCCGATCATCTTCAGCGCGAAATAGGCCTTCACCGTCGCGCTGATGTCGAAGGCGCCGTCGTGAAACAGCGGCCAGCCGCCATGCGCGCCCTGGATGCGGCGCAGATAGACGCCGATCTTGGCTTCGAGCGCGGCATCGACCGGCTCGCCGAGATAATGACGCAGCAGCACATATTCGGCCGGAATGGTGGCGTCGGCCTCCAGCTCGAACAGACCAATGGCCGTCCGGCGCGCTGCAGCGCGAGCAGCGCGTCGCGTGGCGTGGCCGATATGACCGATCGAGATCGTGTGTCGCTCATGGTTCTGTTCATAGCGTAGCGCCGATGCGCAGTTCCGCCGCGCGATTGCCGGAGCGGATCGCGCCTTCGATGGTGGCGGGCAGGCCGGTCTCGGTCCAGTCGCCGGCCAGGAAGATTGCGCCAGCGCGTCTTGCGCGGCCGGGCGCTTGGCGTCCTGCGCCGGCGTGGCGGCGAAGGTGGCGCGCTCTCCCGCACGATCTGCCAGGGCGGCAGCTCCGCCGGCAAGCCCGGTCGCGCCGCGCGACTTCGCGCCCAGATCGTTCGCGCCAGTTCCTCGCGCGGCGTATCGATCAGCGCGGTCGGCGGCGCTGATGGTGACCGAGATGCGGTCCGGAAAGGCGAATATCCATTCCGCCGTGCCGTTGATCACGCCGAGGATCGGCGGCGGCCCGGCCGGCGGCGCGATGCGGAAATGGGCGTTGACGATGGCGCGGAACTCGGTCGGCACCGTCGAGGCCGGGCACCAGCTCTGCGGCGGCGTAGGGCGGCACCGCCAGGATCACCGCGTCCTCGCGGCAAGCGCAATGGTCTCGCCGCCGAAATCGAGCGCGTCGACGCGGTCGGCGCCGAAGCGGATGGCGCGAAGCTGGTGCTCAAGGCGCACATCGGCGCCGCGCGCTGCCAGCAAGGCCAGCGCCGGCTCGATGAGCGTCGCGCCAAGCCGTCGCGCGCGATCAGCGGCCGGCAGGCGCGGCCGCCGGCGGCCAGCGTCTCGCGCATCACGGCGCCGGCGAGCTCGGCCGAGCCGCTGCGGCGGCTCGGTGTTGAGCGCGGCGAGCAGCAACGGCTCGACCAGCCGCTCGATACAAGCGGCCCCTTGCAGGACGATGACCTCGCCGACCGTCTTGCCGGCGCGGCGGCCGCAGCAGCCGGGCCAGCGCGAGATAATCGAGCGCGCGTGTGCCCGGCGCGCGGCGCGCGGATCGAAGATCCACCAGGGCAGGCGGCCGTCGTTGAGTCGCAGCGTCCAGCGCTCGCCGCTGGCCAGATCGACGAAGGCGAAATTCGCGCCTGCGCGCGGTCCGATCAGCCGATCCGCGGCGCCGATGCTCGCG
Organism: uncultured Alphaproteobacteria bacterium; assembly: GCA_963790495.1. Classification (GTDB taxonomy): domain Bacteria; phylum Pseudomonadota; class Alphaproteobacteria; order Rhizobiales; family Xanthobacteraceae; genus BOG-931. The sequence continues at coordinate 110,115 of CAWBOW010000008.1, read as the reverse complement.
CAGATAATCGAGCGCGGCGCGATTGCCGGACAGCACCAGATGATTGCCGTTGTCGATCGTCATGCCGAGCGCGGCGTCGTGATAGGAGCGGCAGCGCCCGCCGGCCTGCGGCGGCCTCGTGCACGACGACGCTGTCGCGCGCGGCCGGCAAGCGATCGCGGCGGCAAGCCCGGCCAGGCCGGCGCCGATAATGTGGACGGTGCGGCTCATCGCAAACAGGCGCTTCAGAACAGATTGCGCAGCACGATCAACAGCAGCTTGCGCTGCGGCAGCCGCACCGGCGGCGCGGCGGCGCAAAGCCGCGCGCGATCAGCTGGTCGAGAATGAGCGCGATAGACCGCGCCCATGATGCGCGGCGCGCGCACCGCCGCGGCGCGGGCTCGCGCCATGATCGCGTCGGCCTCGGCGAAATGGCTCTGCGCCAGCATCGACAAGCACGGCGCAGGCTCGGCCGATCGCCGGATGCGGCGAGCACGGCGGCGGGATCGGTCGCTGGTGATGCCGGCCGTCGCGCAGCGCTTCGCGCGGCAGATAAAGCCGGCCGATCGCCGCATCCTCGTCGAGGTCGCGCAGGATATTGGTCAGCTGCAGCGCGCGGCCGAGATGATGGGCCAGCGCGAGGCCGGCCTCGCGCTCCATGCCGAAGACCCGCACCGACAGCCGGCCGACCGCGCTGGCGACCCGGTCGCAATAAAGATCGAGCGTGGCGCATGTCCGGCGCGCGGATGTCGGCCCGACGTCCATCTCCATGCCGTCGATCACGGCGAGGAAATCGCTCGCGCGCGCAGATCGAACTGGCGCACGGCTTGCGCCAAGCCTTGCAGATGCGGCGGCGGCGCGCCGGCATAGAGCGCGTCGATATCGCTGCGCCAGTGCTCCAGCGCCGCCTGCCGCGCGTCGCGCGCGCCTCGGATCGTCGGCGATGTCGTCGACCGCGCGGCAAAAGGCATAGATCTCGAACATCGCCTCGCGCTGCGCGCGCGGCAGGATGCGCATGCCGGTATAGAAGGAGCTGCCGCGCCGCGCGCTTGCGCGGCCTGGGGTCGGCGCGGTCACTCACGCCCCCCGCGGTCCGTGCGCGGCGGCGAAAAGCGGCGGCCGATACGGCCGAGGCCGCCGCGTAGAACGCCTAACAGAGTGAAACCGGCGACCGCGGGCATGGCAAGATGCACGCGCTCGCGCAGCGGATCGCGCGCCGCAGCATGCGCGTCAGCCGGCGCGCCAGCGTGTTGATGACGGACGACTTCGAGCGCAAGCCGCGCGTCGCGGATCGCCGCGGCAAAGCCGTCGGCTCTCGCCGAGCAGGCGCTCGGTGCGCGCCGGCGAGCTTGTGCAGGCAAGCGAGCAAGGCCGGCGAGGCGCGTTCGGCGCCGAGCTCGTCGACGCGCGCGCCGCTTGCGGCGAGCGCATCCTGCGGGATGTAGACCCGGTCGAGATCGCGGTAATCCTTGGCAATCCTGCAGGTGATTGATGATCTGCAGCGCGGCGCACAGCGCGTCGTTGGCCGGCCAGATCGCGCGGCTCTCGCCATGCACGTCGCAGCACGAAGCGGCCGACCGGCATGGCCGAGTAGCGGCAATAATCGATCAGATCGTCCCAGTCGCGATAGCGCAGCTTGGTGACGTCGCAGCCTGAAAGCTTCCAGCAGATCCATGCGCGTGCTTCGGCGACAGACTGGCGCTCGGCGAGCGCATTGCGCAGCCGCACCGCCACGGCATCCTCGGTGTCGGCGCCGGCAAGCCCGGCTTCGAGGCGGTCCAGCAGCGCAAGCTTCTCCGCCGGCGGCAGCGTGGCATGGTCGGCGATGTCGTCGGCGGTGCGCACGAAATGGTAGAAGGCCAGGACCGGCGCGCGATGGCGCGGCGCGATGAGGAACGACGCGACGGGAAAATTCTCGTCCCGGTGGCCCTTGCCGGACCGCCAAGCAGTGGCGCCGGCGCCGTATGTCGCGTCACTCATCGCGCCATTGCTTCCGAAACATTGGCCTGCGGCGCGGCCCTTCCACATGCCGCCGCGCCCGCGCGCATGCTGATAGGCGGAATCGAGCGTGAAGGCCATATAGAACGCCGCGATGGCCGGCAGCGCCAGGCCCCACAGCGACGACAGCGTAGAAGCGCAGCATCGGCTGGAACGCGAACGCCATCAGCAGCCAGGCGAGAATGCCGAGGAACTGCGCCACGCCACCGGCGAAGAGCGCCAGCGCGACCGGCGCGAGATAGGTCAGCGCCAGGCCGACGACGGTGCCGGCCAGCAGCAGCGGCGAATAGTCGAGCTGCGCATAGGCGGAGCGCGACACCATGCGGCGGATATCGGCGACCGCCGGATAGGGGCGGATGCTGTGCACGCGCTCGGTCAGCCCGAGCCAGATCGGGCCGTGCGCCTTCAGCAGCTCGGCCAGCGCGCAATCGTCGATCAGGGCGTCGCGGATCGCGGCCATGCCGCCGGCGTGCGCAGCGCGTCGCGGCGCACCAGCATGCAGCCGCCGGCCGCCGCCGCGGTGGCGCGGCGCGGGTCGTTGGCCCAGGCGAACGGATAGAGCATCTGAAAGAAGAAGATGAAGGCCGGCACGAACATGCGCTCGGCGAAGCTCTCGCAGCGCAGCTTCGCCATCAGCGAGGTGAGCACGAAGCCGCCTTGCTCGCGCCCGCGCCACCAGATTGGTCAGCGCGTCGGGCGCGTAGACGATGTCGGCGTCGGTGAACAGCAGATAGTCCGGCGGCTGCGGCGGCGCTCTCGGCGAAGCTCGACGCCCTGCTGCTGCGCCCACAGCTTGCCGGTCCAGCCGGCCGGGCAGCGGCCGTCCCGGCAGGACGGTCAGGCGCTCGCCGGCGCCGACGCGCCGCCGCGGCGTCGCGGGCGACCTCCGCGGTGCCGTCGCGGCTCTGGTCGTCGACCACGATCACGGTGAAGCGCGCCGGGATAGTCCTGGCGCAACAGCGACGCGACGGTCTGGCCGACGCCCTCGGCCTCGTCGCGCGCCGGGATGACGGCGGCGACCGCCGGCCACGGCCCGCCGCCGGAGCGGCGCATCGTCGCTCGTCGCGCTCCGCGGCGCGCCAGAATCCGCCGCGCGCCGGCAGGAGATAAGCCAGATCGCCAGCACCATTGACGCTATGAGGTCGTTAACCACAGATACTCCCGGGGCAATTGAGGCGACGCCGATAGAGCGTTAACTTCGGAACCCTCGCCTCGTTATCCCTTCAATGTAGGACCTGATATAGGACCCCGCAGCACGTGGGAATGCCGGGGAAATACCGATAATGGATGTCGAAAACAGCCCTTTTCTAGCCCGTCTCGATGCGGTCGCAGCCGATACCGAGGCGCTGCTCGACCGGCTGCTGGCGGCGACCCCTGCGGAAGGCGAATTGAGCCGCCCGGCGCGCCTGCTCGAGGCCATGCGCTATTCGAGCCTCGGCGGCGGCAAGCGGTTCCGGCCGTTTCTGGTGGTCGAAGCGCGCGCCCTGTTCGGCGTGCCGCGGCAGAACGCGCTTGATGGCCGGCGCGGCGCTTGAATGCGTGCATTGCTATTCGCTGGTGCACGACGATCTGCCGGCCATGGACAACGACGACGCTGCGCCGCGGCCAGCCGACCGCGCATCAAGACTTCGACGAGGCCACCGCGATCCTCGCCGGCGACGGCCTGCTCACCTTCGCCTTCGACATCCTGTCGCGGCCCGAGACCCATGCCGATCCGGCGGTGCGCATCGAACTGGTCATGGCGCTGGCGCGCGCGTCCGGGCTCGGCGGCATGGCCGGCGGCCAGATGCTCGATCTCGCCGCCGAGGGCCGTTTCGGCAGACAAAAGCACGCAGCGCTCGGCGAAGCGAGGTGCGGATGCTGCAGGCGATGAAGACCGGCGCGCTGCTGCGCTTCGCCTGCGAGGCCGGCGGCATTCTCGGCGGCGCCGGCGCGGCGCAGCGCGCGGCGCTCGAGCGCTACGGCGCGGCGGTCGGCCAGGCGTTCCAGATCGCCGACGATCTGCTCGATCTCGAAGGCGATCCGGCGCTGGTCGGCAAATCGACCGGCAAGGACGCCGCCGCCGGCAAGGCCACCATGGTCAGCGTGCTCGGCGTTGCGGGCGCCAAGGCGCGGCTGGAGCGAACTGGTGGCCGAGGCCGAGGCAGGCGCTGGCGCCGTTCGGGCGGTCCGCCGGCGATCCTGATCGAGGCGCGCCCATTTCGTCGCCGAACGCCGCGCCTGAAGCAAAAAATCCTGCTTTATCAAAATGATAGGGCGGAGTCCGACGCATGTAGGCACGCGTCAGGCCGGGCTGTGCGTCGCCGCGTAATAGTTTTATGAATTGGGCCGTGCCGCATCCGAATTGGGACGCCATTCGGCGATGATCGGGAAGGCGCCTGCATCCGCTGGCACAATCGAAGTCCGCTTCGGCCCTCCTATTTGCTGCACAGTTCGTCGCTCCAACATGCGCTTGCAGGCCAGGAACGAATCGGATCCGAACCTTCCCTCGCATTTCTGGACACTCAGCTCACAATGCATGGACATCTTGCGCTGGATACATTACACGGGCGGCTGCCGCTCTCCTGACAGCGGTCTTGCTCGATCGCTGCCAGATCCGCCTGCGCGGCATCACGCCGGCGTTGGCGCAAGCGCAGCGCGCCTCCGGCCGCATCAAGCGCCCGCGCGAAGATCAGTGCCGCAGGCCGCGCCAAAGCCGCCGGCCGCCGGCCGCCGGCGGCCGCAAGCGCCGCAAATTGCCGCCGCGCACGCCGTTCACCGCGGCCGATGACGCCGCCGCCGTCGATCCCGGGCATGCCGGACGCGCGGTTCTGGGCCGAACTCCGAGCGCGGACTTCAAGGCGGCGCTGCCGACGCAGCCCGGTCCTGGCTTATTCTCTCGAGCGGCGGTGAGGACGGCGCCTTCGGCGCCGGCCTGCTCAACGGCTTGAGCGCCGCCGGCAACCGGCCGGATTATTCCGTCGTCACCGGCGTGAGCACCGGCGCGCTGATGGCGCCGTTCGCCTTCGCCGGCGCCGCACTACGACGACGCGCTGCAGCGACGCCTACACCGAGCATCACCGCGGCCGACATTTTCGAGGTCGGCGCGCACCGGCGAGAGTTTTGTCGATTCCTGGCCGCTTAAGGACCTCATCGCCAAACAGATCACGCCGGCTTGCTCGCCGACATCGCCGCCGCGCACCAAGCGCGGCCGCCGGCTGTTCGTCGTCACGACCGATCTCGATGCCGAGCGCTCGGTGGTCTGGAACATGGGCGCCATCGCCGCGCATGCCGCGACCGGCGGCGACGCCAGGCGCTCAATCTGTTCCGCAACGTGCTGCTCGCCTCCGGCAGCATTCCGGGCGCTTTTCCGCCGGTGCTGATCGACGTCGAGGCGAACGGCAAGCAGTTCGCCGAAATGCATGTCGACGGCGGCGTCGGCGGCCAGTTCTTCGTCGCGCCGCCCGCATTGCTGGCGCAGCGACCAGCAGCTACCGGCATCCCGGCGACGCAGCTTTATGTCGTGGTCAATAGCGGGCTTGAGCCCGATTTCACCGTGGTCAAACGCGCCACGCCGGAAATTCTGGCGCAAGCCGGTCGGCACTGCGGTCAAAGTCGATTTGCGGCTGATGCTCGATCGCACGTTCATCGCCGCGCAAAACTCCGGGATCGGGTTCAACGTCGCCAGCATTGCGCCGGCGTTCAATCGCACCAAGCCGTGGCGCGTTCGATCCGCATTACATGAAAGCGTTATTCGATGCCGGTTATAATCAGGGCAAGAGCGCGACGCCGTTCGCGACCATGCCACCGCCGTATCCCGGCGCGCCGGCACCGGCCAATGATTCGAACGACCCCGCCAAGCCCTAGTGGTCCATCGAGCGGGGTCGGGATGAGGGGAGCGACCCATGAGAGAACCGGGAAGGTTTGTTACGATCGCGTTTTCGGCAGCCATTGCGGCGATTGCGGCCACACCGTCGAACGCCGCGGGAAAAAAACATTTCCATATGCGCTCGGGCGCCTATGACGGACTGTGGAGCGTGTCGATCCGCACCAAAACCGGCCCCTGCGACGCCGCCTACCGCTATCCGGCGCGCATCGTCGGCGGCCAGATCATCCAGGCCGACAACGATTTCAGCTATCAGATTTCCGGCGCAGTGGTCTCGAGCGGCGCCATCGCCGTGTCGGTGAGCAAGGGAATAGGCACCGCCATCGGCTACGGCCGCCTGCATGGCGTCACCGGTTACGGCCGCTGGAGTGCGGGCAATCAATGCTCCGGCACCTGGAGCGCGCTGCGCCGCGCAACACGATAAATTCGATCGCGTCAATATCGCGAAGCCGCGCGCCCCTCAATGCGCGCCGCCGCCGAGATAGCGCGGCACCACGATGCGCTGACCCTCGGTCAGCGCGGCATGCTCGGAGACGTGGTTGAGCTGCGTCAGCGCCCACAGCGGCACGTGCTGCGTGGCCGCAAGCGAGGCCAGCGTGTCGCCGGCATGCGCCGGCACCGCCGCGCCGGAATCCCACAGCTCGATCGGCACATTGGGCGGGATGACGAGGCGCAGCGGCACCGATTCGCCGCCGCCGGCTGCGGCAGATCTGACCTTGCTCGCGAGCAATTCTTGAATGCGGTCGAACTTGTCCAAGTTGATGTGAACGATTTCGGGACGGTCTTTCAGATTGTAGCTGGCGTAATGGCCGTGGAAGCCGCGGCCCGGTTCAAGATCGCCGCCGCCCAGGATGTTTGATGATTGATAGAGGTTGATGTAGCGCTCGACATTGGCCGGCACAGCGGGCGCGGAGCGCGTCGGATCGTAAGTGATGAGCAACGCGACCGGGACATGGGCGGCCCCCAGCGCTTCGGCGAATTCGACGGCGGAATCGCCGCCGATGGAATGGCCGATCGCGGTGATCGGCTTGGGATCGCGGCGATAGTCGGCGATGGCTTGGCTCGCCATGGAACGCCACGACGAATAGGGCTCGATATCGGCCGCGACCCCCTCGCGGTTGATCCGCCCCGCCAACTGATCCATGCCCCAATCGATCATGCCGATCAGGCCGCGGAACATATAGGCGCGCCCGTGCACCGGCGCGGCCGGCGTCGCGGCGGCGCACGCCGTCCCGAACAGGCAGGCGGCAAAAACGACAGCGACAACGGCGGCAATGGGTTTGAGTTTGACCATGCGCTCTCAGGGGGCAATGGATTTATGGCGAATCTGGCCACGTAAATGCCCGCTAGCCCTGCCGCCAACACTGGGCGAAATTAAGGAGTTCGTGACGCCAGGGGTTGCCGCCGCTAAGTTTCGCCCATGAGAAATCTTCGCCCATGAGAAATCTCCTGAAATTCGTTGCGCGATTGGCTTTGGGCGATGTCGCGCTATGGCGCGTGTTCTGGCTGATCGGGACGCCGCTCGCGGTGCTGTGGGACGCAACCGGCCTGTCCATGCTCACCGGCTTCGGCGTCGAGCAGCCGTTGGTCGCCGGACTGATCATCGGCGTATTCACGCTATCGAGCCTAGCCCTGCCGTTCGTCGCCTGGGCGATCTGGCGCAGTGCCTCACGCTATCCGCGCCAGGCCTGGTCTCGGCACGCTCTCGCCTGGGGTGCCAAACTCAGCGCGGTCGTGTCAGGGCTGGCGGCGGCTTTAAGCCTCGTGGCGGTGCTGTATCTCGCCTATGAGTTCATTTACGCCGCGATGATTTCCTAGTCACGGGTATCCCGAATTCCGAAATTCCGGGCCGAACAACGAATATTCGATGCAAACCACTACGCCGTATTGGCAGCCGGAAGTGCTGGGTGGCACGTCAAAAGACATCGGGGCGAAAGGCAAAAGAAAGCCGCCACGCTTTCGCGAGGCGGCCGGGGAGTAGCAGGAAGGAGCACGAAGAAGATTATTTACTTGGTCGCGTCGCGGACGGCATCCTTTATATTTCCTGCTGCATTGTGCGCAGAACCCTTCGCCTTGTCGATCTTGCCTTCGGCTTGCATTTCCTTGTCGCCGGTCAACTTCCCGGCGGTGTCCTTTATCGCGCCCTTCGCTTTGTCCGCCGCACCCTTAATGTGTTCACGATCCATGTTGGAGTTCCATCGTTGTTACTCGTGAATAGAAAACGCCGAGCAGTGAGCGATGTTCCTGCCATTCGCGGACAGAATTTCCCGGGCTGGACCGCATCCGGCTCAGCCGTGTCCGGTTTGTTCCCGCGGCAGGGAATGAAGCCGTCTGCCCAAACCGGGCTTAAGTCCCAGCTTCCCGAAAACGCACGAAGCGTCCGGCTCACTCCCCGCCAAGCGCGTCGCGGTCGAAGGCGACGCTCGCGGTCGTGATCATGCCACTGACAGGAGGACGCTGTGCCCTAGCGACGGCGGGCCGGCGGCGGCCGTAGGTTCGCCGTGCATAATCCATCATCTTGGCGATCGTGAGCTTACGCTCGACGGGCTTGCGGACGAGGAACAAGTCGCCCGAGTTGACCGCGCCGGTCAGCGTGTCGAGAAATGCCATCCGTTGCCGCGGCCGGGGCGCGGGCTGCTCGTCCGCGACCTCAAGCAGTTCGGCCGGCTGCAGCGCCAGCCCCTCAGGCGTCATGGCCGGCGCTGTTTGCGCCGGCGCTTCGCCGGCTGCGTTCCGCTGCCGTGAGACCGATGGCATCGGCTGGGCAAAGGCGACCTCGACCGGCTTCGGTTGCTGCGCGCGCGGCGGCTCCGCTCGCGCCGTGACCGCGCGATCCTTCGCCGCCGCATCCCGGTGCAGATCGATGATCTGGCCCTGGATTGCCGCAACATTGGCTGCCGCGATATGATCTGCCGCAATATGATTTGCTGCAATATCGGCGGCGGCGACATCGACCGGCTTCGGCGTTTCGGCTTGCGCCGTTTCCACATCGTCCTCGGTGGTCAACTTCGCCAATTCGCCTTTCACCAGATTGCGGAATTGCGGATCGAACTGCGCGCCTGGATGCGAATCATTGTTGGCGATGTATTCGATATTCGGCCCGATCAATTTCCGCGATCCCATGCCGCCGAATGTCTCCCAGGCATTGGGATTATAGATCTCGATATAGCGTCCGACTTTGCCGGTGACCGGCGGATTCCAGCTGAACAGCGATGGCTGCAGCGCGATGATCGTATCGATATATTTCGAATTATTGGCGACGAACACCGAGCTATTGGCACCGAGACTGTAGCCGACGACGAGCGTGTGCGTGCCCGGCGGCAAATGTTTAAGGTCCTCGACCAGCGACGGCCACGCCTGATGCACATAGGTCTTGACCTCGACGTCCGGCAGCCTCTTCAACTCAGCCACGAGCTCGACCAGCCCGATCGCCGGCAAAGGGCCGAACATCGGCCATAGCACGCCGACAAAAGTCTTGGCTTGAGCCTGCGAGCAAAGCAACGCGCCGCACATCGCCAGAGCGATAGCCAATCTTTTCATCTCCCCACTCCCCACTCCCCACTCGATGCCGCGACGCCGACAGATAGCCAGACGATTGCGGACAATTATGGGAAGCAGATGGGAAACATTAAGGATGAAAGCAGGCGACGTTCGAACGCGGTTAACCTGGAGTTAAAAAGCTAGCCCGCCTTGCGTGCCGACATGGCGGCGTTCCACCACGGGCAGACGTCGGCGGCGCGCAGATAATTGCCGTCGAGTACGTTGACGGGGGCCCGGCCGCCGGCTTCGGCGACGCCGCGGCGCAAGTCGCGCGCCTCGTCGCGGCCTTCGGGCGTGAGCCAAGTGCGGTCATGGCCCCACAGGCTCGGGCCTTCGGTCCGCTCGTGCGGTGTCCAGTTCGCGGTGTCGATCGAACGGCCGCCCCAGCCGTACTCGACCAGGAATTTGGACGGCGACCAGGAATAGAACGAGGTGACCTGATCGTTGACGTGACGGCCCAGCGTTGTGCCGATCATCTCCGGCTTGCGCAGCGCGATGTCGTAAGCCTGCCCGACGTCATCGAGGTAACAGACCTCGAACATCATGTGATGAATGCCATTCTTGCCGGTGTCGATGAAGGCAAGCGAATGGTGGCGCGGATTAAGGTGGAAGAAGTAGGCCTTAAATGGTTTCAGCAGATAGTCGGTCGGCTTGAAATTGAGGATATCGGTGTAGAACGGCAGAACCTCTTCAAGCCGTTCCGCGGTGAGCACAGCATGGCCCATGCCGAGCACGCCGGTGCGGAAGCCGGAAATCGCGCGGCCCGGTTTGAACGGGTCGCTCGCCACCTCGGCACCGTGGAACGCTTCCAGCCGGTTGCCGATCGGATCGGCAAACACGACCAGGTCCCTCACCCGGCGCTCGTCGGCGAGCGCGCGCGAACCGCGCGCGACCATGACGCCGTTGCGCTCCAGATGCGCCGCCAGTGCATCGAGCGCCGCCGCGTCGGCGAGCTCCCAGCCGTAGAACGACGGCCCCTCGCCCGCATCGCTGTGCACGATGACGCGCTGCTTTCTATCGTCCATTCGCAAAGCCAGCGTGCCGCGGCTCTTATCGACCATTTGCATGCCGAGAAAGCGCGTGCCGTAGTCCGCCCAATCGTCCAGATTCGCAGTGCGGATGCCGACATAACCCAGCGCGTTGAGGTTCATTTGCCGTCTCTTGTCAAAGCCGCTGTGGCGGCACACTCCTACCTGCCCCTAACATAGCATATTTGGCCCGCAGGCGGAACATTCCAGAGGCTGCGCCTCTCCTGCTCGCTCCGCAGAAGGACTGGCCAGCCGGAGTCATTGACCTGGATCGCCGCGTTCGCCTACGCCCGAGCATCATCACGGAACTGGAGGACGCCGGCGGCTGTGACGAACCCGGACTGACGATGGTCGTGGAGCGAGAGCGGCGAGGTGATTTATTCAATCCCCGCTCTAACCTTTCGTCGTCGGCGCTCGCCGGCCCCGGCGTATTGCCGAGGCCGACCGTTTGCACGAGATTGACGATGCCGGCGCCAATCAATCGATCGCGACGCCGCTCGACTTGATCGGCTCGGCCCATTTCTTGATTTCGCTGGCGACGAACGTCTTCAAATAGCCCGGCGTGGTGCGGTCGGACGATACCAGGTCGGTGCCGATCGACCCCATCCGCTCGCGCAAGCTGGGCGTCTTCATCGCCTCGACGGCGGCGTCGCGCAGGCGATGGACGGTCGTCTCCGGCGTGCCATGCGGGAAAAACAGCGCAATCCAGTTATTCGCTTCGAAGCCGGGGAAGCCTTCCTGCTGCGCCGTCGGTATATTGGGCAGCACCGATGAGCGTTGCCGCGCCAGGACAGCGATCGCCTTGACGCTGCCGGCCTTGATCGGCGCCAGTTCGGTCGACACTGCATCGCACAGATAGTCGATGCGGCCGGCCATCAGGTCCTGCAGCGCCGGCGCCGAACCGCGATAGGGCACATGCTGCACGTTGGCGCCGATCGCGGAATTGAGCAACAGGCAGCCGAGATGCGTCGCCGAACCGACGCCCCCCGAGCCGAACGACAGCTTCGCCGCGTTGGCCTTCACGTAGGCGGCAAATTCCTTGAGCGAATTCACCGGCATATCCTTGCGCACGACCAAGACCAGTGGCTGCTCGGCGACCAACGCGACCGGGGTAAAATCGGTCACCGCATTGTAGAGAGGGTTCTTGTAAAGCGTCTGGCTGTAAGCTTGCGTCCCGACCGTGCCCAGAAGCATTTCATAGCCGTCGGGCCTGGCATGGGCGACCCGCTCGGCGCCGGTCATCCCGCCGGCGCCGCCAACGTTTTCGACCACGACCTGCTGCTTGAGTATTTCGCTTAAGCGTTGCGCAAAAATACGACCGACGACGTCGGTCGGTCCGCCCGGCGCGAACGGCACGATCATCGTAACCGGCCGGATCGGCCACACGGCCGCGTGCGCGATTTCCACTGTTGCGGCGAGCAAAACCACCAACGTCGCCGCGATCCACTTTCTTTTCAACATGCCCGTCTCCCTCTCTCTCGAAATGCTGAACAAAAACGAGATTGCCGACGAGCCACAGGCGGGACGCCCAGCGCGCCCCGACCACGCCTCGCCGTGGGATGATGTGCAACAGAAGTTGGTCAACTCTGCGAAACCGCCGTGGCCGCAATGAGAGGAGATTCGCTCCGACCTAAAATTGGTCGCCGCGAAATCACACCGGGGACCCAGCGCCGCCATAATTTCAGAAGCATCATTCTGAAAAGATAAAGTCGGTGATGGCAATCGGGGGGAGTCATGCGTACGCGTCTTGTTGCCTGCGCGCTTGCCGTAGCGCTACTTGGCTTGTTCAGCGTCAATCTATCGGCCCAGAGCGTGCCGAAATCCATCGCCGCCACCGGCAGCGATGCCGCGATGCGCGAACAGAAAAACGCTTGGACTGTCGGCATCGCCGGCGGGCTTTTTTCCGGTACCTATATGCGGCTGGTCGCCGAGATGGCGTCGGCGCTCAACGATGGCGACAATATGCGTATCCTGCCGATCGTCTCCTACGGTGCCGCTTCCAATCTCGACGATCTGCTTTATCTGCACGGCGTCGACGCGGCGATCACCCAGGCCGACGTGTTCGAATACTTCCGCACCGTGCGCAAGACGCCGAACCTCGATAAGCGCGTGCAATATGTCATCCGCCTGCCGATCGCCGAGCTGCACATCCTGGCACGCGACAACATCCAAAGCCTGCAGGATCTGCGCGGCAAGAAGGTCAATTTCGGGCCCGCCGGCACCGGCGCAAGCCTCACCGGCACCATCGTTTTCCAGCGTCTCGGCATCGACGTGAAAGAAGTGCTGATCGATCAATCGACGGCGTTGCAAAAGCTGGAAAACGGCGAGATCGACGCCATTGCGCGCGTCATCCCGAAGCCGGTCGACTACTTCTCCAGGATCCCGGCAAGCGCCGGCCTGCATCTGGTGAACATTCCGTTCACCTCGATGTTCGAGGACCACTACACGCTCGGCGAATTCACCAAGCAGGACTACCCCAATCTACTCGACGGCAAGGATCGCATCGACACCATTGCGGTGCCGGCGGTGCTTGCGGTGTTCAACTGGCCGTCGGATTCCGACCGCTACCGTAAGGTTGCGCGTTTCGTGCAATACCTGTTCAACAATTTCAGCAAGCTGCAGCAGCCGCCTTATCATCCGAAGTGGCGCGACGTGAATTTGGCGGCCACCGTGCCGGGCTGGACCCGATTCGGCGTGGCGCAGGACATGCTCGATAAAGTGGAGCAGCAGAAGGGTACCCAGGCGCAGCAGCAGATCGACTTCGACGCCTATCTGAAAAACGAGGCCCACGTCCCGGCGACGGACGCCGAGCGCCAGGCTCTCTTCCGCAGCTTCCTGCAATGGCGCGAGCAACAACCTCACGCCGCGCAGAAGAACTAAAACCGGCACAATCGCGCGATTTGCGGTTTCAGCTCAGCTTGATGCCGGCGAACTTGATCACCTTGCCCCATTTGGCGATCTCGCGCGCGATCAGCTCGCGATAATCCGCGGCGCTCATCGGCATCGGAATGCTGCCGAGGCCGACAAAGCGCGCGCGCAGCACGCTGTCCGCCAGGCCGGCATTGATCTCGCGATTGAGCCGCTCGATCGCGTCCGCCGGCGTGCCGGTCGGCGCGCCGAGGCCGAGACCGCCGGTGACCTCGTAACCCGGCACGAACTCGCTCACGGTCGGCACGCCGGGCAGCGAGGCGACCGGCGCCGGCGTCGTCACCGCCAGCACCCGCAGCTTGCCGGCCTTGATGAAGCCCAGCGACGAGATGATCGGGTCGAACATCACCTGGGCGCGGCCCGACTGGAGATCGGCCTGCGCTTCGAGCTCGCCGCGATACGGTACGTGGAACAGATCGACGCCGGCCATCATCTTAAAATATTCGCCGGCGACGTGGGTCAGATTGCCGGTGCCATTCGAGGCCATGTTGACCTTGCCCGGATTGGCTTTGGCATAAGCGATGAACTCGGGCACGGTTTGGGCCGGAAACGACGGCGTCACCACCATGACGAAAGGCGTGGCGCCGAAATAGGCCACCGGGGCGATGTCGCGCTGGATATCGAAGCTGAGATTGCTGTGCAGCAATCCGCTCATCTCGGTTGGGGTCGCGATGACCAGGAGCGTATAACCGTCGGGCGCGGCGCGGGCGACCGCCTCGGTCGACAGATTGGTGCCGGCGCCCGGCTTGTTCTCGATCACGAATTGCTGGCCGAGCCGGTCCGAGAGCCATTGCGCCATCAGGCGGCCCTCGACGTCGGGTGAGCTGCCGGCGGTATAGCCGATCATGACGCGGACCGGCCGGTTGGGATAATCGAGTGCCGACGCAATCCGCGGCGCGAACGGAGCGACGGCGGCGCCCAAGCTAAAACCTATGCCCAAGCGCAGCGCCTCGCGGCGATGAAATAGCATGATGTGTTCCCCGGAGGCCCTTTGAGTGCTTGTCTCGCATATTGGTAGCATCCGAGTTCCGCCGCGACCAGCGCAGGCGGTTTCTGCGGCCTTAAACGAGACACTTCAGGCCTTGATGTAAAGTTCTTCACCGCGGGGATTGAGCACGCGGACCGCGCTCGCGCCTCTGTTGCGCCAAGCGCTCCAGAGCTGGTCGGCTTTGGCTTTGGCCCGGCGCGGGCTGATCTCGTCGACGGCCGTGCGGTGCAAAATCTCGCCGCGTCCGCTCTCGCCGGCGCGGACGACTTCGATGGTAAACTTCATAGCAAAGAAACTCGACCCCGTTGAGCCAAAGAGCAAATGTCGGCGGCCGCACTTAGTTCCTTTTAGTTCCTGAAATACCAAAATATTTTTGGGGCGGCGCGTCACGACGAGCGCCGATCCGAATGGAACTTTTTGCCAGCAATCACAGTTCACACGCGGCAGAGGGCTATCACCGTTTCCTGTTCTTCTATCAAGAAACCTGCGAAGAGATGCGCCGAGAGATCTTGGCCCTTGCCGCGACCGCGGGCTAAGTTCCCCGTCATTTCGGCGAATAACAGGGTCGTAGATAGAATGACGCCGGGTTTCCGGCCCGGGTGTGGCAGACGTGAGGATTTCGGAGAGAACGAATGGCTGCGAACGAGACGACTATCCTGGCCGCGACGGTCAGCGATCATGAAAAGACGATCTTGCCGGAATGGATCGAGCTGCAAAGGCGCAGCCGGCGCGTTGCAGACCGGCCGCATCACCGAAGCCGAGCTGGCCGCGCAATCGACCGAATTTCTCCACCTGCTGCGCGACGGGCTCGCCCAGGGCGGCGGCGACATGGCGCACGCCGCTTACGCGCCGGCGCGGGATTTTCTCGACCAATCTGTCGCGCTCGCGCGCCGCGCAGGGCTTCTCGCCGATCGAAACGGCGACCTTCGTATTCTCGCTCAAGCAGCCGTTGTTCAACGCGCTCAACCGCGACAAGGCGTTGGCGCCGGCCGACCTGGCGAAAACGATCTGGGCCGCCACCACGTTGCTCGACGAGCTCGGCCTGTTGACCTTCGAGACATTTCAGAAGAGCCGCGAAGAGGTCATCCTGCGCCAGCAGCGCGAGATCACCGAGCTGTCGACGCCGGTGGTCAAGCTGTGGGAGGGCATCCTGGCGCTGCCGGTCATCGGCACGCTCGACAGCGAGCGCACCCAGGTGGTGATGGAAAACCTGCTGCAGCACATCGTCGACGACGGCGCGGAGATCGCCATCATCGACATCACCGGCGTGCCGACCGTCGATACGCTGACCGCGCAGCATCTTCTGAAAACGGTTTCGGCCGCGCGGCTGATGGGCGCCGATTGCATCATCAGCGGCATCCGGCCGCAAATCGCGCAAACCATCGTGCATCTCGGCGTCGAGCTGAACGTGATTTCGAAGGCGACCTTGGCGGATGCGTTCGCTGTGGCGCTGCGACGCACCAACCGCACGGTGACCAAGATCAAAGCACCGGCCAACGGCGACGCCGCCGCGAAAGCATGCGGCCGAAAAGGGCGAGTGACAATGGACCGGATTCCGATCCTCAAGCTTGGGGATGCGCTGCTCGTCACCATCCAGGTCGACATGCACGATCGCCTGGCGACGGCGCTTGAGGAGGATCTCACCAGCCAAGATCGTCGCCGTCGGCGCCAGGGGCGTGCTGATCGACATCTCGGCCCTGGAAATCGTCGACAGCTTCATCGGCCGGATGCTCGACAATATCGCCGCGGTATCGCGCATCCTCGACGCCGAGACCGTCGTCGTCGGCATGCGTCCGGCGGTCGCGATCACGCTTGGTCGAGCTCGGCCTGTCGCTGTCGGGCGTGAAGACGGCGCTGAACGTCGAGCGCGGCATGGCGCTGATCCAACGGTCGTCTGGAGAGAGCTTGATGCCGACGACGAGGACTGAGCGCCTCGAAATCCGCTCATCCGACGACGTCGTGAAAGTGCGGCAGCAAGCCAGGACGCTGGCGGTCGAGGCGGGCCTGAGCTCTCGTCGATCAGACCAAGATCATCACCGCGGCCAGCGAACTGGCGCGCAATACGCTGGACTACGGCGGCGGCGGCGAAGTGCGCATGGAAGTCGTCGAGGACGGCGGCCGGCGCGGCCTGCGCCTGACCTTCGAGGATCAGCGGCCCCGGCATCGCCGATATCGCAGCAGGCCATGAAGGACGGCTTCACCACCGGTTCGGGACTTGGCCTCGGGCTCGGCGGCGCCAAGCGGCTGTCGAACGAGTTCGCCATCGAATTCGAAGCCCGGCGTCGGCACCAAGATCACCATCGCGCGCTGGAAAGCTTGATGATCTCCGTCGCCGATCAACGACCAAAGCCAGGTCGCGCGAAGCCCGGCGCGAAGCCACCGCGATTGCCGGCCGAAACGGCTTCGACGAGAGCGATGCCGGCCGCGTCGCGCTGGTCGCCACCGAGCTCGGCACCAATCTGATCAAGCACGGCCGCGGCGGCGAAATGCTGGTCGGCGCCTACGAGGACGACGAAGGCAGCGGCATCGAAATGATCGCGCTCGATCGCGGGCCGGGCATCGCCAATGTCGAAGCGTGCCTGCGCGACGGCTATTCCAGCGCCGGCACGCAGGCAACGGCCTCGGCGCCGTGATCCGGCAATCGCACTTCGTTCGACATCGCCTCGTGGCCGGGCGTCGGCACCGCCGTTCTGGCGCGCTTGCAGCCGGGCACGCCGAATCCGCACCGCGATGCCGTCGCATTCGGGCTGGGGCGCGGTTTCGATCGCCATGCCGGGCGAGGACGTGTGCGGCGATTCCTGGAGTGCTGCGATCGCCGATAACGGCAGCGGCACGACACGCTGTTCGTCGCCGACGGGCTTGGGCCACGGCCAGGACGCCGCCGAGGCCTCGGTCGAAGCGGTGCGGCTGTTTCATCGCTTCGGCGGCCATCAGGTGCCGACGCTTCTCGATTACGTTCACGGCGGCTTGCGCTCGCACCCGCGGCGCTGCCGTTTCCATCGCCCGGTTCGAGCCGGCTAGCCGGCGTGTCACCTTTGCCGGCGTCGGCAATGTCGCCGGCGCGCTGGCGTCCGGACGGCGGCAGCCTCAAGCGCATGGTGTCGATGCCCGGAACCGCCGGCCACAACGCGCGCAAAATCCAGGCCTTCGACTATCCTTTCGAGCATGGCCTTGATCATTCTGGCTTCCGATGGCATCAGCACCAGCTGGAGGCTTGGCCGCTATCCCAACATTCAAGCTGTCCATCCGACGCTGATTGCGGCTATCCTGTACCGGGACTTTGGCCGCCGCCGCGACGATGCGACGGTTCTGGTGGGAAAATGGGTCGCGTGACCCGGCGGCCACGCAAGTGAGTTTCGTATGGTGCGTTGTCTATGACCTGGCCCATCGTCACTTTGCCGATCGAGACCGAGAGCGACGTGGTCGCGGTGCGCCAGCGCGCCCGCCGCATCGCCGAGCTGCTCGGCTTCGAGCGGCAGGATCAGACCCGCATCGCCACCGCGGTGTCGGAGATCGCGCGCAATGCTTTCGGCTATGCCGGCGGCGGCCGCGCCGAATTCGCGATCGAGCCGGCCGAGCGCAGCAGCTGTTTCCGCATCCGCATCAGCGACAAGGGTAAGGGCATCGCCGACCTGCAAAGCATCCTTGACGGCCAATACCGCTCGCAGAGCGGCATGGGACTGGGACTGTCGGCGCGCGGCGGCTGATGGACCATTTCGAGATCGACACCGCGCCGGGCAAGGGAACCGTCGTCGAGCTCGAGCAGCATCTGCCGAAACGCGCCGGCCGCGTCACCCAGGCCAAGACTGTGCCGGACGTCGCCGCCGCGCTGAAGCAGGACACCTCCGCCGATCCGCTCGCGGCGTTGCGCGACCAGAACCGCGAGCTGCTGCAAAGCCTCGAGGAAATCCGCCGCCGCGACGAGGAGAGCAAGCAGCTCAATCAGGAACTCGGCGACACCAATCGCGGCGTGGTCGCGCTCTACGCCGAACTCGACGAGCGCGCCGAGCAATTGCGCAAGGCGAGCGAGCTGAAGTCCCGCTTCCTGTCGCATATGAGCCACGAATTCCGCACGCCGCTGAATTCGGTCCTGGCGCTGTCGCGGCTGCTGCTCGACCGCATCGACGGCGAGCTGACGGCGGAGCAGGAGCGGCAGATCGGCTATATCCGCCGCTCGGCGGAAAGCCTGCTCGAGCTCGTCAACGATCTGCTCGATCTGTCCAAGGTCGAAGCCGGCAAGATCGAGGTCAAGCCGACGCGGTTTCACGGTGGCGAGCCTGTTCGGCGCGTTGCGCGGCGCGCTGCGGCCGCTGCTGACCGTCGCCGTCGGTCGAGCTGATCTTCGACGCCGCCGACGACATGCCGGAACTGCTCACCGACGAAGCCAAGGTCGCGCAAATCCTGCGCAATCTGATTTCCAACGCGCTGAAATTCACCGAGAGCGGCGAAGTCCGCGTCACCGCCCGCTACCGAGGCCGAGAACGGTGTCGCGATCTTCACCGTGCGCGACACCGGCATCGGCATCGCGCCCGAAGATCAGGACACGGATTTTCGAGGAATTCGCCCAGATCGACAACCAGCTGCAGAAGCAAGGTCAAGGGCACCGGCCTCGGCCTGCCGCTGTCGCGCTCGCTGGCCGAACTGATCGGCGGCAGCATCGCGGTCGAAAGCGTGCCCGGAGCAAGGCTCGGTGTTCACGCTGACCATCCCGGCCGTCGTTCGGCGAAGTCGCCGGCCTCCCCGGCCATCGTGCCGGATCGACATCGCGCAAGCGCGTGCTTATCATCGACGACGATGAGACGTTCCGTTACGTGATGAAACAGATCATCCGCAACGAGCCGCGCTATGAGGTGTTCGAGGCCAGCGACGGCGGCGAGGGTCTGCAGGCAGGCCCGCGACGAACCAGCCCGACGTGATCGTGCTCGACCTGCAGATGCCCAATGTCGACGGCTTCACCGTGCTGCAGGAACTCAACGCCGATCAGCGCACCAGCGTCATTCCGGTCATCGTCTCCACCTCGCTCGCGGTCGATGCCGAGCTGAAGGCGCGATTGCCGGTCGGAACGCGCGTTATTTCCAAGAACCTGATTTCGCGCGAGAACGTGTCGCTGTTCCTGCGCGACGCGACCAGCCCGCAAAGCGCTCTGTCATGACCGCAGCCAGAAACCATCCTCAACGTCGACGACACGAGCCGCAGCGCTACGTCAAGCGGCGCGACCTCGAGGCCGCCGGCTTTGACGTCGTCGACGCCACGAACGGCGCCGAGGCGCTGCGCCTGCTCGAGGAGATCAAGCCGCCGGTCGTTCTGCTCGATGTGCAGCTTCCCGACATCAACGGCCACGACGTCTGCCGCTACATCAAGAACAAATGGCCCGAGGTCATGGTGCTGATGACCTCGGCGACCTTCACCACGTCGGAGCACCGCGCACAGGGCCTCGACGCCGGCGCAGATTCTTATCTGGTGCAACCGGCCGAGCCGCTCGAGCTTGCCGCCGCGATCAATGCGCTGCTGCGCATCCGCCGTTCCGAGGATGAGTTGCGCGGCCTCAATGCGACACTCGATGCCCAGGTCAAGGAACGGGGCGTCGAGCTGTCCCGCGCCATCAACGCGCTCAAGTCGAGCGCCGACCGGATGCGCAGCCTGCTGCAGACGACTTACATCTTTCAGGGCTACATGACGCCCGATGGCACGCTGCTCGACGCCAACCGCGCATCGCTGGAAGGCATCCACGCCACCGTCGACGAAGTCGTCGGCCGGCCCTATTGGGAGACGCCGTGGTTTTCCGCAACGCCCGGGATGCCCGAAGACGATCCGCCAAGCCGTCGCCCGGGCCGCGGCCGGGGAGAACGTCCAGCAATCGGTCGTTCTCAATCTGCCCGACGGCGAGCGCATCGTTCGATATCTCGCTGCGCCCGGTCAAGAATGAGCGCGGCGCGGTCGTCGGCATCGTGCCCGAAGCGGTCGAAACCACGCAGCGCGTGAAGGCGGAAGCGGCGCTGCGGCAATCGATGAAAATGGAGGCGATCGGCCAATTGACCGGCGGCCTCGCCCACGATTTCAACAATCTGTTGACCGCTGTCGTCGGCAATATCGATCTCATCCGCGTGCGCAGCACCGAGGAGAATGTCCGCAAGTGGGCGGAGAATGCGTTCAAAGCCGCCGAACGTGGCGCCAAGCTGACGTCGCAGCTACTGGCCTTTTCGCGCACCCAGAAACTCGATACCGCGCCGGTCGACGTCAATGCTCTGATTGGGGGCATGCAAGACCTGCTCAATCAATCGCTCGGCGCCAATATCGCGGTGAAATTCGAGCCGGCCGCCGGCTTGCCGCCGGCCGTGGCCGATAGCAATCAGCTTGAGCTTGCCATCCTCAATCTGTCGCTCAATGCCCGCGACGCCATGCCTGACGGCGGCACGCTGACGATCCGAACGGCGCTATCGCCCGACAACGTTCAGGCCGTGCTGATCTCGGTCGCCGATACCGGCACCGGCATGCCGCCGGACGTGGTGGCGCGCGCCTTCGACCCGTTCTTCACCACCAAGCCGACCGGTAAAGGAACCGGCCTCGGACTGTCGCAAGTGTACGGCATCGTGCGCCAGGCCGGCGGCGAGGTGACGATCGACAGCAAGATCGGGCGGGGCACGACCGTGACGCTGCGCCTGCCGCGCGCCGCGAGCGACAGCGCCCGCGAACGCAGCGACGCCGCGGCGGCGCCACGCTCGGCCAAGTCCGAGAAATTGCTTTTGGTGGACGACGATCCCGACGTTCGCGACATCGTCTGCCGGGTGCTGAGCGAGCTCGGCTATGTCGTGCGCGAGGCCGGCGGCGGCCAGGAGGCGCTCGGCGCGCTGCCCGATTTCAGTCCGGATTTGTTGATCGTCGATTTCGCCATGCCGAACATGAACGGCGCCGAGCTGGTCACCGCCGCGCGTCAACGCAATGCCGATCTTGAAGGTGCTGTTTCTCAGCGGTTATGCCGACTCCGCGATCCTGGAGTCGGCGGTCGGCGATGCGCTGTTGCTGCGCAAACCGTTCCGCCCCGGTGATCTCGCCAGCGCCGTGCGCAACGCGCTGGATTCGTGACGCGCAATATCCGGGTGCAGTGCATTCAGGCGCGGGTGAAATCGCCCGATTCCAATTTCATGGCGATCAGGAGCGCATCGCTCACGCGACCGAGGTCCTCGACGGTGTCGCCGGGTTCTGCAACCTTGCGCGTGATGAGCTTTATCGCGTCAGCCGAATCCGGAAGCGCCACGACATAGGCGACGGCCTTGATGTTGCCGCTCGGTTTATTCACCCGAATTAAGCGCCCGTAATCCATCCCACCGCGCAGTGTAGACCACGCGGCGGGAATTGATAGGCGATAGTTCGGCACGTGCGTGGGCAACGCCGATTGCATAGCCGCTTTCCCCTCGATTGCGCAAAATGCCAATCCCTCCCGATGGCCTGCGTTCCGCAGTGCACAAATTAAAAATATCTCCCAAAAGCGGGCCACTTTTCGCCACGAATGCGTGGGCTTGCAGCCGCTGGGCTGGCTGCGCAACTGCGAAGTCGATTGCCGGCTAGCCGTGCGCAAAGTGCATGAAAATGCCCGCCGCCGCACCGATGAACAGCAGGAAACATGCCGCCGATTGGATGAAGAAGCCGGGCAGCCGCCGCTCGGCCGCCTTCGCATAACCAATGAAATACACGACGCGGCCCGCGATCCAAACGAGGCCGAGCACGGCTGCAGTGACGTCGCTGAAATAGACGGCACAAAGCCACAGCGGCACCAGGAATGTCGGCAGCCACTCGAGCGTATTGATATGGGCGCGAAAAACGCGCTCGAAATCGGCATTGCCGGTGGTTGCCGGCAGTCTGACACCGAACCTGATACGGGCTGCCGCGACGCGAGTCGCCAGAAAGAAATAGAGCGCGACCGCAAGCAAGGTCACGATCGGCGTATAATATGGCATGATAGCTTCCTTTCGCAGCATTCAGGGCGCGTGGCCGATATGAGCACGTTGGAGCGGCAAGACCACTGGCAAAACGTCTACCGCACCAAAGGCGCGCGCGATGTCCTGGTTTCAGGACATACCGGCAATTTCGCTCGATCTGATACTCGCAACCGAACAGGCGCTTGCCACGCCGCGGGATCGATTAGGGCCGCACGCCGCGTGCGTGCGAAGCGCCATCTCGCCGGGTGGACACGTAATCGTCGGCACTTTTGCGCCGGATGGGCCGGAGCGATGCAGTGGCCTGCCGGTTGTCCGGCACGATGCGGCGTCGGTCGGCGAGGTCCTCGGCCCCTCGTTCCAGTTCGTCGAAAGCCGCCGACACGACCACCGGACACCCCTGGCGGCGCCACACAGCGATTTCAGTTCAGCCGATTCCGGCGTGACGCGGCAATGACGCCGCGCATATAGGCGCCGCGGGATAGACAGCGGACCGCCGGGCCGCCGCGTTCAAGCAACAACACGGAGTTTCGGCAGCTTATTCACAAAAGTGGTGGCCTCGGCGGCCGTCTGTGCGGCGCTGAAATAGAAGCCTTGTACGCCCGTGCAGCCTTCGGCCTTGAGCCGGGCAAGCTGGTCGGCGGTCTCGACGCCTTCGGCGATGGTCGCAATGCCGAGGCTGCTGCCGAGGCCGGTCACCGCGCGAACGATCGCCAGGCTGTCGCCGCCGTCGCCCAGATCGCGGATGAAAGACTGGTCGATCTTGATCTTGTCGAAGGGGAATTTGCGCAAATAGCTCAGCGACGAATAGCCGGTGCCGAAGTCATCCATCGCGATCGACACACCCAGGCCGCGAAGCTGATGCAGCGTCGCCAGGGTCGCGTCGCTGTCGGCGAGCAGCACCGACTCGGTGATTTCGAGTTCGAGCCGGCTCGGCGCGAGACCCGACGCCGTGAGCGCGCTGACGACGGTGCTTACCAAATTGGCGTTCTTGAACTGCACGGGCGAAAGATTGACGGCGATAAGGATGTGCTCCGGCCAGCGCACGGCCTGCTCGCACGCCTCACGCAGGACCCACTCGCCTATCGGCACGATCAGTCCAGTCTCTTCCGCCAGTGGAATGAAATCGAGTGGCGGCACGAGACCCAGGGTTGGATTATTCCAGCGTAACAAGGCCTCGAATCCTGAAACATCGCTGGTTTTAAGATCGATGATTGGCTGATAATGCAGTTCGAAGGCGCTGGTCGCGACGGCGTGCCGCAAGTCGAGTTCGAGCGCGCGCCGCGCCTGCATTCGCGCGTCCATCTCGGATTCGAAGAAGCGATAGGTGCCGCGCCCTTCCGCCTTGGCGCGATACAGCGCCAGATCGGCGTTCTTCAACAGTTGATCGGCTTCAGCGCCGTCGGCCGGTGCCAAGCAAATGCCGACGCTGACGCCGACTTGCGCCTGACGGTCGCCGATCATGATTGGCGCGCCCATCACATCGACAATTCGTCGTGCCAAGGCCGTCACCGCATCCGGCTGGTGCTTGTCGATCTGCAGGATCGAGAACTCATCGCCGCCGACGCGGGCAATAAAGTCCGCCTCGCGCAGCGCGCCGCGCAGCCTTTCCGCCGCGATCTGCAACAACCGGTCGCCGCTTTGATGGCCGAGCGTGTCGTTCACCACCTTGAAACGATCGAGGTCGAGGCAAAGCACGGCAATGCTGTCGCCCCGGCCGCGGCCCGCCAGCAGTTTTTCCAGCTCTTCCTGGAAATGAAGTCGATTGGGCAAGCTGGTCAAGCTGTCGTGGCGCGCCATATGGGCGATTTTGTCCTCAGCCTGACGGCGTTCGGTGATGTCCTCGAACGTTTCGACCCAGCCGTCCGCCGGCATCTGCTCGTGGGTGATACAGAAAATACGGCCGTCAGTGCGCGTGAAAATAATCGTGCCCGATTTCTGCTCGCGCACCAGTGCTTGCGCCCAGTGCCGGACGGCAAGCCGGCCGTCGCCGGCAATCGGGACCGAGCCTTCGACCAAATCCATCAGGCTGTGCATCGACATGCGCGGGATGATTCGTTCGGGCGCGACGCCGAACATTTCGAGAAAGCGGTCGTTAACAACCACCACCTGAAAATCCTTATTCAGCATGCACAAGCCTTGCGACATGTTGTGCAAGGCGGCGGCGAGCTGGTCGCTTTGTTCGCGCATGCGCTGATCGACGAACAACCCGATGGCGCCGATCGCGAGAACCAGGGTCGTTGCGGCGGCGATAAAGAGCGCAAGCACGCTCGGATCGATGGCGGAGGGCGTCACCACGATCCTCGGATCCGGCTCGATGCCGACCGCTCCCATGGCGGTAAAGTGGAGACCAAGGATGGCGACGCTCAAGGCCAGCGACGCGGCGCACGTCATCGCCACATCGGTAAACTGCCTGGCAAGGTATATAGCGGCGATGCCGAAACCGATGCCGAACGCAAAAGAGTATGAAACGAGGTCGATTGACCAGGTAAGCCGGCCCGGCACTTCGAGCGCCGACATTCCGAGGAAATGCATGCTACCGATGGCTATTCCCATGACGGCGCCGCCCAACAGGCTTCCCAGCCGCGCGGGCAGGACGATGGCGACGGCAACGCCGGCCGCGACGAGCACCGCGGCGCACAACAGCGACAAGCCGGTCAAAATCAGATTATACGCGACCGGCAAGCCCGGCTGGTAAGCCAACATGGCGATGAAATGCGTCGCCCAGATTCCGCAACCGCCGGCGAGACCGGCAGCCGCAATCCAAATGCAGCGAGAGCGATCCTTGCTCTGATGGGCGCGCTGAATAAGATTGACGGTGACCAGACTGGTGATGACACAGACTATTCCCGCTAACGCCACAAGACGGAAGTCATGCTGGCCACCCAGGCAGGTCAGAACGCGGAACATCGGACAAACCTCCTCGGGCCTAGTGCGGCGAGCGGCGGTTTGTTCCGCCCGCCTCATAGGTATCGTGGATTTGCCTAAAGAACGCTTTTTTTATTTGTTCGGTTTGTATGCATCGCTAAGGCGACGCTTGGCCGGCGTTGCAACGCCCGGGCGAAGCCTAAGCCCGGCCAAAGAAAAACAGCGGGCAACCACGTGTGCTGCGACAGGATGGATGTGACACCGGCCTCATTGCGGCTCTCCGTGGCCGTAGATTAACAGCTTTCCAGGGATAGGCTCATCCCGGCTCGCTTTGCATTTTGCCGCCGAGCCGGAGCAGAGGCAGGACGAAGAAAGCAACGGCTGTGACTGCCGCCGAGATCACAACAAGCGGTCGCAAGTTCTGATCGAAAACATGCGTATAGAGAAGCGCGCCGACATTGTTGGCCAGCGTTGACGCGAGATTGCCCACGGACAAGAGCGCGGCAAAGCTAAAGCCCTCGGCCCCGGGCGGGCAGTAGTCGGCGGCCAGCGTCAGCGTGGCGACCATGGCGAGCATTCCGGCAAAACCAGCGCCAAAATAAATAATGACCGCCGAGGTCTCGCTTGAGAGCAACAGGTATGCGGCGGTTGTCGCCACGCCAAATCCGATACTCACGTTGAGCAATTGCTTTAAGCTCAAATCGCCAAACAACGGCCGATAGAGCAACGCGCCGACGATCCAACCCAAAGCCGAAATCGATGACAGGATTCCGATATAGCTTTGGGAGAATTTCAGGGTGTCCGTCATGGTGAAATAGAGCGGTGTGCTCAAACCAGGACTGAAATTGTACAAAAACAGAAATCCCGCAATCAGCCATAGCTCGCGGCGCTTCAAGGCCGATTTGAGACTCTCGAAAGAACCCCTCATTCCTTGAATGTTGATCGAGACTTTCTTCTCCGAGATGAGAAGCAATGCGCCGGCGATAATAATGACGGGTGTGAAAGCGATAATCGCCGCGGCACCATGAAGCGCTTGTTGCGGCGATAAGTGCTGAACAAGCTGGCCGCCGGCGACCGCGGCGGCCATGGCGGCGATATTGTACCAGAGCCATTGTTGATTGACGAAGCGGCCACTGGCGTGAAGACGTTGGCCGTTTTCCACCAGCACGGCGCCGCACAGCGTGCTCGATATCGCCATCGCATAAGCGGTAATCGCCAGAGCGAAAAATAATGCGCTCGGCGAGGAGAGCTGCGCCACCCAGACGAAGCCGGCAATCGCCGCGATGTTTGCCAGTACCAGATAGCTTTTGCGCCGGTAGCCAAACAGCGGGACGAAGTCCGAAATCAAGCCGTAGATCGGTTTGATGATCCAGGCGACGTACAAGAGCGATGTGAAGGCGGCGACCTGAGCGGGCGTCCAGCCTTCCGAGGTCTTCAGGTAATAGCTGAGAGGTTGCGCGATCAACCCGTCGGGCTGCGCAAGCCCCTCAACCACGTAAACGGAGGCGAAGAACAGCAGAAGTCGGCTGATCGATGTCCGATCGGCGGGTTGCTGCTCGGTACTCATCGAGAGGGCTCTGATACATTCATCGGCACGAGCCCGGGCACGCCGGCGGCTCACCACTTGGCCGAGGCGGCAAGTTCATAGGTTCGCGGAGCGCCGAGATACACTTGGTCGGGATAGCCCGGATCGGAATAGGCGGCATAGATGGTATTTGTCAGATTGCGCACGCGGGCCGTGATGCGAAACGTCTTGATTTCCGGCCAAGCCACATCGCGGCCCGGAATATCGACGAAGGCATAGATGTCCGCCGTCGTATAGGCGTCCATCGTCGTCAGATTGTCCTGATAAACAAAACGCGGCCCGACATGGCGCACCGAGCCGCCGATTTCGACCGGCCAGCGCCAATAGCCGAAACGATAGGACGCGCCCCCATTGACGATGAGGGGCGCCACATTCGGCGGCGTATTGCCGGTCCAGACGTCGAAACTGGCAAAACGTGAACGGTTCCAGGCGGAGTTGGCCCAGAATTTCCAGCCTTCGAACGGGCTGATCGCCGCCGACACTTCGAGACCTGTGGTGGCGACCTCCCCGGCGAGATCGTCGACGGTCGCACTGACCGGCACATAGACGTTACGCTGGACGATGTCGTAGGCCGCGACCGTCCACTCGGCTTTGCCGCCCCACAGGATTTGCTTGGCGCCGGTTTCGTAAGTGCGCGCGCTGGTCAATTGCAGCGGCTCGGTCGTGTTAGTGAGAAGATGCCGGCGATCGCCGGATCGTAGGCCGTCGCGTACATGCCGTAGAACGTCAGATCGTGGATCGGCTCGTAGGTGGCGGCGGCACGATAAGAGACCGGCGTCCAGGTTTTGGCGAGAGCCGGACCGTCCGGCATCGAGCCGTCATAGGCAATGGCATTCCGATCTAAAGAGAGGTCCTCCAGGCGGACGCCGCCGATAAAGGCAAACGCAGAGGTCAGCTTGAGCCGATCTTCGAAAGAACCGGCAATATCGGTAAGCCGATTGCCGACGGTGTCGGCAAGCTCAGGCCCATAAACGCCCTGAATAGGATCGACAACAGCGACGGCGTCAGCGGGATAGGGATAACCACTGGGCAAGAAGCCCTGTTCTACAAAAGTGATCCAGTTCTGGCTGGCCTGCAGTTGCGCGGCAAAACGGTTATCCAAGCCAAATAGGCGAGAGTCCCAGGTGAAGTCGGCGTTATCGCCGATCATTTGCTGGTCGTGCGTTACGAAGAAACGATCGCGATCGATCAGGTCAGCCCCGAGAGTAGAGGCGCTCGTTCCATTGTCGAAGGCGTAGGTTTCGCTGTCGAGCCAATTGGCCTTGGTCCGCCAGTAATAGACCTGATCTTTGACGGTGACGTTGTTGAGCGGCGACCACTCAAATCCGCTGCGCAGCCACAGTTCCTGGGCGCCGGTCGCATTGTCAGCCACGTTATAGTTCGTCGTCAGCGTCTGCGGATCGATCGTCACCCCCGTGATGGGCGTAGCGTCGGACAAAAAGGTGCTTGCCGCGCTACCGGAGACGACGCCGCTCACCGCATGAGAGCCGGCGAATGAGGTCGGCACCAGCGGCGTGCCCCAATAGGCCTGCCCCGAATCCTTTTTGTATTCGATGGCGCCCCACACCATGAAATTGTCGGTCACGTGATAATTCAGTTGGCCGGACAGGTCGGTCAGATCGCGGTAATCGCCATCGATGAAGCTGTTGATCTGACCACCGGAGACGTCGAAACGGTAATCGAGGCCCTTGAGCCCGGTATTGCCGCCAGAGCCGTAATGCGCCAGCGGCGATCCGTAGGAGTCGAAGGAAAAATCCGCCTCGCTCTGGATCGGGCCGCTGGTCGGCTGCCGGCTGACATAATTTACCGAACCGCCGATGGCGTTGATCCCGGTCATGATCGACGACGGACCTTTGAGGAATTCGACCTGATCGAGGTTGGCGGTGCCCATCCAGCGTGAGGTGATATCGGAGGGGCCGGTCCAGATGCCGTTATAGAGCGTATTGATCTCGCTGAAGCTGAAGCCGCGCATCGAAAAATTCGCCGGCGCGCCAGCAGAATCGACCGAGAGCACGCCGACCGCGCCGGCCGCGGTTTCCGCGGTAGTCTCGTAGCCCTGCTCCTGGATCGTTTGAGCGGTGATGATATCGACCGATGCCGGCGTCTCGACCACCGGCAATCCAAGCCGGCTGGCGCTCGCCGCGACGCCGTTGAGCGGCGTTGCCGGAATGCCACCGAGTGCATGGGGCACCGGTTCAGGGATTGGCGCCGGCGGTCCCGCTTGAGTATTTGGCGCCGATGGCGCGGCCTGGGGCTGCGGATTTCGCACTTTGCCGCGCTTGATCGGTCGCCGACCCGAGACATTGATCGGCGGGAGCTTTTTTTGTCTCGCGGCCGGCTGCGTGGTTGCCGGTCCAGTCGCCGCCCCCGACTGGGCCGCGGCCGGCTCACCGGATGGCGTGGCGGTCTGCGCAGCCGCGGGCCGGCTTGCCGTCAGCATGATCGTCACGATTGCCGATGTGGAGATCAGAAAGAACGAAAACGCCAAAATGCGGCCCGGCTTGGGACCGCGATTGCTGACAGGCAACACGTTGCGCCTCAACGGCGAAGAACGTACCCGTCACCGCGATTTTGGTTGATTGCCGGTCCGCTTTCGCCTGTATGGGGACCGTAAACAACCGGACTCAACTAGTTACGCCAGGGCACCCCGCCCAACGCGCTCGCGCGTGACCGTTGCTGGTGGCAGATCTCCTGGCTCGCGGGTCGCTGTCTTCGGCCGCCTTCCCAGGAACGTTACGCGCTCCCAGTGGCAAATTCGGCCGTCGACTCTCCGCTCACAGTTGCGGGGGCAGCCGCGGTATTGTGCGCGCGTTGAAGCGCGCACGCACCGCGTTCCCTTTTGATCCCTTGCGGGAACCACCGCAGTCATCATGGCCCGCGCTTTGGAGGCTCGTCAAGAACGCGCTCCGAGGACGCAGTCACCGCGCCGGCTCGACGCTGAACATATCGGGGAGCGCCATAACCGCGCATTCCTTGTTGGTCCTTTTTTCAGAGACCGCCCTTGACATTGTCCCCATATCGATTACATGGCGGTTTATCCCGTTCACGGAGGGGCCTTTCGCGAGGGTACTTTCGAAAGTGGAACGGGAGCGGTTCCTGGAGACGCGGCCATACACTGCGTATCCGGGCGGTTCTGGGCATCGTCCCGTCCGGCACTTGACCGGACTGCGAGGTGCTCGCTGCACTGGCGCCGGGGAGGGTCCTCCCGTTTGCACCCGGCAATTCCAGGAAGCGCGGCCCGGGCCGAGTCGAAGGGTCAAACCTTCGGCGCATGACCGCGGTGGGGCGCCGAAAGGCGAGGGCGCCGCCGCTTTGCCTCCCGCTTCGTTGCGGGACAAAAGCGATGGTGCTCGCCGCATACGCTGGCAGGCTTTTCTCTCTGCGGCGGGGCGGATTCCAGTGGTGCGCTTATCGGCGCTCCGCCTCCCTCTTTTTTGGGAGGTTTGATGGAAGGGCTTTCTTACCGTGGCGTTGGCAAAACTCGGATGCAAAGACGCATCGCGAGAACGGGGAGCGCGTTGCCGTGACCTCACTCAAAGCCGATGAACTTGCAGAACTCGGAAAGCTCGGCGCGCGGCGCACGGAAGTTGTTGGCCGCATGGGCGCGATCGCCGTAGCCGATGGACACCGCGCAGAACAGTATCTGCTCCGCCGGCATGCCGACGAACGGCTTCACCACGCGCATGCATGCGCGCCCAGGATTCCTGCGCGCAGGTGTCGAGTCCGTGGCCGCGGGCGAGAAACATCAGTGCGTGGATGTAACCGCCGAGATCGGCCCATTGGCCGGGACCGAGGTCGCGCTCGATGCCGATGAACAGGGCGGTCGGCGCATTGAAGAACATGAGGTTGCGCTCGTATTGCACAAGCCGCGCCGCGGCGTCGCCGCGGTCGATATTCAGCGCGCCGTAAAGTTGCACGCCGTGATAGTCGCGGCGGCCCCGGTAAGGCTCCCACATTTCTTTTGGATAAATCGGATATTCGGCATCGACATGGCGCGCGTCGCGCCCGGCGATGAAAGCGGCGACCTTTTGCTTGAGCTCGGCAAGCGGCTCTCCGGTCAGCGCATAAACGTTCCAGGGCTGCAAATTGCCGCCGGATGCGGCGCGCGCCGCGCGCGCGATCAGATCGCGCACGATCGCCGGATCGACCGGTTTGTCGAGAAACCAGCGGCAGGACAGGCGGGAATCGACGGCTTCGAAAATATCCATGAGACACGCTGCAAGCTAAAGGGCGGGATAAATGATCATCGCCCAGTTCGGTGCCGCAACGCAAAGCCGGATGCTGAAGGAGATGTCGCCTTGAGCCAATGTCAGATTGGGGCTATGCGCGCGGCACGGCCGGTTTATGCTATTTAAGCCGATGACTTGAGGAGACGGCCGGCTAAGATCGCGACACGACCGCGAATGCGGCGCCGGCCATAAGGGGGGACGACATGGCGACAGATACGACTGTCACAGTGGCGGCGCGGCTCGACCGGCTGCCGGCGTCGCGCCATACGCGCCGGCTGGTCACGCTGGTTTCGCTTGGCGGCTGGTTCGAGTTCTACGATCTGTTCTTCACCGCCTATATCGCGATCGGCCTGTTCAAGGCCGGCCTGTTCAAGCCGACCACGCAGGGCCTGTTCGACCTGCACGGCTTCGCCAGCTTCGTCGCCGCGCTGTTCGCTCGGCCTGTTCGTCGGCACGCATCGCCTTTAGCTGGCTGTCCGACCGCTTCGGCCGCCGCTCGATCTTCACCTTCGCGCTGCTGTGGTACTCGGTCGGCGCCTTCATCATGGCGTTTCAGAACACGCCGGAAAGCATCGATCTGTGGCGCTTCATCGCTTCAGCATCGGGCTCGGCGTCGAACTGGTCAATGTCGACACCTATGTGTCCGAGCTGGTGCCGAAGGAGCAGCGCGGGCCGGCCTTCGCCTACAACCAGTTCGTCATGTTCACCGCGGTGCCGGTGGTGGCGTTCCTGGCTTGGCAACTGGTGCCGCAGACCATCCTCGGGCTCGATGGCTGGCGCTGGGTGGTGATCATCGGCTCGATCGGCGCCTTCGTCATCTGGTGGATCCGCCGCGACCTTGCCGGAATCGCCGCGCTGGCTGGAGCAGCACGGCCGCACCGCGGAGGCCGACGCGCATCGTCGGCGAACTGGAGCGCGCAAATCCGCGCCGACCGGCGTAGCGCTGCCGCCGCCGGAAATCGTCGCCGGCGAAGCCGAGCGCAAGCCCGGCGCCTGGATGGAGATGTGGAACGCCGAGCTATCGCGGCCGCACCATCATGCTGGTGATCTACAATCTGTTTCAGACCATCGGCTATTACGGCTTCTCCAGCTGGGTGCCGACGCTGTTGATCTCGCAAGGCATCGGGGTGACCAAATCGCTGGCCTACACCTTCATCATCGCCATCGCGGCGCCGATCGGGCCGCTGGTCGGGATGTTTTTCGCCGACCGTTTCGAGCGCAAATGGCAGATCGCCTGGGCGGCGGTCGGCATCGCGGTGTTCGGCCTGTTGTTCGCGCAGCAGACCGAGCGCGGCCGGCGTCATCGTCTGCGGCCTCCTGATCACGCTGTGCAACAACTGGATGTCGTTCTCGTTCCACGCCTATCAGGCGGAGCTCTATCCGACCCGCATCCGCGCCCAGGCCGTCGGCTTCGTCTATTCGTGGAGCCGGTTCTCGCGCGATCTTCTCCGGCTTCATCATCGCCTTCTTGCTGGGCCATTACGGCACCATCGGCGTGTTCGGCTTCATCGCCGGCGCCATGGCGGTCGTGTTCATCGTCATCGGCGGCTTCGGCCCGGCGGTGACGCGACGCCGGCTCGAAGCGATCGCCGCCTGATGGAGCCCAGCAACGATGCGGCGTGCGGTTACTAAGCCGGCGCGGCGATCAATAGGCCGTCTTGTTGATGTCGCCGGAGCCGGTGACGTACCAGCGCTCGCTCGACGAACGGCTTGCCGGCAAGCCGGTCGGCAAGCCAGTCGGCGAAGAGGATCGGCGGGAACGGGCCGAGATTGGCGGCCGGCACGTTGCCGACCGAATGACGCGACTCCTGATAGACCACCATCTGCTTCGGGCCCTTCAGCGCCGCCATCAGCCGCTCCGAATGATCGAGCGGGCGACAGCTCCTCGGCTTCGCCGGCGACGCAGAGATACGGCACCTTGATCTTGTCGGCATGGCCGTCCCAGGTCATGTCCTTGCGGAACCGGTCGAACTCGGCCTCGTCGGTCATGCCCGACATGTACATGAAGCGCTTCTTGAATGTCGGCGACGCCTCCTGGAAGATCGTGTGGCAGCCCGGCTCGTGGCACACCGACATGACCGCGCAGGCCTGATGCGCGGCTCGTTCGCGGTGAGCATCGTGCCGAAGAAGCGAGCCGAAGCTCGTGCCGGCAACGCCGACCGCGCGTCGCGTCGATTCTCGGCCGCGTGGCGAGCCAATCGACACAACGCCGGTGCCGGTCGCGATCCAATTCTCCATGCTGAAATAGATGCCGATCATCGGCGCCTCGTATTGGCCCGGCCCGTCGATCGCCAGCACCGCGATGCCGCGGTTCAGCTAGCGGTCGCCGTAAAGCGCGACCTGGATTTCCTTGTAGCTGTCCATGCCGGGAACCGAGACCACCGCCGGCAGCTGGCCGCCGCTGTAGTCGGGCGGCAGATGCAGCCAGGCCGGGCAGCGCCGTGTCCTTGAACGGAACCCACACCGCCTCGACTTGTGATCGGCAAGCGTGCGTATTTGGTGTAGCATTCGCGCTTCTTCTTGTTGAGGCGATGTTCTGCTCGTTGTTCTCGTCGTAAGGCCATTGCGCCGCGCCCCAATGCACCGCGGCCATGAAATAATTATCGCGCGCGGTGACCTTGTGATCGGCTCCTCGGCCGCGGCTTGGCCTTGGCCTCGCGGCGGCGCGCCACGGCTTCGAAGGCGGGGCCGATATCGGCCATCTTCTTCACCCGCTCGCGGATGCCGGCGAAGTCCGCGTTGGCCTCGATGCCGCACGGCGTTGGAGATAGAACGAGCGCGGCTGATCCCAATCGATGCCGTTGGCGCGGATGATGTTGTCGATGAGCCAGCGTTGCTCATCGAAGCGGCGCACCTGGGGCGGACCGCGATGATCGAGAATGGGGGCAAATGCCTGCTGCGGCCAATTCATGGCGCGATCCTTCCTGGTGCGAAAGGCGGATGCACGCATGCCCGCCGCCGTGGGAGGGCATTATCGCCAAAATTGGCTACCGGTTGTCAACGTTCGTTCGGCCTTCCACCGTCACTGCGGCGCCAAGGGCGGCCTGCCGATCTTGCGCATCGCTTCATCGGCCACATGCGTCGAGAGTTCGGCGGCCCGCCGAAGGCTATGCAGCAGGGCCTCGAAATTGTCGCGCACAATTTCAGTCTGCAGCGCCAGGCAGTCGTGCATCGTCCGACAGCCCATCAGATCGTCGAAATGGTTCATATTGTTTTCAATCCGCGACTGCGTGAAGCGCATCCATTCCCCGGCGACGTTCTGCAATCCGCCGGCGGCAATCGTCGTGCTGTCCACCAAGGCCTGCAAATTGCCGGACGAACGCTGCATGGCTTCGCGAGCCGCGTCGTCGCTGACGCCGAACATTTTCGAGAAATTATCCATCGAGCGTTCTGCAAGGCGGTTCGCGGCTTCGCTGTTGGAGCGCCAGTGGTTGCTGACATTTTCGGCATTGCGTCTGATGGATTCGACGCCGGCTTGCGCCGTCCGCTCTGTCGCATCCGCCATCGTCCGGGTCGCCTGCTCGGCGGTTCTTCGTGCCGCACTCTGCACACCTTCCATTGAGTCTCGCTCGGAATGTAACTCTCGCTCAGAATGTCGCGGGTGGTTTGCCATGGTTCCCTCCACTGCTACAGGGTGGAAACGACGCGAGATGTCCCGCGTTCCGGCTTGCATCGGTTTTTTCAGCAAACACACACGGAACTTTGCCGATCTTTTGCCGCATTGGGAAATATAATTGCGTCGGCTCAATTCCTTGGCGACAACTCAATTTGTTTGCAGGCCAGGAAAGGAAGGGCAAATGCACACTTTGAAAACGGCATTGGCAGCCGGAAGCGTTGGCTGCTTGCTATTGGGAACCGCCATCGCCATGCCGGCGGCAAATCTTTCTGCGCCGAACACGGCGCTCGTGCAGAACACGGCTTGGGTTTGCGGGCCCTATCGATGCTGGTGGCGTCCGGGCCCACGCTGGGGATACGGACCGCGCTGGGGATACGGACCGCGCTGGGGATACGGCCCGCGCTGGGGTGGGTACCATCATCCCTACTGGCGCCACCGCTGGCGGTAGTACGAGGCAGACGGAAAAACCCCCGGCCAATCCGGGGGTTTTTGCTGCCAGCCGCCCTGAGCGTACTCGCTTGCGCTCGCCGCCGGCTCCGGCCATCCTCCTTGCCGTTTGCGTGACGTTCGACAAGATTCCTGGCTGACGCCCTCCTCCACCTGTTGCGCATGGCCACCTCCCGCTGCGCTTCGCTCCGCCGGGACGGATGAAAGGATTCCCATGAAGCTCGCCGTACCGGACATGATCTCGAATTCCTATTTTCCGGCCGAGGCCGCGGTTGAGCTTGGCTTCTTCAAGGCCGAAGGGCTCGACGTCGAGCTCGAGCTCATCTTCCCGGTGGACAAGGCCTACGCCGCGTTACGCGATGGCGCGGTCGACTTCGTCGGCGGCTCGGCCCATTCGGCATTTGCGGCGTTTGCGGATTTCCGCGGCGCGAAGCTTTTGTGCGCGCAGGCTCAGGGCATGTACTGGTTCCTGGTCATGCATGCGGATTTCCACGCGCAGCGCGGTGACGTTTCCGCCGTCAAAGGCCGCAGCATCGGCGCCGCACCGTGGGTGGACAAAGGTCTGCGCGGCTTGCTCGCCGAGGCCGGCATCGACCTCGATCGCGACAAGGTCAAAATTGCGCCGGTGCCCGGCTCGCTCGATGCCGGCGTCAATTTCGGCGTCACCGCAGCGAAAGCACTGGAAGAGCGCAAGATCGACGGTTTCTGGGCGAACGGAATGGGCGCCGAAGTCGCGGTGCGCCGCGGCGTCGGCAGCGTGGTTCTGGATGTCCGCCGCGGCGACGGGCCGAAAGCGTGCTTCAACTATACCGCCGCCACGATCGCCACGACCGACGCGCTGATTGCGCGCGCGCCGGAGCAGGCCGCCGCGGCGGTACGCGCTATCGTCAAAACGCAAGCCGCTTTGAAGACAGACGTCACGCGCGCCGCAACGGTCGGCAACACGCTCTTTCCGGCCTCCGAAGCGGCACTGATCACGGATTTGATTCGCCGTGACTTGCCCTATTACGACGCAACGCTGTCGCGTGACTTTATCGCCGGCATGACCGCGTTCGCACGCCGCCAAGGGATACTCGATAGCGAGGTCGCTTACGAACAGGCGGTGGCCACGCAATTTGCCCCCCTTTGGAAAGACCACTAACACGACGCAGCATCTGCGCGGGTATGGAAAGGAAAACTCAATGAGCCTGATCGACCGACGCCTGTTCTTGCTGCTGACGTCCGGCGCGCTGGCGGCTCCCGCGTTGACGGGCCATGCCTTGGCTGATGATTGGCCGAAGGACAAAGTCATCCGCGCCGTAGTGCCGTTTGCGCCGGGCAGCACCATCGACGTCATCGGCCGCATCGTGCTCGATCCGCTGGGTAGAGAGCTTGGCCAGACCATTGTGGTGGAGAACCGCGGCGGCGCCGGCGGCACGATCGGATCGGCCGTCGTGGCGAAGTCTGATCCGGACGGCTACACGCTGCTCATCAACGCTTCGGCACATTCCGCCGCCCCGGCGGCTTATCCGCACCTGCCGTACGATCCGTCCAAGGACTTTGCCGGGGTCGCCATGTTCGGCGTCGTCCCGAACGTTCTGCTGGTGGCGCCATCGAAGGGCATCAAGTCGGTCAAGCAACTGGTCGAGCAGGACAAGGACGGCCATATGACATTTGCGTCGGCCGGTGTCGGCAGCGCCACACACTGGGCGGCCGAGCGCTTTTTGCTGTCGGCCGGCATCAAGGCAACGCATGTGCCGTTCAGCGGCGGGCCGGCCGCGCTGACCGAAGTGATGACCGGCCGCGTCGACTTCTGCTTCATGGGCGTCTCGTCCGCCCTACCCTTCATCAAGAATAATCAGCTCCTGCCACTCGCCGTCAGCATGAAAAACCGCTCCACGGCATTGCCCGATGTGCCAACGACTATCGAACTCGGCTATCCCGACTCCGATTACGTGTTCTGGAATGGCATGCTCGCACCGGCAAAGACGCCGCCGGCAATCATCAATCGATTGCACGACGAGGTGCAAAAAGTGCTGGCGCTGCCCGATGTACAGACCAAACTGAAGGCGCAAGGCGTCGAACCGATGCCGATGACGCCGCATGAGATCGACGCCATGATTGCCGAGGAAGTCGTGCAGAACGTCAAGCTCGCCAAGGCGGCCGGCCTGAAGTTCAACTGACGCTTTCGGGCGCGTCGCGCCGGGCGACGTTTCGCGTCTTGCCGGTAGCTGCAACTTTTCATCGAATGGCCGCATGATCGATGCTCGCCGATCTGGATGAAATCGCGCCGCGTGGGCGACCCCCGAGGAGTTCAAGCACCAGATCGAAAGCGGGATCGCCAAATACAAAGGCGTGATCAAGTACAAGGCGTGATCAAAGCCAATCTGCACTTCACCTGATTGGCGGTCTAAAGTTCTTCTAACGGGATCAAAAACCGCCTGCGGTGAATTGCAGCCGCTGAGTCACGTCGTAGGGCTGCTTGACGATCGGATAAGCGTAATCGACCCGAAGCGCCCCGAACGGCGAATCCCAGATCAGGCTGGCGCCGACTGAGGAACGTACCGCGCGCGAATTGGCAATCTGTTGCGAGGGTGACAACGACGCCAGTTGCGAAACACCGGATGCACTGGTCGCCCACAAGCTGCCGGTATCGGAGAACAGCGCGACCTTGAGCTGCGCATCCGGCGACACGAATGGCATCGGCGATTGCAGTTCAGCCGTCGTGGTCCAATAGGCGTTGCCGCCGATATTATCCATGGTCGTGCCGGGCGTAATGTCGCGCGGGCCGAAGCCGTTCGGAGCGAAACCACGCACCAGCTGCGGCCCGCCGAAGAAGCCGTCAAGCAGCGGCAATTGCTGGCCGCCCCACGGAGTCACATAGCCACCTTGCGCACGCAACATGCCGACGACGTCGCCGGCGATCGGATGGTAGAACCGGACGTCTTCAGTGGTCTTTGCAAAATTCGCCGCGCCCCCCAGCCCAGCGAATTCATTGTTGGTCTGGGCGCGGATGCCGGTTGTCGGATCTTTCGCATTGTCGAGCGTCGAATAGGTCGTGCCGTTGCCGATCGACGACACCCAATAGGATCCCGCCGCCGCCGCTTGCTGGATCGGCAGCGACACCGGCCCATAGGCCGAATTGAGCGAGACGCCCTGATTGTAGATCGAGTAATTCCAACTGGTCGTGAGATTTTCGTTCAGCGGCGTGGTTACGGAAAACTTTGCGCCGTAAAGACTGCTGTTGAAGGCCTGATTGCTGTTGGCGAAGGTTTCGCGTCCGAAAAGATCGGCGCCCACGCCCAGCCGCTGCCCCATGAACCACGGGTCGGCAAAAGCGAGGTCGAATCCTTGCGCATATTGGCCATAGGTCACCGAGGCCTTGGCTGTATCGCCCATGCCGAAGACATTATTGTCGCTGATCGAAACCTCCGCCAGCATGCCGTCGGTGGTGGAATAGCCGCCCGAGATGGAGAAGTTGCCGGTCTGCCGTTCCTGAACGGTGACTTGGAGCACGACGCGGTCCGGCGCCGAACCGGGGCCTGTGGTGATTTTCACCGACTTGAAATAGCCCAGCGCCTTGAGTTGTCGCTCGCCGCGGTCGACCAGCGCGCGATTGTAGGCATCGCCTTCGCCAAAATCGAATTCGCGCCGGATAACATCATCGTGGGTTTCGCTGTTGCCATGAATATCGATCCGCTCGACGTAAAGCCGCTGACCCTGGCTGATGGTGTAGACCAAATCGATCAGGCGCCCCGGCTGGCGATCGCTGCCGATTTCGACATTGGCAAACGGTTCGCCTGACTTGGACAGAGCCATGGTCAAATCCTCGACCGTCTTGCTGACGGCGTCGGCGTCGTAGACGTCGCCAGTCTGCGTGTGCACCGAGCCGCGCAGCGCCGCGGTATCGACGTTGTTCAAGACCGATTGGACGGCCACCTTGCCGAGGCGATATTGCGGACCCTCGTTCACCGTGAAGGTCAGCACGACGCCCTTTTGCGCGGCATCGTAATGCGGCGTGGACGTCACTTTCACGTCGGCATAACCGTGCGCAAGGTAGAAGTGGCGGACGAGATCGCGGTCGTTGTCGATGCGATCGGCATCGTAGATATCGTTGTCGAGCAGAAAGCTCAGTAAATTCGTCGTCCCCGTCTTGACCACGGCCTTGAGCTTGGTCGTCGAAAATGCGGTATTGCCGGCAAAAGCGATATGCCGCACTGC
This sequence comes from uncultured Alphaproteobacteria bacterium, assembly GCA_963790495.1. Classification (GTDB taxonomy): domain Bacteria; phylum Pseudomonadota; class Alphaproteobacteria; order Rhizobiales; family Xanthobacteraceae; genus BOG-931. Next base: position 70,910 of record CAWBOW010000008.1, on the reverse strand, counting down.
CAGCTTGTCGCCCTCGTTGATCGCAAAAACGAGATTGGTGTGGGCGACGGCGTTCTTCCCAGTCGGCTTGGCGGCGATGGTTTCCGGCACGACACGCGTGTTGTAATAGCCACGTTGCCGATAAAGCGCGGTGATCTGCTCGACGTCGCCTTGCACAAGCGCGCGAGACAGCGGCCCGTTCTCTTTTGACTGAATGGCCTTCTTGAGATCGGCGTCCTTGATCTTTTTATTGCCCTCGAAACTGATGACACCGATCGTCGGATTTTCGACCACGGTCACCAGGACGCGTCCGCCGCTACGGGAAATTCTCACGTCCTTGAACAGGCCGGTGGCATAGAGGCGCTTGAGCGCGGTATCGAGCGCGTTCGCGTCGAGCTTGCCGCCGGAGCCGGGATGGAAAAACGAGCGGATCATGTCGGCGCCGATATGCCGATTTCCCGTCACGGCGACGGACCGCGTTTCGTCCGGAGAATTGGCGTCGCCGGCCGCTGCGGCGTAACCGCAGACGGCGACGACAAAACAGGCGGCGAGGACGACGGTAATCCCCCGGCAACGCATGACGCGTGGCTCCCCTCGACCAATCGGTCGACAAAATTATCAACAAGGCGCCGCGGCGGGAGCATGACGGATTGTGTCGAAATCTGAGGCTTTTGTTAGAGCAGTCGCCACAAAGGTTGATGGGCGATCTGGTTGCCGCGGCTTTGAGAGCGCCAGCAGGCATTCGGACCGCGGCCTAATTCACCAGTTTGCCAATAGCAACAGCTCAGGCCACTTAGACGACGCGCTCACCGGCACGAACTCCATCCTGCATTCCGCATCACCCTGGCTGAAGGCCCGCGCGCTTGATCACGCTGGCCCATTTCTTGACCTCGGCGGCGACGAACTTTCCGAAATCCACCGGCGACATCGGCATCGGTTGGGCGCCGAGCCCGGCGATCTGCGTCTTGAAGGCAGGGTCGGTGAGTGCCGCATCCACCGCCCGGTACAGCGTGTTGATAATGTCGGGAGCGGTATCCTTCGGAGCGCCCATGCCGTGCCAGACACTCGCTTCGTAGCCGCTGACGAATTCAGCCACGGTCGGGACATCCGGCAAGATGTCCGAGCGCGTCGCTCCAGTGACGGCGAGCGCGCGCAGTTTACCGGCCTTGACGTTGGCGATCGAAGTCGCAATCGGGGCGAATGTGACCTGGACGCGACCGGCAAGCAGATCGGGCATATAGCTCGAGGTATAGGGAACGTGAACCAAGTCCACGCCGGCCATCTGTTTGAACAGTTCGCCGGCGAGATGCGGCGCAGTGCCCACGCCGCCGGAAGCAAAGTTGATTTTGCCCGGATTGGCCTTTGCGTAGGCGATGAATTCCGGCAACGTCTGCGCGGGCACCGAGGGACTGACCACAAGGACGCTGGGTGAGCGCACCGTGCCGCCGATCGGCGCAATATCGCGGGTAATATCGAAATCCAAGTGCCGATAAAACGCCGCGTTGATGGTGTTCCCTAAAGTCACATACAACAGCGTATAGCCGTCAGCCGGTGAATGAACGACGACATCGGCCGCAATGTTGCTGCCGGCCCCAGGGCGGTCGTCGATAATAACATTTTGGCCTAGCCGATCGGTCAGCGGCTTCGCAAGCAGACGCGCGACAATGTCCGGGGCGAGGCCTGCAGCGAAGCCAACCGTTAAATGGATCGGGCGGCTCGGATAATCGAAAGCCAGTGCATTGGCCGGAAGAAGCGGAGCGCCGAACACTCCAGCCGCCGCTCGCAAGGACTGTCTGCGAGTCACCTGCATAGCCGTCTCCCCTGACCGGTCGCACTATTTATTGCCGGCAAAATACGCGATGTCGGCTACCTTACGCAACGCGCCGGAACCGGCGATGCGGTACCGGCCGTCGTCGCTGAAACAGCCGACCCATCAGGGCTAGCTCGACCGGTTCGGCCCAACCGCCGCCTCGACGTTGCATACGGCGCAAAGAATTTTGCCGCCGTCCCCGGCGCGAAAGCCGTCCGAGACCCGCGTCAAGGTCGTGCCCCAGCCGCCGCGCCGATAAACCGGCTCTTCGTTTTCTTCCCAAACCGCCGCCCCCTTCTGCCCGCACTTCGGGCAGACCACATAGGCAATAAATCGCTCTCGCATTGAATCAGTACTCGCTACTCGCCGGCTACAAGCGCGACGATAGGGTCGCGTTTAGTGCTTAAATATGGCCGAGACGAATCCCCTCGCGCTTATCTCCCAATCGGCGGCGCATTTTTGACGGCGTGCCGCCCGCGTTCTGACAGGATGTGACTTTAGCTTTTCGACCATGAGGGCGATCTCGACGCCCGCGATCGTCAGTGTTGCGTAGTCGTTTGGCGTTTGCGTGCTATGATGGTGCCGGCAAGCAGCGATCAATTCTCACTCGCGCTCATCAACGCGGCTTTGCTCGCGTTGTGGCCCGTGCTTCCAGCGCTCTTGTTAGGCTATGTCCGGCAATCGGCCGCCGCCCGCCGTGTGCGGCCGGCATTCTCACTGCGCAAATCCGAGACCCACGAGCTCAACCGGTCAATCCACCTATATACGCAGGTATGCGAGCAGCTGACGCTGATCAAACCGGGCGGCCCGGCCCCCGGATTCTGGCGAGGCATTTTGACCGGCCGGAGCCAAATCGGCCCCGACGACATCGAGGCTTTCGACGACTTACAGGCTTATGCGCAGCTGCTGCGGGAAACCATCGCCCGGCTGCAGCGGCGTCCGCAGCAGCGGTTGCGATCGTGGATGCGCCTTCTCAGCTCGAAAACCGCGTTGGGCCGCGCTGTGGCGGCCCACGTCGCCGGTTTTTCTTTGCTGCTCGTCGTCTTCCATCTTGCCGGTCAATCGGCCTGGGCGGGAGATTTGACGACAAGCGCACGCCAAGGGCTCGTCTGGTATCCGATCGACGAGCGCCTGTTCTTCGCCAATGCCGCCGCCGCAGGCTTTGCGGCCGCAGCGGCGCTGTTGTTCTACCCGCTGCAATGGGCCGCGCTGCGCCGGGAATACGCTTGCGAATTTTTTGCATTCGGCGAACTGGCCCGGCGCGACCCCGGTCAGTGCGCCGATCAGTCCTATACGGATCGGGCGTATAGGGACGAAGCCGTTGGCGATCGTTCGTCTGTGCCAGCCGGGACTTGGACTGAAGCCGACGGCGGCTGGTGCACTGTGCTCGGCCTGCCGCGATCGGCTACGATTGAGGACGTCAAAGGAGCTTACCGGAGCCTCATCAAAAAAGTCCATCCGGATCGCGTGCATGGCCTGTCGCCGGCATTTCAGAAGCTCGCGGCGCACGAAACGCAAAAACTTAATGCAGCCTTGCAGGAGGCGCTGCTGACCGCGTCGCGACCGGAACAGGGTGCAAATTCGCGCGATCAGGCCGCCTGACCTTGCGGTGCGTCGGCCTTCGGGCGCGCATCGTTGATCGCCACGACGGAACGCTCGACCGCCGACCATAACCGCGCAATCTCGGCGCCGGCGAGCGAGTGAGGCGCCGCCTCGCAAACGCTCGAGCCGCTGGCGAGCGTGAGAACGTAGCCGGTGCGTTGGCTGATCTGGCCCGACCAGACCGGAATACCGAGTTTGTCGAAATAGGACCGCGATTGGGTCACCGCTGGTGCCTCCTTGTCTTCGCGCTTCACCGGCGCGGCATTGAGCACCACGGCATAGGGCTTGTTGCGCTCGCGCGCCGTCGCCACCGTCTCGCGCACGGCATTGAGGTCGAAAAATCCCGGCCGCGCCGGAATGAGCACGAAGGTCGCGGCCCGAATGGCTTCCAGCGCCACGACCCACATGCTCGCTGCCGTATCGATAAAAGCCCATTCGCAGCCCTCGACCATGGAAGCAGCGAGCGCCCGGTCCACGCCGCGAGCCGCACTGCGCAACGGCGGCTTGCCGTCGGCGCACAGCGAATGCCACAGCGTAAGCGAGCCCTGCGGATCGGCATCGATCAGGACGCAGCGCAGGCCGGCCTGGCGGTGGGCAAAGGCCGCAAGCTGCGCCGTTAAGGTGCTCTTGCCCGCCCCACCCTTTCGCGACGCCATCGTGATGATGTTCATGCGTGATCTCCCCGATCACCTTCCTGGGCGATGCTGCGGGAGGAATGGTTAACGAATGGTTACCGGGGCATTGCCGCCCGAGTATCCGCACATCGAGAACGACTTTAGGATAGTCAATTCGCCCGCCGGACCGACGACGCGGCCCGGCGAGAATCATTTCAGGAGCCCGCTTATTAAGCTTTTGGCAAAACGCGGGGTTTGAGAATTGGCCGTCCTGCCGACGCCAATTGCGCTATGCGTTGCTGCCCGGCTCGTCGGGAAGATTCTTCACGCTTTCGGCAACGATCTTCGTAAGCTGCATCACCGACTGGCTGAGCGCGGCATATTCGACGATCTCGCGCTGAACACGGTCACCATCGGTCTGCAATTTTTCCCGTAAGGTGCGCAGTTCGCCGATGAGATTGTCGATTTGACGGGTCGAGCTTCCGGAAACCCGCCGCAGCAGGCCGCCGAGATTGCTCGCGGTCATCTCGCCATCGCCGCTGTCACTCTGGCGCAGAGCAGAACCCCCGCGCGTGAGCTCGCGGATATTTCCTTCCACTTCGATTTCGGCCGGCTTGTCGATCTCGGCAGATACAAATGGCCTGGCAAAATTCATAACGCACCCCTACTCGTTGTCCGCCCGTTGCGGGCGGCTCCACCACCCCCAATGGCCGCATAAGAATGTGACCCCTTCGCGGCTCGCTGCGAGCTACAAATAATCATAGTTCGATCACGCCGGCGCCGGATTTCGCTGATCCCTTCAGCACCGGCCTTGCGCCTCACAGCGCACGCGTGGTGTCGTCGAACAGCTCCTCGACAGAAAAACGCCGCGGAGTGATTTTCATTTCCAGCGCATAGCTCGACATCAGTTCGAGCGCCGGCTTAACCGCGGCAAAGCCGAAGGGAATGGTGTCGATCGCGCCGGGCTTGGGCAGGCCGGCGGCCCTTTTGCTTTCGCTCAGCAAACGATAGACTTCACGCACGGCGCCGGGATCGGATTTAGACAATTCGCTCTTAACCACCACCATATGGTTGACCGGGACGGTGCCGTGCTTTTTGTACCATTCGTGCCCGGCCGCGTCCGGATTGGGGATAACGCTTTTTAGTCGTGGATCGCTCGGCAAGCTGCCGCCGAAAATGCCGGCATCAAGCTCGCCGTCGAGCACCATCTTGGTGAGGTCCTTGCCCTCGGGCGCGCGCTCGACGCCCGGAGGATCGCGATATTCAGGGACGTGAGCGTCTTCGAACGTCACCCATTTTACTTTAGCCAGATCGAGGCCATAGTCTTTCCAGAGGATGCCGCGCACCCACACACCGGTGGTTTGCGAGAACGCCCGCACGCCAATCCGGCGTCCCGTCAGCATATCCGGCGTCAGCGTGCCGCGCTCCGAATTATACAGAAGCGCACCTTCCTGAAAGCGGCCGAACATGGTCGCCGGGAGCAGCGTCAGCGGTTTGCCATAGGCCTTGGCCTGAAGATAGGTGGCGATCGCCATCTCGCTGACGTCGAACTTTGCCTGCCGCACCATCATCAAGAATGCCTTGTTGATCGGGTTGACCTCGACAAAACGCAGCACGACCCGGTCGGATTTGATTTGGCCCTTCTTCAGCGCTTCGGTATGCGGATAGGTGCCGAAGCAGGCGTCCAGCGTCTGGACGTGCTCGGCGGTCATCGCACTCATTTCGGCATACCTCCCAAATTCACTTGCCAAATTTCACTTGCGAACGTGTTTCATCCTATGATTTGACGCCATTGGTGGCCAGTCCCTGAGCGCCTCAGCCGCATTGCGGAGCATGACCCAGATGTCGAACGACAGTACCCGCGTTCCGGCCGACCGGATCGCGGCCTTTATCGCCCGTACCTTCATTGCCGCCGGGCTGCCGGATGAGGATGCGCGAACGATGGCCGGCCTCATGGTCGAGGCCGATCTGCGTGGCAGCGACACCCATGGCGTCATTCGGCTCCCGCTTTACATACGCCGCATCCGCGCCGGCGGCATAAACGCGAGGCCGAACATCCGTGTCGTCAGCGAGCGGCCGTCGACGGCCTTGATCGACGGAGACAATGGCATGGGTCACCTCGTGATGAGCCGCGCCGCTACGCTTGCGATCGACAAGGCCCGGACCAACGGGATCGGCTGGGTCGGCGCGCGCATGAGCAATCACGCCGGCCCGGCCGGCCTTTATGTCACGATGCCGCTCAAGCACGACATGATCGGGCTTTATTTCGCGGTCGGCAGCAGCAACCATTTGCCGCCATGGGGCGGCAGCGAGAGCTTACTCGGCACCAACCCGATGGCGGTCGCAGTCCCGGCGCACGACGAGCCGCCCATCGTGCTCGACATGTCGCCCACCGTTGCCGCGTTCGGCAAAGTGCGGCTCAAGGCGCAGCGGGGCGAACACATGCCGATTGGCTGGATGATCGATAAGCAAGGTAAGCCGCTCACCGACCCGAAGCGCGCCGACGAAGGCCATCTGCTGCCGATCGGCGACTACAAGGGCGCGGGCTTAAGCCTCATCATCGGACTTCTTGCCGGGGCCCTCAATCGCGCCGCGGTGGGCCGCGACGTCGTCGACTTCGTCAAGGAAGCCGGTACGCCCACCAATACCGGCCAGGCGATCGCCGCGATCTCGATCGATGCATTTATGCCGGCTGACGCGTTCAAGCGCTCGGTCGACCGGCTGGTCCGCGACATTCGTGACTTGCCTCGACTACCGGGCGTCGAGCGCATCTGGCTGCCCGGCGAACAAAGCCATGCCAAGCGTCTCGACCGCCGGGCCCACGGCGTGCCGATGCCGAAAGCGCTGCGCGACAGTCTCGACGCGGTGGCGCGCGAGCTCAATGTCGAATTGCTAGGTTGAAGCCGGCCCATTGCCGGCTTGGCTGCTCGCCCTCGAGCAGTGCGGTGGTTTGCAACGCCCTTCCCTGTTCGTAAGGCAATTGGCTTCGTTCTGCCAAAAACGATGCGGGGTAGCGGTTGGCTTCGTTCTGCCAAAAGCGATGCGGGGCTAGCGGTCGATCACCCACTTCGGCTCTGTCTTTGCGGCACCCGGTATCCGGAGCGCAGCCAATACATAATGTCTCGAGCAAAGCTGGAGCCGGCGTGCGACGTGCTTCAGTTGGCTGGCCCCGCCGAAACTTGGCTGTTTCTCTACCGATGCCGCCGGTAGCAGCGATTGCCTGGGGGGGCGCCGGCCCCCCACTCCGTTTTGCCAAACCAAACCCTTCTTCGCACTCCCCGGCCCCTAACATTACCGAAATTTAATTTTTACCGCTAAGTCTCTAATCCAAATTGCGGTTTCCTAGATAAACATTACAACTATTACGTGAAGTATGATATGTCATTACGCATACGAGCAAAATACTTATCACAGATTGAGTGAAAGGTGGCCACGCACGTGCACGTGATCCGTTTGGTCCCCCCTTGACATGCACGCCCACCCGGGCGGGCCCAACGGAGTACCGAAAAATGACGATAACCGAATTTCCCAGCCAGGCAAAATTCGCCGTCGTTGCCGCGCACGAGAATGGTAATGCGCATTCCGCGACCGAGCAGCAATCCGCCGAAGCCGCCGAATCCGCGTTGCCAGAACCCGGACTGTCAGCCATAGCGCCTCCCGAGCAAATCGTGGACGGCCTCCTGCGCGAGCGGCCAGCGGATGTACTGGCGCCGAACAGCCAGGAATGCGGGTCAACGCAATCCGAAAATCTCGAAGCGTGGCAGGGGGGCCCCGAAGCGTCTCAGCCGGACATGTCGGAGATCTCAAATCCGCTACCTTCTCCGGTGGGGGAGAACGACGACGGGGTGGCGATGAATGCCGAGGGAGAATCGCGCAACGCCGCTGTAACTGAAGCGTCCGGTGCAAAAAAACCGGCGTCGGTCACCGACGCGCCGGACCTGTTCCCTGCCCCAACGGTAGTCGCTGGCGAGGATCCCGCCCGCTCCGAGCACACACTCACGTGCCTTGTCGCGGAATTCAAGCCGGCGAGCCTGCGGGAACGCTTCCTCGTAGACGACGTCGCTCACTCGCAGTGGAAAGTTGGCAAGGTCGCGGAAGCGGAGCGGTGGATCCAGAATGCCGCCATTGCGCAATCGCTGCTGCGCAAAATCGTAAATCGACAGGTCGTCGAAGATGTAAACGCCGGCCGACGGAATCCGGCCCGAACCGAAGAAGCCATCGAGCACACGTGGGTTCAGGGCTGGTGGCGGAGCTGGGAATACACCGTGTTCGCAGCCGTCTCCGGTGACGTTGAGGCGATCAAGAAAGTTGAAAGCAAACTTGGGCCCGGCGCGGTCGTATGTAATGTATTTGTCGACTTCGACGCCTTGAGCGAATCAGAAATCTTGCTTGAACGAGTTGCAACGTCCGCGCGGGCGACGCGGGAGGCGAGTTTCCGCATGCTCGATAAAATCGCAAAGAAAAAGAAAAAAGCGGCTGCTGCAGCACGGGTGAAGGATGTCGCGGGCGAGGAAGAACCGCGATGAGCTCGGAAGCGAAACGCGCCGCAAACCGGCAAAACGCTAAAAAAAGTACCGGCCCGCGGTCCGCAGCTGGCAAAATGCGATCGCGATATAATGCTCTTCGCCACGGCCTCGCATCGGTCGAAGGCGGCGATTCTTTTTCCGGCCAAATCCGGCCCCTCGTCGAAAACATTATCGCGATCTCCGGCGCCTCGCCGGGGATCGCCTACGCCGTCGCGAAGGCGCGGATCGAATTGATCCGTGCCCGGCAAGCCACGATCGCCACGATTGATCAGGCGGTTGCTGGCCAGGCCGGCGGCGTCATTGGCACTTTGAGCACGCAAGCGCGTATCGGGTTAGCGGTCGCAGCAAAGGCCTCTGAACTCGCACGCATCACCCGATATGAGCGGCGCGCGTGGTCGCGGCTAAAAAGAATCCTCACCCAGCTCGAACACGAAACAACACCGGCACTCGCACCGGGAGGGAGTAACATGCAGGAAAACCCAAGTGACACGCCGGAATTGATAGTAACCGATTTCTGCTAAACATCTCATCCCGGCGACGCCGCCAACGCGCCGGAGTCGGAAAATCACCGCGAGCTGCAAATTGCGAAAGACCGTGTCTGGGCTGAGCCATCGCCAACCCAGCCGCAACGCAAGACCCAAATTCGCGCCGAACAATTGCGCCGGCTTCAAAAGGCCGCGGAAAACTGCGATTGGGGACTTTACAATCTTAATCGACGTCGCCATCGTAATCTCGCTGATCGGCGACGCACGCTCGTCCAACGCGCCGTAAATATCAGTCGCAGATTTATCTTGAGCGGAGAGGCGCAGGCTGCCGGCACTTACCTCGATCGCGCTCTTGCCTCTTTGCCCTTCTCCGTCCTGCTTCATGCAGCACGTGCCTGCGCGCTATTGATCGCGCGCGGTCAGGAAGCGCAACGGCTGGTTCCTGATTTTTCCGGTCAACGCTATTGCGGGGTGCGCTGGGAGAATTTGGTTTTCCAGCAGTTGCATCAGGTGCGAGGCGTGCCTGGCGTCGGCCGGATCGCTAGCGTGTTGGAGATGCAGCTTGATCGGATGCATCCATCGGCTGCGGAACTGGAGAGGATCCGATTGCGGCTGCCGGAACTCGCGGTTGCGGATTTGGAATGCGCCATAGCTTACCAACAGGGTCAAACGGATCCGGTCAATCCCGCTCGCGAGCCGCAAGACAAGCCAACGGCCGGGCTTCTGCCGCCGCCCGAATATAGCGAGTTGGGTGTCACGCTTTTTGGCGTAGGCGATTTCCAATTATTTGAAGTCGAACCGACACTGCCAGGGACGGAAACGGAGTTCACACTGCGGCAGGCGGCACTAGCTTGGCGTCGCGGCTATTATGTTGCGCGTGGTGCTCATAACGAAGCGACGATCGAGAAGCACCAGGCGAAGGCCCCTCGCCACATCCTCCGGCTCGCCGACATTGGGCGACGATTTATCAACGCCGGAAGGATCGATGCAGCCATTTGCGAGCTCGATACGGCGCTGACCTATTACCCGACGTCCGCCGTGCTGATCGCGGTTCGTGCTTGCGCCGGGTTGATTGGAAGGCGGCCATCAGGGTCCCAAATTGTACAGCGCTATCGGGAACAGGCGATAGACGGCCTGCGCTGGGAGCAACTCCTGTTCGAGCAGCTGCAGCGCCTGGCAAGCGCGCCGGGCATGCATTGTGAAATTGTCGAGGCCGTGGAAACGATGCTCGGTTGCACCCGTCCTTCCGCCGGGGAACTGCGTGAGATCGGACGAGCAACAAAGAATGCCGCCGCCGCCGACTTTCCGAAAGCTATTTTTGCCCACGAGGATGAGATACCGGAAATTGAGCGACTGGCCCGCGAGCGTGTTCCTTCTGCGAAAAATCCTGCCGCGCCGCAGGTTGCTGATCTATCGTTCTTGGTTATCGAGACGATGGCGACGTCGGGTGCGTATAGCAGCGCGCTGTCTATTTATTTTAAAGGTCTCGATCGCTCCGCGGCGATTTCCAAAAAGGAAATAAGAAAACGCGGCTTCGAGGTGCAGCGGGAAGCAGAATGTACGTTTTATCACATTTCGAACATTTGCCTGCAGCTACTTCGTCGGGGAAATTTCGAGCGGGTGCTAAGCGCAGTGAATCGCGCGCTTGCGACATATCCGTGCTCGGCGAAACTTCATGCCTGCCGCGCTGCGGCACTAGCGTTCCTGGATCGCGGCGAAGAAACACGCGTCGTCTATGATCGCTTGATCGCGCGTGGACCGGAGGGCATCGCAATTATTAGGAAGACATTCATGGCGCTTGCCGCGGGCGGGCGTGTCCATCCGCTCGCAGGTGAAATCATCAGCCGCGTCGGCAGCGCCTGGACGGAAAACGGAGCATCGCCGCACGCGCAATCTTAAGGGCGCCGCACGTTACGACTTTTTCGGGGACCAAGACGGCGCCGCCTTCGCGGCGATCCTCATCGAGCCCAGATGCAGGCCGTCGGCCGCACACGACGGTGGAGCGGTCTTTAACACCGGAACGTAAAGCGAACGTGCGCCAGTAAATTCAAACCGGGGTCGACCGTATATAGAGGGGTGAGCAGCGAGCTTTTCAGACTGTCCTCGGTCGTGTCGCCCGTGACGCGGACCCGACCCATTTATTGCCTTCCTTCTCCCACCGTCCGCGCCGAGCACCCGCCGGCCCCAAAACCGATCCATCTGCGCGGCCGCCCTGATCGGCAATGGGGCCGAGCAGACCGCCGGTTCGGGCAAGCGCGCCGCCACCCACTCTGAATCACTTCAACAGCCAGCATGAGGGTGTCATGTCATCATCTTTACCAATTCGTCGAGCGAGCAGGTTAAGCGACCGTCGCCGGTTCATCGGCGGCTCCGAAGCGCGGATCATCCTGGGCGAGGATGAGCCTGCCCTACTGCGGTTGTGGCGGGAGAAGCGGGGTGAGGTCGAGCCCGAGGATCTATCGGGCAATCTTATTGTGCAGCTTGGCGTCGTCACCGAGGCGTTGAACCGACGATGGTATGAGGCCAACAGCGGTGAGGTTATTACCGACATCCAGCGGCGGGTGTTCCATCCGGCGCTGCGGTGGATGGCGGCTACGCTTGATGGCCGGGTCCAGGGCAGCGATGCAGTATTCGAAGCCAAGTTCATGCTGCCGTGGTCCTTCTCGGAAGAGGCGGCGGCAGAAAAGTACATGCCACAGCTGCAGCATAACATGGAGGTGGTGGCGGCGCGGACTGCGGTGCTGTCGATAATTACCGGCGGGGGAAAATGGGTGGAGATCGTGACTCATGCCGATCCGGTCTATCAGCACCTTATTGTGACGGCAGAACGCAAGTTTTGGCGTTGCGTGAAAAGCGGAGAGCCACCGCAGCTGTTTGGCGCCGAACCGCCAAAGCCTCGCATCGAAGCGGTGCGGATCGTCGACATGAGCACATCCAATGCCTGGGCAGAGTTCGCCGGGATCTTCGCGCGAACCCGAACCGCTCATCTTGAGCACGAACAGGCCAAAGCTCAACTCAAGGCCCTAATGCCGGCGGATGCCAGGCAGGCCATCGGCCACGGCATCTGCGCCAGACGCTCAAAGCTCGGCGCCGTCAGTTTCAATCTCCTGACGGTGGAGGCCACTCATGCAGCGGTCGAGTGACTTTATTGCTGCCTTGGCGTCCGCGCTAGCCAAGGCGCAAATCGAACTCGCCAATCCGGAGAAATCGCTGACGGCCACAGTCCGGTCGGAGTGAACAAACATTCCGCTACGCACCGCTTTCGAGCGGCCTCGACATTGTCCGCAGGACGCTGGGACAGCACGAGATTGCGACCGTGCAGACAACGGCGATTGACCAGATCGCCGGCACGGTCAATCTCACCACCATCCTGGCGCATTCGTCCGGCGAATGGATTGCGTCCGACTGGCCAGTTTGCGCGTTGAGCGATACCGCTACGCCCCGTCGGATGGGCGCGGCGTTAACCTATGCGCGGCGGTATGCGCTGTTCACGCTGGTGGGCATTGCCGGCGAGGACGACCGCGATGCGCCGGATGGTGCGGCAAAGCCGGCGCAGGGTTCCGATGCGGTGCCAACATTGTCCGGCAACGGTCATTCGCCTTTTGGTCAGTTCTCAAGACCAATGGCTTTCCAGGCTCCGCAACGACAGGCGGCTCATCCCAAGAACGGGGATCGGCACCCCGTGACGCCCTTAAGTGCCGCGGCCTCATCAGAGTTCCGCGAGCGACTTGTGGCGGAATTGACGCGAGTGGTCTCGGTCAACGACGCGGCGACGTGGGCAAAGCGTAGCATGCGTGAAAAGAACCGGCTCATCCGCGCTGATGCGCAGCAGCTCGAAGATGCCTTCCAGCTTAAATTGGCGGGGTTCGCATCGAGTTCAGCCGACGACCCGCTTGAGGCCGATGATCCGCCGGCCGACCGAAAGAAGCCCAAGCTGCGCCGGGCGCGATCGTCATCGATCGACAAGACCGTCTTGGCATTACCTGAGCCAAGCCGACTGCGCGACCGCGAGCACGTTCGCTATGTCGCCCAGCAGCCCTGTCTATTGTGCGGCCGACGCCCTGCTGACGCTCACCATTTGCGTTTTTGCCAAAGCCGCGCCCTTGGACGCAAGGTCAGTGACGAATTCACCGTTCCGCTGTGTCGCGGACATCATCGCGAGGTTCATCGCCATGGCGACGAAGTTGCCTGGTGGCGGGCCACCGCGCAAGATCCAACGTCGGCAGCGCGTGCGCTGTGGTTACAAACGCATCCGCATCTGGCCGTTTCCGATCCGACACCAAACGCGAGCGCGGAGACTTTGCCGGATCGCAGTTCCAAAGCTCGCGCGCGGCGCATCAGCGGCGCGCAAGGCAAGCCGACAACCGAGAACACGGAGGGACGAGGCGATGGCATCCTCACATAAGCTCGAACCGCGCGACACGAATTTGAGCTTGCGGGTACCAGCCACATCCGACAAACCGCGACCGCAGCCGAGAGCCCGCCGGCATGGCTTAACGACTGAGACAGTCATCGAAGCGCTGGAGGACGAGGCTGAATATAAGGCTTTCGAACTTTCGGTGACGGCTGGGTTCGAGGCAGAAACCGCCGTTCAACGTGAACTTGTGCTGCGCCTGGCTAGTCTGTTGTGGCGGCTGAGGCGGGCGAGTGCGATGGAGACCGGACTTCTACAAATTTCGGGTGAGGTGGGAGACCGGCAAACGCGGGGCCAGCTCACCGTGCTGGAGCCGTTTTGCAAGATCCCGCACCGGCCGCAGTCAAGGAGAGACGCCGCGAAACGGGCCGGTATGGCAGCAGACCCGGCTCAGCACACAGCAGCTGATCAATCGAGCCGCAACAGAGAACTCGCGGAGCGCTATCTAAAGCTCGATCTTTTCGACGGGGGGGGCGCTGGAACGACTTGGCCGCTATGAGACTGCGCTCTGGAAACAGGTTGGTCAGATTCTCATGACCCTCGGGTGGTCGCGTCGATAACGGCTTGGTCGGCAAAATCCTATCTCGACCGGGCCGTCGTGCATCGCGCGGAGCTGCGTGATAAGAGTTGCCCAGATGGCGCCGGAAATAGCTGTAGGCGCCGTCGGTGCGAGCGCGCAGCGAGTTTAAATGTCGACAACGTAGCGAGTTCGTCCCGTGGGCGTAGTCGGCTTGGGGCTGATGGGCGAAGTCTATGTGCGGCGTCTGATCGCCGCCGGATTCGATGTTGCCGGCTATGACATCGACCCAGCAAAGACCGCTCGGCTCGTTGAGATCGGCGCCCGCGCCGCATCGCTCCCGAAGATCGCGCGGGACTGCGAGCCAATCGTGCTCGCCGTCTTCAACACCGAGCAAGTCGAGGACGTGGTCGAGCATGCGCTTATTCCGGCCGCCGCCGGCAAGATCGTCTTATGCACCTCGACCTGCGACCCCGATCGCATCGCCGCGCTCGGCACCCGGATCGGCGGTAGCTTGCGTTTTCTTGAAACCCCGGTATCGGGCACCAGCGAGCAGGTCCGCCAAGGTGACGGCGTCGGCCTGATCGGCGGCGATTTGCAGGTCGCCATCGCCGCCGCCGGTGTGCTCGACGCGCTTTTCCCCAAGCGCTTTCACATCGGTGCAATTGGCGACGGCGGACGCGCCAAGCTTGCGGTCAATCTGATCCTCGGCCTCAACCGTCTGGCGTTGGCCGAAGGCTTGGTGTTTGCCTCGCGGCTTAATCTTGATCCAGCGGCGTTTCTCGATGTCGCACGCGCTTCGGCCGCGGCGTCGCAAGTCATGGGCACCAAGGGGCCGAAGATGGTCTCCGGCAATTTCCTTCCGGAAGGTCGGGTGCGCCAAACGTTAAAGGACACGCAGCTGATGCTCGATCAGGCGCGCAAGGCGGGTCAACATCTACCGCTGCTGTCGGTTCATGCAGAGGTCTTGCAAGCCTGCGTGGACAGCGGCGAAAGCGAACAAGACAACGCGATTGTCATTGAGGAAATCCGCCGTCGCCGGCATTGACGTTCGCCGCCATGGTCCCCACCGGGTCTAGCTTCGGACGTCCTTGACGTGCTCGCTGATGCCGATCTCTTCGCCGGTGTTTGCCTTGATGGCGGCGAGCCTCGGCGAGGTGTTCGTCGACGCTCGCTTCAACTGCTTCAAGGATCGTGCCCACCTAACTTCACACGAAAGTGACCCCAGTTCGGTAAATTCAAATGGGCCTGAGCAGTATAGATATGCGTGGATATCGAGCCAGTTCTTGCCTCCAAAGAGCCACGAGTGGGTCTGTTTTGGTTTGTCGCGAAGAACCGCAGTCCTTCGCGGTTGGCCTCGCTTTCGCGGCCTTTCAGTCGCGTTTCGGAAGTCGCGGGCTTCAAAACTCTCGACGAAGGACACGTCGACGTATGGCCGACGATCCAACGCTTCGACCCGATCCTCGCGGACTACGAGTACGATTATTTTCCGCGTGGCCGTGTGAACTGGCGCAAGGAAGATGACCGATGGCTCTTGGTCCTCGATCCAAAACTTAATCGCAGTCCTTTCATTACTCACATTGTTCTGGCGTGGAACCCACCCCGAAGTCGATTGCTCGTACTGACTGATGCTCATTATCGTAGCTTGGCGCGCGTCGGACTTCCGCAGCAGGGCAGTAATGCTGAATAAACCCGCATCACCCTACTCTGGGCGATAAGGTCCCCCACATCATCTGCGCGTTAATATCTCTTATTGAATGGTCCACCCTGGCGCAAATGCTCCGGAGGTATTGCTAACTGAACACCGCGCGCCCCTTTAGGATGAGCTCTGTGCCGTCTCCGATAAAACGCTGGACAATGTATCGTGCCGGTGCGCACGGTTTGCACGAAATTCTCACACCGGTTCCACCGATGGCGAGAGTCTTTGCTTGCATGTTTCGCCGCCGGGTCGCGTGAGTTGCTATGGGCCGCGTTTCTGAAAAACATAAATCGACTGTCGAGATCGCGCTCGACGCCGGCGCCGTTTAAATGCATCTCGCTAGTTTTCGAGCGTTGCATACGCATTGCCCTATGCAACCGCTTTGCAATACAAGTTAGCGCCTCTGACACAGCGGGGCAAAACCACCGCCGAACATGGGGGCGTCCTCAATCTGTGCTTGCGCAACGGATCGCCTGGTAATCTGCAGCGCACCCACACCAGCGCGGACGTCTTGTGGACTGGAACTCCTTTGCCGTTTCGCAACGACCGTTCCCCTGAACCGCGTCGCCGGTGCATGGCGCCGCGGCTGGCTTTCATCCGTCGGCATGCTTTAGACGGCACTACACACGCCGCTTTCAAAAGCATAGTCTTTGGCTCACCTGTGGTCGGCAAAGCAATCGCGCAATGACGGAACTAACATCGCAAAATACCAATGACGGCCGCCTCCACACGGCGCTTCTCGCCTATGTGCGGCAAGAATTTGAGGCGCCCGCAGGCGCTATCGTCGGCTATTCCGAGCTTATGCTCGAAGACGCGGAAGCGCAGGGTAATCGTTCCACGCTCGGCGACATGCGGCGCCTCTATCAGGCGGCGCTCAAGCTAAGGAAACTGGTTTCAGGACTGCTGCATGCCGACGCTCTGCACAAGGACTTTTCGGACTTTCGCCGGGATTTACGCCATGATCTTAGAACACCACTCACCGCCATCAAGGGCTTCGGCGAGATGCTGCTGGAGGATGCGCAAAGCGTCGGCAATGCAGCGCTGACAGAGGATCTTGGGAAACTGCTAGACGCCGGAACAAATCTTCTGGCGCAGATCGATTTATTGATCGATTTCGCCGGCGCGCCGTCGTCAGTCACGGCGAAGGGCGGTCCGGCCGCAGTAAGTGCGATTAGTAGGTCCCTGCGGCCGACGTCGAGGGTGACGTTAGCGGACGCCTCTTCGAGCCGTATCCTCATCGTCGACGATACGGCAGCCACGCGAGAACTGTTGTCACGGCGTCTTGCCCGCGAAGGCTACCAGACCTCAGAGGCAGAGAACGGAAGATCGGCACTAGCACAGATTGAGGCGGACAGTTTTGATCTCGTACTTCTCGATATGATGATGCCGGATATTAGCGGTTATGAGGTTCTGACCCAGCTTAAAGCGGATGCGCGCTTCCACGACATCCCAGTAATTGTCATCTCGGCACTCGACGAAATTGACAGCGTCGTCCGATGCATCGAGGCCGGCGCAGAGGACTACCTGTCGAAGCCATTCGATCCGGTTCTCTTGCGGGCACGCATTGGCGCCTGTTTGGACAAAAAGCGATTACGGGATCGCGAGCAGGCGGCGATCGCCGAACTCAAGGCCGAGAAGGAGCGGTCCGAAAACCTACTTTTAAACATTTTGCCAAAAACGATTGTCGCTCGTATGAATCAGGGTGAAACAACGATCGCCGATGGTTTTCAGGATGTGACGGTTCTGTTCGGCGATATAGTGGGGTTTACCCAGATGTCGATGCGCCGCTCGGCCCGCGACATTGTGGTGTTGCTCAACGATGTCTTTTCCGCCGTGGATCGCTTGGCCATCGACTACGGCATCGAAAAGATCAAGACGATTGGCGACGCCTACATGGCGGTGGCCGGCCTGCCTGAGCCTCGCGACGATCATGCTCAAGCGATCGCGCGTCTTGCGCTTGCCATGCGCGAGGTGGTCAGCGAAGTGTCACGGCGTCATGGCGAAGACCTCAAGATCAGGATTGGGATTCACACAGGCAACGCCGTAGCGGGCGTGATTGGCATGCATAAATTCGCCTACGATGTTTGGGGCGATACCGTCAATACAGCGAGCGCGATGGAATTGACGGGTATTGCAAACGAGATACAGGTTTCTCACCCAAGCTCGCTACGTCTTAGCCGATGATTTTGTTTTGGAACGCCGCGGAGCAATCGAGATCAAGGGCAAGCGGTATATGGAGACCTACCTGCTGCGCGGCGAACGGCGATAAACCGGCATGCACAAGCTTGTTGTCTGCCGAACCGGCATGACATAATGCGCAAGCGGCGCGCCATTCTCGCCAGGAAGATCAGATGTCATATTTCTCAATCCGGGCACGGCTGATCTTTCTTGCCGTCCTCCTACTGGCAATCCTAGCGGCGACAATTGTGCTTCTGACGCGGGAGCTGGCTCGCGATACGGAGGCCCTCGCCGAGGAGGCACGTCTTGTCACCATTGTCGGGAATGCGAACAATGCGAGCAAGAATTTCAGTGACATGAAATATTGGCTGACCGATTTTGCGCAAAGCGTGTCGGACGCCTCGGAGCATAATGCCGAGACGGCCAAGGCCAAGCTAGACGAAGCTCTTCGGGCGATCGTCCCTGTCGATCCACAGGGCGTTGCCACCATTGAGCATGATCTTAATGCGCTCTGGCAGTTAGTGGAAAACGCTGCGGACGCCTATTATTCCAAGGACGACAGCGCAACGGGAAGCGCGCTCATGACGCAGGCCCAATCGCATGTCGCCAATGTGAATACCGAGATTCAGGGTATCGTTGAACGCATCGAACGGCTGGCGCTGGCAAGACGCGATGCGTCCTTGCATGACGCCAAACACGTGGTCGATCTTTCGATGATAGCCGGGATCGTCGCGCTGGCGCTTGCACTTGGTGTGACGACGCTCATCGTGCGTTCTATCAATGTACCGATGCGTCGCGTCGAACAATGCATTCAGGCCATTACGCAAGGCCAACTCGACGTTTCCATTCCGAGAGCCGGACGAGATGAGATCGGCCGGATGAGCCAGGCGCTCGCGATGTTACGCGACAGTCTGATGGAGAAAGATCGGCTGCAACAAGCGCGCCAGCGAGCACAGGCTGAAGCGAGGCAGGCCCAAACGCAGCTCGGCGAGGCGATCGAGACGATCTCGGAGGGCTTTGTGCTCTACGACGCACAGGATCGACTGGTGATCTGCAATGGGCGGTTTAAGGAAATGTATGCCGACCTTCCCGTCGAGATCCGCCCTGGAACACCATACCAATCGATTCTGCGCGCCGTGGCCGCGGCCGGTACCGTCGCCGTCGGGTCCAAAACTGGCGAAAGCTGGATTGCAGAACGCCTCAGGCGGCATCGGAACCCCGAAGGGGCGTTCGAGCAGCAGCGCAGCGGTGGCACGTGGCTCAAGATCAGCGAAAGACGTACCGCGGATGCCGGCATCGTTGGTGTGTTCACGGATATCACTGAGCTCAAGGACCGCGAATTACAGCTTGGGCAACTTGTTGACCGGCTGGCGGAGGCCCGCGACGCGGCGACCGAAGCGACGACGGCCAAGAGCAGGTTCCTCGCCAATATGAGTCATGAATTGCGTACCCCTTTGAACGCCGTCATCGGTATAACAGAAATGCTCGTGGAAGACGTCGAAGAGGCCGGCACCAAACACATGATCGAGCCGCTGGAGCGAATTGCACGCGCAGGGAGACACCTTCTTCAATTGATCAATGAGATCCTCGATCTCTCGAAGATCGAGGCCGGCAAGCTCGAGTTGAATTATGAACCTGTGGCTCTGGCGGCCCTAGTTAAGGATATCGCTGGCGAAGCCGAAGCGCTCGCCACCAAGAATGGCAACCAGCTGGTTGTAGAATGTCCGATCGAAATCGGCACCATCCGCTCTGATGCAACCCGCCTGCGGCAGATAATGCTTAACCTTCTGAGCAATGCGTGCAAATTCACCGACCACGGCCAGGTATTGCTATCGGTCGGTCGGATCCGCGACGACATTGGGGAAGGCGTGTCGATTTGCGTCACCGACACCGGCATTGGGATGACAAAGGAACAACTCGGCAAGCTGTTTCAGGAGTTCAGTCAAGCCGACAGTTCAACGACACGGAAATATGGCGGTACCGGATTGGGCTTGGCAATTAGCGATCGGCTGTGCCGCATGATGGGTGGCAGCATCGAGGTGCACAGTGAGCCTGGCGTCGGCACGACCTTCACCGTGCGGCTTCCTATCGATCAAGCGGGCATGCCGGACATCGCGCCGGTTGGAGCTGCGCTTTCGACGATGATGCACTCACCGGTGCGCGCCAACCGCGTCCTGGTGATCGATGATGATGCCACCGTGCGGGATTTGATGCGTCGCTTTTTAAGCCGCGAGGGGTTCGACGTGGTTACTGCCAGCGGCGGGAAGGAAGGCCTCGAGCTTGCCCGTGAGCTACATCCTTCCGTCATCACACTTGACATATTCATGCCGGACATGGACGGATGGAGCGTTCTCCAAGCTCTTAAGCAGGACACGGAACTAAGCCGCATTCCAATTATCTTGATGACAATCTCGGACGAAAAGCAGAAAGGCTTTACGCTTGGAGCTTCCGGATATTTGTCAAAGCCTGTCGATCGCGCGCAGCTTGCCGAGCTGCTCAATCGTTTCAAACGGCCAGCGGCCACGGCAAGTGTACTCGTGGTCGAGGATGATCAAGCCACGCGTGAGTTGATGCGGCGGCTGTTGGTCGGAGAAGGCTGGCGGGTGAGTGTCGCCGCAAACGGCCGTGAAGGCCTCGAAAGATCGAGCGCCGAACGGCCGGACATTGTGCTCCTTGATCTCATGATGCCCGAAATGGACGGCTTCGAGTTCATTGCTGAGTTCCGTAAAGATCCGAAATTCGCTTCGACGCCGGTCATCGTGGTCACTGCAGCGGACCTCGGCCCGGCAGAACGTCGTCGTCTCGATGGCGGCGTTCAGCACATCTTGCAAAAATCAACCTCTAACCAGGATGATTTTCTGCAGCAAATCCACAGTCTGGTTTCACTGTATGTGCCGGCGGGAAACCCCGGCCCGGTAGGTAGCTAATATGGTGAAGATCCTTTACGTCGAAGATAACGATGACAATCTTTACATGCTCTCGAGCCGCTTGGCGCGGCGCGGCTATGAGGTCGTGTCGGCGAAAGACGGCGAACAAGGGATAGCCATGGCAAGCAGCGAGGCTCCCGCCCTGATCCTTATGGATTTGAGCCTGCCGGTGATCGATGGCTGGGAGGCGACGCGTCGGCTTAAGTCCGAACCCTTGACCCGAAACATCCCAGTGATCGCGCTGTCTGCGCATGCCATGGCGGGAGACCGGGAAAAAGCCATTGCGGCCGGCTGCGATGAGTATGATACGAAGCCGGTCGAACTGCCGCGTCTTCTGGAAAAGATCGCCACTTTACTTAGCCGTAATGGCTAAGGGTTCGGTTCATTTCCGATCGAGCCGAAGAACCCTGCTACAGCCAAGGCGGTTTGCAAACTTTGATTAACAGTTTCAGCAAACGCGCTGGTGCCGCACAGCGCGGAGGACATCGCTGCACCAGCCGCGCGCCAATTGTCCCAGTCCGTAAGCGAGAGCTTATTTCAGCGGCTACCCCACCACTCGCTTAGTTCATCCTGAAATTGTTTGCCTGGTGTCATAGCTTGTTTCCAAACAACGTCGGCGTAATGCCCATTATACTGATAACGGTCAGTCAAGTATAAGCCGACGAGTACAATGGGTAGAAGCATGAACATTGTTTGCCGCATTGCATGTCTCCGGAATCAGGGACACCGGCTCGCATAAGCTGCCATAAAACGCGCTGTCCAATGCCGTTGGGCAATCAGAAGCAAGTCGATGCTCTCGATAAATAGGCCCTGAAGACTAAATAACTCCTAAAAATGTGAACGGGGAGATGAAGAAGGAAATTGAAGCGTGAACGCCCATGCGGTGGCGTTCGATTTTGGGTACTGCTTTAACTCGAGATTCGACGAAGAGTAACGCCGAAGCTATGTCCGGTGCGACCCGCTGAGGTGCTCAGGCGTCATCAAAACGGCCTGGTTTTCGAAGGTCGCTTAAGCTTACGTTAGCGGCAATTCGCCTGCTATTGGCAATGCGAAGTATCGCTCTCCGTTCATGGCGCGCACCTCGATCGTCCATTTCGACCAGTCGGTCGTCAGGCTGTTCCTTAAGCCCGTCACGATTTCTTTGGCGAAATCGAGAGCACCTACAGCGTCGGAGAATTCCTGACCGCCGTAATCGAGCCATACCTCGTCCTTCGCTTGGTAGTCGAAGAAGAAGCGCTTCATGGTAATCCTGCCGGCCTTCAGGCCTAAATACTTCGAACGAGGTACTCATACCGAGCCCGCGCTTAAAACATTTTAAGGCAGTTATTAAATTCAACCTCTTCCGGTTAATTGAAGTAAACACCCTTGCATGGAGCGGTGCCGCCGGCAGTTATGAGCCTCCTTGAAGAGATCCGAGCACAAAAGGTGTTGTCCGCGTAACCCCCAGGCGTGGGCGGCACTTCTGGCAGTCTTTGTCCAACAGAGATGGCTCGGTGAGATTACTTTTGGTGGCCTGCGATCCGGGATTTTCTTCCATATCGAGCGCCGCAAAAGCTTTTTGACCACCGGCCTCGGATTTTCCGGTTCAGCCCAGACAATATGGGCAGGCTCTTTGTCGTGATAATGGCCTTTGTCGTGATAACGGCTGGCATTGCTTCACCGATGCAGCCCTTCTCCACAACGATCGAATGGTCTCGGACTTGGTCATCAATGATGAGCCGCAAAATCGGCGAATTTTCCTGATCTGGAACAAGCGCGGACCCGGTATCAATCGCCCGAATACGCCTGCGCGCCTGTCCGCGACGCTGCCATTAGCCGGCGCTTATCGAGGGAATCGGCTAGCACCCATGAGGCCGACATTGGCAATTGACCCTGACACGAGTTCGGACTTTGACCCCCCAAGCGGACCCCGGACTTGGAGACTTTTGCCTTTTAAGTGGACTGACCGGACGCGGATGCGAAAGCGGCGTCAGGCATGAGGCTGAGTTATCCCCGCCAAAGCGGGGTTTTTCGCCGGAAACTCCAAGCGAGTTGACGGCAGGGCCACGACAGGTACACTCAGCCCTGGGTGGCGACAAGGCAAAGTTCCCTTTTTAGCGGAAATTTTTGTGGATTGTTGGCGCGCAGTTTCCGCTAGCCAATACCCCGCAAAGACCGCTGATCTGAGGACTGTTTGCTGAGGTAAATCGAAATAATTCGAAGCCTTAGCGTTGGAGGGTTAGATGAAACTGTCTCTATTGGGGGTTGCCGTTGCCGCGGGTCTGTTGTTGAGCATACCGGCTCAAGCCTCGACACTCACCGAAGACTTCTCCGGTTCTTTTGGTGGCAATGCCGTCTCCGGCAGCATCACTCTCGATGTCGTCGGCGGCCAGGCTCAGGATGGCACGGGTACGTTTACCGGGTTTGGGCTTACGAACGTCTCCATGGTCCTGATCACCCCGTCGACGCCGGGCAACGAAACTAGTCCGGGCCCCGTGGGATATCGAGCTAACGATGGAACCGATTTTGGCGGTCTGGATACGGTGATCCCGATCGATTCGATCGGATTACTATTTGATGTGAATACCTTGACCGCTGCGTTCGGACAATATCCGCTACTTAACCTCGCTTCCGGCGCGGGCGACAGCACCTTCACCGGCAGTGTCGGCGGTACCGAATATTACGATGTGAGTGGTACGTTGGACCTCACGGCCACTCCTCTCCCGGCAACGGTCTATATGTTTGCTGCGGGGCTCATGCTCATCGGCTTCTTCGCTTATCGCCGCAAGCAGAACGCCTTGACCTTCGGCGCGGCGGCTTAACCACTCGCATATCGTGACTTCGTGACTTCGCCCCTCCACATAGCTGGAGGGGTTTCTCATTTTATAATCAGTAATGCGTCCTTCGCGCGGGAGTCGCCTGGGTAGCCGATCTGATCCCGCCTCCCCCCTAATTTTGTGCTCTAATTCGTTTGGTGAATTAGATGCGACGGTCGCGCCTGCGCTTCACCAGTGAGTATCTCAGCACGAAACGTCCTAGACGACCTTGCAGGGGCGCGCCACAAGCGCTGCACACGGGTTGATGCGCAAGCGGAGCCGAAGATTCGAGGCGAACCACCCGGTATTCCGCCTCGCAGTTTCTGCATTTGGCATACGTAGGGCGAGCGCTATCCATGAGTCCAATTATCAGCGAAGCACCCTAGGTTGCAAGTACGCCAGTATGCTAGGCGCGTCCGCTATGCCCGTAGAAGCCTCGATGTAGGTTGCTCTCAAATTGCACTCGAACCGTGAAGCAAGGAAACATCGGGAAATTGGTGGCGTTTTGCGTGCTAACGCGGGTGGCATGGCGTCGCACAGAACTGCGGACATGACCTGGCTTTACGCGGAGTGGCCAATGGCTTCGCCCCGCCTACCGGTCGAACACTTCGCCGCGGCATCAATGCGGCTAATTCATCGCGCGTACCCACAATCCGCGGCGACGACTGCTTACAGCACATTGCTGGGGGGATTATGCTGTTCCTATAAGTCTTCATTAAGCTTTTGCATTACCAGCGTTTTCACATCTTGACGATATTGATATTCTCATTTTTGGAGGCTGCTGCGACGAGAGAGCGACTGTTACGTGACAACGACCAACCTCATCTCCGACCTCGAAAGAGCGCTTACAACCCGCTCAACTGAAGCCGGCGTCATGTTGCATCAGCTGACTGAACTTTTCTTGGTGAATGTCGGGCATTACTCTGCTGATCAAGTAGACGTGTACGACGGGCTCTTAAATGAACTCGTCAAAAAGGTCGAAATCGCCGCTCGCCTAAAACTCTCTCAGCGACTTGCCTCGATCGATGGCGGTCCTGCCAAAACTATCTGTTCACTTGCACTTGATGATGCGATCGAGGTCGCGGAACCGATCCTCTCGCAATCGAACGTGCTCGACGACGACACCCTTGCGCGTTGCATTTCCACGAAAGGTCAGGAATACCTGCTTGCTGTCGCAACCCGCAATAAGATCAGTGAGGCAATTTGCAGTCGGCTGATAGCAAGAGGCGACAGAAGAGTTTTGGGCATTCTAGCTGGAAATCCTGGCGCAACTATCTCCGACCCGAGTTTTGGGATATTGGTCAAAAAAAGTGAAAATGATGATTGGCTCTCGGAATGTGTCGCTGGAAGACAGGACATTCCACAACACCATCTTCGCGAGCTTCTGTTAAAGGCTTCGGAAATAGTGCGGCAACGATTGATGGCGGCTCATCCAGAATTGCACGATACAATTCGGGAGATTTTCCCTGGTCCAACGACTTCAGTGACAAACAAGGTGGGTCTATCAATCGACTACAAGTCGGCAGAGCGAACAGTTAGCTCACGAGAAATAACCGAGGAGGTAGTGAGGGAGTTCGCGAGTGATAATAAGGTTGGCGAGGTCATAGTCTCGATTGCGCGGTTATCTCGCCTTTCCGTTGATGAAATTGGATTATTATTTATGGGCACCTGGACAAGCCCGGTAGCTGTTATTTTGAAGGCAATCGGCTTCAATTTGCCCACGCTTGAGATGATTTATCGGTCGCGTTTGTCGGACGGGGAACAAGTCCGGGCCGATCTAATCCGGACGAAGGCGGAGTTCATAGCTATTCGGCGCCCTACTGCTGAGCGCATTGTGCGCTATTTTTACGCCAAGAGGGCGGTCAAACTTTCCAATCTCATGACGTCCTCTCCACCTCATCGTTTGAGCTGACAACTAGCGTCCGCCGGCTCGGTGGCTAAGCCGGCCCAGCCAATTCCAAAGCTTCGAGCGCTTCTTCGGATGTAACTGAAAGGCAACACTGCCTGCATTCAAAGGTCCGCAAGGCGGGCTGTGCGCCGAAACTTGAAAGGGATCGAGCAAACTTCATGATCCCGCCGCAGCTAGGACATGTAGGAAGCCGATCGGTACTGATTGTATCAATGCTCACGAGAAAATGCCCTTGAGACTGATCTAGCCTATGGCTCGGCTATTCCGTTCTTGAACTGCCAAAACTCGCCAAAGCTCAGCCGTCTGTAGCCAACTGTCGGCCAACGCGAGCCAACTGTGCTTGTCGTCTTCGACACGAGCGCTTTTTGCCTTCTGCTGGCATTCCGCCGCACGGGCGACGTGTTCATCGTACTCATACATTTCGATACCTGTGCGCATCACGCGGCTATGAAAGAAGGCCTGGCGATTTCGCACGCCGGCGCCTTTCGGTAACGCCGGCACCCTTCAAGCCGGCCAAACAAATCCTACCCCTGAAACCGTATTCTACAGGTTAAGGCACCGGCTTTGCGTTCCGGACGGCAACACCGACAGATTGCCTAATATCAAACGTTCCCTTGCACGCGCTAAGAGGCGAAACGACCGCGTGACGGGTGACTCGCGTCACACGGCTGATGCAGGAACGTGTCAAGGTTGAACCGCCAGGAATTGGCACGCTTTAGAGTGTCAGTCGGCTTCCAAATTTGACCCCTGGTCGCATGCAAGTGGCCTCGGCCCGCTATCCACGCGGCGCCAGGCCGGGGCCGACGCGTGAAAAAACACAGCATTACAAGCGGAACGCGGCCGTACATCCGGGCTCACGTCCCGCTTGTCCCCACGACGGGTCGATCCGATTTTGTTACCAGCGAGGTAAAGGCCGGATTAAGGCTTCACGACGTTGATGCAAAGTAGGCTAAGCGGTTGCCGGCCGAGTTAACTTCTCGAATACCGGTCCGGCGGCACGGTTCAAATGGGCCGGATTTTATGAACACCGGATACGAGGGCGAGGAAGCCCGCGCGCCCTCATTCTGGGTTTTTACTTGAGCCCGAGACACAAATCGAATGAATGAGAAACTACTGCCCGCCCCGTGCGAGGCCTGCCATGGCACAGGAATACGCAAGGGGAGTGAATGCGGCGACTGCCAAGGCAAGGGCTATCGCTTGTTCATCAATGGAAATCAGGCCCCGCTGCGAAAAGACAAAGTGCAGCGATGGAAAGCCCAGCGCCAGGGGCAAAATCCGTATCCCATTCGCCGAGCTTGACGGCTCACTTTCTTCATATGCAAATCGGCTTGGGGCAAGCGGCGCCGGCTCCTACGTTTGCTGGCCCGAGGCAATTACGTGTCCGAGCGCTCGTAAACCAGCCACGCCGACTGCTCTCGCGGCAAAAATTCTTGATCGCAATCCTCGCACCTCGGAACAAATCCTGGAGGACTCTGGCGTCGAATGATTGCATATTTGACGTGACAGTGGGGGCAGCCAAATTTATCGACCGCCCGTGAGGGGGACGATCCGCTGCCCGTGTTGCGTTGGAGAATGCCTTGGAGAGCCTTTCTGTCGGTCACTGTGCCTCCAATGGTCGAGCGGCCGTAGCGCCGACCGACAAACCGGTATGATCTAATTGCCGCCTTAGATGGGCCAGCCGGCGCGGGCCGAAGTTTGAGAGATTATCCGCGTACGCGCTTCCGAAAACCACGCCAGATATGCAATCGCCGTTTGGCGGGCATCGCCTTTCGCGTCCGATCCTTCGCGCACAAGCGAGCCGTCGCCTTCGACCAAAAACTTATAGGTCTCGCCAGTGCGACGACACGTTACAAAAATCTCGGGATATTCGTATTTCGTAACCTCAAACATGCGCTCACCCTCGGTGATTCAACATGTGGAGATTTCGAACCTCAAAGATTAACTTTGAATAAAGACACGCGGTAAGGGGGGCCGGCCCCGCGCCACTAGATTATTGGACAAGGCGCCTCCCGAAGCGCGCAAGTCGTCCGACCGCGTCATCAATGTGCCGCCGCCCACGGTCACGACCTCGGAGCCCTACGCCGCCTATCGGTCCGGCAAAGCCGGTTGTGCACGCGGCGCGGCGGGATAGGCGTGCTGGGCGGGAAGAGCATGCTCCGGTATTTCGCGCGGTTGTGGCGGCGGCGGTGCTGCGAAAGACGGCTTGGGCTCCTGCTCAGATGGAGTCGCAGGAAATGCCGCACCATGCGCTGACGATGGGAAATTCGGCCCATGTGCCGACGACGGCTCTGCCCCCGGCGAATCACTCTGACCCCAAGCCGGCCAAGCCGCTAAAGCAACAATTGCCGCGATGAGAATGCGCTGCATTATCCTTACAAAAGTATCGAAGCCGGCTCCGTTAGGCCGGTTAGGCCATGGTTTCCCCCAAAGCGATTTTGCGTTTCTTGCGGCCCGTCAAATAGCCCACGAAGCCCAGGCCGCCAGCGAAGAGCGGAAGTGTGGCGGGGAGAGGCGTTGGGGAGACAAAACCCATCTCAGTCGTGGAATGGGGAGAACTAGCTGTTGGGGGAGAGGAAATAGTGCCCCAATAGACCGTGCTTAAATCATCGGGACTTGTGCCGTTTAAGAGTTGGGCCAAGTATATATCAATCTGGTCCCCGGTGGTCGTGCTGGTCGCGATATACAAGCCTGCGTTCCCACCCGCTATTAGAGTATTATAGAGACCGCCATCAGTGCCGACCACAGTAATACCGATCGGGGCCGTCACATCGCCTGACCCAGTGTCGTAAGTGAAGTAGCCGGAAAACGTTGAGGTGTCGCTCCCATTGGTGGCCGAGGCGCCGGAAGAGAAGTCGTAGGTGACGGTCGAGGCGGCTGCCGGTGAGGCCAAGAACGCCGCAGCCGATATCAGAACGGCCATCAGGCCGAGCCTGCCGGCGCTATTTTCGCGTGAACGCCCCTTCATCGAAGCCTCCGTTGCCTTGGATCCCAAACCGGTTCGCTGGGACATTTGTATCCCACCGACACGGTTGGACCCCACCGAAAGGTACACATTTAACGTACCGATCCGCATAGGCGAGCACAACGAGAAAAACGATATATTGGCCCGCGGGCGCTGGCGCCGCTTCAGGAATTCACCAGTTTTTGCTTGTGATTTGGAACCGATCGATTTCATCAAATAGCCGCGTCCCGGTTTTTCGTTGGCGGCTTGCAATCGACCTCGATGAGATGCCTGCATCGGCCCCATCGTCTGGCTCAATCGACCTTATGGCTCGCGTTAGTAGGAGCCGGCTGCCGATTAGACAAAGGAAAGGTCGCATCAAAGCTGGCTCTCACGCTTCGCTCTGATAATTCACTACGCGGCGGCGAGTGCCTGACCCGCTCTGCGCCTATTGCGGCCTGTCAGATAGCCGACGAAGCCAAGGCCGTCGCAAAGAGCGGCAGCGTGGGAGACAGCGGAGTTACGGAGACTGCCCGTCCGAAGTTCTGGTTTTGCCAGAGGTTCGCCGGCCGGTCGGAGACCTGTCGCCCGCTCGTCCCACCATTTGGCGGCGAAAGAGCTCGTGCGGTAGCCGCAAAGCGCCCCGATCTTCACAGGTTGCGGCAACACCGCAATGGAAAAGACGAATTTCAGCGGCGTAAAAACCGATTTTATCGCGTTCCCTCTCTCAGCGGCCCCAACGACAGGCATTTTTCAGCTGCCCAAACGACAGGCCTTGCCGAGGAGCCATGCTTAAAATTGGAGGCATTATGTCAGGGCAGCTTTAGAGTTGACGCCGGTAAAGTTGTCGCCACTCCCTACAGTAGCAAAGCAGGCTAAGCGAAATCGAAAGCTCTTACAATCGTGGTCAATCCCCAGCCTGATTTCGGGTTTTCGATATTCCGGACCTTAAAGTCGGCTGGGCGGGCAAGCAGATCACCTAGGAGGCCGCATTGTTAGCAAAGGCGAGATCGCAGGAAAATCGAAAACACCTGCGCGTTCCTGTAGACAATAAAGCTGCGGTCATCCACACGGGAGAGAACTTGTTCCCGATCATGTGCACCGTTACGAATATGTCGGAGGGCGGCGCTGGCCTCACTGTCAGTGACATGAACGGCGTTCCCGATAATTTTGAATTGGAGATTAAGGGCGAGCCAGTGCGCCGATCATGCAGGGTGGCGTGGAAAAAAGCACCCTATTGGCTCGGTGTGTCGTTTACGGAATCACTCGTATTGATTTGAACACGTTACGCGTTATGCATAGCGTGTAGTTGGCAAGTCGTCGAACGCCGATGAACGAGGCAGCCGGCGGGTGACGTCGACGAACTCGCATCGCGCTGCGTAGCTGCGCCTAGCCGATTTCATGTTCGAGCGATGCACTTCAGGTAACCGAAGCCAGCAGCGCGGCGACCTTTTCCGACCTTGAACTCAACGCAATGAGGAATCTGTCAGGCGGAAATGCTCGCGGCAGCCTCAGCTTGCTCGCGCATTACATAGCCCCGTCCCCAGACTGTCTCGATATAGTCCTTGCCGCCTGAGGCATTGGCGAGCTTTTTCCGCAATTTGCAGATGAAAACGTCGATGATCTTCATTTCCGGCTCATCCAGACCGCCGTAGAGGTGGCTCAAGAACATTTCTTTGGTCAGCGTCGTTCCCTTGCGTAAGGCCAGGAGTTCCAGCATCTGGTATTCCTTGCTGGTCAGATGCACGCGCGCGCCGTCGATCTCGACCATCTTGCTATCGAGATCGATGCATAGACCGTCAATGTTGATGATCGACTGCGCGTGACCCTTGGATCGACGCACGATGGCGTTGATGCGCGCGATCAGCTCATCCTTATGGAACGGTTTAGTCATGTAATCATCGGCACCGAAGCCAAGACCTTTGATTTTGTCCTCTATGCCGGCGAGGCCGGAAAGGATGAGGACAGACGTTGTCACTTTCGATACCCGAAGCTTGCGCAGTACATCGAAGCCGGACATATCCGGCAAGTTCAGGTCAAGCAGGATAATGTCGTAGTCGTAAATCTTGCCGAGATCGATACCTTCCTCGCCGAGGTCGGTCGTGTAGACGTTGTAGGCTTCCGATTTGAGCATCAACTCGATCGATTGCGCGGTGGCGCTGTCATCTTCAATCAACAATACACGCATGTCTGCTTGTTCCCTCACCAGTGGAGGCTGGGAACATTAACCTCGCATGCGGTTAACAAAGGTTAAACGATGCGAACGCGGCCCAGAGTCGACTTTTTGAATTCGAAACAGGAGAAAAATGGCGGGATCAACCAGCCGCAGTCCGGCGCCTGACTTTTTTCGTCCACCTTTCGAGCGATCAAGAGAGCGGGCCTTAGCGGCCTCTATGAAGCACAAGGCGTCGAACAGGAGTGGGGCAAGACGCCGGCGGAAAACCTCAACGTACAGCGCTGATCTCTGGTAGCTTTTCGGAAAGGGTACTTCTGACAACCCGGGATGCTTCTCGAAGCATTTCCCTGAATTGCAGTAATCATCAAAGACCGGCATCGACCGTGCGCAACGAGCTTCGAACGCCACGGTTAGACCAGCTTGGCAATTCCGTGCTACTAGCGTTTCGAAAGTTAAAGTGCATCAGCCCGACAGGCAGCTAGGAAGAAGCCCCGGCCGCTAAGCTTTAGGGGAACTTGGCAATTATATTTTATCGTTGGTCGGGTTTGTTCTGCCCGCCTTGCTGGCTGCCCTGGCCGGGCTTCTCGGTCTGCTGGCCGGGAATCTGGTTCTGGCCGCCGTGTTGACGCCTGTTTGTTAGCTGCGTTGCATCATTCTCGCTAGGTGGGTATCTCCCGCTCACACAGACTCGTCTAGTAGGAAACCTTATTCTCATGCCCGAGCCGCTTTCCAAGATGGGCGCAAAGTACCTACCGATCTTCGGCGCGGCGGCGCTATTGATACTGGTGCTTACCGCGAACACTTCTGCGGACGAGCTTCCAAAAGAATTGATTCTGCACTGTAATGGAAATACGGATGTTTATGTAACGCGTGCAAATAAATCCGAGCATCAAAAAGACACGTACAATCTCACGGTTCGTTTGAAAGACGGCGCCCTGGCCAACACTGAGGACAATTTCCTCGAAGGCACAAATTGCGCTCTTCTGGGTGATATTATGCGGTGCGAACTTAATACTACTACTTACAACCGCGAGCTTGACACTACCAGCAAAGAACATCGCACTGTCGCTATCAGCCGCGC
The DNA here is from genome assembly GCA_963790495.1 of uncultured Alphaproteobacteria bacterium. Taxonomy (GTDB): domain Bacteria; phylum Pseudomonadota; class Alphaproteobacteria; order Rhizobiales; family Xanthobacteraceae; genus BOG-931. The sequence goes on along the minus strand of CAWBOW010000008.1, from coordinate 39,257 downwards.
TACAGGTGAGACGCGTTTGTCGCTCGAAACCCAGATCTTTGACGGCGCGAGCACAGGCGGCGAACCGACGGCTACAATCAAGTCATTCAGAACCGGCGTCTGCCATTCTGCTGCGACTTAAGCGCTTTTTTAATTAGGCCCCCGGATGGCCATCCTGTTCCGTGCGGGAGGCAAATTAATTACGTGGATCACATTAAAGGGCGCAGCGGCAATCGCTGCGGGATCGCGCACCGCTTTGGTCGGAGCGTCCAATCAGAAGGATATTAAATTCTTCAAGCGTTCGTTTCAGGAAGACTTCAGGTCCCGCTCCCGCGGCCACTTCGGTTCAACTGCAGCCAAGCCAGCACGGCGCATCCGCATTGGGTCACGCTCGCGTTATTGATGCCGAAGCAATTCTCCTCAGACGTGCCGTTGGAAAATTCCCCAGTTGATCGCGTCGCCCATCCAGAGCGGAAGCGGGGTGAGATCTAATCGTTGCATCCCCTGCCAGGACGGCAACGCCAGTTTCGTCACAGACGATGGCCTCGCCATCGATCAGGCAGGAGCGAGCCGGCTATACCGCGACCACCATTGCGATAAACGGAAACCGGCGCGTCAGGTCAGTTCCCCTCGCGAGGTTAGTCGGACGCCAGGGCCAGGCCGCCGGGCCAAGAGGCGGTATCCGTCGTGCTTGATTTCGGGAAGCCCCCCGACCCCAGCCGGCGGATTTCTTGCCGGCTGGGAAGGCACGGTTCCACAAAGCCGACCGTGCGCCGACTACGCATTACCATAGCGTGGTGACCGCGCCGGTGTCCCGCGTGGCTCCGGCTCCCAACGCCGCCTCGTTTTAATGCGGCCTTTAGGCGCGGTACAGTGAACGGCTTTTGGGGGGCCGACGGGGCGCGCCGCGTCGCTTGGCGCAGCGGAAAGCCCCGAACCGGACCAGGGCTTGGGGGCTGAAAAAGGGACCAGTCCGGGGCCGCCAGCTCAACCGGGCAACAAAGCGCTGCCTCGCCCGGAATTGCCGCAATTAAAACGCTGAGGTTTCTCCCGCGTTCCCGGTTCAGATGTCGCACCACACCTTCGGTCATCGGTTCCCAGCGCTCCCCAGATAAACCGCGATTGTCCATACGGCTACACGCGCGATAGGAGAGCCGCCTCGTTGTGATGCGACTTTTGCACGTTCCGACGAAAGAACGGGGCCTAACCGATTTCCTAGAGCTCGCGGAACACAGCCGCAAAGGCCCAGTTGAATGGGAGGGGGCAAACAAGGAGAATTAAAATGCGTTCCCTGATCACCGCCGGCGCAGCGCTTTTGCTTTGCTCGACGGCAGCTATGGCACAAAGCAATCCACCAAACGCACCACCCGCACCGTCGGTCAATTCGTCCGATGCGAATACGAGCGGCACCCCTGAGACCAACAATGCAACGCCATTGCGTGAGCACATCCGTACCATGCTGCAAAAATCTGGCTTTACGGATATTCGTGTGATGCCGAGTTCCTTTATGATACGCGCCAAGGACCAGGATGGTAATCCTGTCGTGATGAGCGTTAGCCCGGACTCGATTACGGAAGTTTCGGAAGCCGGCACTTCCGACAATAGCAACGGCAATGGCAGCTCACCTGGTTTGTCCACTGCATCTTCGGAACCATCCGAGTTTGTGCCGGTGGGCCATGACGACGACCTCAGCTCGAACCTCGTCGGACTCGATGTCTACAACACCGCGAATCAAAACATTGGCCAGATCAAGGACATCGCGATGGGGCCCAAAGGGCGCACGCAGGCCTATATTTTATCGGTGGGCGGCTTCCTCGGAATGGGCCAGCATTACGTTGCCGTGAACCCAGCTGAGGTACACGTCTCCTATAATAACTCCGACCAGAAGTGGCACGCGTCAACAGACTTGAATGCTACTGAATTGAAGGCAGCACCTGCTTTTCAGTACAGCGGGCACTGGAACGCGAGTAAATCGTGATGCGATTGAGTGTAGCATCGACGCCCCGGGTGGTGGTCCTTCCCGGGGTCGGTTGCACCTCCGATGCCACCGCCATGTCCAGCAGATACGCAGAGGGTATTTACGTGGTAGCCGCCGTTAAAGGCGATGAACTCATTTTTGGGCCGCGGTCCTTCCTGAAAGCGAAGTTCTGGAGGCGATTGCGTTGGAAACGGGTCCGGGCTGGGTCGTCACCATTACCGCGCGGCGCATAACCATTGAGCAGGTGGCGGAGCTAGATACACCCCTCACTTCGGTGAGGCGTATAGGATCTCGATAAGTCCCCGCTGCCTAGTCCTCTCCCAGCTACGCGGCGAAGCGGATGCAGTTCCGAACGGGATCGCGCAATATGGCCTAATTCGCTGCGTCGTGGCAGTTTCACCTTCGACAAAGTCCCGAGAACTTCGCCGCGAAGCGTCCAGTCTGTCGCGATAGGCGGGGGCCAACACGTCACACGCGACATCTTCAGCAACGGCACGCGCCACCCGGTCGGCAGTGTTAAAGTGTATGACCACTGAGGATATCAGTCAGGCGGTTTCAAAGTTAGCTTGAACTTCGTCGGTTTCCCGATAGACGCCTCCGCTCATACCAAGGTCATCAAGGACGATTTGCGCCACACCATCGAACTCTGGGACCAGCGATGGATGGGAAGAGACGCGCGCATACTATGCACGCGACTAATGTGAGACACCAGCTCACGCGATTGTCCCCTGGCGCATTCCCGGGTGCGCATGGCGCCGGCGCAAGCGCGAGAGACCGACGCGGCGACTCTGAGACTCGATACCTGACGCGTCGGGTGATTCGCTCGTAAGACGGATGGTCGCATCATCAAAATCGTCACCTCTGAGAATATAGCGAGCAATGGTCACTTTCCCTCCAGCAGTGCCTTTGCCGCGTCGGCAGGGAGGGCCTAGGCCGTGCCATGCCGAAATAGGCGATGCCCTTTCCACGGTGGACCCCATCCAATCAACGGCCCTGATCTCCGTTGATTATCTGCGGATCCGCCGGTTGGGTAAGAGTGGTTCCTGGTGAGAACTCGGGCGCGGGAGCCCGCACGGGACCACCGGTAGGGTCATTGGGCAGTTCCTGCAGGCCACCAAATCCATCTGGCACCATAAGATAGAGCTGGCGCGGTGGCGGATCATTGGGGGCGGAGGCCGGGTTGTGCGCAGGCGGTGTTTGAGCTCCAGCAGTAGCGAAAAGAGAGCAGCTCAGGGATATCCCGAGAGCAAATTTTCGTATGTTGTGCATCATTGGCTCCGAATTGCCGTTCGATGGCCTCGCGAGCATTCCCTCCCTTCTTTAGATGACAATCGGACTAGTTTTTGTGATTTTTGTGAATGATCCGTGGCGTTTCTGCGTTTGGGGTGTTGCGCCGGCGTAGCGCTTCGCGGCAAACCGACCCACAACGGCGCCCCTGCAGCGGTTGCCGAATTCGTCAAGCCGGTTGAGACCTCGGCTTTCCTTAGGCGTCTAACAAGACAAGGTCCGGTCGAAAGGTCTGGAATGGCAATCTTAGCGTCCATTCGTGCGCGCGCCGCCGAAGTACAGCAGGGCTCCCGACGGAGGCCGATGGTTTAGCCGCCGATTGTCCCCACTCGTGCGTGACGCCGCTCCACTAAAAACTTCAGGCCAAGAAACGCCGTAGCAGGATGGACGATGACGTAAGTCGGAATTTCTGCAACGTATTGTCGGAATCGACCTTTGGACTCGAAACATTCACGAAACCGGGAACGAGCTAAAAACTCGACGATTCTCGGTGAAATCCCACCCGCAATGTAAATGCCGCCGCAGGCGCTAAAGGTTAGCGCAATGTTTCCGGCAAAAGACCCCAGCAATGCACAAAAGATGCTGAGTGCTTCATGCGCCACTTCGCATTCAGTCTTGAGCGCCCGTCGTGTGATTTCTGGCGCGCTCGTCTGCGGCACATCCAGGCCATCCAAGCTAACGATGGCCTGGAAGATGTTTTCCAATCCCGGACCTGACAACGCCCGTTCGGCAGATGCGTGACCGAAACGCTGGCGCACAATTCCTATTATTGCGTCTTCCCGTTTTGAATTTGTTGCTAGAGTAGCGTGCCCGCCCTCGCTAGCGATGACTAATCGCTCTCCATGGTTCTCAATAAGGCATGCGACGCCTAGCCCGCTGCCTGGGCCTAAAGCCACTTTAGGTCCCCTCTCCTCCGCATTGCCCTCACCGATTTGCACAATATCCCTTGCGTCAAGCGATGGCAGCGAATACGCGACGGCCTGGAAATCATTGATTATCTGCACATCAAAACCGGACAAGATCTTGAGGTCGCGCGAATTGATGACCCAAGATGTGTTCGTCAGCGTAGCGCGGCCGTGAGCAATGGGACCGGCGACTGCCAATAGTGCGTCAGTGAAGGACCGCGTCGAGCAGTAATCATCCAAGTAGGTCTTCAGCAAGTCTTCGAAGTTAGGAAAGTCCGCGACTTGAAAGCTTGTCACGCGCCCGAGCTCACCACCTATCAATTCGGCAAGGCGCGCATTTGTGGCACCAATATCGCCTAACAATCCAAGTGCTTCGGATGCTTGGATCAACCTGTCGGCTCGAACAATGGCTTTCCCTAGATGGTCTCTGCCTGGATTCCCCGTGATCTCTTCGGAGAGTAACGGCATGTAGTGCCATGCGATGACGTCTTCCAGAGCTGGTATGGGGGTTTTAAGCGCGTAGCGAATGAAGCCTCTGCTAATCACAAACGCTTTCTCGGTGTACTGCAGTGACTCCGAGAGGTTTTCTCCAGTTTCGCGCATTGTCTCAAAGCCGGCTTCGTTGTAAAAGGGATCTTTGACAAACACGAGGCCCTGTAAACTGACGAGTAGCTGTAAAAGCGTGGCGTTGACAGTCCAACTTTCTCCTTCCGTTCCCGACCAGGTTCCTAACAGGCTGAGACAGATCTTCCCCTCCTGGTAAAGATTTGGATTGACGCGTCCCAATCCGTGCGTCCAGGAATGAAAATGCGCTTGCGGGGGGTCCCTCGGAAAGTCGCGAAGATGGAGGTCTACGACGAACGGAGCGTGTTCGTAGGGTGTATTTTCCGGACCAAATATCAAACATCGGAGGAGGTCAAGTCGTGATTCATACGTGCGGACATAGATTTCGTTGGGTGGCAATGACTTCGCTAGGATTTTGTGTTCTTTAGAGAGTCGTTTAAGCTGGCCAGAACTTGTCCAAGGCTCCTCTGACGCCCCATACTGGTCATTCGGAGGGGCGCAAGACATTATTTCAAAGCTCGGAGGACGCGAGGTTGGGAGGTATGTGCAAAGCGATCCTGTTGCCGGCTCCGTGGAGATAATGTCCATCGGATCACTCGTTTCGATCTTTCCGCCTGTTTCCCTGTTTGGCACAGCAGTGTCACCCTGATGCTCCACCGCATCAAACATCTCCATGTCCGGCATGGAAGACGAGGTAGAAACATCATCTTCATCCGTTATCCAGTCTAGGTCATTGGGATCGTTATCAATCCTTCTTCCTCCATCATATTCGATCTCTTCATCAATTGTAGAGTGACTATCGTAACTGCCATCATCATCTTCGCTGTCTGGCCCAAACATGACTTGAGGCATCGATGCATCGTCCGGCACTTCATCTGGGTTAACGATCAAGAAGATCTGATCACGCGGGACATCCACGTCAGTGGATTGCTCGACTCCTGGCAGTCGGACTATGACTTGCCCATCACAGCGCACATCGATGACCTCTCCAATCCACTCAATAGTCTTCGATCGTGCTGTCTCTGTAGATTGATATTGAAGTGCTAACGCTTCGAGGCTTTCTCTTATCCCCTTTCGAGACAAAGCAAAAGTTGCTATTGCGCGAAATAAGTCTTTGGTAGCAGAAAGAAGGCCGAGCTGTGCCAGGTGAGAAGGAACAGGTTGGGAAATGTCAGGTTCCCATAGCCTTTTGCGCTTGAGGCTCCGTAATCCAGCTGGACTCATGCTCTGAGGGACAATCAAGGCGAGATCTTTCCTTCGAATGTCAAACACCTCGTGAGTCATGATCTCGAATAAAGAAAGTTCCTCGACAGAGTCACCAAGCTGACCAAGAGAAGATGAGCCACTTATGAACTGCCCGTGATCCAAAATCTCTATCTGAGGGTTTATGTACCATTTCACAGTCGCTATTCTTTGCGAAGGGTTGACGGACTGCACCACACCAGCTTTCCCGGGTCGTAAGTCACAGTCGAGTTCGAAAGCCTTCATCTCATCGAAAGGGGCTTCAACGAACTTATCCCCCTTCCTGATTACCATTTTTGTCCCTTCTCGAGCAGTCACAACATCTCCCGGGAAAGGTGTTTCGTCAAGTGGATGCACACTTCTTAACGTTATGGATTCGTGTTCAGAGGTCGAACCATCCTGCCACAGAACTTTATTGACTCTCTGAACGCTCACAATCCGAAATTCGTTGAGATCAAAATTGTATGTAGCCTCTCGCGGTATAGGTTTAAAGCTTCCCTGTGTGTTATTGGGATTGTCAGAATAGCGAGTTGCGGCTCCAGTTTGATCTCTCCATCGAACATGATCTCCAGGTCTCAAGTCTCTCCCTGTGGAGATTGGAAGGGCCGCTCCGGCTGCATTGCTGGGAAAGTCGGTGTCCATCTCAGTATTGTCTGCGGATCTACCGAGCAAGGGAATTCTAGGGCGACTGCTCTCGAACAACACAATGTCCTTGTTTCTTCGAACCTCTCGTGGACCACTGCGTGTCCACGACTTTTTGTACGCAGGGATGTGTGAAGGGGGTTCCAGATTATCTGTCTGCGGTAGCTTGTGAAAAGGGTTCGGGCATAACCACTCAACATCCAGACGCCTAGCACGGACGTCGAGGACCCGACCGATGGAATCAATGGTTGCGTCATATCTTCCTGCGTACCAGCGGCCTCTTTGAAGGTTGCTGCGACGAGTGGCGTAGATCTGAGAGAGTAAAATCTCGCCTGGTGTCACTGCCAGTCGTGCATTGTATTTCTCCAGGTCCACTTCGGGTGGTTTGGAATCCGCCAAATCTTCGGGTCGAAGAATAATCTCCGCAGCATCTTTAGCCACGAGCTGCGCGAGCTCCCAGGGCTTGTTCACCTGGACGACGGCTTTGTTGTCCAGAAGCAAGACGACATCAGACTCAACTTGGATAAGTCTCCCGAGCCAGTTGTCGTAGATGATTAGATCGCCTTCACAAAATTCCTGAGCTCGTCTGAGCTCACAGCCGGGGACATTGTGGATGAGGCCTGCTTGCTGTTTGTGAGAGCATGGCTTGAGATGTGAACAACAAGGTCCGCACTCAGACCCAACATATTCATCCTCCCCAACAAAATCGACTGTCGAACCCTCGTTCTGTCTCACAATAGGTTGGATTGTATAATTTTCTCTGATGTCCACCACAACTCCCAGCATAGTATCTTGCTGCTCCTCGCGTTGGACATGGTCACCGTTCATGAACCAGCGATCCAGAGGAGTGAGGTCATTTTCTGCGACTATGCTAAAGCCCTTTCCGTTGGGCGACCACCATGAAACGAAGACATAGCCCTGGGGAGGTACGCCAGTCGATAGGAACTCGGTACGAACATCCGCGGGAACAGGGACGTAGAGGACAACCAGGCATTCATGCAGGCTCGTGTATGGCTCCCACCCGTCGCTTGTCGCTTCACAACGCCGACGAGATTTAAGGACTGATACGCGAGGCTCACGCTGTCGCCTACTTGCAGGCGCAGTGGAGCCATTCCTGGCTGAGTCTTGATGCATGAGTGAGTTTCAAGTCAGGAAAAGCTTCCAAGTTTTAAGGTCATATGGGACATGAACAAGCGAGGAAGAAAACACGGTCAAAGATGTCGAATTATAAGTCGTGCTCTGCACTTGTCATTTGAACGAAATTATGGTCAGACACATCATTTGAATTGTTGCCCACCGTCGACCCGAATGAGTGTTCCATTCACTATCTTATTATTGCTTTGATTCTCGTTCTTGAAGCAAATCAAGCACCTATCACCATTGTGAAAGGGTGACCTAAAGTAGATCTTAGGTTGATTGTCACTCCTTGTCCATCAACTACTCGTACGACCGCTTTGCTAGCTTTCATACCCGTCTTTCCCTTCAAGTAGGCCGTACCCTTTTCCCCCCCTTGCCAAACATCCCCCTGACATCATCCACGAGGACCTCCGGCTTTTCCCAAGCCGCAAAATGGCCGCCGCTGTCATGTTCAGCATCAAATAACAGATCGCCCATTCCTTCTGTCCACAGTTTGGGAAGCCCAGCGAGCTCTTTCGGGAAGCGACTGACACCCAACTTCGAACCTTCGATGTGCTCGCCGGCTCGCTGCCATTGACTGTCAGGACTGGACGGGAGACCGATCTGACCTTCAAAGTAGATCCTCTGAGGAGCCGCCGGTCCTGCGGTGGAGAAATAGTATATACTTATCCAGGTAAGAATTTCGTCATCTGTCCAAGGATAATTATCTGTCCATAGTACAAATTTCTCATACATCCAACCTAGGAGTCCAACTGGGCTGTCCGCAAATGAGTACCCGATGTTTTGAGGGCGTGTGGTTTGGAGTGCTGAGTAGGCGCTCGAATATGTTAGGAACCAATTCAGTCTTTCCAAGCCCCCCTTCTCAAAATCGGTGAGCTGATGTACTTGACATCGCGCAAAAAGCGTTGGATTATACGCGAGAGTCGGCTCCGCCGGGAGGTGCAAGTTCAGATGGTTAGCTTTGCACGATTCAGGGTATCTCAGTGACATGTATCGAGTTATTGGATACCTGCGCAGCTTATCAGTGACTCAGGTCTGAGTTGTTTAGTCAATGCGGTCGCTAAGCCTACCCCAAATCACCTCCTTGTGTGACTAGGCCAAGGTCAGATAGTCATCTACGTCTATGACTGTGCTTACCGTATTGCTGGTAGCCCAGGGCAACCATCAATTTGTGGCAGACTTCTGCCATCTGACTGAAGGCAAAGCCCCTCTTTGGGATTATCAGCACTGCAGTCCGAAGTCGACTCTGGAGCACTTCACCAAAGACATACCTTTTTAGCCCCATCAGAGAAGCCGTAGTTGGGTAGGCTCGGTGCAACGACGTTAAAGGCGGGCTGACTCTTTCCATCTCCTTGGAGCAGGAGAGGTAAGATCTTGCGGACTTCCAGAAACGAGCCAGGCCAACCATGTACAAAACACTATGTCAAAACCCACGTTCTCTGTCAGCCACAACTCCTCCGTGGATGGCCATTCAGATACACTTAAAAAGAGCGAGCTGATGCTCCAAGCTGAGAGCACCTTACCAACGGCACTGCATTCGTCACATGGCTCTTCTTGTGAACGAAGTGGATTCCCATCTTGCCAAAGCCTTCGACATCCACCTCAATGTGGTACATGGCCAACTCGTCATTGATCTCCTTCTCGACCTTACGCCAGTCGAATTCATCACGCCAATATGTCACAAGCCGCTTGACATCGGCGAGAGGCGAGCCCATGTCCCATCCTGCACCTTCAAGCTCATCCGGAAAATCAGCCGTGGCGAGTTTCGCCTTGAGGCGCTCGATCTTCGAGTCAGGCACGGCTATGTTGTATGGCTTCGGCTCGCTGGATTCGGGCATGATGTATGATAGACTTCGAGAGTAAACCTGAGGTTTGCAGAAAGAGAAATCTCACCTTATTAAGAACTATTGGAAAAGCGACGCTCGCGTTGCTGACGACGAAGTCCCCAATCTATACGAGACCTGGCGAGCAGGGATCTCTGATTGGCCAAAAGAGAACCCTCTCGAACGCTCATTGGTCGGGGAATTTCAATGAGACGCCTTATTTGAGCCATCACGCGAGCTGAAGGTGGTATCTGGATGATTTGAGGAATTTCTTGTATTCATGATCCAGAGAAAAGCTGACGGACAAGGGAAAAAATTAGGATGCCGTTGAAAAGCAACAGATAATTTCTCCTCTCCTGCGACCCCCTCTTCCTGATGTTCGACGTCGTATAGTGGTTCAGTCCATGTTAGCCCTCGTTGCATAGCACAGCTGACCCGCCAACCTGTCCTCACCACGGCCACGTTATCCAATTGTCTTCTCTGCTTCCCAGTCTTTGCAGTATTCCCATTCCAAGCTCGACAACTCCAGCTCATTGATTCACGGCGTTATCAACGATCTTACGAGTCCTGTATTCAAAGTGCATAATGAAGTTAGTTGTTGTTGGTTTGAACCGCGACAGGAGACTAGGATAGCCGAAAACAGCTCCTTCCAGGGTCCACGAGAATTTTTGAGCGGGCTGTTGAATCCACCTTGGTTATCATTTCAAATCCATAACCAGCACTGGCTTGACAATCTTGCCTTCTTTCAGCGCCTGGAGAGCTCGATCGATATCCTCAAAAGGAAAAAGGCTCAGGAGCTGGTCGAACGGAAGCTTTCCATCTCGCCATAAATCGATCAGCCTCGGGATCATCTAGCCACAGGTCAGTTTTGTGCGTCCCTCCTTCGAGACAAGTCCAGCACGAAGTATGAGGGCACTCACCACCCTCGAAACCGAATCTCCCTGATGCGTACCCCTATACGTGATGCCCTTCACGAGATGCCTTTCAATCGGAAACTGAGGCGTCTGAGGGGATCCTCCCAAGGTCACCAACGTGCCTCCAGGAACCAACGCGTCATGCGCCTCCCGAAGGACCTCTCCAGATCCCACGGCATCGAGAGCATATTCCAAGCCTCTTCCCCCGGTAAGTCTGCGAATCTCAGCTGCCACTCCTCCCTGGCCGTACTTCGATGCATCGATATGAGAAGTGCCTAAACCATCAGGTATACAACTCAATTTGACAGCTGACGTATCTATGATGATCAAATGGGAAGGCAAACATAGCTTCGCGGCCAGGCAAGCGGAAAGACCAACGGTTCCAGCTCCCCAGACCCCGATTGCAGATTGGGGTGGAGGCTTGAGGACATTTCTAGAAAGACAGCATCAGTGGTTTCAAGTTCCGCAACAAAACTCACAAACTCACAAAATAGCACCCGCCCCGGTCTGCACTCCACACCCCAGCGGCGCTAGCATCCTCAATTCCTCCCTCTGGTTCACTCTATCAATCTTCACTACACTACTCTCCCTCACCAACGCCAACCTAGCCATCGAGCTCTGCCCAAAGAAGAACCCATTGACTCTCTCTCCTCGTGCGTCCGTGACCGCGTTGACGGCGCCATCCTCCTCTAACAGTTGTCCCCTGCGTTCCGAAAAATTCAACCGGAAGATCTCGTCGCAGTACGGCGCCCTCCCGGACAGACAACTCGTACACGACCCACAGGAGGAGAAGGACAGAACCACAGAGTCACCGGGCTTGACATAACTCACTCCGGGCCCGACCTCTTTCACTATGTGATCCCCGAAATCAGCATTCTCGACCCCTCAAGGGGTAATATCCGCAACTCACCGACCCCGCTCCCCTCATGCCCACAAATCAACGGCGGTTTCATATGAAACCTCCCCTCCGCGGCCTTGACGTCCGAATGACAGACCCCCACCGCGAGGATCTCGACCAGTACCTCCTTCTCTCCAACTCCGCCCTCGTAGAACACGTCTTCCAGCTCAAACAATTTCTCACCATGGTGGGGGCCTCGGGATACGTAGGCTTGCGTCTTGATCCTCCCCTGGTTCGTCGGGTGGATGGAAGCCATATTTTGCAAGCAATAATTAATTGATACAAGGCGTGTTTCGGGAGAAATGGAGCTTCGAAGAAGGAATCAAAAGGAAGGGTAAATTTGGGTGGAGACCGAATATTTGATCAGTTATCGTCTAAACAGACAGGGTTCAAAGAAGAAGAAGAAGCGTGAAGAACTCCCAAAAAAAACCAGGTTAGCATTGCCCTTCAGTTTTCTTGCTCTCTTCCTGCCTCATGTATCGTGCAAGGAAGACTTTTCGTCAGAACCAAAACACGAAAAGATCAGGACCGTTCTATACTGCCTGTCAGATATCTGGAGACGGTGATGTAACAATTCCTCCTATACCTTCCTATTCCAGACTCTTGGAGACTTTTATAACCTATACCAGCGTACGCAAGCCTACAGTGTATACAAGGCCATAATAGCCTCTAATAGCTTATAATAGACTATTATGGCCTATGACAGACTATCAGAAACCACCTTATAAAGCCATGACTTTTCCTCCCTTTGATACTTCGAACAGTTTCGTTATTCTTTCAGAAACCAGAACACGCTACAAGCAAGAAAAACGCGCTGCCCTTTTTTTGCTGACGATATAGGTACATGCCCTTAATCCTCTACGAAACCCCTCAAAACGATCCAATCTCTCTTCTGTCTCTCTTTCTAATCTCCACCCTCGCTCTCAAAACACAATTCCAAACCACTCGAACCTCTCCACCACCCCAGGCACCTGACTCATGGCACAACCCCAGCCTCCCCAGCCTGCTGCTGCTGCTGATGCTGATGCTGCTGCCCCTCCCTCCTGCTCATGTCAAAATACTCCATCGCTTCCCCCATGTTCATCCTCTCCCCATCCGCCGTCGGCGGTTCGGTCCCCAGTCCACTGTCACTCGGCTGATTCCACTTGTTGGCATTCCCGATCTCCTCTCTGTGCATGATCAGTCGCGGCGGAGGCTGCAGGTCCGAGATCCCATCCAGCCATTCAGTCTGGACCTCTTCCTCGCCGACATGAGTCTGCGTGTGGACGCTCTCAGGCTGTTCGACAGGCGCAAGAACCAATGCAGTGTCTTGCACCACGCCCGCAGGTGCGGACTCAAGGAGGGCCATGATGGCCTTATGCTCGTCATCCTGCTGCTGAGCTTCCAGTTTGTCTTGGTCGTGGTGTTGTCCTTCTGGATCCTCCACCGCAGTGCCGTCCTCGTCTTCTTCGGCGATGCTCTCGGTCTGTCCCCCCAACACGCCATCAATGGTCCCTCCAACGCTGCTGCCGTAGCTGGCTGTCCTTCTCCCGCTCATGCTCAATGTACTCCCAGTCCCATACATCATGCTACTATTGGTGTCGGTGTATATGACACTCGTACCACCAAAGCTCGTCCTGCGCTCAGTCCCAGCATCGCTTTGTTCATCTTCCGCTTGTTCCTCGAGACTCTGATTTTCCTTGTCCATGCCGGTCAAGTCAGCCGGGTTCCAGCTTGTCTTGCGTCCAGCATTACTTTTGACCGAATGACATCTCTTCAACGAGACAATGCCAGTGTTGACTACTGGGGCCAATGTCAAAGCCCGGTTCATCGTCTCCCTTTTGTTCCCTTGGACATGACTGGTGCTGAGAATTCTTCTCTCAATGCCAGAATGTCTCGATGAGACCGTCGAGTTCGGAGACGAGGTCAGAGGCGCCCGCTTCTTCAGGGCCATGCCGACAGCATGGGTAATCGACGATGGAGCATCCTTAATGCTGGTCTTCGTGGTGGCATTGCTTGCGACACTTGGCACTCGCTTCAAACTCATAGCGCGGTCGCGTTCTTCGGCCGTCATTTTCGGCTGTCTCGAGGGCCGGGAGATTTTGACAGATCTCGCCTGGTTCATGACACCCTCAAGGATCCTCCGTTCCAGACCTTCCGCACGAGCGTTCATGTCCTTCATCTCTTCCTGTCTGATGCTGAGTGCAGTCTCAAGCTTAGCGACATCCCTCGTCAAGCGTTTGGTCTGAGTATGCAACTCTTGTTGTTCACGTTTCAGTGCGGCCATTGACGCCATCAAAGCTTCCTTCTCCTGCATCAGAGTAGCAATGTCAGCCTCTACCTTCTCTTTCTGGGCTCTTCGTTTCTCAAGAGCGATGGCAACCTCAGCAGCCTCGGCAGACCTTGACTCATGATGTTCGTTCATGAGTCTGCTTTGAGTCGCCACCATTGCAGATATCTCACCAGCAGTCGCCATGACCTGCTCATGGATCTTCTCAAGCTTCTCCATGCCTGCCAGCGATTCCTCAGTGTTACGGTGATGCGTCTCCATCTTTGCAAAGGCTTCTTTGGCCACCGTAGCGTGTGAGATGAGATTGTTGAGCTTGTCATGGACCTGGGTGTCGTCATATGGCTGATGTACTGGTATTTCTCTGACCAGAGGCTCTGATGGCGCCGCGGGTGGGGGCAACAATGGGGGAATGGATTCAGGGACAGCGTTGATGCCACTCTTGATCTCTTCAGTGACCCGAGACATGTTCTCAGATTGCTGCTGGGAGTGCTCGAAATGCTGTCCGACAAGGCCAAGTATCCGCTGAAGTGTCTTCATCAGCGAGGGCTGATGCTCGTTGAGGGACCCTTCCAAGCGCAAAGCCGTAGCTAAGGTCTTCGCAACTTCTTCTCTTGTCAACACATGCTCACTCGCGTTCGTTGACCCCAGCTCGCCGAGCTTGGCATGTATATCCTCCACGCGGCTAAAGACTGTCTTCGAGTCATCAGACAGTTGGTCACATGCTTCAGTCACACTTGTCCCAAGCGTGTCGAGCAATATTTTCGTGTCCTCCACGATAGCCTTGGTGTGGTTCATGGCATCCAGATGGCCACGGTCTCGCTCGTCAAGAGATCGGAGCTTCGACTCATTGGAGATTTGGGCGTCGTCGTATCTGGTGATAAGGTCGTTGAACTTGTCCTCAATCCTCGATCTCAGGTCGCCGCTAATCTCCTCATGCTTTGCAAGCAACGTAGTGTAGCCATCTTCGTTGAGTTGTCGGCTAGCGTTGTGATGATCCATGTGTCGCTCAAATTCTTTGTTGACAAGGTCCGACAACTCCGCAACGCTAGTAGCGGTCGCGTAAGCCTTCATGCCATCGTGATGGTCACCAAGCACCTTCGCCAGCTCGACAAGTCCTTCCTCGCTGCCGTCAAGTTTGCCAATCAGCTCATCTCTCAGATCACCAATGACACCTTTGACATCATCAATCTTCGTAGCTAGACCGCCATGCTCGACTTTGCGCGCCTCGAAAGCTTGGGCTGTCAACTCGTTGTTCACCTCGATCTGTTCTTGGACAGCCTTGATGGAATCATCAACGCCTGAAATATCGTGCTTCGTGGCAAGAATATCAGGGTCAGGCAGATTGAGTTCCTCAATTTGAGTTTTGGTGTCCAAACACAGGGTTTCGATTGCGTTGACATCAGACTTGGTGACCATTTCTGCCTCGTTGGACATTGTCTTCATCTTGCTCTGCAGCTCATCGATTCCGGATGACACTTCTTTTAGCAGTAGTTCAACCATGGTAAAGTCTTCCCTTGGAACAGGGTCATGGGCGGCTGTCTCTTCAACAGTCGACTTGATGTCCCTCAACAAGTCCTCAACAGAGTCCAGGTGCGTCGTACGTGCGATATCGTCAGCATCTGGGAAAGACAAGTCTTCAAGCTTGGCCTTGACATTGCGAAGCAGTGTCTCGATGGCGTCGGTGTCGGCTTTGCTGGCCGACGGAGTAGAGTCATGAGCGTCTTTGTCTGTTCTTCACGGAATCACGCACCTCTCTGATAGCCGCATGGATGTCAGACAGGTCGTCCTTGTGGATCATACCTTCAGGAGTAACTTGAGACATATTGTCAAGCGCTTCGACCTTGATCCTGAGCTGTGTAATCATGACCTTCAGCCCTTCGATCTCTGTCGAGATCAAGTTTTCGTCATGCACGATAACCTCTCTCCCTCTTGCGGTGGTAGTCTCAGACATGTCGTTCTGCTTCGCATGCAGTCTTTCAATGTCAGCACGAACATTTTCAATCCCAGCTTTCAGTGTATCGAGAATTTCGTAGCTGGTGCTGATGTCAACTGGTCGGTCCATCAACTTCTGCATGTCTGATCTGATTCCATCCACGCCTTCTTGGAACGCATCAAGGAGTTCGCTGGTATTGGAAAGAATGCTCTCACCACCGTCCCGTCTAGCTCCACGGTGAAGTTCGAAGCCTTCGCGAACAGCATCAAGGACATCTTCTCTTTGTATCGAAGCTCCCTCACGCATCAAATTGCCGGCCAGAGTAAGCCTCATGTGTTCTAGCTCCTCTTTGACCAATCGTACAATGTCTTCGCTATTGCTACTCAGGGAGGATTGCCTGTCGTCGGCAATATCCCGAATTGCCTCCAAGATATCATCTTTGTCTGAAGGACGTCCACTTGAGACTAGGGACTTGCTGATCGATTCCCGCAGGTGTAGAAACTCCTTCTCCATTGCATCGAGGAGCTCGGGTGTATTTGGGTTATCTCGTGAACGGGGACCTCCTGCAACTCCCTTGTCAAGGTCAGCATGCAGAGCCGAAAATCCAGCTTTGACGACATCAATAATCTCGTCCTTGCCAGTAACGTCAGCGGCTCGGTCAACATAGCTTTCGATGTCCGCCCGTAGGTCCTCGAGTCCGTCTTTCAAGGCATCAAGCACCTGTTCAGTGTCTTTACCGTTTGCGGCAGAATATTGCTGGAATTCCGTCTTCATTGCCGTGAGGAAGTCGTGCATGCTGTCGAGAACTCGCTCGCCCATACCACCAAGAGGGTTTGACTCGCCTTCTAGAGCATGACCGGACAGCATCGAATAGATCCTCCCGGTTGAACTCGATCTCCTTTGTGACGGGTGGCTGCTTCGAAAGTCCTTGGTGAATGGCTTCCAAGATCTCCTCGCGTTCGATGCTCGAGCCAGAAAGCTGGGAAGCGGTTGGACCAAGCCTTGAGACATCGAAATTCTCAAGGACTTCCCTGACAGCTAGCAAGATCTCCTCACGTGTCGCGCCTGCTTCAGTCTGGATCGATGGAGGCTTGAAGTCAGCCAGACCTCTTCGTACGGCACTGAGCACCTCCTCGTAAGTAATGCCTGTGTCTCTCGCAGTTGAGCTCTGGGGCTGATAAGATTTTAGTCCCTCCTTCAATGCCTCTAAAATTTCATCGCGTTCCAAGCCGAAGTGTTCGAGTTGGACTTCTGGCTTGCAACCCTCCCAAGCTTCTTTGATGGTAGCTAGAAGCTCTTCTTTCTCCGCCAATCGATCTCTGGCGGACTGAGTTCGTGGCATCTCCGCCAAAGCGCTGCGTACTGCGTGGACAACCTCTTGCGTATCAACAGTTGATCGAGCTGAACCCGCGGATTGTCTGCGGTTCTCTCTGACGATGTGGTGCATGTGCTCCTTGAGTTCAGCAAGTCCACTTCGCACGACTGACTCAATCTCATCAGTGCCAGGCGTAGCCACATCTTTCGACGAGGTCTTCTTGGAGTCAGCGTGCTCAAGCTTCCTCGCGATCTCTCTTCCCATCCCTAGCACCTCTGCCCGGAGGTCCCGAACCAAAGCTTTGACTTCGTTCGTCAGACCTCCGCCTTGAGACAGAGATTGCTTCACGCTCTTCAACATTTTCAAGACCTCGTCATTGACCAGCTCCGATCCACGACTCGTTGATCTTCCGAGGTTGCTGTCGGATTCGCGTCGTACTTTTGACAACTGACCACTCTTGGGTTGGTCATTGAGATATAGGTCCATCTGGCCAGGCAGACCTCGAGTACTACCTACATTTGCCTTTACTAAAGCGTGGTTGGATGGATTTTCTTTCAAGTCCTTCATGTACTGAGTGATCTCCTCAAGTTTCTGCATCATTTTCGGGTCGGCGATCGGTCCAACGCTTTTGCCAGGTGAAGTTGGCTTGGCCTGGGCCTGATACTTCACACTCTCTAAGACCATCAAGATCTTCTCCTGGCCTTCTTTCGTCCCCATTTCTCTGAGAACCTTCTCGAGCAGAGCAATGCTTGCGGCACCCTCAGAAGGATTCAGTAATGGCGAGCCAGTCAAGTTGCGGTCGATGGCTGCGTTGAAGCTGGCTGGACTAGCAATCCTCGGTAAATTGAAATTTTTGCGGCCAGGACTGGCATCATAAGGCTTGTTGTCCAGATACAACCCCAGGTTCGGTGTTGATCGCGAAGCAGGTGGGGTATGCAAGAGTTTGGTATTAATGTTCGTGAATCGGGTGTCGAGTCCTGAAACCAAGTCTTTTAGGCTTTTGCGTATATCCTCGTCCCGCATGTTCGTCGCGTCCTTCAATGTCATCAGATCCGTCGCGTTGTCCTTACTTCTCCTGCTTAATTGGGCCATCTCCCGTTGCAGATTCGTAGCGATGCTTGTAAGACTTAGAATCTGTGCGGAGATAGCATCGTAGTTCATAGGCGATTGATTACGAGCCGTGTTCGCCATGTTCGTGATGTTGGACAAAGGAGCCTCTGCTTCCTGTCTGTTTCGCATCGACTGTAACGCCAGCATTGTAGCAGAGGGCGGTGTATTCTCTCCAAGTATCGGCTTGTTCAGATGGCTCGGGGTAACCCTACCGCTGGGGGTACGAGTTTCGGAGCCAGATCTCGTGGGACTTCTTTCAGGCGAACGGCTTGCTCGATATTCCTCGTACTCTGACAACTTTGGTGTGCGCAGTCCTTTGTCTGGAGACCGCCGCTCCAGCGAATCGCTTAGTCCTCTGACTCCCAGACTTTGGATCGTTTGCATGCGCCTGTGCTGAGGCTTGATCAAGCTCTTTTCTGGAGAGCTGGTCGGCGTGGACTTTGGAACATATTCGCTCGAGTTGCCTTCTTTCGCGCGATGGCTGATCAACGCAGCAGCCTCTTCGATTCGTGATGAAGTATTTGGTTTGGTGACAGGGCTGCCAGAAGTCCCCGGGTTTAGCGGTAGTGGTGGAGGAGCTCGATCCGGGTCTGAGCTGTCCCACCTATTCTCACCGTCAGTGCCGGTTTGCAAAACCTCAAGCTGTCGCAAACTTACATGGGGACAGACGATCTTCCAGATTCGGAAGAAGAATGCTTGTGCTTGACTCGAGCCTCGTCACGATCACGGGATCCGTCCCTCGTGGATCTGGATGAGCTCGAGGACAGAGACATGGTCAATGCTGGTTCAATGCACCTGTTCACCACGAGAGGAATGCTTCCAAGAATGTCCAATTCACACTAGATACACATGATACCGCTCTGTGTGGTTGGCGGTGGAAATCACACCACAAGCGCCACAGAACGCCGGAAGCTTTTCTGTGTATGTCAAGGTTCAAGAACAGTACCGGTGGAGATAGTAATAAAGAATACCAGCGTGGAGGAGGATGGCCCCCGCGATATGATGCAGCTCTTTCCGTTGCAAAATAAAGATAAACAAAGCTAAACCTATCTAGGCCTTAGCGGGATCTCATGCCGTGACCAATCGGAGGACCGCACACAAGCCGCTTGCCAAGAGCGTGAAATCTCGAAAATCGTCAATCCATTCGGTTTGAGGTTTCAGTACTCGTAGAGCAACATCAAGGCGACAACACGACTTCCGACCAGCTTTGAAGGACTTCAATCGACACCATGAGGTGTAAGGCATCCTTCAGAGTCGCTGAGGAGATGAACGAATCTGCTGACACCCTTTCCTCTCAGTCCTCAAGGTCGGCCGAGTAGCCATCATCACTCGCGGCCGCTACGCCGGCAAGAAGGTACGCCAGAACCCTCTCAAACCGCTCTCAAGACGATGTTTCCAGCACATCTTGCACCAGCTTCCCCGCGACTTTCACTAACAGCTCCCGTTCAATCCAGGTCGTCATAATCTCGCCCATCGACAACGGCTCGAAATCGCACCCCTACCCACACGCCCTCATCGCCGGCATCGAACGGTACCCGCTCAAAGTGACCCGGCGCATGGGCACGAAACGGCAACAAAAGCGCTCCAAGATAAAACCTTTCATCAAGCTCGTCAACTACAACCACATCATGCCCACGCGGTACACGCTCGAGCTGGACGAGATCAAGGGGGTGGTCAACAGCGACACCTTTAAGGAAGTGAGCGCGAGAGAAGAGGCCAAGAAGAACGTCAAGAAGTTCATGGAGACGAGGTACGCTACGGGGAAGAACAGATGGTTTTTCACGCCCCTGAGGTTCTAGGTCGTGGACTGGGAGGAGGAGTGGGCGGGGGAGCCGGGATGGCCGGCCGTTCTAGGAGTGCAAAGGTGGTCAGAGCGAGCACTAGCTCAGAGAGAGAGAGGTAGATGAGGGAAGGACAGACCAGGCAAAACCGGGGTCAACGATGAAACTTGAAAGGGTTGTGGCTCACTTGCTTCCCCAGACAAAGTCGACAGGACGGGAGGCCAACCGCAAAACTTCCACAGGCTCGCCGCGAAAATCGACGATGAGATACCAGTAGAGAATCTTCTCGGTTGGAATGAATGCATTACTTTGCTTTCCATCGAAATCCCTTATAGAAGCTCTAATTACTTGTCTGTAGGCCTCGACTCCTACTAAGGGAATGCCAAAAAAAAAGAATACAACTAGTCCAGTAGAAATTTGAGAGGGTAACTGTGTTTACTACAGCGCCCCCCCGGTCTATCGATCAAAATCAAATCTATCTATCGCACCATCGAAGCCCTAAGTCGCTTCCTTTCCATCAGACTCTTTTGTCAAGTCCGATGTCAGAGGGTTTGTAGGCAAAAACGCCGTTTGAACAGAAGCCGAAAGCACCAGGAAGGCCAGGAATGCGCGTGCATAAGAGGATCGCACCTTCGCCTTAAGTTCTCCTCCCGTCGAAGTCAGGTAGGTTGTTGCGTGCTGAGAAGAGGGGGTATCAATATAACGGCAAACCATGATTTACACCTTTCAATGAGTCGCAGGGCGCAGGCTGTCGTAGAAATCTAATTGGTGTTCTCCTTGACGGTCTCCTTCATCTCGGCCTTTTTGGCGGACAGGTAATTGCTCAGCCAGGTGAGCACGTCGCTGGTGATAACCAATCCACTCGTAACCATGGCCTTGCCGCCAGCCACAACACCATCGCCACCGCACTTCTTGTACTCGCTGGTCCAGGTGCCGAAGACATATTTCTGGGCCTCGTCGGCCTGCTCAACTGGCCAGTGGACGTAGGACCAGACGGTGCCTTTGATATCAGCAGTCTCCTTCTTGACGATGGGGACCTTCTCGTCCACTTTAGAGAGGAGATGGTCTCCAATCTCGTCAGCCTTAGCGATGTAGGGTGAGGCGTAGGAGACGGGGGTCTGGAGGTATGGGAAGGCAGGCTTGACAAAGTTGGCGTAGGTGTGGTTGGTCAAGTCGATGGCTTTGGCGCCGTAGGGGTGTTCCTGGATCGCCTTCAAGGAGTCTGATACGACCGGGTACGACGCAATGTGCTGAAAGAGGTGAGAATTCTGCTCATGTTCAGAATTGACACAACCAACCGAGAGGGTGGAGGAGTGAGGCATGTCGCCGTTGACGGTCGAGTCACCCATCGTGTCTGGTCGAAGCACTATGTTAGTAAATGAGATGAGACTGCGTGGTATAAAGAGTCAAGGCAGAACAAAGAAGAGGCAGATGTCGTCGAGACTGCAATTTTGACAATTCGGTCCAGGGGAACGGGAGAAGAGGGTAGCATGTGAAAAATCCGTACCTGAGGCTGTTGCGAAGAAGGTGTTTGGTGTTCTGTAGACTGGGTTCGGTCGAGACTTTGGTCAGATTGCGTTGTAGAAGTGTGCGATGAGGAAAGAAGAAAGAAGTGAGAAGTGAGAAGGACAGAACCCGCGTTGTATAGAGCGGAGCATGTGTGAGGCGAGGAGGAGGAAGCAGGGCGATAATTTTTCTTGTTGAGCAGGAGCATCACGCACATGGCAGGAGCGATGACATCGTTTGCCTCGCCAGGCCCGGCACTCTCTGACATGTGAAAGCGGTTGAGGAGTAGGTAAATTGAGCAGGTCACGGACCCCTACACCCCCTGCTGTCAAATTG
The DNA here is from genome assembly GCA_963790495.1 of uncultured Alphaproteobacteria bacterium. Taxonomy (GTDB): domain Bacteria; phylum Pseudomonadota; class Alphaproteobacteria; order Rhizobiales; family Xanthobacteraceae; genus BOG-931. The sequence continues at coordinate 17,638 of CAWBOW010000008.1, read as the reverse complement.
CCGGATGATGGCTCTCCGCCCGGAACGCGTTAGATTCTGGCCGTTAATTCAGTCAACCTTGCAAACTATGATGTTTTCTTTATCTGCCTGCGCTTTCTTCCGCACCAACCGTTGATCCCACGAGCCACACCGGCAGCCTTCGCTCTTCTCGTCTCGATGGACGTTCAAGTTGACCATCTCCATTCTTCCGGATCGTTATATCACCTCTCACCCCGAGCATGCCTTATCTTAGGGTGCAACAGTCGTCGCGGCATCTAGCAGGTCAAGCAGCGGGGTGTCCTCTGCAGTTCGACTGCGGACAGATACGCTGCTTATCAATTCCCGCCCGCACAGATCTCTCTGACAGGGCCATCCCTCTCTCTGTGGAGCTCAAATTACCATCGTGAGCATACGCATGCACCCCACGCACTGAATCAAGCAGGTCTCTGTGATTGCTGAGCTCGGCCGGATCCGTGTTGAAGGCGGAGAGCTTGACTCCGAGTCAGAATGCACATCTGACGGGGCGGGAGGTTGAACGCAAGTTATTGTACAACGTCTCTGCAACACCGTTAAATACCATGTGAACCTTAGCTTAGCGAGGCTCGCCGAAGAAGCGAGCTGGCTTGTGTCGCTCGGTACAGTGTTGGTCTTTTGCTCAAGCTTTTGGACTGCCTTCTAAATGTCGTTGAAACTTGCGTGGCGAAAGACGACTCATCTTCCGTGCGGATGAAACCATGAGCCGCGAAGCCACGCGAAAGGATCCGTTAACGCCACACCTTGTCCGTTGAGTTTCAAGTTCGTGACATGTGAAAGAACTGCCCCGTTCGAAATTCCCTTTGCGTATCTCCGAAGCCGATCGCCGATCTTTTTTCAATATTGCAGCGATGCGGCATCGAGCCCTGTATCACATCGCAACAAAGTCTCTACATGGACAAACAAGTACCGTAGGAATGCGGAGAGACGGTCCGTAGCGAGTCAACGGGGTCAGGCAGCGAGATGCTTTGATGTGGAGAAGCTCTTGTGAGCTAAATTTCATTGTGGCCCGCTATCGTGGTGGCAGACATGTGGCTGTCTGCACTCTAAGGTATGTAATAACGCTCAACCGATCTCTCTATGCCGTATCGTCCATGACCGAATCAACGAAGCCTGATATCACAGGCCTTTGAACTCCTCCAATGCGCAACCCCACCTCGAATGCAAAGTCACTGCATCTGCAGCGTCTTGAAGTCCGCCGGCACCTGCCAACCATGCACCAAACAAGCCCGTTTGTACGCGTCAATCGCCTCCCCAACGCCGTAACACGAATAGGTTCCCGAGCCGTGAGAGCGTCGTCCTGCCATTTCAAGTCTCGCAGGCCGCTCTGAGCTGCTCATCGCCATCCGAATCTGGAGCAGGACGCTCTCGATCGTACTCGTCACGAGCCATCCGTTATTAGTCAACAGCTCCATACAGATGGCTCCACCCGCCGTGACGTGACCTCCACCTCCCGAATTAAAAGGTAGAAACCGAGGTCGAACGACTCGAACAAAAGGTGGCGAGAATGGGAAGTTGTTGGTGAAGCGAAGTTCGAGGACAATGCTCGTCAGACCCGCAGCTTTCATGTCCTTTGCAAGCGGCAGGGAGCTTTCAAACGAATGTAGCTCCACAATCCATTGATACATGTTGCCGACGAGCTCTCGATCAATGTACCAGCCCAGCTCATGTAGAGGAGTGCGGTCTTGTACCTTGAGGGCATCTTTGAGCGCCCTCATCAAGGTCTTCGTCGTAATTGTGGAAGTATCTTTCGGTTGCTGGAGCATTTTGAGGCCAGACAGATCGAGCTTTCCGGGAAGAAAGTCTGTTTTCGGAGTCGAAAGCGCTGGCAAGGGTAGGTCCAGAGCATCAGCATTTGATTTTGTAGTTTGATCGTCTCTGAATGACCTCTTGAGCGTAGGGCTGGGGCTTTGGGGTGGGTTTGGAAGATAATCCATCATTTCAACGTCCTCCTCGAAGTGGTCCTCAAGAAACGCACGGTCTGACTCGTCAGAGACGACACTGTTCGCGTCGTCCTCGAGATCTTCAGCAGTCTGTTCATCTGTTATGGTGACATTCTTTGACTTTTTGATGCCAGTCTGCGGATTGAGATTCGTGGTTAAAGCTGGGCGGCGGGACTTGCTTACTGCCATGATTGGAATTTTCAAGGCGTGGTTGCTGGGGTTCGAAACGCACACGGCGGGGTCCTGTTCATATACACGGGCTGGAGCATTCTGGTCACCACTAGATGCTATTTCTTCGGTCCCTCGTCCTTTTACAAAGAGGTAGCGAGTTTGAATCCAGTTGGTGTCGCTGACAACGTAATGTGGTGACCTGGATCGGAATTGATCTGGTTTGTTGACCACTTCTTGCAAAGACAGCACCTGAGAGATTTTCAGCACGCTGTTTGGCCACCCGCAGGGTCCAGTCGACGTCTGATAACCGTATTGTGCCATGCTAGAGTAGCCCAGACTCGTTTGTGCGTGAGGACTCATGTACACACCGTGACCAAAAGCTCGACCATGCAGAGTGTCGTTGAAATGTAGCCCCTCCCGTATTATTCCATGCCAATTGGACAGCGGCGAACCATGCCACGCGAAAAGAGTCGGGTACTTTGCTCCATCACAAACATTCTTGACGGAGTCAACAAATCGTTGTTCCTTGTCTGGTGCGCCCTGAGCGAATCGAAACTGGATCCATCCGTTCATCCCGCCCACACGGTCTTCTGCACTTCCAGCCAAAGACGGTTCGGGTCTAACACCGTTTCCAAGATGCTTCGGTATTGTGGTATTGATCTGTAGAATACACGAGCGATTTGAGGCGATAATCCATCTGAGCAAGGTGAGTGCTGGCTCCAGTATTCTGCCCTTCAAGGTTGGATGTGATCCCTGACCTCCAGATAACAGAGTGGTTCGAAGATCGACCACACTGGGTAAAGTGTCTAGAATCAGGCTGATACTTTGGCGTTTGTCGTCATCAGGCATTTCATCGAATGCATGATTGTAGAGGTGCATTTTCACTTTCGTGCCTGGAACAAATGATCCCAAACTGGGTGCTGGTGCAGATGAAGGCTCTGAGCCATCGCCATGGGAAGACCAAGGATGAGTAGAAGCTTCACTATTTCGTCTAGGGACATGGCTCCAGGCTCCGAGCTTCACACAGGGATAGAATCTGGTTTCGTCAACTCGAGCGTGGATCCAGACCTCATGTTCGGCCAAGACCAGGTAGTTCCCAACCTTTACCGGACACGCGGAGTTTGTGTTCACGTCGAAGAGCAGTTCTTGCCTGCTTTGACCGTATGCGGCCTCGAAGGTAGGTGTAGAGACTAATGAAGATGACTGTTGCAACAAGGGCACGTTGAGACCGAGACCAACCGGAAAGGTCTTCAATCTTCCGTAGCAAGCAGAGACATAGCAGAAGCTGATAAGGAGATCCACGACATATGGTTGGGTGAGAATTTCCCACTCGATGCTCGGGCCGAATCCCAGATTGATGTACTGATAGAGGCAGAGAGGTTTGGAACAGACGTATGGTTTCAACGCTTCAAAGGTATCCGTCGTTTTGCAATGACAGACTAAGCAGAACTCTGTGGAACGGACGAAGTGTCGAAGTAGAAACTGCATAGCGACGAGAGGGAGAGATAGGTCACGTACGCCCTGGGCGATTGTGTCGGCTTCGACGATTGGCTTCAATGCTCGTGGAAGACGTTGTTCAACAGTGTAGTATTTTTTGTCCATCGCTTTAGATTGGTGAGTAATTCCTTGGTTGTCGTTGTAAAACATTTCGGCGCCCATCCAAGGAACTGCACAGGCTAGCCGAGCTCTCACAATGACGGGAAAGCGTTCCCTCAGAAGGGAATTGAGTGGACCAGAGATGAATAACGGTTCAAGAGCGTCCGATCGGGAGGTATCGCCAGTCTTCTGCAGAGATATAGCTGCAACTTGGTTGGCATTATCCTGTTCATCCCCCCTCTTCGCAGCTGCAAAGGCTTTGAAAGCATGGGTGCTGTCTGGCTTGTAGTGTTTGCACAGTGCCACTCGCATATCGGTCTGCTCATTCAGAGAATTCATTTCGCAGACTTGCTCGAGCGTTTTGTAGCCAGCCTGGAATTTGATCATCAGAACGAGGTACTGCTGTCTCTTGAGACCCCAGGCTGACATCGCCTCCTCAGAAATTCCAAGCTTCGCGACGCGGATCGAAACGCACACGATACCGCCTGTGCTCAAGTCGCCCAAGATACCGATCTTAAACCCGGCTTTCTTGGCTTCTTGCAGGTCACATTTGACTCTGCTGTGATCCACCGTCCTATATCTACTCTTCCGCTGTCGTAAACCTAGGGCCGAGGGCGCGGCGGGTACTTTTGCCTCTGGAAAGAATAAATCATCGTCGTCGAGCTCGTTTTCGCCGGCATCAAATTCTTCGAATGGTTCGGATTCGTAGGCTTTCGCTTCAGCACTCTCTGGATCTTCGAAATCTTCTCCATCATCATTCAGTCGGATCGGATTCGACCGCGTGCCTCCTGAGAGATAATAGGTCAGGATATCGGAGACTTCGGCGATCATAGCTGAAAGGTTTTTGCCATCGACCTTGGCCTGTATCTGCTCCATTACGCCGGTAATGTAAGAAGGAACATTTTCATGGTTTTCGACGAAGAGGATGTATTGGTGCTGAGATGGGTAATCAAATGTCTCTGGTATGAGGACTTGGATGTTGACGTAGCCTTCGGGCAAGGATTCAGACATGTAGGTGAACGCGACCAGATTACTTTCAGGGCCTTGACGCACGTCGGCGATGTTGGGGAAGCTGGTCTGCTGGCACCTGGCCAGGTCATGCAGGAGATCTTTTCGCGGCATGCTGCTCACTTCACATGCGGAGTGGGAAAGGCGTGGTTTAGGAGGCGACGACGATGTGGATTCGCCAGGGTAGCCTCGCGAGATTTTGTAGAAACCCTCATCGATGGAAAGGACTGTCAACTTCTGGGCGCGATAATTCGGGTCAAATCTGGACGCTAGAATGGTCAAGGCACCGTGAAAACAGACAGCGAAGGCAAGAGAGAAGCAAAAGGTGAAGTTGAGATGGAGCAGGCAGAAATTCCAGGGTCAATGTATTCAAGAGGAAGAGAGTGCGATGGCATGGGTTGGTGACGGAGGACTGAGCACATCAGAACCAAATGAAAGTCAACTGTCTATGCACCAGAGAGGCATCTACAGTCATAGTAAGAAGATGAGGCTGGAGGAGTTTGTGAGCTTTCATGTCACCTCTTTCAAAGAGCGGCAAGGCAGAGGGGGAGTTTCAGGCACCAGGCAAGGCAGCCACAAAAGTGGAAGCAGAAATGCGACCCTGGTGAGCCTTCCTTTCTTCCCGGCATTTTTTGGTTCACTGGCGGTGAATTTCAACCCCCGATTTCCTGTGTCGCAATTAAACAGCGAGGGCCCAGTTCAGTCTTACAATCAAGGGTATCTTCAGCCTCAAGAGCCGATATGCTTTTTGAGAATCTCAGAACTGACTCTGTCGTGTAGGATGGATGAAAGAACACGAGGAATTCCTCGTTGAAGAAAGCTTCCCAAATCTCCTCCTTCTCCATCTGCCCCACTCGCACCCGCGCAATTCCCACCAACGCCGCCCTTCACCACCCTCCGAAGGTCCTCCGCACAAGCGACGTATCGGACAGGCTGCTAGGCTGACCCCCATCACCCTTCGCTTTAGTGGCATCTAGCCTTCTACAACATGGAACATGCCCTCCAGAACCTCTCAGCAGACATCGGAGGCTGAGGACAACCCCAGCTTCGATCCAATCCTCGAAAAACTTCTCAATGACGATTTCAACGCGGTGGACTTCTTGAACACCGCTCTTCCACCTCTTTCACTATCAGGTCAAACCAGCACCCACAGCGAAGCGCGTGCGTTGCAGCTCCAAGATGCGTTTACCGAGATCCAAAAGCTCCTTTCGAGACTTAATGCACACAACATTCGCTCCTCCAATCTCTTAACTCAGATAACTGACGAAATCCTACGTTCCGGCAGTCGACTAGCATACGAGGTGGAAATTTTGCGAGGAGATGTCAACAGCCTGCACACTACCCTGACCGAATCGCTGCAAGACGACATCCGTAGATTTGTTCCCGATGCTCGAGAGGACGCGGATCAAGATAATTCAGTCCTGAAGAATGGTCTACAGATATCCGTGGATTCTGGGCAGCAAGGCGCTTCAAACGTCAACAATGTAGCTCTCAGTCCATCCATCGTTCCCCAGCTCCAGACACTTCAAACAGCCAAGTCGCGTTTGGAAGATACCATCAGAACTTTCGGCGAAGCCATGAACTGGCCTCTTCCGCCTCAGTCTCCAACTCTGACATCGTCATTGATTTCAGTTTCTGCTCCTGAACTAGGTCTCGAATCTGCTGTGCTGTCATCATCTAACAACCAAGGCACGTCGAAGGGCGCTGAAGCCAATGCCAGAGCCATCAACAACGCAATACGTGCCGAGGTTACGGAACTAGCAGATAGAGACCTCGAAGCGGCGGAAGAGCGAATAGAGCATCTGCGTGTGCTCGCCACGGTTTGGAAGGGAACGAGTGAGGAAAAACCGAGAGCGAAGTTTGTCGACTCATTGTCGAAGATTGTGGAAGAGCGACGAAAAGGCTTAGGAGCCAGCGCAACAGGCAGGCACACGCCAGAAAACATGGGAGCGCCGCAACATCGATCAAGCTCAATGCCTGTCCGAACAACCTCTGGGAGGCAGGCTGGGTCAGGTGGTAGAACTGAGAGTCCTGCCAGGGGCCTGCTGAGGAACCTCCAAAAGCTACGGGACGAGATCTACCTAGAATAATTCTTGATCCCGCTGAAAGAACCTCACCCAGGTTTCGAAGTCCTGCTCTATCTTGAACCCTCCCGTGCATATCATAGTCATATTCGTAGTGCTTAACAAATTCATCGTCCTTACGATTCACCCCACTTGTTTATGTAAAAATAAGAACTACGTGGCAGCGCGGCGGAAAGATGGCCCGTTCCGAGGGGAAACAACCGGGCAAACTTGAATCTCTTCTTCTTGACTTGCTTTGTTCCGGAAGATACTTTGCATGCTCTTTCATTGTTTCAGTGACCATAAAGCTTTGCGATAAAAGCTGAGATTTGTATAGCTACGAGACTGTGCACAAATCCCAAATTCTCCCTCTACCACTTTCTCAAACTGGCGCAAGATTCAGCTACATCAGGTTGTTGGTCGCTCTGAATGTATCCAAACCTGCAGATCTCAGAACAACAATCGGCTTTGTTTCCTGGTGACCTCTTCTCCCAATCTCTTTGAGAGCGGCATTTTGAATAGTCACTACCGGGACAGTAGATGGATACCGATTTTCGAATCCAATAAGTCTATGACCACCATAGAGAAATCACAATCTTTGCTATTCCAAGAAGGCTAACCTGAATTATTCCAACCCTACTCAATGCGATTTGCGGCATGGCAGTCCACCCTCCAAGCCGCAGCAAGGACCTCATTGACCCACACCGACCTGGAGAATATCCAATCATCCTGGGAGATTCACTCAAGTCAGACTCTGGTTCGAACACCGAATTTATGTCTGTACGGTACAACTGGTTTCCCAAAACTGCGGCTGAGCGATTAAATGGTACTATTAAACGAGCACCTGCAGGTTCGGCCACGCCTTACACTCTTCACCTCAAGGAAAAAGAAAAGGATCGCAGAGATCGAGACTATTTCTATGCCGGAGATTTCACAGCTCCCAGTGTTAACGATGACTCCGAAAGCTTGGTTCTATTCTATGACAAAGCCAGGTCGGCATTCCTGTTAGAGGCCCTTGGGAGCTCGCTGGATTTCAATTTGACATCTGCAAGCGGTCAAAGTCTAGGAGACATTCAAACTCATCCCCAACTACCAAGCCAAAAAATATCGTCAAGTCAGAGCCATGCAAAGGTCGTTGAGAGTGATCAAGGAGAACAGACTGGGCATGCAGATGATCCATACCACTGGCGAAATTTCATCACGCAGGCCAGAGAATACGGCGCAGAGCTTTCCGTAGCTGGCAATCTAAGTCCCATGCCTGGACATCTTAGCGCGGCAGGAAGCCCTGTTCCATCAGCCAGCCGGTTCCAAGAGAACGGCAACCTAGGCACCCCTCAATTTCATGCGGTATCTTCAACAGCGACGCAAAAGCGAAAACGGGACCAGCGAGACCTGAAGCACTCGACTCCTCGAAGTCATCCGAACCAGCACCAGGAAACCGGAGCAAACAAGAAGGGATCTTTGAAGCCGTCGCAACGGAAAGCAGACAAAGCAGCCTCAAGAACCACATCAAGGCCCAAACATTTGTCAAAGGAACGCATCACAGATTCCGACTCGGACTCCGAAACGTCGAACGCAATGGCTGACACAGGTGTCGTCGTACGGACAGGGACTTCTCACGCCCGCATTCCATCCAATTCAACTGTGCTTGGGCGCTCTCCACACATCGTGGTTGATGACCCCTCGGGTCTCGAAATTGACATGGGCTCGCCGCCACCCGAGCCAACTACCAAGGCTCGACACTTACATGTAAATAGAGATGCGTTCCGAAGTCATGGTGGTACTCCGAAGATTGGCGCGCTCTCGCCCAATGTTCCAGCCCGAAAGGAGGAGCGCACCCCGAGTGGTCCTTCAAGAAACAAAACAAACCGTGTAGCTACTCATACCCGTCAAGGGGAGGAAGATGAGGAGATGGAGGATGCCGACGTCGAACATCTAGCTTTGGGCTCACCGAAGACACGACCCCAGGCAAATTCAACCTCTGGCACGATCGCCAACAGCGTTGAGGAGGACGAAGATGATGACCTGGCCAAGGAATTGGAGGCAGCGCTTGAGGAAGAGGACGAGAGACAGGATGCGAAAGGAGTTGGACTGGGAATCAGTGGACAGATGGGAGTGAACACCGGCGCTCAAGTTCTAGCGGAGGACGAGAGTGAGGTCAGCGAAGAAGAATAAATCAAAATTAGAAATGGCCACGAAATGAGATGGCAAGTGGAAAGCCTCTTTCAAACTCGTCAAGATGTATGATTGGAGTGTAGCGGTGCGGCGCATGCCGTCACCGTCAACATTGGCAGTCTCAACATTTTTGTACACGCGCCTCAGACACACATCTCATTCCTTCTTGCTCATCGCCGTCAAAGTTCGCTTTGCGCGAGCAAACACTGCTCAATTTGTGAGGAATAGACTATCATAGATCTTTTCAAAGACGCAATAACCATGCTCGATCCTCTACCTCCTCCGCCAGCCTTCCTGGCAGACGCCGTTCGGCCCTACGCCGAGCAGCTCAACCTCCCCTCACTCCCCTACCATATTCACGAGATATTCGGCGCGGCTTTGGTTTACCAATTCATCCAAACCGTCGGATCCCCTATATTCTCGAGAATTCTCTTCAAGAAATACTATGAGGGTTTCAACACGCGTACCCGGATCAACTGGGATGTACATGTCGTGTCGATGGTGCAGTGCTGCCTGATCAACGTGCTGGCGCTGTGGGTTTTATTCATGGACCGTGAAAGACAAGACATGAAGACTTGGTCTGATAGAGTGTACGGGTATACGGGCACCTGTGGCCTGATCCAGGCTTTGGCCGCAGGCTACTTTCTTTGGGATTTCTGCTGTGTCGTGCGATACTTTCGCATTTTTGGGCCGGGCCTGTTGGCTCACGCAATCACGGCGTTGTCGGTGTACATCTTGGATTTGTCAGTATATGTCGCTTGCCGGGAGGAATGTTACTGACCGAGAGCATTGTAGCGACCGTTTTTGAACTACTATGGGCCTGTCTTCATTCTCTACGAGCTGTCTACGCCTTTTCTCAACATTCACTGGTTCTGCGACAAGCTCAATATGACCGGGTCAAGGATTCAATGGGTCAACGGAATGTTCTTGTTAAGCTCGTTCTTCGGATGTCGCCTCATTTGGGGCACATATCAGTCTCTTCGAGTCTACCAGGATGTGTGGAGTGCCTTGCATATGAACACCACAGGCATACCTTCCGTACACAGTGTTTCGAATGCGGCACATCCGTTATTTACGCCGCGGGATGGTGAGCTCTGCCTCGGCGACACGACATGCATTCGTGCCCAAGCGGAAATTATTAAGTTTGCCGGACCTCATACCCAGCCTATTCCAGTCTGGCTGGCGGCGATATATCTGATTTGTAATATCACGCTACACGCACTCAACTTCCGCTGGTTCGGGAGGATGGTCGAGACGGTGTCGAAGCGCTTCCAGGGCAAGCCGCACGACGAATTCAAGCATGAGAGACAGCGGGCATTGAGCATCGTCGAGGAAGCCGCCACGCTATTGGAGCAGGACGCACTATCAGGGCCCGAGGAAGTCGCCATTGCAACGGCAATTGAGGCCGACGGCGACGTCAAGCAGAGGAAATAGCTCTCAGATTTTGGTTTCGATGTTGAGCATTTCGCAGGGGCGGACTTCGCTCCTGTTCTTCACATCCTTTCCCAGACTCTAATTCTTAGAAGCCTCCTGCACGAGCGGAGAGCCATATGTTCAGCAGTCGGCTTCGATTTGAACAACTGGAGTGTCATTGCCTGTCTCTCTAATGTGGAGATTTTTTCATTCTGTCGTTCGTGATTCACTTGGTATGAAAGATAGCCGGGGACGAGGAGACTACTGTAACAGTGTGGAGGAGTATGGATCGCTCGGTTGCCCTGCCGACTTAACCCTAACCCTAACAAAATCCCGAAACCTAACCCATTCACCAGCGTGGAGGGAGACGTTCCACTGTTACATTTTGAGGTTCAGCGACAACCATGGCGTTCCTGTTCCGGAGCGGTCAGAAGAAACAGAGCCCTGCGGACATTGCAAAGTCGCTGAAAGAACTTCTGCGAAAGCTGTGGGAGCAGGACAAACCGTCCCCGGCTGTAGAAGATGAATTACAAAAGGCTATGGCGGCTATGAAAGCCATCGTACAAGGGTCTCCAGGTCAGATTAGCCAGACGACTGATTTTGCACAAGACTAACTTGTCAATAGAAGCCGATTGCAGCCCCGAACAAGTTCATCAACTGGTGTCCTGCATCATCAATGAAGATCTTCTATACCAGCTCACGAGAAGCATAAGACTACTGCCGTTCGAAGCACGAAAAGACGCGCAAATCATATTCTCTCATATCCTCCGATTCAGACCGGCGAACTCATCCTCCCCAGATCCATCTGCCATATCCTACCTCGTCCTACACCGTCCTGAAATCATCGTCGAGTTATGTCGAGGCTACGAGTATTCCCAGAGTGCAATGCCATGCGGGACAATACTCAGGCAGGCATTACAGCACGATACTATCGCAGCAGTCATACTATACGACGAGTCGAAGCCCGGCGAAAATGCCGTCCGGTTGAAGGACGTGGACGTATCCCGCAAACAGACTGGAGAGGGCGTGTTCTGGAAGTTTTTCCAGTGGATCAATAAGAGCAGCTTCGAAGTGAGCGCCGACGCATTCACTACCTTCAGGGTAAGTTCGGTGACGCCGAGGAATCAGGCTGCACCACTGACTGTGGGCAGGATATCCTAACGAAACACAAACAACTGACCGCCACATACCTCACCACGAACTTCGAATTATTCTTCGCACACCACTATAATCCTATCCTCCTCCTCTCCAACTCCTACGTCACCAAACGCCAATCGATCAAGCTCCTCGGCGAAATCCTCCTTGACCGCGCCAACTACGTCCCGATGACCTCCTACGTTGCTTCAGGGGACAACCTGAAACTCACCATGAACCTCCTCAAGGACGACCGCAAGATGGTCCAATACGAGGCATTTCACGTGTTCAAAGTCTTCGTCGCCAACCCGAACAAGAGTGATGAGGTGCGCAGGATACTCATCAAGAATCGCGCAAGACTTTTGCGGTTCTTGCCCAGCTTTTTGGAGGGCAGGACGGATGATGACCAGTTTTTGGACGAGAAGAGCTTTCTGGTCCGGCAGATTGAGATGTTGCCTGAGAGTGAAGAGGCTGGACAGGGAGCCGGGGCACAGAATGGAAGTTCTGTGAGTGTCAATGCTTAGGTGTGAAATTGGTTCTTGGGTCTAAAGTTTTGAAGCGGAGTAAGTTTTGTACAACTTTTACAGCATAGCGCAGGCGCTGGAGTGGCGAGGGGAGCGTCGACGAGGTCATGGACGACGCTGTAGCGTTCCTATTCGAGAGTCGACGAGGAACAGTGAGTGTGGTACAATGTACAGTGTCAACCACTCCTTTCATATGTTGCTTATGAAAGAGCTTTGCAAGAGCTTATGAAAGACATGTCGTTTTACACCAGCCAATGCCGTGCTTTGCGACGAATCGGGAATCTGCGGAAAGAACTCCATTGCATCTTCGCTGGCGCGCCGCATTCATTCACTCCACACTAATCCCTTTGCTGGATCTAGGAGGGTCTCGCAGCCATCTTTCGCAAGATGGCGTTTCTCCATGCGAAGTCGAATATGGAAATTGGATACCTCAAGTCCAGCAGGGAGCACCGGGCGTTGTACTTGAGGGCTGCCGATCCATATTCTCTGGGTATGGAGAATTTGCAAGCCCAAAGGCCCTTCTTCCTTTGCTTCAGAACGCTCTGCTAAGACGTGCACTCAACGAAGATGTCAACTGTTACGCAGGCTCGCAGAGAGTTCTTGTTCATCAACAAAAACAAAGCGTCCTCGTCTTTCTCTCATAGCCGTTCAAACCGCGAAAATCATCGGGAGATACAGCAATTCGTCCAGAAATCAATCGCACGCAGACCAAGTGCTGTCCCCAGCCTAGCTTCCGGCCTGGTTGGCTGGCGGAAGAAGGAGAGCAGCCCTCCAAGCAAGAACGGCCAGGCGTCCTGGGCCATATCCATCCGGACCACTTTGTATAATGCCGGCGAGGAAGAGAATGAACAGACTGATCTAGAGCTCCTACCATTCCCTCGATGCTGTACACCGGCTGGAGGAGCTGGTGACCCTTTTGCATCAGTATCTATAACTATCGATCCCGCAAAGGCCTATGTCATTGAACACTTCACAAGAGCGTGGATGCCTGGGGATGGCAACTTTACCGCGAACCTGGCTGGTTTTACACCAGTGGAAGCTGGCGATCTGGACCTGGGAAACGCAATTGTCCGTCAGTCACTTTTCCAGACTTCAAAGCTGCATGCGTACGCTGTGTTGGCCGCCTGCGCAGGACGCATGAGAAAAGTTTGCAGAATCGTTCTTCCGACTAGCGTCCTGCCAGAACTGCTAGTCATCAAAGGTCTTCACGCACTTCAGGAGCATCTACGAGACGGCCGCCCAATCGACTCCTATCTACTGCTTTCGATATACTACCTAGCATATGCGGAGTTTTTTGTCAATAATTTTGAAGGGGATGGAGGCTTTGGCAAAGGTAAGGTATCGCCCCTTCCTGATGACGCCGTAGTTCTACTGACCAGTCCTGGCTCACAGTCGAGCCCTTCGTAGCCTGGTTTTGCCTGAGCGCCGACATCGTCACAGCAACAGCTACGCTCACTCTTCCCATCTTCAATTTCATTACTGAGCCAGCGTTACTCGGACTCGAGACATCAAGAGGCGAGAAGCCAAGCCGTGTTGCTATTTCACAGGCCCTTAACCACTTCGAGCCTCGTCTGAAAGTCCGTATTAATGGTAATATCGCACTTATTGACACCATCGAGACGATTCGAGCAATGCCTGGTCATGGTGCGGCCACCGTTCTGCAAGCCTTAAGTAGCGATCAAGTCCTTAGATACTACGTGCGAACAACGCCTCTTATCCAGAACGGGGTTCTTGATACAACGAGACAACAGCCCGAATTGGCTCACGCAGACATCCTCATGAGCACAGCTCGGTCGCTTGCCTTGTATGTCTGGATGATAGGCGTGGCGCGACAATCACTGATGCCTTATGAACCGCTCCGGGTTTCTGCAGATTCAACTTCAGCATCCACATTGGAACTCGATTTGGTCCAGATATACGTGGGAGAAATAATGGCCTGTCTCCAAACCGCAAGGAGCATGCTTTCCGATGCAGGATGGATGATCCCTACAGACTTACACATCTGGCTGTGTCTGATCGTCCTACTCAATCATGATGGCACCGGAGATGTATCCGCGCTGGTATCGTTTGAAAAGACTCTTGAGCAACTTGTGGCTCAAAAGAGTGTCAAGAGTCGAACCGATGTCGACGTTGTTTTGACACAGTGCCTGCCCTTGCGGCTTACGTGCTCGGACTCTTTAAGAGCACGTGAACTGCTCGAGGAGTTTCTGGATGACAATGAGCTAGTTGTGAAATGAGAAAAGCCGGCAGTTGTACGAAGAATTTGGTGGAGGTTCAGAGACTATGCTAGTCTCTGTGTCTTACTAGCAGTTAAACAACCACCATCCCGGTATCTACAACGAAATTCGCCTAAGTGTCAATTGTCTTTTCACAACTTCGTCGCCAGTGAATCGTATGTTCTCTGACGCATATCCGAAGACTCCAATTTTTAGCGTGGTGGCCTTACATATTGGAGAACCTCTGAAGATGAAGGCTTCACGGCTGTCGACAGGAGTGCGGAGAACGCCTGACGTATTATATGCGCCGACAAAGCAGACTCTTGACCCTCACAACCAGGTACTGAGAGTGTTTGCAATCGATGTGTTAGCGGCGGCGATGTCTAGAACGGTAGGAGACTGCCCCATTGCTGGGAAGATCGTTCTCATCACCGGCGGTGGCTCAGGTAGGTTAATAGTTGTGTCGTCTTTTCGCAACCCTAAAGCACATCGTGATTCATCGCCTTTTACTATTTGTTGCTGCTTCACTCTATCCGCCTGATACTGGCTTCAATTCAAAGTAACACCTACTCATCCCGTTTTCTTCTCCCAAGGTATCGGCCTCGCCTTCGCCCACCACTGCCACAACCACGGCGCCCGCGCCATCATCCTAGCCGACCTCAAACTCACACCGGAAGCCGAACAACTCGCCTCGTCCTCCTCATCTTCTCACCAACAGCAGCAGCAGTCGGTCGTCTTCGTCCCCTGCGACGTCACGCTCTGGTCCGACCTCCGCCACCTCATCACCAAATCAATCGAGCTCTTCCACGACGTGCCCGACATCTACGTCCCCAGTGCTGGCGTCTTCGAACCGCCCTGGAGCAACTTCTGGGACGACGAGGGAGAGGCCGATCCGACGGGGGCAGTGGGCGGGGCCAGCTCCTATAAGACTCTGCGTATCAACGTGGACCACCCGATCAAGTTGACCAGGATCGCGATCCGGGCGCTGTTGGCACGGGACAAGAAGGGCGTGGTCTGTTTGATCGCCAGTCGGGCCGGTCTCGCGGGAATCTATAACTGTGCGTTGTATTGTGCGAGTAAGCATGCGATTGTGGGGTTTGCGAAGAGTTTGGCGGCGGCCGATGCGGTATGTGTGATCTCTGTTCTCTTTCTCTGCTCTGCTTCTTCTTCTTTTCCCCCCCCCCCCTTTTTTTTGGTTCTGGTATTGAGGGACGATGCTTCGAATGGAGCCACCAGATGGGCTGTTTGAATCGGAATTTCTAAGCTAACGAGACTTTCCACTTCTAGGAAGAAGGCGTCAAAGTAATCTGCCTCTGTCCCGGCGCCGTGCTGTCTCCGCTCTGGACCGACCGACAAGACGGAAAAATGACACAATTCTTCGTCGACGAACCTGATGCCCCCGTTCTGGAGACGAAGGAGGTGGCGGAGTGTATGGGGAGAATCGTCAGTGAGAGCCGATACCCCGGAGGCAGCGTAGTGAGTATCATCAAGGGCGTGGGCGAGACGGTTGTTTTTGAGGGACAAGTGGTGAGGGATGGGAAGGGGAGGGTTTATGGGGGCACAGAGCGCGTGGCGGAGGTGTTGGGAAGGGAGAGAGGGAAGGGGGAGTGGGCTTTAGAAGGGCGGTGACTTTGAGGTGCTGGTGTACTCCCGGGATCGAGATTGAGGGATAAGGGGGTGAATGCAGCTAGATTTTTCGTTGCTTTCATTTTTGCTGAGCTGGCGTACTCCTTATTTCTATATTAGACGGCAAAGTGTCGAATCGAGCTAATAGCTAGATACCTCGTTCGCTTTGCGCAGCAGATCTGGCGTCCTCCCCAATACCTCATGCAGTGATTTTTAAATCTCAATCTATTCTCTCACTCTGCCCCGTTCTATCCTGTCCGTTCGGTTCTCACCACCCCGGCGCGCTCCCAGATCCACCGAACCGTCGACTTATCACCTAATCCGCCATTCTCCAAGAACACTCGAAACCTCTCCTTGTCGCTCCGAGATTTCTCGCCCGCGTCCTCCCCGCGTTGCTTTTCGTCGGAGGATCCATCTTTCGAGTCTTCATTTTCCTCTCTCGCTATTCTCGCCAGAATGGCCCTCTCCCACCCAACCGGCGGAATACTCGTGACCGCCTCCCGCACCAACACGGTCCTTGCCTGCTCCACTGACAATCCCATCCGGCGCGCGAAAAAGTCACGTTCGCCCTCCGCCCTTTCCAGCCGCATAGCCAGCCGGCCCAGGGCTCGATCTTTCTCGCTTCCCCTCGAGCAATTGTCCTCTCGTTCCTGAAGCAGTGTGGAGAGCGTGTCTTGGTGTCGCTGGTCGAGCTCCATGTAGCGTTTAATGAGGAGGGTGTTGCGGGCGGCGAGGGAGCGGCCTTCGGCTTCCACGGAAGCGAGGCGAGATTGCAGGATGAAGGTTTGCCGGTGTAGAAGGTGGTGGTGGTGGCGGTGGAAGGAGAGTTGTTTTTGGAGTGGTGCAGGTTTGGGGGGCCGGGGGCAGGGGATGGGGAGGGAGGTAGTGGGTAGAGCGTGCTGCTGGGGAGGACAGGGTAGAAGTGGGATAGGAGTGTTGTGTTGATTGGGGGTGAGGTTGGGCGTTGATAGTGGTGTTGCTGCCGCTGCTGTGGTAGTGGTGGCGAGGTTTGGTTGTCCATTGCTGTAATAAATGGGACTTTTGATCGAGATGATGCTGGATTGGTGAAGGTTTCTGGAAGAGGCTTTCATGGAAGAATGGGAGAAGGAAGTTGCAAGAGTTGAATGCAGGTTTATTAAGATTGTTGGTTGCACCAAGGTAGTCGACGTGTCTTGAGTGGTGACAAACGGTGACAAAAGTCACGGTGAAAGTGACGAACGGTTCCAGTCACTAACGCGAGCAGAGCTCAGTCACAGTGAGTGGAACAAAGGAGAAAGTCGGAAATACCAGTAATTGCGATAAATCAGGCGTTTCGAGACGACGTTGTGCTCAAACAGGACTCGTTCGTCGCTCGGGAGTGGTCATATATCTTCCTTCTTTGCAGGCCATAGTTTCTCTCACCTAAAATCATCTCTCAAACAAGTCAAAGGGACGATTCAGCCAAAGCAAAGCCTTCCAACAGGTTGAAGATGGATCATGCCATCATTAAGGCGACCCAGAGTTTCCTTTCCACCTCCGCTCTCCTCGCCATCATCGGCGCAAGTGCCCTCCTCGTCGACGTCACTTTTCAGGGAATCAGACACTGCACGTCAATTGTTCATGGGGATAGATTCCCACAGGACCGAGGGCGAGGACTCGAATTGTATTGGCAAAACAGGGGAACAAGATCCCTTTACCCCGGTGCCGCCATCGCCCCGGCCAGCTGCTAGGCAACTACCCGGGAGGGAAATGCAATGGGAGGACGTGCGGCGTTTGCG
>CAWBOW010000007.1:0-152025 GCA_963790495.1 uncultured Alphaproteobacteria bacterium | reverse complement strand
GAAGAAACCACTATAGAAGCTCTGCCTGAAGAAGTGTCCTGCCAAGCGATGATCAAAGGGAAATCGGGTTTTTGAAACCGGGCGCTCAGCAAGGGGCCCCCAGCTCGCTAAAAACACCTCGTCCGAGTCCTGAACGACGTGAATTCGGGTCATGTCCTTGGAATTATTGAAAAGATAATCGCCGTCCAATGTCCACTGATCAAATGTCGAAGTGTCATGGCTTTCGATCGTGCTGTAATCCAGCAGTAATGGCGCCCAGCTTAAACTGTGCAGGACGATTCCGTCTTCGCCGGGCACGCGCCACCAGGCTGCCGGACTGATGATCATCAGTCCCGGCGCATCCCATTCGTAAGCCAAAGTCTCGCTGTGAAACCCGTTGACGGCGGCGTAGACCATCTGCGGCCCGGTGATGGTGAGATGCGTGGCGCAATCCCTGCCCTCAAGGAGGCCAAGCTGTCTGAGATGCCCAAGAAAGGGCTCCTCGCCGAATCGCAATGCCGCAGTAAGAACAAGATGTGTTCCGCGGTCGGCGAGATCCTGTAGACGGGCGACGCTGCCATCCGAAAGCATGGAGTTGGGCGTGAGCACCACGGCGTAGGCCTTGTCGCGATGGGCCATTTCGCAGGCCATGCGGTGGCCGACGCCCATGTGCTGGCAACCCGAAATGCCAGGCGGACATGCCGGAATTTCGATATAGACGGGTTCGACGTAGCGTTCGAGCAATTTGAACAGTTCTGAGCGCCGCATGGCTTCCCAGTCTTCAGGTCTTGTTGCGATCAGAAATTTGCTGCGCCGCGCTACACGGAGGGCAGGGATGTTCCCGGGCGACAAAGCGCTGGCCAGACAATAATCGAGAAAATAATGGCGGAAGCGCTCGCCCCATAGCACGATGATAAAATAAAACGGTCGATCGACGGTGTTTTGCGCCGGTAATGGAGTTTGACCGCCGTCTGTCATTTAAGCCTCAGTTATTTGCGACAAACTCAAAGCGAACAGTATCTGCGCGTCGGTGCCGCCCGACGAGTTCCCTCGCACAATCGTGCACTGGCGGCAAATTAGTGATAAACGGTCTGAATGGAAAGAGACATTTATCGTTGCGTCCGGGGCATAAATAGCTAATTTACGGCGGCTAGGCACGGGCCGTCTTGTCTTCGAGAGGAAATGAAGCACGTGTTCCGCAATGAATTCCAGCGTTTGATGTCCGATGAGTGAAATGGCTGTACCTGTCGTGAGCGTTGCCTCTTCCGGCGATCTTGACGCTCTGCATGAAGCGATGCGGGCCTATAGTGGACTTGATATTGCAAAGTTGCGCTCGCTCGCCATTGTCGGCGCCGCGCCGGAAGGGCGTCGGCTGGCTGACATTTGCAAAGCGCGGGGCATCGCCATAGCGGCAATCGTTGACGACGATCCGGACAAAAAAGGTCTGGCTGTCGCCGATATCCGCGTCGCGCCAGTGCAGACGCTTGCCAATGTGCAAAAGTCCACGCCGATTGTTGTCGCCTCACATCGTCTCCTGAGTGTGACGCGGCGCGTGCGCGAGCTTGGCTTTGCCACGGTCGTGCCGTTTGCCATGCTGCAGGTGCAGGCGCCTGCCATTTTCCGCCCGCACATGTTTTACGACGGGTTGCTGGATGATCTTCTTTTACATCGTGCCGAAATTCAGGCGCTGCGTAATCGTCTGGCCGATGATCATTCGCGCCAGGTGCTTGAGGCGGTTATTGCATTTCGCCGCACGCTCGACCCGGCGGCTCTGCAAGGCGTCCTTACTGAACGTGACCTGTACGCGCCAGAAGGGTTGTTCGAGTTCTCCGACGATGAGGTCTATGTCGACGGTGGCTCTTATGACGGCGATACGATACGAAGCTTTATCGAGCGCGTGCGCGGCCGCTTCAGCGCCGTCTATGCGTTTGAGCCAGATCCAGTGACGTTCGCCAGGCTCGAAGCGAATTTCCGCGACGAGCCGCGGGTTCATCCCATCCATGCCGGACTCTACAGCCATGCCGGTAGCCTACGCTTTCGCGATGACGCGAGCCGCGGCGCCATCTTCGCGTCCGATGGCGAGATCGAAATGCCGGTGACGACGATTGACGAGGTGCTGGGTGACCGGCGCCTGACCTATGTGAAGATGAATATCGAAGGAGCCGAGATCGATGCGCTAAACGGCGGCCGCCGCGCAATTCGCAAATGGCGGCCACGGCTTGCTGTTTCGGTCTACCATCGCCCCAGCGATCTATGGCGCATCCCGCAACTGATACTGGAGATCGACCCAAATTATCGGCTCTATCTGCGACAACACGATGGCGGCATCATCGAGACGGTGTTATATGCCTTGCCCAGCGCCTGCGACGGGGCAAACGGCAGGGCGTAGGATCTGGCGCTCCCAAAGGCGGCGATGGACGGCATGGAGTGTGGCTACGGATAGGCGGGGGTCAATGACTGATTATTCGCGAGCGTCATGGGTCGATCCGGCGCTGAACTGGAAACCGCTGCCGGTTTCCGAATTGCCCGAGCGCGTTCTGATCGATTACGCGACCAAATGCAATCTGCGCTGCCATATGTGCCCTGTCTGGGGCTCCGAGGATAACGATGCCATCGACTCGGTCGAAGGGCATCATGGACGCGGAGAACTCGCCGTCACTTGCTCGACGACATCGCGCCGGCCCGTCCGCTAGTGCAGCCGAACATGTACGGCGAGCCGCTGTTGGTGCCGCATTTGCGCGAGCGCCTGAAAGAAATGAAGTCGCGCGGCATTGCTATCGCCTTCAACACCAACGGCCTGACGCTCGATGATGATCTCGCGCGTTTCATGGTCGAGATCGAGCTCGACTTCGATCTCATTCAGCATCGACTCGGTGACGCGCGAGACGCTGGAAAAAATTCGTGGCGTCGACAAGCTGGAGAAGATCGAGGCGGCGGTGTTCCGCATGCTGGCGGCGCGCGGCGACCGGGATCTACCGCGCATCAGCGTCTCGTTCACGTTGCAGGACAAGAATCGCCACGAAGAAGCGGCGTTCGTTGAACGCTGGAGCGGCCTCGTCGACTGCGTACGCGTCAATCTTCTGTTCGAGAACGGCACTTTTCCCGACATGAAGCCGCCGGAAAAGCGGCTGCCGTGCCCGACGCTCTACAAGACGCTACCGGTGCATAATGACGGCACAGTAACGATCTGCTGTCTCGATGGCTTCAAGAGTACCAATGTCGGGAGCGTGTTCGACAAAGGCGTGAAGGCGGTGTGGGACGGCGAGGAATTCGCCAAGGTCCGCTACTATCACGAGACCGGACAGTGGGACAAAGTCCCGTTTTGCGCAAATTGCAACGGCTGGGCGCAGTACGAATACCAAGAGGAAATCCGTGACGGCTTGCTGATCCGCCGCTCGCCGGAATTCACCTATTACAACCGGATTGAGCGGTTGAAGAACTGGAAGGGCGCGCTGCTCGGCGGCCATGATGAGCCGCCGTCCGGCCTGATCGAGATCGCGGATACCGAGTAACGCATAGCCTGGTACCGACATGGACCGGAAATCGACCGGAAACCGGATCGACGATCAGACGGTCGCCCGGTTGCAATCCGGCAGTGAATGCAAGATCAACCGGTCCACAATTCCCTTCTGCCTGCCGCCAATCACCGGCGACGAAATTGGCTTCCTAGAAGAAGCCATTCGGCGCCGGGAGCTTGCCGGGGACGGTTACTTCACGAAGCAATGCGAAGCATGGCTGAGCGCGCGTCTGCCGGTCAAACGGAGCCTGCTGACGCATTCGTGTACCGCCGCTCTGGAAATGGCCGCCATGCTCGCCGAGCTCGCGCCGGGCGACGAGGTCGTCATGCCGTCGTTCACCTTCGTGTCCACGGCCAATGCCGTCGCGCTCAGGGGCGCCATTCCCGTCTTCGTCGACATTCGCTCCGACACGCTCAACCTTGACGAAAGTCTGGTCGAGGCGGCGCTAACGCCCAGGACCAAGGCGATATTTGTCGTGCACTATGCCGGCGTTTGCGCTGAAATGGAGGCCTTTCAGACTATCGCAGACCGGCACCGGCTGTTGCTTGTGGAAGATGCAGCGCAGGCGCTTTTGTCGACCTATAGAGGCCGGCCGGCCGGTACCCTGGGCGACCTTGCCTGCTTCAGTTTTCACGCCACCAAGAACGTCGTGAGCGGCGAGGGCGGTGCCTTGGTCACGAATAACGCAGGATTGGCCGAACGCGCCGAGGTTCTTCGTGAGAAGGGAACCAATCGGACAAAATTCATCCATGGATTGATCGACAAGTATACCTGGACGGATATCGGGTCGTCTTTTCTTCCGAGCGAACTCGTCGCCGCTTTTTTGCGGGCCCAGCTCGATGCGGCAGATAGGATTACCACGGAGCGCCAGCTTCTATGGGATCGTTATCACGCGGCATTCGCGGACCTGGAAGCCCGCGATTTCGGAATTCGAAGACCGGTGGTTCCGGAGCACTGCGGTCACAATGGCCATCTCTATTATCTCCTGCTTTCGAGCAATAGGCTGCGAGACGAGCTGATCTCTTCTTTGCGGGAGCGCGGCATCGTCGCTCCGTTTCACTATATACCGCTCCATTCAACCGACGCCGGCCGCCGTCTGGCGCGAAGCTGCGGTGGCCTCGAAGTGACCGATCGGATCAGTGAGCGGCTCATTCGGCTGCCGCTGTGGAACGGTATGGCCGACCAAATCGATCGCGTCATCGACGCGGTTCGGGCGCTTTTGTACTGATCGACATTTTTGTGCTTTGCGAGGGGGGACATATCTTCCTGGCGACGACGACTCTCGAGCCGCCGGCGGGGAAACGCAGCCCGGCGAGAGTGAGCGTCACCTCGAACTGAGCAATGGACTTGAGTATGCCGTTCACAAGCGGCGATAACTCAAGCTCGCTCCGTAATGCATCGCACTTTGTATTGGCCTGCCATCGGCTCGCAATCATGACCGGCAGTAAAAGCGCCGTGTAGGACGCAGAGAACACGACCTGAAAGCCGGCGCGCTCGATCTTACCCTCCAGTTCGCCTCTGCGATATCTTCGAACGTGATGTGCCACTGCGTCGGTGGCGGACCATAGCCAAGGATGCTGCGGTACAGTCAGAATCAAACCGCCGCCCGATCGAACGGCCCGGTACATTGCGGCCAGAACCGCCGTATCCTCGTCGATATGCTCCAAAACATCGAACGCCCCAATCACATCGAACGCATCGGAAGCCGGTATGGAGCGGGCGTCCAATTGCACGAATTCGGCGGCGTCTTTGAGCCGCTTTCTTGCGACGGCTAGGCCCGAGGGATGGAGCTCGGAGCCGACCAGCCTGCGCCAGGGCTTGAGCTTCTCGATCGCCGACAGGACGAAGCCATTGCCGCATCCGAGCTCCATGAGGGCTTCTGCCGACGGGAAATATCGGGCCAGCAATCGCGTGATAAGACGATTTCGGGGAACAAACCAAAAGCTTCCCTCTTCCCATCGCTCGAGACTTTCGAAGAGGGCGGGATCCATGCCACTGACGGTATCGGCCAAGGCCGGCGCAAAGGACGGAATGCCGTCGCGCAATTCCGGCATGAAAGACAAGCTTGGCATTCCCAATCGGGCGGCCAAACACGCTCATTGTCCGGGATAGGGTCACCCGCGCTGCAATGCGGGCACAGGCGCTGAGCCGGGATCTTCACCGGGCTCGCACCTGAAGACCGGTCGGGATCAGGACAGGATCGCACGCAATGAAGCCGAAGGTTTCAGGGCGCCGTCTCAGTGAGCAAGCGCGCTGATGGTCACGCCGATTACGATAATGACCATACCGGCTATCTGAAGCGGCGGCAACGGTTCCGAGAAAATCAGCCTGGAACCGAGCGGCACAAGCACAAAGGTGAGCGCCATAAAAGGGTAAGCAAAGCCGACTTCCAATCGTTGGATTGCCAGCATCCATGCCACGGCCGCGAGAGCGGCGGCAGCCAATCCGCTCAACACCCCAACATCCGATAACATGCCCTTGATATAATCGAGTTTGTCGAGGACGGCCGTAGCGCTTGCAGTGTGCGCGATAGCACGAGCCTTGATGATGAGTTGGCCATAAACCGTCAATATCAGGACGCTGCCCAGCAGAATTGTCGAACGCATTATATTCTTCCTGCTCGTCGCTTTTCGTGTAATGACCCCATCAAAGCAAATATGGTGCGATCCAGGCCGTGTCGGCGGTTAAGAAACGCTTCCGCAAATGCGTGAAGCGATAGGGTACCCCCGCCGCATCGCATGCCTCTTCCACCCAGATTGTGCCCGTGCCGCACACGACCAATGCGCGGCGATCTTCGATACGCCAGAGCTTTCCTGGATCGCGGATGGCAAAGGCAATGTCGGGGCCGGCGGAAGCCTTCGCGATCGTTATCACCCGGCCGTCGATTACGCCCCTGGCTCCATTATAAGGGAAGCCGACGGCCCGCACCCAACGCAGAACCTCGGCGGCGCGCTTTCTCCAATCGATGAAATAGTCGTACTCGTCCCGCCAGAGGCTCTGTGTGGCCGATTGATGGTCTTGGTCTTGCAACGCGCGCGGCTCGTCCGCCGGTTTTGCCAGAATGCCGGTCGCAAGTTCGACCATGGCCGCGGCCGCCAATTCAAAAGCCGTCGCTATGTCGGCGTCCGGATCAATTGCAAAACGACGCGAGCCATAAATCGGCCCGGTATCTGGCTCGATGTCGGCGCGGGCCGCCGTCACCCCGAGAATACTGTCGCCGCGCAACAGTGCTGTAACCGTTGGCGCAAAGCCCCGCAGTCCGGGGAGGAGCGAATCGTGAAAGACGATGCAATTGCTCAGCGGCGGCGGCAGCAGATATTGCCACCCGACGACAAGGACGATGCAGTCCTGGGAAATGTCAGGATGACGGCTTTCATCGAATTTGATGTCGTGAGCGCAGGCCAGCGTTCTAATCTTGTTGCATGAGTGGGACAGGTCGCCCCGCTGCGGATAACTGAAAATACGTGACGGGCGAATGCCGGCGTTCAGCAGTCCCGCGGTGAACAAGGCGCCTTTGAGTCCTGCGACCAGTAAGGTGGGGAGGCTCTCGCCTTCGGCCATTTATATGATTTCCGAGTGCAACTGAGAGGGGGTCTCGATCCGATCGGCCGTGTTCGCTCAGAGATTCGTCGTCTCCTTGATGATGTAAAGCGGCCTACGTTTGGCCTCGTCAAACGTCTTTCCGATATAAATGCCGAGAAGACCCATCAAGGCGATTTGGAAACTGCTCAGAAACAACAGGGTGACAAAGATGCTTGCCCATCCCGCCACTGTGGTCCCGTAAAAGATGGCCCGACCGAAATAAATGAGCGCGACCAAAAACGTCACCACGGACATGCACAATCCTAGAACCGCCACAAAACGGAGCGGGATTTGCGAATGGGCGAGAATGGTATTTCCGGCAAGCTTAACAAGCTTGCCGAGCGTATAGGAAGAATGACCCTCCGACCGCGTATGATGCGGCAGCTCGATATGAGCCGCCTCGAAGCCCATCCATTCGAACGACGCCGGAACAAAACGCAACTGCTCCCGCATATTGCGAAAGCCGTCCGCAACGGCATTAGAGAAAATCCTGAAATTCCCGACCGACCAATCCAATTTGACGCCCGATAGAAGCCTGAAAAGCGCATAAAAGAGTTTGGAAAGCTGCCGCTTGGTGCGGCGATGGCCTTCCTTTTTCCGCACGCCGATCACCAGGTCGTGCCCTTGCTTGCCCTTGGCGTAAAGCCGTGGAATGTCTTCGGGAGCGTCCTGCAGGTCGCAGTCCATGATGACATACCAGTGAGCGCGCGCCGCATCGATCCCGGCCGTGAGCGCATAATGCTGTCCGAAGTTGCGGCTCAGCCGGATGCCCTTGATGCGCTTGTCGGCTTCCGAAAGCTCGCGGATCAGCGGCCAGGGATTATCCGTTGCGGCGTCGTCGACAAGAAAAATGACGAAGTCGTCGGTGATCGAAGCGAGCAATTCCATCAGGCGACGGCACAGTTCGGAAAGCATGGCGCGGCCATTGTAGACCGGCACGATCACGGCGATCTCGGGTATCCCGCCGAGCCTCCGGAAATCGGATGCCGGATCATAGGTCCCTGCGTTCTTCGTCAGCACGAATACCGCTCCGTCTTGCGTATGCTTTCAGAGCCGCAGCCACGATTGCATAGGGTTTAGTACTGTCTCCGCGCGATAAAGGCAATTCGGCGTAGACGAACTTGTGCCGCGCGCGAAGCCGCGTCGATTGAGTCGAAACGGGGCGGCCGACGTTAAGTTTCTTCCATGATGCGCTGCAGGTACGAGCCATAATCGGACGATGGGAGCTGCGCGACCAGTCGCTCGAATTCCGCTCGGTTAATAAAGCCCAGCCGATAGGCCAGTTCCTCCGGACAGGCAATGCGCAGGCCCGTGCGGTCTTGAATGACCTTGACAAATTGCCCCGCCTCATAAAGATCGCCGGGCTTGCCGCCGTCCAGCCAGGCCACGCCGCGACCGAGATTGCGCACGCGAAGGCGCGCCTGCTGCAGATAGATCCGGTTGACGTCGGTTATTTCTAGTTCATTACGCGACGAGGGACGGACTTGCATCGTGATGTCGACGACGTCGCTGGAATAGATGTAGAGCCCGGTCACTGCGAGCCGCGATTTGGGATGCTGGGGTTTTTCTTCAAGCGCGATCGGCCTGCCCTGGTCGTCGAGTGTCACCACGCCGAAGTCGCTGGGATTGGCGACTTGATCGGCGAAAACGGTGGCGCCTTGATTGCCGTCCAATAAACCTTGAGAATCCCGGCGAGCCCGGCGCCGAAGAATATGTTGTCGCCGAGGATAAGAACGACATCGTGATTTTTCAGGTCGGCCGCGGCGACGAGCAGGCCGTCGGCGATTCCCGCGGGTCGATCCTGAACGCGATAACGCAGTCTAAGTCCCCACTGGCTGCCGTCTCCCAGCAATGCCAGGAACTGGTCAACTGCCTCCGACGTCGTGACGATGATGATATCCTGCACTCCCGCAAGCATCAAGGTCGTCAGCGGATAATAGATCATCGGCTTGTCGAAGACAGGAAGCAGGTGCTTGTTGACTGCGCGCGTGAGCGGAGCCAGGCGGCTGCCGGTACCGCCGGCGAGAATGACGCCTTTCCAGGTCTTCATGGTCCGGCTCCGACAAATTCCGGCGCGACGGCTGCCCAGGCGCCCCAGGACCTTGCCTGACAGGAGCCACTCCCGATTTGCCAGATACCAGTCGATGGTTTTGGCGAGCCCGCTTTCAATCTGTTCTTTCGCACCCCACCTCAGCGTTCGCTCGGCGTAGGAGGGGTCCACCGCATAACGAAAATCGTGACCAGGCCGGTCGGCAACAAACTCGATTTTTGTGAATAGCTCTTGCCGTCTTCCCGCGGTGCGCGGGTGTCGAGGATATGGCAAATCATCCGGGCGAGGTCGATATTTCGCACGCTGCAGCGGCCGCCCAATAGAAAGGTATCGCCGGGCTGCCCGCTTTTCAGGACCGACATCAATCCCGCCACGTGATCGTCGACGTAGAGCCAGTCGCGCACATTCACGCCACTGCCGTAAATCGGAATGGCTTCGCTGCCTAGAGCGTTTCTTATCACCGTCGGGATGAGCTTCTCCGAATGCTGCCGCGGGCCGTAATTATTCGAGCAATTGCTCACGATTGTCGGCAAGCCATAGGTCCTGTGCCAGGCGCGAACCAAATGGTCGGCGGCGGCTTTGCTGGGGCGTATGGTGAATTTGGCTCGTAACGGCTCGTCCGATCGAAGCTGCCGTCCTCGGCCAGCGTTCCGAACACCTCGTCGGTCGAAATGTGAATGAAGCGGAAAGCATCCTTGCCGGCCTTTTTGCGCTGCCAATGGTGCAGCGATGCTTCCAACAAAACAAATGTCCCTTGCACGTTCGTGTTGATCGAGGAATCCGGCTCGTCGATCGATCGATCGACGTGGCTTTCGGCGGCGAGGTGCAAGACCGCGTCCGGGTCGAACTCGCCGAAAGCCGATTCCATGGCCGCCCGGTCGGCGACGTCGGCCTTGAGGAATCTGTGTCGATCCGAACTGCGGACGTCGGCCAAAGCATGTAGGTTGGCGGCGTAGGTGAGCTTGTCCACGGTCAAAACGGTGTGACCGTCTTGTATTGCGCGACATACTGTAGCCGCTCCAATAAAGCCGGCGCCGCCCGTTACGATAAGTCTCATTCCGGCCCCGTTCGTGACGTCCGCTCGCCAATTGTACCCGACCCTGATCCAGTCCAGAATTTCGCGCGGATCCTATGGCTGCATCCTACCCTATCGGGGGAGTTGCGCTACTCTAGTTTGTTTGTTCGCTCTTCTTGTCGGAATCGGCCGTCGTTGGCAAGTGTTCGACTTGCAATGCGCGTGCGTCGAAAAAATCGCGAAGCCGGCAGGCTGGATTAAGGAAGGGGCCGGTCCTTAGGCTCAGCGCGGAGTCAAGGTGCCCCGTGAACAGGATGCCAGTTTCCGCCAGGTTTGCGCGAAACAATTTGGGTTCGTCAGCGGTGCTCGACTTCGCCTGCAGGCAGTCGCTGAACTCCAACGGTAGCAGCAGTATCGACCGTCCGTCGCTATCCGCCTCCACGCGCAAGGACGCGCCAAGAAATGTAAGCCGCGCGTTGCGGGCGGAGACCGATATTCGTGGTGTCGCCCGAAACATTGCCGATAACTTCGCTTTTTGGATCGAAATCGGCGCTGCTCAATCGCGCGATGATGCCGGTGGCGTCGGTCATCCGGGTGACCGCCGTGGGCGAATAATTGCCAAGATTGGGTTCGGTGAGTTCGTAGAGAAATAGGGTTCTGTCGGATATCGGCAAAGTGCTGCGGAGTTGGGCCGGTCCGGCGTAGCTGCTGTCGGTAATGACGAAGCGTACCCCCAACATGGTCAGGATGCGGGGGGTGACGTTGCGAAATACGATCACATTCCGCATCTGCATGTCGGTTGGCAAGGCGAGCAGCCGGGTCGTCACAGCATAGAAATACGGACTGATCGTCGGAGTGTATTCGAAGTAGGTTGGAATGCCGAAATAGTGCATTCCGAGGATCCGAAAGTCGTTCCCCGCCTGGCTGGCCAGCGCTCCGTCTATGCCATGGAGCTTGAGCCAGTCGACGTTGCCGCCGAGCGATCGCCCGATCATATCCGCGGTGCGGCCCCGAAACGGGCTGCCGATGTGTAGACTGCTGTCCCGCGATAGTATCTGAGTGATGGCATTTGCCTTGGGTGGATAAGGAAAGCCCCAGTCGGTTCGCTTGGTCACCGCGATAAGCGCGAAGCACAGCGCGGCAAAGGTCCCGAGCATCCGCATGTCAATTCCGATGTCGCTCGGTACCATCCACTTACGAAGACGCCAGAAACGTTCGAGAATGCGCGCCCAGAAGAGAACGGCGAAGATCGCATAGAGCGGAATTACGAAAAATTCGAAGTACAGCGCCGCCGGGCCCCGCCAAAAGTCGAACACGATGATCAGGACTGCAAAGGTCAGCCGCGTCGTCAGGTAAGTCAGAAGGGTGATCGCAAATATTCTCAAAGTGCGGTTAGTCTTATCGAACGCGCTGATCGCGGCTCCGGCAATAGCGGACAGCATGAGAAGCGGTCCGGCCGGGCCTACAGTTTTCCAATGGAACAGGATCGACGCGAAGAAGAACGTGGCGCGGTCATTTGCAAGTTCGCTGGGAAAAGTAACGGCCGCAGTCTCGAATATCGTGCTAACGAAATAAATCGCCGGCCCGGCCAGCATTAAGAGGGTAGCCGCCGCAAGCAGGCCGATTTTGCACGCGCGTTCCCTTTTGGTCTGGGCTGCCAGCGTTCCGGAGACTGCGCAGAGCAGGAGAAACGGGGCAGCAAGAAGTACGATCGTGATGCTGACCAATACGGACCACAGCAGCAGTGCCATGACGACGCAGGCGAACGGAAGGTCTGTCAGCCAACCGCGGCGTCCGTATTGGAGGAAGGCGGCTCCGACGATGAGTGCACTTGCAATCAGCGAGCCCATGTGGGGGATGAGCGGCAAAATTCCATAGATCAGCGTGGGATGCGCTAACGGCATGAAGGTGAGACAGATCACCAATGCCGCGGCAACGCTGATCCGAAGCGAGGCACCCAAAGAAATTCCAAACAGGATAATTGCCACAGTCAGTTCGCAGAGGACGACTTCATAAATGGCGACCTTCGCTGCCGTCAGGTTTTGAAAGTATGACCCCGCGATGAACGCGGGTAAAAGCCTGAAGTTGACTGCAAAAAAAATGTCGCCCAGCCCCTGAAAAAAATCGATGCTCGAATGAAACAACGGAACATGCCAACGAAACTGGCGCTCGGCCAAGTTGAGCATGTAGCCGCCGTCAAGCCCGATGAGCAGTTGCGTGCTTTTGATGTAGAAGGCGGCGGTGGTGGTCGCCAGCCACGCAACGACGAGCCCTGCCCGCAATAGCGCATGCGAAAGCACTTGGTCTTTGATCGGCGATATTAGCCGTCCGGAACGCTCTACGTGGGTGCTCATGCGTCCTCGTAATGGCAAACGGCACTATCTAATCAAGAGTGGTTGACGAACGACGTTTGACATCCGTTGTTGTGAAGACGGCGCGGAAGCGCACCGCGGCAAAGCACTCTATAACTCTAGAATATAATCCGCCGCCTCAGCCAGGGATTTCACGGTCCGGTCCGGTGTCGAGAGGCGGTCCTCTGCAAGGCCGCAATCGATGCGGACTGTCTTGCCGCAGCCGGCAGCTTGGCCGGCGCGCACGTCCCTCCAGCGGTCGCCGACCAAGTGCTCGATTTGAGATCGATGCCGTGCCTCGACGGCGGCTTCCAAGAGCAGGCCCGGCTTCGGCTTGCGGCAGCCGCAATTGTCGGCGTCGTTGTGCAGGCAGACCATGATGTCGTCGACTCGGCATCAGCTTGCAAATTTCCGCATGCATCGCTTCCATGGTCGCTTTCGGTGTGATGCCGTTCCGTACGTCCGGCTGATTGGTGACTACGATCACAGAAGAAATCCTGCCTCCTTGAGCCGCTGCGCCGCCTCGACGACGCCGGGCAGGATGCGAAATTCCGCCACTTGTCGTCGGCGCTACCGGCTTGCCGTCGCGTTCAAGATTGGCATTGATCACGCCGTCGCGATCGAGGAAGACCGCCTTCACCATTTGGTGGCCTTGCTCTGCAGCTTTGGGTGTGACACGAGGCAATGCCAGACCACGGCCTGGAAGGCTTCCGCATGCGGAGTGACGCGGCTTTCTTCCACGGTCGGGATGACCACGACGCAATCGCCCGCTTTCTTGGTATAGCCGCCGTCGCGGCCGACCACGCCGAGAATTCGCAAGCCTCGCGCTTTCGCCTCTTCGATGGCTGAGACGATGTTCGGGCTGACGTTCTTTTCCAGATTACCGCCGCCCACCGAGAACACCAGTATTGCGTCCTTCGCATTGGCCCGGCTGACCTTGAGCCATTCGGAAAAAACGGTGGGCCAGCCCTCGTCGTTGGTGCGCGCGGTGAGCTCGGAGACATTATCGGTAGGCGCGTAGGCTTCGATACCGCATAGTTTGCGAAAGTCGTTCACTGCATGGCCGGCATTGCCGGCGCTGCCGCCGACACCAAGGATAAAGAGACGGCCGTCGCGGTCGCGCAGATTCACAAGCTCGTTGCACAAGGCCTCGATCGCCTGCGGCTCGATCTGGCGTACTGTTTCGACGACCTCGTCGAGGAATGTAGCCGCGTGGCTCATTGCCTTATTCTCCAGGGCGTTACGCGCCGCCTTACTATCGGTGTGGCGGCCTCCTGTACAGCTTATCCGACGGGAGGCGAGGGGGCGCCGGCTCGGCCAGATTTTGGAGTAGCGTGCTAAGAGGTAATGCGCGACGCCAGAGCCGTAAGGCCGTCTGTTGTGCTGTGTTTTGGCCGCCAGCCGGCGGCGATCAACTTGCCCGGATTGGCCTGCAAATCTCCGCCAATTCGCTGCCACAGATCGCCGCGGCCCAAAAGGCGCAACGGAATGGAGAGAGCGGCCGTCGGTATCGGAATCAGCCGCGCAGTGCGGCCCTGCGCTTTGCGCAGCGTCACCATCATTTCCGCGAGCGAGGGAGCCATTCCGGGGTCTGCGACAATATAGGTTTCTCCCAGCGTATTGGGCGCTTCAAGTGCGAAGGTTAGCGCGGAAATAAAATTTTCGATCCCCAAGAGGGAGCGACGGTTGCCAAAGGATTGCAAGCGGCAGCGGCAAGATGCGACTGCGCAATGCGCAGAAGCGTAGCAAAATTTCCCTTCACGCCCGCTCCATAGAGCAGAACCGGCCGCAGGATCGTGAACGGCACGCCTGACGCGCGCACGGCCTGTTCGGCGGCGAGCTTTGAACGGCCGTAGGGATCGCTCGGACGTTCGGGATCGCGCTCGGTTAGAACGTGTCCGGCACTCGGTCCGGATTGAGCGCGAATCGACGAAACAAACACAAAACGGCGCACTGCGGCCGTTGTGGCCGCTCGTGCAAGCTGCTCCGTCGCAAGCCGATTCACGCGGTCGTAGACTTGAGGGACCAACGCCGCTGCCGATATGGGCGATCCCGGCTAGGTGGATGACAATATCGATGCCAGCGATCAGCGGTTGCCAATCGATCGGATCGGTGAGATCCCGGTGGATTATCGGCGCGACACCATCGGCAAATGGAGGCTCGGGCATTGCCCGGACCGCCGCCCGGACGATGTTTCCATCTTTGGCAAATGCCGTCACGACGGCACGGCCGATAAATCCGGAAGCCCCGGTAACCAAGACTTGGCTCATCTTCCCTCGAAGCGATGGTCGCGCCTTATTCTCCGACACGAGTGTATGATACCGCCAATACCGTTTCAGGGCATAGTCGAGTGAACGACGATGCCGCAAGCCGCGCAACGACGAAGAGACGATGCTGTGACAAGGACAACGTTACCGATCGATCTGCGCCGCTTGGAGGCGGAAGCAATCCAAGTGTTCGGTCAAGTCACGGCGGATTTTCCCTTTTCCGTCTCCGGGGCAAAGAGAAAAAAAGACGATAACGACGGTTCTTCTGCGTCCGAAGCTGTTACTGCGACGTCGGCTGAGATTGTTGCCTCGACTTCGTCAAAACGGCCGCGCCAGCGCGCCGACGCCTTTGCCGCGCATATCGTTTGGCGGTCGGAAGCGCCGCTTCTCCCCGGCCGCAGTTATTTGCTCAAAGCCGGCGCGCAGACCGTTGGCGCTATGGTGACGGAACTCAAATATCGCGTCGATATCGACAATTTCGATCATCTCGCCGCCAAGGAACTGCGGCTCAACGAAATCGCTTTTGCAAATCTCGCGACCGTCGAGCCGGTCAGTTTCGATCCCTATGACGAAAATCGCGAGACCGGCGGCTTCATCCTGATCGACCGGCACAGCAGCGCGACGGTGGCAGCCGGGTTGATCCGCTTCGGCTTGCGGCGGGCCGCCAACACTTTCTATCAATCCTTCGACGTGACGAAAGCGGCGCGGGCGCAGCTTAATGCCCAGAAACCGGCCCTGTTGTGGTTTACCGGGCTATCGGGCGCCGGAAAGTCCACTATCGCCGATCATCTGGAAAGGAGGCTGCACGCACTCGGCAAACGCACCTACGTGCTCGACGGCGATAATGTCCGCCACGGTCTCAATCGCGATCTTGGCTTCACCGAAGCAGACCGCGTCGAGAATATCCGCCGGGTCGCTGAAGTTGCCAAACTATTTGTTGATGCCGGGCTGATCACGCTGGTGTCTTTCATCTCGCCGTTCCGCGCCGAGCGCGAGATGGCGCGTTCGCTCGTGGCGCCGGGAGAATTCGTCGAAATATTCGTCAATACGCCGCTCGACGCCTGCGAGCGGCGTGACCCAAAAGGATTGTACAAGAAAGCGCGGCGCGGCGAGTTGCAAAACTTTACCGGCCTCGATTCGCCTTATGAACCGCCGGAAAATGCGGAATTGGTGCTCGACGCGCTCAACGAGCCTCCCGACGATCTTGCCGAACGCGTCATAGATTTCATGCTGAAGCGCGGCACGCTGTCATGACAGACGCAACGGTCTCGAAGCAGCCAGTTCTGGTCACCGGTGCCGCGGGTTTCATCGGATTTTCGCTGGCACGCCGGCTGTTGGAAGGCGGCCGCGCCGTCGTTGGCATCGACAATATCAACGACTATTACGACCCGGCTCTAAAA
Organism: uncultured Alphaproteobacteria bacterium; assembly: GCA_963790495.1. Classification (GTDB taxonomy): domain Bacteria; phylum Pseudomonadota; class Alphaproteobacteria; order Rhizobiales; family Xanthobacteraceae; genus BOG-931. The sequence continues at coordinate 135,863 of CAWBOW010000007.1, read as the reverse complement.
GAGGCTCGGCTCGCGGTTTTGCGGCAATTCGACAATTTCGTCTTTCATAAGCTCGATCTTGCCGACCGCAAGACGCACGGAGGCGATATTCCGCGACGGCGATTTTGGTCCGGTCGTGCATCTCGCCGCTCAGGCGGGAGTGCGCTACTCGCTGCAAAATCCCCATGCCTATCTCGACGCCAATCTGGCGGGCTTTCTCAATGTGCTTGAAGGCTGCCGGCATCGGCGCACCGAGCATCTCGTCTTCGCCTCGTCGAGCTCGGTCTACGGCGCCAATACGCGCATGCCGTATTCGGTTCATGACAATGTCGATCACCCGATCAGCCTCTATGCCGCGACCAAGAAGGCCAACGAGCTGATGGCTCACGCCTACAGTCATCTCTTCGGTCTTCCCACCACGGGCTTGCGCTTCTTCACGGTTTACGGGCCCTGGGGCCGCCCCGACATGGCCATGTTCATCTTCGCCAAGGCGATCGCCCAAGGCCAGCCGATCAAATTGTTCAATTACGGGCGTATGCGCCGCGATTTCACCTACGTGGACGACGTCACCGAGGCGGTCGAGCGCGTCATTGCTCGCGTGCCTGCGAAATCGGATCGCCTGCGCCGGGAACGAACTCGATCCGGCCACCAGCACGGCGCCGTGGCGAATCTACAATATCGGCAACAATCGTACCGTGGAGGTGTCCCACGTCGTCGAGCTGTTGGAGGAGGAGTTCGGCCGCAAGGCCACGATCGAGCTGTTGCCGATGCAACCCGGTGACGTCCCTGAGACTTGCGCCGACGTCGACGATCTCATGCGCGAGGTCGGCTTTCGTCCCTCGACGCCGGTCGAACAAGGGGTGCGTAACTTTATCGCTTGGTATCGCGATTATCACCGGCTGTGAGCGCCACGGGGACGCCCAGACAGGACATTCGTCTTGGCGGTTGATTGGACTATAATACGATATGATGAGTTTTTTGGGCAATCCTCGCCGCGTTCTGATCGTCGTCCACGACCTCGTCGTCACGGCGCTGGCGATGCTGGTGACGCTCTATATTCGCTTTGCCGACGGCCAAAATGGCGGGCTCGATCCCCGCTATTCCTGGCTTGTCGATCATCCTGCCCTGCTTCGTCGTCTATGCCGGAATCGTCTATTGGTATTTCAACCTTTATATCGGCAAGTGGCGCTTCGCCTCGTTGCAGGACTTGTCGAATATCCTGCGCGCCGTGACCGTGCTTGCTGTCACGCTGCTCGTGCTCGACTACGTTCTTCTCTACCCGGCATTGTTCGGAACCTATTTCTTCGGAAAGGTAACGATCGCCCTCTACTGGCTGCTGCAATTGTTTTTCCTGGGCGGTCCTCGAGTGGCCTACCGCATGTTCCGGCATTCCCGGGCCCAGCAGAAGGTCCGCCATTCCAATGCCGTGCCTACTCTCCTGATCGGATCTGCGGCCGAGACAGACGTCCTGTTGCGGGCCGTTGAAAGCGGCGCCGTCAAGAATGTGCGCCCGGAGGGCATTCTGTCGCCGTCATCGGCCGATCAGGGCGCCGCAGTTCGCCGCGTGCCGGTGCGCGGCCGTCCCGAGGATTTGGAAAGGATCGTCGCCGCGCTGGCAGCGCAGGATATCCGCGTCGGCCGACTGGTATTGGCGCCAAGCGTGCTGGCGCCCGACCTGCACCCGGAGACGATGCTGATGCAGGCGCGCCGGCTCGGTCTTGCCACCAGCCGGATGCCTTCGCTCGAGCTTGGCGAGGAAGCGCTGCGTTTGGCGCCGGTCAATGTCGAGGACTTGCTGCTGCGGCCCAGCGTCAAGATCGATTATGGACGGCTGGAACACTTTATCAAAGGCAAGACGGTGGTGGTCACCGGAGGCGGTGGATCGATCGGCGCCGAGATCTGCGAACGCGTCGCCAATTTTCATGCCGGACGGCTGTTGGTGATTGAAAACTCGGAACCGGCCCTGCACGCCGTACTCGAACGACTGGCCGGCAACTCAAGTCAGACAAAGGTTGAAGGGCGCCTCGCCGATGTTCGCGACCGCGAGCGCACTTTTCGGCTGCTCGCCGAAGCCCGGCCGAATCTGGTGTTCCACGCCGCGGCGCTCAAGCATGTGCCGCTTTTGGAGCGCGATTGGGAAGAAGGCATCAAGACCAACGTATTCGGATCGGTCAACGTCGCCGATGCCGCGGTTAATGCCGGGGCCGACGGCATGGTGATGATTTCGACCGACAAGGCGATCGATCCGGTATCGGTGCTCGGCGCGACCAAGCGACTCGCCGAAATCTACTGCCAGGCGCTGGACGCCGGTCATAATGCCGGCCCCGCCAACGGCGGGAAGCCGCCAATCCGCATGATTTCGGTGCGCTTCGGCAATGTGCTCGCTTCCAACGGGTCGGTGGTGCCTAAATTCAAAGCGCAGATCGAGGCGGGCGGCCCGGTGACCGTGACCCATCCCGACATGGTTCGTTATTTCATGACCATTCGCGAAGCGTGCGACCTTGTGATCACTGCAGCGAGCCATGCGCTCGGTCCGGCGCGTTCGGACACGGCGATTTATGTCTTAAACATGGGCCAGCCTATCAAGATCGTCGATCTTGGCTGAGCGGATGATAAGGCTCAGCGGGCTCGAACCGAAACTCGACGTCGATGTCGTCTTCACGGGCATTCGCCCGGGTGAACGGCTCAACGAGATTCTGTTCGCTCGTGAAGAGGGCAGCTCCGAGATCGGCATCGAGGGCGTCGTCGCTGCCAAGCCGGTTTGCCCCTCGATTGCTGTAGTGCAGGCTGGATCACGAGGTTGCAGCGCGACCTTAAAACCGGCGAACGGACCGCGATCTATGGCGTCCTGCGCGAGGCGGTGCCGAATTTTTGCGGAGATTTGGTGGGAGACTTACTTGGAGGCTCGGCGTCGGTCTCCACCAAAGAATTCAACGAACCATCGGTCCCTGTTCACGGTCGTCAATAGGCGGCTTCGCGGTAGCGCGGCGTCCAGGGCGTGGCAGTCCGTCACAGACCCGCATTCCGCGTGCCGTGGCTCCGAAAATTGGCTATCCTGAGCCCGATCGGCATGGGGAGCTCGGCGCCGCCTCGACGCGGCCAGCCGAGCGTTACCGCCAGGGAGGATGAAATGAACAGCAGAAATCGCAGTCGTATTGCGTCGTCGATTTGGGTCACGGGCCTGTGTGCGCTGGCGTGGTCGCTGTCGTTTGGTTCGGTCAGGGCACAAGACAAGACTTACATCATGAAGATTTCGGCCCCGACGATTCACGATGTGCCCGATACCTTCGGCCGGATGTTCGGCGCGGCAGTTGAAAAGGACTCCGGTGGACGTATCAAGGCCGAGGTCTATCCCGCCAGCCAACTCGGTTCCATTCCGCGGCAGATCGAAGGCACACAATTCGGCTCCATCCAATGTTCGGTCATCCCGCCTGAATTCTTTGTCGGAGTGGACGAGCGCTTCGAGGTTTTGGCCGCTCCGGGGCTGGTTGATTCGATGGCGCATGCCCAGAAGGTCGCGGCCGACCCTGCCGTGATCAAGTTTATGCTGTCGCTTGGCGCCGACAAGGGGCTCCATGGCGTTGCATTAATGATGGCCGAACCGTCCGACGTGATCTCAAAAACGCCCATTCGCAGTCTTGCCGATTTCAAGGGCAAGAAGCTTCGAACTTTTGCATCCAAGTTCCAAAGCGAGGCGTGGACTCGCCTCGGCGTGGCACCGATCGCCATGACGCTCGGCGACGTCTTGCCGGCATTTCAGCAAGGGACGATCGATGGCGCTGTCGCCGGCATGGGACCTTTCGTCCATTTGCACTTCATTGATGTGTCCAAATACATAACCACGATCGGTCAGCCGGCGATCTTCCTCATCGCCGAAGTCAACAAGAAGTGGTACGAATTCATTACCGCCCGACTTGCAGAAGATCATCGACAAGGACGCTGCCGAACAGTCCATCGCCATTCGGTCGGTCGCCACCGATCTGCACAAGAAATCGGAAGCTGCTTGGCTTGCCGCGGGTGGCGAACAGATCAAGCTTCCTCCGGATGAGCAGGCCGCGATGATGAAAACGCTTTCCAGCGTCGGGGCAGATGTGTCGAAATCCGATCCGCAACTCGCCGCCGCCTATAAGATCGTGACCAATGCCGCCGCGCGGGCGGAGCAGATATTGAACCAGTAACCGGAAACCCGCACGCCCGCGCGGCTTCCGTCATATCCGCGAAGGCGAAGAAGGCAGGTACGACGATAGCGCAACGTGATCTCGTGGGCTGTGCTTCCGCTGCCGCGTTTCTACCGTCGCTTGCAGCGAGCCCGCGGCGCCGGCGGCGGAGGCTAGGCCCTACGTGATGAAGATATCGCTCGCGACCGTGAACGATCCGTTGCACGAGTCGCCAAGGACCATGCGGCGGCCGTCGAAAGGATTCCGACGGCCGAACCAAAGGCGAGTTTTATTCCGCGAGCCATTGGGATCGATGCAGCGCCAAGGGCGTGCAGTTACCGAATTCAATGTCTGATCGTTCCGTCGGAATTTCTGGGGGGCATTGATGAGCGGCCCAGGGTGCTGGCGGCTCCCATCTCCTCAGATCGTTGGCCGATGGACAGCGCCTGGTTGCACGTCGAAATCCGATCCGGCGCTCAATACTGCCTATCGAATAGCACTGGTGTGTACATTCACCGGATGAAATTATGTTGTCGAGCGTTCGACCGTCATCTAACGTCGCTTGCAGGCAGTCGCGCTGGCTGCGGTCATACGCCGCAGCAATCGTCAAGCAATAAAAATTGTCATGTCGGATTATGCCGGGCCTCTGTGCCTCCATGCAGAAGCGGGCCCATAGGGGAGGGTGAAATGCGCTTTAATGGTTCGCGCCTTTTGGCGAAGAACTTCGCCGCCGCGGTCGAACGGCGTGCCGGCGGATGCATCAAAAGCAGGGTCTACCCAACGAGCCAACTAGACGACGTTTCGAAATCGAAACCGGCCTGCGAAATAGTAGCCGCTGTGGCGAAACGCATGCAGCTGTCGCCCAGCCAGTGATCGGGAGGTGGGGTTGCAGCGAAGCTATTTTCGAAGGCCCGGCCTGAGTCGTTTACGAGATGAACGAGAGGTTCCGGCGTGATCAACGGCGTGGTCAAAGGCGTTGGTTGGCTACTTGCATTTACCCGAGCGGCTTCGGCAATTTTGCTGATCTCGAGTGTGGCGATCAACTTCGCAAATATCATCGGCCGCTACTTTTTCAGCGTCTCGATCCCATGGGCCGAGGAGATCATGCTGTTCCTTATGGTCGGTTGCGTTTTTACCGGCTGCTGCGCCGTTGCCTGGGAAGGTCGGCAAATCCGCATGGACGTCGTCGTCCGCAGTTTGCCGCCGAAGCTGCGTGAACTCGCCGATCTGTTGTCCGAGCTGGTGATGATCGGCGCGGCCATCGCGGTGACCGTCTTCGCTTGGCCCGTCATCAAAGACCTAGCGGCGTTCGACGAGCGCAGCCAGGCGGCGAATTTCCCGCTCGTCATTCCTCAGTCGATGATCCCGATCGGCTACACGCTGATGGCGCTGCTGGTCGCAGTGCGGCTTGTCGTGCGCTGGCGGCGGGCCTCCGGTGACGCCGGCACTGACGGCGCCGACACTTCGCATTGAGAGGCGGCGGCGATGGGCTATCTTGTCTTTTTCGGCCTGCCGGTTGTCGGTCTCATCCTGGGATTGCCGATCTTTCTCATCCTGCTGGTCACCTCGATCGTCGCGGTGCTGACGGTATCGAGTGATATACCGACCGACGCCATTCAAACCTACATGTTCGGCAGCCTCGACAATTTCCCGCTGCTCGCCGTACCGTTTTTCGTGCTGGCCGGCGAAATCATGGCGCAAGGCGGCATCGCGCGGCGCATCATCGCCATGGTCATGGCGATCGTCGGCGGCATACGCGGTTCGCTTGCGGTCACGACCGTGGCGGCCTCCGAACTGTTCGGCGCGATGTCGCATACCGCGGTCGGCACCGTCGTTGCCATGGGCCGGATGATTTATCCGTCGCTCAAAGACGCCGGCTACAATGATCGCTTTGCCGTCGGGCTGATTGCCTCGTCGGGCGCTATTGCCGTTGTCATTCCGCCGTCGATCGCCATGATCCTTTACGCCGTGTCTGCGGAGCAGTCGGCCGTCCAGCTTTTCACTGCCGGTATTCTGCCGAGCATTCTGATCGGCGTCATCGATGCCGGTTTCGTCATGATTTATGCGCGGTTTAAAGGGGTGCCGCTCGGCGATAAGGCGAAATGGCAGACGGCCTGGAAGACGACGAAGGAAGCGAGCTGGTCCATCGGCTCGCTGGTGGTCATCTTCGGCGGCATCTACGGTGGCGTGTTCACGCCGACCGAGGCTGCCGGCGTCGCCGTGGTCTATTCGCTTTTCATCACCATGGTGATCCACCGGGAGGTCGACCTGCGCCGCTGCTGGCAGATCCTGTTGAGTGCCTCATTTCTCATTTCCCAGATCCTGTTGATCGTGACCTCGGCGGGGATTTATTCCTGGCTGCTGACTACGAGTGGCATACCGCAGCAGATCGTGGCCTCGATCGATGCGCTGCACATGTCGAAATGGGAGCTGCTGCTTATGCTCAATATCGGTTTGCTGATCGCCGGCAGCTTTCTCGAACCGCCGGCGGCCATTCTCATCCTCACGCCGCTGTTGTTGCCGATAGTGCGCGCCGTGGGGGTCAATCCGATTCACTTCGGCATTATCGTCGCGGTAAATCTAAGCCTCGGCATGTATACGCCGCCGTTCGGGTTGAACCTGTTTTCGTCGCAAGCGATCTTTAATGCGCCGCTCAGCCGTATTTATCTCGGCGTGCTGCCGTTTCTGTTGCTTAATTTCATCGCGCTTCTGATCATTACCTATATTCCGGCAATCTCGATGGTGCTCGTGCAGCATTGATTTTTTGTCTCGTCCCGACAAACTAGCGGGCGCGATCCACGCTTTGCATTCAAGGAGATTATCCTTCATGGCTAACGCGGTCCTGGGCATCATTGGCGGCTCCGGCGTTTATGATCTTCCTAGCTTGGAAAAGGTGCGGTCGAAAGCCATCAAGAGTCCGTGGGGGGCACCATCGGGGCCGCTGCGCATCGGCGAGATAGCCGGCCTTCCGGTTGTTTTCCTGTCCCGGCACAGTCCGGGCCACTGCCTTTCGCCGTCCGATATCAATTATCGAGCCAATATCGACGTCCTCAAGCGCGCCGGCGTCACCGACCTGGTCTCGCTGTCGGCCTGCGGCTCGTTCAAGGAAAATTTACCTCCCGGCACCTTCGTTCTGATCGATCAGTTCGTCGACCGCACGCACAAGCGCGAGAGTTCGTTCTTCGGCAAGGGCTGCGTGGCACACGTGTCGATGGCACATCCGGTGTCGCCGCGATTGCGTATCCACCTCGCCGAGGCCGCCATGGCGGAGGACATCGCTGTCGTACGCGATGGCACCTATGTCTGCATGGAGGGTCCGCAATTCTCGACACTGGCGGAAAGCCTCACCTACAAGAACCTCGGCTATTCGGTCATCGGCATGACCAACATGCCGGAAGCCAAGCTCGCGCGCGAAGCAGAGATTTGCTACGCCACCGTCGCCATGGTGACCGATTTCGATTGCTGGCATCCCGACCACGACGCCGTCACGGTCCAGGATATCATCAAGGTGCTGAGGGCGAACGCCGAGAAGGCTGCGCGGCTCGTGGCGCGGCTCGCCCGGGATTTTCCCCGCCAGCACGAGCCATGCCCAATCGGCTCCGACCGCGCCCTCGACAACGCGCTGATCACCGCGCCAAAGGCGCGCGATCCGAAGCTCCTCAAGAAGCTTGACGCTGTTGCTGGCCGCGTGCTCCGGAAGCGGTAATCGGGCGCGGCATTTCTCCCGACGAGGGGTGCAAAGATCGCTTAAGGGTTCTTAACTGGGATGCGGCACACTGGTGCCGACTGGGAAAACCGTTTCAGACACATTGCGTGGGGTGCGATTTGGCTCAACCGATCATTCCTCTGATCATGTGCGGCGGCGCCGGCACGCGGTTGTGGCCGGCTTCGCGCGAAGGTCGGCCCAAGCAGTTCTTGCCGTTGTTCGGTCCGCACTCGACGTTTCAGGACACGCTCCGTCGGGTGTCGGATCCGGCGCTGTTCGGCCGTCCGATCGTGGTCACCAATGCGCAATATCGGTTTCTCGTCGCCGAGCAGCTTGTTGAGATCGGTGCCGAGGCCGATGTCATTCTCGAGCCGGCTCGCCGCGATTCCGCGCCGGCGATCGCAGCAGGCGCGATTTTCGCCATGAACCGCGGCGGCGATCCCGTAATCGTGGCTTTGGCCGCCGATCACGTCGTCACCGATCCGGCGGCCTTCGCGAGGGTCTGCGGGCTCGCGGCGGCAGCGGCCGCCGGCGACCGCATCGTGACCTTCGGTGTGAGACCGACGCGGCCGGCTACCGAATACGGTTATATTCACACCGGCGCCGCGATTGCTCCTGACATCTTCGCTGTCGATAAATTCGTCGAAAAGCCCGACGCCAAGACGGCCGAGCGCTACGTCAAGGAAGGCTATTTGTGGAATTCAGGCAACTTCATGTTCCGCGCCGGCTTGCTGCTCGACGAATATAAGAAGTTCGAGCCGGACAGCTTTGCCGCCGTCAGTTCCGCGGTGCAAGGCGCCGGCTCCGATCTCGGCTTTATCACCCTCGATCAGTCGTCATTCGTGCGCGCCAACGCCAAATCGATCGACTATGCGGTGATGGAGCGGACGGAGCGGGCGGCCGTGATGCCGGTTTCCTACGGTTGGTCAGACGTCGGTTCGTGGCAGGCGGTGTGGGAACTCTCTGAACGCGACGCGCTCGGTAACAGCGGCAACGGATCTGGTTCGAATTCGGTGGTGTTCGTCGATTCGCGCGGCTCGTACGTCACTTCTGACAAGCAATTGGTCGCGCTATTCGGCGTCGAGAATCTGATCGTCGTCACGACTGACGACGCCGTGTTGGTGGCGAAACGCGAAGATGGCGATAGCCTGCGGCGCCTGGTTCAGAAACTCAAAGAAGTGGCGCCCGCGGTCACCGAGGAGCATTTGAAGGTGCATCGGCCGTGGGGCTCGTATCATTCCGTTGATCAGGGTTCGCGTTTTCAGGTCAAGCGCATCGTCGTGAAGCAAGGCGGCCGGCTGTCGCTGCAATTGCATCATCACCGCGCCGAGCATTGGGTGGTGGTGCGCGGGACCGCCCGCGTGACCATCAATGGCGAGACCAAAATCCTGCACGAAAATGAATCGATCTACATTCCGAGCGGAGCCAAGCATCGTCTGGAAAATCCTGGCAAGATCGACCTCGAATTGATCGAAGTGCAGACCGGCAGCTATCTTGGCGAGGACGATATCGTCCGAATCGAGGACGATTACCGGCGGTCGTGACCGAACGGCGGCTCCGGAGTTAAGGCGCCGGAGTCAAGGCGACAGGGGCACCAAGTTATCGGAACTGAGCGCCGCTTGGGCCTTCGTTTCCTTTGTAAGCATATGAAAAATATATAGAAATCAACGTTCTCGAATCCATGGTAAGTGTTTGAAGCAATTCGTGTAGGGATTTCTCCTGATGCGCGGTCGCCAGTTGGCAGAGAGCATGCTACGGGAACTGGGGGTTGGCTCCGGGGTAGAAGGGGGCTCTTTGCGTCATGAGTGATGCCGAGAAGGTAGGCGCTGAAACGCTGCGGGTTGGTGTGGTGGGCGTGGGGGTCATGGGCAGCAACCATGCCCGTGTGCTGTCCGAATTGCCCGGTGTGAAACTCGTCGGCGTCGCCGATCCCGACCGTAAGCGCTGCGAGGGCGTCGCCCGCCATCTTGGCTGCGCCGCCTTCGACGATACCCAGGCGCTGATCCGCGACGGCGTTGACGCTGTCATCGTCGCGGCGCCGACGCACTTGCACCGCGAGATCGCCATCGAATGTGCCTCGCGCGGCATCCACGTGATGGTGGAAAAGCCGATTGCTCCGACGGTCGAAGAGAGTCGCGCCATTGTCGCGGCAACGCGCCGCGCCGGCGTGACGCTGATGGTGGGACACGTTGAGCGTTTTAATCCGGCGGTGCAGTCGATCAAGCGCGCCATCCAGAATCAGGATATTCTTTCAATTGCGATCACACGCGTCGGTCCGTTCCCGCCGCGAATGTCCAATGTCGGTGTCGTCATCGACCTCGCCGTACACGACATCGATCTGATCCGCTGGTTCACTGGTTCGGAAATCGTCGAGATCCAGCCGCAGACCTCGAGCGCCGTCGCCGAGCGCGAAGATATTGCGCTGCTGCAGTTCCGCACGGCATCCGGGGTGCTGGCTCACATCAACACCAATTGGCTGACGCCGTTCAAGGCGCGCACCATCCATATCGCCACGCGCGACAAATACCTCATCGGCGACCTATTGACCCTGCAGGTCACGGAATGTTTCGGTTTTCAGCCGGACGGCAGCTATTCGATGCGGCATTTGTCGGTCGGCTATGCCGAGCCGCTGCGCTCGGAGCTGGTTTCTTTCATCAATGCCATCCGGAGCGGCCAACCGCCGGCGGTGACCGGCGATGAGGCCGTCGCCAGTCTTGAAATCGCCATACGCTGCCTCGAAGGCCGATCGACGCAGTCGGCGCTGCCACAGCGCAAAGGTCCGCGGCGCGTCGTCGGCTTGACGAATTCGTCGGCGAAATCGACAAGGTCTGTCAAGGAAATCATGAATCAGCACGCGCGCGTCGAAGACAAGCCTATCCCGTTCATCGATGTCGCGGCGCAGCGTCGCCGGCTTGGCCGGGCGATCGACGACGCGGTGGCGCGTGTGCTGGCGCATTGTCAGTTCATCCAGGGCCCGGAGGTGCGTGAGCTCGAGGCCGAGCTTGCGGCGTTCTGCGGCGCGCGCCACGCGATTGCCTGTTCGAGCGGCACCGACGCACTCCTTCTGGTGCTGATGGCTTGGCAGATCGGCCCCGGCGACGCCGTGATTTGCCCCGCTTTCACCTTTCATGCCACGGCGGAAATGGTCGTGCTGCTTGGCGCCAAGCCGATATTCGCCGATGTCGACGCCGATAGCTTCAATCTTGATCCGGACAGCTTCGAGCGAGCGGTTGCCACCGCAAAGCGTTTGGGGCTCCGCCCGCGCGCAGTCATCCCGGTGGATTTGTTCGGCTTACCCGCCGATCATGACGCCATCGGCGCCATAGCCGCCAAGCATGAAATGCTCGTGCTGGATGATGCGGCGCAGGCCTTCGGCGCCACTTATCAGCGGCCGCACGCTCGGGGCGCTGGCGGCGGCGACCGCCACCAGCTTTTTCCCGGCCAAGCCGCTCGGCTGCTACGGCGATGGCGGCGCCGTATTCACCGACGATGATGCACTTGCCGCCAAGGTGAAGAGCCTGCGGGTTCACGGCGAGGGCGCCGACAAATATGACTCGGCGCGCATCGGCATCACCGGGCGTCTCGATACGATCCAAGCGGCGGTGCTGCTGGAAAAGCTGAAGATTTTCCCTGAAGAAATCGCCGCGAGGGACAAAGCTGCCGCCCGTTATGCCGAAGGACTCGGTGACGTCGCCATCGTGCCGCGTGTCGGCAACCAATCCAGTTCGGTGTGGGCGCAATACACCCTGCGGCTCAAGCCGGGGCGGCGCGATGCCGCTGGCCGCAGCGCTCAAAGCCAGGGGCATCCCCACGGCGATCTATTACGTCAAGCCGGTGCACCGGCAGGCGGCCTATCGGGAATTCCCAGTGGCCGAGGGTGGCCTGCCTGTTTGCGAGCGATTGGCCGAGGAAGTCATCAGCCTGCCGATGCATGCCTATCTCGAGCCCGCGGTCCAGGATCGCATTATCGAGGCCGTGCGCCGCGCGCTGGCGAGCTGAGACACCCGCGGCTGTTCGTTCGGCAGCGCCGAATCCGGGATCGGGTTCGAGCCGCCAAATCGCGGCTTTTCGCGCGGCCGGCCGGTTCATGATACCTAATCCGTGATGATCAAGAAGATTCTCACCGTCGGCGGCTACACGCTGTTGTCGCGCCTTACCGGCTTCGCCCGCGACATCATGCTCGCCGCCATTCTCGGCGCCGGGCCGACGGCCGATGCGTTCTTTGTCGCTTTCCGGCTACCCAACCATTTCCGCGCCATCTTCGCCGAAGGCGCCTTCAACGCTGCTTTCATTCCGGCCTATGCGCGCGTTCGCGCCCAAGAGGGGGAGAAGGCGGCGGCTGTGTTTGGCGACCGCATTTTCACGCTTTTATTCGCCTCCCAGGTCGTGCTGCTGGCGCTGGCGCTGCTATTCACCCCGCAGGTGATCGAGCTGTTGGCGCCGGGCTTTTCGCAGGAGCCGCATCAGTTCGCGCTGGCGGTATCGCTGACGCGAATTACCTTTCCCTATCTCCTGCTCATCACCTTGGTGACATTGTGGGGCGGGGTCTTGAACGCCCTGCACCGGTTTGCGGCACCGGCCGCGGCGCCGATTCTGCTCAATCTCGCGATGATGGCGTCGCTGGCCGCCGTGGCGTGGTTTCCCGGCCCCGGCTACGCCGCGGCGTGGGGAGTGCTGATATCCGGCGCTCTGCAAGTCGCGCTGGTCGGCGCCAACGCTCGGTATGCCGGTGTCATGACGGTGTTCCGCAAGCTGCGGTTGGACAGCGATGTACGCCGCTTTTTCAGAGCACTCTTGCCTGCGACCGTCGGTTCGGCCGGCACGCAGCTTGCGCTGTTTGCCGACACCATTATCGCGAGTTTCCTCTCGGCGGGCGCGATCTCGGCGCTCTATTACGCCGATCGTATCGACCAGCTGCCGATCGGCGTGATCGGAATTGCAGTTGGCACCGTGTTGGTACCGGAGATGACTCATCGGCTTGCCGCCGGCGACGCCGCCGGCGCCCGTTCAGCGCAGAATCGCGCCATCGAATTTGCGCTCCTGCTTGCCATTCCGTGCGTCGTCGGGTTCCTCGTGGCGCCTGGCCTGATCATGCGGGCGCTGTTCATGCGCGGCGCCTTCACTGCCGGCGACGCGCACGCCGCCGCGTTGACGCTGATGGCCTACACCATCGGGCTTATTCCGTTCGTTCTGATCCGCAGTGTCGTGGCGCCGTTCCTCGCTCGTGGCGACACGGCGACGCCGGTCAAGGCGGCCCTGATCGGTACCGCAATCAACATCGTCTTCAAGCTCGTACTAATGGTGCCGCTGGCCCAAGTCGGCCTGGCGTTGGCCACCTCGCTCGGAGCTTGGATCAATTTTGCCCTGGTGTTGGTATTCGCGCACCGGGCAGGTGTCCTTGCCGCCGATGCAGAGCTCAAAGCCTCGCTCATGAAGCTCACCGCTGCCGGCGGCGCACTGGCGGTGGCTCTGTTGGTTGCCGATCCGATCGTCACGCGACTGTTATCTTCGTGGCCCAGGTTCCGCAACGAATCGGAGCTCGGGCTATTGGCGCTGGTCGGCTGCCTAGTCTATGGCGGGGCAATTCTTGTCCTGTTTGGACGGCGTTGGCTCGCGCTTATGCGGCGGACTGCACAGGCGGCCGAAGCCGTGCCGTTCGAAGCCGCTGCGACCGCCGACGAATCCCCAGACGACGACTGAACAGAGAACAGGATTGAAATCATGCGTGTCACTATGATCGGCGCCGGATACGTCGGGCTAGTGTCCGGCGCGTGCTTTGCCGATTTCGGCCACCAGGTGACCTGCATTGATAAGGATGCCGACAAAGTGGCCGCGCTTAATCGCGGCGAAATCCCGATCTTTGAACCGGGTCTTGCCGATCTGGTCGACGCCAATATGCGGCAAGGGCGGCTGGAATTCGCTGCCGAAACGTCGCGCGTCGGCGACGCCGAAGCGGTATTTATCGCGGTCGGTACGCCCTCGCGGCGCGGCGACGGTCACGCGGATCTGACTTTCGTCTACGATGCGGTGCGCGAGATTGCGCCGCTCTTGTCACCTGACGCCGTCGTCGTCACCAAGTCGACCGTGCCGGTCGGCACCGGCGACGAGATCGAGCGCATCCTGCGGCAAACACGCCCCGACGCCGAAATCGAGGCGGTTTCCAATCCGGAGTTCCTGCGCGAGGGCGCCGCCATCCGGGATTTCAAGCATCCCGACCGTATCGTGGTCGGCACCGACAATATGCGCGCTCGCGCCATGCTAGCCGAAATCTACCGGCCGCTTTATCTGAACACGCCGCCGATCATCTATGTCGACCGCCGTACCGCGGAACTGATCAAATACGCGGCCAATGCGTTTCTCGCCACCAAGATCACCTTCATCAACGAGATTGCCGACCTGTGCGAAGCGGTCGACGCTGACGTGCAGGAAGTGGCCCGCGGCATCGGGCTCGATAACCGGATCGGTGGTAAATTCCTTCACGCTGGTCCCGGCTTCGGCGGTTCGTGCTTTCCCAAGGACACCAGCGCGCTGCTCAAGACCGCGCACGATCACGGCGTGGCGCTGCGCATTGTCGAGACAGTGTCGTCGGTCAACGAGCAACGCAAGCGCGCCATGGCCCGAAAAGTGGTCGCGGCTCTCGACGGCTCGGTGCGCGGCAAAACCGTCGCGGTGCTCGGCCTGACATTCAAGCCGAACACCGACGATACCCGCAACTCGCCAGCGATCCCGTTGATCACTGCGCTGCACGACCTCGGTGCCACGGTCCGCGGCTACGATCCCGCCGGTATGGAGCAGGCGAAACCGCAGTTGCCCGCAGTGCAATATTGCAACAGCGCCTATAGCGCTGCGGAGGGCGCCGACGCCGTCGTCATCGCGACTGAATGGGAGCAATTCCGTGCGCTCGACCTCGGCCGCCTCAAGCAGGCGATGGCGACACCGATCATCGTCGACTTACGCAATATCTATCGTGCCGATGAAATGAAGCGGGCGAATTTCCGCTATGTCGCCGTAGGTCGCGCGGGTGTTGCCTAAGTTTCCGCAGAGTCGGCCCCGGCTCCGACGGCGACGGTCAGCTGGAATTTGGCGCACCAACGAAGATCCACCGCGACGGGTTGGCATCGCTCAAAAGGACGTCGTATTGCGGCGGGATAGCAGCTCACTTTCCGCGCGCCACGGGCTCACG
Organism: uncultured Alphaproteobacteria bacterium; assembly: GCA_963790495.1. Lineage (GTDB taxonomy): Bacteria > Pseudomonadota > Alphaproteobacteria > Rhizobiales > Xanthobacteraceae > BOG-931. The sequence continues at coordinate 120,838 of CAWBOW010000007.1, read as the reverse complement.
TGGTCCTGCCGAAGCGGCTTGTAAGATGTAATTCAGAGTCTGGGTTTGCAACGAGGGAACGGTGTCGATGCTAAGATGATCAATGCTCGCATCACCGCTAAAATCGACGTTTGAAACGAGACCACTAGATCCGGTCGCTGGCGTAATCATAAAATGTTTGGTGTAATTGATAGCGCGGGCTACATTTGTCGGAATTTGGTGCGATTCGGTGCCGTCAAAAAGAACCAAAAGCGCGATCGGAATGTTATATCGCGCCACGGCATCGGCCACCTCGACGATGGCGTCGGCGCCGAGCGAATGACCGACTAGAACAATGGGACCATGGTCGCCGCCGTTGTAAGCCGTCACGATCCGGCTGGCGATGAAGTCGGCGTCAGCATGGTTCATGACTGTCGCCGAAATTCCGTCGGCCTGGAGTTTGGCGGCGAGGTCATCCATGCCAAGCGAGAAAATGTTGAGAAAGCCTCGCAGCAAATACACTTTCGTTGGACCCTCCGCCTGAGGATACCCGCGGGGCACGGAAGGCCGCACTGGAACTGGAATATTTTGCACATAGCGCTGCGCGCTTTGATCTGTGGCACTGGCAGCTGACAGAAGCGGAGTGGCGGCGGTTCCCGCCAACGGCACAATCAGAAGCCACACTCCGCAATAGAGGGTGCAATCCTCAACATTCCAGACTCCAATTGTGGCACCAGCCGTTTCAGCGACAGTGCGCCAAAGGACCTTTGCGTGCCACTTGGATCCTTTGAACGTGTAAAGTGCCGAAGGGGCGGTTTGGGGTCAATTACCACCCATCCGGTTGGCATGAAAACACATTTTCGGGTGCGGAATGCTCTAAGCTCCTTAAAATCCACGTGTTGTGGCGTGGGCTCCCAACGATCAGGAACAGGCAACAACCTCGAAGTCCATGCAGAGCATATTCCCTCATCTGCCTCATAAATGCCTGCAATTGACCCCTAAAACTGATACGAGACTGATACGAGTTTGTCTGGGGCAGTAGCTGCTACGAGGGGCCAGCGGATCGCTGGTGAGCGCCGCAAAGGCGCCGGCCGACGGGGGCAGAAGTGAAGAAACTCGCAATCGTTGCTGCCTTTTGTGGCTCGTTAAGCTGCTTTCCGGTCCATGCCAAAACGTTTGTCGGCGTATTATACCCCCTGTTCGGGCCTGGGGCGGCCATTGGACTCGTTGAATTGGTTGATGAACTTAAAATGATGCCAGATGTCGAAGTCAGTACCTATCTGCATCAGTCATGGCGATCCTTGGTCGAGGACATCGATCGTCAGCCTCCAGGAACGCATACGGTCGTGATCGGGTATAGCTTGGGAGCGAACAATTCGGTCCTTGTGGCCAATCAAGCGAAATACGTGGATTTGATCATTGCGCTGCAACCATCGATGCTGACTTCGACACCGCCGGTCAGTAAAAAAGTGGGACGGATGATTGAAATCTATAATCCCAATCCATGGATGACTTTTGGCGGGATGGGATCGCAGAAATTGGTTGGAGAAAATATCGAGTATATTGAAAACAATGACTTCCCATCCCGGGGCCCAGTTCAATCCGCAATTCCGCGATCTGGTGAAAACCGAGGTTGCCAAGCTCGCCGACGAAGATCGCCTGGGGACCGCGCAAGCCGAAATGTCGAAACTCGTCAAACTCGCACAATTGCAGCCGGACCGGCCGACGCATGAGCGGAGAGAATTGGCGACAAAAGATCATCTCCAAATTGCGCAAGCCGAGATGCCGAAGTTACCGAAACCGGCCAACACTGAACATGTTGCGCAGGAACGGCCGAAGCAGCAGCAAGTAGACTTATTAGCTTTTTCCGCGCTTTCGCGTTCCGCACCTTCCGACGAAGTGTCCGTTCAGCGGCGATTGACGATCCGAGATATGAAGGATTACGTCGAACGAACTTACCATAGTTCACCTACGGCCAAATTGGTGACGGCAACCTCCAATTAGCAGTCGCATTTTCCGGAGATACCAATCCTGATCGGGACCTCTTGACACCCATGCGCCGGTAAGGCTGGCACACTTGGTGTTAGAAGAGCCTGTGATGGCTCACTTGGGCTAAAATGACTTCAAACTGCGCTTCGCGCGCTCGTGCTTTGACCCCGGCGATTGCGAATTTCAGTGCCGGTAACATGCGCCGATTACGATCGATCCGTAGAGCTTGGCAGACAATGCGCATACGACGCCCTGCTGATGATCTTCGTTTAGACAGCCTTCGATGAATAGAGGTGGAAATTGGGTTCGGGAAGTTACTCGCCCGAAAGGTCGAACGTCGTATCGTGTCCAGTAAGTATCGGAAGTATGCCTTCCCGGAATAATCTGCCGAGCCGAGCCCCGGGCGCCGTGTCCCGACGGCCCTGTGGATAATGCTTTGTAACGTGCATCGCCCTGCGGCTGTGGCATCATGACAACGGGGCGACCACGTTGGGGATCAAAAACCGTGAAGAAGATTGGGCTGATAATCGTCTGCTTTCTTGCTGCTTCCTACCCGGCCACGGCGAAAGTTTTTCACCATCACCACCTCATCTTCACCGCCATGTGGGGTCTTCGGAGCATCATGACCACGCCGGCGCCACGCCGCAGAAGCGTGTGCACATCACCTGCGACACAGTGCGTGCCTATGTTGCACAAGTGGGGCTCGAACAGGCCCTCTCCGTGGCACGGGCTGGCGGTATGACAGCCTCGGAAGAACGCAATGCCAGACGCTGCATTGAGAGCAAAGTCTAATCCTATTAGCGACGCGCGGACGCTTATCAGCCATCTGCTAGCGGACCAACGACGGCGCGATACACGGCAAATCGTCGAACAGAAATTGATAATGCCGCCCGCGGCGGGTGGGAAATCGCGCTGCAGATTGGACTGATGCTAGGGCGTGTCCACCCGAGCCGCAGCGAGTTGCTACGCTGCCTCTAGGTCCACCGTCAGTTCGCGCGCAGGGAAGTAAATTTTGCTCTCGAATTTATAGCCGCACATTTCACAAGACCAAGCGTGCCTGACGCAGCGCTCGGACAAATATTCAGACCATTCCGGCGCAATGATCTGAGCACCACACTGCGCACACTGGTTTGCTGCGTTCCGCTTCTCTGCCATGGGACACTCCCTCACGTCCCCAGCCCCAAGGGCCAAAGACTACCTTCAACATTCTTCACCAATCAAGACAGCATTGATGACATTTGCTGCACCGCAGCGCGTTCGCAGACGTTCGCTCGGCCGTGCGAACGATGATAACGCCTCCTCTTTATGTTTTTTTGACATGAGCGGCTTCTGCGCGCTGAAGTGCTATTCGGCCGTGAGGCAACATTCTTGCCGAGGGCCGGCCTCCGTAGCCGATCAGCCAATAATCAGGCCGGAGACGAGCCAGGCCACCAGCATCGTCAGGGTGGTTGCCAAAATAACTCCTGCAGAAATCCGAATAATCGGCCAGTGCTGAGACGCGGCGGATAAGTAGGTCATTTGACGCTCCCGATCGGTGCTCTCTGGCCGGGTACACGCGGCTTTCTTTTTGCGAGAGTTTCGGTCACCGAACGGATTTTACTTTGCATGATTTGGGTTTCCATTCTGTGACCGACATCACACGCTTGCGTCCTACGTTCATGGGCGTTCTTTTTCGTGACGTGGTTGCCTTGATCTTAGCCCGCACGTCGATAATCACCGAATGTGGCCTTTCAGCCACGACACGCAGTAAACCACATGCGGCCGCTTCGACGTTTTCCGCCACCGGCGGCCCGCATTCCGGTCGATCATTCGCCCGGCACCCGACGCGAACCTTCCAACCGTATTTCATCGGCGACGCTTGTCCGAACAGATGCGGGAAGAGGCTTCGGTGGTGAGGTGGCGCAGGCAGCGCCACAGATACCTATAGCCAGCCGTGCCGGCGGCGCCGATCGTTGGCGAGAATAATATGGCCATCTGCTGGGCCTGGCGCCCCTTTTTCCAGGCTCCCGTTTAGGCGCTCGACATCCTCAGACCCGAGCATCGGTCGCGTGACGGTTGCCGTTTTCGGTGGAAATCTCGCGTACAGCGGTACTCTGTCGGACAATATCATCTGGCCCGCGCTGAACTTTAAATATCCGTATATCGGCTGCCGCATGATTGGACCGCGCGCAAACATATATGACGCGTAGGCCGCCCACACCTCATCTAGGCGATATAAGTGCGGAACCTACGAGTTCGTGTCGGCCTTCGGTCTTGTGTGCCTGACACAAGAGCGCATAATCGATCCTATGAGAAGGCTCTTTGTCATTGCAGCATTCGCGTCATCACTAATGTTGACTGTTTCCGCGCATGCGGACATGACAATAGAGACTTATTTAAACGCAGACCCTGATCTTAAACTGCTGAACTCGGCGTGGCTGTTCGGAGTTCAAGATGGTTTCGCTTTGGCAAACGCTGAGAACTTAAATCATGAACGCCCTCCGATGTACTGTCAACCGCCGCATCTTAGTATGACTCGTAAACGAACAGGCGATCTTCTCGACGACTATATTAAGAAAAATCCACAGCTGCCTCATACTGTGGACCTCGGCATAACGCTACTCTTGGCGCTTGAGGACGCGTTTCCCTGCCCTCACTGATGCATGGGCGGCGCGGACTAGCGCTTTGTCGGCTTCGCGCCAGCCGATTCGACGAGCGACGGTTTGTCTTCCGCCTTCGCAGCCGGCGATCGCTGGATCATCACAAGGGAAATGTGTTTTTCACACCCACTCGCTCGTTTCCCTCGAAAAGATCGAAGGCTTGCGCACGACTTCGCGAACCGCCGCGATGAATCACGTGACACGCGAGGTCGACCTGCCACTTCTCCCACCATGTGAAAGCGCCGGCCAGGCTAAATGTCGTTCAGTTTTTTGATAGATTGCTATTCCGTCATGACGCGCCGTGGCTGGTGCATTGTGGCAAGTGGCCAGGGTCCGATTACGGCGCCGATCCGGGCTGCGGATTAGATTCGCCGATTTGCGGAGTCGTTTCTAGGGACCATTTCCGCTGACTGAATTGCGGGCCATTTGACTGATTGCGGGCTCCATTGACCCAGCCGCCCCAACTGCGCGGCAGTACCCATATGGAGCGAGCATGCCCCCGGGCGAGAGGCCTCGATTGTCAGCCTCCGTAGGCGATCGGGGCCTTTCCGCTTGCCGAACCCCGCCAGTAACCAAACTATTGAAATGGCCTACGCCTCTGGCCCCGGTTGTGGCACCCTTGCTGTCACCGGAGCGCCTACTCTGCTCCGGGTCAGACTAACTCAGCCCCGGCCAGACGACCGGGGCTTTTTTTATGCGGCGAGTCGTCTTGATTTGTACTAAAATGCCGGCGGGGCTGATATGAAAACCGCACGGCCATGGGTGAAGCTACTCGGCGTGGCAGCCGTGTTTGTGCTGATTGCCGTCGCGATGCCGCCAAGAATGGTTTGGTGGGCTCGATGGATGCTGGTCGCGGCAGCAATTTTTGTTTTGCTTGCTGGCAACGGCTATTTTGGACTCTCGATCCTTACCGGCGAACCAAAAAACAAAAAGCGGCGGGATTAACTACGGCGTCGTCACGGCAGGTTGCTAATGGGAAAGCCGGCCAATGTCCTGATCGTTTTCGCCGCGGCTGTAGTTTTGCTTGCGGTACTGGCGGCTATAATGCACGCCTTAATCAATTAGCAAACAGACAGCCCGGCGCCCCCTCCGAACTTTGATGATCCGTTATGCCGCGATCAATGCCTGACTGGCTTTGCGCTTCTTGCGTCCCGTGAGATAGCCGACGAAGCCGAGCCCGCCAGCGAAGAGGGACAACGTAGCCGGCAGTGGCGTGGCCGCGAGGGCCGATGTGATTGTACCGGAAGCGTCCTGGCGCCCGTTATCGTAATAGAAGGTATACTGGCCGGTTGTATCAAGGGTGAACTGAACCGGGCTGCTGCCGATTGTTTCGCTGAATGGGGCATTGCGGAAATTTCCGTCCAGGAACTGCACGCTGGATGCGGTTCCCGAGAAAACTCTCAGAGGCCCGAAATCGGACTCATATTGAACATCGTGGAAATCCGGCTTGCGCCCTCAAAATTTCGGATGAGCGGATGCATACGGCGAAAAGCCTCGCGTCTTTGCCTGCCGATAATAGCCTTGCGCGTATAACGCTACTGCGCGACTTTCATTGCCACCGGCGGCCCGATAAGCGCCGGCTAAATAGCGAACCGCATATGTCATATTAGTGGTCGCATCGAGCAATCCCGCGGCCGGACCACCATAACCCATCGCTCGCGCAGTGCCGAGCCTGATTTGCATCAGCCCATAATTGCCGCGATTGACCGCCCTCGCATTGTATCGGCTTTCCCGCATGATAACGCGATGGACAAGCGAAGCCGGCACGCCGTTGGCCTGCGCTTGCGCAGCAATCAGTACATCGTAGGCTGAACTGCCGCCGGCGTTAGCCGACTGTGTTCCGCCTAAGTCAACAACAAGGGTTCCAACTATCAAAAGGCTACAAACAAAAACACGCATGCCCGCACCCCCCACCTCACAGGTGTCGATGCCGAATGGGGCGAAAATCGGTCGGGAAATCGGCTACGGAGAGGACATATTTTGATTGGGGAACCATCAATGGCTCGCGAAGGACCATGTTGCTCCTCCTTCCGAATGCGGAAATTCGTCGGTCCAGTGAGATCGCTCACTCAAGCATCTAACGACAGTTTGGTCGCGGCGAGGCCATCGCCCTCGATCGCAAATACCTCAACTGGATTAGGAATGTTTTTTAGGCGCCGGAAACCAAGGCTGCGGTAGCCCGGCGCTACCTTATTCTGTGCAGCAAGGGGGTGCGCTACTCGCTCCCTTCGTCGGCTGTGGCGAGCAAAGCCGCCGGAACCTTGAGGACAAGGGCCTTTGCAGTTTTGAGATTGATGACAACTTCGTACTTGGTCGGCGCTTGCACCGAAAGATTGCGTGGCGTTTCACCTTCAGGATGCGGTCGAGGTAGGACGCGGCCCGTAGGTAATCATCGTTCGGGTCGGGTCCGTAAGATGCGAGACCCCGCCCACGGGGTAGTATCGAAATGCGCGGGCGGCTGAGCGTCTGGAGTAAGATCATGGACGAACCGGCACGCGCCGCTGCTACCGAACCGCGGCTACGACGCCAACTGGATCAGAGCACTTGCCGCCGAGCCGGGTGCTAGGGCCAACATCCAGCCGACAAGTAATCGCAGTAGTCTGGTCGAATGGTTCCTGAACAACGTCAAATGGTATCGGGGGGTCGCGAGCGCTAGAACGAGCTTGCCCCCGATTACATGGCCGTCATCCTGCACGCGGTCAATATGGCTGTGGCTTCGCGCTAATGAGTTCACGCTGCAATACGCCGCGTTGTGGGAATCGAATAACAAAAATCGGGCCGCCCAGCATGCCGGGCGGCCCTTTGTGTTGCAGAGTTGAAACAATGGAAAGTAGCTCATCCCCACCGAATGGCGATGGCGCCGCTGATGGAGCGTGGCCGGGTCCGCAGCGCGTGCCCGTCGTTGCCGGATTCGATCACCCAGTGACCGCCCTCCTGACCGACGATCTTGCCGACATGGTGCGGCCAGACCACGACGGCACCGACGCCGACCGGCCCGGCATGACCCCAATGGGCCCAGTTGCGCGCCAGATTGTAGCTGGGACCGGGATCGCCGCCGACAAGCTGGCGCATTTGCCAGCCGCACCACGCCGCCGGCCGGCGACCGAGGCCGCTATACACGGTACGCTGCGAATGTCGCTCGACTCGCCGAGGGGAAAATCCAAACGCTCCCGGCCTCCAATAGTCTTGCTGTTGCCATGCGAATTGACCGCCGGGAGTCCAACTCCATTGCGGCTCCGCCGGGGAGCGGCGCAGCGTGATGTGGTGACGGACGTGCCGGTGATGGTGCTCGTGCGCTTGTGCGGAATGCACAAGCGCCATGGTGGCCGCTACAGCGACCGCTAAGGTCGTCTTCTTCATGCGATGAGATCTCCTAAATCGTTACGCACAACATTTCCGCTCGCAAACAAAAGCCCCGCCAAACATGAGCTTGGCGAGGCTAACGGACGGGAGTGCCTTGATAGAGGTCAAGGCACGGGTGGCGTCATAGCATCATCGATGCTGTTTGGGCTGCCCGTTTTTGCATGGCATGTATTTGTTTGGTGGCCACGCGCGCCAAATTCTTGCCTCGTTTGGGCAGCTGAAAATCAGGCGATTATTATATCATTATTTGTTTGTGGGTGCTCGCGTGTCGAAAACACGGGCAATTTTGGTTCCCACGAGCAGAAATGGTGACTTCCTGCGCCAATTGGCCTCTTACGGATCGGGCGCCACAGTGTCGCCCTTTATCCTAATTTCCGTGACGCGCGCATCTCGTTTACAACCCCCGATGACGGACAAGCGACGGCGGTATGAGCCGCCGCGCGTGACAGGCGCGGCCGCACGGTGATCGCGGGAATTCCTGACCAGCGTATATTTCGACCAGCCATATCGAGAATGTGCCGATTTGCCCATCCAACGAACGCATTCAACGAGAAGTTTGCAGAGTGATCAATAATTCGCAAGTATCGTTTGCGAACTTGCAGGCGGCGGTTGCTCTGCACTTTGCCCTCTACAATCTCGTACGGCTGCATAAGTCCTTGTCTGCCACCATGGCGACGAATGTGACGGATCGGGTATGGTTGCTAGAGGAATTGCGGGGAAGGAACTTCACGCCAGGAGGCACTTACAATGAAGTGGGAATATCAGGTCATTGCAAAAACTGATCTCGAAGGATTTATGGAAGCCCTGAACCGGCTCGGAACGGAAGGCTGGGAAGCAATTTCGGGGACTCACACTATTGGCCCAAGTTCGCGCGTCCCCGTGGGCGGTGGCGCCACAGTCGAAAGACCAGGCCCATCCCAGTGGATCGCCGTTTTGAAGCGCGCAAAGTCAAATTAGGACACTGACCTCACAGTGCCGCCGCTTGATCCGGCCGGGTCCTGACGCTAGCGTTTCCACCAAAACCACCGCGCGGAGGAAAGGTCCATGCCGTCCTTCACCGTCACGCCGCTGACCGAGCACACCGGGGCTGAAGTGATCGGCATCGACTTCACCGAACCGGTCGACGGCGATGCTCGCACGGTGCTCAATCGCGTCTTTGCCGAGCATCACGTCTTGGTCATGCGCAATCAGGACTTCGATCCGGAAGAGTTCAAGGCTGCAGCGAAGGTGTTCGGCGAATTACAGATCCACGACCGCAAAGAGCAACACGTTCCCGGCCATCCCGACGTCTATTACGTCTCCAACGATATCTTTGTGAACGGCAAGCGCATGATCCCCGGCGAAACCTTTCACACCGATCATTCCAATCACCCGGCGCCGCCCAAGGCGACGACGCTGTTTGCGGTCGAGCTGCCGTCGCGCGGTGGTGATACCCAATACGTCAACATGCATGACGCCTATGATGATCTGCCGGAGGGTACCAAACGGCGTATCGACGGGTTGAAAGCGGTGCACGTTTATCAGAGCAAGTACAGCCCCCGTGCGCTCTCGGGCCTTAATGAGGAAAGCCAGGCCAAGCTGCCGGCTCCCGGCATCCATCCCTTGGTGCGCACCCACCCGGAAAACGGCCGCAAGGCGCTGTTCCTCAATCCCGTGCGCATGGAATCCATTGTCGGCATGGACGACGGCGATACGCTGAAGCTGGTTGACGAACTGATGGCGCACGCGACGCAAAAGAAGTACGAATATCGCCACCAGTGGCGTGACGGCGACTGGGTGATCTGGGACAACCGCAGCGTCATGCATCAAGCCAATCCGGATTACGATATGAGCGAGCGGCGTTATCTCTACCGCCTCATGCTCAAAGGCGAAGTGCCGGTCTAGGCCCACTCAACGATGTCATTGACGATCCTGATTGCATTCGCCGGCGTAATGGGGGCAGCCGGCATTATGCTGGCTGCTGCCGGTGCGCATGTGGCGCCGGGTGCTGGGCTCGACAGCGCTGCCTATATGTTGCTGTTTCACGCCGCCGCCGTGCTCGGCGGCACAGCGCTCGTCCAACAGGGCATCCTCTGGCGACCGCTGGCGCTTGTCGTCCCGGCAGGGTTCGTGCTGGGCGCCACTCTGTTTTCCGGCGACATTGCGCTCCGCGCCTTCGCCGCGCACCGTCTGTTTCCGTTCGCGGCTCCGTCAGGCGGATTTATTCTGATCGTTTCGTGGCTTGCACTTGTGGTGGCGGCGCTGCGCGGCGCCTGATCGGCTGATCACACCTTGGCCATGGTTGCCGGGTTTGTCGTGCCAAAGGGGTGTCCCCGCGACATTTCCACTGCGCATTTCTTGAAAATATCTCATTTACTCAGATGCTTATCCCAGGTGAGGCGGCGTAAGTATTTTGCCGAAGGCGAGGGATCACGCGGCGACCATGCGTCTCGTGTGATTGACTTGGGCTCGCGCATATGGTGCCGAGACGCGCGAGGAAGGGGATCATGAAATTCGTCACCACCATGCGCCTTGCCGCCGTGCCGGCAGCTGCCCTGCTGTTGACCGCGTTGGGCGGGTGCGATCGCGGCCAGCAGCAGCATGCGGCCTTTCCGACGCCGACGGTGACCGTGGCCAGGCCGGTTCAGCGCACGGTCGTCAATTATGACGAATATGTCGGCCGCTTCGTCGCGGTGGATTCCGTCGAAATCCGCTCGCGGCTGTCGGGCTACCTGTCGGCCATCCATTTCATCGATGGCCAGATGGTGAAGAAGGGCGACCTTCTGTTCACGATCGATCGTCGCCCGTTTGAGATCGCGCTAGACCAGATGAAGGCCAATCTTGCGCAGGCGCGTGCCAATCTCGCTTTCGCGCAAGGCGATTTGCAGCGTGGTCAAGCGCTCTTGCAGAATAAGACGATCACCGATCAGACCTACGATCAGCGCCTTCAGGCGAAAAGCGTAGCGGAGGCCGCAGTTGCCGCGCAGGAGGCGATGGTGAACTCGGCAGAGCTCGACCTCGACACGTACAGCGAGTTGCGCTCGCCGATCGACGGCCGCATCGGCGACCGTCGCGTCTCAGTCGGCAACCTTGTCACCGGCGGCACGGGCGGCAACACCACGCTCCTCGCCACCATCGTATCGGTCGATCCGATTCGCTTTGAATTTACTTTCGACGAGCAGTCTTATCTGCGCTACGAGCGCTTTGCCAAGAACCAAAAGCCCGAACCACAAGCCAATCCGCAACAGGCCGCGCAAGCCGCCAACGTACAATCGGATAGACCGGCCGATCGGCAGTCCGCGCAACAAGCGGATCCACCGCCCGATCCGCCCTCCGGGCAGTCCGCCGCCGGAGGGGGGCAGCGCGGCGTCGATACCGGCGTACCGGTTTCGCTCAAGCTGATCGATGAAAAGGGCTTCGACCATACCGGCAAGGTCGATTTCGTCGACAATGTCGTCTCGACGTCGTCGGGTACGATCCGCGGCCGCGCCATCTTCGCCAACCCCAACGGCATATTTGTCCCAGGCATGTTCGGCCGTATTCGGGTGCCTGGATCGCTGCCGCATTCGGCGTTGCTCATCCCCGACGCGGCGATCGGCTCCGAGCAGGCGCGCAAATACGTCCTGGTGGTCGATAACGACGGCATCGTGCATCAGAAATACGTGACGCTCGGCCAGCTCGACGGCGGCTTGCGCGCCATCAGCGATGGCTTGCTCGCGTCGGACCGCGTGATTGTCAACGGCCTGATGCATGCGCGGCCGGGCATCAAGGTGAAGGCCGACGAAGAAAGCGCTCCCGCGGCTCCGCCCAAGAGCGGCGATCAGTCGAAAGCCGGTTGATGATGTAATGCGCATCTCGCACTTCTTCATCGATCGGCCGATCTTTGCGGCAGTCGTCTCGATCATATTCGTGATCCTGGGCGGCGTGGCGTTCACCCGCTTGCCCATTGCGCAATATCCCGAGATTGCGCCGCCGATCATCAACGTTTCCGGTCAATATCCCGGCGCCAGCGCCGAGACCGTCGCCTCCACGGTCGTCACGCCGATGGAGGAACAGATCAACGGCGTCGAGAACATGCTCTATATGTCGTCGAACTCGACGGCGGACGGGCGCTTTTCGATTCAAATTACCTTCAACCTCGGTACCAATCTCGACATCGCCGAGGTGCAAGTGCAGAATTGCGTCGCCATCGCACAGCCGCGGCTCCCCGCCGACGTCCGCAATATCGGCGTCACGGTGCAAAAATCATCGCCCGATCTGATGATGGTGGTGCACCTTTATTCGCCCGACAAATCGCGCGACGCCTTGTTCATATCGAATTACGCCACGCTGGAGGTGACCGATCCGCTGACCCGTGTCGATGGTGTCGGCTCCGTCACCGTGTTCGGTAGTCGCGACTACTCGATGCGCATCTGGCTCGATCCGGATCGCCTGCAGTCGCTCGGACTGACGGCTACCGACGTCACCAATGCGCTGCAGGCCCAGAACATCCAGGTCGCCTCCGGCATACTCGATCAGCCTCCGGTGGCGCATCCCGGGGCGTTCCAGATCGCGGTGCAGACGCTCGGCCGGCTCAACACGCCGGCGGAGTTTGGTAACATCGTGGTGAAGGAGACGCCCGGCGCCGTGGTGCGGCTGCGGGACGTTGCCGATATTCAGCTTGCCGCGCTCGATTATTCATCGAACTCCTATCTCGATCATGATCCTGCTGTGGCGCTGGCGGTTTTCCAGAGTCCGGGTTCCAACGCTCTCGCCACTGCGAACGCAGTGACCGATCTGATGGCCAAACTGGCGGAGCGGTTTCCGCCTGGGGTCAAGTACGCGATCGTCTACAACCCCACGCAATTCATCCAGCAATCGGTCGACGCAGTGATCGAGACCATCTTCGAGGCGATCGTGCTCGTCGTGTTGGTGGTGATCCTTTTCCTGCAGACTTGGCGTGCCGCGATTATTCCGCTTGTTGCCATTCCGGTATCGCTGATCGGCAGCTTTTTCTTCATGGCGGCGTTCGGCTTCACCCTCAACAATCTGTCGCTGTTCGGCCTGGTGCTGGCGATCGGCATCGTGGTCGACGACGCCATCGTCGTAGTCGAAAACGTCGAGCGCAATATCGCCTCAGGGCTCGCTCCGCGCGAAGCCGCACGCAAGAGTATGGACGAGGTGGGCTCGGCATTGATCGCGATTGCGCTCGTGCTGTGCGCGGTGTTCGTACCGTCGGTATTCATTACCGGCATTTCCGGGCAGTTTTACCGGCAGTTTGCGCTCACCATCACCGGCGCCACCATCATTTCACTGATCGTCTCGCTGACGCTGTCGCCGGCGCTGTGCGCGCTCTTGCTCAAGGCTCACGAGGACGGCCGCCGCGACCGCTGGTGGGAGCGGCCGATCCACCGATTCTTCGATTATTTCAATTGGAGCTTCGACAAGGTCGGCTTTGGCATTTCCTGGCTTGCCAGCCGCACCGTACGGCGCGTGGTGATCATGCTCACCGTCTATCTCGTGGTGCTTGCGCTTGGGCTGAATGCTTTCCGTGCCGCGCCGGTTGGATTCATCCCGCAGGTCGACCGCGGCTACATCATCGTCGTCGTCCAGTTGCCGCCCGGCGCTTCGCTTGCCCGCACCGACGCAGTTCAGCAACGCGTGCTCGACATCGCGATGGGCGTGCCGGGCGTGGTCCATGCCGTGAACATCGTCGGCTTTTCCGGCGCCACCTTCACCAATGCGCCTAATTCCGGTGCCCTGTTTCTGGTGCTCGACGACTACACCAAGCGCGGCCACGATCCGCGCGAAGTCGGCGTCGGCCATTCAGGCCGAACTCAATCGCCGGCTGTCGGGCATCCAGGATGCCTTCATCATCTCGGTGCTGCCGCCGCCGGTGGTCGGCATCGGCACGGCCGGCGGGTTCCGCATGATGGTCGAGGACCGAGCCGGAGCGGGATCGGAAGCCCTGAAGGAGGCCACCGAGGCGCTGGTGGTGCGCGCCGCCAAAACTCCCGGCATCGCCCAGGCGTTCTCGCTGTTTGAAACCTCCACCCCCCAGGTTTATCTCAATATCGACCGGACCAAAGCGCAGCTTCTCGGCATCAACGTTCAGGACGTGTTCAACGCGCTGCAGGTGTATATCGGCTCGTCTTACGTCAACGACTTCAACCTGTTCGGCCGCACCTTTCGCGTCATGGCGCAAGCGCGCGACCAGGATAGGCAGCATGTCAGCGACGTGCTGAAGATCAGGGTGCGCAATTCCAATGGCGATACGGTGCCGCTCGGCTCGTTCACCACTGTCGACAACATCGCCGGGCCCTATCGGGTGCCGCGCTACAATCTCTATCCCGCCGCTGAGATCGATGGCGCTGCCGCGCCCGGCTATTCGCAGGGCCAGGCGATCGCGATCATGGACAAGCTCGCCGACCGGACACTGCCGCCCGGATTTGCCACCGAATGGACGACGCTCGCGTACCAGCAGATCAGGGCCGGCAATACCGCAATGTTCGCCTTCGTCCTGGCGGTGGTGTTCGTCTTTTTGGTGCTGGCCGCGCAATACGAAAGCCTGACCTTGCCGCTGGCGGTGATCATGATCGTGCCGATGTGCCTCGTCGCCGCCATTACCGGAGTCCTGTTGCGCGGCCTCGATAACAACATTTTGACCCAGGTCGGTTTCGTGGTGCTGATCGGCCTTGCCGCCAAGAATGCGATCCTGATCGTCGAGTTCGCGCGGCAATTGGAGGACGAGGGTCGCGATCGCTGGGCGGCCGCGGTCGAAGCCACGCGAATGCGGCTGCGGCCGATCCTTATGACATCGTTTGCTTTTATCCTCGGCGTCAGCCCGCTGGTATGGGCCATCGGTGCCGGCGCCGAGCTCCGCCAAGCACTCGGCACCGCGGTGTTCTTCGGCATGATCGGTGTCACAGCGTTTGGCTTGGTCTTCACCCCGGTATTTTATGTAGTAGCCCGCTACATCGCGCAGTCGGCCGGCCGTCGCACCGGGAAAACGCAGTCCACGCAACCCGCCGAGTAAACGCCGGTCATTTTGACCCCGCCGGAATAGCAACCCACCCCCCGGTGTTTATCGCTGCGGACCGCGCTATCATGTCGGGGAACCGCACTGCGACAGGGGACCGTAACAATGATTTCGAAATTACTCGTTGCGCTCAGTGTACTACTGCTCGGCGTCACGGCAGCGTCGGCGCAGAGCTGTCAGGATACCATCGATAAGCGGCAGACCTTGATGAAGCACAGCGCCGCCGAGGCCAAAATCGCCTCCTCAATGATCAAGGGCGAGACACCGTTTGATCTCGCCAAGACCAAGGAGATTTACGCCACCTTCGCCACCGACGCGGCGGCGATGCCGACGCTATTTCCCGATTGCTCGAAAACCGGCGATCACACCACGGCCGCGCCGGCGATTTGGACGAAGCCCGACGATTTCAAGGCGGCCATCGTCAAGTTCACTGCCGACATCAAGGCGGCGCAGGATTCCACTAAGGATCTCGACAGTTTGAAAGCCAGTTTTCAGACCATCGGTAAAGATTGCGGCTCCTGCCACCAAACGTTCCGAGTGAAACCAAGCTGAAAGTCTTCCGCACAGAAACTGGCGCGTCGGCCCGGCAGCATGTCGAAATTTGCGGGCGTGTTAGAATGATGACGGTATTCATCGCGGCCGATGCTACGGTATTGGCGAGCTTGGCGGACAGGCGGGACGGGGCCCCTCTGGACCAGCCGGAACCGCAGATCGCATGAGCCGAAGCAGCGGAATGCTTGCTGGGGCGGCCGCGGCTGTCGTCGTCGGACTTGGCGTGCTTTGGATCGCGACGCTGCCGGCGGTGGTTCCCGCCTCGGCGCTGCCGCCTTACACGCCCAACCTCGACAACGGCCGTATCATGTTCGCTATCGGCGGGTGCGCCTCTTGCCACGCCGTGCCCAACAAGGATCCCGACAAGATCGATCGTACGCGGCTGGGTGGCGGCCTCGCGCTCAAGACGTCCTTCGGCACGTTCTACGTGCCAAACATTTCCTCCGATCCCAAAGACGGAATTGGGCGTTGGAGCGAGGCCAATTTCGTCACTGCGTTGTGGAAGGGCACGTCGGAGCACGGCGCCAATCTCTATCCGGTGTTTCCCTATCCGTCTTACACGCATCTGCAGCTTGACGACGTGCGCGACTTGTACGCTTACCTGAAAACACTACCGCGAGTGCCGGGCAAAGTGCGCCGTCACGACTTGAAATTTCCGTTCAATGAGCGGTGGCTGCTCGGCGGCTGGAAATTATTATTTCTAAAGGGTGGCCCATTCGTGCCCGATCCGTCGCACACGGCGCAATGGAACCGCGGCGCTTATCTGGTCAATGGCCCCGGTCATTGCGCCGAATGTCATTCGCCGCGCAATGTTCTCGGCGCGATTATCGACGGCGAACGTTTTTCCGGCGGCCCGTCACCGGACGGGCAGGGCTGGGTGCCGAATATCACGCCGGCCGGACTCCAGCACGGCAGCGACAAATGGACGGAACAAGACATCGCTAGCTTTCTAAGTGACGGCATGATGCCGTCCGGCGATTTCGCCGGCAGCACGATGGCTGACGTGATCCGCAATACGTCGCTGATCAGCGCGGCGGATCGCGCTGCGATCGCCGATTACATTTACCGATTGCCGCCGGTGCAGGGACCAACGCCGCCGCCGAAAAAGAGTTGAGGTAATGCGTGGCGGGCGTCCGACCGTGAGCACTCGTTACGATCCCGTCCCGAATACTTTGAAGGTAATGATGGTGCGGGTGTCAGCGATGCCGGGAATCGATTGGACTTTCTCGGCGACGAAGTGTCCGATGTCTGTTGACGGCTCGACGTAGAATTTCACCAAGAGATCGAAGTCGCCCGCGGTCGAATAGATCTCCGACGCGATCTCGGCATCGGCGAGCTTGTTGGCGACTTCGTAGGACTTGCCAAGCTGGCATTTGATCTGCACGAAGAAAGGAACCATGAACGCCTCCGGCTGCTCGCACGAGCTTATAGCAGACCGCCGGATTGCACACGATGCCGCCGCGATAGTGTAAAATCCGCAAAACTGGATTCCCAGGCATGCCCAGACCCCTTGATCTTCGCCTCAACGCCATCGTCGATCCCGAGCAGGCCGGGGGACGTGATCTCGCCGATTTGGCGCGGCTTTGCGCCGAAGGCGGTGCCACATTGATCCAGTTGCGCGATAAAGTGGACGAGACGCGCGCCATGGTGGCGGCGGCACGCGCGATCAAAGCGGCACTGGCGCCCTTCGGCGTGCCGTTCGTCGTCAACGACCGCGTTGACGTCGCGCTGGCCGCCGGGGCCGATGGCGTGCATCTTGGGCCGGACGACATGGCCGTCGAGGATGCGCGAGCGATTCTCGGCCAAGCCGCAATCATCGGCGCATCGATCAAGTCGGTGGAGGCAGCCGACGGATTGCCGGCGGAGCTGGTCGATTATGTCGGCTCCGGCGGTGTTTATGCGACGCTGTCGAAACAGCAGAAGGGCGCACCCATCGGTCCGCAAGGACTGGCACGCATCATCGCCGCATTGCACCAGCGCGTCCCAAACTTGCCGGTCGCTGGGATTGCCGGCATCGATGCAAGCAATGCCGCTGCCGTTGTTGCCGCCGGGGCCGACGGCATCGCCGTGATCTCGGCGCTCTCGCGCGCGCCGGACCCGGCGGCCGCGGCGCGCGCTCTGCGCGGCATCGTCGACGCCGCGTTGACCAGGCGAGGCGCCTGATGGCTACGCCCGTCGCCGTCACCATCGCCGGTTCGGACTCGGGCGGCGGTGCCGGAATCCAGGCGGATTTGAAGACGTTTTCTGCACTCGGCGTCTATGGCGCTTGCGTTATCGCAGCGCTGACGGCGCAGAACACCAAGGGTGTTTTCGCTGTTCATCAGGTGCCGGCTGATTTCATCACCGCGCAGATCGATGCCGTGTTCTCCGATTTTGCAATTGGCGCCGTGAAGATCGGCATGCTTGGCAATCGGGCTGCGATCGAGGCCGTGGCCGCGGGCATCGAGCGCCATCAAGCGCGCAACGTCGTGCTCGATCCGGTCATGGCGGCGACGTCGGGTGAGAAGCTGTTGAATTCCGACGCGCTTGATATGCTGCGCAAGCTGATCACGCACGCCAATATCCTGACCCCCAATTTGCCGGAAGCGGCGGCGCTTTTGAACGAACTGCCGGCGCGCGACGAAGGCGAGATGCTTAAGCAGGCGGAGCGGTTACTGGAATTCGGCGCCGACGCGGTGCTGATAAAGGGTGGCCACGGTAGCGGGCCGGACAGCGTCGACCTGTCTGGTCGAGCCGGCGGGCTACACCCGCTTTTCCGCGCCACGTATCGAGACCAGCGACGGCCACGGCACCGGCTGCTCGCTCGCCTCGGCCATCGCCGCCGGCCTCGCCAAGGGTTACTTGCTCGGCGAGGCGGTGGGCGAGGCCAAGACTTACGTTGCCGCGGCTCTCGCCGCAGCCGATCGGCTCGGGACCGGGTCAGGCCGCCGCCCGGTGCATCATTTTTTCAAGTGGTGGTAGAGAAGATGCGGCCCAGCGGCCGTCCCCGCGAAGGCGGCGGTGCAGTGGCGGATTTCCTGCGTTCGCCGGAATTGAGAAGATGAATTAATTTGCCGGCGCACCGGGCTGCTTTGCGGGGTGGGCACGGGCGAAGGCATCGATTGTCGACAGTTCATTGACGACGCGCCTGAAGTTCGGAAATGCCGCAGTATCGACGTCATAATATTTTGCGCCAGCTGCCTGGCTCGCCAGACAGATATCGGCGAGCGTGATCGCATCGCCGTGGCAGTAACGGCCCGTGGCTTTGTCGCTCAAATGCATCTCGATCGCGGTGATGGCGGCGATGTGCCAATGCCGGCACCATTCGTGGACGGCTGCCTGATCGAACTTGAAGTCGTGTTCCAGATATTCGCGCACCCGCGGCACGATCAACGGGTGAGAATCGCAGGCGACGATTTGTGCCAATCCGCGCACGCGGGCGCGGCCGCGCGGATCGCGCGGCAATAGCGGCGGATTGGGATGGGTATCGTCGAGATATTCGATGATCGCCAGCGATTCGAATAGTGCCGGTCCGCCATCGTCGGGCACCAGCGCTGGCAGCGCCATCATCGGATTGACCGCGCGATAGGTCGTTTCCCGCTGGTCGCCTTTCGTCAGATCAACCTGGATTACCTCATCGGGCGTGATGCCCTTGAGATTAAGGGCGATGCGCACGCGATAGGTCGCAAGCGAACGCCAGAACGAAAACAGTTTCACCGTGATACTCCCTTTGCTGTCGCCTGCAGCGCAATGGCGAAGACCGGTCCCGCTATTTTTTCGTGCCGCCCGGATCGGCCTTAAGACCGGCTGTCTCGATGCCGGCAACGGCGATGATTTCGTCATTGTCGCCGGTGTCGCCGGAAATGCCGACCGCGCCGACAACGTGGCCGTTGCCGTCGCGGACCAGAACGCCGGCCGGATTCGGCACCAGCCGTCCGCCGCTTGCCGCGACGATTGCCGCCAGAAAATTCGGGTTTTGCGCCGCGCGCTCCATCATCGTGCGCGAGCCCCAGCCCATGCCGAGCGCGCCATAGGCTTTGCCGACGGCGATCTCGAATCGAATGATACCCGAGCCATCTTCACGCTTGGCACAGACGACGTGGCCGCCGGGATCGAGCACCACCACGGTCTGCGGCATCTGTTTAAGGTCTCGCGCTTTCTTTAGCGCGGCATCGACGATGGTGGACGCTTGGGCTAGCGTAACGGCCGACATGGTGCCTCCGATTGTTGGCGCGAAAATTATTATTGCGTAAGGCGATCGGCCCAATAGGCGGAGACCGTCGAGATTTCGGCTGCGCCCGAGCGATGGCGCTTGGTCTCCTCATAGCAGGCCAAAGTTTGTTCGAGCACCGGCAGCGCAACGCCGCGGGATTGAGCCTCGCTTAGCATGGCCGTCATGTCCTTGATGCCCCCGTCGACGTTGAACGTGACCGGACCAGGGTCACCGCCGTTGAGCATCGCGGCGACGCCCGGCGCGCGCACCTTGGCGATGGTGGCGGCGCCCGACGTGTCGCTCAACAGGTCCATCAGCCGCTCCGGGGTGACCGGCAGCTTGCGGGTCAGCGCCAGCGCCTCGCCCAAAGCCTGCCAATAGACCATCAGCGGCAGATTCACCGCGAATTTAAGCACCGCGCCGGAGCCGACCGGACCGGCGTGTTCGAGGCGGCGGCACAGCTGCTCGAGGATCGGCTTGGCGCGCGCCACGTCGGCATCGTCGCCGCCGACAAGCCCGATGAGTTTGCCCTGACGGGCAGGTCCGGTCGACCCGCCGACCGGGCACTCGACGAAGGCCCCGCCTTTGGCACGCACCGCGGCGCCGAGCGCGATTTCAGCCGCCGACGGTACCGTGCTCATGTCGACAAAGAGCTTCCCGGCTGGCTGGCCGCTGAGGAGCCCCGTCGGGCCGTTATAAACGGCGTCGAGCGCGGCCGCGTCGGTCAGGCTGGAAATGACGACATCGGCACGCTGCGCGAGTTCGGCCGCCGTTGCCGCAACGCTAGCGCCGGTCACTGTCTCGGCTTTGTCGGGCGTACGATTCCACACCGTTACCTCTCGGCCGACCTCGATCAACCGTGCCGCGATAGCCGCGCCCATTTTTCCGATACCGGCGACACCGATGCGCATGCGTTGTTCTCCCGATGCTTGCATTCGGCGGCGAAGATAGGCGATCGCAGCGCGGTGAGAAAGCGGCTTGCGCCTACGCCGAGCGGGTGCCATAGCGACACATGCTGACGCAAAAAGGGAGTGCAATCGGCATGGCTAGGGGCAACAAAGGTGTCGTCGGCATTATCGGCCTTGGCATCATGGGCGGCGCGTTCGCTGGAAACCTGGTCGCCGCCGGCTGGCGGGTGATCGGTTACGATGTTGCCGCCGCCCGTCGCCGCGCGTTGGCCCGCGCAGGCGTCGAGATCGCCGCCGACGCAGCCGATGTGGCGCGCAAGGCGAAGATCATCATCACGAGCTTGCCCAAGCCGGAGGCCCTCGCGGCCACGGCGGCGGCCATTGCCAAGGCCGGCGTATCGCGCCGTGTCGTCGTTGAAGCATCCACTTTCACGATCGAGGACAAGCTCAAGGCGCAGGCGGTTCTGCGCAAGGCCGGCCACCTGCTGCTCGACTGTCCGATGAGCGGCACCGGTGCGCAGGCCAAAGCGAAGGATCTTGTCGTCTACGCCTCGGGCGGCGCGGCGGACATCAAGAAACTGCGAAAGATGTTCGCGGGCTTCACCCGGGCTGTCTACGACGTCGGTGAGTTCGGCAACGGCAGCCGCATGAAATACGTCGCCAACCATCTGGTTGCCATCCACAACGTCGCCAGCGCCGAGGCGATGGTGTTGGGAATGAAGGCCGGATTGCCGCCGCAACTCATCTTCGATCTGATCAAGACCGGGGCCGGCAATTCGCGCATTTTTGAGCTGCGCGCGCCGATGATGGTGAAAAACGACTATGGCAACGTCACCATGAAAATCTCGGTCTGGCAGAAGGACATGGACGTGATCGGCAAGTATGCCCGAAAAATTCACGTGCCGACGCCGATGTTCGACGCCTCCAGCCGAATCTACGAGAAGGCGCTCAAAGGCGGACACGGTGCCGAAGACACCGCCGCCGTGTGTGCCGTGCTGGAAAAGCTGGCCGGCGTGAAACGCGGCACGAGCAAAGCGCGCAAGACGGCATAAAGCCACGACGACACCGAGATTTTTCTTCGCAAGCCGTTACGAGGCGGGCTTGTGCCGGGCCGCCGCGTCGTTAGTCTCGTCGCAGACGTGGAGATTTTTGCGGTCGGATCGGTCCGGCCGTCCGTCGGGCTATAAGAAATTGTTCGGAGGAAATGCATGTCATCACTTGAAGGCGAAGCGCGGATGGCGGCGGTCGCGGGCGACCGCCCAACTCTCAAGCAGCGCAGCGAAGTCCGCGACGGCATGCGCATCGACTGGGACGTGCCAATCGCGATGGACGATGGGCTGATCCTGCGTGCCGACGTGTTCCGGCCTCTGGCCGAAGGCCGCGCTCCGGTGATCTTGAGCTACGGTCCTTATGCAAAGGGACTTGCCTTCCAGGATGGCTACCCGAGCGCATGGCAGCGCATGACGGAGCTGCATCCCGACGTCGCCGCCGGCTCCAGCAATCTTTACCAGAGCTGGGAAGTGGTCGACCCGGAGAAATGGGTGCCGCACGACTATGCTTGCGTGCGGGTCGACTCACGCGGCGCCGGCTGCTCGCCCGGCATCATCGATCATTTCTCGCCGCGCGAGACCAAGGATTTCTATAACTGCATCGAATGGGCCGGCGTGCAGCCATGGTCGAACGGCAAGGTCGGCCTCAACGGCATTTCCTATTACGGCATCAATCAGTGGCATGTGGCGTCTCTCCAGCCGCCGCATCTTGCCGCCATGTGCATCTGGGAGGGCGCGGCCGACTGGTATCGGGACATGACGCACCATGGCGGCATTCTCTCGACATTCTGGGACAACTGGTACGACATGCAGGTCAAGACCGTGCAGTACGGCGCCGGCGAACGCGGCAAAAGAAGCCGCGTGCATGGCGAACTGGTATGCGGGCCGGAGGTCTATTCCGACGAAGCAGCTGGCTAAGAACCGCAGCGATTTCGGCGCCGACATCGTGGCGCACCCGCTCGACGACGGCTATCATCGCGCCCGCTCGCCGGTGTGGTCGAAGGTGAAGGTGCCCTTCTTGTCCGCCGCCAATTGGGGCGGTCAGGGGCTGCATCCGCGCGGCAACTTCGAAGGCTTTGTTCGTGCCGCATCGAAGCAAAAATGGCTCGAAGCGCATGGCATCGAGCACTGGACGCATTTTTATACCGATTACGGCCGCAAGCTGCAGCTGCGCTTCTTCGATTACTTCCTGCATGGCAAGAAAAATGGCTGGGATAAGCAGCCGCCGGTGCAGCTCCAGGTGCGTCACGTCGACGGCTTCGTCGAGCGGGCTGAGAAGGACTGGCCGCTCAAGCGCACCAAATGGACCAAGCTCTATCTCGATCCGGCGTCCGGCTCGCTTGGCGAGAAGGCGCCGAAGAAGAAGGCGGTGATTTGTTTCGAGGCGATGGGTGACGGCGTCACCTTCATGACGCCGCCGCTCGCGCGCGAGATGGAGATCACCGGGCCGTCGGCGGTCAAGCTTTTCATTTCGTCGTCGACCGGCGATGCCGACATTTTTGTCGTGCTGAGGGTATTCTCGCCCGACGTTAAGGAGGTGGTCTTTCAGGGCGCCATCGATCCGCATACGCCGGTCGGCCAGGGTTGGCTGCGCGCCTCGCATCGTCAGCTCGACAAGAAATTGTCGAGACCGTACCGGCCCTATCACAACCACACCAAGCGGCAGCCGCTCAAGCCGGGCGAGGTTGTCGCACTCGACGTCGAGATCTGGCCGACGTCGATAGTGGTCCCGGCCGGCCATCGGATCGCACTCACGATCCGCGGCAAAGATTACGTCTACGGCGGGCCGAGTGGTGGAAAGTTGTCGAATTTCAAGAACGAACTCACCGGTTGTGGTCCTTTCCTGCACGACGATCCGCGCGACCGGCCGCCGGAAGTCTTTGCCGGGGTCACTGATTTGCATTTCGGCGCGCACACGCCCGTTTTTGCTGCTGCCCATCGTTCCGCCAAGGAAAAATTAGTCCTATAACGCCGCATCTGAATCGTACGCCCGTACGATAAGAAGAACAGGCCGCGTTTAACGCGGCTCAAAAGGAGGCTTGGATGTCCCGGAATGTCAGTCGTCGCGCGCTCCTTTCATCGGCCGCGGTGGGAGCGGCGGCGGCAACGATGCGCTTTCCAGCGCCGGCGATTGCGCAATCCGTTCCCATCAAAGTCGGACTGCTCACCGTGAAGACCGGGCCGCTGGCGCAAGGCGGCATTCAGATGGAGCAGGGCGCGATCACTTATCTGAAGCAGGCCAATTACACGATGGCCGGCCGCAAGGTCGATTTTGTCAGTGCCGACACCGGCGGCGCGCCCGCCGGGGCCAAGACCAAAGTGCAGGAATTGGTCGAACGCGACAAAGTCGACGTCATCGTCGGTCCATTGGCCGCTTTCGAACTGTATGCCATCAACGAGTACGTGCAAAAGCAAAAGATGCCGACGCTCAGCCTCGCCGCGGCGGACAACCTCACGCAGCGTACGCCGAATCCCTATCTGATACGGGCTTCGGCGTCATCGTCGCAGGCCATGCAGCCGCTGGGACACTACGCGTCCACGGAGATGAAGCTGAAGCGAGTGGTCGGGATGGCCGACGATCTGGCGTTCGGCTACGAGGAAATTGGCGGCTTCCAGGCGGCGTTCGAGAAGGATGGCGGATGCTTGGTAGCGAAGCTTTGGCCCCCGCTGTCCACGCCGGACTACACGCCATACGTGGCGCAGATCGCTGACTGCGACGGCGTCTGTCAGGGCTTTGCCGGGTCCAACCCGCTGCGCTTCATGAAGGCCTATGGTGACGCGGGACTGAAGTATCCGGTAGTCACCGGCGAAGTCGGCGGCGACGACGCCTTGCTCAAGAGCTTCGACAATGACGCCATCGGTCTCATTTCGTGCTGTCCTTATTCGCTCGATCTCGAGAGCGACGCCAATAGCCGTTTCATCGATGCCATGGTGAAGAGTTTTAACACCGTGCCGGGTTTCTATGCCGCGGGCATTTTTGTCAATTTCCAGGTGATCGAAGCCGGCCTGAAGGCGACCGGGGGGGACATCGGCGACAAGTCGAACTTCATGGCGGCGATGCGCGCAGTCGAGTTGCCGGATACCCCGCGCGGGCCGATCAAATTCGATCACTTGGGCAACGTGGTGGGCACGTTCTGCATTCGGCGCTGCGGCCCCGAAGGCGCGAAATACGGGCTCAAATTGTGGAACAAGATCGTCAAAAAGTATGACAACGTCGGTCAATTCTGGACTTGGCCGGAACAGGAATTTTTGGCCCACCCGGTCTATTCGCGCGACTATCCGCCGCTGCGGAAGTGCTAAAAATCCGCGACAATAGCGGACTTTACAGGATGGCCGGACTTCGCCCAAGATAAGCGGAATGATATCGTGGTGAGTGATATGGCGCCTGACGCGCCAGTCGCGTAGGGGACGCGACCGGTGTTGCCGGCGAACCACATGCACCCAATGGGAGGATAACGATGTTTCGCAAGCCATTGTCTTCGAAAGTCAGCCGCCGGGCGGTCTTGGCTGGCACCGCCGCTGGCGCGGCGCTCGCCGTGACCCGCTTTCCATCTCCGGCCATCGCGCAGGCCAAGCCGTTTAAGCTCGGCCTCCTTACGGTCAAGACCGGCCCCCTTGCGCAAGGCGGCATCCAGATGGAACAGGGCGTGATCACGTACCTGAAGGAGACCAATTATACGATCGGCGGTCGCAAAGTCGATTTCGTTTCTGCCGATACCGGCGGCAATCCCGCCGGCGCCAAAACCAAGGCGCAAGAACTCATCGAGCGTGACAACGTCGATGTCATTCTCGGTCCATTGGCCGCTTTCGAGCTTTACGCCATCAACGAATACGTCCAGCAGCAGAAGATGCCGGTGCTCAGCCTTGCGGCAGCCGATAACCTGACGCAACGCACACCGAATCCCTACCTGCTGCGTGCGTCGGCAACCTCGTCGCAGGCTATGCACCCGATGGGGCACTACGCTGCGACCGAACTCAAGCTCAAGCGCATGTTCTGCATTACCGAAGATTTCGCGTTCGGCTATGAGCAGATGGGCGGCTTCCAGGCCGCGTTTCAGAAAGACGGCGGCTGCGTGGTCAAGAAGCTCTGGCCACCGCTGGTCACGCCCGATTATACGCCTTATGTCGCACAGATCAGCGATTGCGACGGCGTCTGCCAAGGCTTCGCGGGTTCCAATCCATTGCGCTTCATGAAGGCCTATGCGAGCGCCGGACTGAAATATCCGGTGGTTACCGGTGAAACCGGCGCCGACGACGCGCTCTTGAAAAGCTACGGCGAAGAGGCGATCGGCCTCGTCAGCTGCTGCCCCTATACGCTTGACGTCGAAACCGACTCCAACAAGCGCTTCATTGACGGCATGCTGAAAAACTATAACTCGGTTCCGGGCCAATATGCGGCGCTGCTCTACGTCAATTGCCAAGTCGTGGACGCCGCGCTCAAGGCAACCGGCGGCGATGCCGCCGACAAAGAGAAGTTCATGGCAGCGTTGAAGGGGGTCAACCTGACCGATACTCCGCGCGGTCCGCTGAAATTCGACCATCTCAACAATGTTGTGGGCACGTTCTATATCCGGCGAATCGGGACCAAGGGCGCGAAGTACGGTCTCAAGTTGTGGAATGAAGTCATCAAGACCTATGACAACGTCAGTCAGTTCTGGACATGGCCCGAACAGGAGTACCTCGCCCATCCGGTCTATTCACGTGACTATCCATCCCTGACTAAGTGCTGATCGGGGCGCCTTCGAACCAGGCTCGGATTGAGCGTTACGCGATCCGGGTTGCCAAAAAGCCTAAGGCAGCCGGAACGCGGAAGGACGGGTATGACATTCTGGCTGCTGCTCACCGTCAACAGCATCACATTCGGCGGCCTGCTGTTTTTATTGTCGGCGGGCTTCTCCTTGATCTTCGGGCTGATGCGTATCCCCAACCTAACGCACGGCTCGATGTTCATGCTCGGCGCTTATTTCGGGACCTCACTGCTCGGCGGTTCGTTGGGGTTCACGTTGAATTTCTGGACAGCCGCCGTGATCGCCGCGGCGGAGGTGGCGGTCCTGGGCGCCCTGATGGAACGCTTGCTGTTGCGGCGGCTTGCCGGTCAACCATTGGCTCAAGTCCTGGTGACGCTCGGCGTATCGTTCATGGTTGCCGATCTTTGCCTGATGGGGTGGGGTGGCGATCCGATCTCGGTGACGACGCCACCGCATCTCGGCGGCTTCATTCGCGTCGCTGGTGCGGCCTTTCCGCTGTACCGCATGGCGGTGATTTTGATCGCGGCGGTATTCGCGATCGCGCTGTGGCTGATGTTGGAGCGCACGCGGCTCGGCGCCATGATCCGTGCCGGCGTCGATGATCCGCAGATGGCGCGCGTCGTCGGCATCCGCGTCTCGCAGCTTTTCACCATCGTGTTCGCTCTGGGCGCCGGCTTGGCAGGCTTCGCGGGGATCATCAGCGGCCCGATTTTGTCGGTTTATCCGGGCATCGACCAGGACATGCTGCCGCTCGCTCTGGTCGTGGTCATTCTCGGCGGCACCGGTAGCCTTTTGGGCTCGTTCGTAGGCAGTATCCTCATCGGCTTCATCTACAATTTTGGCCAGGCGCTGTTGCCGGAGCTTGCCTATTTCATCTTGTTTCTGCCGATGGTGCTCGTCCTGGTGCTGCGGCCGCAAGGTCTGTTCGGAGGTCAGGTTCTGTGAGCAGCTCCGCAGCCGGTCCAACCAAGACCGCCTTACCCGGCGTCGTCATTGGGCGCCGTCTGGCCATTCTTGTTGCCGTCCTCGCGCTGATCGCGGTGCCGTTCGTTATCGAGCAGGTCTATTATGTCAATATCGCAAGCCAGATTCTGCTCTATGCCGTCTTCGCCTTGGGGTTGGACGTGCTCGTTGGCTATGCCGGCCTTGTATCGCTGGGGCATGCCGGTCTGTTCGGCATCGCGGGCTATATCGATGCCTATGTGCTAAGCGCCGGCTACGGTCATGCAGTGGCGATCTTGGCGGCGCTTTTCGGCGCACTCGCGGCCACCGCGGTGTTTGCCGCTCTGTCGCTGCGCACAATCGGTATTACCTTCATTATGATCACCCTTGCGCTCGGCGAAATCATCTGGGGGCTCGCCTACCGCTGGATCAGCATTACCGGCGGCGACAACGGCCTCAGCGTATCCACACGGCCTGCACCATTCGGCATTCCGCTCGACTCGCCCCAGGCCTTCTATGACGCGACGCTCGTGGTCTTTCTGTTGGCCGTAGCCGCGGTGGCGATATTCGTACGTTCACCTTTCGGCGCCGTATTGTGCGGCACGCGCGACCAGCCGCGGCGCATGAACGCGCTCGGCTACCATGTCTGGATGATCCGGTTCGGCGCTTTCATGTTCTCCGGACTGCTGACCGCCGTCGCCGGCGTTCTGTTCGTCTATTACAACGAGTTCATCAGCCCGCAGGCCTTGGCCCTTCCAGCCTCTGCCGAAGGGCTATTGATGGTGATCTCCGGCGGTGCCGGCACCTTGCTCGGGCCCGTTGTCGGTGCGGCGCTGGTCGTGATCGTCAAGAACGTGGTGAGCGCCTACATCACGCGGTGGAATTTCATGCTGGGCGCCATCTTCGTCGCCATCGTGGTGTTTATGCCCGAAGGACTGGTGCCAGGGCTGGTCCGCTTGGCCCGCTCGGCCTTGCGCGCAACCGGACGGCGCAAGCCGGCGCCAGTCGCCGCAGAGACGCAGCGATGATCGCGCTTGCCGTCAACTCCCTGTGCAAATCCTTCGGCGGCTTGCGAGTCACCGTTAACGTCAAGCTCACTATTGCTCCCGGCGAACGCCGGTTGATTATCGGCCCCAACGGCGCCGGCAAGACCACGCTGTTCAACCTTATCACCGGCGAGATCGCGCCCGATAGCGGTTCGGTGGCGCTGTTCGGCCGTGACATTACGCGGATGCCGAGCCGCAAGCGCACGCATCTCGGCATGGCGCGGACCTACCAGATTATTACGCTGTTCGCGCGGGACACCATCGTTCACAATGTGACGCTGGCCCTGCTTGGCTTGTCGCCGCTGCGGTGGAATCCGCTGATCCCGCTTGGCCGGCAGCGGCAATTGATTGCGCAAAGTCACCAGGCGCTGGAGCGTGTCGGTCTCGCTCACATCGCCGGGCGGCCGCTGGCGCAGACATCGTATGGCGAGCGCCGGCGCGTCGAGATCGCCATGGCGCTCGCGCAGAACCCTAAATTACTGCTGCTCGACGAGCCGTTTGCCGGGCTGTCCATCGACGAACGGCAGGACGTGCGTAAGCTTCTCGACGCCATACCGCGCGACGTGACCATCGTGATGATCGAGCACGATATGGACACCGCATTGGAACTCGCCGACCGCATTACCCTCCTGCATTTCGGCGAGGTGATCGTCGAGGGCACCCGGGCCGAAGTGGTGACCGATCCGCGCACGCGGGAGGTCTATCTTGGCGAATAACGCGCTCAGTCTCGGTGGCGTCGATGCCTTTTACGGCGATAGTCACGTGCTGCAGCAAGTTTCGTTTACGCTCGGCGAGGGCCGGCTGCTGGGGCTCCTTGGGCGAAACGGCGCAGGTAAGTCGACGTGCATGAATGTCAGCGTTGGGCTGTTACCGCCGCGCGCCGGCAGCGTGGAGGTATTCGGCACCGCCGGTGACGCGGCTGCCGCCGGAACAGATCGCGGCGCAGGGCGTGGCGCTGGTGCCGCAGGGCCGCCGCGTCTTCCGCAGCTTGACCGTGCGCGAAAATCTGATGGTCGCTGCCCATACCGGCTTCGCCACCCGCCACGCGCCGTGGACCCTGGATACGGTGTTTGCCATGTTCCCTCGGCTCGCCGAACGGCGCAGCCAGCTCTCCGGTTACCTGTCCGGCGGCGAGCAGCAGATGCTGGCCATCGGCCGGGCGCTGATGGCAAATCCCCGCGTTCTATTGATGGACGAGCCGTCGGAAGGCTTGGCCCCGCAAATCGTGGCGGAGGTTATGGCCACAATTCGCAAACTGAAGGAGAGCGGCCTGTCGATCGTTCTCGTCGAGCAGAGCCCGAAGCTCGTTTTCGACATAGCCGACGATATCGTCATTCTCAATTCGGGCCGCGTTGCAGTGGTTTCCACGGCCGAAAAGCTCAAAAACGACGGCGTCGATCTGCGCCAACATCTTGGGGTGTTTTAGCAATACCCCTTATGCCGCCGTAGGTTATTTCTCATTCCGTTGTCCCAATCATCGCCGCCAGCCATCGCTCTCGTTCGGGCGCGGTTTGCCGCGACGCGCTTAATGCACATGACCGATATTGCAAATTGTAAAACTCGCCGTCACCATGGCGACCGGCGTGTCTGGAGGGCATCACGTGATTACCGTACCCGAATTGGCGGCGGAGGCTCTGGGCTCTTTTCTTTCACGAGCACATGAGCCGCAGATTCAGCACGACCCATGCCGACCTGACCGAACTCGTGCCGTCGGTCGCCAGGCTGGCGGTCGAATGCATCGGCAATAGCGATGCCCTGTACCACAACGTCGAGCACACCATGCTGGTCACGTTGGTGGGCTACGATATCATGAAGGGCAGATCGCTTTTGACGCCGACCTATCCGAGCGACTACGCGCATATGCTGGTGGCCTGCCTGATGCACGACATCGGCTATGTGCGCGGCATTCTAAAGGGCGACGGCGCCGACGGCTACGTTATTGACGACAAAGGCAACAAGACGAAATTGCCGCGCGGCGCCTCGGACGCAGCGCTGTTGTCGCATCACGTCGACCGCTCGAAGCTGTTCGTGATGGACCGCATTTCCAAAATCGAATTGCTCGATGCCGAGCGCATCGCCCGTGCCATCGAATATACCCGCTTTCCGTCGCCCCACGGACGCGACGATGAAGAGAACGAAGAAGGTCTTCTGGTGCGCGCCGCCGATCTCATCGGTCAACTCGGCGATCCGCATTATCTGCGCAAGGCCAATGCTCTGTACTTCGAATTCGAAGAGGTCGGGATGAACGTCAGCTCGGCTACACTTCGCCGGCCGATCTCACCGACCTTTATCCGCAGTTCTACTGGAACAGCATTTCGCCGCACATCCAGACCGCGATCCGCTACCTCAATGTCACGTCAAGCGGACGGCAATGGGTCGCCAATCTTTACAGCAACGTGTTCCGTGCCGAGCGCGAACTCAGCCTTTGCGGTCCGCAGCGCTGACATCAGGCCGGGCACGGCACCCCATATAAAGCCCGCGTGGGTTGGCCCGCCCTTGCACTATGCGGCTTCCTATGCTTTTCCCGCCTACGTCGAATGTAGATGCAAGGAACCCCATGCCCGAACTCTGGAATAAATACGGCCCCACCGCAGCGCGCAAGCACGGCAAATCCGGGCGCGAGGTGCGGCCGAAAACCGTCACCATCGACATTCACGCCCATGTCGATGTGCCGGCGGCGGCGACATTCGTCGCCCCGCATCTCGATATGGCGGCAATCCCGCTGTTCCATTTCGCCACGCCAGCATCGCAGGCGCTGAGCCAGAAACAGACCGCCGATCTTGCGCGCACGGCGCGGCGCCGAACATCGGCTCGCCGACCTCGACGCCATGGGCCTCGACGTGCAGATGATCGCGCCGCCGCCGCTGCAGTGTTATTATTCGGTGCCGCTCGATATCGCGGTAAAGGCGGCGCGGCTTGTCAACGACGGCATCGCCGCATATTGCGGCAAGCAGCCGGACCGCTTCAAAGGCTTTGGCTCGGTGCCGATGCCAGATGGCAAGCGAGGCCGCCAAGGAGCTTGAGCGCTGCGTCAAGACGCTTGGCTTCACCGGCGTCGAAATCCTCACCAATGTGACCGGCAAAGAGTTGTCCGATCCGGCCTTTGCGCCGTTCTGGAAGAAGGCCGAGCAGCTCGGCGTTGTGGTGATGATCCATCCCAACGGCTTTACCGAGGCCTCGCGCTTTACGCGCTTTTATTTCAACAACGTCATCGGCAATCCGCTCGAGACCACGATGGCGCTGCACTATCTGATTTTCGACGGCGTGCTCGAACGGCATCCTCACCTGAAAGTCCTGGCCGTGCATGGCGGCGGCTACCTCAGCGCCTATTCGGGCCGGATCGACCACGCCTGGGGCGCGCGCTCGGATGCGCACGGCGATTTGCCGCGGCCGCCGACCGATTATCTCAAGCGCATCTATGTCGACACGGTGGTGTTCACGCCCTACCAGCTCGCCGAACTGGTGCGAGTGTTCGGAGCCGATCACGTCGTGATGGGCACGGATTATCCTTTTGACATGGCCGAATTCGATCCGGTCGGCCATATCGCCGGCGTCGACGGATTCGATGCCTCTACCGTCGCGGCGCTCGCCGGTGGCAACAGCAAGAGATTGCTCGGTTTGTGATACCGAGTTCGGCGGGTAGCCGAACTCGGATTCTCCGGGGCGCGCAGCGTTATTTGGCTTCGGTCGCGGGAGCCGCCGGTGCGGCCGGCGGAGCCATCTGACCGGCGGGCGGTGAGGGGGGCGGCGCGGCGGAAGGAGCCGGCGAAGCCGCCGGCGGCGCGGCGGGGTTCGCCATTTTCGCGTAGACGCTCCCCGGTACGATCGTCATGACGAACGATGTCGGCGTCTGGCCTGGGCCGAACGGGCCGGGGACCTGGTGCAACACCGGCGGTAGGCTTTGCAGATAGGCCGCCATCGCCAGCGCGTCCGATTTCTTCAAGTTTTTATACGCCTCGTAAGGCATGGTCGGCGCCAGCTTGCGTCCTTGCGGCGTTACTCCCGTGGTGAAGGCGGTGACAATCTGCGCCCGCGTCCACTTGCCAAGGCCGGTCGTCTTGTCCGGAGTGAGATTGGGCCCGACAAAGACGCCGAGTCCCGGAATGGCGAAGCCGACGTCGGAACCGCCGAGGAATTTGCTCATATCCGGCTTGCCGAAGAAATGCCCGGGGGTGTGACAATCGGTGCAGCTTCCGATCGTGACCAGATATTTTCCGCGTGCGATCTGGTGCTGATCGGAGGCGGCATGCGCGGCACACGGCGCGATGAGCGCGGCGCCGGCGAGTGCGACAAGACACGACAGGAGTATTCCCGCTTTCAAGTTCGTTCCCCTTTGGCTCGGCGCTCGGGACAGCCGGATGCTCCCGAAGGCGCGCCGAAATCTTGCCCGAAAAATCGCGGCTTGGAAACAAGACTTGGAGCCAGCCCAGGGGTTGCAGCCAGGACATGACAGCGCGGCCCAGCGGATTCCGCCGGCGGCTACCGCCCTATCGCCTCGAAGCCTCCGCCGTTGCTGCGATCAAGCCGAGGCCGGCGGGAACCAGCATCGGATGATCAATCAGGTGCAGCGCAACCGCACCGAGCAGGGCTCCTACGGCATAAGCAATCCATGAGGCCGTCAACAGCGCCAGCGCGGTTCGATGCCCCGGTTGCGACGGACTTTGCACGGATGAGCCAAGTTGGACCAGGTTGCCGGTGATGAAGACGGTATTGATCGGCACGCCGGCAATGGTGCGCACCGCTGCATTTTGCATGCCGAGCGCGGCGGCAACGACGGCGGCGCTCCAGTGATTGGTAATGAATTCGGAAGCCGCCAGCATCAGCGCCGTCACGACGAGCGCCGCCGCGGCCGGTATCTCACGCTTGACCGCGCTGCGCGTGAGGATGACGGCGGCGAAAAACGCCGCCACGATGCCGATATGATAGCCGGCATGGTCGAACTGCCAACGCGAGAAATCCATACCGAGCAAAACGGTGTTGCCCGTCATGGCGCCGACGAAGGTGTCGTAGCGGAGATAGGCGATGGCGTCGGCCGACCCGCCGATCACGCACAGCAACACTGCCCGTCCGATGTCGGGCACCTGCATCGGCGAGCCCTCGTATTGTCAGCGCCGCCGCTGCTTCTTGGGCGGCTTGAATTGATGCACCGAAGCCGAGGCGCCGGCGCTTTTCCGCAGCGCCTCCTTCAGGCTCGCCGGCCGGCCGTGCTTCTTGAGGAGATCGCGGAACGCCTCGTCGGCGAGCTCTTGAAACTCTTTCATCTGGTCGCGGCCGAGCAGATCGAGCTGTTGCCAGGTCTCATCGTCGACCTGTACGCGCTTACCCGGCATCAGCTTGCCTTCTTGTGCCGCGCCGTACCGCGAGCCGATGAGCGCGCCGCCTTCTTCGTTGCGGGTTTTGACGCGCGCGCGTTCGATCGCGAAGCGGCTTGCCGGGAGCGGCCGCTCTCGGCCTTGCCACCGGTCTTGACGCTTTGGCGCAGCGCATCCATCAGGTTGATGACGTTCGAGGGCGCGTGCTCCTGCGGCCGCTCGATCTTCTCGCCCTTCTGTTTCTTGCGCAGCAGGTCCTTTAGCGCGTCTTCGTATTCGTCCTTGAATTCCGCCGGCTTGAAGTGCCCGGCCTTGCTCTCGACGATATGCAGGGCGAGATCGAGCATATCCTTCGGGATCTTCTGGTCCTCGATGGTATCGAAATATTCGTCCTCCTTGCGCACCTCGTAGGGGTAGCGCAATGTGACGCCGACCATGCCCTTGCCGCGGGCTTCGAGCGCGATGATGTGTTCGCGCGACGTGAACACGACCTTGCCCAGCGCCACCATGCCTTCCTTGTGGATGGCCTCGCGGATCACGGCGAAGGCCTGCTGTCCCACGTCGCCGTCAGGCACGATATAATACGGATCGCGCATGAACAGCTCGTCGATCTCGCTGCGCGGCACGAATTCCCCAATGTCGATGACATGCTTGGAGTCGATGGCGACGGCCTCGATCTCCTCCGGCTCGAGCTCGATGTATTCACCCTTGGCCAGCTCGTAACCCTTGATGATATCGGCGTTCTCCACCTCGTCGCCGGTTTCGGCGTCGATTTTTTTGTAGCGGATACGATTGCCGGTCTCTTTGTTGAGCTGGTGGAAGCTGATCTTTTCCCGTTCCGAAGTCGCCGGATAAAGTGCGATCGGGCAGGAAACGAGCGACAGCTTGAGATAACCCTTCCAGTACGCACGCGGGGCCACGGCCTTACTCCATTACTCATACGGACGGTTCGAAGACGCGAATTTTAACGATATCAGGGAACGGGCGTTCCACAAGGGAACTCACAGGCGCGTAGTTACCGAGCGTTTCTTCTTTGTTCTTGTTGCGGGCAGGCCTAGACTGCCACGACTCACCGATTCGCGAGCTAAACGATGCAAGCCGGAAACGCATTGAGAAAACCATCGAGAAACGAAGAAACGCCCACGGCGCGGACCAACGAGCTGGTCGGGGTGGCGACCAAGAGGTCTACCAAGGAGCGGCCCAAGCCGCGACTGTTCCATGCCAGGATGCTGGTGACCCGCCTCGAGGAATGGTGTGTCGAAGCATCGACGCCGCAGGAAGCCGAGGCGCTATTGGCCGCCGGGGGCGGTCATCGTTGTACGCCGGGCGAAAGCATCCAGGTCGAGATCGATCAACTGATCGACGAATAATCGCGCTGCGCGTTTTTTGCTGGCATCGATGGTGAACGGAGCCGCTCCGGCGGATGCGGGAGGCGACCTGTTGGCGCCTGCGCATTAAAGGCGCGGTGCTGTTGACCTAGGCTCAGCATCTACCATTTCTGGTTCGCCACCGACGTCCGTTACCTTTGGTCAAACACCCAAATCGGTGGCGAGACTCTGGAATATACCGGGCTCGCTACCGAGCTGCTTGGTGGGATTTTGCTTGCCATCGCAATTGTCGGGCCGCTTTACACGACGATCGGCTCGGCTGCACTGGCGCGCCACTGCTTGACGGGACGGACTGGAATGCGCTGAAACAAATTTGTGCCCCACTGCCGGGTCAGAACGGCGGAACAGGCTACGGCCGGGCGCCCGGTCAAGCCGGCACACATTAGCCGCCGCGATTGAGAATCCCCCGACAATGCGACATCGCATCCTCAACGATCTGCCGGTTTCGCGGCTCGCGATCTGGGCACGCCGCGTTGCCCTGTTTTCGCTCGCCGCCACGTTCATTGCAATCATCATCGTGCGCTCGGGTGCGCTTGACATCGTGCCGGCCCTTTCGACGCTGGGCGGTGCGCTGGTTCTGGCCTGCGTTGGGATCCTGCTCGCGCTTGCCTCCTGCGTGGTCATCTGGCGCGAGGGCATCGGCGGCGGCCGCTACGCGGCGACTGCCTTTCTCATCGGCTTCGCGCTGATCGCCTACCCGGCCTATCTCGGCGTCAAGGCATCCCGGTTGCCGGCGATCTACGATGTCACCACCGATCCGATCGATCCGCCGCAATTTGACGCTATTGCGCGGTTGCGGCCCCGCGACGCCAATCCGGTCGCCTATGCCGGGCTCTATGCCGCGGAGCTGCAGAACGCGGCCTATCCGGACATCGCACCCGACGAGACCACGGCGACGCCACAAGAAGCCTATAACGCGGTGATGAAGGTCATCGCCAAGAGGCGTTGGCGGGTTGTCGATGCGCGACCGCCGCGGGCCGATGCTCGGCAATCCAGCGATCCTGCCGTGCGCGACGGCCTCATAGAGGCGATCGCGCGAACGCCGATCCTCGGCTTCCGCGACGACGTGGTAGTGCGGGTGCGGGCGACCACCGACGGCGCCCGGATCGACGTGCGTTCGGCGTCGCGTTACGGTCGCCACGATTTCGGCACCAACGCATCTCGCGTGCGTAATTTGATCGACAACGTTGACAATGTTCTGGCGACGCCGGCGCCGGAGCGGCCGGAAAAGAAACCGGTTCCACCGCCGTCCCGTCAGCCCGAGGGCAGGGCGTCCGCCAAGCGGTAAGTGCCGTCGATCGATGGCGGCCCGTCGGTGGCGACCGCGCCGCGGGCCACCAGATCCTCCAAATGCGCCAGCACCGATAGCGCAGCGGCGCCGGCAAGCCGTGGATCGAGCCCAATATAGACCGCTTTGAGGATGGTCGGGATGTCGGTCGCGCCTTTGTGCAGGCGGTGTATGATCGAGGCTTCACGGCCCTGACGATGGCGGATCAAAAATTGGACAAAGCGCGGCGCGTCGCGCACCGGCATACCGTGGCCGGAGAGATAAAGCGGCTCCGACCGCCGCGCGAGCTTGTGCAACGATGCCATGTAGTCGCTCATCGCGCCATCGGGCGGCGCCACGATGGTCGTCGACCAGCCCATGACGTGATCGCCGGCAAAAAGCAGGTCGGCCTCTCGCAGCGCAAAGGCCATGTGATTGGCGGTATGGCCGGGTGTGGTCACCGCTTCCAGCGTCCAGCCGTCCCCCGATATAACCTCGCCATCGGTTAGCGCGACATCCGGGCGGAAATCCATGTCCGCGGATGCATCCAACCGGCGCGTCTCGCCGATATGCAGCGGCCGCGCCAGCCGATGCGGACCTTGCGCGTAGACGGTCGCGCCGGTCGCGGCTTTGATCTTTGGCACTGCGGGCGAATGGTCGCGATGGGTATGGGTGACGAATATGTCGGTGACGGTCTCGCCGCGCACCGCGTCAAGGAGCGCCGCGACATGGGCATCGTCATCGGGGCCCGGATCCACAATCGCGACTTTGCCGCGGCCGATGATGTAGCTCATGGTGCCCTTTAGCGTGAACGGTCCGGGATTGTCGGCGGGTACCACGCGCACGCCGGGCGCCACTTCGCTGGCGCGGTCGGGCTTAAGATCGAAAGTCTTGTCGAAGGGAACGTCGTCGTTCATGATGTCAACGCAATCATTTCTGCAATGTGAGCTCGAAACCGATGGGGTCCAGCCGGAACTCACCGTCCCCGAACTGCGACTGGGACACCAATTCGGCCATGCCGTCCTGGGTGTAGGCGCGTCCCTTTAGCATGAAACGGAAGGTCAATTTTATGATTGCCGCGGCGACGAAGCCTCGATTTTTGAAATAGTCGGCGACCGCGCGGGACGAATAATCCTTGCGCAGGTCGATGATCAGCGCGGTGCCACCCGGCTTGAGGACGCGGTGCATCTCGTTGAGTGCCACTAGCGGGCGGCTGAAATTCTTGAAGGCCGCGCGGCAGACGATGGTGTCGAACTGGTCGCCTGGAAACGGCAAATCGGCGGCGTCGCCATGCTCGAAATTGACCTCGACGCCGGCGCTGCGGGCGTTGTTCCCGGCGATCTGCACAAATGAATGGCTGATGTCGATGCCGGTCACCCGGCCGCCGGTCAGCGTGGCCAATTCGATGGCGAGTAGGCCGGGGCCGGGCGCGATTTCGAGCACGCGAGATCCGGCATTGAGCCCGGCTGCAATCCGGCGCGCGGTCGCTTGCAAATCGTCGCGGTCATGCTCGGCCTGGCGGGCGTAGAGCGTGGCAATAAAGCCCTCCATGCCGTGGCCTTTATAGGGTTTTACCGGGGTGTCCGACATGCTGCCTCCCCTTCGCGGTGTCGACCACCATGTGCGAAGGGAACCCTGCTGGCGCAAGCGTGCGAAACAAGTCAATCGGGATGAGGGGGCCAGAAAATAGTAGAGCCCCGGTGCCGGGAAGCCGGGGCTCTAGCAACCTCAATTTCCACGCTAAGTGAGACCGAGATCGCCACGCATATCCATGCAAATGGCGGGCCAAGTCGGGGCGGGAGCCGAGGTCAACAAAATTGGGCCGATTTTATTTGGGACCTCCGCCCGATATGCGCGTTGACCGTGGCGCATGCGGGCATTGGCTAAGATTCGTGCACCGGCCGGTGCGAGCCGGCTGCACCAATCCAAGCTCAACACGGCGTCGCGCCGGTCTAAAACGGCGTTCGGCTGCGGATGGCGGCCGCCAACGTGCCCTCATCGAGATAATCGAGCTCGCCGCCGACCGGCACGCCGTGCGCAAGCCGCGTCACCTTCACATTGGCGTCGTGGAGGAGATCGGTGACATAGTGGGCGGTACTCTGACCGTCGACCGTAGCCGATAGAGCCAGCACGATCTCCATGACCGCCGGATCGCTGGCCCGCTTGATCAGGGCGGTGATCGAAAGATCGTCCGGACCGACGCCATCGAGCGGCGACAGCGTCCCGCCCAACACATGGTAGCGGGCATTGATGGCGTGCGCGCGTTCCAGCGCCCACAGATCTGCGACATCGGCGACGACGACGATGGCGGAGCCGTCACGCTTGGGATCGGTGCACACCATGCACGGGTTCTGCGTATCGATATTGCCGCAGGTACGGCATATCTCGATCTTTTCCATCGCCGTCTGTAGCGCGGTGGCGAGCGGCGCCATCAACAATTCCCGCTTTTTGATCAGGAACAGGGCCGCGCGCCGGGCGGAGCGCGGTCCGAGCCCCGGCAGGCGCGCCAATAATTGGATCAGGCGCTCGATCTCAGGGCCGGCGGAGACAATAGGCATCAGAACAGCTTCAGCCCCGGCGGCAGCGGCAGGCCGCCGGTCAGCGTCTGCATTTTTTCGGCGAGTTGCGTCTCAAGCTTGCGTTTGGCGTCGGCGTGTGCAGCGATGACCAGATCCTCGACGACCTCCTTCTGGTCGGGTTTGAACAGCGAGTCGTCGATGCTCACGGCGCGGAGGTCGCCTTTGCCTGAGATTTTGACCGCGACAAGCCCGCCGCCGGACGTGCCTTCGACCTCCAGCCGGTCGAGCTCGGCCTGCATCGCTTCCATTTTCGATTTCAGTTCCGTGGCCTGTTTCATCAGACCAAGAAAATCAGGCATCGGTTTTCCTTCCATCGTCGCGCGATGCGGACGTTCGCAAAGAGACTACAGCCTAGGCGATAAAATGCCGGCACTCATTATGGCTCTTCGTCCGGGTCCTCACTGTCGGCTTGTGGAGACGATTGAGTCTCCTCTGCAGTCGCCTGCGGCCGCACGTCGACGATTTCGGCGCCCGGAAATCGCGCCAAAACCGCCTGCACCAACGGATCGTCGCGTACGCCGTCCTTCAGTTCCGCTTTGCGCGCCACGCCTTGTGCACGCAAGCTCGGCATGCCGGCTTCGGTCGAGACCGCGACCATCCAACGCCGCCCGGTCCAATCGGCGAGCTTCTTTGACAGTTCGCCAACGAGCGTCGGGCGCGCGTTCGGCTCCAGCGCCAGTTCCAGCCGGCCGTCCTCGAAACGAACGAGCCGCACGTCGCGCTCAAGCGCGCTTTTGAGGACAAGGTCGCGTTTTTCGACCGCCAGCGCGATCATCTCGGCAAAGCTGTTCAGGGCGCGGATTTCGTTGGCGCGCGCCGCCGTCTCGGCCAATGGCGCCGGATTCTCGGACTGCCTCGCCGCCGCCAATGGCGCCGCAGAGGCGAGCGGGCCGCGGCTGCCGCGCGGCGCTTCGCCGCGCAACTCCGGACGCGCTGTCGCCGTGGGCGCCGCCGCCGCGCCGTTGCCGGTACGCGTATCGCCGAGCGCGCGGACAACCTCGTCCGGCGTCGGCAGGTCGGCGGCATAGGCGATACGAACCAGCACCATTTCCGCGGCATCGATCGGACGGCCTGCGGCTTCGACCTCGGGAATGCCCTTGAGCAGCATCTGCCAGGTTCGGGCCAGAACGCGCATCGAGAGTTTGATGGCAAAATCGCGGCCGCGACTGCGCTCGGCTTCGGTCAGCGACACATCGTCGGCCAGCGCCGGCACGACTTTGACGCGGGTGACGAAATGGGTGAATTCGGCGAGATCACCGAGGACCATGGCCGGGTCGGCGCCGCTATCGTATTGGTCGCGCAACTCGCGCAGCGCGGCGGCGATATCGGCACGCATCAGCGCCTCGAACAGATCGATTACGCGCGTGCGGTCGGCAAGTCCGAGCATTTGCCGCACGTCCTCGGCGCGCACCGGCCCCGCGGCATGTGCGATCGCCTGATCGAACAAAGACAATGCGTCGCGCACCGAGCCTTCGGCGGCGCGCGCGATCACAGCAAGCGCTTCCGGCTCACCCTGGATCGCTTCCTTGACGGCGATCGACTGCAGATGCTGAACCAAGAGTGCGGCATCGACCCGGCGCAGGTCGAAGCGCTGGCAGCGCGACAGCACAGTGACCGGCACCTTGCGGATCTCGGTGGTGGCGAAGACGAACTTGGCGTGCGGCGGCGGCTCCTCCAGCGTCTTCAATAGTGCGTTGAAGGCCGCGCTCGACAGCATGTGGACTTCGTCGAGGATATAAACCTTGTAGCGGGCCGAGACCGGCGCGTAGCGGATGGCATCGTTGATCGCGCGCACGTCCTCGACGCCGTTGTGGGACGCAGCGTCCATCTCGATCACGTCGAGATGGCGGCTCTCCATGATCGCTTCGCAATGCACGCCCAGAACCGGCATTTTGACGGTCGGCGAAGTGACCGATCCGTCCGGGAGTTCGTAATTCAGCGCCCGGGCGAGGATGCGTGCGGTCGTCGTCTTGCCGACGCCGCGCACGCCGGTGAGGATCCAGGCCTGCGGAATGCGGCCGGCCTCGAACGCATTGGCGACGGTCCGCACCATGGCGCCCTGACCGATCAAATCGTCGAAGGTCGCCGGCCGGTATTTACGTGCCAGCACGCGATAGGGGGCGGATGGTGTCGCTGTGTCGTTCATGAAAGTGAATGTAGCCTGGGTTGAGCGCAGTGAAACCCGGGATCTGCGCGCACCTCTCAACCTTTCCTGGATCTCGCTGCGCTCAATCCAGGCTGCGGGAACATGAGAGGGTGGGAGGCTGACGAGCGACCCGAACCGCGCTCGTTAGGGCTGCTTCCTTCCGGACCTGACCCGGTTGGCGAGTGGCTCGCCCACCGCCAACCTCCCGGCCCCTATATCGGCTGGGCAGGGCGGGAAAGCAAGCGCGCGACAGCGGCTTAGCCGGCTTCTTTCACGGCGTCCGTCATAGCGTCCTTGGCCACGTCATAGCCATAGAGCCAGCCGACCTGGAACGTGGTGGTGTCGCCGCGGCGGCCGGCGCTGAAACGGTCGCGCAAGGCGAACTTCACGTCGCGCTGCAAACGCGCCCAAGGCGAGGCGAGGTGGTTCTCCTTGGCGCGCGCCCGCGAGCCTAACACCGCCGCGGTGGCGCGCGGCACCCGCGCTTGCTCATAGGCGAACAGCGCCGCGCCGAGGTCGTCGGGCTGGCGCGCAATCGCTGCCGCCAGCACGCAGCCGTCCTCGATTGCCATGCCGGCGCCCTGCGCCAGATAGGGCAGCATGGCGTGCGCCGCGTCGCCAAGAAGCGTGGCGCGGCCCTTGCTCCAGCGCTGCAACGGATCACGGTCGTAGAGCGCCCATTTGTACCAGCGCGTGCTGCACGGATAGAGGCGCGTGAGATCGCGATGCCAGCGCGCATACGTCGCCGTCACTTCGGAAACGTCACATTCGTGCGTCCAGGATTCTTCGGTCCAGGCGTCGCTGTCGATGTGCGCGACGATGTTGAGCAGTTCGCCGCGGCGCACGCGGTAATGCACGACATGGCCGTGCGGTCCCATCCACATGGTGCCGTCTTCGGTATTGATGTCGCGCGGCACCGACTCGATCGGCGCAATGCCGCGCCAGCAGATGCAGCCGGTGAAGCGCGGCGCGTCGGTGCCGAACAGACTTTTACGCACCGCCGAATGGATGCCGTCGGCGCCGACCACGAGATCGGCTTCGATCGCGCTGCCGTCGGCAAATTGCGCCGTGGCCGGCCGCTTGACGCCGTCGCCGGGATCGACGCCGGTGCAGCGTTTGCCGAGATGGATATCGCTCGTCTGCAACGCTTCCCGCAGCACATCGAGCAAGTCGGCGCGATGCAGCGTGAGATTTGGCGCGCCGAATTTCTCGCGAAAATCGCTGCGGCGGATGCGCGAGATGTAGCGCCCGCTTTTCCACGAGCGGATGAGTTGAAATGCCGACGCCCAGCCGATGGCTTCGACCTCGTTGTCGATGCCGAGTGCGCGGAAGGCCTTTACCGCATTGGGCGTCAAATTGATTCCGGCGCCGATTTCGCTGTGCACCGGCGATTGCTCGCACACGATAACCTCGACACCGCGGCGCTCGAGCGCCAGCGCCGCGGTCAGTCCGCCGATGCCGCCGCCGACGATAACGACGCGTGGCATGCGTGGCATTTTCGAGCTCCTTTGTCCTACCCCGATACTCTATCGTTCCGCCGTGGCTTCTGGGAGAGGCCGCGGCCGTCTGTCGATATTGCCGCAGCGGGGTGCACGTCTCGCCGGCCGGGCCTTGACCGCGAGGGGTATCGCGGTCCTCGGCGCAATTTGCTAGGCTTCGCGTGACTCTTTTTCCAAAGCGAAGAGGAAACAGCATGCGTCGTGTTATCGCCTTAGCCGCTGCGTTCGCACTTGCCCTGCCGGCCGTAGCTGTGGCGCAGGATCACCACGACGACCATAAGGGGCCTCCGCCAAAGGGCCGTCCCGCCGGCCCCCCTCCGCATCCCTCCGGCGGCCAAATGCATCCTCCGGGTCCCCCCGGTCCGCCGCACAGGCCGCTTCCGGGTCCGCCGCATGGCTCGATGGGCCCTATGCATCCGGCCGGGCCGATGCATCCTGGAGCGCCGGGCGGCGGGCCGCCTGGCGTGCAGTTCAATTATCACGGGCACCAGTTCAATCGCTTCCACGCCCCGCATGCGTTCGTCTATCCGCCGGGCTGGAGCTATCGGCGTTGGGGCATCGGCGGCATCCTGCCCCCGATCTTCCTGACGCCCGACTATTATTTCATGGATTGGGCTGCGCTCGGTGTGCCGCCGCCGCCGCCCGGGGACCAATGGGTCCGTTACGGACCCGATCTGCTTCTGGTCGATGTGAGCACGGGCCAGGTCGTCGATGCGATCTACGACGCGTTCTACTAAGAGCGATCTCGTTTACCCGATGCGAAGCGATGGCCGGGACTTTGTCCCGGCCATCGGCATTTTCGGGCACCGCGAATTGGCCAACGCCGAGCGTCACGCTCGCGCGTACCTGCCGCGATTGAAAAAGCGGTCCTTCTGGTCGTCGTTTGCGGTGTCGCGGTTCGATTTGATGGCCGCGACTTTGGCCAGCGCCGCTTTCACTGCCGGCCGTTCGGCGATGGTGTCGATATAACGCTTCACGTTCGGCCGGCCGGAGATGTCGATGTCCAAAAGCACGTGGTTGCGCAGCCACGGGAAGGTGGCGATG
This sequence comes from uncultured Alphaproteobacteria bacterium, assembly GCA_963790495.1. GTDB lineage: Bacteria > Pseudomonadota > Alphaproteobacteria > Rhizobiales > Xanthobacteraceae > BOG-931. Next base: position 77,220 of record CAWBOW010000007.1, on the reverse strand, counting down.
TCGACGATGGTATACTCGTCGCCGCAGATATAAGGCCGCGTTGCGAGCCGCTTTTCGATCAGATCGTATAGCCGTTGCACCTCGGTGCCGTAGCGGGTGACGCCATAATCATTTCCCGCCGGCGCGAAGCGGCGGAAATGCACGCGCTGACCGAACATCGGCCCGATGCCGGTGAGCTGGATCATCAGCCATTGCAGCGCGTCGTATCTTTTCACCGGATCCTGGGGAAAAAAGTGGCCGGTCTTCTCGGCCAGATAGATGAGGATCGCCCCCGACTCGAACACGGTATAGGGCTTGCCGCCCGGGCCGTCGTGATCGACGATCACCGGAATTTTCGAATTTGGATTGAGCTTGATGAAATCCGGGTTGTATTGCTCGCTCTTCCATACGTCGACGAAATGCTCCTGGTACGGCAGCTTCGTCTCTTCGAGCATGATGTAGATTTTCTGCACATTCGGGCTGGTCAAAGCATAAAGATCGATCATCGCAATGTCCTTGGTTTCGCTCGACACGGAGAAAGCGGGCGAAATTATCGGCCTCGCCCGTCCTGGACAAGGCGCAAGCGAAAGCCGTTGGCAAGCAGGGGGATCACTTGTGCGGCATTGCCGAGGGCGCGTAAGTTTGCAGGAATTGCCGGGGGCTGCCTGGGAAACCAGGGGACAGGCTTTGGGGGGAAATCGATGCACCGTTTATCGCAATGCCTGGCATCGGCTGTGGTGGTGCTGGTTTTGGCGCTGGCGCTCGGCGCCGGGCCGGTCCGTGCGCAGGAAGACTATCCGAATCACGCGGTGCGTTGGCTGGTCGGCTATCCGCCCGGCGGCTCCACCGATATCTGCGCCCGGCTGATCGGCAATTATCTATCGCAGCGCCTGCACCAGCAGTTCACGGTGGAGAACAAGCCGGGCGCCGGCAACAATCTCGCCACCGAGATGGCGGCACACGCGCCGCCGGATGGCTACACCGTGTTTTTGGTTAATCCGGCCAACGCCATCAACGCGACGCTTTATAAGAACCTCAATTTCGATTTCCTGCGCGACATGGCACCTGTCGCCGGCTTCATCCGCGTTCCGAATGTGATGGAAGTCAATCCGAATGTGCCGGCGCACACGGTGAAGGAATTCATCGACTACGCCAAAGCCAATCCGGGCAAGATCAATATGGCCTCGGCTGGCGTCGGCACCTCCACCCATCTTTCGGGCGAGCTGTTCATGATGATGACCGGCGTCAATCTGGTGCACGTGCCCTATCGCGGCGCGAGCCCGGCGCTGACCGACATGATGGGCGGGCAGGTCCAGGTATTTTTCGACAATATGCCGTCTTCGATCGGCTACATCAGAGCCGGCAAGCTGCGGGCACTGGCGGTAACGACGGCCGAGCGTTCGAAGGAATTGCCGGATGTGCCGACCGTGGCCGAGACTGTGCCCGGCTACGAAGCCAGTGCCTTCTTCGGCATGGCGGTGCCGGCCGGCACGCCGCGCGACATCGTCGAACGGCTCAATCGCGCGGTGAACGACGCGCTCGCCGATCCCGACGTGCAGGCCAAGCTCGCTGCGCTGGGCGGCATTTTAATTCCAGGCACGCCGGAAGATTTCGGCAATCTTCTCGCCGACGAAACTGATAAATGGGGCAAGGTGGTCAAAGCAACCGGTGTGACGGCGGAGTAAGGACGCCAGCGGCACGCTTTGATCAGATATCACCGAAAACATTCTTCCGGGCCATCAAGCCTTCGAACCGAGTGAGCGTGCATGAGATCGGCTGTGAAAAAATCGCCCGAGGAGCTCCGCAGCTACCGCTGGCTCGGAAAGAACGATCTGCGCTCGTTCGGTCACCGCTCGCGGCTGCGGCAATTCGGTTATGACCGCGCCGACTGGGCCGGCAAGCCGGTGATCGGCATCATCAATACCTGGAGCGATATCAACGCCTGTCACGGCCACCTGCGCGACCGCGCCGCGGATATCAAACGCGGCATCTATCAGACCGGCGGGTTGCCGATCGAACTGCCGGCGATGTCGCTCGCCGAGCCGTTCGTCAAGCCATCGACCATGCTGTACCGCAATTTCCTTGCAATGGAATGCGAGGAGCTACTGCGCAGCCATCCGATCGACGGCGCGGTGCTGATGGGCGGCTGCGACAAGACCACGCCGGGCCTCATCATGGGCGCGATCTCGATGGGCATCCCGGCGATTTACGTACCGGCCGGCCCGATGCTGCGCGGCAACTGGCGCGGTCACACGCTGGGCTCCGGCTCTGACGCTTGGAAATATTGGGACGAAAAGCGCGCCGGCCGCATCGGCGACGACGAGTGGAACGAGATCGAGGGCGGCATTTCGCGCTCGTTCGGCACCTGCATGGTGATGGGCACCGCGGCGACCATGATGGCGATTGCCGAGGCGCTAGGCCTGACGCTGCCCGGCGCGTCGTCGATTCCGGCGGTTGATGCCAATCATCCGCGCATGTGCGCCGCCGCCGGCCGCCGCATCGTCGACATGGTGTGGGAAGATCAGACGCCGGACAAGATTCTCACCCCGGGGGCGTTCGACAACGCCATCCGCGTGCACATGGCGCTCGGCGGCTCGACTAACGCCATCATTCACGTCATCGCCATGGCGCGCCGCGTCGGCGTCCCGCTCGATATGGCGCGTTTCGACGCTATCTCGCGCGAGGTGCCGGTGATCGCCAACGTCACGCCGTCCGGCAAATATCTGATGGAAGATTTTTTCTACGCCGGCGGCCTACGCGCGCTGATGGGCGAGATGCGGGAAATGCTCGACCTGTCCTGTCCCACGGCGAACGGCCGCAGCCTCGGCGACAACATCGAAGGAGTGAAGGTCTATCTGCCGGACGTCATCCATTCGTTGAAAGAACCGCTCTACGCCGAGGGCGCGACCGCGGTGCTCACCGGTAATCTGGCGCCGCGTGGCTGCGTGATGAAGCCGGCGGCCGCCGACAAGCGGTTGCTGGCGCATCGCGGCAAGGCGCTGGCATTTGAGAATTACGATGCCATGGCGGCGGCGGTCGATCGTGACGATCTCGATGTCACGCCCGATCACGTCCTGGTGCTGAAAAACGGCGGCCCGAAGGGCGGGCCGGGAATGCCGGAATGGGGCCAACTGCCGATTCCGAAGAAGCTGCTAAAAGCCGGCGTTCGCGACATGCTGCGCATCTCCGACGCGCGCATGAGCGGCACCAGCTACGGCGCCTGCATTCTCCATGTCGCGCCGGAAAGCTTTGTCGGCGGGCCGCTCGCTTTCGTGCAAACCGGCGACGAGATCGAGGTCGACGTTGCGGTCCGGCGCATTCATCTGCATGTCGGCGAAGAGGAACTATCGCGCCGGCGCGCGGCGTGGACACCACCCGAACCGCGCTATCCGCGCGGCTACGGCGCAATGTACTCGCAGCATATCGGTCAGGCCGACGAAGGCTGCGATTTCGATTTTCTGCAAGGGCAGGCGGCGATCGCCGAGCCGGAGATTCATTAAGCTCGTCATTCCGGGCCCGCGCCCTCGGCACGCCACGGAATGTAGGCCTCACCCCGCGGGAAGCACCTCTGCGCGGCATTCGCCGAAGCCGATGCGGGCGGCACCTTCCTTCTGACAAAAGCCGCGGAAGGTGATTTCGTCGCCGTCTTCGAGAAAGCCGCGCTTCTCGCCCCCCGGCAGCCCTAACGGCTCGGTCCCGCGCGTCGTGAGTTCAAGAAGCGAGCCCCAACTTGACTTGTCCGGACCCGAAACGGTGCCGGAGCCAAGAAGGTCGCCGGTCCGCAGATTGCAGCCGTTGGAGGTGTGATGCGCGATCATCTGCGCCACGGTCCAATAAAGCAGCGCGCAGGAGGTCTGCGTCAGGCGAAGCGGGGCGGCGCCGGCGTCGCGCATCGCCGCGCTTGCCAGATAAGCCTCCAGCGTGACGGCGAGCCCGCCGCGTTGGCGATCATCGGCGTCATCGAGATGCGGCAGCGGCGCCGGGTCGCTGTCCGGCCGCGCGAACGCTGCGGTTTGAAACGGCGCCAGCGCTTCCGCTGTGACCACCCAGGGCGACACGGTGGTGCAAAAATTCTTGCCGAGGAATGGACCGAGCGGTTGGTATTCCCAGGCCTGGATGTCGCGCGCTGACCAGTCGTTGAGCAGGCAATAGCCGAAAATATGCTCCGCCGCGCCGGCGACCGGCACCGGCTCGCCGAACTCGCTCGGCACCCCGACATAGATGCCGAGTTCGAGCTCGAAATCGAGGTTGCGTGATGGTCCGTAGCTCGGCGCCGCATCGTTCGGTGCTTTGCGCTGGCCGCGCGGCCGCTTGAACGGCGTGCCGCTGACGCGGATCGACGAGGCGCGGCTGTGATAGGCCACCGGCACATATTTGTAGTTCGGCATCAGCGGATTGTCGGGGCGGAACAGGCGTCCGGCGTTGGTGGCGTGAAATATCGAAGCAAAAAAATCGGTGAAGTCGCCGACTGCGATCGGCAGCCGCATTTCGGCCTGCGCCATCGGCAACAGATGCCGCTGCAGGCTGCGGTCGCCCCGCTCGACGCTCAATGCTCGCGACAGCGCCGACCGAAGAGTGGACCAAGTCGGCGGCGAAAGCGTCATCAGGCGGTTGAGCTGCGGGGCGGCACAGGCGGCTATGGTCTCGGCGGAAAGACCGGCAAGGGTGTTTGCCGCGGCCGCCAGGTCGAGGATGCGGTCGCCGATGGCGACGCCAATACGCGCCGGGTGTCCGCATTGCGGACCGAACACGCCGAACGGCAAATTCTGAATTGTGAAATCGCAGCCGGGCGCGTTGGCGCTCTCGACAAAGCTTTTCAGCGTGGGGTCGTGCGTTTCGTTAAGGGCCATGTCGTTGATTTACCAAATTACCGTTGGCATACGAAATCTTTGCGTCAATACGACGAGTGTTCTTCTTTCTCGCGAATGGCGCCGTAACGTCTTTGAAAATCGGCATACGCGCTCTGCAATCCATCGCGCAAGGGCGTCGTCGCGCGCCAACCCAGCGCGTTGATCTGCGAGACATCAAGAAGTTTGCGCGGAGCTCCGTCCGGGCGTGATTTGTCGAACTCCATTTTACCGGTGTAACCGACGACGTCGGCGACCGTGCGGGCAAATTCGGCGATCGTTAGATCCTCGCCGGTGCCGATGTTGACGAACGGCAGATCCGAATAGCGTTTCATCACGAACACGCAGGCGTCAGCCAGATCGTCGGCCGCGAGAAACTCGCGGCGCGGCGTTCCGGTGCCCCACACGCTCACGCTGGCATCGTTCCTGACCTTGGCCTCATGAAAGCGCCGGATTAGCGCCGCTGGAACGTGGCTGTCTTCCGGATGGTAATTGTCGCCGGGGCCATAGATGTTGGTCGGCATCACCGACACAAAATCATCGCCATGCTGCAGCCGATGGGCCTCGCACATTTTAATGCCGGCGATTTTGGCGATCGCATACCATTGATTGGTCGGCTCGAGCGGTCCGGTCAGCAGCATCTGCGGCGACATCGGCTGCGGGGCCAGTCGCGGATAAATGCAGGACGAGCCGAGATAGACGAGCTTCTTAACGGCGAAGCGGTGCGCGGCGTCGATGGTGTTAAGCGCAATCGCCACGTTGTCGGCGATGAATTCGGCCGGATAGGTGCTGTTGGCGCCGATGCCACCGACCTTGCCGGCGGCAACGAACATCGCATCGGGCTTGGTCTGCGCCAGGAAGCGATCGACTTCGTCCGCGTGACGCAGGTCGAGATCGCGGCGCGCGGCATAAATGATGTCGCAGTTTTCGTGCTCAAGCCGCCGCACGATCGCCGACCCGACCATGCCGGCGTGCCCGGCGACGAAGACGCGCTTGCCGCGTAAGTCGAATGGAATCGCCGCGCCGTTCATGGGTTCGCCCTAGTCGTGAACTTGGCGATTGACGCCGTCGCGACGCATCTCCTGCAAGTCGGCATCGACCATTTCCTGCACCAACTCGTCGAACGAAATCTTGTGATGCCAGCCCAGTCTTTGCCGAGCCTTGGATGGATCGCCGAGCAGCGCATCGGTTTCCGTTGGGCGAAAATAACGTTCGTCGATTTCGACCAGCACGCGGCCGTCCCGCGCATCGATGCCCTTCTCGGCGGCTCCCGCGCCGTGCCACTGGATGGTCCGGCCGACGCAGGCGAACGCTTTTTCGGCGAACTCACGCACCGAGTGCTCCTCGCCGGTCGCCAAAACGTAATCGTCGGGCTCGGGCTGTTGCACGATGAGCCACATGCCTTCGACATAATCGCGGGCATGACCCCAGTCCCGCCGGGCCGCCAGATTGCCGAGGAATAGCTTGTCTTGCAGCCCGAGTTCGATCGCCGCGACCGCGCGCGTGATTTTCCGCGTTACAAAGGTCTCGCCGCGCGTCGGACCCTCGTGATTGAACAGGATGCCGTTCGAGGCATGCATCTTGTAGGCTTCCCGATAATTGACCGTGATCCAATAGGCATAGAGCTTGGCCACAGCGTAAGGCGATCGCGGGTAAAACGGTGTCGTTTCGCGCTGCGGCGTCTCCTGGACCAGGCCGTACAACTCAGAAGTCGATGCCTGATAGAACCGCACTCTGTCCTCGATCCGCAGGATGCGGATGGCCTCGAGCAATCGAAGCGTGCCAAGTGCGTCGGCGTTGGCGGTGTATTCCGGCGTCTCGAACGAGACCTGCACATGGCTCTGCGCGGCGAGATTATAGATCTCACTCGGCTGCACATCCTGAATGATGCGGATAAGGTTGGTCGAAGTCGGTCATGTCGCCATAGTGCAGGAAAAACCGTACGCCGGGGCCATGCGGGTCCCGATACAGGTGATCGACCCGCGCCGTATTGAAGGAGGACGACCGCCGCTTGAGGCCGTGCACGGCATAGCCTTTGCCAAGCAAAAGCTCGGCCAGATAGGCGCCGTCCTGGCCCGTCGCTCCGGTGATCAATGCAACGCGGTCTGCCATGGGGTTGGGTTCTAGATGTTTCGCGGAGTCAAGTCACGCCGATGCGATGCCGCTACGCTGGCGGTCGCGATTCTGCTGGTTTTCATGCATGCGGCGCTGCGCTTCCGCATCGATCGCGCGCTTGAGATCGGGATGGCTGGCAGTTAGCGTGCGGAAGTCGGCAAGATCGAGGATGAGCAGGGTCGAGGGCGTCGTCGTAGTCACGTTGGCGCTGCGCACCGAATCGCCGAGCAGCGCCAGCTCGCCGAAAAACGCGCCGGCGCCGAGCCGCACCGGCGTCGGCTTGATGTCGACCTGCACCTCGCCCGCGGCGATAAAGTACATGCAATCGCCGACCTTGCCGCGGCGAATAATGGCGACGCGCTCCGGCACTTCTAGACGCCGCAGCATGTGGGTGATTTCCGTGATCGACGATGGCTCCAGCGACTGGAAAAACGGCACCTTGCTCACGAGATTCCAGGTCTCGATGAAGTTGCGCCGCCGGGTTTCGGCGGCGAAGCCGGTGGCGAGAATGCCGGTCGACAGACCAAAACTGATAATGCCGAAGATCATGACCACGCCGCCGAGCAGATGACCCGCTTGCGTGATCGGCACCTTATCGCCGTAGCCGGTGGTCGTGAGCGTCACCACCGCCCACCACAGAGCCTCCGGCAGCGAACTGAAGGCGCCCGGCTGCACGCGCCGTTCGATCACGAACATCGCGGCCGAGGAGAGAAACAGCACGATCAGAAACAACGCCAGCACGCTTGCTAGTGGCTTGGCTTCCAACACGAACACGCGGCCGAGCTGCGCGAAGCCCGGCGAATTCTGTGCCAGTTTAAGAATCCAGAAGGTTGCGAACAGCCACGCGTTGGACGCGCTGGCTCCGTCGATAAACGCAGCCGGCACGGCAAAGACGCAGATAATATCGACCAGGAACGATAAAGAGAGAAAGTGCGCCCGTATGCGGCCGATGCGGATCGCCGCGCGCGCTCCGACCGCGGTATCGAACGCGAAAAACGTGAGACAGCACCAGAGGCATGCGTTCAGCCAAGTGCCGGCCGCATTTTGCAACGCCGGGACGGTATAGGCCGTCATCGCCGACAGACCGACCGCGAGAACAAGCAATCGGGCCAGCGACGATGCGCCAAATCGGCGGAGCGGTATTCCGAGCTGCGCGATCACCCCAATCGCGTCTTTGACTATCACGCGAGCCCCGTTAATCCTTCAGGCGGCCAAGCCGCCGATGCGAGCCATGGATACAGGCCTTCGGCAAATTACCCCGTCAGCCGCTCATGGGCCAGCCGAAATTATACCTCTGCGCCACGCCGTAACCCGAAACGTTTGATCGCAAGGGTGAATTTGGCCCCCGCTGCAGTGTCGCCGTGCTTACACTTGCGGCCGGATGCCTTTACAGTGAACCGGCCCGAACTGCTTTTCCCGTCCTCAACTCCAGGCATCCATGAGACCGCAGCAGATTTCACGCTTCGAACTGACACGCTATCTGCTCTCGCCGTCGCTGTTCGTCATGGTGACGCTGATGGTCGTCGAGGCCATGCTGGCGGCTGCGACCACATGGTTCGTCATCAATGCGGGGCGGCGCGTCGCGGTCGGTGAGTTTCTGCTCACGGACCTGGTCTGGATTCTCACTGCACAGTCGACGTCTTATGTGGTCGGCGTCGTCAGCTGGGTTTTCGCCGAGCAGGCCGGTTACCGCGGCTTCGGCAAATACATGCTTCGGTTCGCGCGCGAGAACCGCGGCAAGGTCCAACTGCTCAACGAAAAAGTCGCACGCGAGCAGGCCGAGCCGTTTCTGACCGGCGAGACCTTCCAGTGCTTCTTCAACGTAATGTACGAGCTTGAGTTCGCCTTGAAGCTTTTTCTCGGGCTGGTTTTCAATGCTCTGGTGCTCGGCGCCGAGATCGACCCGAGCCTGCCGCTCGCCTATGTCGGCGCCTTCGGCGCGCTCTTGTTGATGCAATGGGTTTTGCAGAAGCCGATCACCCACACCTATCTGGAAAACCAGCGCATGAATAACCGCGTCACCGCGCAGGGCTATACCGCGTGGGACAACGTGTTTTCCGGTAACCGCTATAATCTGCGGCTCTGGCTGTCCGGCTTCAAGGCCAAGCTGCGCGAAGGCCTGGTTGCGCAAATTCGCGCCATCGTCGCCCGCGAAGGCATGAGCGCGATGAGCGGCATCGTCAGCCTCGCCATCGTTTTTGCCACGATCAGCGTGGTGGCCATGAGCAATGTCGGCAACACGGTATTGCTGGTCGGACTGGCGACCACGCTGCCGCGGCAGATCGAGATGACCTACGAGCTGCATCTTCTCGCCTCCGGCTGGAACGATTTTGTCGCGATCTGGACGCGGTTCGGCGGCGTCGCCGCGAATATGCTGCCGCAGCCCGACCCCGACTTCGACCAGCGCATCCATTTCGACCGTCTGGTGTTGCGCGAGGGCGACCACGCCAACGTGGTGTCGTCGCTCGGCGACGCGATGCGCATCGCGCTTTCGCAGCCAACCGGGCGCGTTAATGTGCGCGGCGGTAACGGCAGCGGCAAATCCTCGCTGTTGGCGAGTTTGAAGACCGAGATGGGCAAGCGGGCATTTTACTGGCCGACGACCGACCGCCTGGCGTTCCAATTCGCGGGCGGCGTGGTGCCGGTCGAGGTCGAGGGCGACGAGGAGGACGAGCACGTTGTCGAGGAAACAATGGACCAGAAGCTCGGCTTCTCCTCCGGAGAGCGGCAGCTTAAGTCGCTGCAGGAAATTGTCGAAGAGACCGATGCGGAAATCTACCTCTTCGACGAATGGGACGCCAATCTCGACGCCGCCAACAAGACCAAGGCCGATGCTTTGGTCGACCAGCTCGCCGTGCGCGCCCGCGTCATCGAGATTTCGCATCGCGACCGCGAGGCCTGACGCGGCCGATGCGTCAACGACGTCGTCCTTCCGAAGGCGGCCGATGCCGCTTTGTCGAGCGACAGGGCCGCTTCTGGTGTAAATAGCTGACGACCCACCAAGAATGAAGCCAAACAGGGGAAAATTGTGCCCGACAAGATCACCGACTTGATGGAGGAATTGGCGCTCGCCAACCGTATCCTCGCTCACGAGGGCGTGCTCGACGCCTTCGGCCATGTCAGCGTGCGCCATCCGAGCGATCCCGGCCGCTACTTGCTGTCCCGCTCGCGTTCGCCGCTGTTGATCGAGCCCGACGATATCCTGGAATACACGCTTGATTCCGAGCCGGTGCGCCTGCCCAAAGTGCAGCTCTATGCCGAGCGGGTCATTCACGGCTGCATTTATCAGGCCCGTCCCGACGTGATGGCGGTGTGTCATCACCACGCGCCGGCAGTGATGCCGTTCGCCATCGCCGGCAAGCCGATTGTGCCGGTGTTTCACCTCGGCGCTGCGGCCGGCCAACACATGCCGTTTTGGGATCAGCATGAGGAGTTCGGCGACACCAATCTCCTGGTGGTGAAGCCGGAGGAGGGACGGTCGCTGGCGAAAGCGCTCGGCGCGCACCCGGCAGTACTGATGAATCGCCATGGCGCCACCGTGGTCGGCGGCAACTTGCGCGAGCTGGTGTCGCGCTCGATTTTCATCTGCCAGAACGCCGATTACCAGCTGCGCGCGATGGCGCTGGGCGCGCCCGAGCCGCTCTATCCCGGCGAAATCAAGCTCGCCAGCACGCTCAACGGCCTGCCCAATGTCGTCAATCGAACCTGGGAATATTGGACCATGCGGCTCGAAGCCGCCGGCGGCATGCCGCGCCGGCGCAGTGCCACCAAGCCGTCGCGGCGACGGATGCCAAAACCGTCACGGGTGACGCCGCGCGAGCGGCGCAAGGGCCGGCGGCGCTGAGTAAAGCCTTCGTCGCCATCAATGCCGATCGCGCGCCGCGGCGCTGATGGCGCCCAGCATGGCGGCGCGGCCGGCATCGAGCGAGTTGCGCACAGATTGCTGGCTGCCGATCTGGCCCATCTCGCGCTGGCGCTTGACGGCGGCGTCGGTCATCAGCGGCTCGACGCCGAGTTCGCGCAGCGTTTCGGCAACCTCCTCCATCTCGGCGGCGCGGCGTTCGCCGTGGCTTGCCATGCGCTCCAGATTGTAGGGCACGATTTTCGCCCAATCGAGCCCGGGATAATTGTTCTTCATAGAGGTGGCGACTTCGTCGATCACGCCGGCACGCGCGGCGGCGAGGAAGCACTCCAGCGTCAGCGCCTCGATGCCCTTGATCATGACGCTGCGCACCATCTTGATCGCGGCGGCGTCGCCGATTTCACTGCCGGCGATGCTTGCGCGCATGCTGAGGGAGGTCAACACCGGCGCAATCGCCTCGGCGTGGGGCCCGGCAATCAGCATCGGCGTCTTGTGCCGTGCCGGATGAATCGGCGCCAGCACGGCGACGTCGACATAGCGGGCGGCATCGCCGAGAAGTTTTGTGGCCTCGTGCTTGCGGCCCGGCGAGACCGAATTGATGTCGAGCACATAGGGCTTGCCGGCAAGATGCGCCTTGATCGACCGCGCGGCCTCGAGGCTCGATGCGGCGGTGACCGTTGAAACGATCAGGTCGGCGCCACGCACGGCATCGGCGGCCGAACCGGCGCAACGGACGGCGCTTGCCGCTGCCGCCTGCCGCAACCTGTCGCCACCGCTTTGCGGAAACAGGATGTCCCATGCCGCGATGCGATCGACGCCCTCGTCGCGCAGCCCAGCGGCGATTGCTTGGCCCGCTTCGCCGAACCCGATGAATGAGACGCTGGGCCGCGCATCTGCCATGATGAAATTCCTTTTTCGGGCCTTTGTTCGTGTTTTGATTCTGCCGATGATATGGCAATTTTGACGTCAAATCTGCAATAAGGCTAAGCCAATGGCCTTCTGCCACTAACCTGCTGGAGCGTCCATGACCGTTCGAACCTGCCGCGATCGTGTTGAACAGGTGCTCTCCCGCATTGCCGATCCGAGCGGCGAGGGGTCCCGCGCCTGCCTCACGGTTTACCCGGAGCAAGCCCGCGCCGCAGCGGATGCCGCCGATACCCGGGCGGCAGGGGGCGATGCGCTTGGTCCGCTCGACGGCGCCATTGTCAGCATCAAGGACCTGTTCGATGTCGCTGGCGAAGTGACCCGCGCTGGCTCCAAAATCCTCGCCGAGGAGGCGGCGCCGGCCAGCGCCGATGCGCCGGTGGTGCAGCGGCTGCGGTCGGCCGGCGCCGTGATCGTCGCCAAGACCAACATGACCGAGTTCGCCTTTTCCGGCATCGGCGCCAACCCGCATTTCGGCACTCCAGGCAATCCCCGCGACCGCACCCGGGTGCCCGGCGGCTCGTCTTCGGGCGCCGCCGTCGCCGTCGCCGACGACCTGTGCGACATCGCCATCGGCACCGACACCGGCGGTTCGGTGCGCGTACCCGCAGCGCTTTGCGGACTGGTCGGTTTCAAGCCCAGCCGGCAGCGCATCCCGACGGCCGGCGCCTTTCCCTTGAGCAAGACGCTGGACTCGGTTGGGCCGATCGCCAACAGCGTTGAGGATTGCGCCAAAGCCGACGCGGTCATGGCCGGAGAGAAGTATACGCCGATCGAACCGATCGCACTTCGCGGACTGTCGTTCGGGGTTGCCGAAGGTCTGCCGCTCGACCGCCTGGACGACTCCGTTGCCGCCGCGTTCGTCTCCGCGATCGCGCAGCTGGAGCGTGCCGGCGTACGCGTCAACCACGAGATTGTGCCGTTGTTCGACGACATGAACGCTGTCAACGCCAAGGGCGGCGTCTCGCCGCCGGAGGCCTGCGCCATTCATCGCGACCGTATGGCGCGCCGCGCCGCCGATATTGACCCCAATGTCCGCCTGCGAGTTGAGCGTGGCTGCGCGGTGCCGCAGGAGGATTATATCTGGATGATGCAGCAACGAGGACGGCTCGTCGCCGCCATGGACGCGCAACTCCAGGCGCTCGATGTGCTCATTATGCCGACGACATCCATCGTTGCCCCCACCATCGCCGAAGTTGAAGCCCCGAAAGTCTTTGCCGCCCGCAATGCGGCCGTGCTGCGCAACACATCGATCGTCAATTTCTTCGATCTGTGCGCCATATCGCTGCCGTTGCCGGTGCCGGCCAACAAAATGCCGGTGGGTTTGATGCTGATCGCGCGCAATGGACAGGACCGCAGGCTGCTGGGCATCGCCGCGGCGGTGAGGCCGCTCTTTAGCCCGTGACTCGGCTTGTCCATCACTCGACTTGCCCATGGCTGGACTTGGCAGTGACTCGACTTGCGGTCGGGACACGTGTTTTCTAGCATCCGACAAAATGCGAGGAGGGACGCCATGCCATCCAACCGCCTAGGGCCCAATCGCCGTCATGTTATTGCCGGCGCCGCTTTCACCGCCGCCAGTTTGGCCGCGCCGGGCATCGGCCGCGCGCAGGGCGGGCCGCTTAAGGTCGGGGTGTTGCTGCCGCGCTCGGGTTTCGAGGCCGGCATCGGCCAGGATTGCCAGCGCGGCGTTGCCATCGCCGCGCCGATCCTTAAATCGCTTGGCCTGCCTGAATTATCGATCATGGACGGCGACACCGAATCGAGTGTCGAAACCGCCCGCGCGCGTGCGGCAAAGATGATCAGCGACGGCGCCCAGTGCCTAGTCGGCGCTTTCGATTCCGGCCAGACGCTGGCGATCGCTCAGGTCGCCGAGCAGAACGGCGTGCCGCTGATCGTCAACATCGCCGCGGCGCCGCAGCTCACCGAGCAGGGCTACAAATTCGTGTTCCGCAATTTTCCCACCGCAGCCATGATCCTGAGTGACGCCTTCACCGATCAGAAGGAAGTATTCGCGGCGGTCGGCCAATCACCAAAGACCGTCGTGTTCATGCACGTCAATGACACCTTCGGCACCGCGATGTCGAAGGGCATCAACTTCCTGATGCCGAAGTTTGACATGCCTTATAAGATTTTGGACGAGATTTCCTACGATCCCGCGGCGCACGACCTCTCCGTCGAGGTGACAAAGGCCAAGGCCAGCAATCCTGACGCGTTGCTTGTCGTCAGCCGGCTCAACGACGCGATGCTGATCACTCGCGAACTGGTTAAGCAGCGCTGGACGCCGCAGGCCGTCATGAGCATGGGCCCCGGCTGGTACGAAGACGAATATTTCAAGGCCTTGGGCAAGCTGGCGGACGGCCCGCTAAGCTTCGCGCCGTGGTTCGATCCGAACAAGAAACTCGCTCAACAGCTCGAAGCGGCGCTGGCTAAAGCCTATCCGGGCGTCAACCTGAACACCAATCACGTCTACACGTTCGAGGCGCTGCTGGTGGCGGCCGACGCCTACAAGCGCGCCGGCTCGACCGATCCGAAGCAATTGGCCGACGCCATCCGCTCCACCAATATCACCGACAATGCCAGCATCGGCGGCGGCATCGCGTTCGACGCCAAGGGCCAGAATATGAAAGTGAAGGACGGCGCGATGCAGAACCGCAACGGCAAGCCCGTGGTGGTGGCACCGAAGGAAGCTGCCAACGCCAAGCCGGAGTGGCCGTTGAAGCCGTACCAAAGCCGCGCCTGAGCCCGGCCGGTGCCGTTTGACGTTTATCTGAACGTCGCCGTCGGCGGGGTTCTGACCGGGCTGGTCTACGGCCTGATGGCGCTTGGTCTCTCCGTTATCTTCGGCGTGATCCGGGTCGTCAATTTTGCCCATGGCGAGATGATGTCGATCGCGATGTTTCTCGCGGTCGTGCTGTTTTCCACTTTTCATCTCGATCCGCTGATCATGATGGTGCCGATCGCGGCGGTGCTGTTTGTTTTCGGCTATGCGCTGCAATCCGGGCTGATCAACCCGTTCATCACCAGACCGGAACACAGCCAGTTTCTGCTGTTGCTGGCGGTAGCCATCATTATCGTCAACGTGCTGTTGATCATCTTCGGCCCGGATGCCCGCACGGTACAGACGGCCTACGCCTTCGACAGCTTTCAATTCGGTTCGCTGATCGTCGACGCGTCGAAAGTCTACGCTGCCGCCGCCGCGATTTCGGTCGCAGTCTTGTTGTTCGCGTTCTTCCGCTTCACGCTCGTCGGCACGGCGATCCGCGCCTGCGCCGATAACTATACCGGCGCGCTGGTCGTCGGACTGAATGTCAACCGGCTCTACGCACTCACGTTCGGCATTGGTGCGGCCTGCGTCGGCGCCGCCGGCGTCATGATGACGCTGATCGTCGATGTCACGCCGATGATCGGCCCAACCTACACGCTGCTGGCCTTCGTCATTGTCATTACCGGCGGCCTCGGCTCGATGGCGGGCGCGCTTCTCGGCGGCATTCTGATCGGATTGACCGAGGCGCTCGCCGGGCTCTTATTTACGCCGTCCGCCAAGAGCATGTTCGCCTTCGGCATCCTGGTGCTGGTGCTGCTGTTCCGGCCGCAAGGCTTGCTCGGCAAGAGGGCCGCCTAATGGCCGGCATGACAGCGCGCCTGACCGACGGTCTTTCGCGCCGGGCCGTGATCGCGCTGGGGCTGCTGCTGGCGGCGCTCCTCATCGCGCCGTGGATCGTCAACGATTATCTCATCACGGTTCTCATTCTCATTCTCTATCTGGCATACACCGGCCAGGCCTGGAACATCATGATGGGCTTTGCCGGCCAGCTATCGCTCGGCCACGCGCTTTATGCCGGGCTCGGCGCCTATATCTCGGCGGCCCTTTTCATCCGCTACGGCATCGCTCCATGGCTCGGTTTCCTCGCCGTCGCGCCGGCTGCCGCAGGCTGCGGCGCCGTCATCGGCTTCCTCGCCTTTCGCTTCGGCGTGACGGGCGTCTATTTCGCCATCCTTACCATCGCCTTCGCCGAATTCGCGCGCATCGGCTTCGACCATCTCGCCATCGTCAACGCCGCCGCGGGACTGTTTCTACCGGTCGCGCAATTTACTCATAACGATCCGTGGCGGCTGCGCGGCGATCCCACGATGTTCTATTACGTGATTCTCGCCGCGACGCTTGCGGCGCTGGTGCTCTGCCGCATGTTGCTGAAAAGCCGGATCGGCTATTTCTGGCGCGCCATCCGCGAGGACGAGGAAGCCGCCCGAGCCGCCGGCATTGCGACCTTCCGCTACAAGATGTTCGCGGTCATGATTTCCGCCGTGGTCACGTCGTTCGCCGGTGTCTTCTATGCATTTTTTTACAACAACCTGTTTCCGGAGCAGGTCTTCAGCATTTCCCAGTCGATCCAAATGATCCTCGGACCCATCATCGGCGGGGTCGGCACGCTCTTCGGCCCGATCCTGGGCGCCTTCGTTCTCACCGGCGTTGCCGAATTGCTTAACGGCGCGCTCACCGCGCTCGGCATCGACATGCCTGGCGCCGAACAGGTGTTTTATGGCGTCTGTCTGTTGCTGGTCGTCGCTGTGCTGCCCGACGGCATTTGGCCATGGCTGGCGCGGCGCAGCGGCGTTGCGGAGCAGGCGCCATGACCGCGCTGCTGTCGGTCGCCGCAGTCAGCAAGCGCTTTCGCGGCCTGCTCGCCGTCGATGGCGTCAGCTTCGAGGTGACCGAGGGGGCGCTGTTCGCGGTGATCGGCCCGAACGGCGCCGGCAAGACGACGCTGTTCAACATGATCGCCGGCGCAGCGCGGCCCGACGGCGGCAGCATCGTTTTTGCCGGCGCGCCGATCGGCGGCTTGCCAGCCGACGCGATCTGCCGGCGCGGCATCGCCCGCACCTTTCAACTGGTGCGGCCGTTTCCAGCCCTGAGCGTCGAGGACAATGTCATCGTCGGTGCGCTGTTGCGAAGGCGCGATGTCGGTGCTGCGCGCGAGCACGCGCATGCGCTGTTGCAGCGGCTCGATCTGTTCGACAAGCGGCGCGAACGCGCCGCGACCTTGACGCTGCCGGACCGCAAGCGTCTCGAAGTCGCGCGCGCTTTGGCCACCGACCCGCGCCTGCTGCTGCTCGACGAAGTAATGGCCGGCCTGCGGCCGACCGAGACCGACCGCATGGTCGCGATGTTGCGCGAGCTTAACCGCGAGACCGGGGTCACCATACTTCTGATCGAGCACGTCATGCGCGCGGTGATGGCGCTGGCTTCGCGCGTGCTCGTGCTCGACCACGGCACGGTCATTGCCGAGGGCACACCCGATGCGGTGGTGCGCAATCCGGCCGTGGTGCAATCCTATCTCGGCCAATCGCATCACGAGCTGGGTGCGGCGTAATGCTCACGGTCGAAAACCTCGACGTGTTCTATGGCGACGCGCAGGCGCTCGACGGCGTGTCGCTCGAGGTTGCGGACGGCGCGCTGGTCGCGATCGTCGGCGCCAACGGCGCCGGCAAGACCACGCTCATCCGCGCGCTTGCGGGGATGCAGCGGCGCACGCGTGGGCGGGTATCCTATCGCGGCGTCGATATTTCCGGCTGGCCGAGCTACCGCGTCTGCGATCTCGGCATCGGCCAAGTGGCGGAGGGCCGGCAGGTGTTTCCGACCTTGTCGGTCGAGGAGAATCTCGACGTCGGCGCCATCCTGCCGCGCGCTCGCGGCACTCGGGCGAAGAATCGCGACCGGGTCTTTGCGCTGTTCCCCAGATTGGCCGAACGCGCCCGCCAGCCGGCCGGCACGTTGTCCGGCGGCGAGCAACAGATGCTTGCGATCGCGCGCTGTCTGATGGGGGCGCCGGAGCTGATCATGTTCGATGAGCCTTCGCTCGGCCTGGCGCCGGCCATCGCCCATAACGTCCTCGACATCGTTCGTGATCTCAACCGCGATGGCGTGACCTGCCTTGTCGTGGAGCAGAATGTGGCGCTGTCGCTCAGGCTCGCCAGCCGCGCTTATGTGCTGGAAAACGGCAGGATCACACTAAGCGGGACTGGGGCCGAACTTCTTGCTGACGACAGGGTGCGTAGCGCTTATCTCGGCCTCTGAGGCTTCGACAACAGGCCTAATGCGACGGCCGCCTGATGCGCTCCATCAGCGTCGACAGCGCCGCCACCCGCGCGCTCAATGGCGCCAGCGGAAAGGCTTGGCGCAGGCGGTTATAGACATCGGCCGCGGTCGGGGCCTCAATGTCGGCCAGCGCCGCGGCCATCGCGCGCCCCATGTCAGCTTCCGGCCGTCCGCTCAACATCGCCGGCACTAACGCAACGTCTCCGTACGGCACCGGGGGTTGAACGCGCAATGTGATACGGCGGGCGCCCATGGCGAGCTCCAATCAGTTTATGGCACCGTCTTAACGCGAGAAATCTGTGCAAGTTCCACGAATCATCGTCCGACGCTCGCCTTTATGGGCAGCCCCACATGACGGCGCTTTGACCTGGGGCAAAAAACTTGGCGCAAAGACTTCCCGCCCAAGACTTTCCGCCAAAGATTGCCGCCAAAAACTTCCCGCAAAATCGGCTGAGTTGGCGCTATCGGCGCGCAGCCACACGCCTTTGCGGCTTTGCGCCGTGGCGATTTATTTCAGTGCCGGGCCGATGCTCACGGTGAGCTTGCCGACGCCCTCGACCTCGCACTCAATCTCGTCGCCGGCGACCGTGGCGGCGACGCCGGATGGCGTTCCGGTCATGATAATGTCGCCCGCAGCCAGCTCGACCATTTCCGACAGCTTGGAAATGATTTCCGGCACGTTCCAGATCATCTGGTTGAGGTCGCCGTCCTGGCGGAGCTTGCCGTTGACCTTGAGCGTGATGTGACCCTTCGACGGGTGCCCGATTTCGCTCGCCGGCTTGAGCGGCCCGCACGGCGCCGAATGATCGAACGCCTTGCCGACCTCCCATGGCCGCTTGATGTCGCGGGACGCGATCTGCAGGTCGCGGCGCGTCAGGTCGATGCCGACGCCATAGCCATAGATGCAGTCGAGCGCCCGCTCGCTCTTGATATTGCGGCCGCCGCTCTTGAGCGCGACGACGAGCTCGACCTCGTGATGCATGTCCTTGGTCAAGGACGGATAGGGCACCGTGCCGCCGTCCGGCACGATGGCGTCGGACGGCTTGGCGAAGAAAAACGGCGGTTCGCGCACGTCGTTGCCCATCTCCTTGATGTGCTCCACGTAATTGCGCCCGACGCACCACAGCCGGCGCACCGGATAGACTTTGTCGGTGCCGGCAACCGGGATGACGGTCTGAGGCGGTTGCGGGATGACATAGCTCTTGGCGTCGATGCTCATCGGCATTTCTTTTTTGCTGAAGGACGGCAGGAATTCGGGCGCTTATAGCGAATGCGCCATTTCGGTCAATCAGAGATAGTTCCGATCGTCTAGCCGGACGCCGCTACCGGCTCAAGCACGGGGTGAGGCTGCTCGCGCAACTGCAGTCGGTAGAAGACGGCATAGCGGCCGCCCTTGCGGAGTAATTCGTCGTGGCGCCCGGACTCCACGACCAATCCGTTCTCGACGACAAGGATGCAATCGGCGTGGGTGATGGTCGACAGGCGATGAGCGATAACCAGCGTCGTGCGCCCCTTGCACAAGTCCGCTAGCGCCTCCTGAACGTGCCGCTCGGATTCCGAATTGAGCGAGGCGGTCGCCTCGTCGAGCAGGATGATCGGCGCATCCTTGATGAGCGCGAGCGCAATGGCGATGCGCTGGCGCTGGCCGCCGGAAAGCTGCAGACCGTGTTCGCCGACCGGCGTGTCGTAGCCGGCTGGGAAGCTCATGATGAAATCGTGGGCATGGGCGGCTTTGGCCGCGGCGACGATCTCCGCTTCGCTGGCGTCGAGCTTGCCAAGCGCGATGTTCTCGCGAATCGTGCCGCGGAACAGATGCACGATCTGTCCGACATAGGCGATCTGGTGCCGTAGCGAGCCGCGCGACACGGCGGCGATGTTCTGACCGTCGATCAGCACGCTGCCGGAATTGACTTCGTAGAAACGTAACAGAAGATTGAGCACCGTCGATTTGCCGCCGCCCGACGGACCGACCAGCGCCGTGACCTTGCCCGGCTGGGCGACGAAGCTCATGCCGCGGAGCACCGGCGTCTCGGCGCGATAGGCAAAATGGACGTCGTCGAATTCGATCCGCGCGTCGGCCAGATGCATGGGCGGGCGATCGTCGTCGTTCGGTTCGCCCGGCGGGCTGTCGATCACCTCGTACAGCACGCGCACGCCGACCATGCTGTTGTTGAGGTCGATGTTGAGCCGCGCCAGCCGCTTGGCCGGCTCGTAGGCCAGCAAAAACGCCGCCATGAAGGAGACGAACTCGCCCGGCGTGGCCCCGGTCTCGATGACGCGATAGCCGCCGTAGATGGTCGCCAGCGCCACAGTGAAGCCGCCGAGCATCTCCATCATCGGGCTGGCGCGGTTGGCGACCCGTGCCATTTTGTTTGACTCGTGCTGAACCTCGGCGACACTTTTCTGAAGTCGCCGCCGCATCTCGTCTTCCAGCGCGAAGGCTTTGACCATGCGCATGCCCTGCAGCGATTCCTGCATCGTCTCGATGATGCGGGTGCCGCCGTTGAATTGCATGCGGGCGATGTTGCGCACCCGCCGGATCACCTTGCGCAAGAAAAAGAACGCCGGTGGCGCGCCGATGAAGCCGCCCAACGCCATGACCGGATCCTGAACCATCATGACGATCGTCAGGCCGATGAGCGACATCAGATCGCGGCCGATCGCGGTGATGAGAAGATTGATCACCTGGCTTACGGCGGCGGCGCCAGTGGTGAGGCGGGCGATGAATTCGCTCGAATGCCGGTCGGCAAAGAAGCCGATGTCTTCGCTCAGCAGCTTGTCGAACAGACGCCGCTGATTGTTGGCGATAATGCTGTTGCCGATCGACGACAGCATGACGGTCGAACCGTAGGTGGCGAAGCCCTTGGCGGTGAAGATCACCATGGCGATCAGGCCGATGACGACGATGCCGTGGAAATTATGGTCGACGTAGGCCTCGTTCGTCATGGTGCCGAGAAGATAGGCGGTGAGCGCCGTGGCGGCGGCGGCAATGCCCATCAACCCAAAGGCAAAGGCATAGCGCGGCCAGTGTCCAAGCGCCTCGTTCAGCAACAGGCGGCGGACCAGCGCGATAGTCGAATAGTCGTCCGGGGAACCGGGCGTGACGGTTTTCATGGCGCTCCGTTGTGCCCGCCTGCGCGTTGCACTGCAATAGCGATGGGCGCGCGTTCATGCCCGCGACGCTGCGGGTTTTCAAGTGATTTCGTCGCTTGTGCTTGATTCGACGAATGATTTTGGGTGGAGCCGGAGGTCCGATACTGCCCTTCGCATCCCGGTTCCGCAGGCGATCATGCAATGCTAGAATCAAAGGAACCTTTAGCAAGTCCTAGGGAAGCTTTGGATTTTCGCTTAATGCGTTTGCGGCGGCGGGCAGCGGATTTCAAATCCGCTCCTTACCGTCAGGCGGGCCGCTTGGCAGCGCTTATCGGTGCCGCTGCAGCGCTTGGGGCGCTCACGCCGTGCAATTGACCGATCGAGCGGCGGGCCACGAGTTCGCGCTCCCAGTCTAGCGCGTGGGAGACGATCATCGCCAGATCGTCGAAGCGCGGCCGCCAGCCGAGCGCGCCACGGATCCGTTCGCTGGCGGCGACGATGCGCGCCGGATCGCCTTCGCGGCGCGGCGCGTATTCGACCTTGAAGTCGATGCCGGAAACCTTCTTCACCGTATCGATCACGTCGAGAACCGAGAAGCCATGGCCGTAGCCGCAATTGAGCGTCAGCGGCGCGCCGCCGGAGCGCAGATAGCGCAGCGCGTCGGCATGGGCGCGGGTGAGATCGGCCACATGGATGTAATCGCGAATGCAGGTGCCGTCCGCCGTCGGATAGTCGGTGCCGAAGACGTCGAGTTTCGGCCGCAGTCCCAGGGCGGCTTCAGCGGCAACCTTGATCAGATGCGTCGCATTGGCGGTCGATTGGCCGGTGCGGCCGCGCGGATCGGCGCCGGCGACATTGAAATAGCGCAAGATGACATGCCGGAGGTCGTGCGCGTGGCTCGCGTCGCGCAGCATGATTTCGGTCATCAGCTTCGACCAGCCGTAAGGCGAGATCGGCACGGTCGGCGCATCTTCCTCCACCGGGACGACGCTGGGATTGCCGTAGACCGCCGCGGTGGAGGAAAAAATGAAATGCCGCACTCCGCTTTTGACCGCGCATTCGATCAGCGCGCGGGAATTCACCGTGTTGTTGCGGTAATAGCCGAGCGGATCGCGCACCGAATCCGGCACGACGATCGAGGCGGCGAAATGGATGATGGCATCGACGTCGTGGTCGCGAATGAGCCGGGTCACCAGCGCCTGATCGCCGGTCTCGCCGACGACGAGCGGCACGCCCTCGGCCACGGCCCAGCGATGACCGGTCGAGAGATTGTCGAGCACGACGGCGGGCTCTCCGGCGTCGGTAAGTTCGCGCACCATCTGGCTGCCGATATAGCCGGCGCCGCCGGTTACCAGGATCGTCATCGTCGGGCACTCGCTCTGGGTTCGCTTGGCTTACCCCGATTTGGCGAATCTTCTGTTAAGCAGCCGGACCCTCCTGCTGGCTTTGGGGCGCCGGCACGGCGGCGGTCAGCGCGCGTCGGGCCGCCGCCAACACCTGATCCGGGGCAATATCGCGCATGCAACGGTGGTGGATGAGGCGGCAGACCGGCTTGTGGCAGGGCTGGCAGGGGAGATTTTCAGCCGTTTGCACGGTTCCGGCCAGCGGGTTGAGCGGGGCCCAATGCCAGGGGCTGGTCGGGCCGAAAATACCGATCGCTGGCGTGCCGAGCGCCGCGGCGACATGCAGCAGGCCGGAATCGTTGGATACTGCGGCCGTGGCGGCGGCTAGCGCCAATATGGCGTTGCGCAGGTCATGCCCGGTCAAATCGCGTGCCGCACTGGTGCCGACGATCTGTGCCGCCAGCGCCTTTTCGCCGGGCCCGCCGACCACCCAGACCGCAAAGCCTTCGGCAAGAAGCCGGTTGGCCAAGGCGGCATAGCTTTCGGCCGGCCAGCGTTTTGACGGTCCAACCGCCCCCGGCGCCAGCGCCACGATGGGGCGGTTGACGGCATCGAGGCCGAACGTCCGGCGCCAGGCCTCGATCTCCTGGCGCGAGACTTTCAGTTCCGGCAACGGCCATTGCGGCGGCGGTTCCACGCCGCGCGGCAGCGCCAATGCGGCACAACGATCGACCATGCGCGGCAGCGCCCGCTCGCCGAAGCGGACATCGTTGAGCAGTAAAAATCGTGCTTCGCCGGCGAAACCGGTCCGCTCGGGTATGCCGGCAAAGAACGGCGCCAGCGCCGACTTCCAGGTCCGCGGCATAATGAGCGCGCGACCCGTAAGCTTCACGCTTGAGCCTATCGGCGAGAGCGAATTGGGCGGTGAGCCCCAGGCGGCTGCGCGGCAGGTCGGCGACGACGGCTTGACGCAGGCCGGGCATATAATCGGCAAGCGGCGCGCACAGCGTCGTCGCCAGCATATCGATCGGGCGGCCGGGGAAGCGGGCGTTGAGCAGCTTGACCACCGAATGGCAGCGCACGAAGTCGCCGATCCACATATAAGGGACGACGAGAATGGGGCGGTCGCGCTCCGCTGCGCTGTGTGTATTCTGGTCCATTGCCTATCGAAGCCGGCGGCGCGCCATTTTCAGGACTTCACGTCGCGCCGCAGCGGTTCGCTCGGCGGCGGCGACCATGCCTGCATTTCTTCGTAGCGCTTGGCGTAGCGGTAGAACGTGCCTTCGAAATTGCCAAAGGCAATGACAAAACCCGCCCAGCCGTCGATAAAGCCGCGCTTGAAAATGTAGTGCTTGAGGAAGGACCACAGGCCGTGGCCGAAGGCGCCGGCCATCGACACCCGCCTGCCGGCGAGCTTGCCGGCGCCGAGTGAGGAATAGCGGTTGGCCTTGGCCAAGACTTCGGCGAGGTTGCGGAATGGAAACTGCCAGATCGCGTTGCGCAGCGTGCCGATCGGCTTGGCGGTAAGGAGTTCATAGCCTTCGTGAACCGGATCGAGGGTGTAGCGCATGCTGCCTTTGCGGAATAGCTGCGGCTGGCGGAAATTCGGATACCACCCGGAGCCGCGGATCCAGCGTCCCATCATGAAACTCTTGCGCGGCACGTGGTAGACATCGAGCGGCGGCCCGGCGGCGAGCAGCGCCAGAATCTCGTCCCGCACAGCCGGCGTACAGCGCTCGTCGGCATCGAGACTGAAGATCCAGTCGCAGCGGCAGGCTTCGATGGCGCGATTGCGAAGCTCGCCAAAGCCATTGAACGGGGCCTGAACCACCCGGGCGCCGAGCGCGGCGGCGATGTCGGCGGTGCGGTCGGTGCTGTGGGAGTCGATGACGACGATTTCGTCCGCCCACAGCACGCTTTGCGCCGCGGCTTCGAGCTTTTCGGCCTCGTTGAAGGCCAGGATGTAGGCGGACACGGTCTGCATGATTGCCCATGACTATACCGGCCCCGAGTTCGGCTTTGGAAATCTCCGCAGGGGGCCAGTGTTTGTAGAAACGAACAATGATTCATTTTTATAGCAGGATGTTGTACCGGCCGGCTGTTGCCGAGCGGGTAAGACTGGGGCAAAGGAGCGGGGTGAGGAGCTAAACCCATCAATCCTAAAGTGGTTTTGCGTCGATGTTATTGGTCACCGGCGGAGCCGGCTTTATCGGATCGAACCTGCTCGCGAGCCTCAATGAGGCCGGGCGCACCGATATCGCCGTCAACGACCTGCTCGGCAGCGACGGCAAGTGGCGTAATCTCGCCCGCCGTCAGATCGCCGACTTCATCCCGCCGGCGCGGCTTGACGACTGGCTCGACGGCCGCAAGCTCGACGCGGTGATCCACCTCGGCGCCATATCGTCGACCACCGCGACCGATGGCGACGCGGTGATGGAAAACAATTTCCGGCTGTCGCTGCGGCTGCTGGATTGGTGCGCCACGACCCGCACGCCGTTTATTTATGCGTCCTCGGCCGCGACCTATGGCGATGGCGAAGCCGGCTATTCCGACGACTGGGCCGGCGGCGAGCTTAGCCGGTTCAAGCCGATGAACCTGTACGGCTGGAGCAAGCACGCCTTCGACGTTGCTGTGGCCGACCGCGTGCGCCGGAAGGACCGCATGCCGCCGCAATGGGCCGGCTTGAAATTCTTCAACGTGTTCGGCCCGAACGAATACCACAAGGGCGAGATGATGAGCCTCGTCGCCAAGCGTTTTGACGAGGCCAAAGCCGGCCAGACCGTCCACCTATTCAAATCGCATCGTCCCGGCATCGCCGACGGCGATCAGAAGCGCGACTTCATCTATGTCGACGACGCGATCGCCGTGGTGCGCTGGCTCATGGAGACGCCGGCGGTATCTGGCATTTTCAACGTCGGCACCGGACAGGCGCGCAGCTTCCGCGATCTGATGGTGGCGATGTTCGCAGGCCTGGGCCGCAAGCCAGCCATCGATTATCGTCGACATGCCGGCTTCGATCCGCGACAGCTACCAGTATTTCACGCAGGCCGAGAGCGCCAATCTGCGGCGCGCCGGCTATAATGCCGACTTCACGCCGCTCGAGGTGGCGGTGAAGCGCTACGTGGAATGTTTTCTCGATCGTGCCGACCGCTATCGCTGAGCACGATCACGGAGGCTAGGTCCGGCAGCAGTTAAGAGCGGCAGTACGCATGTTCGATTTCGAAGAAGCCCTCAAGCTCGTCGTCAAGCAGACCGTGCTCTGCGTCGGCGATCTCATGCTCGACGACTTCGTCTATGGCGAGGTCACGAGGATTTCGCCGGAGGCGCCGACGCCGGTGCTTACTGTCGCCCGCAGCGAAGTCGAGATCGGCGGCGCCGGCAATGTCGCGCGTAACATCGCCGCGCTCGGCGCCCATTGCATCTTCGTCGGGCTGATCGGCAAGGACGAAGCGGCGCACACTCTGCAGGGCGCTTTCGCCAAACTCAAAGGCAATGTGGAGCCCCACCTCGTGGTCGAGGCTGGGCGCCATACCACGCGCAAGGTGCGGTTCGTCTCCGAGCATCACTCGGCGCATCTGATGCGGGCCGACTGGGAAACCGCGAATGCGGCCAGCGCCGCGAGCGAAACCGCGGTCATCGCGCATGCCGAAGCGGCATTGCCGCATTGCGGCGCCGTGGTGCTGTCCGATTATTCCAAAGGCATGCTGACGCCGCGCGTCATCCGCGCCATCATCGATCGCGCGCGGCACCTCGGCAAACCGGTCATCGTCGATCCGAAGGGGCACGATTACAGTATTTATCGCGGCGCAACCGTGATCACCCCCAATCGCCAGGAACTCGGCGCCGCGGTGCACCGGCCGGTGACGACCGACGTCGAAATCGGCCACGCCGCCGCCGAGCTTGGCCGCATCGTCGAAAGCGAAGCTGTTCTGGTCACCCGCAGCGAAGAAGGCATGACACTGCACACCGACAGCCATCCGCCGCTGCACATACCGGCCTATCCGGTGAGGGTGCGCGACGTCTCCGGCGCCGGCGACACCGTCGCAGCAGTGATGGCGGTTTTGCTGGCGATGGCGGCGCCGTTCGAACAGGCGATGCGCGCGGCCAATGCCGCCGCCGCCGTCGTTGTCGGCAAGCGCGGCACCTCTTCGGTTTCGCTCGCCGAATTGCGCCACCGCATCCTGCCGGCCGCGTCGCTGGCGACTGAGGACAAGATCCTGTTCGATTGGTCGATGCTCGAGGAACGGCTCGCCGACTGGCGCCGTCACGGTCTGCGCATCGGGTTCACGAACGGCTGCTTCGATCTGCTGCATCGCGGCCATGTCAAGTTGCTGGCCGAGGCCCGCGCCGCTTGCGACCGGCTGGTCATCGGACTCAACAGCGACGCCTCGGTCCGGCGCCTTAAGGGCGAAGGGCGGCCGATCAATCGGGCCGAAGGCCGCGCCGAAGTCTTGGCCGCGCTCGAGGCTGTCGATCTCGTCGTGGTGTTCGAAGAAGATACGCCGCTTGAGCTGATCCAGCGCGTGCGACCGGCCGTGCTGGTGAAAGGCACCGACTACAAGCGCGAAGACGTGATCGGTCACGATGTGGTGGAAGCGGCCGGCGGCACCGTCATGCTCGTCGATCTCGTGCCCGGCCATTCGACCACCGCAATGGTCAAGCGGGCGCAGCCGGCGAAACAGACGGCAGAGGACTGACCGATGCGCACGGTTTTCCCCTGGCAGCGCGAGAATGAGCTCAAGGCCGCGTTCTTCGGACAGACGCGGCAGGGTTTTTTTGTCGAGGTCGGCGCCAATCAACCGCAGCAGGGGTCGCAGAGCTGGCAATTCGAACAAGCCGGCTGGCGCGGCGTGCTGGTCGAGCCGCAGCCGGATCTGGCTGAGCGTTTGCGGCAGGCGCGGGGCGCTTACGTCGTCGCGGCGGCCTGCTCGTCGCCGGCCAACGCCGGCAAGACGATGACGTTGCATGTTTTAGGACCGCACTCCTCGCTCAATCCCGAGCTTGCCGTTACCGGCGTCACAGCCGAGTCGGAAATCGAGGTTCCGGTTCGCACTCTCGACCAGATTCTCGTCGAGGCCGGCGCCCCGACGCCCATCGATTTCGTATCGATCGACGTCGAAGGCCACGAGGTAGAGGTGCTGTCGGGTTTCGATTTGGCGCGTTGGCTTCCCCGACTCATTTTGGTCGAAGACCACGTCACCAGTCTCGCCACCCATCGCGCGCTCATTCGCGGCGGCTACCGGCTGATCCGGCGTACCGGCCCGAACGGCTGGTACGTGCCGGCGCAACAAGCGCCACGCGTCGGCCTGGGCTGGTGGCAGATTGCGCGGAAATATTATTTGGCGCTGCCCATCCGCAAGCTGCGAGACGCCAGGCGCCGGCTGCGCGACCGTCTGCGGAAGCGATGGGGCGCCCACGCCGT
This sequence comes from uncultured Alphaproteobacteria bacterium, assembly GCA_963790495.1. Lineage (GTDB taxonomy): Bacteria > Pseudomonadota > Alphaproteobacteria > Rhizobiales > Xanthobacteraceae > BOG-931. The sequence goes on along the minus strand of CAWBOW010000007.1, from coordinate 49,535 downwards.
GACGGCGTCGAGCGCGAGCGAGCGGCCGTGAGCGGCGCCCCGCTCATTTCCGTTATCGTCACGACCTATAATCGCGAGGATGCGCTCGATGCGGTGCTGCGGTCGTTGTCGCGTCAATCGGACCTCAATTTTGAAATCGTCGTCGCCGACGACGGCTCGCGTTCGGACACCGCGCGCCTTATCGAAAGCTGGCGGCATCGTCTGCCGCTCACCCTCAAGCATGTCCGCCACGAGCATTCGGGCTTTCGCGGTGGCGAGATTCGCAATCGCGGCATTTGCGCCAGCGCCGGCGAATTGTGCATTTTCCTCGACGGCGATTGCCCGGCGCCGCGCGACTTTGTCGCCGCACATCGCCGGCTGCACGAGCCGGGCTGGTTCGTGTTCGGCAATCGGGTCCTGCTGTCGCGTGAATTGACCGAGGCCGTCCTAACCCAAGGGCTGGCCGTCGAGAGCTGGACCTTTGCCGCTTTGCTGCGGCAGCGGCTGTGCGGCGGCATCAATCGACTGCTGCCGAGCCTGCGCTTGCCGCTCGGCCCCTTGCGCAAGCTCGGCAGCGGACGGTGGGAGGGCGCGAAAACCTGCAATCTGGCGGTGACGCGGCGCGATCTCGATCGCATCGACGGTTTCGATTGCGCTTACACCGGCTGGGGCTTGGAGGATTCCGATCTGGTGGTGCGCCTGCTGCACGCCGGAGTGCGGCGCAAAGACGGCCGCTTCGCCACCGGCGTCTTGCATCTGTGGCATCCGGACAACGACCGTTCACGCCTGCCAACCAACCAGGCGCGGCTCGACGCGTTGCTCGGCGGCGGCCGCATCCGCGCGCTGCGCGGCCTGTCGGCGCTCGATGGCGATGCAGCGCAGCCGCACGGCGGCATTGCCATGGCGCAGCCATGAAGCCGCTCGCATTGCCTGCTGCGCCGCGCGTGCTGGTCGTGGCGTTGCGCCGTCTGGGCGACGTGCTGCTCACCACTGCGCTCATCCGAAGCGTCAAGCGGGCCTTCCCCGCGAGCGCCATCGATGTGCTGGTGTTTGCCGGAACGGAGGGGATTTTGGCCGGCAATCCCGACCTTGCGGCGATCTGCACCGTCCCGCAGCGTCCGAGCGCCGGTGAATCGCTCGCACTCATTGGGCGGCTCTTCAAGCGCTACGATCTGGCGCTAACGACGCAAACCGGCGACCGGCCGACGCTTTACGCGGTGATGGCCGGCCGGCACAGCGCCGGTCCGGTGGAAGCGGCCGGGGTATCTGCGGCCATCAAGCGTTTAATGCTGAGCCGCCATTATGTCAGCGACCGCCACGCGCATCGCGTGGTCGATCTGTTGCGGCTTGCCGAAGCGATCGGCATTGCGCCGCATGACGAGATCGTGCCGCCCGCGGGCGGCACGCGGCCGGCGCTTGCTCCGCCGCAGCCTTATGCCGTGATCCATGCCGCGCCGATGTTCAGATATAAGCGCTGGACCGACGACGGCTGGCGCGCGCTCGCTGCCGCTTTCTCGCAACGTGGGCTTTCGACCGTCGTCACTGGCGCGGCAGGCGACCGCGCTTATCTCGACACTGTCTGGCGGGACAGCGCCGTGGTGCGATTGGACGGCAAGATCGCGTGGCCCGATCTAACCGCCCTGGTCGCCGATGCGGCGGTTTATGTCGGCCCGGATACGGCGGTCACGCATCTCGCTGCGGCGACGGGGACGCCGACGGTCGCGCTGTATGGCCCGACCGATCCGCGGTTATGGGGGCCGTGGCCGCGTGGCGGACTCGATCGCGCTTGGGCGGCAGCCGGCACGATTCAACAGCGCGGCAATGTCTGGCTGATGCAAAATCCGCTGCCCTGCCTGCCGTGCCAGCTGGAAGGCTGCGAACGCCGGCTCGACAGCCACAGCCAATGCCTCGACGAGCTTTCGGCGGCGCAGGTCATGACCGCGGTCGACCGGGTGTTGCAGGTACGGCAAGCGGTTTAGGAAAAAGTCACGCCGAAATTTTACTGGTCGGCGGCCTTTCGTGCAGCCCGCATTCCTTCTTTTCGTCCGCTCTCCCACCACCACCGTCCGGCTCGCTCGGGTTCGCCCGGGGCGATGCCGCGCGTGCAGGGCGCGCAGCCGATCGATACGAAGCCTTGTTCGTGCAAAGGGTTTGTTGGGATGCGATGGGCCGCGGTGAAATCGGAAACGGCCTGCCGTGTCCAATCCAACAGCGGGCTGAGCTTGAACAGTTTGCGCTCATCGACGGCCAGCAAGGCCGTCCCTAGCCGATGCCGAGACTGGTCCGCGCGCAAGCCGACGATCCAACCCACCGCGCCGGCAAGCGCGCGATTAAGCGGCGCCACCTTGCGAACGTCACAACAGGCCAATCTCGCGTCGCGCGAGGCATAGAAGCCGTCTATGCCGTGCTTTTCCGTCAGCGCTTCGAGCTTATCATGTTGCGGATAGAAGGCACGGATGCGTCGGCGATAGCGGCGCTCGGTCTCCGCCCACAATTCGTAGGTCTGCGGAAACAGCCGCCCGGTGTCCAACGTCACGATATCGACGTCGAGGTCTTGCTCGGCGAGCAAATGCAGGATGATCTGATCTTCAGCCCCGAAGCTCGTGGCGAAGATGAGACGGCCCGAGATTTCGTTGCGAAACGTGGCGAGGCGTTCGGCCGCCGGCAAGTCGGCCAAAACCGCGTTGAGACTGGCGCACCGCGTTGCCAATTCCGCGCGATCGAGGGCGGCGCCTTTGTTCGGCTCCTGCCGGTGATCGGCTGCGTCTTCGACCGCGAGGATCAAGCCACCGCCAGCGATCCTGCCGACGACTTCGAGCACCAGCCGCCCGGTCCGGGGATTGACGCAGTAGAGATCGGCGGCGACCGGCTGAAACAGATCAATTTCGATCTCGCCGACGTGATTGTGAGCGATCGCGCTCGCCTTCTCCGGCATAAGCTTGCCTGGATCAACGGCGTTCTCGATCAGGCTCACGGTTCCACGGCTTTCGGCCATGCCGATCCGCACGCCGATCGTCGCGCCGACCGAAAGCGGCTCTTCGTGCAACCAGAACACTCTGGAGCGCAGCCGCCGGACTTTCGGAGCCGGCTCGCCGGCGTTGAAATCACGTCGCCGCGTTCAACAAAAACCTGCCGATCGAGCGTCAGTCCGACCGATTGGCCGGCACGGGCCGACTGCGGACGCTGCGCATCGTCGGAGAGCGGCCAGGCTTCGATCGATTGCACCCGCGCCCGCGTGCGGTGCGGCATGATGACGATATCGTCGCCGACCGAGATGCGGCCGGTCTCAAGCCGCCCGGCAACAATGCGGCGCTCGTCGAATTTGTAGATCGCCTGCACCGGAATGGCGAGCGGCAGATCGGTGAGCGGCTTGGCCGGCACGAGGCGATCCAGCGCCTCGAGAACGGTTGGTCCGGTGTACCAGGCGACCGAGGCCGTATGCTGCACGATCCCGTCGCCGTTGTGCGCCGAAATCGGAATAATCGTCGTTGCCGCAAGCCCGATACCTTCGAGATGGCGCACTATCTCGGCTTCGACCTCACGGAAACGGCCTTCCGCGAAGCCGATGCTGTCCATCTTGTTGATGACCACAGCTACCTGGGTGATGCCGAGCAGATGCAGCAGATAGCAATGCCTGCGGGTCTGCTCGCACACGCCTTCGGCGGCATCGATGACCAGTACCGCGGCATCGGCCTGCGCGGCTCCGGTGATCATGTTGCGCAGGAATTCCGCGTGGCCGGGGGCGTCGATCAAAACAACGTCGCGCGCTGCCGTGCGAAAACGGATCTGGCTGGTGTCAAGCGTAATGCCCTGATCGCGCTCCATCTGCAGCGCATCCAGCAGAAACGACCATTCGAACGGCACGCCGCGGCGTTCGCTGATCGCCTTGAGGGCCTCGAGCTTGCCGTCCGGCAAGCTTCCGGTCTCGTGCAGTAGCCGTCCGATCAGCGTCGATTTTCCGTGGTCGACGTGGCCCACCGTCACGACGCGGATGAGCGGCCGGCTCGTCAGGTCGCGTACCGCGCGGACCGCGATGTCGTTCAGCAGCACGTTCATGGCTGAACTCTATTCAGGCATCTACAGATAGCCGTGCGCGCAGCCGCTCGAATGCGTCTTCGGCCTCGTGATCCATCGCGCGCCCGGCGCGCTCGGGGATTCGGTCGCCTCGAGCTCGGCACGATCGCGTCGAGCGTCGTCGCCTGCGACGCGAACGGGAACGTGATGTCACGGTCGCCGAGCGAGCGTAGCGTTGCCGTCGCGCGCGAAGTAGAGCGGGATCACCGGGATGCCCTCGCGCCGGTGTAGGCCCAGATGTCGAGTTCGGTCCACTGCAGGATCGGGTGGACGCGCAGGTGCGCGCCCGGCGGCGGCGTCGCGTTGAACTGGTCCCAGAACTCCGGCGGCTGGTCGGCCACGTCCCAGCCGCCTTCGCGGCCGCGCGGCGAGAACACGCGCTCCTTGGCGCGGGTCGGCTCCTCGTCGCGGCGAATGCCGGCGATCAGGCCGTCGTAAGCCGTATTTGGCGAGTGCGAGCTTGAGCCCTTCGGTCTTGCGCGCCGCCGAGCGCGCCGCCGGCGGCAAGGTCGGATCGACGCTCTCGAGCGGCGGGCACGCCTCGACCTCGAGGTCGAGGTCCCATTCGACCGCGTGCGTCGCGAAACGCATACATCTCGGGAAACTTGTTGCCGGTGTCGACGTGCATCACCGGAAACGGCACGCGCCCGAAGAACGCCTTGCGCGCGATCCAGATCATCACGTTGGAGTCCTTTGCCGAGCGACCACAGCAGGGCGAGGCGCTTCAGGCGCGCGAACGCCTCGCGAAAAACGAAGATGCTCTGGGCCTCGAGCTCGTCGAGCCGGTCCATGACGGTCACAACTCATCGTTTTCAGATATAAAGTCAATGAGACGGACTAAAATAAAAACTTATGGAGTTTTTTCGAAGTGTTGTGAAGGCGTTGCTGGCGAACAAATAAGCGTTCGTGGGAGGAGTTGTGAAAGAAAGTTTTGTCTCCGAACTGCGTCGCCAAAAAAATGATCTGAAAATGGCTTTCGTTGAAAGAAACATCCAATGTCGAGGTGCTTTGTGGTGCGGAGATTTATTTGCGGCTTCGTGCGAGGATAACGAGCTGAATTCTTGACGGTGGAGCGTGCTCGTTGACGGTGGCGGCTGCTGATCCGCAGCGGAGTCAACCATGATCGATCCCACTCTACGTACTGTCTGGGTTTGGTGTTGGTTTTCTTGTCGGCATGACGGGGGTGGGCGGATCGCTGATGACGCCTCTGTTGATTCTGTTATTTGGCGTTCATCCGACGACGGCCGTGGGGACCGATTTTGCTGTTTGCGGCCTCGACAAGTCGGTCGGTAGCGCGGTCCATGCCGGCGCACGAACGATCGATTGGACGCTGGTGGCGCTTCTTGCCGCTGGTAGCGTCCCGGCGACGGCGGTAACGCTGGTGCTGTTGTCCTGGATCGACCTCAAGGGGATCGCCGTGCAGCATGCCAGCGCGGTGATACTGGGCATAGTCCTCTTCGTCACCGCGCTGTTTTTACTGGCCGGCAGAGCCATTCGCCGGCGCTACGAAGAGCGGTTGTCGGCAGACTGATCGGCGCACGTCGCGAACACTACCATCGCGCTCGGCGTGGTCATGGGCGGTTTGGTCGATTCACCTCCGTCGGCGCCGGCGCCATCGGCGTTACGGTTCTGCTTATATTGCATCCCAAAATGCCGGCCGGTCGCATGTCGGTTCCGATATCGCCCATGCGGTCCGCTCACGCTTCTTGCCGGCGCCGGGCATTGGTATTTGGGTTCGGTCGATTGGTCGCTTCTTGGCACGCTGCTGCTTAGGATCGCTGCCCGGTATTGTCGTCGGCAGCTACTGCTGGCGACGCGTGCCCGCGACGACGTTGTCTGTGTGGCGCTGGCGAGCGTCTTGACGATCGTCGGTGCCGTTTGCTCGGCTGAAAACCCGCTAATAAAGCGGCGACTGCACCGTCGGGGTGGGCTGGCCGAGTTGCCCGGTGAACAGATCGAACGGCGTGTAAGTTTGGCTGGCGCAGGCGTCGGTCTCGACCGAATAGCGGCCCTCGACGACGGCATTGTCCTGGATGAAAATCCAGGGATAGGTCCGCGGGTGGCCGCGATATTGAAAATTGACACAAGCGAGCCACGCCCATCCCTTCATGAAATCGACCAGCGCAGGCCGGAAATGGCGAAGCCGCTGTAGTTGGAGCGGTCCTTCAGCGCTGCCAACAGGTATTTAGCGGTCAGCGTCACGTAAGGCGGTTGGGTGGCCGGCGGCAACGCCGCTTGGCTCGATTGCGCCAGTTCGCTGCAGGCCGCCGCGCCGAGAATGAACAGCGCCAAGCGGCCACGGGCCGCTTGTCGCAGCATCTGCCGCGCCCGTTGCCACAATACTCCGCCGCCTGCGCCCGCGTCCGGGCCATGGTCCCGCCAGAACCCCGTCCACTGGGTCCTGTCCACTGGGGAGATGCCTCCCGCCGGCAGGAAATGTAAACTTCGGTGTCTTAGGTTCCGGCGCGGCTGGCACGGTCGCAGACTTGGGGCAGGGGCATGGCGGCACCGCTAACGGGACGATTTTTGAAATCGACGAAACGGCGAATGGCGGGCGATGCGAGTCGCCATCAACGAAGTGACGAGCCGCGTTAGCGGCTGGCGCCGGATTGCCGCGCCGGCGATCGTCATCTGCGCCAGTCTTGCGCTCGGGTCGTGCGCCGGAACGTCGAACGAAGACGGATTTTCCGCCTATGTCGCCGATCACTGGCCGCAATGGGCGGGCGGCATGCCTGACGATGTGCCGCCGCGCCCGGGGGCGCCGGGCTACGGTAATTCATCGCGCATGGTCAAGCCGATCAGGATCAAGCGCCACCGTCGGCTGGCGGGGCGAATTCCGCCGCTCCGGTGTTCGAGACGACAGCCGCCAGCCCTGCGAAGTCCGCGCGGGCCGCCACTGTCCCTCCGGCTCCCGCCGCGCTGTCGGCGGCCGCTGCTCCCGCTCCGGTCGCCGCGCAAGCTCCGCCGCCGGCCGCCGCCAACTCCGAGCATCGTGCACGGCGGCTTGTATTAGCCGAATCACGCCACGCCGGCGCGCAGCAGATCGTGGAAATGGACGATGCCGATCGGCCGGCCGGCTTCGACCACGACCAGCGCCGTGATTTTCGACGCATTGAGCAGTTGCAGCGCCTCGCTGGCCAGTTGGTCGGGCCGCACCATCTTCGGCGACGCGGTCATGACCTCGTCGACCGGCGCCTGCAGCAGGTCGGCGCGCATGTGGCGGCGCAGGTCGCCATCGGTGATGACGCCGGCGAGCTTGCCGTCGGCTGTCGATCACCGCGACGCAGCCGAAGCCCTTGGCCGACATTTCGACGATCGCATCCGCCATCGGCGCGCCGCGCTGGATCAGCGGCAGCGCGGCGCCCGTATGCATGACGTCGCGGACGAATTTCAGCGCGGCGCCGAGCTTGCCGCGCGGATGAAACACGCCGAAATCGATCGCGGTAAAGCCGCGGCTTTCCAGCAGCGCAATGGCGAGCGCATCGCCGAGCGCAAGCTGCATCAGCGATGACGTGGTCGGCGCCAGATTGTGCGGGCAGGCCTCGCGCGCCGACGGCAGCGTCAGCACGATGTCGGCGGCCTTGCCGAGCGTGCTGTCGGCGCTGACCGTCACGGCGATCAGCGCGATGCGGAAGCGCCGCGAATAGTTGATCAGGTCCTTGAGTTCCTCGGTCTCGCCCGACCACGACAGCGCCAGCATCACGTCGTCCGAGGTGATCATGCCGAGATCGCCGTGGCTGGCGTCGGCGGCATGCACGAAAAAGGCCGGCGTTCCGGTCGAGGCCAGCGTCGCGGCGATCTTGCGCGCCGATATGGCCGGACTTGCCCATGCCGGTGACGATGACGCGGCCGCGCGCGTTGCGGATCGTGTCGACCGCGGCAACGAAGGCGCGCCGAGCCCGTCGCGACATGGCCGCGGCGAGCGCGGCGACGCCGTCGCGCTCGGTATCGAGCGTGCGCAGCGCCGAAGCGACGTGCGGCTCGTGGCCGGCTTCGCCTCGTCGGCGTCGGCTGAGCGCATCTTCGCACGTGTCCTCACTCCAGCTACCGCCACGATGCGGCGCATCAGCGCTAGCCGTCTATTTCGCCCAGGCGGCGAACGCATCGGCGAAGGCCCGGTCGCCGGGCGGGCCTTTCTCCAGGGCCAGGATGGCGCGGCCGCCGTTGTTATAGACGATCGGAATGTCGAACCACGGCCGGTCTTGAGCAAGTTGCAGATTGCGCTGCACGTCGGCGTCGACGGCGGACAAGCCCGATCAGGAAAAAGCCGTTGGTGACCTTCACGGCGAGCCCGGCGAGCGGCGTGCCGCGCGCCTGCTCGGCTGTCTTCATCAGGACGCCGGGCACATTGGCGATGCCGCCGCCGGGGAAGTCCGCCGGCAGATTGAACATGATCTCGATGGTGTGGCTCGCCGGCAGCGCCTTGATCGGTATTGCGGCGCAGCGACCAGGTCACGGTCATGTGCCGCTCGGGAATCTCGATGTCGGCGCGCACCGCGAGTTCCGGGCGCGAGCCCGGTGCCGGGCGAGACCGTCTCGGTCCGCCAGATCGCGGAGCCGACGAATCGCTTGCCCTGCGGATCGTTCGGGTCTTCCTCATAGAGCACGACGCGCTGCGCCACCGCGGGCGGCGCTGGCTGGTGGCGTGCGCCGGCGGCTGGCGGCCGGCGCCTGCTGTCCGGGCTGCTCCTGCGGCACGCGGCCGGAGAATTTGGGCTGCGGCGCCGGCGTCTGCGCGACCTGGGCGGCCGGCTTCGATCGCATATGCGCGCGAACTGATAGAGGTCCGTGATGTTGGGCCACTGCCAGGACACCGCCGCGGCGAGGCCGCCGACCATCACGCACGACGGCGAGCTTGATCAGGCCGCGATAGGAGCGCGGCGGCCGCGGCTCGCTCGTAATCCTCCTCCGGACTGCGGCGGGCGCGCGTGGCCGCGCGCCGCGCCGGCAGCATCGGCTCGTCGTCCAGCGCGTAGCGGCGGCTCCAGGCTTTCGGCTGCAGCTGCGGCGGCTCGCCGCCGATGACGTCGCTGTTCGTCGTCAACGCGCGACCGGTCGCGCGCGGTCGGCAGCGGCGGCGGCCAGCTCGCTCGTCATGCGGGCGGCGCTGCCGCGGCGAGCGGCGCCGTAGGAATCGCGCGGTGTCGCGCGCCGGCGCCGGCTTGGCGGTGGCCGCGCCGAGATCGTCGACTTCGCTGACCGAGTCGCCGGAATGCCTTGAGGCCGTGGGGCGAAACCGGCGAGGTCCGGGCGCTCAGAATGCGGCTGCGCGGCGCGCGATGCTGCGGCCGGCTGCGGCCGCCTTCAGCGGCGGCTGTCGCCGTGCGTCCGCGATGGTCGCGGACGAGCCGTCGGCCTGCGCCGGCCGCGCCGGTTGGGCGCGAGGGTCGGCGCCTCGCGCGGGCGGCTGGTGACCGGTCGGCGCGGCGGCGCCGGCGCAGCCGGAGGCCGCGAGGCGCGCCGGCCGCAGCGGCCGCGGCTGAAAGCGCGATTCCGCGCGCGGCTTCGATGCGCGCCTTGCGCGCGGCCTCGGCCTCGACCTTGCGGATCGCTTCTTCGAGCGCCAGCCGCTCCTTGCGTGATGTCGGCTTCCGACAACGCCGGCTCGATCGAGCGCAGTTGCGCGACCAGCGCGGCGCGCGCCCGCTCGTAAAGCGCCCGGCGGGCCTCGCCGGTGCTCTTGCCGAGCCCCTCGACGGCGCGGGCAATGAGCGGCTGATAGTCGGTCATGGATTGAGTTTACGCTCGAGCTCGCGTCATTTTCATCTGCTCATGCTCTCGAACGGATTCTGCATCAGGATGGTGTCCTCGCGCTCCGGGCTGGTCGACAGCAGCGCCGCGGAGCAGCCGATCAGCTCCTCGATGCGGCGGACATATTTGATGGCCTGGGCCGGCAGCTCCGCCCAGGAGCGCGCCCGCGCGGTCTTCTCCTGCCAGCCGGCGATGGTCTCGTAGATCGGCTCGACCCGCGCCTGGGCATGCTCGCTGGCCGGCAGATAATCGATCTCGCTGCCGTCGAGCCGGTAGCCGACGCAGACCTTGATCTCGTCGAAGCCGTCGAGGATGTCGAGCTTGGTCAGCGCGAGGCCGTGGATGCCGCTGGTGCGCACGGTCTGGCGCACCAGCACGGCGTCGAACCAGCCGCAGCGGCGCGGCCGGCCGGTGACCGCGCCGAATTCCTTGCCGCGCTCGCCGAGCGTCTTGCCGATGTCGTTGAGCTGCTCGGTCGGAAACGGGCCGGCGCCGACGCGCGTGGTGTAGGCCTTGCAGATGCCGAGCACGTAGCCGATCGCGCTCGGGCCGAGCCCGGAGCCGGTCGCCGCCTGCGCCGCGACGGTGTTCGACGAGGTGACGAACGGATAGGTGCCGTGGTCGATGTCGAGCAGCGCGCCCTGCGCGCCTTCGAACAGGATGCGCTTGCCCTCGCGGCGGCGCTCGTCGAGCAGCGACCAGACCGAATCCATGTAGGGCAGCACCTGCGGGCGCCACTGCCGCGAGCTGATCGTACAGCGCGCTGCGGCGTCGACCTCGTCCATGCCGAGCCCGCGGCGCAGCGCATTGTGGTGCGCCAGCAGCCGCTCGATCTTGCCGTTGAGCATCTGCAGGTCGGCGAGGTCCATCAGCCGGATGGCGCGGCGGCCGACCTTGTCCTCGTAGGCCGGACCGATGCCGCGGCCGGTGGTGCCGATGCGCGCGCCTTGCCGGAGGCGCGCTCGCGGGCGACGTCGAGCTCCTGGTGCAGCGGCAGGATCAGCGGGCGTGTTCTCGGCGATGCGCAGGTTGTCGGGCGTGACGCTGACGCCCTGCTTCTCGAGCCGGGCGATCTCGTCGAGCAGCGCGTGCGGGTCGAGCACCACGCCGTTGCCGATCACCGAGAGCTTGCCGGGCCGCACCACGCCCGACGGCAGCAGCGACAGCTTGTAGGTCGTGCCGTTGATGACCAGCGTATGGCCGGCGTTATGGCCGCCCTGGAAGCGGACCACGACATCGGCCTGCTCGGACAGCCAGTCGACGATCTTGCCCTTGCCTTCGTCGCCCCACTGGGAGCCGACCACGACGACATTTGCCATGAGGAAATGTCTCCCAGCAGGCCCAATCGATACGAACATGACCTTGGATAAACAGGTTGCAGCCCATGGCCGACCGCCCCGGATACTGGATGCCGCTGCCGGACGCAAGGAAAAGCGCGCGTTGCCCGCCCCCGCAGGTTCCGCCAATTCATTGGTCCCGCAAGGGATTCACCGTTAGCCCTACGCCAAGGTCGCGTTTTGTTTCGTCCGCTTCAGGCAGCAATGCGGCATGCTCACAGGCGGATTGTCGCAGCGTCGCCGCCGCCGGCCGTCGGCCCCGCCGCGGCAGCGTCCGTCAGGCGGGCTTCCATGCGGCTTTGGCACTGGCTCTTCCTCGCCCGCTGCGGTAGCGAAGCCGGCCGTCGCGTTGCGACCAAAGCATGTCCCTTCAAAAATGGAAGCCGCTTTTGCGAAAAGGACACGCTCAAACAAACGGTGAGGAGCCGTAAGGCCGGGAGCGGAAGTGGAGAGTTCGGTCCGGATGTCACGCCGCAGCGGCACCTGGCTGTTCGATCAGCCCTATGTGTTGCTGTCGCTGACCTCGCTGTTCTGGGCGGGCAACACCGTGATCGGCCGCTTCATGGCCGGGCACGTGCCGCCGATCACGCTCGCCTTCGTGCGCTGGGGCGGCGCCTTTGCGATCCTCTTGCCGTTCGCCGCGACGCATCTGCTCCGCGATTGGCCGGTCATCCGCAAACATCTCGGTCTGATGCTTCTCCTCGCGGTGACCGGCTTCTCGGTTTACAACACGCTCGCTTATTACGGCCTGCAATACACCACCGCGATCAACGGCTTGCTGCTGCAATCCATCGGTCCGCTGTTCGTGGCGCTATGGAGCTTTGTTCTCTTCCGCGACCGGCTGACGCTGCGGCAGGCTTGCGGCATTTGCGTATCGCTCACCGGCGTCGTTGTTATCGTCTGCCACGGCAGCCTCGCCATTCTCTTCTCCGTCGCGTTCAATCGCGGCGACCTGATGTTCGTTATCGCGCTTTTGATCTACGCGTTCTACGCCGCGATGCTGCGCCGGCGGCCGCTGATGCATCCGCTGTCGTTCCTCGCCTTCGGCATGGGCGTCGGCGCCGCGCTTTTGATCCCGCCGATGGTGCTCGAACTGATGAGCGGCAAGACTTTCATTCTCGACGGCGCGAGCGTCGCCAGCTTCGCCTTCATCTGTCTGTTTCCATCTTTGCTCGGCTACCTGTTCCTCAACCGCGGCATCGAATTGATCGGCGCTAACCGCGCGGCGCCGTTCATTCATCTCGTGCCGGTATTCGGCTCGGTACTGGCGATCGTGTTCCTTGGCGAACGCTTCCTGCCCTATCACGCCGTCGGCTATGCGCTGGTGTTCGCTGGCATCACCGTGGCGACCAAAAAGCCATCGTAGGTGTGGCGAGCGCAGCGAAGCCCACGCGGTCGCACCGTACAACGTGGGCGCGGCGCCGAGCCTGTCATCGGGCCGCGCGGCGCGGACCCGTTTGCGGCTTTGTTCATCCTACGCACTGCACGAACAACGATTGTTTTTGTTACGCTGTGCCGCCGCGGATTAAGTACTCTACCCACGGCTCGCTCGCGGCTTGGCCGGCGCGCACGGCTTGGGTCAGGAGGCCGAGCTTGTCGCCGCGGCGAACGAGATCGTGCAGCGCGCGCGGCGTCACGCCGAAGCGGGCGCGAAAGGCGCGGGTGAAATGACCTTCGCTGGCGAAGCCAAGCTCGGCGGCAAGCTTGCGCAGGCTCAAGCGCGCCTGCGGCTGCGCCATGATGGCTTGCGCGGCCCGGGCAAGGCGCCGCTGCCGCACCACCGAACCGACGCCGCCGAGCGGTTCCAGCACGCGATAAAGCGTCGAGCGCGACCAGCCGAGCACCGCGGCGACGCGCAGCGGCGTGAGGTTCGGTGTGGGCAAATTATTGTCGATGACGCGCAGCGCTTGCTCGATCATTGCGACATCGCTGCCGAACGATGCCGCGCGGCTGTCGGCCAGCTTCGCGACCAGCGCCGCGCTGGCGGTCACGAAGATGCCGTCGACCGCGCCCGCCGCCTCGGCGAGGCTGAGGTCGCCGGCGGTTTCGAACAGCGCCAAGGCTTGGCGATGCAACAGCCGCGCGGCAGCGCTCGCCGCCGGCAGCACCGCGCCGTGCGCCTCCGGCAGATTGAACACCGCCGGCAGGCGCTCGCGATCGCTCATCACGGCGATCGCGTCGAAATCGGTGGTGGTGCTGCGATAACCGCGGCCGTAGTCGAAAACCGCGACGTCGCCGGCACGAAAAGCGAAGTCGTTGCCGTCGGCCGTTCCATCGACGGCGCCGTCGACCAGCGCCATCAGCATGATCTGGCGCTGGCCGAGCGCGATTTCGCGGGCGCCACGCTCCATCACCTGCGCCGCGCAGCGGCTGCGGAAAATGATGGCATGCGGAAGCTGCAACAGCGTCGAATGAAACCAAAAGTCTTCTGGCTTTGCGCCCGGCGGTAACGACACCGCGCAGGCCGGGGCGGAGGCTTGCCGGTAGGTGTCGAAGGCATGCCCGCCGGCCGACGGACCAAGCTGCATTTCGGCGCGCAGCGGCGTAACGAGGGCACTGTCCGTCATATGTGTTCCGCTCGCGCCAAGGTACGATCGCGCAAGCATTCCAATGGCGTGGCTGCTCCCATACCGTCTTAAAGCGTGTCGCGCCAGCAACACCAAGCAAACAAATTCTGCTTTGGGATTCCGTGCATGGATTTTGAGATTCCATGACATCCGCGCGCTTGGCCGCGCCGCACCGGCTGCGGCATTGTGGTGGCGTCGGCCTAATCAGCGCGAAACAACCGTTAAATAGCGCGATTGGCGCGGCGGGGCGTCAGACGGAGTCTGAGACATGGCGTACTATTGCGGCGTCGCGAGGCGCGGCTTTTGGCTGCCCCGCGCGGTGCTCGCGGCTTTGGCCTTGGCTGCCGCGCTCGCCGCCTTCGACTCCGCGGCGCGGGCGCAGACGGCGGGCTGCAGCGGCACGGTGTGCAATGTCACCGTTCAGGTCGATTCGGGCACGACGAGTGCCGGCGCCACGGGAGGCACGGGAACGCTCAGCGACGCGGTCGCCTATGCCAATGCCAATCCCGGCACCACCATCGACATCTACACCAATGTCACGCTGAACGGTCCGCTGTCGCCGATCCTCAACTCGACGACGATCAACGGCGAAGGCGGCGTCACCAATTACACCATCACCGCCACGTCGAGCACGTCGAACCGCGTGTTTTTCGTCGGTACCGATCTGACGAGCGGGCCGGCGCAGTCGGTTGCCATCAGCAACCTGACGCTCACCGGCACGGCGACCGGCGGCGCTGGCGCCAATGGCGGCGGCGGCGGGCTCGGCGCCGGCGGCGCGATCTTTATCGCGCCGAGTGCCGCCGTGACGCTGTCGAGCGTTTCCTTTGCCAATAGTGACGCCACCGGCGGCACCAGCGCAGCCGGAACAGGGGGCGGCGGCGGCGGGCTGGGCGGCAACGGCGGTGGCAATTTCAGCGGCGGCGGTGGCGGTCTGTATGGCACCGGCGGCACTCCGCAATCCACCAACGGCGTGGCCGGCGGCGGTGGTGGCGGCGTTTTCGGTGGCGGCGGTCAGGGGGCTTCATTGCAAACGGGCGGTGGCGGCGGTGGTTATGCCGGCGGCGGCGGCTCTGGCAACGATGGGGGAACCGGCGGCGCTGGCGCGGCCAATCCGAATGCGACCGGCCGCACTGGCAACGGCGGCAGCGGCGGCTATGCGGGTGGCGGCGGTAGTCCTGCCCAAGGCGGTAACAATGGCGGCGGCGGCGGCGGCGGCGGCTCCCGTCCTGGCTTTTTTGAGGGTGCCGGCGGCGGTGGCGGCGGCTTCGGTGGGTCCCCAGGGGGCAGCGGGGTGCCAGCCCCCGGTGGGGCTGGCGGTTTTGGCGGCGGCGGCGGCGGTGGCGGCGGTGGCGGCACTGCCGGTGCCGGCGGCTTTGGCGGCGGCGGCGGTGGCGGCGCCGGGACCACTGGCGGCGCCGGCGGCTTCGGCGGTGGCGGCGGCGGCGGTGTTGGCGGTGGTAACGGTGGTTACGGCGGCGGCGGCGGGAGTAATGGTGGTGCAGCGGGGCCAAGCTCCGGGAACGGCGGCTTTGGCGGTGGCGGCGGCGCCGGAACGCCCTCCGGGACTGGCGGGTTCGGCGCTGGCGCCGGCAATGCCAGCAGCGGCGGCGGTGGCGCGGCTTTAGGCGGCGCTGTC
Organism: uncultured Alphaproteobacteria bacterium; assembly: GCA_963790495.1. Taxonomy (GTDB): domain Bacteria; phylum Pseudomonadota; class Alphaproteobacteria; order Rhizobiales; family Xanthobacteraceae; genus BOG-931. The sequence goes on along the minus strand of CAWBOW010000007.1, from coordinate 34,191 downwards.
TATGTCGCCGCCGGCGGCACGCTCACCATCAGCGGCACGTCGAGCGATAGCGGCGGCGGTGTCACCGGCGGCGCCGGCGCGACAGCCGGCGCTCAATACGGCTCCGGCTTCTTCTTCCAGGGTATCCAAGGCCAAACCACGACGCTGACTTACGGCGCCGGCACACAGTCGGTCTCCGATGTCATCGCCGACTACACCGGTTCCGGCGGCACCAACCCCACCGCCGGCACCAACACTGCCGACCAGGGTGGCTCCGTCGGCGTCACCAAGAATGGCGCCGGCACGCTGACGCTGTCCGCCATCAACACCTATACCGGCGCTACCGCGGTCAGCGCCGGCACGCTGGAAGTCGACGGCTCCATCGCAGGCTCGAGTGGCACCACGGTCAGTGGCACCGGCACGCTGTCCGGCACCGGCGGGGTCGGACCCACCAATGTCACCGCCGGCACGCTTTCGCCCGGCCGTGTCGCCGCGCCGACTGGCCTGCTGCATGTCATGTCGCTGACCTTCACCACGGCCGCGACCTACATGGTCACCATCAATGGCATGGCGAACAGTTCGACCGCCGTCTTCGCCACGGCCACGCTGGGGGGCGCCAGCGTCGCCATCGCGCCCGGCAGCACCGTCGTCGCCAACCACACCTATCTCATCCTCTCATCGACCACACTCATTACCGGCGCCTTCAATCCGAGCGTGACCTATGGCGGTTATGTCGGGACCGTCAGCTATGCCGGCCCCAATGTCGATCTCACCTTTACGGGTCCGGCCGGGCCGAGCCCGATCGGCACCACCGGCCTCAACGGCAACCAGGCCGCGGTCGCCGATGCGCTTAACACCTATCTCGCCGGCGGCGGCACGCTGCCGGCGAACTTCGCCACCATCTTCGGCCTGACCGGGGGGCAACTGGTGCAGGCCTTGAGCCAGCTCGACGGCGAGGCGGCCACCGGAGCGGCGACAAGTACGTTTCAGTTCGTCAACGACTTCTTCGATCTGCTCTCCGACATCGCGCTCGGCACCGGCGGCGGCGGCGGGGCGAATGGCGGTGGCGCGTCCGGCTTTGCCGCCGAGGACACGTCGAGCCTGCCGCCCGATCTGGCGCTTGCGTACAATCGCATCCTCAAAAAGCCATCGCAGTCCAATGCAGCGCCGCAAAATTTCGAGCAGCGCTGGACCGCTTGGGGCTCGGGCTTCGGCGGCGGAGCCACTTACGACGGCAATGCCGTCGTCGGTTCCAACAATCTGTCGGCGTCCGATTACGGCTATGCCGGCGGCATGGATTACCACGCCGCGGCCGACCTAAAACTTGGTTTCGCGCTCGCCGGCGGCGGCACCAACTGGTCGCTCGCGCAAAATCTCGGCGGCGGCCGCAGCGACGTGTTCGAGGCCGCGGGCTACGGCATCAAGCATTACGGGCCGCTGTATTTCACGGCGATGGCGGCGTTCGGCAATTCCTGGTTCACCACCAATCGCACCGCGGCGCTCGGCGATCAGTTGCGCTCGAGCTTCGATGGCCAGGATTATGCGCTGCGTGGCGAGGCCGGTTATCGCTACGCCATCATGCCGGCGGTGGGGCTGACACCTTACGCGGCGATCCAGACGCAATGGCTGCACACGCCGGGCTATAGCGAGACCGATCTCACCGGCGGCGGCTTTGCGCTCTCTTACGCCGCGCAGAACGCCAGCGACACCCGTAGCGAACTCGGCGCGCGCGCCGACGACTTGACGATGTTCGGCGCCACGCCGCTGCTATTACGCGCCCGCCTCGCCTGGGCGCATGACTGGGTGAGCGGCGCGGCACTGACGCCAACCTTCCAGGCGCTGCCCGGCGCGAGCTTCATCGTCAACGGTGCGGCGGTGCCGCGCAACTCCGCCCTGGTCTCGGCCGGCGGCCAGCTCTTCCTCACCGCCAACTGGTCGCTCGAAGCCAAGTTCGACGGCGAGTTCGCCTCCTCGGCGCAGACTTACGCCGGCACCGGCACCCTGCGCTATTCATGGTGAGATTTATGGCGAGATTCATGGCGAGATTCTTGCACGCTTCTTTGTTTCGGATGCGATCGGTTGCGGCATCGATTGTATTTGCAGCCGCGCTCGCCGCCTTCGCCACGGCGGTGCAGGCGCAGACTTTCACCGTGACGAACTCGACCGACGACGGTTCGGGTTCGGTCACCGGCACGTTGAGCTACGCGATCTTGCAGGCTAACGCCGCGGCGCAAAGCAACCCCGCCGCGACGATTACCATCAACGTTGCGTTGAGCGGCGGCTCGACCCTCACGCTCTCGAACCCGCTGCCGGCGATCATGGCGCCGGCCGGGACCGGCGGCTCGCTGACCATCAACGGCGCCGACACTAGCGGGCTGAAGATCGACGGATCGGGCAATACCGCCAACAGCCGCGCGTTTTTCGTGTATGGCGGCACCGCCACCATCGAGAACATGACGATCCAGAATGCCACTGCGACTGGCGGCGCAGGAGGGACCGCATTTTCAGGTGGCGGCGGCGGCCTCGGCGCGGGCGCGGCAATTTTTGTGAACGCTGGGACCACGAATGTTGCCAATGTTACGTTCAGTAACAACGCGGCAAAGGGCGGCTCTGGCGGCGCTTCGAGTGGGAGTGGTTATGGCGGCGGGGGCGGCGGCCTAGGCGGCGGCGGTGGCGGTAGCGGCGGCGCCGGCGGCGGCGGGGGGGGTATAGCGGTGGGGGTGGTGGAGGTGGCGGTACTCTTAGTAGCGGTGGAACAGGCCCGGGCGGCAACGGCGGGTCTGGTGGCACAGGCACCAATGGTACCAATACCGTCAGCCCCGGGGCAGGCGCCGGGACCGGTGGTGGAGCGGACGGCGGCGGTGGTGGCGGTGGTCTCGGCGGTGGAAACGGCGGCGGCAGTTCCATGTTTGGTGGTGGTGGCGGCGGCGGCGGTCTGTTTACGGGTTCTGGCGGCGCCGGTGCGACATTGGGGGCGGGTGGGAATGCCGTCCTACCAGGGGGCGGGGGCGGGGGCGCGGGCGGTACGAATGGCGCGGGCGGCAGCGGCACGGATTTTGGCGGTGGGGGTGGCAACTCCCTAGGCGGCGGCGCGGGCGGCGCGGGCGGTTTCGGGGGTGGCGGCGGCGGCGGATACGCTGCTGCAGGCGCTACAGGCGGATTTGGTGGCGGCGGTGGCGCCACGGGCTACAATACTGACGGTAGCGGTGGCCCCGGCGGTGGCGCAGGCAGTTCGAGCAATGGCAGCGGAGCCGGCGGCGGTGGTGGTGCGGCCTTCGGCGGCGCTGTATATTCGTTCGCGACGGGGCCGCGCTGAACATTGGCGGCGGCGCCTTCAGCAGCAGCAACAGCGTTACCCCAGGCCTGGGCGGAACCGGAGCGGCATCGGGCACCAATGGCGCCGCCGCCGGCACGAGCCTTTTCCTGCAGACCGGCGCGACGACGACCTTCAACCCCAACGCCACGACACTGACGCTCAACGGCACCATCGCCGATGACAGCGCGGCGACCCTGCCGGCCGGCCAGTCCTATACGGCGGGCACGGCCGCCGGCGCCGGACTGACAGTGGCAGCCACGAATGGTGGCTCGGTGATGCTCAACGGCGCCAACACCTATTCCGGCGCCACCGCGCTCACCTCTGGCACGATCGCCGTCGGCGCCTCGTCAATGGGATCGCCTGGCGCGGTCACCTCCGGCCCGCTCGGCACCGGCACGCTGGCCATGGCGGCGGGGACGACGCTGTCCTTCACCGGCAGCCAGACGATCGCCAACGCCATCACGGTGAGCGGCGATCCCACCTTTTTAACGACCGCTCCGTCCAGCAGCCCGGTGGTGATGTCGGGCACGATCACCGATGCGACGCCCCCGGCGCCCATCGGTTCGGTCGTCGTCGACGGGGGCGGCTACATCGAGCTCTCTGGCCCGAACACCTATAGCGGCGGCACTACCATCTGCGGCGCGACCGCGACAACAGCCTGCACAAGCACCAACGGCACCACGCCGACGACGCTGATCGTCACCAATTCCACGCCCGGCACCTCGTCCTCGATCGGCACCGGCACGCTCACTTTCGATGGCGGCGTGCTGCAATCGAACGCGCCCGTCACCTTAAGTAATGCCATCGCCATCAACAGTACCGGCGGGACACTCGGCGGCAACGACCACACGTTGTTCCTGGCTGGAAACATAACAAACGGCAATGCGACGACCGGCGCTCTGACGATACAAGGAGATTTTAGCGAACTTGGCGGCGTTAGTTTTGGTGGAACCAATACCTATTCCGGCCCGACGACGATCACGAGTTCAGGCAATCTCTCGACCTACTCGGCGGGGGCGCTTTCGCCAAACTCGGCCTTCACAGTCGATGGCTTCCTGGAATTGAATAATAGTAATACGATTTACTCGCTGTCCGGCAATGGCACGATCAATGACGGAGGTGTCGCGGAAACGCTGACGATCGCACCCACGAGCGGCACCACAACCTTCTCCGGCGTGATCCTAGGCAACGGGTATTCTTTTTCCATCGTCAAGTCCGGCGCAGGTACGCAGGTCTTCGCCGCCGCCGGCAGCTACGCCTACATCGGTGCCACTACGATCAACGGCGGCACGCTGGAAGTCGATGGCTCCATCGCGTCATCGAGCCTGACCAGCGTGAACATCGGGGGCACACTCGACGGCACCGGCAGGGTCGGCATTGCATCGATCGGCGGCGGAACATTCGCGCCCGGCAATGGTACGGCAGGTTCAAGCCAGACCGTGCAGGGTAACCTCGGAATGTCGAGCGGCACGTATCAGGTCTTTATCAATCCAACGACATCGTCGTTCGCTACAGTCACCGGCGGCACCGCGACCTTGGCGGGAGGCACCGTCAATGCCACTTTCGCCACCGGCAGCTACGTGACGCATGACTACGAGATCCTTGCCGGCACGCACAGCGGCGCGTTCGCGGGCCTCACGACCAGCAATGCACCGTCGGGCTTCGCCGAGTCACTGGATTATTCGAACTCCGCCGGCGTCTATCTCGACCTCACGGCAACGCTCGGCGCACTCGGCACCGGCGGGCTTAACGGCAATCAACAAGCCGTCGCCAATGCGCTCAACAACTACTTCAACAACGGCGGCACGCTGCCGGCGAACTTTGTTACCGTCTTTGGACTGACCGGCCCGCAATTGGCGCAGGCGCTGAGCCAACTCGACGGCGAGGACGGCACCGGCGCGGCCACCTCGACGTTCCAACTCGTCAACGACTTCTTCGATCTTCTCTCCGACATCGCGCTCGGCACCGGCGGCGGTGGCGCAGGAGCCAATGGCGGCGGGGCGAGCGGCTTTGCCGCGGAGGACACCTCCGCCCTGCCCCCCGATCTGGCGCTTGCCTACAATCGCGTGCTCAAGAAACAATCGCAGTCCAATGCGGCAGCGCCGCAACAAAACTTCGAGCAGCGCTGGACCGCCTGGGGCTCTGGCTTCGGCGGGGGCGCCACTTACGACGGCAATGCCGTCATCGGCTCCAACAACCTCAACGCGTCGGACTACGGCTATGCCGGCGGCATGGATTATCACGCCGCGGCGGACCTCAAACTCGGCTTCGCGCTCGCCGGTGGCGGCACCAATTGGTCGCTCGCGCAAAATCTCGGCAGCGGTAGGAGCGACGTGTTCCAGGCTGCCGCCTACGGCATCAAGCACTATGGCCCGCTCTACTTCACCGCGATGGCGGCGTTCGGCAATTCCTGGTTCACCACGACCCGCACCGCGGCCCTCGGCGATCAGTTGCGCTCAAGCTTCGACGGCCAGGACTATGCGCTGCGCGGCGAGACCGGGTATCGCTATGCTGTCATGCCGACGGTGGGGCTGACGCCCTATGCGGCGATCCAGACGCAATGGCTGCACACGCCGGGCTACAGCGAAAGCGATCTCACCGGCGGCGGCTTTGCGCTCTCTTACGCCGCGCAGAACGCCAGCGACACCCGCAGCGAACTCGGCGCGCGCGCCGACGACTTGACGATGTTCGGCGCCACGCCGCTGCTATTACGCGCCCGCCTGGCCTGGGCGCATGACTGGGTGAGCGGCGCGGCACTGACGCCGACCTTCCAGGCGCTGCCCGGCGCGAGCTTCATCGTCAACGGTGCGGCGGTGCCGCGCAACTCCGCCCTGGTCTCGGCCGGCGGCCAGCTCTTCCTCACCGCCAACTGGTCGTTCGAAGCCAAGTTCGACGGCGAGTTCGCCTCCTCGGCGCAGACTTACGCCGGCACCGGCACGCTGCGCTACGCGTGGTGAGCGCTCGCGAGCGTCTTAAAACCGCAGCGGCTTGACCTGCTGCACGTTCGGAATCTCGTGCACCTTGGCGAGGACGTCGGCCGGCACCGCGCCGTCGACCTCGACCAGCGCGATGGCATTGCCGCCCTCGGCCTCGCGGCCGAGATGGAAGGTCGCGATATTGATGCCGGCCTGGCCGAGCAGCGAGGCGAAACGGCCGACGAAGCCCGGCTTATCCTGGTTGGTGACATAGAGCATCGACGGGCCGAATTCGGCATCGATGCGGATGCCCTTGATATCGACGATGCGCGGCCGGCCATCGGCATAGACGGTGCCGGAGACCGAGCGGGTCTGCCGGTCGGTGGAGACGGCGACCGTAATCAGGCTGTCGTAATCGCCTTCGGCGTCGCGCCGGGTCTCTTCGACGGCGATGCCGCGCTCTTTGGCGACGATCGGCGCCGACACGACATTGACGTCTTGCAGCATCGGGCGCAGCAAACCCGCGACCGCCGCCGAGGTCAGCGCCTTGGTGTTCATTGCGGCCACTTCGCCCTCATAGGTGATCCGCACCTGCGCGAGGCCGGTTTCGGTGAGCTGGCCGGCAAACGAGCCAAGTTTTTCGGCAAGCTCGACGAAGGGTTTGAGCTTCGGCGCTTCCTCGGCGCTGATCGAGGGAAAGTTGATCGCGTTGGTGATGGCGCCGCGCAATAGGTAATCCGACATCTGCTCGGCGACCTGCAGCGCGACATTTTCCTGCGCTTCGGTCGTGGCGGCGCCGAGATGCGGCGTGCAAATGACATTCGGCAGGGCAAAAAACGGACTCTGCCGTCGCCGGCTCCTCGCGAAAGACGTCGATCGCCGCGCCGGCGACGTGGCCGGATTTGAGCGCGTCGACCAAAGCCGCGTCGTCGATCAATTCGCCGCGGGCGCAATTGATCAGGCGCAGGCCTTTTTTGGTCGCGGCGAGCGTGTCGGCATTGATGATGTTGCGGGTCTTGTCGGTCAGCGGCGTGTGCAGCGTGATGAAATCGGCGCGGCGCAGGAGTTCGTCGAGCTCGACCTTCTCGACGCCGAGATGAAGCGCGCGCTCGGCGGACAGGAACGGGTCGTAGGCGATCACTTTCATCTTCAATCCGATCGCGCGGTCGGCGACGATCGAGCCGATATTGCCGCAGCCGATGACGCCGAGCGTCTTGGAGAAGATTTCGACGCCGAGAAACTTGTTCTTCTCCCATTTGCCGGCGCGCGTCGACATGTCGGCCTCGGGGATTTGCCGCGCCAGCGACAGCATCAGCGTGATGGCATGCTCGGCGGTGGTGATCGAATTGCCGAACGGCGTGTTCATCACGATGATGCCGCGCGCCGTCGCCGCTGGAATGTCGACATTGTCGACGCCGATGCCGGCGCGGCCGATCACCTTCAGCCCGTTCGACTTTTCCAAAAGCTTGGCGGTGACCTTGGTCGCCGAGCGGATGGCGAGACCGTCGAAACCGTCGATTGCGGCGGCGAGCTTGTCCTTGTCCTTGCCGAGATTGGGCTGGAAATCGACCTCGACGCCGCGATCCTTGAATATCTGGACGGCGGCCGGGGACAGCGCGTCGGAGATGAGAACTCGCGGAGCCATGACGGATTCCTTTTCGATCAGCGCAACGTGGTTGGGAAAGCGGCCAGCCGCTCGGTCAGCGGGTCGGGGAAGGGGACAGCGGCCGGCATGGCGTCACGCCGCCTTCGCCAGCCCATCCTTGGCTTTGGCGTAGGCCCAATCGAGCCACAGCGTGAGCGCCTCGACGTCGCTCCGCTCGACCGTCGAGCCGCACCAAATGCGCAGCCCCGTCGGCGCGTCGCGATAGGCATCGATGTCGAAGGCCACGCCTTCCTTATCGAGCGCCGCGGCGATGCCTTTGACGAAAGCGGATTGCGCATCGGGCGCAAGCCGCGTCACCGCTGGATCGACGACCTTCAGGCACACTGAGGTGTTGGAGCGCAGCGCCGGATCGGGGCTGAGAAAATCGATCCATGAAGTGCGCGCGACCCAATCGGCGATGGTTTTGGCGTTGGCGTCGGCGCGTGCGTGCAGCCCCTTCAACCCGCCGGCCGACTTTGCCCAGTCCAGCGCATCGAGGTAATCCTCGACGCACAGCATCGACGGCGTATTGATGGTCTCGCCGAGGAAAATGCCTTCGTTGAGCTTGCCGCCCTTGGTCATGCGGAAGATCTTCGGCAGCGGCCAGGGCGGCGTATAGCTCTCTAGGCGCGCGACCGCGCGCGGCGACAGAATGAGCATGCCATGGGCGGCTTCGCCGCCGAGCGCCTTCTGCCACGAGAACGTCGTGACATCGAGCTTCTTCCAATCGAGCGGTTGCGCGAAGGCGGCCGAGGTCGCATCGCAGATCGACAATCCGGTCCGCTCGACGGCGATCCAATCGGCGTTCGGTACGCGCACACCCGAGGTAGTGCCATTCCAGGTGAAGACGATGTCGCTTGCCGGGTCGATGCCGCGCAAGTCCGGCAATTCGCCGTAAGCCGCGCGCCGCACGGCTACGTCCTTGAGCTTTAATTCCTTGGTGATGTCGCCGACCCAGCCTTCGCCGAAGGATTCCCAGGCCAGCACCGTGACCGGATTCGGGCCGAGCAGCGACCAGAACGCCATTTCGATGGCGCCGGTATCGGACGCCGGCACGATGCCGATGCGGTAATCGGCCGGGGCCTGCAGCACTTCGCGGGTGAGATCGATGGCGCGCTTGAGCTTGGCCTTGCCGGGCTTGGAGCGGTGCGAGCGGCCGAGCAGCGCGTCGTCGAGCTTTTGCGGGGTCCAGCCGGGGCGCTTGGCGCAGGGGCCGGATGAAAAATGCGGCACGCGCGGCCGGACGGCAGGCATAGTCAGCGTCATGACCTATCCTTCCAGATAGTCGCCCCTCGGTGGGGAGGGGTGTCCCGCCGTCGGAAATAAGGAAGGCCAGTCGCGCCGTCAAGCGCGATATTGCGGCAGGTCAGAACTTGACGCCGACGCCGGCGGTCGCGTTGGCGAAATCGAGCGTTATGCCCTTGGTCGGAAAGAAGTGGACATATTCGAACTCGCCGCGCAGGAAGACATTCCGCATCAACGCGATATCAACGCCGACGCCCGCATCGATGCCGTACATCCATACGTTGCCGTTTTCTGCGTTGCCGTCGGTGAAAAAAGTGCAGGTCTCAATTCCGCTGCACGGGATCACCGGCGGCGGCGCCGGGATGGTGACAGTGCTGGTCCCGACCACAGTGGTCGTCGGCGACGTCACTGCCGTCGTCGTCGAGACGGTGGCCGACGACGTGTAAGTGGCGCGCCCGACCGCCAAGCCGGCAAAGCCGTAGGGCAAAAAGATGTTATTCACCGCCCAGCCGGCCCGCCCGCGAAAGGTGGCGTAGTCGATCAGATGCAGCGTGGCGCTGGCACTTTCGTCGATGCCGTATTCCGTGATGTTGCCGCTGGAATCCGGCGACTCCGTGAACGTGCGTGCCTCTGGGGTGCTCAGCGCGGTGGCGGTGACGTTTGGATGTGCATAGGTGACTTCGGCGCCGAGGATGACGTCTTCCCATTGCATGTCGTAGCCGGCAAAGGCGTCGACAAACGTCGATTGGACGGTCGCGCTGCCGAGCAGCGTCCACGCCGACGGGTCGAAGTCCTGCTCGATCAGGGTGTCGCGCAGGGTGTAGGCAAGAGGCGCTTGGGTCGTGTTGCCGAAATTGGCGTTGCCGCCGCCAAAGCCAACGCCGCCGCCGGCATAAAAGCCGCTCCATTGTGCGACACTTGGCTGGCCGACGCTTTCCGAACCGCGCAATGCCGGCCCGAATTCCTGCGCGGCCGCACCTGGCGCGAAAATGCAGAGAAGCACAGCACAAAGGACCCAACGCACCCGCGCTCTCCATCCTGTCGGCGCGCAAAGCGGCCGATCAAGCGCGATCATCGGGCATTAACCTTAATGGAGGGTTAGCTTGGGCCGCGGTCGAAATCCCGTCGGCCCGGCGACAAAAGCAAAAGCGGCGCGGTTTCCCGCGCCGCCTTTATTTGTTCGCCAAGTGATTTGATCAGCCGCGGGTCGACAGCGGATATTGCGGCGGCTGATAGACCGGCGCCTGCTGATAGGCTGGTGCCTGCTGATAGACCGGTGCCGGCTGATAGACGGGCGCCGGCTGATAGACCGGGGCGGGCTGCGGGGGCGGAGCCGGCTGCGCCACCACCGGGGCCGGCATGTAGGTGGCCGGCTGCGCCGCTAGGATTGTGCCGCCGTTGTCGATCGGGAAGCGCCAGCGCATGCCGATCATGAAGTCGTTCGAGGTCAGGCTCTTCAACTCGTAGGTGTCGGGACTGCAGCCACCCTGGCAGTAGATCTTGTCGCTGACCGACCCGTAGTTCAGATAGCGATAAGCGAGTTCGAGCGAAACGTCTTTGGTCACATTGTAAGCAAGTCCCGCGTGCAGCGCCCAGGCGAAGTTCAACTGGCTGGCATTGGTGCCGACTCCGTTGCCGCCGGTGCCGCCGATATCGGCAAGATCCGCAAACGTGTTATAGGCGCCGCCGATGCCGAAGCCGATGAACGGCGTCAGGCAGTCCCAGGTGCCGAGATCGACATAGGCGTTGGCCAGGAAAATATCGGATTTCACGAAGGCATTATATTGGTCGGTGCCGAAGGCGCCGCCATTGTTGTACACAATGTAGGCATTGAAGGGCGCCCGGCTCCGATACTCGGCCGTCACGTCGAAACGCAGCCAATTGTTGAATTCATAACCGATGCCGCCGCCGAAGAACGTGCTGTCGCCCAATTCGGCGTGTTGGGCCACGACATCGATCGGACTGCCCGGCTGATAAACAAAGTTGGCTTCACTGCTGGAGCCGACGCCGATGAAGCCGCGCAAATACCAGGCGCCTTCAGGCTGCGCCATCACCATCAGCGGGGGCTGATAGGTCATCTGTGGCGGCGGTGGCAGTTGCTGCGGCATGTCGGCAGCGTATGCCGCTGTGCCCGTTGCGATGGCCGCAATAGCGGTGGTGAGAAGTCGGACGCTTACCATTCCTTCGACCTTTCCTCGACGTGGCCGGGCGCCCCTGACGGCGCACGCGCGTTGAGCAGGTCGAGGTTAGGCAGCAAATGTTTAAGCGGCCCTTAACCTTAACGCTTAACCATGGTCGGATAGACAACAGAGATTATCGGCGCGTAGTCGACCGCGCGGTTCGCGATTTATGGCGGAGCGACTTCCTCCGCCGCGGGCTGTTAAGGCTTTGTTGATGAGTGTGGCCGCGCGAACGGTCGGCGCCGGCGGAACCCTGCGAGGCGGCAGCCGATGGCGCTAATTCGCCTCTTCGTCGAGCTCGCCGATATGATGCTGAGCGTAAAGCTCGAGTCCGAGCTTGGCGACGAGGTCGAGCTGCGTTTCCAGGAAATCGATGTGTTCTTCCTCGTCGTGCATCAGTTTCTCGAATAGATCGCGCGACACGTAATCCTTGACCGCGTGGCAATGCGTCGCCGCCTCCTGATACAGCGTGCGCGCCGAGATTTCCGCCGCCAGATCGCAGTCGAGCACCTCCTTGACGTTCTGGCCGATATGCAGGGGATCGAGCACTTGCATATTGGGAAATCCGTCGAGGAAGATGATGCGCTCGATCAGCTTGTCGGCGTGCTGCATTTCCTCGATCAATTCCTTGCGCCATTGCTTGGCCAGCCCCTTGTAGCCCCAATTGTCGAGCAGCCGATAATGCAGCCAGTATTGATTGACCGCCGTCATCTCATGCCGCAGGCTTTTATTGAGAAAATCGATAACGCCGGGCTCGCCTCGCATGATGGACTCCTAATAGCGGTGACTATGGCCCGGCGCCGAAGGCGCGCGGGCACAGCATTATAGCCCTAGCAGCGCTCGCAGGAAGCGACGCGCGGCAGGGGGAACCGGCAGAGCGGAAAAACCTACGAACGCTCGGCGTCGTGGCAGCAGGCCGCCCCGGCGCCAGCAAGCGCCTCGGTCATGATGCGCCGGATGGTGCGGGCGCAGCGTCCGCATTGCGGGCTGCAGCCGAGGCAATGATAGACCTGCCCGGTGGTGCGCGGCGCGCTCTCGCCGGGCTTCAGCGTGGCGCGCACGTCTTGATCGGAGAACACGTTGCAGGAGCACACGATCATTGGTGGGACAACATTGGGCGGGACAACATTGGGCGGGACAACATTGGGCGGGACAGCATGGGGCGGGACAACATTGGTGGCGACTGTCCGATGGGCGTCCTGGTAAAATTGCAGCGCTCTCGTAGATGATGAATTCAAACTTTGCAAATAAAATCAACAGTTTATAAGAATTCTAATGTTTGCCACGCCACCCCCGCGCACCGATTTCGCGAGACACATCAAGAGTCCCCGTCGGCCAGCGCAGCCTTGATCTCGATCAATAGAGGCCGAAAAATCCCCGCCGCGGCCGGGGCGGCTTAAGCCGCCGCCTCTTCGGCGTCGTCCTGGGTGCGGCGGCGGCGTCCCCGCAGCCGGCACAGGCGCGATGGGATAAAGCACAGGTCCTCGATCAGGCCGGCGAGCCGCTGGCCGCGGCCAAGCGCGCGATCGAGCGCCGCCATGATTCGGGCTTGATCCGGATCCTCGTCATCGACCCAAGCCCGCAGTACGGCCGCAAACATCACCGCCAGCGCTTGCGCACGGATCATGCCGCGCGGGCCTGCGGCCGGAATATCGGCGGCGGTCAGCATCCATTGCTGCGAGCGCACGGCAAGCCCGTTGAGCGCCAAGGCGAGCGGCGGATTGCGCCGCGCTGAACGGACGAGCGAACGCACTGCCTCGCGTTGCGGCGCCATCGCTTCGAGCCGGCGCATCATGACGTCGAACAACCGCTCGCGCGGCGGCTCATCCGCCATGTCGGAAAAATCACCGGCGAGGACGGCGCGGTCGAGCGATTTCAGATAGGCGGCGAGAATGCCTAGCGTCGAGGAAAATTCCTCGCGCAGTTGCGCCAGCGTCACGCCGGCGGCTTCGGCGATCTCGGCGAAGCCGATGCGCTCGATCCGCTTTTCGGCGAGCAAAGCGAGGAAGGCGGCGACGATCTTGTCGCGATCGCCGGCCGGCGGCGGGGCGGTCGACGAAGCGGCGGCGCGCGCCGGGCGTGAGCTTGGCGATTTGCGGGCGGGTTTGCGGGCCATGACGGTTACTCCGGGACTATTCGCTTGAATGTAGGGTCGTTGCTCGGCCGTTCCAAGGCGATTGTCCTTTCCCCCGGCCTCACCGGGAGGACTGGAAAGGAGCCTCAGCCGGCCAATTCGCGCGAACGGGCGGTAGCGGCGGCGATCGCGCGCCGCATCAGCGGTGCAAGCCCGTCTTCGCCCATCAGCACGGCAAGCGCCGCGGCCGTGGTGCCGCCCGGCGAGGTGACGTTTTCACGCAAGCTCGCCGCGGCAAGCGGCGAGCGGTGCAAAAGTTCGCCGGCGCCGGCGACGGTCTCGCGCGCCAGCGTGTCGGCCAGCGCCGCTGGCAATCCGGCCGCCACACCGGCCGCCGCCAGCGCTTCAGCGAGGAGAAAGATGTAGGCCGGACCCGAGCCCGACACCGCTGTCACCGCGTCCATCAGCGCTTCGTCGTCGACCCATTCGACCCTCCCGGTCGCCGACAACAGAAGCCCGGCGAGCGCCCGCTGCGCGGCCGAGGCTTGGCGCGGCACCGCCACCGTGATGCCGCGGCCGATCGCGGCCGGCGTGTTCGGCATGGCGCGGATCAAGGCGCGCTCGCGCCCGAGCGCGCCGCCGAGAAAGCCGAGTGTGCGTCCGGCCATGATCGAAACGGTGACCGTCGCCGGCGAAAGCAGCTCGGCGATCGCCGGCATCGCCTCGGCCGCGGCTTGCGGCTTGATGGCGATCACGAGCGCCGCGGCGCCGCGAATCGTCTGCGGCTGCGGATTGAGCCTTACGCCGCGCCGCGAAAGCGCTGAAATTTCGGCTGCAGGCTGCGGCTCCACCACCGCGAGCTTCTTCGGATCGAGCCCAAGCCGCAGCCAGCCCTCGAGCAAGGCGCCGCCCATCTTGCCGGCGCCGACCAGGACCAACAGGCCAGAGAAGTTTTTCAGGTCCGAAGCTGCGCCGTCGCCGCCCACGGCTGACCGCTCACGCCTGGCCCGAGGTCTCGAACATTGCCGAGTCCATCGCTTCGCGCGCCGACTTGCCCGCCCAGATCACGAATTGGAAGGCCGGGAAATAGCGCTCGCAGGAATCGAGCGCGGTGCCGAGCACCGCCTCGCATTGCCGTCCCGACGCCGACATCCCGCCGGCCAGCACCATGGCATGGCGGAACATCACCACCCCGTTCTGCGTCCAGACGTCGAAATGGCCGATCCACAACTGCTCGTTGATCAGCGCGATGAGCTGCTGCACGCTGCCAAGCCGCGGATCGGGCACCTTCATGTCGAAGGCGCAGGCCAGATGCAGCGCCTCGATGTCGTGCATCCAGGTGAACGACACCTGGTAATTGGTCCAGCGGCCGGTGACGACGATGCCGATCTCGTCTTCGCCGGCGCGCTCGAACGGCCAGCTGTTGCCGGCCGCCATATGCTCCACGACGTCGAGTGGATTGCTCACTCGCTCCGGACGTGGTGTCTCAATTAGGGCCATGCTGCCTCCCCCGACACAGTGCCGCTAGGAAGTGGAACTGCGCGCACGCCACAGCACCAATCCGAAAACCGGCTGCAATTTGACGCAGGGACGACTTTTACAAGCCGATTGACGAAAACCGCAAATCAGCCGCCGCACCGACTATAATCGGCCTGATTCCGTTCCGCCAAGGTTGTGTAAGAGCCTCTGCCGCCGCCAATTACGCCGCTCACCGCAGTCATGAAGTGATTTGCGCCTTAGGCACAATGGCGCAGTTGAGTCCGTCCACAGCGCAAACTGCGACAGGTTAACTCAGGACGGTCAGACCCGGCCCGGCAGCCGATTGGTTAATGAAATCTTAATGCCCGTCGTCCGTCGGCGGGCTAAAGCGCAGCGCGACGCGCCCATTGGAGCCATGCCGTGCGGACGGCCGCGCCGCGACCCGGCGCGCGTCGGCGTGCGCAGTCTGCGGCCTCGCCGCCGCAACAGTCGCCGCCGGCCGCGTGTCGTCCTCCGCCATGAAGGAGGCGTCGTAGCTTTGCTGAATGAGGGTGGCGCGCTGCAGATGCAGCCGCTCGGCGCCGGAATCGGCGAAGCCGACCCATGCCGTCACGATAACGGCGAGCGTGCCGACCACCCACGCGAAATACGCGATCAGGATGCCCATCGCCGCGTCAGCCTTCGGACCGGTGCGACACCGGCGGCGCTATCGGACCGCCGCTCGATTGCAGGCTCGGCCGCGTGCTCGCGGTATGCGCCGTCTCGGCGGCGGCGGCAAAATGGCCGGACGCGCCGGCGAACAACGCCATGCCGAGCAGCATGCACGCGCCGATCACCGCCACCGCGGCCTCGCCGGTTGGCATCATCAGGTCGCGGGCGACAGCGCTGGGATTGTATTCGGGGAACTGGTCGGAAGCGGGCATTGCCTGAACAAGTGTGTGGGGCCCAACTCGTTCCGCGGAACGGTGGCTTTATTGTGTTTGGTGTGTCGCGGCTCGCTCGGCGCGCAGGCAAAGGCACGGGCGCCGAAGGCCGGTTCCCGGCCGGCCTTCAGGCGCGCGGCCTCGACACGGTAACCTTAGTCGTCATGTTTCTTGATGATGACTTTCTTGTCGCCAGTGTCTTCATTCTGTTTCTTGATTACTGTTTTGTCGCCGCCGTCGTCGTGCTTGACGACCGTTGTCGTATCGTCGGCGCGCACGGTGGTGACGGCGGCCATCGCGCCGGTGAAGATGAAAGTGGCCGTCAAGGCCAGCATGATCGAACGCATCGGAAGTTCCTCTCTCTCTGTAAGGCATCGGACCTTGCCTCAATGCCGCCGCCCGCGCTCGGTTCCGCGCGGCGGTTGTTGTCGTTGGATTTTGCGGCGCACCACAAATCCGCGCCCGCGATAGTGATGAAGGGGTGACGGGTGAAACGAGGAGGGCCTGGCAACGCGCGACGGAAGCCGCGGACGGTTTATGATCGCCGCTGCGCGCCTCGATTCGCCGCGCCAATGAAGGGCCTTCGCGCCGTGACCGACGTCAAGCCGCGCGCCGAACTGCGATCCGCCGGCGAGGCCCGCTTGCAAGAGCTCGACCGCGTGCTGGCACGCGATCCCGCCGCCATCGAAGCCTTGCGTGAGCGTGCCGGACTGTTGCGCGAGCAGGGTTTATTCGAAGACGCCAAGCGCGACTATCTCGATCTCATCCGCCGGGCGCCCACCGACTTCGCCGCGCTCAACGATTTCGGCGCGCTGGTGCTCAAGGCCGGCTACCGCGAGGCGGCGCGCTCGCTGTTCGGCCAAGCCGTGCGGCACCATCCGGACAACGCCAACGGCCGCGTCAATCTCGGCAATCTCTTGCTGCTGCTTGGCGAGCTGGAAGCGGCGCAGGCGCAGTTCGAGGCGGCGCTCGCGCTCGACGCCGACCACGTCCACGCCCATCGCGGCCTTGGCAACCTGCTTGCCGAACGCGGCGACGAAGCCGGCGCCCGCCGCCACCGCGACCGCGGCTTTAAGGATCGCGCCGTCACCGTGCTGCCGTATCGCGGCACAGCCCCACCGCTTGCGCTCCTCCTTCTGGTCGCCGCCGCCGGCGGCAACATTCCGACCGATGCGCTCCTCGACGATCGCCGGTTTGCCGTCACCGTGCTGGTGGCGGAATATGCCGATCCGAGCGCGCCGCTGCCGCCGCACGATCTGATCTTCAACGCCATCGGCGACGCCGATCTGTGCGCCGAGGCGCTCGACGCCGCCGGTACGCAGATCGCCCGCTCGTCAAAGCCGGTCGTCAATCATCCGCGCGCCGTGCGCGACACTGGGCGGCTCGCCAATGCCGAACGGTTGCGCGGGCTGCCGGGCGTGATCGTGCCGCGGCTCGCCGCGGTGCCGCGCGAGCGCCTCGCCACGGCTGAAACCGCGGCCGCCGCGGTCGCGCAGAGCGGCCTCGATTTTCCGGTGCTGCTGCGCGCGCCCGGCTTTCACACCGGGCGGCATTTCCTGCGCGCCGAGACGCCGGCGGCGCTGGCCGAAGCCGCCGCGCTGTGTCCGGCGGAGACCGCCTGGCTGATCGCGCCGCTCGAGGCGCGCGAAGCGGCTGGCTTGTTTCGCAAATATCGCGTGATGTTCGTCGGCGGCAAGCTCTACCCGCTGCATCTGGCGATCTCGCGGCAGTGGAAGGTGCATTACTTCACCGCCGACATGGCGGAGCGCGCCGAGCATCGCGCGCAGGATGCCGCGTTTCTCGCCGACATAAACATTATCGGTGGCAACGCGGTCGCGGCGCTATCGCGCATCCGGGACGCGCTCGGACTCGATTACGGCGGCGTCGACTTCGCCGTCGACGGCAACGGCGATGTTTTGTTCTTCGAGGCGAATGCCACGATGGCGGTCTATCCGCCGCTTCGCGATCCGAAGTGGGACTACCGCCGGCCCGCCGTCGACGCCGTCATCGCCGCCGTGCAGGCGATGCTCGCCGAGCGTGCCTCGATCTTCACTCCGCCCCCGCGATAGCGCGGCCCCCCTTCCCCGTTTTCACGGGGAAGGATGAAGGCGCGAACGGCTTACTCCGCGGCGCTGATGCGCGGCAGAGCGATCGTCTCGACTTTCGACAGATCGAGCTTGCGTGAGGCGTGGTCGATATCGAAACCGACGACATCGCCGCTCGCGTCGAAATCGGCCACCAGGCCCTCGACGATTTCCCGCGTTTCGGTGCCCGGCTCGTTTTTCAGCTCGATATAAAGGCTGTCCGTTTCCGGATAATAGTGCAGCTTCATCGCGGGTCCTCGCGAAAATTCCGGTCGAAGAACGCGTTGTGGACGGTCTCGCCATCCTCCAAGGTCACAACTCTAAGATAGCGCGGTCTGGGCTGATCCGACACTGCAATCTTGCCCCAAAGGCGAATCCGCCCGTCGTCCTGAACCTCCTTGCGGATTGGAGCCGCAATAACGCTTTCACACCACCCCCGCCGAATGTAAGGCCGCTTGCGCAGCACCTGCTCTTCGAAATACCGCGTCGTCTTCACGCCGATCCCCCTCGTGCCGCAGATGATGCTAGCCGGTGCGAAGCAACTTGTCCTTCAGCAAAAACTCGTCTCTCCCCTTGAGGGGAAGGCCGCGCTGCCAGTGCGGGTGAGGGGATTTGAGGACTCGTTTCGCGGGCGCAGCATGAAGCGAAGCGCAATGATGCGCTGCAGACCCGGGATCGTTATGCCTCCGAGTTTGGGACGATCCCGGAACAGCGGTGCACCGTTCCGCTTCGCTGCACGCTGCACCGCATCCGGGAAACGGTTGCATTTCGCCGTCATCCTCGCACCTCAGGATGACGGAACAAACAATTGCGATCAGGAATGCGCCGTCGGGATGATGTTAATCAAACAGGCTCGACACCGATTCTTCGGCGGCGGTGCGGCTGATGGCTTCGCCGATCAGGGGCGCGATCGACAGCACGCGGATGTTTTCGGATTCGTTGACCGCCTTGGTCGGCTGGATCGAATCGGTGATCACCAGTCTCCTTGAGCCGCGATGTGGCGATGCGCGCCACCGCGCCGCCCGACAGCACGCCATGGGTGGTATAGGCATAGACTTCGCGTGGCGCCCTTCTCCAGCAGCGCGTCGGCGGCGTTGCACAGCGTGCCGCCGGAATCGACGATGTCGTCGATCAGGATGCAGGTGCCGCCGTCGACATCGCCGATGA
Source organism: uncultured Alphaproteobacteria bacterium (assembly GCA_963790495.1). Lineage (GTDB taxonomy): Bacteria > Pseudomonadota > Alphaproteobacteria > Rhizobiales > Xanthobacteraceae > BOG-931. Next base: position 15,184 of record CAWBOW010000007.1, on the reverse strand, counting down.
TGTTCATCACTTCGGATTCGCCGGCTCGCTCGCGGCGCTTGTCGACGATGGCGAGCGGCGCGTCGAGGCGCTTGGCGAGGGCGCGGGCGCGCACCACGCCGCCGACGTCGGGCGACACCACCATCGACCTTGTTGCAGGTCGAAGCGCTCCCTGATGTCGCGCACCATCACCGGCGCGGCGAACAGATTGTCGGTGGGGATATCGAAGAAGCCCTGGATCTGCCCGGCATGCAGATCGACCGTCAGCACGCGGTCGGCGCCGGCGTGGGTGATCAGGTTGGCCACCAGCTTGGCCGAGATCGGCGTGCGCGGGCCGACTTTGCGGTCCTGGCGGGCATAGCCGAAATAGGGGATCACCGCGGTGATGCGGCGCGCCGAGGCGCGGCGCAGCGCGTCGATCATGATCAGCAATTCCATCAGATTGTCGTTGGCGGGATAGGAGGTCGACTGGATGACGAACATGTCCTCGCCGCGCACGTTCTCCTGGATCTCGACGAAGATTTCCATGTCGGCGAAGCGCCGCACCACCGCCTTGGTCAGCGGCAGTGTCGAGATAGCGGCCGATCGCCTCGGCCAGGGCGGGGTTGGAATTGCCGGCGACGAGCTTGCATGCCCCGTTATTGCCGGTCATGATCCCGTCTACCGCGCGCTTTGAGCTCTCAGCACAAGTCAGCTCCGGCGAAGCATGTTCTGATGACAGCGCGGTTTGCTGGCTGGCAATATGGATCCGCGCTATCCCCGCAGCTTTTTCCGCTGCGTTGCCACAGGGTTTACGGCCTATTCATCGCCAAGCGCGATGGCGTTGATTTGGCGGCCATAATCGGCTCTCGCCGCGATGGGTGGCTGCGGCGGATAGCTGAAAAACCTGTCCGGCTCGGCATAGGTGCAAAGCCCGAGATCTTCAATCGCGGTTGACGCCGGCGCTGGCCAAGCCGGGCGGCGACATAGCCGGCGAGATCGAACAGGGCATGGCCGTCGCGTGCGGCCGGCGCAAAAAAGCGGCGCGTGGCGGCGTCCTCGGCGGCAGAAGCGGTCGCGATCATTCGGGGCCGACCTCGTAATTCTCCTGCCGGATGCATCGGGCCCGATCGCGGCGCGCGATGCGGCTGCGCGCGGCGCCGAGCTTCTCCATCGCCGCGACGGTCGCTTCGATGCACGCCGGTGAGCGCGCCGTGCCAGCCGGCATGGGCGGCGCCGATCACGCGGCCTTGCGGATCGGCGAACAGCACCGGCCCGCAGTCGGCGGTGGTGACGCCGAGGGCGAGCGCCCGGCATGGGGTGACCATGGCGTCGGCGCGCGGCCGCGCGTCGCCGGTCCAGGGCGCTTCGGCGACAACGACGTGCCGGCGAATGGATCTGATAGCAGGTGAGCAAGCGCTCCGGCGCGACGCCGAGCGCCGCCGCCATGCGGGCGCGGTTTTCGGTCGACTTTGTCGGGCGCGTCGTCGCGAGCCGGTGCCGCCATTGAGGCTGGCATAGAGGCCGCTGGATACGCCGCCGTCGCGGCTGAAGAAGCCATGGCGGATGCCGGTGCAGTTTCAGCGAAGCAGCTGATCGACGGCCTGCATCATGGCTCTGGACTATAGCTTGGACTATAGCCTGGAAAGCCCGGGCAGCTCTGGCTCGATCGGCAGGCGGCAGCGACGCGCGATGCGACCTTGAACAGTTCGCCCATGCCGCGCGGCCTTCGGCCGATCAGCCGCGACAGCGCGCTCTCGATCTCGGCGGCTTTGCGCGGGGCGGCTGGCTTTGAGCGCCGCGGCACGGCGTCTCGATGCCGAGATTGCGCAGGAATTCGCGCTGGCGCGATCGGCCCGATGAACTGCGCGCCCCCATGCTCTCGGCGCATTGGCCGAGCGCCCGAAATCGACATGGGCGGTGAGATCGGCGTCGCCCGGCGCGCGCAGCGGATCGGCGAAGCGATGCGCGGCCGACGGCCTGCAGCGTTTCGCCAAGGCCGCATTCGCGCGTGGCCATAGTCGATGACCAAGGCCGCGCCGCTCTCGCGGCGATGCGTCGTGCCGAGCTCGAGCGCCAGATCGTCGGCGCGCCATTCGTAGATCGCGCCGATCGGGCGCGCCCCGCAAGGCGCGCGGCAGAGCGGCGGCGAAATGCGGCAGCGGATCGCGGGCGGCCGTAATGACCAGTTCGCCGTCCGGCGCCGATGTCGATCATGCGTTCGCACCAGCCATCGTCCGCTTTGACCGCCTGGCGGATCGGCAGGGCGTCGAAGAATTCGTTGGCGATGACGATCGACGGCCCCGCCGGCACCTCGTCGAGCGTGTCGTGCCACAGCACGGGCACGCCGAGCTTGTCGAGGCGGCTCTCCTGCTTCTTGCTGCAGCGCCGGGCTGGTCTCGACCAGATGCAGCACGATCGCGCTCGTAGAAAGCCGGGCACGCGCTTGGCCGCGCGCAGCGCGTCGGCCATCAGCGTGCCGCGGCCGGGACCGAGCTCGACGACGCGCACGTCCGCCGGCTCGCCCATCTGCCGCCAGACCGCGGCCATCCACAAGCCGATCATTTCGCCGAACATCTGGCTGATCTCAGGCGCGGTGATGAAATCGCCGCGCGGCGCCGAACGGGTCGCGCGTGACGTAATAGCCGTAGCGCGGATGGGTCAGGGCAGAGCCGCATGTATTGCGCCAACCGGCATCGGCTCCGGCGACGCCGATCAGCCGGCGGATTTCGGCTTCGAGCGGGGCGTTCCGCTCAGCCATGTTTCGCCGCCGGGCGGCGGAAAGCGACAGCGAGGACGGCACGCCCGGCCAGGAACAGCGGCATCGCACAACAGCATGCCCATGGTCAGCCACCGGAGCCCCACAGGAAACCGACCTGCGATGTCGGGCTCGCGGAAGAATTCGCAGATGATGCGCGCCACCGCGTAGCCGCAGAGGAAAATGCCGGTGACCAGGCCGGGCCGCTTGAGCGCGCCCGAACGCATCAACAGCGGCGAGCACGATGAACAGCACGATGCCTTCCAGCGCCGCTTCATACAGTTGGCTGGGATGGCGCGGCACCGGCCCGCCGGACGGGAAAGATCATCGCCCACGGCACGTCGGTCGGCCGGCCCCACAATTCGCCGTTGATGAAATTGGCGAGCCGGCCGAAGAACAACCCGATCGGCGCGACGCCGGCGATGACGTCGGAAAGCGACAGCGTCGGAATGTGCCGCCGCAGCGCGAACGGCCACGATCGCGACCGCGCAACCGGTGAGGCCGCCGTGAAACGACATGCCGCCGGTCCAGAGCTCGAAAATCTGCAGCGGGTGTGCCGCGAACAGCGGCAGATTGTAGAACAGCACGTAGCCGATGCGGCCGCCGAGGATGATGCCAAGCGTGATCCAGATGACGAAGTCGTCGAAGTCGAGCACCGTGAGCGGCGCCGGTCCGCCCCACAGCTTCTTGGACGTGACGATCGCGCGCGCATAAAACCAGCCGGCGATGATGCCGACAATATAAGCGAGCGCGTACCAGCGTATCGCGAACGGGCCGAGCGAAATCAGGATCGGATTGATCTTGGGGTAGGGAATGAGCGTGAGGACGGCCAACATTCCGATGACAAGCTCCGTGTGACGCCGCTCCCCCTTGCGGTTGCGCCGCACCATCGCCATTGTCACGGCGCATGGCAAGCCGGCCTACAAACGCGGTTGCGGGCGAGCTTTTCCGCCGGGATCATTAACGGCGCGCGGAGACGATCATGGTGCAGACGACGAACCGATTCTTCGATGAGGCCGCCCGACTGATGAACGACGCCGCGGGGGTCGCCCAGGGGGTGCGGCGCGAATTCGAGACGGTGTTCCGCACCCAGGCCGAGCGCATCCTGCGCGAACTCGATGTCGTGCGCCGCGATGATTTCGAGGCGGTCAAGGACATGGCGCGCATCGCCCGCGAGGAGAACGAAGCGCTCAAGACGCGGGTGTCGGCGCTCGAAACGGCGCTGGCCGCCAGGAATGCCACAGTGAATAATGCCACAGTGAATAATGAGGCAGGGGGCTCGGCCGAGCCTTCGCAGGCCCCGGATCTGGGCGGAACGGCGGGCCCCGGCACTCCCACGCCGGGGACGTTCTAGCCGGCGTTCGCCAGTCTCACATTCCTTGTTTTTAAGGTTTTGCGCCGCTATAAGCGCCGCTGCCGCGGCTTCACCAGCACCCCTGGAGGCTTCCGCGGATTTTCTCTTTCCGGATCAAAGCTCTAGACAAGGATATCCCTATGGCGACCGTCACATCGATCAAGGCGGCGTCGCGCTCGCGGGCAGGCAAGGGGGCCGCCCGGGCCGAGCGTCGCGCCGGCCGCGTGCCCGGAATCATCTACGGCGACGGCAAGCCGCCGCTGCCGATTTCCCTCGATCATGCCGAGTTGCGCCAGCGCATCTATGCCGGCCACTTCCTGACCACGGTGCACGATGTTGAGGTGGACGGCGTCACGCATCGCGTGATCCCGCGCGACTTCCAGCTCGACGCGGTGCGCGACCTGCCGCTGCATGTCGATTTCATGCGGCTCGGCGAGGGCGCGACCATCCGCGTCAATATTCCGATCCACGTGCGCAATGGCGAGACGGCGCCGGGCGTCAAGCGCGGCGGCACGGTGTCGATCGTCACCCATACGGTGGCGGTGCGCTGCCGTGCCGACGCGATTCCTGCCGGCATCGACGTCGATGTCGGCGACCTCGACATCAATCACTCCAAGCACTTGAGCGACATCAGCTTGCCGGAAGGCGTGGCTTCGGTCGAACGGCGCGACATCACGCTGGTCACCGTGGTGCCGCCGTCGGGCTACGCGGAAGAACTAAAAGCCGCCGCCGACGCTGCCGCTGCTGCGGCTGCCGCCGCTGCTGCCGCTGCTGCCGCTCCCGCCGCTGGCGCCGCTCCTGGTGCTGCTCCCGGCGCCGCTCCGGGCGCTTCGCCCGGCGCCGCTCCGGCCGCCGCTCCTGACAAGAAGTGAGGTCTCGCTTTTATTGAGCATGACCTTGCCGGAATTTCCATTTTTCCGGATCACGCCCTAGTGGAGCGGATTTGACATTCGCTACCCACCCAGCCGCAAACTCGTGAAGCGAATGTCAAATCCAAAAGCTCCACTAGGACTGACCTTTGCTCGTGGTCCTTTGATTTTGACATTCGCAAACGGCATGCCGGAAAAGGGGCGCGAATGTTAAAATCGGAGCACTAGTGGGACAACGGTGATGCTGCTCCTGGTTGGACTGGGAAATCCGGGAGCGCGCTATGTCGGCAACCGGCACAATGCCGGCTTCATGGCGCTCGAAGCCATCGCCAAGTGCCACGGTTTTGCACCGTGGCGCCGGCGCTTCCAGGGCGTCGCCACCGAGGGCGCCATCGCCGGCAGGCGCGCCCTTCTCCTCCTGCCCGGCACCTTTATGAACGAGTCCGGACGCGCCGTCGGCGAAGCCGCACACTTCTACAAAACGCCACTTGGCGACATCGCGGTGTTCCATGACGAGATCGATCTGCCGCCGGCGAAGCTGCGCGTCAAAGTCGGCGGCGGCATCGCCGGCCATAACGGCCTGCGCTCGATCTCGGAGCATATCGGCAACGACTACCGGCGGGTGCGCATCGGCGTCGGCCATCCCGGCGACAAGGATATGGTCCAGCATTACGTGCTCAGCGATTTCGCCAAAAGCGAGCGCGGCTGGCTCGAGGCGCTGCTTGCTATCATCGCCGACAATGCCGAACTGATCGTTCGCGGCGAGGACGCGAGTTTCCAGAACAAGGTCCATCTCGCCATGCTGGCCAAAGGCTTTGGCGAGGCGGGGGACGACAACGGCAATCGCGAAAAATCGTGAGACGAGAAACGGATCGAAGTACCGATGGGCTTTAAATGCGGCATCGTCGGCCTGCCGAATGTCGGCAAGTCGACGCTCTTTAATGCGCTGACCGAGACCGCGGCGGCGCAGGCGGCGAATTATCCGTTCTGCACCATCGAGCCCAATGTCGGCGAAGTGGCGGTGCCGGATGCGCGGCTGGACGTTTTGGCCAAGCTCGCCAAATCGGCGCAGATCGTGCCGACGCGGCTGACCTTCGTCGACATTGCCGGCTTGGTGCGCGGCGCTTCGAAAGGCGAGGGCCTCGGCAATCAGTTTCTTGGCAATATTCGCGAGGTCGACGCCATCGCCCATGTCGTGCGATGCTTCGAAGACACCGACGTGACCCATGTCGAAGGCCGCATCGACCCGGTTGCCGACATTGAGACTGTCGAGACCGAGCTCATGCTCGCCGATCTGGAAAGCCTTGAGCGCCGCGTCGACGGCTTGAGCAAAAAAGCCAAAGGCGGCGACAAGGAAGCCAAGGAAAGCCTCGATCTCATCGGCCGGGCGCTGACGCTCTTGCGCGACGGCAAGCCGGCGCGCCTGACCGAACGCAAGCCCGAGGAGGAGAAGGCCTTTCATATGCTCGGCCTGCTTACGGCCTTGCCCGTGCTCTATGTCTGCAATGTCGACGAAGCATCCGCCGGCAGCGGCAATGCATTCTCCCAAAAGGTCGAAGCCAAAGCGCGGGCCGAAGGCGCGGCCGCCGTCGTGATCTCCGCCAAGATCGAGGCGGAGATTGCCGTGCTATCGCGCGACGAGCGCGAAGATTATCTGGCCACCATCGGATTGAAGGAAGCAGGCCTCGATCGACTGATCGCCGCCGGCTACGCGTTGCTCCACCTGGTGACGTTCTTCACCGCCGGCCCGAAAGAAGCCCGCGCCTGGACGGTGACCGGCGGCGCCAAGGCGCCGCAAGCCGCCGGTGTCATCCACAGCGACTTCGAGCATGGCTTTATTCGCGCCGAGACGATTGCCTATGACGATTACGTGGCTTGCGGCGGCGAGGCCGGCACCCGCGACGCCGGCAAGATGCGGCTCGAAGGCAAGGATTACGTCGTCCATGACGGAGACGTCATGCATTTCCGTTTTTCGACGTGAGAGATGCAACTATCCAATCAGGAGCGATTGCTCATTGCTGATTGCGGATGCCGCCTTGATTTCTGATCGCGCCGAGATGCTCGTTGATGCGGAATACGATGAGCACGAATTCGGCGATGATGCGCGCGAGAATCACGCCCATACAGGCGCCGAGTATGCTCACGATCAGAAGCAGCATGCCGACGAACGGATTGTAGGCCATGATGGTCAGCGAATTGACGGCCCCCGCCACGCCGAGCAGGACCGAAATCACGACGGCCAGCCAATAGAAGACTTTGATCACGGTGGGCGTCACGAACCGCTCCCACTGGAACAGGTCGCTGAGGCCGAACATGATTCCTCCTGGCAAAGCGGCGCGATTCTCGATTGGGCGACATTACTGCACCCGGCCTTGCAGCCGGTCAATCGACCGAGCCGCCGGGTGCGGTTCTGGACCATGATCCGATCAGGTTAAACCGGGTCATGGTCTACAATTTATATGCTTTAGTTGCGTCCGTATGCTGTGCGCCGGGCCTCGGCTGAGATCCAGGCGCGGAAGTTGCGGATCGCCACGCTTTCGGCGTCATTGCCGCTGACGAGGAAATATTCTCCCGCCTGCCATTCCGGCCGCGCCAGCGGGCAAACCAAGCGGCCGGCGGCAAGCTCCCTTTCGATCAACGGCAGCGAGGCCATCGCCACGCCCAAGCCGTCCACCGCCGCCTGCAATTGCAGATGGACGTGATCAAATTCGAACTGATGAGCGGGGATCAGGTTGGGATCGCCAGCTAGCTCCAGCCAGGTGGACCACGCCGCCCGCGCGGTGGAGGAATGCAAAAGCGTGTGCGCGCGCAGATCGCCGACCGCGGTTAGCGGCCGCGTGCGCAATATGACCGGACTGCAAGCCGGCAGCTGAATGTCCTTGAGCAAGCTCCTGAACTTGAAATGCGCGCCCGGTTCGCGCCGCAATCGCACGCCGATATCGTAGGCGTCCCCCACATAGCGAAGCTTGCGGGACGTCGTCGACAGCTTGATTTCCACGTTTGGAAAATTCGCCTGAAAGCCGCCGAGGCGGGGGATGAGCCAGCCGCTGGCGAAACTCGTCGGTATGTTGAGCCGCACCACGCCTGAGACACGCCGCTGCGAGCGTGCCCGGCCAATTCTGCCGCTTGCCGACAACAGCCGTGAAAACGCCGCGGTGACGTCGGCGAGCAGTTCCGCTCCTTCGTCGGTGAGCGCGACGCCGCGGGCGCGCCGCTCGAACAGCGGCAGACCGAACCAGTCCTCGAGCAGTCTGATCTGCTTGCCGATAGCCCAGTGGGTAACGTTAAGGTCGAGCGCCGCGTCGGCGAAGCTGCCGCGCCGGGCAGCTGCCTCGAATGCGCGAATGGCGTTGAGCGGCGGCAGGCTCGCCTTCTCCAGAGGTGACTTTTTCTCCCTCATGGCGGGAGATTATCGCAATTGAGCCGGCGGCGCGACGATTTTACTTTCGACGCCATGCGAAAATTGGTGTTCCGGGACGATTTCAGCGAGTTGGCGCCGCAGATGTCCGGCGACGAACGGCGCGTGGCCGTGGTCTCCGGCGCCGCCCACGCGCTGCACGACGGCTACACCGATCTCGTCTACATCATGTTGCCGCTCTGGCAGGCGGAATTCGGGCTCAGTTACGCGGCGCTCGGGCTGTTACGCAGCGTGCTGGTCGGCGCCATGGCCAGTTTGCAAATTCCGGCCGGCTTCGCCGCGGAGCGGTTTGGCCCCGCCATCGTGCTGGCGCTCGGCACCGCGCTCGCCGGGCTCGGATTTTGTTTCGCCGGCATCAGCTCGGGCTTCGCTATGCTGCTCGTCGCGCTCCTGATCAGCGGTGTCGGCTCGAGCACGCAGCATCCGGTCGCCTCCGCGCTCGTCGCCCGCGCGTTCGCCGGGCCGCGTTCGCTCAAGGCGCTCGGCACGTATAATTTCACCGGCGATATCGGCAAGATGACTTTGCCGGCGACGCTGTCGCTGATGCTCTTGGTGATGGCGTGGCGTCCGGCGCTCGCCATCCTCGGCTGCCTCGGCCTAGCGCTTGCGGTGGTGACCTATCTCGCCACGCCGCGTTTCGAGCAAGAAGCCGCTCATCCCAAGACCCAGACGCAGGGCGCCGTTGCGCGCCCGCATCGGCGCTACGCGTTTTCGTTGTTGTTCAGCATCGGCATGATCGACACCGCGACGCGCATGGCGTTTTTGCTGTTCCTGCCGTTCGTGCTGCGCAACAAAGGCGCGAGCGAGCAGACCATCGGCTTGGCCTTGACGCTGGTTTTTGCCGGCGGCGCCGCCGGCAAGCTCGCCTGCACTTTTATCGGCGCGCGGATCGGGGCCGTTGGCACGGTATGGTTGACGGAAGGCTCCACGGCCGTCGGAATTCTGGCGCTGTTTCCGCTGCCGCTTAACGCCGCGTTGTTGCTGCTGCCGTTAATCGGCGTCGCACTCAACGGCACGTCGTCGGTTTTGTACGGTTCGGTGCCCGAGCTGGTGCCGCCGCAGTGGCGGACCCGTGCGCTGAGTATCTTTTACACCGGCGTGATCGGCTCGGGCGCCATCTCGCCGATCTTGTTCGGCCGCGTCGGCGATGCGCTCGGCGTGTGGCGGGCTTTGATCATGGTCGCCGGTTTTGTTCTCCTGACGCTGCCGCTCTCGGCCCTGCTGCGCGGGGCGTTGACGCGCGCATAAGGTCGTGGCGCGGCCCGACGGCGTCAAATTTGCGGCGCGGGGAACTGCGATCGTCGCTGCGATCTCGGCAACTCGCTTTCGGCAGGAACAGCCCCGTTGCGGCGGCGTTGGGCTCGTGGGTCGGGCGGATCGTGGAACAAACGCGAGAGAGTTCCAGAGCCCGAACGAAAGACATCCCGAACGATAGACATAATGGAGAACCTCATGAACTCCCTGTTCCTTATGCGCTTGGCTCGGCGGTCGGCTCGGTCCTGGGCTTGGCCCTTGCAGCCGGCGTCTCCCCAGCGCACGCGCAGACGGTGATTACGCCTGCGGTCGTCGATCAGCCGGTGGTCACCGTGCCGGCGGCCGCGGTCGTGCGGCCGGAGACCGTGCAGACCACCGAGACCGTCCGATCGGTGCGGCCGCTACCGCTGCGAACCACCCGCCGCCGCGAAGTGATAACGACGCGGACCATCACGCGACGGGTCGTGCCGACAACGACTACCGTGATTGCGCGCAGCGTGCCGGCAGCGCCGCAACCGCTTTACGACGAGGTGGTGGTGCCGGCGCCGGTCGCGACCGCGCCGACGCCGCTTTATGACGAGGTTTCGGCACCCATGGCTCCCGAGCCTCTGGCGGCCGCGCCCGTGGTTGCTGCCGCGCCCTTGGCTGGCGATGTGGTCGCGACGCAGCCTTACACTTATCGCTATGTGTACCAGCCCGACCGCATCCTCGTCATAGACCCGGTGACCGGGACTGCCGTTCGCGCAATTCCGCGTTGAGACGTCGCCTGGCGTTCGGGCGAGACCGAAGAAGAAGCAAGGGCCCGGACTGAGGCGATCGGTCCGGGCCATCGATGCGCCTAAGCACCGATATTCACAGCGATGGCGAATTATGGCCCGGTCCGGACCGGCTGTCGCAGGCGCCTACTCGTCGACGCGATCAAATTTTTGCCGCCGGGCGGCGCCGCCGAACGAAAGCGTGAGGGCTTTTGCTTTCGGTGTGCGATCACGGCGAGGATACCCCTGCCGCCGCGCATCTTCGGTAGCTTCGCGCAGGCCGATGGGACGTCGAACAAGAAGACCGGCGGCATCGGCCTTGGCCTGAGCATCGTCGAACGCTGACGGCGCCCCCTGGGCTGACCCGCTCTTCGTCCACACTGCGCCGACCCTCGCTGGTTCCGTCCCACCGCCATGCTATAGTGTCCGGGTCAATCGACGGAGCGCCATGATGATCCTTCCCGCCGCATTGCTTCTCGGCGCCCATTTGATCACGCCGGTAGCCGACAGCATTCCGACCCTAAACGTCCAGCAGGTCTGCCAGGGTATTGCACAACAGGGCGGCGTTTCCTTCCACGACACCGACCTCAGTGTCGAAAAGAAGAACTGCCTCGACAGCGAGCGGGCTGTCCGCGACCAGATCGTCAAGGAGTGGTCGAGCTTTGCGCCCCCCGACAAAGCGGCTTGCACCAGCGAATCGGAGATGGGCGGCGAATCGAGCTATACCGAGCTGCTGACCTGCCTGGAAATGGCGCGCGACGTGCGCAGCATGAAAAACGAACAATCGAGGAAGCCAGCCGGCCCCGCGGCCGCGCCGCCGGGGCACGCACAGCCCAAGCCGATGTAAGCGGCAGTGGCGAGGCGCGATGCTTTCGCAAAAGCGATCCATTCCTGGATCAAGCCCGCGGACGGCTATTTCCCGACCATGCTCTAATATCCGATCAAGATTTCGCTGACGGTCGGTTTCGATGCGCGCACCGCCGGATCGTCGGAGCTGTAGTCTTTATCGGCCGACAGGGCGGCAACCGAATCCGCCGAGACCTTGGGGTCGGCGGCAAGGCTGACGCCCGATTTGCAGCCGCCCGGGAGCGCCGCCAATTGGCCGCCATCCCAGTCGCTGACGGTGGCGACACCGGTCTTGTCGAAGCCTTTGAGCTTGAAGGGCTTGCGGTTAAGCTTTTCCAGTTGCACCACATTGAGCCCAAGCCGCAGGCCGTCGGGGCCGCTCCACTCCGATTTGCCCTTGATGTCGATGAGATAGATGCCGCTGCGTTCGGCCGGATTCGACCACCAGACTTCAAGGCGGCGCTTCGGATCGTTGGGAAACACGATGGAGGCCTCGACCTTGGCGCCATCGTTGGCGGCGACATCGCCAAAGCTGACATTCTTGTAGTCGAAGGTCAGGGCGAGCCGCAGTTGATTTGAATTCTTGGCAAAAATGCCGCTGCAGGCGATTACATGGGCGCTGGATGAGTTCAGTTTCGGCGCGGGCGGACGACGGGCGGCGACTGCGGCATGTGCCGGCGGAGGCGCGGTCCCATGAGCGGCACCATGAGCGGCACCATGCGCGGCGCCGGTCGGTTCCGCAACCGGCGACGGCATTTGCTGCTTCATCTGCGAGGGGGCGAGCTGGTCTTCGGTGTTGAGGTTTGGATCGGACTGCATGGCCGGCGGATGCTGCTGCGCCGCCAACGGTCCTGTCCCGGCGAGACAAAGCAGCAATCCAAGCGCACCGAGCCGCCCGGCGCCGATCCATCCCGCACGCATCCCAGCCTCCGCCTCAATCCCCAAGCTTGAGTTCGACTATAGCACGCGCTTGGCGCGGTCACGCGCGCGGCGCGGCCACCGGCCGCATGCTTTTTTGGGAAGCGTGGTCTTTTCGGAAAACCGGCACCCATCCCCGCGTCAAGTGCGGGGACGGCATTGTCCGGATCGCGTTTTTAGGCGTGCACTGAAAACTGTTCTCGATAACTTTGGTGGAGCCAGGCGGAGTCGAACCGCCGACCTCTTGAATGCCATTCAAGCGCTCTCCCAACTGAGCTATGGCCCCTTTCAGGGATCAGTATTCAGTGATCGGTAATCAGAATAGCGTCAGCATGCGCCGTCTGATTACTGACTACCGATTACCGACTCCCGATTATCCTTCCTCCTCGTTCTCGATGTCGCCGCCGATGATATCGGTGACATCGGCGTCCTCTTCTTCCTGCTCCTCGATGAAGGTCGTCGTCGTCGAGCGTTTCGTCCATCTCGACCTCCTCGTCCTCGATCTCCGGCTCGGCCCCTCGCCGGCTTCTTGGCGCCGTTGCGCTTCGGCGTCGGCCTCTTCCAGAGAAACGAATTCGGCCTCCTGCGGCTCCGGCACCGCTGTTTCCTCGGCCGCGACGGGCGCCCGCGCTGCCGCCGGCGTCGGGCCGGCCGCGGCGTCACGACGGGTGCCACCTCATAGACCGTGCCGCATTTCGGGCAGATGAATCGGGTCCTTGTCGAGATCGTAGAACTTGGCGCCGCAATTGGCGCAGAGCCGCTTGGTGCCGAGCTCGGGTTTAGCCACGGTGCATATCCTTTCCGATTGGGTGCTTCACTTGGCGAGTCGAAGCGCGCCTGTCAATAGCGGATTGGCCATGCGGCCGCGCCGTCAAACCGGCGACGCCGCGGCGATGGCGGCCGGGCTGGTCCCCCGTGCTGACGGGCGACCGACTTCGCGGCGCGCGAGCGAGGTAGACGCCTGATCGCCGCCCGATGCCCGCCTGAACTTCATCCCCTCACCGCCCGCCGCAACGGCCCGCTGTCCGGACGAGCGCGCGTGCCGGGCGACAAGTCGATCTCGATCCGCGCCCTGATCCTCGGCGCGTTGGCGGTCGGCGAGACCCGCGATCGACGGCCTGCTCGAAGGCGAGGACGTGCTGAACACCGCCAAGGCGCTGCGGGCGCTCGGCGCCCAGCTCGAGCGCACCGGCGACGGGCAATGGCGGGTGCATGGCGTCGGCGTCGGCGGCTTCGCCGAGCCGGCCGGCGCGCTCGATTTCGGCAATTCCGGCACTGGCTGCCGGCTGATGCTTGGTGCCGTCGCCGGCTGCCCGATCACCGCGACCTTCGACGGCGACGCTTCGCTGCGCAAGCGGCCGATGCGCCGCGTGCTCGATCCGCTGGAGCGGATCGGCGCGCGCGCCGCTCGGCCTCGACCGAGCGGCCGGCTGCCGCTGACGCTCGCCGGCGCGCGCGATCCGATCCCGATCGTCTTCCGGCCGCCGGTGCCATCGGCGCAGGTCAAGTCGGCGGCGCTCCTTGCCGGCCTGGCCGCGCCGGGCGAGACCGTCGTGATCGAAGCCGAGGCGACCCGCGACCATACCGAGAAAATGCTCGCGCATTTCGGCGCCGAGGTTCGGGTGCGCAGGCGGTCGACGGCAAGCGGCGGCCGCCGCATCACGCTCGCCGGCCAGCCGGAGCTGGCCCCGGCGCCGGTCATGGTGCCGGCCGATCCGTCATCGGCGGCGTTTCCGCTGGTCGCCGCGCTGCATCGTGCCCGGCTCCGACGTCATCCTCGAACGGCGTCATGATGAATCCGCTGCGCACCGGGCTTATGACCACGCTCGCCGAAATGGGCGCCGCGATCGAGCGCGCTGGAACGCGCAACGAAGGCGGCGAGGAGGTCGCCGACCTTCGCGTGCGCGCCGGCCCGTTGCGCGGCGTCGACGTGCCGGCCGCGCGCGCGCCGTCGATGATCGACGAATATCCGGTGCTGGCGGTCGCCGCGGCGTTTGCCGAAGGCACCACCGTCATGCGCGGGCTCAAGGAATTGCGGGTCAAGGAATCCGATCGGCTCGCCGCCACCGCGGCGCTGCTGCGCGGCAACGGCGTCGACGCCGATATCGACGGCGACGACCTGATCGTGCAGGGCAAAGGCCGCGCCGCCGGCGGCGGCATGGTCACCACCCACATGGATCATCGCATCGCCATGGCGGCGCTGGTCTGGGTCTGGCGAGCGAGCAGCCGGTGCAGATCGACGACGGCTGCTTCATCGCCACCAGCTTTCCGGGCTTCGTCGACTTGATGCGCGGCCTGGGCGCGGATTTCACCTAGCTATCGCGCGCCCCGCGCTTATGTTGTATTGCGATTTACGGAGAACTGTGATGGCAAAAGCTATGGCCGCCCGGACGAGAAAGAGAGTGTCTGCCGTTGCGAGGCGTCAGAAAAAAGCAGTCATCGGCAAAAAGCGCTTCAAGTCCTCGTCGGGAATATGCCCAAGTAAGAATCCTCGATGCCAAATACTGCTCCCTTCGGAACCGATTTGTTAAAAGTCTTCCGAGAGAACGTAACGAAGGCACGCGAAGAGAATATGCGATTGTTTGGTTCCCCGGATTCGCGCCCCGACAATAATTGATGCACCTCGGCTGTGGATCGTTGCCGGCCCAAATGGATCCGGCAAAACCAGCATTTACGATAATGCCGATATTGAGGATCTTCGGCCGCTCACTTTGGGATAATAAACCCGGACGCATTAGCCCAGCGCATTCGCGATTGAAGGCCTTGAGCCCTTTCCGGCAAATCTAAAAGCGGTCCAGCGGATTGAGCGTCTGCTTTATGCCTCAATCGAGGCACATCAAACCGTAGGAGTTGAGACGGTTTTGTCGACGCCAAAATATCGCCCTTTAGTACTCGAAGCAAAGAGACGAAAATTCACCATTGACTATTTTCGCAACTCTCAATTCGCCGCAACTCAACGTCGAGCGCGTTCGTTTACCTTGCCAAAGGTGGCCACGATGTGCCGACAATAAGATTCTGGAACGCCGAGAAAAATCTCTTTTGCAGCTGCCGTGG
>CAWBOW010000006.1:0-8539 GCA_963790495.1 uncultured Alphaproteobacteria bacterium | reverse complement strand
CGGGCGATATTGGCTGGCGGTTGCGGTTTGGGATAAGGCATGCGCATGGCGGCATAGGGAGTCTCACACAGCTATTAGCCGATGGCGGCCGCGCAATTATTAAACGAAAGGCGGAACCACTAAACAACTTGCACGTAAAATGGTAATTTTATACTTGTATTTAGGACTTTATACTTGAAAACATCGATTATAAATTCGCACACCCGGGATTACTTATGGGAGCTGCGGCGGCCGGCGTGAGGCAATCGGCAGCGGCGCGCGCGCACCACCGCCGGGAATTTTGGCGGGCTTGGAAAAACGGCGGATTTCGCCCTAGAGTCAGTCGCGCTCGCCGCGTCGCCGGCGCCCCATCGCGAACTGGCCACGCGGCTCAGGCGCTTTCGCCAGAGCTCCGGCGGCCATCCGCGATTCTTGGGGAATAGTTCAACGGTAGAACAGCGGACTCTGACTCCGTCAATCTAGGTTCGAATCCTAGCCCCCCAGCCAACGATTCCCAAACATTCCGCGCATTACGACCTGTCCTATCGCGTTACGAAGTGCGCCCGTGCGTGCGATCAGCGTCTCGGCCAAAATACGCGCACGCCGCACGTGCTCCGGGATGATCGGGATCAAGCCGCTCCTCGGTCGCGCTCATCAGGAGACCGCCATCGGGAAGGTGTTCCGTCTTGATGTCCGGCAAATAGATGGCGTCTTTCAGCAACGAGGGTCCCAAATAAACGATCCATGGGATGTGGAAGCGCGAATATGGAAACAACGGTGCGCCGACGAACAGCGGTGCTTTATTGTAATTCATCTTGAAGGCATGCGCGCAAGCCCAGGGAGGCGGCCAAATTCCATTGATGGTCGTCATAATCGCCTTGAACAGCGGATAGGTTATGATTGCCGGATCGGCAGGAACTTTCCAGTATCCGGTCTCCAGCCAGGTGTCACCATTACTAATTCCTCCGGCCTTTATTCGCAGGTTTATGTGCCGCGGTTTAATAACATCGCCGGTGAACGCGACAGCGCCGTAGCCGTTGTAAGGGTCCGGCTCCCCAAGATCGTCGCGAGCAACATTGCTCTCGATCATGATGCCGATGCTGGGCCGCGCCGCAGCCAGCGGCACCGATATTTTTGCTTGAAAATCCACGACCTGCCAGTTCGTAAATATAGATGGATCAATCCGG
Source organism: uncultured Alphaproteobacteria bacterium (assembly GCA_963790495.1). Lineage (GTDB taxonomy): Bacteria > Pseudomonadota > Alphaproteobacteria > Rhizobiales > Xanthobacteraceae > BOG-931. The sequence continues at coordinate 7,373 of CAWBOW010000006.1, read as the reverse complement.
TGTTAAGGCATCGAGCGTGTCGATGAAGTTATTTCCAAGTGCAGCGGCACTCTCGGACAGCCTGGCAACTGCGAACGAATTGAAGTAGTGAAAAGCGAGATCATTCATGGCCTTTACTCCAGGGCCAAAATTCGATTTCGATTTTCTCCCTGGCTCTATCGTATCCTTCAAAAAGCTCTCTCTGCGAAGTCGGCCGCGGCCTTCTCGGCAAAATACCAGCGCACAGGACGACCACCGCTTGCCGCAATTTGGCGACCAATATTCTCTCTGAACCCATTCGTATACGACCGACTGCATGGTTTGTGGGAAGGATAGAAGGCCAGCGTAACCCGGTCCCTTCGCTTCGACCATCATTCCGGTCTCATGCTGGCAGTCGTCATAATAGACAAGCTTACCGGACTGCTCCGGATTCTCGGAAGCTGAAAGCCGATCCTCGGCGGGGTGGTTCTCGGATAGGGATTGACGATACTCTTCACGTAACTCTCGTATGCCCTGCCCAATTCATTACTGGGCTTATCGGGCCCCGGTGCGGGGCACATCCTCGGTTCGTCTTTGTCGACCAGATCGGAGGAAATGGCCGCCACATCGATAGCAAGGTTGCTGCCTGAAAGTACGCGTCCAACAACCCGACCTGCCGAATGACGAAACACATCGCCGTCCAGTTGCGCAGAGAAGGTGCGTTGACCTCCGTCTGGATCGCCGTACGTCAGATGCAGTGCCGTCTCGTCGCGTTTCCAGAAATAGCGCAACCCCGGTATCTCCGGCACATCACCCTCATCGCGGAGATCGTTGGGAGACGGGATGAACAACAGCCCGAAGGCCGCCGCAGCGGCAGCGATTGGACCAAGACCGAGCAGGCGCGACGCATAGGCACCGAGCTCCGCAATCTGTCCGCCGTCGAGTTCGGCGAGAAAGCTCGACGCCGGGAGCGGCATTCTGGCGAGCGGAGATGCGTCTTGTGCCCCTTCTCTGTCCGTTCCATTTTCGGAGGCGCTGCCTCCACCGTTTGCCGAGCTGCCGGACGTCCATTCGCCGCTCGTCCTGCCGCTACCGGCGGGAACGCGCGGCTCATCGGGGCTGTATGCTTTCTCGATTGCGTCCACATACGAACCGCTGATCTTGAGTGCCTGGAGAACGGCGCGCGAGCTCATGCCGGCCTTCATTGCGCTTTCGGCTATAAACAACCGACACGCTGCGGTTCTAAGGTCCTCCGGCGGGCGCAGGCCGCTGTGCGCAAGATGAATTTGGGCGAGACATTCATCACCGTCCAGCCAGGCCTCCAGCGCCCGTCCGATGTTGCCCAAAACGGCCGGTGCGACTGCGCTACCGTAGGCCGCAGCCAACAAGGCTAAGACCCTCTCCTCTTGGCCGCGCAGGCTTTGTATCGATGCGGCCCGTCCGCGTGCAGGAGTATCGTGCCGGCTCCCAGTACGATCCCTTCTGGCGCAAAAAACATCGCTGGATTGATAGTCGCGGTGCGCTCGCGCGCGCGCCATTCGTCACGGAGATGTTCGTACGGCACGAGTCTTCTCCTATTTTGCCCGACCGGTTCATGGCAAAAAACCGCCCCGGCGGCGCAAGCCAGCGGGGCCAGTGACAATTACAAACGTCGTATCGCGCTATTTAATTATTGAAAGGTCTCACTCTTCCTCTTGGCTTCCAACACTTTGCCAGACCGTCGTTCACTGAAAATGCGCCAACATTTGTGCCACGGCCCATTTGACGCCGGCCTCGACGATCCAGCCAAGCACGACGACCCCGGCAAGCCCGATCGAGGCCCACGTCGCCAATTTTGAGCGCGACAATTCCAGCGCCGCGACCGCCGGCTGGATCAGCGCCACCGCGCTAGCGTGGCGGTCGAGCTTGTCCGCGAGCGCTCGCAATGCCGTAGAATTATCGGCGTGCCGGCGCGATTGCGTCTCGCGGCTCTCTTCAAGCCGGCGTTTGAGTTCGTCGACACTCGTTTCCAACGCCCCAATCGCACGACTGATCTCATCCAGTTTGCCGGCCATTGTCTCCTCGCAGTCGATTGGGCTTCACCCAAGCTCCACCAAATCGCGCATCGTCGGCGCGAGCCGGTATCGATCAGCTCGTAGCCGGTTGCGCCGTGCCCTGCTTGAGCACGGCGTTCACCGCGCTTTGCGCCGTCTTGACCGCCGCATAGGCATTGGCGACGGTCGATAGCGGCGTCGAACCGGCCTGGAAGCCCATGGACAGCACGTCGACCGCGGCGGTGGCTGCATCGATCGCCGTGGTCGCCGCCGCCACCGCCGGGGCGGTTTGCGGGATCACAGCGCCGATCGCAGTCAGGTCGGTGAGGAAGCCCTGGAAGAGCGTGAGGATTTCCTGCTGGTTTGCCTGGATCAGTTAAAGATCGCTTCGATGTCGTTGACGACGGCGCTTTCGGCCGATTGCAGGTCTTTCCATGCGGTGGCGATGACCGTCGCCACTTTCTGCTCGGTGATCTGGAATTGGGCTTCGATGTCGGACAAGAGGCTCATGTCAGTTCCCTTTGCTTTTGGAGGATTTTGCCGAACACGTGGGTAAAAAGCGGGGTGAGCTTGGCAACGCGCGGCCACGCTTGCGCAAAGGCCTGATCCAGCGCCTGGATGTCCGGCAGCGCGGCGTTGATGTCGGCGATGTCCTGATTGTTCAGGCCCTCCTGCCGCATCATCATGTCTTCGATGAAGCCGGTCATTCGCGCACCGATGCGCGCGTGACGGTCGGCGTGAACCAGGTCTTGATGACGTAAGTTGCGACATCGCCGACGACGCCGATGGTGACGACAATCGAGACTTGCTGATCGGCGGTCAGGTTGAGCTTGCCGCCGCTGACCAGCGTCAACACCATGGCGAAGCTCGAAACGCCTTGCGTCCAATTGATCTTGGACAGCCACGCCGATTTGGTAGGAACCAATACGGAAACCGGCATGGAAGTGGGCATGGAATAAACGATGGAATCGGGCATGTCATGCTCCAATCAGGTGTTTCACTTCGGCAAAGATGAGGTCTTGCGCGTAGCCGGTGTCGTCCGGATGCGCGCCGCGGTGCTCGGTGACGATGAGCCGCGTTTTCTTGGGATCGGCGGCGACCCAGGTGGCGTAGCCGAAGCCGGCCGTGTCGATCCAATCGGGGTCGCGGATGCAGTGCGCGACCTTGACGTTGGCAGGCACCGTGAGTGGTCCCGGTCCGAGCGTCGAATAGATGGACGGCTGGAAGCCCGCGAGATAGTCCACGGTTGCGGGCGCCAGATTGCCGGCGTATTGCGGACCGAAACAGGCGCCGAAGCTGTCACCAATGATGCCGCGCCAATCGGCATGTTTGAGAAAGTCGTAAACGCCTTGGCTGTCCGAATAGGCAAACGGCTGCGGCGGAACGATCAGGCCGATCGCCTTACAGCGCTCAAGCAGATAATTCTCGCCGGCGGCCGGGTCCAACCAGCCGCCGCCGAGCCCGTAGATGATGGCAACCTTGCAAATCATGACGTCCCTCCAAGCGTCACCGACAAATCGATGAGCGTGATTTGCTTCAGCAGCGCGGCGCAGCCGAGCTGATGGTCGATCGCATGCGGATCGTAATGACCATCGGCGATGTATTTGCCGCAAGCGTATCGATCGGTGCCGGCCCATAAATAAGGCGATGGTGCACCACGCTCGGCGTAGCCGAGGCCGTTATACAATTCGAGCAGCGTCAGCATGCCGCCGGCCGACCAATCGGCCCAATGCGCCGCGTAAGGCGGCGAGCGGGTGAGCGCATTGACCGCGGCCGCTTCCCACGAGGCGAACGGCCCCTGCCCTTTTGGCGCGTGCACTGAAACGGCATTCCACGGATCGCCCTGCGCCAGATTGGCCGCCCAGCTTTGCGAGGATTTGCGCTCGTGAATGACGGCGACAACGAACCACGGCACCCCGGTGTCGGCGGCGACGATAACATAGCGGGCCTTCGCCGCCGCCGCGCCGAGCCGCGCGGCGACGCGCGCGAACGCAGGCGTCAGCGCCGGATCGGTACGCATCGCCGACCAGCGTTCGGCGTTGGCAGCTTTCAGCTTGGCGAGATCGATCATCGCCCCCTCCGCCGATCCGCAGCGCGACGGCGCCGGCGAGCGAGCGGAGAGCGTATGCGTACTGAGCCGCCGTCATTGCCGGATTCACAAGCCAGTCGCCGAAGGCGTCGGGGCCGCCGCGGATGATGCCGACATGATGCGGCCAGACGACGATGACGCCGGGCGCCGGCGCGAAAGCGCGGCGGCCGTAATGCGCCGACTCCGCGGCACGGTTGAACGCGGGATCGGCGACATGCTCGATTGACGATATACCAGCCGCACCAGGCCCGCGGCCGCTCCGTGCTTTGCAGCATGTGAACGAGACCGGGCGCGAGCATGGCCGCGGGCGATCGGCTGCGATGAATGCGCCCGCTATGCGCGTCGGCGGTGGCGCAGGCCAATCCGCAATAGATCGCCGTGGCGAGACTCGCATCGGATCACCTGTGATTTTGAGGAATGAGTTAGAGGCGCGCGATCACCGCGCCGCGATCATCTCGCCGGCCGCCAGACAACGCAGTCAGCTCACCGGCGCGCCGCATAATATATATTGGATCGCCACGCGCACGGTGCCGCCAGTGAAGCTGCCGCCCTGGGCCGTGAGCTTGACGGTCGAGGATGCGTACCAGGCGGTCGGCCCGATGACGCCGGAATTGCTCGATCCGGCGGCGTGCCGAGAATCGAGCCGAACTCTCCCGCCGTGGTGCCCGCGCCGCCGCCCGCGCTCGTCGTGGCGTCGGCATTGAACCACGTCGCGCCGGTAATCGCCGTCACCACATTAGTGGAGACCGCGCAAACGATGGCGCGATTGGGAATCGTCACCGTCGACACCGAGGACGCGCCCGAACAGGCGATCAGGTCCTCGACCACGCCGGTCTGGATGGTCGAGCCATGCAGCGCGGTGACGGTGCCGATGTCGGTCAGCTTGGCCGCAGCAAACCCGCCCGCGGTGGCGCCGTCCTGCACGACGACGCGATTATTGGTGGTGTCGACGACAAGCTCGCCTTGCGCACCGGTAAACGCCGCCACCTGGCTCGCCGTGCCGCGCCGGTATTGAACTTGGACCGCGGTTGTCATCTGTCAAATCCTCATGCCGTGCCAAGATTGACGTTAAACTCGATGGAAAGACTTGTCGGCGTGCCGAAATCGTCCGCCGTAGCGGCCGTCGCCGTGACCGAGCCGAAATCGAAGGAGGTCGAGACCAAAAGCGCCCGCGCCACCGGGTGATCGATGGCGATGCTGCTCGGCGTATATAGGGCCAGCGGCAGCAGGTGTTGGTCAGCTGATGCAGCGTCTTGCCCCGCCGGGCTGACACGGTGGGGCGATCTGCCGGGGGTTTCCGGCGCGGCGCCCTGGCCGCGCGGCGTTCTCGCGCGCAACCGCCGGCTTTCCCGCGGCGCCGAGCCGCAACCGAAAAATCTTGCCGAGCACCGCCGACCGCGACAGGCCGCCGAGCTTTGCCGGATCGCGTGCGCGGTTTCGCCGGCCGCCCATAGCCGCCGCAGCAATGCGATGTCCTCCGGCCGCCACGGCTCGCCATGCATCGTCCGTCTCCGCCTCTGTTTTAGTGACAAATGTCACATAATGGCGAGAAATCGCCGCGTCAAGTCACTATTTTAGAGTCTAGCGCAATTGCACCGAATCCGTGACAATGGGCGAAGGGAGAAATCCATGGCACGCAAGCCGAAATCGACCAAGACCGGCCTCTTTTACGCCCGCGAAGCGCGGCACATGAGCCGGACCGAGCTCGTCAAGCGCTCCGGCGTCTCCAAGCAGCAACTGTCGCGGCTGGAGAACGGCCAGATTAGCATGCGGCTCGACCACCTAAAGCCGTTCGCCAACGCGCTCGGCTATACGCCGGAGCAGATCCTGCTGTGGGGCCGCTATCCCGGCACCGGCGCGCCATATCAAATCAAGCGACGTGCTGCGCGAGGAAGCCGCTCACGACGAACCGCTCGGCCCGGCGCCCGGCCAGGTGCCGGAACTCGATACCCGCGCCGGCTTGGGCGGCGGCGGCGTGTCGGCGCGCGAAGTGCGCAAGGACGGCAAGCACGCCGACCCAGTAAAATCAGAGGGTTGGGTGTTTCCGCCCAGCTTCGTGCGCGATCAGTTGCACACCTCCGCCTCGGGCTTCTGGTGCTCGACACCAACGGCGACAGCATGGTGCCGACGCTGATGTCGGGCGACCGCGTCATCATCGATACCGGGCACAAGACCCCCTCGCCCGACGGCCTTTACGCCATCCGCGACAGCCTTCGAGGGCATCGTGGTCAAGCGCCTGCAGGTGGTGCGCTCGCGACCAAGCCGCGAGTGAAGATCATTTCCGACAATCCCAACCATGCCGCCGAAGAAGTGCCGCTCAACGAGCTGAGATCGTCGGCAAGGTGCTGTGCGGGCTGAAGCTTTTCTGAGGCCGCACGCTTTCCCGATGCGGCTTCGCACCTTTACCGAATCGCCCCATTGCCGCGCGGCGGCGCGCCCGGCTTGGGAGGCTTTAGTCTCTTTTTTTGTTACGCCCCTTGACATGCGTCTCTCTTCATAGTTACTTCGCGCCTAAGCCAATTTGGGGCGATGCCCCACGGGCGGCGCGAAGCGCGCGAGTCTGAACTGTATCCGCATGGCCGCGCGCGGCGCGGGCCGCCACCGCCTGCGCGATGGACACGTCGCCTGGCGCAGATCGGCGCCGCCTTCGACGAAGGCGCCGCGATTATCGATCTCAAACTGCGGGTCGACCTGCGCTGCGCCGCGGGCCGCACATCCGGCAGTGCGCGCGCGGTTTGGCGCGCGCGCCGAACGGCTCGCCGGTTTGATTTTCTCGATGGCGCAGTCGCCACGGTCGAGCGTTGGTGGCGCGGCGACGCAAAGCGTTTCAGATCGCAAGCGCGCTTGGCTATGGCGACCGGCTGTCGCTCGACGTGTTGCGGGAGCTGAGGCTCATTTTGCGGCTGATGCGGTATCGGCGCCTGCACGCGGAATTCGCTGTAATCCTTGCGACGCTACATGGCGGTGCCTTGTCGATGGCGGCGGAATAATGAACAAATGGTCCTGTGCCGGCAGTGAGGTCGCGTAAATGGCTTGTGAGGCGTGCGCACTCTTCTCCAAGAATAAATACCGTCCCGGGGATTATTCGAAGACGGTCAATTAGGCCGAGCCATAATTTTTAGGTGGGCGATTCTCCAGACAATAAGAACAAACATGCATTTCTTGAGCGCGCCCGATATGGGGCCACTGCTTTTCCTTGGCTTATCATTAGCTTCATTCGCCGCCGCCTTTTTCGGCGTCTTTACCGGCGCGGCCGGCGGCTTAATTCTTCTCGCCACGATGGCGCTGGTCAT
>CAWBOW010000005.1:1070000-1226102 GCA_963790495.1 uncultured Alphaproteobacteria bacterium | reverse complement strand
ATCCTGGCCTGGGCGAGCGGATCGATAGCGACTTTGCTCCACCACGCCGCTTCATCGCCATGGCGATGCAGTTCGCGATGATGGCCACGGCAGAGCGGGACGGTGAACTCGTCGCTGACCTTGCGGCTGAGCGCCCGGCTCTGGGCAAAGCGCAGATGATGGGCATCGCAGGGCTGGCGGCCGCAGAGGAGGCAAGGCTGTTGCGCCACGAAGCGCACATGGTCGCGGTCGCGAATGCGCCGTGGCTCGGGATGGGTGAGAACGGACTTGTCGATCGGTTTTGCCCGAGGTGATCGTTGCTTTCGGTTTGTTCGCCTCGATCGGCTTCGGCGGGGCATCGGCTTCCGCTTGGGAGGCTGCTGGGCGTTTCCTTCGGCGCTGGGCGGTGGTGCTCCGGTCCATCCGGCGGTGTCCGAGATCGGCCTCCCGTTTCGGGTCTGTGGGATAGCTTCGGCATGGTGGGCGGCGAAGCTCAACAGCTTGGTGCGGAAGACCGCCTCGATGTGCTTGGCATCGTCGCCGGTGAGCTTGTTCTTGTCCGGCAGGCGGCGGCGCGCCCATTTGGCTGCTTCGTCGGAGCTGCCGATGTCATTGAGTTCCCCCAGCATCTTGTCGCGCTGCCGTGCCGAGAGTTCGAAGCTGAGGAGAACGGCAGTCTGCATTCCTCGCACTGTGCTGGCGCGGTCGTCGCTCTTGCTCGGTCGCGGCAATGGCGTGCGGGAGGCCAGATTGGGCGAACGACCGTCGAAGCGGTTATTATTGCCTTGGCCATGCCCATTGCCGGCGGAATGCTGCCGCTCCGAGACTGAGGATGTCTCACGCGCAGGGGTGGGACTGATCAGATCCGGCGCATCAAGATCATCCTCGCCGGCAATGCCGACCAGGGTGAACAGCGCATAGCGGCGGGCATAGGTCAGCGCCGCTCCCATGCGATGCGGGGTGGCGGTCTCGCTGATGGCGCAGACCGGCCAGTCCGAGGCGATCCATTCGCCGGAGGCGTGGGCGAGCACCGTGGTGAGATTGACGGTGCCGGCACGTCTGATCGATGGCCGTGGTCTGCACCGTGGCGATCTCATGCTGGCCCAAGGTTTTGCGCACGATCTCGAGCCCGCTCGGCCAGCGAGGCATAGCGAAATACCGCTCGGCAGCTCGCCTGATCTGTCCTCTTCTCCCCGTGCCCCGTTGCCGCTCCGGTCCGATGGTGCCGATGAGCGACTTCTCCGGATTGGCAAGCTCGATCTGGGCCTTGGCCAGGGCGCCGCCAGCGCGGCGATGGAGGGACTAGAGCGCTGCATGGCCTGTCCCCTCCCCGGCGTCGTTACAGGTGAACAGATCGAAGCTGACGGCGCCGGATTTGGATCGCTTGGCCCGGATGCCATGGCCGATCGCCTCCTTGGCATCCTCCGGCATCAGCCCCTTGAGCTCAGCCTTGGCCTGCTCATGCTCGAGATGAGCTGACCGGGTGCGGGCAAAGACGACGGCAAACTCCGCCCAGGCATTGGAGGTCGACATATCGACGATCCGGATGGCCTCGATCCGGGGCTTTGGCGGATCGACCCCGAAGAGCTTTGGCTCCTCGCCGTTCTCGACACAGCGCCAGAACTTGCGCTCGGCGGTGACAATCAGATGCTGATAGAGCGGATCGGCATGGGCAACGATCTCGACCCATTTGCCGCCTCCGGTGATGACCGAGAGCACCGCGGTCCGGGCTGCCACCACCCACATATTATGCTGCAGCTGCGGCGATATACTTGGCCAGCGCCCCTTCTTCCGAGAACGACCACGGCAGCATGAACTTGGCCTCGAACACCGCATCGCTGCCAGACACCCGGCCATCCAGGGTGGCTGCCATCCACTTCAGCGCCGGATGAAACACCCGCTTCTGGATATCGGTAATGACCTGCCCGGTATTGGCCTCATACCAGCGCCGATTCAGGTCCTCGGTCACGAGCCCGAGCTGGACGATCAGGTTGCCAGACAGATCCTCGGGCTCGACCTCGCCCCGCTTCTCCCGCCACAGCCGCACCAGAGCCGCCTTCATCCTCCCCCATGATGATCCGGGCGTCCGAGCCGCCGATGAAGTGGCGCCTGCCTGAAGTTTTCCACATGGCATTTTTCATTTCGTCCTCCCTCTGGTAAATCGGTCCCTGACCACCGCTCTACGCATCTATTCATTCCATATGGAATGAAATATAGCGTATACAAGAGGCCACGCCAAATATGTTCCCCCCGCCCCTGACCAGCGCCCAGATCCGCGCCGCCAGAGCGCTCATCCGCTGGAGCGCCGAAGAGCTCGCCAACCATTCCGCCGTCAGCGTCACCACCGTCCGCCGCGCCGAACTCATGCCGAGCGCGACCGCGCTGACGCGGGTCAACGACGGCGCCATCCGCCGCGCCCTCGAAGAGGCCGGCGTGGAATTCATCGATGCTGATAAAGGCGGTCCGGGCGTGCGGCTGCGGCTACCGCCGCAATGAAGTTATTTTCAGCCTCTCGCCAGGGTCATCCGACGCGCCTTCGAAGAGGGGGCGTCGAATTCATCGATGCCGATAAAGGCGGTCCGAGCGCTGTGGCTGCGGCTACCGCCGCGATGAAGACGCTTTCAGCCGCGCGCCAACATCATCCGCCGTGCGCTCGAAGAGACAGGTTTGAATTCATCGATGCCGACAGAGCGGTCCGGGCGTGGGAGGCGGGCACGCTAAACTCGTTCTTCCGGCCTCGGAGGAAATGCCCCAAATACCACCCCGCAATCGGTGCGCGTCTGAGCGGGGCGCCAAAGCGGATGCAGATTTTCAAAGCCGCGCTATCACTCTTCCAGTCATCGGGCGAGCGAGCGTGGAAGTCAGTCACCCCGAGAAGGAATAACCTAACCGAGTAGTATATTCCTTCCTGGCTCGTTTGGCCTTCATCCGCCGCGTTACCAGTGCCCTCGTGCGATTCACGTCGTCTGGATAGAGCCGGGCCAGCTGTTCCAATTCTTTTTCCTCCTCGGCAGTGAGCGTCTCCTCGAAACGTTGCTCTTCCAAATGATAGATTCTTGAAGTAGGCGCTTTGCCGCCCCACGGGTCCGGATCCCCTGCGGCTTTGCGACGCTCGATTTCTGCCACCAGCGCTCTCTCCCGCTGATCACGCTGTTCTTCCCTGGTAGGGGCTAACTCCTCCATTTCGGAGTTCGGGTCGGCCCCAATGGCCGCTGCTTGCTCATTGCGAGTTCCGACACGTTTTATTTGAATGTGTTCAGCTTCCAACCTTCTGAGAGCCTCAGCGAGGTAAACAGCGGAGAACTTGGCAGCTCTTTCGGCGGGTACTGCTTGAGTAAGTCGTCGAGCTCCTTGCCCTCGGCGCGGGTTAGCCCCACCCGGCGATTTCTTTCCGCATTTGCCGCGTCTCTTCGGTACTGGAGATCGGCCATGCGGCGGCGAACCTGACCTTCCGGGCTGCGATTAAAAGCGACCTCTGACGCTGTAATGCGCGCAATGATAAAGCCAAGCTCGGTCTCATCCGTCCTGCTTCGAGGCCTCTTTTTGATCAATTCATCCCGACGCTTGATATCTTGCTCCGGCGAATAGCCTGCCGGACAGCGTAGGTATTCGTCCCGTTCCGCTTGCCGGGCGAGGATCTCTGCGCGCTTTGGTGCTGCCTTGGACGAGATCTCCAACGCGCGGAGCGCATACCAGTCGTTCCTGATCGCCTCCGCGAGCGTACGGCTGATCGAAAAACCGTACTCATCCACGGCCGGCATTTTGTCCGGCGCTTTGGGTGGGTGCTTATAACGGGCTGCAATTTGCGCGGCTTTTATCCGCAGTTGCGGTGCGGAGTCCGGGTCCTTCATGACACTCAATAGAAAATTCAATGGGCTCACATCGCCATCGCCATCGACGGATGGATCCAGGGCTGTTAACTCCCCTTCCATTTCTGCCGCAGTAAAATTCAACGTATTTTTGAGCGGGCGCAAATCCATCGGATTTGTGCGTAGGCGTGGCGGTGCTTGCGGTTTGGCATGAACAAACCGCGCTGCCTCCGCCGCCATGTCGACACGGACATCCCACGGTACATTCGGATCCCGCATCAGCCCAAGCATGAAGGTCAGAGGCGATGTATTCGGATCAGAGGCGGCAGCGCACAGCACTGCATTCTTCAACGCGGTCTTCTTGTTCGGGGTGCCCTTCTGGCGCCCGCCCCGCCGCTCGCCTGGTTTGGACCCCCTCGGCATTGCTGTTTGCTACTCCGCTATTTTTCCAAAACATCGGATTAACGATTTATTAACCCGCATCAACAGAGCCAACTGGCCCTCATCACGCCGCCGCTGGGAGCCTAGATACGTCTCAATGATTGCTATTTGGTTGCTACTCGGGCCGAAAAATTGCATCCGGTCTTCGCGCAACCCAGGGAGGAGGTAACGCCGTTACACGAACCGGAGCACCATGTGTAACAGCGTTACACGAACCGGACGAAATCAGTGACGCCGTCACCGGGCCCTAGGGAGGAACGTGACGCCGTCACGTTTGGCTGAATTTATTCGGCCCCCGATACCGGACCACCCGGATATGCAATTCGTTAGATTGCTTTGGCTCCTCGCCGAGATCACTCCGCCCGGCGGGCGACCGCTTGCGCTGATCGAAGCGGCGCTCGAAGACGTGCTCGGCAATGCGGTTCTTAAGCATCTCGATCGAGCCGCCGGCAATCATCCAGCCCCGGGTGCGGCGCATGCAATATTCGACCAAAGTCTCACGGCTGTAACCCAGAGCCCCCATGATTTGCACCGCCTCACTCGCCGCCTCGAAGCCAGCTTGGTTGCAGGCTGCTTTGGCGATCGCGGTTTCGTAAGCCGAAGGCAGGCCGCGATCGGCGTTGACTGCGGCACGGTATAAAAGGAGCTGTGCACCATCGAGTTTGACCGCCATGTCGGCGAACTTCCATTGTAAGCCCTGAAATTCGCACAGCGGCCGGTCGAACTGCCGGCGCTTCGCCGCATAATCGCGTGCGGCATTGAAGGCATAGCGGCCATAGGCCAGCGAGCGCGCGGTGTTGCCGAGCCGCTCGACATTAAAGCCGGCCATTTGCTTCTTGAAGCCTCCAGGACCCAGCAGCAGGTTCCCAGCCGGAACGCGGCAATCATCGAAATGCAACTCGCACCATTCCTCGCCGCTCATGAAGGCGGAGGGCGCGCCGATCGTGAACCCCGGCGTGCCGCGCTCTACGATTATCGAGCCAATGCCGGACAGGCCCGGGCTGTAACGCACGTAAACGAGAAAAATCTGCGCGTCGGGGCTGAACGTCGAAAATACCTTACTGCCGTTGATGACATATTCCGCGCCATCCGCCCGCGCACTGGTTTTTAGATCGGTCAGAGCCGAACCGGCGTCTGGTTCGGTTATGCCGAGCGACATCACCATACGGCCGGCGAGCAATTCGCCCAGCCAGCGAGCCTTTTGCGTTTGCGTACCATATTCGGCAAAAGTCCGGATTGGGCCGAAATTGCCGAATTGCACGACGTCAGCGCTGCGCGGGCACACTGCCGCAATCTGCTCAATGGCGATCACGGCATCGAGCAGACTGCCGCCCTGGCCGCCGTCGCTCGGCGGCAGTGTTATGCCCATAAGCCCCTGTTTGGCCATTAGCTGCGCCACGTCGAAGGCAAAGCGAGGATCATGGGCTCGCTTGAGTGCCCCCGATGCGAGATGCGCGAGTGCAAACCGGCGTACCTGTTCGGCGAACTGGCCTTGCTCTGCCGTGAATTCGAAATTCATGATTGTTCCTCATCAGCCTCGCCGACACTCACTGCGGATTCTGTGCTGCCTTTTTGATGATAGCCGACCACTTCGTTTCCTCGCTGGCGATGTCCGCCGTGTAAGCCGCTGGTGTACTCGGCAGGACAATTTCTCCATCGGCTGTGAGCTTGGCTTTGACGTCCGGGTCTGCGAGCGCCGCATTAAGCGCCCCATTGAGCCTGGTCACGATGTCGGGCGGCGTACCGCCGGGCGCAACGAGGCCGTAATGAAGTTCGGCGGCATACCCGGGAACGCCCGCTTCGCCGACGGTGGGCAAATCGGGAAACAGCGGCGAGCGCCTTTTCCCAGTGACTGCAAGGGCCCGCAGCCGGCCTTGCCGCACCAGCCCGACCACACTTGCCGTCGGACAGAACATCAACGGGACCTGCCCACCCATGAGATCGGTGATTGCCGGTGCAACACCTTTGTAGGGAATCGCGTTGAGCTTGATGCCGGCCATCTCAGCAAACAACTCAGCCGAAAGATGGGTGCTCGTACCGGTACCAGTGGAAGCGAAATTGAGTCCTTCCGGTTTGCTCCTGGCCAGCGCGATGAGTTCCGCGATCGTATGTGCCGGTGTCGACGGAGTAACCACGACGAGGTTGGGACTCGAACCAATTAGCCCGATGGCGGCAAAATCTTTCCGTGGATCGTAAGCGGCGTCTGGATAAAGCGATGGATTGATGGCGAGCGAGCTTGTGGCGATGAGTATTGTGTAGCCGTCCGGAGCGCTTCTCGCCACGTCGCGGGTCCCGATGGTGCTGCCGGCACCGCCGCGGTTCTCGATTACGATAGGCTCTCCAAGCTCAACGCTCATCTCGCCAGCGACAAGCCGCGCAATCGCATCATTGCCCCCGCCCGGTGGGTAGGGAACCACCAGCGTAATCGGCCGTGACGGGTAACCGGATGCAAGAGAACCGGCCATCGACAGCAGCAAAACCGCCGCGGCCATGGGACCCAGCCGCACAATTCGCGTGATTCGGCTCCGGGCACCGGCGAATCGACTAATCATAGCCCCGGCGTCACATTTTCGCTCGTATCGCGTTGCACTAACTTTCATTCGGGCAGGACTATTTTAATGAGGGACTATGAGCGGCGCCATTGCGATGCTCGCGGGCATCGATCGTTTCTGCGGGGAGTTTGCCACCGCGTTGCACAATTCCGAACCGCAAATATATGCCACATTGGCAGTTCTGCTGGTGCTTGGCGCGCTACTGTTTCCGCCGAAGAACGATCCCGACCAGATCTGATTTAGGTCCCTGGAGCGAACGGACCGCGGAACCGCCACGAGAGCTACGGGTTTAACTCCACAATGGATTCGTGGAGTTGAACAATGCTGAGCCTCGTCATCACCCTTCTTGTTGTCGCGCTTATTGCTGGAATCCTCGGCTTCGGCGGAATTGCCGGAGCCGCGGTCGGAATCGCCAAAATCGTATTTTTTGTTGCCCTCGTGCTGTTCGTCATCTCTTTGTTGTCGACGGGCTTCCGCGGCGGCTTTGGCCGTCGTCTCTGACGGCGAAGCGGTCGCGCGAGATCACTTGGGCTGCAGTCCCGCCGCTTGGATGACGGCCGCCCATTTGCTGTCCTCGTGGTCGATGACTGCGGCCTGACGCTCCGGCGGCCCCCCTTCCGGTTCGCCACCTTCATTAATGATGCGCTTGCGGACATCGGCATCGGCCAGGGCACCATTCAATGCCTTGTTCAATTTTTCCACGATCGGCCGTGGCGTACCGCCGGGCGCCAGCAGGCCGTAGGTCAAGGCTGCGTCGAAGCCTGGTAAACCGGATTCGGCCAGGGTCGGTAGATTTCGCATGAGCGTGGAATGCTTGGTGGAGGTGACCGCCAACGCCCGGATAAAGCCGCCGTCAAGCGCGGCTCGCGACACTGGAATGGGATTGAAGCCGACTTTGACAAAGCCACCCATCATGTCGGTGATCAACGGGTTCGATCCCTTTTCGATGATCTGTTCAATCTTCACACCGGCTTGTTGCGCGAACAGAACTGAGGCGAGATAGTTCACGGTGCCGGCGCCGGGCGTGCCCACCTGATAGGGCTCTTTGGCGTTCTTCATCAGCGTAATCAGCTCGCCGACACTGCGGGCCGGAACGTCTTTATGCACCAGCAGTAGCGCCGGCGCGGACGCAATCAATCCGATCGGCGCAAAATCTCTGCGCGGATCGTAGCCTACATCCCTGTAGAGATGCGGACCGGTCGCAAGCGTCGAGGTGTAGCCAAGAATGAGAGTATAGCCGTCCGGGGCGGCGTGTGCGACTTCGCGGGTTCCGACCGTGCCGCTGCCGCCGGCATTGCGGTTTTCCACCACGATGCGTTGCCCGAGAGAGGCACTCATCTTGTCGGACACCGCCCGGGCCATGATGTCGTTGGTGCCGCCCGGCGGCAACGGAATGACGAGGATGATCGGTCGGGTCGGATAACCGTCGGCGGCCAGTAACCGTTCGGCACCGCTAGCGAGAATTGCTAAAAATACGACAAGGACGGTGGTCAGCCTTAGCAAGATTCCCTCCCGGTTTCGGCCATGCATTTCTTTGTTGCGGCAGCTCCTGCGGCCGGCCGATAGCGCCGCAGCCTACGCTTGCGGCCATCCTTTTGTCATGCGCGCCGGGCGCGGTCAGCAGCCCTGCATCGATGCGTGATCGCCGCTAGCGGCCAGATGTGCGACAAGCGTCTGTTGCGCCATAGTTTCGTGCCGGTCGCGATGGCGCACCAGCGCGTATTCCCGCAGCGGTAGGTCCACCGGGATTGCCTTGAGCGTGCCGTTGGCAATGGCCGAGGCGACGACGTGGCGTGACACGATCGTAGCGCCCGCGCCGGCCTCGATGGCTTCACGTACCGCCTCGTTGCTGGGCAAGACCAGCGATATCTTGAGATCATCCAGGGAGAGGCCTTCGCCCGTGGCCAAGTCCTCAAGCCCGCGGCGCGTGCCGGAGCCGGCTTCGCGGATCACCCAGGTGATGGCGCGCAAATCGAGGCGACCCGACGCATCGACCGGCAACGGCGGATGATCCGAGGCGACCACGAGCATCAGCCGGTCGTGATCGATCTGCTGCCGCATCAACGCCGGATGCTGCGTCGGCCCCTCAACCAAGCCGACATTGGCTTCGCCTTCGACAACGGCGGTCTCGACGTCGTGGGTATTGCGGATCACGACATGAAGACGCGCGCCGGGATGGGCGGCCTGGAAGGCGGCCAGCCGGCGCGGCAGCCAATAGGTCGCTATCGTCAGACTGGCAGCGATACTCACCGGGCCCGCCGGACCGCCGGCGAGATCCGCAAGCACCGAACGGGCCATCGAAGCGCGGTCGAGGACGGCGCGGGCCTCGCGGAGAAAGGTTCGGCCGCTCTCGGTCAACTGAATGCCGCGGCCGACGCGGTCGAACAGCTTGATCTGATAAGCGGATTCTAGCGCCGCGATGGCGGCAGATGCCGCCGACTGGCTCATGCCCAAAGCCTCTGCCGCGCGGGTCACGTGACCGCGTTCGGCGACCTCAACGTAGATGCGCAATTGATCGAGCGTCACGGTCAAATTAATCGATTAATTCGATCAAAGTGGCAAGAGCGATAGATAAATAAAAACATTTGGTTGCCGGGTCCTCTTTCAGTCGGATATCGTGAAAGAATTCAAACGTCATCCTGCTTGGGACGGCAATAAATGTTCACCACCAATCCGTTCGCTGAGCTTTCGGCTTCGATCCCGCCGGCGATCATGCAGGCCTACGTCGCCGTCATGATTCTCCTGGTCGTCGGCGGAACCCTCCTCGATATCATCCACAAAAGAAGCGCTACGTATTTCTTCGCCAACTGGCGAAATTCGAAAAGCAAAGCGCGGCAGCAGGTCGGCGGCGGCAAGATGGTGTCTCTAGCCGTGCAGTCCGCAGTTGTCGACGTGATGGCCTCCGGCGAGTTCTGCAACATGAGGCGCAGGCTCGCTCATCTCCTCGGCATGTATGGTTTCGTGTTCTATGTCGCGGCTACCATCGTCATGGTGTTCTGCTATCCGACGTCCGCAACGTTGACACCATCGTACTGGCCGATTCTTTGGTGGCTTGGCGCGCTGATGATCTGCGTCGGTGGCTACTGGTTCTGGTTTTTCATCCGCGTTGACGTTGCGGCCGAAGGCCAATCGCCGTTTCGCATCATGCGTGCGGATTTGTTTATTCTCTCGCTCGTCATCAGCGCCACGCTCGGCCTTTTTTGGGCCTATTTGGAGGCGATTGGCTCGGGCTGGTCGAGCATATTGTTGGGCCTCTATCTGATTGCCACCACCGTGCTGTTCGGATCGATCCCGTGGTCGAAATTCTCGCACATGTTCTTCAAGCCGGCCGCGGCGCTCGAGAAACGAGTATCGAAAGCCAACGGCTCGGCCCAGAACTTGCCGACGCTGACGCGTGACGATCCCGCACAGCGGAAACGGCATTCCATGGAGCTGTTGCAAAAAGCTCCGATGCACATGGGGCTCGGCATCAAGCGCGAAGCGCCGCGCCACTATTAGAAAACTGTTCGTAATCGACCGGAAACGCCAAGGAGCCGACTAATGCCAACCTTCGTCTATATGACAAGGTGCGACGGATGCGGACATTGCGTCGACATCTGTCCCTCGGACATCATGCACATCGATCCGACTTATCGCCGCGCTTACAACATTGAGCCGAGCATGTGCTGGGAGTGTTACTCCTGCGTCAAAGCTTGCCCACAGAATGCGATTGATGTGCGCGGATATGCTGACTTTGCTCCGCTCGGCCACAGCGTTCGCGTCAACCGCGACGAAGACAAAGGCACGATCGCCTGGAAGATCATATATCGGAACGGCACGGAAAAGAACTTCCTGTCGCCGATCACGACCAAGCCTTGGGGAACCGCGATCCCAAAGCTCGCCGACGTTCCAGGGCCCAGCCAGGAAATGCGCGACGGCCAGTTGCTGTACAACGAGCCGAAGTGGATCCGCATGGATGACGACGGTTTGCATACCCTTCAGTCAGCCGGTCTCAAGTTGAAGAAAGGCGTGTATTACTGATGGCCTACAAAACGATCGTCGAGGACAACATTGATATCTTGGTCGTCGGCGCAGGCCTTGGCGGCAGCGGTGCAGCCTGGGAGGCCAGATTTTGGGGACAAGACAAGAAGATCGTTATTGCCGAGAAAGCCAACATCGATCGCTCGGGCGCGGTCGCCCAGGGCCTGTACGCCATCAATTGCTACATGGGGACTCGATGGGGCGAAAATAAACCGGAGGACCATGTCCGCTACGCTCGCATCGATCTGATGGGGCTGGTGCGCGAAGACCTGCTGTTCGATATGGCCCGTCACGTCGACTCCACGGTGCACCAGTTCGAAGAATGGGGCCTACCCATCATGAAGGACCCGAAAACCGGGCACTATCTGCGTGAGGGACGATGGCAGATCATGATTCATGGCGAGTCCTACAAGCCCATCGTGGCTGAGGCCGCCAAGAAATCCGCCGACAAAGTATTCAACCGCATCTGTGTCACCCACCTGCTGATGGATGACAACAAGAAGAATCGGGTCGCCGGCGCCGTCGGCTTCAATGTGCGCACCGGCAACTATCATGTCTTCAAGTCCAAGACGGTAATCTGCGGCGCGGGCGGCGCATCGAATATCTTCAAGCCACGTTCGGTGGGCGAAGGCTCCGGACGCACCTGGTATGCGCCTTGGTCGTCCGCGTCCGCCTATGGGCTCATGATCGAAGCCGGCGCCAAGATGACGCAAATGGAAAACCGCATTGTGCTGGCGCGGTTCAAAGATGGTTACGGCCCGGTCGGCGCCTACTTCCTGCATCTGAAAACCTACACGCAAAATTGTTTGGGCGAAGAGTACGAATCCAAATGGTTCCCCGAACTTCAGAAGATGGTCGGGAAGGAATATCTGGATCCAGAAGCTTCGCACCTAACGCACAGGCCGATTCCGACCTGCCTGCGGAATCATTGCATCATCAGCGAAGTGAATGCCGGCCGCGGTCCCATTCACATGGTGACTATGAAGGCCTTCCAGGATCCGCATCTGGAAGAAGTCGGTTGGGAAAACTTCCTCGGCATGACCATCGGCCAGGCGGTGCTCTGGGCTTCGACCGACGTCGACCCCAAGAACGAAAATCCCGAGCTGACCACCTCGGAGCCGTACGTCATGGGTTCGCATGCGACCTGCTCAGGCGCATGGTGTTCGGGGCCGGAAGACGTTTCGCCGCCAGAGTATTTCTGGGGCTACAACCGCATGACGACGATCGAAGGTCTGTTCGGCGCCGGCGATGCGGTCGGCGGCACGCCGCACGCCTTCTCGTCCGGCTCGTTCACCGAAGGCCGCCTCGCCGCAAAGGCTGCGTGCAAATACATCGATGACGACAAAGCGGAAGGTATCGTCGTATCGGACGAGCAGATCGACCGCCGCAAGAACCAGATCTACAAGCCGCTGGAGCACTATAAAATCTATCGCAACGAGATCGTCGCCGGCGACGTCAACCCGCACTATATCAATCCCCGGCAGGGTCTGGATCGTCTGCAGAAGCTCATGGACGAGTATTGCGGCGGTGTGACGGTCAGCTACATGACCAATGAGAAGCTTCTGAATATCGGATTGAAGAAGCTCAAGGTCATGGAGGAAGATCTCGAGAGCCTGGCCGCAGAGAATATTCACGAGTTACTGCGCGCGTGGGAGCTCAAGCACCGTCACCGCGCCGCAGAATGCGTCACGCAGCATACGCTGTTCCGCAAGGAGACCCGCTGGCCGGGCTACTACTACCGCGGCGACGCCATGAAGGTCGACGACGCGAATTGGCACGTGTTGACGGTATCGCGCCGCGATCCGACGACTGGCGAATACACCATGGAAAAGGCGCCCTGTTATCACCTGGTTGGGGCGGACGAGTAACAGCTCCTCCGGTCGGATGATCGCGTTGAACGTCCGCTGGGGTGCAAGGAAGATCAAAAATGTCGCTTTCGATGCTCTCTCCAGATGCGGTCGTTCAAGACTCCCGAAGAACCGCGCGTGAACATCGTTGAAAAAACCGACGAGGAAATTCAAGCCATCGCTGACCCTCTGTGGCGCGACCTCGTCAAGAATTCGAACGAAGGCAAATACGGAGATTTCGTCAAAAATTTCTCCGGTTCGATGGCGCTTGCCATGGATCAAGTGACCGTTGGTCACCAGTTCGCCAACAGCGCGCTTGCCAGAAGTCTTTCCGGACATTTCGACTATCTCGGCATCATCCGCCGCGGCGAGCATGTGACGGTTCTCTACCGACAGCGTAGCAGCAAAAAGCCCGGCGAATGGCTTGGGCGGCTGGTCCTCGGCTACGAGAATGGCAAAGTCAGGATTTTCGGTGCTTCCATATTCTGAGCGGTCTGGATTGGACATGAGTGAAACCGTCCACGACGGCAAATATGTCGAACTCACCTACAAGGTGATCGACAAGAAATCGGGGCAGGTTCTCACCGCGGTCGAGTTTCCGTTGGGCTATATCCACGGACACAATGAAATTCTGGCGCCTTTCGTACACGCCGAACTCGAGGGTAGGTCGGAAGGCGAGATCATCGAGATGCCAATCGACGGCAACCGGATCTTCGGCGCCCGGGACGAGTCGCTAGTTTTTACCGATCAGATCGAGAACGTTCCCGAGGAATACCGGAAGGTCGGCACTTCCATCCTCATGGAAAATGACAAGGGGCAGACCCGCAGCTTTCTCGTGACGAGGATCGACGACCAGACGCTCACAGTCGACGGCAACAATCCGCTATGCGGCCGAGAAGTCGTCTTTACGCTTGAGATCGCCACTGTGCGCGAGCCGACCGACGAAGAAATGAAAGTGGGCGGAGCGATCGCCACACAGGCAGCTGTCGACCCTTCGCTTATGCGGACTGTTTGAATGGCAATTCCGGCTTCAATGCAAAGGTGACTTATGAGCAGCGAGCAAAAACCGGTCGCCCAAGTTCCTGACGGCCACGCGCGCTTTGTGACAACGCGTCAGAAGCCGGCAAACGACAAAGGGTTTGTTGGTTTCGAGACCGTCTGGGAGCCGTTCCAGAAAGAAGCGGCATACGAGACGCCAAAAAAGCCGTGAGACCGCCATGCCAGAACTCGTAGCGCCGCACGGCTCAGAGTGGGTCAAGCCGCTGCTCTTGCCTGAGACCGAACGCGCGGCCGAACGCCGGCAAGCGGAGAAACTCCGGAAAGTCCCACTCAACTCGCGTGCGGTATCCGACGTGCTGATGCTGGCGATGGGTGCCTATACGCCGCTCGATGGCTTCATGGGCCATGACGATTGGCGCGGCGCTTGCCGGGATATGAAACTTGGCAGCGGCGTGTTCTGGCCGATCCCGATCACACTTCCGGTCGGCAAGGACCTTGCCGACAGCATCAAGGCCAGAGAAATGGTGGCCTTGGCAGACGGCGAGAGCGGCCAAATCCTTGCGCTTATGGAGGTCCGCGAGAAATATTCCATCGATAAGAAATTCGAGGCCGAGCACGTCTATCGCACCACCGATCCGAAGCATCCGGGCGTGGCCAAAGTTTTTAGCCAGGGCGACGTCAATCTCGCCGGTCCCGTGATGGTGCTCGACGAAGACGATTACATCGTCAAATACCCGAAGCTTTATATCCGTCCCGCGAAATCGCGGGCGATGTTTCTCGACCGAGGCTGGTCGAAAGTCGCCGCCTTTCAGACCCGGAATCCGATGCACCGGAGCCACGAATATCTGGTGAAAATCGCGATAGAGGTCTCGGACGGCGTCTTCATCCATCAAGTGCTCGGCAAGCTGAAGGAAGGCGACATCCCGGCCGAGGTGCGGACCCGCGCGATCCAGGCGATGATCGACAACTATTTCCGGCCTGGAACGGTCATTCAGGCCGGCTATCCGATCGAGATGCGTTATGCCGGACCGCGCGAAGCGTTGTTGCACGCGCTTATTCGACAGAACTTCGGCTGCTCGCATCTGATCGTCGGGCGCGATCACGCCGGCGTCGGCAAGTATTACGGACCCTTCGACTCACAGCATATTTTCGATCAGTTGTGGGAGGGCGCGCTCCTGACCAAGCCGCTGAAGATCGACGTCACGTTCTATTGCCGAAAATGCTACGGAATGGCGACAGCGAAGACCTGTCCGCACGATCCCCAATATCACATTTCGATTTCCGGCACGCAGCAGCGCGAAATGCTTTCGAGTGATGCGGATATACCGCCCGAGTTCAGCCGGCCCGAGGTGGTGGCGATTCTGAAGGAGTTTTACGCGGGCCTGCGAACGGCCGGCCAGCGTCCGGCGCCATGATCATCGCGCAGATTTCCGACACCCATATCGCTCTCGATACGCCCGACGCCGATCGCAGAATAAGCGACTTTGAGCGTACCATTGCCGACATCGTTGCACTTGATCCGACGCCCGACCTGATCGTCCATACCGGAGATATCGTCCACAACGGACGGCGGGACGAATACGCCAAAGCGACAGCAATTCTTGCCCGCGCGCGTCGGCCAGTTTACGTACTGGCCGGCAACAAGGACCATCGGGCGAATTTGCGCGACGCCTTCGCAGCCGGCGGCTATCTCGATCCTGATTCAGACTTTATCGACTACGCTATCGAAGATTATCCGGTCAGGCTGATTGCAGTCGATACGCTCAACACCCTCAGCAACAAGGGTGACTTTTGTGCCGCACGAGCGGACCGCTTGATCGCCATGATCGATGCCGACCGTAAGAAGCCGATCGCGGTTTTCGCGCATCATCCTGCGTTTGAGGTTCCGGTAGGGCCCGACCCTATCAATTTTGAAACTCCCGCAATGATGGAGAGACTGCGCCAGGCGGTGCGGCACTCCGGGCGGGTCGTGGCCGTGATCAGCGGTCACGTTCATCGCGGCACCGCCGGTAGCGTCGGAAACATCCCGGTGACGGTGATGCCGAGCATCGCGACGACACTGCGCAAAGGCGAGTATCCAGTTCACGTGAAGACGAGTCCGGTTTATCACATCCACCGGTTCGATCCGGCTTGGGGTTTTGCGGTCGAATCGAGGATCGTCGGCATGGATTGGTCGGCAGCGTTGCACGACCGCGCGCCTGCCCTCGCGGGCCACGCCGATGCGTTGAAGCGCCAGATTGACGGGCTTAATGGCTTGAGATCACGGTAATACGCGGCAAGAAATCTGACACGCACAGGACGCCGATCGGCGCGCTTCCCTACTCGATCTGGGCAATATGCGCGTTGACGATGATGTCGTGGTACTTCTTGATTTCGTCGGAAATGAATTTTGCAGCTTGGTCGGCCGGCAGATACATGGTCTCGGCGCCCTGCCGCTCGAAGCCGGCATGAACTTGCGGATCGGCTACCGCCTGCTTGAGAGCGCTGTTCAGCTTATTGACGATCGGCGAAGGCGTGCCTTTCGGCGCCAGGAGCGCGAACCAACCGGAGACCTGATATTGCGGCAACCCCGCTTCTTTGGTGGTCGGCGTATCCGGCAGAATCTCGAGCCGATTGGGACCGGCCACCGCCAATGCCTTGGCACCCTTGGCTTGTAACGACGCCGCGATGTTCGGATACCACTGGAAGCCGAGCGGCACCTGACCGGACATCAAATCCGTCGCATATTGTCCGATGTTCCGATACGGCACATGAGTAAGCTTCACACCGGTGAGCTGGCTGAAATATTCGCCGGCGAGGTGCTGCGAGCTGCCGATGCCGACCGATCCGAAATTAAGGCCTGGGTGTTCCTTGCCGTATCTGATCAGCTCTTGCAGCGTGTTGACCGGCAGCTTCGTGCTTGCTGCCACAACGATGGTGAAGGACGCGAACGGCGAGATCGTCTCGAAATCCTTCTCCGGATTGTAATCGAGCTGCTTGTACAGCGTTACGTTGGCTGCAACGGGACCTGATCCGCCACCGAGAATGGTATAACCGTCGGGTGTCGCGCGGGCGACGTCGGCGGTGCCGATATTGCCGCCTGCGCCGGGCTTGTTCTCGACGATAATCGGCTGGCCCAGGATTTTCGACATTTTGTTGAACAATACGCGGCTAACCACGTCGCTGGCGCTGCCGCCGGCAAACGGGATGATGGCGGTGATCGGGTGTGACGGATAGGTGGCAGCGTCTTCGGCGGAAGCGGCCGTGCTCGCAGCGGCGAGCACGCCGAGCGTCAGCAACAAAGCCGCCCCACGAAAGGCATTCATTCCACGATACTTCACGACGAATTCCTTTGCTGGATGACCGGCTTGTAGAGCATATTCCCACTTAACGAAATCGGCACATGCGTTCGTATTGTTTTAGCATGTCCTCATCCGAAAAAACGGGTTTCCACTTTTGCCGGACGGGCTCTAACCTTTAAAGTGCTTCTCGAGTCCTTGCCAGCCTTCGAAATAGTCGAGCTGTAATTCCGCCGACTCGGCCGCGGAGCGCGTGAGCCGTATGGCGTAACGGCTCTCGAACATGAATGCCATGGTGTCTTCGAGCTTGTGCGGCTTGAGCTCAGCCCCCGTCGCCCGCTGCCAGGTCTCCGCATCCGGACCGTGCGCCGTCATGCAATTGTGCAGGCTGCAGCCGCCCGGGAGAAAGCCTTCGGCCTTGGCGTCGTACACACCCTGCAGCAGGCCCATGAATTCAGTCATCACGTTGCGGTGGTACCATGGGGGGCGGAACGTATCTTCCCCGACCAGCCAGCGGGGCGGGAAGATGACAAAGTCGATGTTGGCGGTGCCGGGAACGTCCGATGGCGCGGTCAGCACGCTGTAGATCGACGGATCGGGATGATCGAAGCTCACCGAACCAATCACCATGAAGCGCGCCAGATCGTATTTGTATGGCGCAAAATTGCCGTGCCAGGCCACGACGTCGAGCGGCGAGTGATCCATTTCCGCGGCCCACAGATTGCCTTGGAACTTCGCCACCATGATGCAGGCTGCGCGGGTGTCCTCGTAAGCGGCCACGGGACTGAGAAAATCGCGGGAGTTGGCGAGTCCATTCGAGCCAAGCGGCCCGAGCTCGGGCAACCGCAACGGCTGGCCATAGTTCTCGCAGATATAGCCGCGAGAGGGACCGTCGGGCAGTTCCACGCGCAGCCGCAGCCCGCGCGGGATGACGGCGATCTCACCTGGCGAGGTATCGACGATACCGAGTTCAGTCACGAAACGCGCACGGCCCTGCTGCGGCACGATCAGCATTTCGCCATCCGCATTATAGAAATATCGCTCCTTCATCGAGCGGTTGGCGGCATAGACGTGCACCGCCATGCCGATCTGCGTCGCGACGTCGCCGTTGCCGCCGAGCGTGACAATACCCTCGACGAAATCCGTTGGCGCTTGCGGAACGGGAATCGGGCTCCAGCGCAATTGCGTCGGCGTGGCGTCGAGATCGTTGAAAGGGGCGCTGCGAATAAGCCCGTTATCGATGCGCGCATAAGGCCGGTGCACGACCGACGGCTGGACCCGGTAGGTCCAGGTGCGGCGGTTTTCCCCGCGCGGCATCGTAAAAGACGTGCCGGAAATCAACTCGGCATAAAGGCCGTGTGGCGGGCGCTGGGGGGAATTGCGTCCGACCGGCAGTGCGCCGGGCACGGCTTCGGACGAGAAATGGTTGCCGAAACCTGATTGATATTGAAGTTCCACCGGAGCGGCATTGCCAGCCATTTGGCGCAGCCTGGTTTCCTGATTCATCATCAATCCTCCCGCGCCACGCGCACGCCGGCCGGCATACGGCGACAGCGACGACATTCGGCGATCCGACCCGCGCATATGGCCCGGCCAGCGCGCGAGTTAATTGGTCGCTCTTGCAACTAATATCCGCTTTCAGCAAACCGGACGCAAGCCGTGCGAGACGGCCTAAGTTCCGAAAGGAGGTGCGGGGCCGTAATTCGCCTTGAATGACGCACAATTCGTCCCAAAAGCCGCCAGTTTGAGCCGGCATCAGCGGCGGCAGAGGTTGAGGGAAACCCTTCATTAATCATTGTTGAGCGCCGCCTTCGGTACGCGGCGAGTCACCCGCCTCTGAGGAAACGGGCATGCGCGCCATCATTGCATTCGCGCTTCTGCTGGCCGGATTGTCCAGCGCCGCGCCGGAGCCGGATTATACGGCCTATTTCGGCGGAAACGCCGAAGCCCTCGGCGACACTGCTGCGCCGACGCTTGTCGAAATCGAGTCCTCGATAGGCCGCGCCGATCGGCTTCCGGTCCGCTCGCCGCGACCGCAGTCGGACGTCAACCCGGTAGAGACTGTCACTTTCGACGCCCCGACCAGCACCGATTCCAATTCCGGACAAAGCACCGAGGTAGCGCTCGGCGACCTCTGCAATGCGCTTTTCAGTTCGGCGCTAGACAATGATTTGCCGGTTCCATTCTTCGCCAACCTGATCTGGCAGGAGAGCCGGCTGCAAGACGATGCTGTGAGCAAAAAAGGGGCATTGGGCATTGCGCAATTCATGCCGCAGACCGCCGTCGAAACGGGCCTCGAGAATCCGTTCGATCCGCTACAGGCGATTCCCGCCTCGGCCCGTTTTCTGCGTGAGTTGCGCCTGGAATTCGGGAACCTCGGCTTTGTCGCCGCCGCCTACAATGCCGGCGCGCACCGCGTCGTCGAGTGGCTGGAGCACCGCGCAACCCTGCCGCGCGAAACCCGCGGCTATGTTGTCCGGGTGACCGGGCTTTCGGTCGACGATTGGCGCAAAATGGCGGTGAACGACGAAGCCCTCACCTTCGTTCGACGTCTGCCCTGCCGGAGCCTTCCGGAGTTCGCCAGCGTGGAAGAGGCGCAGACCCGGCAAGTACGATTGCAGCAGGCCAAACTTGAACAAATCAAGCAAGAACAGGTCAACGACGACAAGCGGGCGGCCGAGGCTGTGGCAAAGTCCCGGAAAGTCGCACGCGATCGAAACGACGCCCGCGACCACAGCCATACCAAGATCGAACAGCACGAGGCCAATCGCGTCTCGCATGATCGCCGCCACAGCAGCCGCGAAGCCGAGGGCCATGGCCGCGCCCGCCGGGACAAGCACACCAGCGTCTGACAAAGGCAGCGCCCGATCTTAGTCGACGGTCGCCGAAGAGCCGCGCCGTATGCCGAGCGTAACGATACGTTGCAGCAGATCCGGATACTCGATGCCGACGTGTTTTGCGGACAACGCGAATTCCTGACTCTCGGCAATCTCCGGATTTGGGTTAGCCTCAAGAAAAAACGGCGTACCGTCAGTGGCGAGACGAAAATCGATCCGGGCATAGCCGTCGAGTTCGAGCGTCCGGTAAATCCGCTTTGCCATGCTCTGAATGCGCGCGCTTTGCTCCGGCGTCAGGTCCCGCGCCGGCCCGTGACGAATGCCGCGGCGTTCCTGATAATCGGGATCGTGCTTGACCTTCTCGGTGGCAATCAACCAATCGCCCTCGGGCATATTCTGGAACGTAAGCTCCCACACCGGCAGGACGGCAAGGCGATCGTTACCGATGATGCCAACGTAGATTTCTCGTCCCTCGATATATTGTTCGGCGATCGCAGCCGTGCCGATGCGATCGTGGATGAAATTCACCCGTTCGGCGAGTTTTTCATCGCTGTCGACGACGGAGGCCTGCGAAATGCCGTAGGAGGCGTCCTCATTGACGCTTTTGACGATGAGCGGCAAAGCGAGGCGCGCCGGGCGTTTGCACCTTGCGGCCTTTTGGAAAGACGGCAAAGGCCGGTACCGGAATCCGATGATAATGCACCAGCGTCTTCGACAGATCCTTGCCGCGCGCCAGCATTAAGCCGCGCGGATTGCAGCCAGTATAGGGCACCCGCATGAGTTCCAGATAGCTGACGACGTTTTGGTCGTAGATTGCCTCGCCGTGAAATTGCTCGAGCAACGTGAACACCAAATCGGGCTTCCACGAGTTCGATCTCTTCGCGAATGGGCTTCAGTTCGTCGTGCACGCCGAGCGGACGCACCTCGTGACCGGCGGCTCGCAGCGTCGACACCACGTCGTATTCGGTCTTCCAAACGTTTATTTCCTGCTCGGTGCAACCCTTGATCGATTCCGGAGGGATCAGGTCGGGATGAACCAGCACCAGCACGCGCCTGCGTCTTCATAGCGCGATCCATCTTCGCCGCGATGGGCCGAACAAAGTGTGCATGGTTTTGGCCGTCAACAGCACCGTGAATTCCATGATCAATTTGCGCTCGGGACCGACGGCGCGCAGACCAAGCTCGCGGCAGCGCTGAATCATCTCGTCAAGCACCACATCGAACGTGAGCTGATACTCGCCGGTCCATTTAGCGACTAGTTCGCGCATGCTGGCGCGGTTGCGCCGGATGAAAGTCGAGGCGGCTTCGCTGTGGCGATGCCGCGGATCGGCCGAAAACAGGCGCCGCAAATCGCGGTCGTAGGTTTTCGGCGTGTCCACCACATAAAGCGCGCGTTTTTTCCTGTAATAGTCGCCCAGCGTCTGGCTGAGCGTACTGAGCGGATCGACCTTCTCACGATGGGTGAGAACCGGCCGCTTGCCGGCGATTTCGCCCATCAGTTCGTCGATATATTCGAGCTTTTTCAGCGCCGGCCAGCCGGCATAGCGTGTGCGCCAATGCGAGCGCGGCCGTAGCCATACCGCGAACGTCTCGGCGAAATCTTCGTCGGGATGGCTCTGTGCATACCACAGCCGCAAATGCTGGACGTGATTACGGCTCGCCGGATTGGGCCGGTAATAGCGCGGATAGCGCCTCGAAGACGGACCGAAAATCTGCTGCCAGCGGCGGCGATGATGAAGCTGATAAGCGTGGGTAACAACATGGCCGCATTCGTGGCGAAGGATGCGCATACATTCGGAGGTCGTGCCGCCCTCAATGTCGAGGATCATTTTTTTTTCGAGGCGCATGAGCCGGGGATGTGCAAGATAGAACGGAATGGCGATACCCGGCGTGTTGTCCGGGGAAAACCATTCGCTCGAAATCCAGGCGTGCGGCCGCACGCGGATGCCGTGATCTGCAAGTTCGCCGTTGAGCGTATTCAGGCACTTTTCGAGCCAGGTGCCCTCGACCGTCACTTTAAGGTCCTTGAGCCGAACCTCCAGCAACTCGTCATCGGGCAGCCTCGCCCAGGGATAGTTCCGCCTGAACTTTCTACGCGGCATGAAGCGAGAACTCCGACAACAGGACCGGCCAAACCGTCTCTGCCCGGCGAGGATACTTGACCCGCTCGCCGTTACAATAGAGATCGGATTGCCGGCCTGATCGGACCGGAGCGAAGCGAGAGAAGTGTGTCGGAACGTGTCGAACCGGTGCTTGTGATCGGCGGCGGACCGGTCGGCTTGGCGGTTGCCGGAGATCTCGGCTGGCGCGGCATTTCCTGCTTGTTGATCGAGCAGTCGGACGGCTCGATCTATCAGCCGCGGATGGACCTTATCGGCATTCGCACCATGGAATTCTGCCGCCGTTGGGGCTTGGTGCCGGCGGTCGAGGCTTCGCCTTACCCGCGCGACTACCCCCAGGACAATATCTATCTCACGAGCCTCACCGGCCATGAAATCGGCCGCGAGCGGTTTCCTGGCATCGGCCAGGCGGCCCCGCCGCCGCAGAGCCCGCAGCGGCGCGAACGCTGTCCACAAAATATGTTCGACCCCATTCTGCAGGCCTTCGCCGCCTCGCATCCCGGCGTGAGGCTTCGCTATGGCACGCGGCTCGTGTCGTTCACTCAAGATGCCGACCGCGTCACTGCCGTGGTCGAAAACGTGACGACCCGTGCGCGGGAAGAAATTGCGGCGCAATATATTGTCGGCTGCGACGGTGGACGCAGCACAGTGCGCGAGACGCTCGGCCTTGCGATGCAGGGCACCCCGATCCTGACTTACACGACCAATGTGATCTTCCGTTGTCCGCACCTGCTTTCGCTGCACGACAAGGGCAAGGCCTACCGCCACATTCTCATTGGACCGGAAGGCACATGGGCGACCATCGTCGCCATCAACGGTCGCGACGAATGGCGTTTTTCGCTGATCGGGAGCACCGAGCAGCGCGAATACACGACCGAAGACATCGAGGCCGCGATCCGGCGCGCCGTCGGTTGCGACTTCGAGTTCGAGATTTTGAGCGTGCTGCCGTGGGTCCGACGCGAATTGGTCGCCGAGCGTTACCGCGCGGGCCGCGGTTTCATTGCCGGCGATGCTGCACATGTGATGTCGCCGACCGGCGGCTTCGGTATGAATACCGGCATTGGCGACGCCGTCGATCTGTCCTGGAAGCTCGCCGCTGTGCTCGATGGCTGGGGCGGCGACGCACTGCTCGAGTCCTACGGCATCGAGCGCCAGCCGGTCGGCGCGCGCAATGTCGCCGAAGCGAGCGGCAATCTACGCCGCATGTTGGGCCTCGCGGCGCATCCCGATCTGCTCGATCCAACGCCGCAAGGCGCGGCGACGCGCGCCAAAGTCGGGCAAGAATTCTCCGAGACCATGCGGCGGGAATGGTTCACGCTCGGCATTCATCTCGGCTACCACTACGAAGGCTCGCCGATCTGCTGGGCCGATGGAACGCCGCCGCCACCCGATGACGCCAAAGCCTATGTGCCCACGGCGCGGCCAGGACACCGCGCCCCGCATGCCTGGCTGGCCGAAGGCCGTTCGACGCTCGATCTGTTCGGCCGTGGCTTTACGCTTCTCGGCTTCGATGCCGATGTCGAGCACGCCGAACCGCTGCTGGCGGCGGCAAAACAGCGCAAAGTGCCAATGACCTTCCAGGCGATCTCGGACCGTAAGATCGCCGCTCTCTACGAGCGCAAGTTTGTCCTGGTCCGTCCCGACGGCCACGTAGCTTGGCGAGACGACAGCATGCCGGAGGACCCGCTCGTGCTGATCGATGTCGTGCGCGGCGCCGCCGTTGGGTGTAGGGTTCGGCTAGGCCCGTAAGCAGCCAGCGAAAAGGAACCGCCATGCAGGCTCCGACCCGAGAAGATCTCGCCCGCTCCGGCACGTTGGAGGAACTCTGCGGCAAGATTGCACAAATCGGTATCGCGCCCGGCTGGAACAAAAAGGTCGCCTCGCTGTGGCCGGCGCCGAAAAAAAATTTCGCGCCGGCGCATTGGAGCTATGAACAGGCGCGCGGGGCGCTCGATGCCGCTGGACGGCTGATCAACACGGAGCTCGCGGAGCGGCGCAATCTCATCCTTTACAACCCCGCCTCGGGCGACAGCTACGGCACGGTCCGCACCATGGTCTCCGCCTATCAGATGATTTTGCCGGGGAATGGGCCCGCGCGCACCGCCACACGCCCAACGCGTTACGACTCATCGTCGATGCGGAGCCCGGCGTTTACACCAACGTCAATGGCATTAAGCTGGCGATGGAACCCGGCGACGTGCTGCTCACGCCGAATTGGTGCGAGTCACGGCCATGGCAACGACGGCCGTGCCAGCGCCTATTGGCTCGATTTCCTCGATGTGCCTCTGGTGCAATTGCTCGAGCCGATGTTCTTCGAACCTGCGGAAGGCGAGGACGAGCCGCGCGCGAGTTCAGCGCCAACCACGGAGTCGCCCTTCGTTTTTCCGCTGCGCGAGACACTAAAGCGACTCGATGCCGCAACGTCCGACCCGGCCGGCCCGTTCGGCACCCATGTCGCGCTCGGCGATCCGGCAATGGACACGATCGCGCTGGCGATGATGCGGCTCGTCCCGCAATTTAAGACCGCGCCGTATCGGACCACAGCAAACTCCATCTACGCCGTGGTCAAAGGCTCCGGCGCCACAACGATCGATGGTGAGCGCTTCGCATGGCGCCGCGGCGACGTCATTGCGGCACCGGCCTGGCGGCCACACTTCCACCTGGCCACGGAGGATGCACTGCTATTGCGCGTGTCGGACGAGCCGGTCATGCAGCGGCTCGGATTCCACCGAGTTGAGGAAGCAACGCCGGCTGTCAATTAGCGCAGATAGGTCTTTTTTAGCATCACGTGGATGCCCTTGGAGCCGTTCACCACTTGCGTGACGCGCAAATCCGCTGCCAGGCTGCAGAGCGTATAGGCGTCCTCGCGCGAAATACCGGTGCGCGCGCAGATAAGCTTGATCATGTCGCGTAGCGCGATCACCACCGCGTCGTCGAGATCGGGATCGAAGGCCATAGTGATCATATGCGTCGGCGTTTCGGCCAGCGGCCATTCAAGCTTCATGTCGTCGCGCACATGCAGTTCGAAGGTGCCGATCAGGCCGGTCTCGATCGCGGTGATGCAAACTTCGCCGTCACCCTGCACGCCATGACCGTCGCCGACCGAGAACAACGCGCCGTCGACGTGGATCGGCAGATACAGCGTCGCGCCAGCGACCAACTCCTTATTGTCCATGTTGCCGCCATTCCGCCGCGGCGGCGGCGACGCGACCGCACCCCATGCTGCGGGCGGCGCCGTCGCCATGATGCCAAAGAAGGGCTTGAGCGGCAGTTCAAGCCCCCATGGCAGCCGTCCGGTCATGCGTTGACGGTCGAGCGGAATGTGGATGAGGCGGGCCTTCTGGAAATCGTCCGGTAAGGCGCCGCCCAGCGGCCGGATGGCGTTGTAGCCCCAGTCGTAGAACAGATCGATCGCCTTGATGCGCACCTCGAGCACCTGCCCGGCTTTTGCGCCGCGCACCGCGACTGGGCCAGTGAGGATGTGAGGTCCATTCAGCTTGGGTGCAACCGAAGCGTGAATGGCGCGCAAGGCATCAGGCACGGTGAGTCCGGAATGTTCCGGCGGCAGCGCCGCCGGCGGACCGGACACCGTCGAAATCACCACCTCGTCGCCGGGATCGACTGTCAAGAGCGGTTTGAGCGACGCATCGAAATAGCCCCAGTGTACCGTACCGGGTCCGGCATCCAGTCGGTGGCTCTTCATGCCAGCATCCTCGCACGGGGGCCCACACGGCCGCGACGGCAATTGCTCCGCATGCGAATGTATAGCACTTTATCGCAGCTTCACCCTCCCCTCGCCGAATAACGAGATCATGCAAACAGGCATTGGAGATACCGTCCGCCGCAAAGAGGATTTGCGCCTCGTCACCGGCCACGGCTGCTACAGCGATGATTTCAATTTCGCCAATCAGGCCTATGGCGCCGCGGTGCGCTCGCCGCATGCCCATGCCTCTATTCGCGGAATCGATTGTGCGGCCGCAAGCGCCAGCCCCGGCGTGCTCGCCGTGCTCACCGGCGCCGATGCGCTCGCTGACGGCCTGACGCGCATTCCGCACCTGACTGCGCCTGGCGCGGCGCCCGACATCGTACTGGCAAACCGCGACGGCTCGCCGGTGCCGGCAGCGCCACATTTCGTATTGCCGACCGACCGCGTCCGCCATGTCGGCACCGCAGTGGCCTTCGTCATTGCCGAAACAGCAGCCCAGGCGAAGGACGCTGCGGAAAAAGTCGTCGTCGACTACGCGCCGTTACCCGCTGTGATCGACGCCAGGATCGCCGCGGCCCCTAATGCACCGCGGCTCTATGACGATTTGCCGAACATCATGATCGATGCCGAGATCGGCGACGCCAAGGCGACCGATGCGGCGTTCGCCCGCGCCGCCCACGTCACCCGGCTCGACACATGGATCAATCGCGTCACCGGCGTGCCGATGGAGCCGCGCTCCGCCGTCGGCATTTACGATCAGGCATCCGACCGGTACACGCTTTATGCAGGCTCGGGCGGCATCGTGCGCCAGAAGAAAGAAGTTGCGGCGATCCTCGGCGTACCGTTCGACCATGTGCGTGTGATCGCCCGCGAGATCGGCGGCAATTTCGGCACGCGCAACAGTTTCTTTCCCGAGTTCGCGCTTGTGGTGTGGGGCTCGCGCCGGGTCGGCCGCCCGGTGAAATGGACCGCCGATCGCAGCGAGGCCTTCGTCAGCGACTATATGGGGCGCGATCTTACGGTTTCGGCCGAACTCGCGCTCGACGCCGACGGCGAGTTCCTCGCGCTCCGCAGCGACAATCTCAGCAATGTCGGAGCCCATTCCGGCTCTTACGTGCCGCTCGTCAAAGGCGTCGGGCTGGCGACGTCGGCTTACCGCATTCCGGCGTCGCACATCGCAGCTCGCGCGGTCTTATCGACCACCATGAGCACGACGCCTTATCGGTCCGCCGGCCGGCCGGAAGTCATTTACGTCATCGAGCGGCTGATCGACAAAGCGGCGCAGGAACATGGCTTCGATCGCGTGAGCCTGCGGCGGAAAAATCTCATTCCGCCGTCGGCACTCCCTTACAAGAACGCGCAAGGCATCACCTACGACAACGGCACCTATCGCGCCGTCATGGATCGCGCGATGGAGCTCGGCGACTGGTCGGGTTTCAAAAAGCGCCGCGCCGCGGCGAAGAAGCGCAAGCGGCTGCGCGGCATCGGGCTGTGCTGCTACCTGGAGACCACCGGGGGCTATCCGCGCGAGCGCGCCGATGTCGCCGTGCGGCCGGAAGGCAGGGTCGACGTCGTGGTCGGCACGCTGTCGAGCGGCCAGAGCCACGAGACGACCTTCGCGCAATGCGTGGCGGAGTGGCTCGGCGTGCCGTTCGACGACGTTCACGTCAATGAAAGCGACACCGATATCGTCAAGGAAGGCGGCGGGTCGCATTCCGCCCGCTCGATGCGGCTCGCCGGGATCGTCATGGG
Source organism: uncultured Alphaproteobacteria bacterium (assembly GCA_963790495.1). GTDB lineage: Bacteria > Pseudomonadota > Alphaproteobacteria > Rhizobiales > Xanthobacteraceae > BOG-931. The sequence goes on along the minus strand of CAWBOW010000005.1, from coordinate 1,198,762 downwards.
CAATGCCGCCGACCTCGTTATCGAGAAGGGCAAGAAAATCGCCTCGCATATGCTCGAAACCGCCGAGGATGATATTGCTTTCGCCGCCGGCCGTTTCATCGTCAAAGGCACCGACCGTTCGGTCGGCATTTTCGACACCGCGCGGGCGGCCGCGGATGGCGGCAATTTGCCAGACGACTTGCGGGGGCCGCTCGCTGCCACGTCCGATGAGACGATCAAACAGCTCGGCTTTCCCTATGGCGCCCATGTCTGCGAGGTCGAGATCGATCCGCAAACCGGTGCGGTAACGATTGTGCGGTACACCGCCGTCGACGACGTCGGCCGCGCCATCAACCCGATGGTCGTGCACGGCCAGACCCACGGTGGCGCCGCGCAAGGCATCGGTCAGGCGCTGTGGGAGCTATGCGCCTACGACGCCCAAGGCCAATTGCTGTCGGCATCGTTCATGGATTACGCTATGCCGCGCGCCGACCTCTTGCCGTCGTTCACCACCGACATCTCGGAAGTGCTGACGCCGACCAATCGGCTCGGCGTGCGCGGCGCCGGCGAAGGCGGCACCACCGGCGCTCTCGGCGCCGTCGTCAATGCGGTGGTCGACGCGCTCGCCGAATTCGGCGTCACCCACATCGAAATGCCGGTGACGCCGGAGAAAATCTGGCGGGCGATCCACTCGGCAAAACACTAACAGTCCCCAAGGAGCACCATGCCCGACATTTTGACCAGGCAAGACGGCGCGATTTTGAACATTACCCTGAATCAGCCGGAACGCGGCAATGCGGTTTCCGACGAAATGGTTGTCGAACTGACGCGCATTATCGAGACCGTAGACGGCACGTCGAGCGTCGTGGTGCTGCGCGGGGCCGGCAAGGACTTCTGCGTCGGCCGCGCCGCGATGGGACAGCGGCCGCCGGCCGAGCCCGACGCCTACGAGCGCCGCAGCTTCAGCGACGTGGTATTCAACTGCTACGGCGCCATGCGCGACGCCAAGGTGCCGATTGTCGCCGCCGTGCAGGGCCGCGCGCTCGGCTTCGGCTGTGCCATCGCCGCGGCCTGCGACATCACGCTCGCCAGCGACCAAGCCGTGTTCCAGGTCCCGGAAATGGCGCACAACATCTTGCCGACCATGGTGATGTCGTCCTTCGTCGACCGGGTGCCGCGCAAGGCGATCGGCTATCTCGTCTATTCGACGGCCGAGATTACGCCCGAGCGGGCGCTGAGTTTCGGAATCGTCAGCGACGTCGTGCCGGCGGCCAAGCTCGATGCGGCGGTGGAGGCGCTGTGCGCCGCCATCCTCAAAGCACCGCGGCCGGCGATCCTCGGCGTCAAGGAATACGTCAAGACGGCCCCCGACATGGCGGTCCATGGCGCCGTCGAATTTGCCCGCAACCTGCACGCGACTATCAATTCATCCGGCGAGATGCGAAAGAAACACTGACCGCCGCTCGGCACTGCGCGCCGAACATGCCGCAGCGCGACGGAATTTCCTTTGCCGGGCAAGCCGGGCTATAACGACGCGGATCGAGAAGCGCGCGGTAGGCGAACGGGACCGTCGACAACAGGTACTCGGCGCAGGCCGATCCCAGGGAGGCAAGAATGTCGAGATTAACCGCACTGCCATGTGCCGCCGTTGTCGCGCTCACCGCGACTGCGGCGCTAATCGCCGGCGTACCGGCGTCACTCGCCCAGAGCGCCGCAAGCCCGACCAGCATTACGGCGACCGAACTCGAGCCACCCCCGGATCCCTCGCTCGCCTTCAACAGAATGGCCGATGCCATGGGCCTGTTCGAGAAACATGATCTGAAGCTCAACCTCGGACCGGCGCTTGGCGGCGGCGGACCGGCACGGGTTCAGGCAGTCGTGACCAACAATACCGAGGTTGCGACCAGCGACATCATCTCCGTGCTCGGCGGTATCTATTCAGGCGCTAAGATCAAGATCCTGATGGTCATGACCCCCTATGGGGATGAAGAAACCTGGGCCACGAACAAATACAAGACGCTCAAAGACGCCGTCGGCCAGACCTGGGGCGTCGCCAGTCTGGGGGGGGCGCAGCGCTTCAATGCGCAGATGACCGCCGAAGGCATGGGCTTTAAGGCCGACGCGTTCCAATGGGTGGCGGTCTCGGGCGCGGACGCGGCGCGGCTGGAAGCGCTGGATACGGGCCGCACGCAGCTGACCAATCTGTCTCACCTCGGCGCGGTGACGGCTGAAGCCAAAGGCTTCACCAAACAGGTCCACGCGGTTGTGTTGCACTCCTCGCGGCATACGCCGCCCATCCCGCGGCTGGTCGTCGTGGCGCAGGCGAGTTGGCTGAAGGATCACCAGGATGTCGCGACCCGCTATGTCGAGATGATGCTCGATGCCAACCGCCAATGGCAGAACAACGCCACCGCCTGGGTCGACGCGGCCGCCAAAATTTACAAGGACAGCGGTCTCGACGATCAACAGTTCCACAAGGCATGGGAATTGTTCCAGAGCGGCGGTTACTTCTCGGTCAATGGCGGCATCAATTTCGCGGCCACGCAGAAAGTCATGGATATGTTTTTCAAGCTGCGAAGCGAAAGCCCCAACGCATCGCTTTCCAAACCGTCCGACGTCTACGATACCGGTCCGCTCAAGGCGGCGCTCGACAAGATGGGCGTCGTCAAGGGTGCCCCCGACCTGCCGGACGTTCCCGACTGGTACGGCAGCAAAGCCGACGCCGCAAAATAAGCCGGCAAGCCGGCGATAGCCCGAACGCGAACGCCGGTTCGAGACCGCCTTCATGCGCGACCTTCAATTCGTCAACGTCCGCAAGACCTATCGTAGTCCGAGCGGCGAAAATCTGTTGGCGATCGCCGATTTCAGCCTCACGGTGGATGGCGGACGATTCGTCTCGGTTGTGGGGCCAAGCGGCTGCGGCAAGACGACGCTGTTGCGTATGGCCGGAGGCCTCATTCCATCGGACGGCGGCGAAATCCGTCTTGACGGTGGTCTACTCGCTGCGCCCAGCCCGAAAATGTCGATGGTGTTCCAGGCCATCGGTCTCATGCCATGGAAGACGGTCGAAGGTAATGTAGGCTTGGGCCTTCAGTTGCAGGCACACCGCCGCAAACTTACGAATGCCGAAGTCCAACGCATCCAGGCGACGCTGGAAATGGTCGGCCTCAAGGGGTTCGAGCATTACTATCCGCACCAATTGTCCGGCGGCATGCAGCAGCGCGTCGGCTTGGCGCGGGCGCTGGTGCGCCAGCCGGAAATCTTGCTCATGGATGAGCCGTTCGGCGCGCTGGATGCGCAAACTCGCACGGTGCTCCAGGACGAGCTTCTAGCCATCTGGGGCCGCGTCGGGAGCACCGTCCTGTTCATCACCCATGACCTCGACGAGGCCATCTACCTCTCCGACCTCGTCGTCATCATGGGGCGCAGGCCGGGCCGCATCAAACAGGTCCTTGAAGTGAAGCTGCCGCAGCCGCGTTATAGCTACGACGCGCGCGCCGAACAGGAATTCGCCCGCCTGCGCAGCATCGCGTGGCAAAGCATCAAGGAGGAGCTATGACCCAGTCGGTCGATCGCCACGGGACCTCCGCCAAGACGGCAAAGTCGCCGCTCGTCGCCGTCGCTGCCAACCACTACGTCCTGGCAACGCTTTCGCTGATTGGTTTTTTGGCGCTGTGGCAGGTGATCAGCATGAATGTGCCGCCGATCATCCTGCCCGGCCCCGCCAAGGTGATCGCCGCCTTTGTCGAACTGACCCTCTCGGGGGAATTGATCCGCGCGACCGCGCAAACGATCTGGCCGTTCCTGATAGGGCTCGTGCTTGCCTTCATCCTGGGGACCGCGCTCGGCCTCGTTCTCGGCATCTTCCGTCCCGCCGCCCGCATCCTCGATCCCTATATCTTCGTGTTCTGGTCGATCCCCAACATCGCCTGGCTACCACTGTTTATCGCCTGGTTCGGAGTTGGCGAATTGACGCTGATCGTATTCGTGTTCGTTTCGGCTTTCTTCCCGCAGCTCCTCACCGTGGAGTCCGGCGCCAAAGAAGCCGACAGTTTTCTGGTGGAGGTGGCGCGCTCGCTCGGCGGCACCAAGCGGGAGATACTCCACGTCGTGGTGTTGCCGTCGGCACTGCCCTACATCTTTGCCGGACTGCGCATCGCGGTTGGCCGCGCGCTGGTCGGCATCATCGTCGGCCAGCTTTTGATCGTGGCGACCGGCATCGGTTACATGTTTCAGTTTTACGGCGAAACGCTCTCGCTGGCGAAATATTTCGCACCGCTGATCGTCATCGCGGCGCTCGCGGTGCTGCTGAACCGCGGCGTCAACTGGGCCGAGCATCTCTTGGTGCCGTGGAAGCAGCGCGCCTTCATCTAACGCAGACTGCTATCTCTCCTATGCGAGATTATAATCTCGCGCGGCACTGTGAATGACAGCATGTCCAAAGCCACAAAATCCAAAACCAAAAAGTCCAAGCTTAGGCCCAAGTCCAAGATATCGAATAAGATATCGGGCAACAAACCGGGCAAGAAGCCGGACAAGCGTGCTACGAGGTGTTGGGGAAAGATTGATCGTCCGCTTTACCTCACCGAAGATGACGTCTGCCGGCTTGTCACCGTTAAAGACGCCATCGGCACGCTGGAAGATTTGTTCGCCGCCTGGTCGGATGCGGCGACCGTCAACTTGCCGCGCCAACGGGCGCAGGTCGGACCCGCCGCTTTCAATTTGATGGGCGCGGCGTGGGGCGCCAAGGGCTTGTTCGGCCTGAAGGCCTATCACATCGGCCCCGAGGCCGGCTGCTCACACGCTCTTCTCTATTCGGCCCATGACAGCCGGCTTCTGGCGATGATCGAGTCCGATAATTTAGGCCGGATGCGCACCGGCGCCGCGAGCGGGGTGGCGACCAAGCTTCTGGCCAAGCCGGATGCCGGCGCGCTCGGCGTCATTGGCGCCGGACGGCAGGCCTTCACGCAAGTGGCTGCCGTTTGCGCCGTGCGCCAAATCACCGAGGTGCGGGTGTTCAGCCCGACGGTTGCGCACCGTGAGGATTTCTCGCGCCGGATCGAACGCCAATTGAGCGTTCCGGCGAGCCCCGTGGCGTCCGCCGAGGCTGCGGTCATCGATGCCGACATTGTCGTTATCATCACCAAATCGGCGGAGCCGGTGATGCGGGCGAACTGGCTGAAGTCGGGTGTGCACATCAATGCCGCCGGCGCCAATGCGGCGTCGCGGCGCGAGATCGACAGCGAGACGGTCTTGCGTGCGACGGTGCGGGCAACCGACCACGTGGCGCAGGCGCATGACGAAGCCGGGGAATATCGCGAGCTGATTGCCGCTGGGCGATTGAAGTGGCAGGACATCGTCGAGCTCGGCGACATCCTCACCGGCAAGGTTCCGGGCCGACGCGGACCGGCCGACATCACGCTGTTCAAATCGCTCGGCATCGCGCTTGAGGATATCGCATTTGCCGAACTGATTTGGCGGCGCGCGATCGAGCGCGGGATCGGCAGGCCGCTGTAAGCACGTCGCCTGAAAACATCGCGGTGGACGGCAAATGAATGGGCTTGAGACAGCCTCCCAACGGCGGCAGACTCCCGCCTTGCTTTTGAAGGGGCTTCCCATGACCGTCGCACAGGCCGATCTGCCCGGTTCCGTCGAAACGCTCGTCTCCTTTCCGAAGAAAGCCCTTGCCGCATCCACCATCGGTTATGCGATGGATGGATTCGATTTGCTCATTCTCGGCTTCATGCTGCGGGCGATCTCGGCTGAGCTGCATCTGACCCCTCCGCAGGCGGGATCGCTCGTGACATGGACGCTCATTGGCGCTGTCGCCGGAGGAATTATTTTCGGCGTGCTCAGCGATTATTACGGCCGGGTGAAGGTCTTGACCTGGACCATCCTGTTGTTCGCGGTGTTCACCGGCCTGTGCGCCTTCGCGCATGGCTATTGGGACCTTCTCTTCTATCGCACTATCGCCGGGTTGGGCTTGGGCGGCGAGTTCGGCATCGGCATGACCCTGGTTGCCGAATCCTGGCCTGCAAAATCGCGCGCGCGCGGCTGTACCTATGTCGCGCTCGGCTGGCAGGGCGGCGTTCTGATTGCGGCGCTTCTCACGCCGGCGCTTCTGCCGCAGATCGGTTGGCGCGGAATGTTCTTGGTAGGGCTCGTCCCCGGCCTCATCGCCTTCGCGGTACGCCTGTTCGTCACCGAGCCGGAAATATTCCTTGAACGGGCTCGAAACCGCCAGCCGAAAATGCCGCTCGGCTTACTGGTCAAGGACGGCGCAACGGCGAGCATCAGCCTCGGCATGCTGATCCTCTGCTCGGTCCAGAACTTCGGTTACTACGGATTGATGATCTGGCTGCCGAGCTATCTATCGACGCATTTCGGCTACACGCTCACACAATCGGCGTTGTGGACCGCCGTCACCGTGCTTGGCATGGCCTTCGGCATCTGGGCGTTCGGACAATTCGCCGATCGGGTCGGCCGCCGTCCGGCGCTTTTCACATTCCAGGCCGGCGCCTTCGTCATGGTGCTTGTCTATTCGCAATTAAGCGATCCGACCGCGCTGCTGATCGGCGGCGCGATCATGGGAATGTTCGTCAACGGCATGCTCGGCGGGTATGGCGCACTGTTGTCCGAGCTTTATCCGACCGAGGCGCGGGCCACGGCCGAAAACGTCCTGTTTAATCTGGGGCGCGGCGTGGGGGGCTTTGGACCTTATGTCGTCGGCACACTGGCGGTGGCCTATTCCTTTACGGTGGCTATTGCGCTCCTGGCGACGATTTATTTGCTGGACATACTGGCGACGGCCTTTCTCATACCGGAGAAAAAGGGCATTCCACTTGAATAGACGGGACCATGCCCTATCTTTAAGACCTGATTAGGTAGCCCGGCGTTATTGTCTGGGCGCTGGGAACAGGTATAATTTCCCTACCTGCACGCTCAAAGCCTGCGCGATTTACTTCAGTCTACGGTGATCGGGCCCGTCACGCCGGCGGGTCTTCCGCTTTTGGATTCTAAGCGATGAACCGTTCCAATCGCACCGAGCACATCCGTCTCACATCCCATCCGGAGCCGGGAGCCAAGCTGCTTTTCCCGATCCATTGGGGCGCGAGCACCGCGCATGACCGCGGTCCCATCATCGGCACGGTGTCCCGGCCGCATGACCGCAACGTGATTGGCACCCACGGCGGCTCTTACGCGGTCTATCGCGCGCTCGCTGTTTCGTCCGGCGCACTCGACCCGATCCGCCGGCCGGACCTGACGAACACCTTTCCCGCGGCGACTATCGGCCCGTTCGCACAATGGAGCGAGCCGCAGCGCATCGTTTCCCTTGATCCATGGGGCCACTTGGTCGCGGAAAATTTCAAGGCGCAAATTGCCGAAGGTACCGATATCCGGCCGACCATCGCGGTGACCCGCGCGCGCCTCGATCTGCACGAAATCCAGGACGCCCTGGCGGCCGGACGCCTCAAGAACGACGGAGCCGTCGTGCATGCCAACGGCAGCGTTTCCGTGGTCAAGGTCGCAATCGATCCGGTATGGCACCTGCCGGGAATCGCGCAGCGCTTCGGCACCAGCGAAAATGCCTTGCGCCGCGCTTTGTTCGAGCAGACGGCCGGCATGTTTCCTGAGCTGGTGACCCGGCCCGATCTGCAAGTTTTCCTGCCGCCAATCGGCGGGACGACGATTTATCTGTTCGGCGACGTCGCCAAGCTTTCCGACCCGCGCACGCGCATCACCTGCCGCGTGCACGACGAATGCAACGGATCGGACGTTTTCGGCTCGGATATCTGCACCTGCCGTCCCTACCTGATCCACGGCATCGAAGAATGCGCGCGCGACGCGCAGGCCGGCGGGTTGGGCGTCGTCATCTACAATCGCAAGGAAGGCCGTGCGCTCGGGGAAGTCACCAAATTCCTCGTCTATAACGCGCGCAAGCGGCAGGAGGGCGGGGACGCGGCAGCCGCCTATTTCGAGCGCACCGAGTGCGTAGCCGGCGTTCAGGACGCGCGGTTTCAGCAATTGATGCCGGACACCGTTCATTGGCTCGGCATCAGACGCATCGATCGCTTCGTTTCGATGAGCGACATGAAATATGATGCATTGAGCAGTCAAGGCGTGGATATCGTCGAGCGGGTGCCAATTCCGGACGGGCTCATACCCGCGGACGCGCATGTCGAGATCGAGGCCAAGAAGGCGGCCGGCTATTATGCGGCCGAGCCGCCGAAGCCGCGGGATGTTACCGACACCGTCGGCCGCGATCTCAACAAATACTGAAACCGCGCCGGACTCTCGCTGTGACCCCCGAAACTGCCGCCGCGTTATCTCTATTGAACGCCCGAGCAGTGCGCGAGCGCGCCGAGCGCATGCTCGAAATCGGGCTTGACGACAATCTTCCGCACTTCCGGGTCGATCTGGATAGTCTGCCAGCGGCCGTAGACCTCGTCGTGAAGCTGACGCGGCAGCGGTATCCATCGCTCGACATGCCGTTCCACTCGCGCTGGCGGCATTTCATCTTCGGCGGAAAAAACCGTTGGGGCGATATCGATCAAGCGACGGCGTGGCCCGACCAATCGTCGCGCGCGCGCGCCGCCTTCGATCTCGCCATTGTCAGCGTGCTGCTTGATGCCGGCGCCGGCCCCCAATGGCGTTATCGCGATCCGGACACGGGCCAACAGATTGGGCGCTCGGAGGGACTCGGACTGGCGAGCCTGAGCATGTTTGCCGGTGGCGCCTTTTCGTCGGATCGCAACAGCCCGCTTCAGGCCGATGGGCAACGTTTGGCGCAAATTTCGCAGGCGGATATCGGCCGAGGATTGCAGGTCGCGCCAGCCAACCCCTTGGTCGGCATCGCCGGCCGCGCCGATCTGCTCAAAAGCCTGGGCGCGCTCGTAACGGCGAGGCCGGACATCTTCGCGCGCAACGATGTCGCACGGCCTGGCGGCTTTTTCGATCATCTGATGACGCTCGCGAACGATGGGGCAATTTCGGCGCCGACCGTACTCGCGGAATTATTGCGCCACTTCGGGCCCATCTGGCCATCGCGATTGACGCTTGGCGGCATATCGCTCGGCGATTGCTGGCGACACGCTGCCATCGCTAGGCCGGACGCGACCAACGGCCTGGTGCCGCTGCACAAGCTTTCGCAGTGGCTCACCTATTCGCTGATCGAACCGCTGCAATGGGCCGGCCTCGCTGTGACCGACATCGACGGCTTGACCGGCCTCGCCGAATATCGAAATGGCGGACTTTTCGTCGACACCGGCGTGCTGGCATTTCGCCACTCCGCCGACGCCGTCGAGGAGCATGAGATCGCCTCCCCGCTCGTCGTGGAATGGCGCGCTTTGACGGTCGCATTACTCGACAAACTGGCCGAGGCTATGCGCCGGCAGCTGGGGATGAACGAGACCAAGCTGCCGCTGGCAAAAGTGCTTGAAGGCGGAACCTGGGAAGCCGGACGCGTCATTGCGCACCAGCTTCGTTCTGACGGCTCACCGCCCGTCAAGATCATCAGCGACGGTACAGTGTTCTAATATTCGCCCGGAGGAAGCTATGGAAGGCGTGACTGTCGTCGAACATCCACTGGTCCAGCACAAGCTAACGCTGATCCGCGCCAAGAATATCTCGACCAAATCCTTTCGCGAACTGCTCAAGGAGATCGGGATGCTCTTGTGCTACGAGGTGACGCGCGATCTACCGCTGACGCCGGCTGGAATCGAAACCCCGCTGGCGCGCATGATGTCGCCGCGCATCGCCGGCAAGAAGCTCGTTTTCGCTCCAATTCTGCGCGCCGGCGTGACCTTCGCCGAGGGAATGCTCGATCTCGTCCCGGCGGCGCGCGTGGCGCATATCGGTCTTTATCGCGAGCCGGAAACTTTCGTCGCCGTCGAATATTTCTTCAAGGCGCCGTCCGATCTCGGCGAGCGACTCGTCATAGTCGTCGCGCCGGTCATAGCGACCGCGAACACGGCCGCCGCGGCTATCGTGCGGCTCAAGGAGCGGGGCGCCAAATCGATCAGATTTGTGTCATTGCTGGCGTCGCCCGAAGGGATCGAGCGGCTGCGCGGCTTGCATCCCGACGTTCCGATATGGACGGCGGCAATCGACGACGGCCTGGACGAGCATGGGTTTATTCTTCCCGGCCTGGGCGATGCCGGAGATCGCGCCTACGGCACGAAATGATGCGAGCGAGCTCCAGCTCAGAAGCGACTTAACGGTCCGATCGCTGCGGCCGGGAGCCAAATCAGACCGACTGGAATTTCAGGCCGCCAGCATCTTCTGCACTTCGTTGACCAATTCGCGCAAGTGGATCGGCTTGGATAGCACTTTGGCGTGCTTAGGCGCGGTCGAATTGGAATTGAGCGCGACTGCGGCAAAGCCGGTGATGAACATGATCTTGATGTCGGGGTCGAGCTCGGCAGCGCGGCGGGCGAGCTCGATGCCGTCCATTTCCGGCATCACGATGTCGGTCAGCAACAGTTCGAAGGGCTCTTCGCGTAGCCGCTGGTAGGCAGATAGGCCATTATCGTAAGAAATAACCTCAAAACCGGCGTTTTGCAGCGCTTTGACCAGGAAGCGCCGCATATCGATGTCGTCTTCTGCAAGCAAAATCTTGGACATGAATCTTGAACCCGGCTTACGCCGGCCCCCTGCACCCTATAAGCCGGATGGCCGGTAAAGATCGAGTGAAAGACGGCCATATAACGGCGGCCGCAGAGCGATCTTAACAAGGCGATCTTGGCAAACCGGGGCGCCTGTGGGAGGCTCTCTGGACAACACGCTTTCGCGCGCGCTAGGGAACGGCACCGGCATGTTGCGGGCACACCCCTTAGGACCCATGCCCCGAGCACCCATGCCCCCCAGGACCCATGCCCCCAGGGCCAATGTTCCCAGGACCAATGTCGGAAATCTCTGACGAGTTCGATCCTCCATTTGAGGTCATGGAGCCGGCGCAATGCCGCGGTCCCCTGCTATTCAATTCACCTCATAGCGGGCGGGTGTATCCGGGCGAGTTCCTGGCAGCGTCCCGCCTCGATTTGGTGACGTTGCGCCGATCCGAGGACAGTTTTGTCGGTGAGTTGATCGAAGGCGTCGCCGCAGCCGGTTTTGCCACGATGCGGGCCCACTTCCCGCGCTGCTATGTCGACGTCAACCGCGAACCCTACGAACTCGACCCTCGCATGTTCGAGGGTCGGTTGCCCTCATTCGCGAATACCCGCTCGATGCGGGTGGCCGGCGGGCTCGGCACCGTAGCGCGCGTCGTTGGCGATGCCCAAGAGATATACGATCAGCGCATTTCGGTGGCCGAGGCGCTCCGACGTATCGACGGCCTTTACAAGCCTTATCACCGCGCCTTGCGGCGCGTTTTCATGCGCCTGCAGCGCGACTTCGGCACCGCGATCCTGGTCGATTGCCATTCGATGCCGTCGAATACCGGCGGCCGGGATGAGCGGTCCCGCGCCGATCTCGTGCTCGGCGACCGCTATGGCACCAGTTGCGTGGCGGTCATCGCCGAAACGATCGAGCGATGTATGCGCGGCTTCGGTTATTCGGTCAGCCGTAACAAGCCGTATGCCGGCGGTTTTATTACCGAGCACTACGGCAATCCGACGACCGGACTGCACGCCATCCAGCTTGAGATCAACCGCGCGCTCTACATGGACGAGCGCCGCTACGAACGCTCGGAATCATTTGCCAGGCTTGCCGGCGAATTCGAAATCCTGGCCGACCATCTCGTCGCCATCCCGGTCGAGGAATTGCGGCCTTATCGGGCGGCGGCCGAATAAGCGAGGAAGCCGCGCACGCGACCTGTGGGCCGGCTGCCGCGCAAGCCAAAAGAAAAAGGGCCGCTCACCTTGCGGGAGCGGCCCAAGTCTAGGGAGGAAACGCCCAAGGAGGGCGACGGTAACGGGAGGGAACCTCTCGCTACCGCACTGCAGCAACATACACTGCGGCGCACAAAATACAAGGGTTGCTGACCTATCGGCTCGGAGTTTTTCCCCTGCTATTTGCCGCAAATTTAACATCAGAGATCGAGCGGGCAGTTTTCCCGCAATTCTGGCGAAATAAAACCATCTTATATCAGATGCTTAGCCTCCTGTTCGGCCTCTGCTTAAATTTGCGCCAGAGGGCCGCAGGCGGTTGCCGGACTGCCACGCGGATGCCGCATAGCAAATTGCGACCTGCTGTAGCGATCGAGCCACACCCCGATTGCCGTCTCCGCCAAGCTTCGGTACTCGATCAGCGATGTCGGCTTAAGACACCGAGGCTCCCATGACGGCGATCGATTTCGCGGCATTCGTGGATGAACTTGCTGCCATTTCTGGCGAGACCATCCGGCCCTTCTTCCGCAGCGCCCTTGGCAATGGGGGCCTCGGGCTCGAAAACAAGAGCCAATCCGGGGGCTTCGACCCGGTCACCGCCGCCGACCGCGCCGCGGAGGCGGCGATGCGCACCTTGATCAAACGCACCTTCCCCGAACATGGCGTGGTCGGCGAGGAATTTGGGGCCGAACGGGCCGATGCCGAATATGTCTGGGTGCTCGACCCGATCGACGGCACCAAGTCCTTTATCTGCGGTTTGCCGATATGGGGCACGCTGATTGCGCTGACCCGCGGCGGCGAACCGATCTACGGCATGATGCATCAGCCGTTCACCCGCGAGCATTTTTCCGGCGACGGCCGTGGTGCGCGCTACCGCGGGCCCGCAGGAAATCGCGACTTGCGCGTGCGCCACTGCCCGTCGCTCGCCGAAGCGGTTCTCTGCACGACAAGCCCACTGTTGATGAACGAAGCCGACCGGCAGCGTTTCCAGCGGGTCGAGACGGCAGTGCGGCTCTCACGCTACGGCGGCGATTGCTATGCCTATTGCGTTCTGGCCGCCGGCCATATCGACCTCGTCATCGAGACCGAGCTCAAACCCCATGACGTGCTGGCCCTGATCCCGATCATCGAAGGCGCCGGCGGTATCGTCACCACGTGGGAGAACGGTCGCCCGCACAACGGCGGCCGCATCGTGGCGGCAGCCGACAAACGGGTGCATGCGCAAGCGCTGGAACTATTGCAAAGGTAATCCCCACAGTCGTTCCGTGGCCGAACGAGCGGGAACCCGCAATGCGGGCGATCAATAGAGCGGCGTGCCGGGAACGAATGCGTCGAACGCCGCCCAGAATTGCGAACGAAAGCGATCCTGCTCCATCAGTATCTCATGCTGGGAGCCGACAATGACCAGATGCGACCCCGCGCGCAGCATGCTGGCAAAATCTTCGATGGCCGAATTCGAGACGATCGTGTCATTGCCCCCGGCCACGATCAGCATGGGCTGGCGCAGCCGCACGGCGTAACTGCGCTCGCGCATGGCGCGCATCGCACGGAACGCCGAATCGAGCCACGCCACCGTCGGGCCGCCGACCCCAAGCGCAGGCTCCGCCTCGACGATCGCGGCGTTGCGGGCAAAACGGACCGGATCCGAGGTGAGAATGTTGCCGAGGAACGGCCGCGATTCGACGAGGCTAGTATCAGTGTGGGGAACATACATCGTGCCGAAGCCCGCCAGACGCAGCACCCGCACGATCAACGGCCCAAAACCGTGCGCGTAATCGACGCCGCCGAGCGCGAGCAGCGGCGCGGTGAGCACCATGCGGTCGAACCAGCGATGGCCGCGATGAGCGGCGCGGATCAGCACCGCCGCGCCGGTGGAATGGCCGATGGCGAAGATCGGCGGCGGACAATCCGGCAGCACGATCTCGCGCATGAAGGTTTCGAGATCGATGTCGTATTCGGCAAAGTCGCCCACATAGCCCTTGCGACGATCGCCCAAAGCGCGGTCGGACAAACCTTGGCCGCGCCAATCCAGCGCCGCGACGGCGAAACCGCGCGCGCGCAGATCGCGCACCGTCTCGAAATATTTTTCGATCCATTCGCTGCGACCGGGAAAGATACACACCGTCCCGCGCCGGCCTGCCGGCGGCTGCCAGCGCGCATAGCGCAACAGCACACCGTCAGGCGTTTTGAGCATGCCCGCGAGATAGTCGTTCGGAACGGGATTGGCGGGAATCGAGACGAGTTTCATTGACCGGTCGGTGGCAGGACTTACGACCCCGCTTATAGCAGCACCCCGCGAAACGTCATCCTGAGAGGCTGATTTTCGAAGAAGCGCCAAGCTGAACCTGATAAATTTTTATCTATATTTCAATGACTTGAACGCCCCTTGCGGGCCGCAAACCCCTTCTTATATCGTTTAATGCGCGGGCCGTTCGCGGCGGCGCAATCACCGGCTTGGCCCGTTCGGGCGAGTCATCCGCATGTCGCTTCACAAGGAGGATATGCCATGCGAACTTTCGATCTGTCCCCCCTTTATCGTTCCACCGTCGGCTTCGACCGGCTGTTCTCGTTGCTCGATCAGAGCGTCGAGGGCGGCGTACCCGGTTATCCGCCCTATAACATCGAGCGGACCGGCGACAACGCTTATCGCGTGTCGGTGGCGGTTGCCGGCTTCAACGAGCCGGAACTGTCAATCGTAGCCAAGGAGAACACGTTGACCATCCGTGGCGAGAAAAACGCCAAGGAGGAAGGGAAAAACGGCGAGATGCTCTATCAGGGTATCGCCGCCCGCACCTTCGAGCGCGTGTTCCAGCTTGCCGATTACGTGCAAGTGAAAGGCGCGAACCTCGAAAACGGACTCCTGCACGTCGACTTGGTGCGCGAGATTCCCGAGGCGAAAAAGCCGCGTACGATCGCGATCAACGGTAAGGGCAACGGCCCAACCGTGATCGACAGCCAGAAGGCGGCGTAAACGGCATCCTGTTTGCGAACGATAAAGCGCCCCGGCCTTTCCGGGGCGCTTTTGATTTGTGCGCCGACGCCCACCTGAAGCGCCCATCAATTGTTGATGGTCAGCGACGATGGCGCTTTGACAGGCTGCGCGGGCGGCTGCGGCGGTACTGCCGGGGCCGCTTTTGCCGCGGATGCCGGCGGGCTCGCGGGCGCCGGCGTCAGGCCCGGTGGCGCGATCGGTTTGATATCGGCGGCGACCGGACCATTTGCCCCAACCTGCGCAGCAGCCTTCGCGTCCCCAGATTTGGCGTCGGCTTTGGCATTGTCGGCCGGCTTGCGCGATGCCAATTCCGGCGGGCGCGGTCGCGGCAGCGGCGGACTGCGCGATCCGGTCGCGGCATGCACGGCCGGCGGAAACATAGGGACGCTGCCTGCCGGCGGCCGGTCATAGGGCAAGGACGGGAGTCCGCCGTGAACATCCGGGCGGTACGGGCCCGGACCATACGGCCCGGGGGGACCGAGGGGGCCTGGTCCGTAAGGCGGACCGCCATAAGCATCGTCAGCTTCGCCATAAGGGCCGTACGGTTCGCCGTAATTGCCCGGCCCTACGACGATACGATTGGCATCGCGGATTGCCCCGGTGCGAGCATCGAGTACGACGCGCATCAGAATGCCGCGATAGTCAGTGGCGCGCGCCACATAAATCGTACCTTCGCGCAGCGGCTGCGCCAGCGGATCGAATCCGGCGGCACGCAGCGTGTGCACGATTTCGTAGGTGGAAACGAAGCCGGGCGCCGGCGGCAATGGCGGCGGCACCGCCGGCGGGGCCTGTGCCCAACCGGTGCCGATCGCCGACAACAGCGCGGCTACAACGGAGATTCCGGTAACGCCGACACGCACGCCCGATTGGCCTCCCCGCCTGAACTACGTTCACGTCAAAGCCGGCGTCAGGTTCGGCTGTAATTGGGGCGGCGCTTGGGCATCAACAGGGTTTTATGCGTGGGGGTTCATGACGCGCTGCATAAGGCGACGAAGCGCGCGATATCGGACGTCTCGGTGGTAAACGACGTGACGAGACGGATCAGTACCTTGTCGCTGCCAAGGTCGAGGCCGTCGCTCGGACGGACGTAATAAGTCGCGCCGGCGGCTTGGAGCTTGGCCTCGAGCGTGCGCGGGATGGCGAGAAAGACGATGTTAGCCTCGACCGGCCAAACTGGATGCAGACCCACCGCGGCGAGCCTGTCGGCAAGGCGATCGGCCATGGCATTAGCGTGACGCGCCAAATCGAGCCAACGATCGCCGCCGAGATAAGCCAGAAACTGAGCGGCGAGGAAGCGGTGCTTGGACAAAAGATGCCCAGCGCGTTTGCGCCGCTCGCCGAAAAATGCCGCGCGTTCTGGATCGAATATCACGACCGCCTCGGCCGCCAGCGCACCCCCTTTGGTGGCGCCGAACGAAAGCACGTCGACGCCGGCGCGCCACGTCATTTGCGCCGGCGTGGCGTTTAAACGCACGAGCGCGTTGGCGAAACGGGCGCCGTCCATATGCACGGCAAGCGAGCGCGCATGCGCCATCTCGGCCAGCGCCGCAATCTCGGCGACCCGGTAAATGGTCCCGGCTTCGCTGGCCTGGGTAAGCGAGAGCGCTGCCGCGACCATTTGATGTGGGCTGTGGCCGCCATAGCCGGCGAGCGCGGCTGCAAGCGTTTGCGGGGCGATCTTGGCGCCGTCGCCAGCGAGGCCGACGAGTTTGATCCCAGCGCCGAAGAATTCCGGCGCGCCGCATTCGTCGGTGGCAATGTGGGAGTCGGCATGGCAGAAAACCACGCCCCATGGCGGGCAAATCTGCGCCAGGGCGAGCGCATTCGCCGCCGTGCCGGTCGGCACCAGGAACACCGCGACCTCGCGCTCGAAAATCTCGGCGAACCGTCGTTCGGCCGCGTGCGTCCAGTCATCATTGCCGTAACCGCGCGCGTAGCCGGAATTGGCTTCGGCAATAGCCGCAAGGATGACGGGATCGATACCGGCCGTGTTGTCGCTGGCAAAATTCATCTTGGCAAAGCTATCCCGGATCGAGGCCGTCGCGCTATCGTCGGCCATTGCACGAAATCGCGTCCCATGGTCCACTCCAGGGGCGGAACGCGCGCAAAAAACGTCGCCGGGACGGGCCAGAGCTTGTGTAAGCGCCTGGAATTTGCCATGTTCCCCATAGGACAGCATTGCTGTCCCAATTTGCGACCGCAAAGCGCGGTTGGAAATTCCGCCCAGTCGGACAAGCCGACGAAGCGCGGGGTGGGCCGCCGGTGGCGAGGGCGCCGCGCCGGACGGCAAGAACAAGCAGCCAGCGGCCGTTGCAAGCGGCACGAAGGTTGCCTCCAAGACGAGTGGTCGCCCTTGGGCGCAGGCTGTTTTCGCCCCTCGACTGGGCGCGGGAGATGGCGCGAAAGGAGCGGTGAGTTGTGCGTCGGATCCCTTAAAGGCCGCCTTGGCCTGAAGGTTCCGGGAGGATTGCGAGTACGACGATGAATGCGTCAGGTTTCGGGCTGTTTGATCCGGCGCTGGAAAAGGATTCCTGCGGGGTTGGATTTATTGCCGACATCAAAGGACGCAAGTCGCACAAAATCGTCGACGACGCGCTGACGATCCTGGTCAATCTCGAGCACCGCGGTGCCGTCGGCGCCGACCCGCGCGCCGGCGACGGCGCTGGGATTTTGGTGCAAACGCCGCACAAATTTTTCGCCAAAAAAGCGGCTGAACTGGGCATCAAGCTGCCGCCGCCGGGCGACTATGCCGTCGGCGCCCTGTTCATGCCGCACGATCTCGCGTGGCGGCAGGAAATCGTGGAGGCTTACGCCACCGCGGCGGCGCGCGAGGGCATGACGGTGCTCGGCTGGCGCGACGTGCCAATCGACAATTCGACGCTGGGCGAATCGGTGAAGCCGACCGAGCCTTGGCACATGCAGGTGTTTCTCTCCCGCAGCGCCAATATCACGTCGGAGGAGGAGTTCGAGCGCCGGCTCTATATCCTGCGCAAGACCATTTCCGGCATCATGCACGGCAAGCGCGGCCGCAGCACCTCTAACTACTATCCTGTGTCGCTGTCCTGCCGCACGCTGATCTACAAGGGCATGTTTCTTGCCGATCAGCTCGGAGCCTATTATCCGGATCTGCACGACCCGGATTTCGAAAGCGCGCTGGCTTTGGTGCATCAGCGCTTTTCCACCAATACGTTCCCCACTTGGTCACTGGCGCATCCTTACCGGATGATCGCGCATAACGGCGAGATCAACACGCTGCGCGGCAACAACAACTGGATGGCGGCGCGGCAGGCCTCGGTCTCCTCGCCGAAGTTCGCCGACGACATCAAGAAGCTGTGGCCGATCTCCTATGAGGGCCAGTCCGACACCGCCTGCTTCGACAACGCGCTGGAATTCCTCACCATGGGCGGCTATTCGCTGCCGCACGCGGTGATGATGATGATTCCGGAAGCGTGGGCCGGCAATCAGCTGATGAACGACGAGCGCCGCGCCTTCTACGAGTACAACGCCGCGCTGATGGAACCATGGGACGGTCCAGCGGCGATCGCCTTTACCGACGGCCGCCAGATCGGCGCCACGCTCGACCGCAACGGGCTGCGCCCCGCGCGTTATGTCGTCACCCGCGACGACCGCATCATCATGGCTTCGGAAGTCGGCGTGCTGGCGATCCCCGAAGAGGACATCGTCACCAAGTGGCGGCTGCAGCCGGGCAAGATGCTATTGGTCGATCTCGATCAAGGCCGCCTCATTCCCGATGAGGAAATCAAGTCGGTACTCGCGCAAAGCCACCCCTACAAGGAGTGGCTCGAGCGGACACAGATTCAGCTCGAAAATTTGCCGGAAACCTCCGCTGCGGCGCCGATCTCGAACCTGGCGCTGCTCGATCGCCAGCAGCTGTTCGGTTACACGCAGGAAGACCTGAAAATCCTGATGACGCCGATGGCGACGACCGGCGAGGAGGCGGTCGGCTCGATGGGTAACGACACGCCGATCTCGGCACTGTCGGACCGGGCGAAGCTCCTGTTCACCTATTTCAAGCAAAACTTCGCCCAGGTGACCAACCCGCCGATCGATCCGATCCGCGAGGAACTGGTCATGAGCCTGGTCTCGATCATCGGGCCGCGGCCGAACCTGTTCGATCTCGAGGGCACGTCGAAGACCAAGCGCCTCGAAGTGCATCAGCCGATCCTGACCAATGCTAATTTGGAAAAGATCCGCTCGATCTCGGAAGTCGGCCACGATCACTTCAAGTCGTGGACGCTCGACACCACCTGGCCGGCGGACACCGGCGCCGCGGGCATGGCGGAAGCGATCGACGGGCTATGCGGCCGCGCCGAGATCGCGGTACGCGACGGCATCAATATCATCGTCTTGTCCGACCGCCGCGCCAGCGCAGATCGCATCCCGATCCCGGCGCTGCTCGCATGTGCAGCCGTACATCATCATCTCATTCGCGAAGGCTTGCGCACTTCGGTCGGCCTGGTGGTGGAATCCGCCGAGCCGCGCGAGGTGCATCATTTCTGCTGTCTGGCCGGCTACGGCGCCGAGGCGATCAATCCCTATCTTGCCTTCGAGACGCTGATCGCCATGAAGAACGAGCTGCCGCAAAAGCTCGACGACAAGGAAGTCGTCAAGCGCTACATCAAGTCGATCGCCAAGGGGCTGCTCAAGGTGATGTCGAAGATGGGCATCTCGACTTACCAGTCCTATTGCGGCGCCCAGATTTTCGACGCCGTCGGACTCAAATCCGACTTCGTCGCCAAATATTTCACCGGCACTGCAACCCGCATCGAGGGTGTCGGGCTCGCCGAAATTGCCGAAGAAGCCGTGCGGCGGCATCGCGATGCGTTCTCAGACGCGCCGATCTATCGCTCGGCGCTCGCCGTCGGCGGCGAATATGCCTTCCGCGTGCGCGGCGAGGAACACGTCTGGAACGCCGCCACGGTGGCGGCGCTGCAGCACGCGGTGCGCGGCAATTCCTATGATCGGTACCGCCAGTTCGCCGGCATCATCAACGATCAGTCGGCGAAGCTCCTGACCATCCGCGGCTTGTTTCGGCTCAAGTCGGCGGAGGAGGACGGGCGAAAGCCGGTGCCGATCGAGGAGGTCGAGCCGGCCAAGACCATCGTGCGCCGGTTCGCGACCGGCGCCATGTCGTACGGCTCGATCTCGCGCGAGGCGCACACCACGCTCGCCATTGCCATGAATCGCATCGGCGGCAAATCCAATACCGGCGAAGGCGGCGAGGAGAGCGACCGTTTCAAGCCGCTGCCGAACGGCGATTCGATGCGATCCGCGATCAAGCAGGTGGCCTCGGGCCGTTTCGGCGTGACGGCTGAGTATCTCGTCAATTCCGATATGATGCAGATTAAGATCGCGCAGGGGGCCAAGCCGGGCGAAGGCGGCCAGTTGCCCGGGCACAAGGTCGACAAGACCATCGCCAAGGTGCGGCATTCGACGCCGGGCGTCGGCTTGATCTCGCCGCCGCCGCATCACGACATCTATTCGATCGAAGACCTGGCGCAATTGATCTTCGACTTAAAGAACGTCAATCCAGACGGCGATGTCTCGGTCAAGCTGGTCTCCGAGGTCGGCGTCGGCACGGTGGCTGCCGGCGTATCGAAGGCGCGGTCCGACCATGTCACCATTGCCGGCTACGAAGGCGGTACCGGCGCGGCGCCACTGACCTCGATCAAGCATGCCGGCTCGCCCTGGGAGATCGGGCTCGCGGAAACGCATCAGACGCTGGTCGCCAACAGGCTGCGCGGCCGCATCGCCGTGCAAGTCGACGGCGGGCTGCGCACCGGCCGCGATGTGGTGGTCGGCGCGCTTCTCGGCGCCGACGAGTTCGGTTTTGCCACCGCTCCGCTGATCGCTGCTGGCTGTATCATGATGCGCAAGTGCCATCTCAATACCTGCCCAGTCGGGGTCGCCACACAGGATCCGGTACTGCGCAAGCGCTTCACGGGTCAGCCCGAGCACATCATCAATTATTTCTTTTTCGTCGCCGAGGAAGTGCGCGAGCTGATGGCCGAACTCGGTTACCGCAGCTTTAATGAAATGATCGGCCAGATGCAGATGATCGATCAGCGTAAGCTTGTCGCGCACGGCAAGGCGGCCGGGCTCGATTTGTCGAAGCTGTTCATGAAGCCCGACATGCCGCCCGACGTGAAAATCTACAATTGCGAGGCGCAGGATCACAAAATCTACGAGATCCTCGATCGCAAGCTTATCGCGCAATCGAAGGACGCGCTCGAGCGCGGTGTGCCGGTGCAGTTGAGCTTTCCGATCAGGAACGTCGATCGTACGGTCGGCGCCATGCTGTCGGGCGAGATCGCCAAGCGTTACGGCCACGAGGGCCTGCCGCATGACACCATCAGCGTCCGCTTCACCGGCACCGCCGGTCAGAGCTTCGGCGCTTTCCTCGCCCGCGGCGTGGCTTTCGAGCTCGACGGCGACGCCAACGACTATGTCGGCAAGGGCTTGTCCGGCGGCCGTATCGTAGTGCGTCCGTCCGCCGCGTCGGCAGTGGTGCCGGAGCAGTCCATCATCGTCGGCAACACCGTGCTGTACGGCGCCATCGCCGGCGAATGCTATTTCCGCGGCATCGCCGGCGAGCGTTTTGCCGTGCGCAATTCCGGCGCCATCGCGGTCATCGAGGGTGCCGGCGATCATTGCTGCGAATATATGACCGGCGGCGTAGTGGTGGTGCTCGGGCCGACCGGCCGCAACTTCGCCGCCGGCATGTCGGGCGGCGTCGCTTATGTGCTCGATCGCGACGGCGACTTTGCCTCACGCTGCAATATGGCGATGGTCGAACTCGAGCCGATGCCGGACGAAGAAAACATCAATGCCCGGGTCTTCCACCACGCGCGCGACCTCGAGGCGCACGGCATGGTCGACATCATGGCCGACATGAGCCGCCACGATGCGCACCGGCTGCATCACCTGATTTCACGCCACGTGCGCTTCACCGGCTCGCGCATCGCCGAAAACATTCTCGGCGACTGGAAAAACTGGTATCCGAGGTTCCGCAAGGTGATGCCGATCGACTATCGCCGCGCGCTCAATGAACTCAAAGCTGCGGCGATCGCCGCCGAGTAGCGCTTCGATCGGCGCGTGCCAGGAAAGACTGCGTAGTGGGCAAGATCACCGGCTTTCTCGAATTCGAACGCGAGGATCGTCGTTATCAGCCGGTGGCCGAGCGCATTCGGCATTGGCGCGAATTCGTGCTGCCATTGCCGGAGAAGGATTACACCGCCCAGGCCGCGCGCTGCATGAATTGCGGCGTGCCGTATTGCATGGGCACCGGATCGGTCTACCCGGGCACGCCCGGCTGCCCGGTCAACAATCAAATCCCGGACTGGAACGACCTCGTCTACACCGGCGATTGGGACCAGGCGGCGCGCAACCTGCATTCGACCAATAATTTTCCGGAGGTCACCGGACGGGTGTGCCCGGCGCCGTGCGAGGCCTCGTGCACGCTCAACATCGACGAGAATCCGGTCACCATCAAATCGATCGAATGCGCCATCGCCGACCGCGCCATTGCGGCCGGGCTCAAACCCGAGCCGCCGAGGGAGCGCACCGGCAAGACGGTCGCGATCGTCGGTTCGGGCCCCGCAGGACTGGCCTGCGCGCAGCAATTGGCGCGCGCAGGCCATGCCGTGCATGTGTACGAGCGCTGGGCCAAAGCCGGCGGCCTCCTGCGCTACGGCATTCCCGACTTCAAGATGGAGAAAATTCACGTCGACCGCCGCGTCGCGCAGATGCAGGCCGAAGGCGTTGTGTTTCATTACGGCGCCCATGTCGGTGTCAATCTGCCGGCCGAAAAATTGCTCGCCGAGCATGACGCCGTGGTGCTCACCGGCGGCGCAGAAGCGCCGCGCGATCTGCCGGTGCCGGGCCGCGAGCTCAACGGCATTCATTTCGCCATGGATTTCCTGCCACAGCAGAACCGCCGCATCTCCGGCGAGAAAGCCGCGCCCGGCGAACCGATCGTTGCCAACGGCAAGCACGTCATCGTCATCGGTGGCGGCGATACCGGCTCGGACTGCATCGGCACCTCGATTCGGCAAGGCGCCCTGTCGGTGACCAATCTTGAGGTCATGCCGCAGCCGCCGCAACACGAGAACAAGCCGCTGACCTGGCCGAACTGGCCGCTCAAGATGCGCACGTCGTCGAGCCACGAAGAAGGAGCCAAGCGTGATTTTGCGGTAATGACGACCAAATTCTCCGGCGCGAATGGCGCGGTGAGGAAACTCCACTGCGTGCATGTTGACAGCAAGATGAAGGCCATTCCCGGCTCGGAATTCGAGCTCGCCGCCGATCTCGTGCTGCTGGCGATGGGTTTCGTCCATCCGGTTCATGAAGGCCTGGTCGAAAGCCTCGACGTCGCGCTCGATCGCCGTGGCAACGTCTCCGCCTCGACCGAGGATTACCGCACCTCGCTGGATAAGGTCTTTGCCGCCGGCGATATACGCCGCGGCCAGTCGCTCGTGGTCTGGGCAATCCGCGAGGGCCGCCAAGCCGCGCACGCGGTCGACAAATATCTGATGGGTGCGACGCTGTTGCCGCGGTGAAATCTCTTCATCCTCTTCCACTCGTGGAAGCGGATTGTCCCGTCAGAACCCGCCTTCGACGTCCTTCGGCGGCCGCCGCGCGCCATCGAGCGCGGCATGTGGCGAATGGATCGGCTCGGCATCGGTCTCTTTTCCCGGCTTCTTCTTTGCGTCCTTCTTGGTGTCGACCGGCTGCTTGACCTTGCCGCTTGCGGGGGCGCCCTTTTTCTGCGGCTCGGCGGGCGTCAGCGACACCGGCTGCGGCGCGGTATCGATGGGTGCTGCAGGTCGCGGCCAGGAAAAATCATCGGCGCGACCGGCTACTGCGGCGACTGGAGCGCCGCGGTCGAGCGCTTTTTGCGCCAAGGGATCGGAGGCAAGCGGTGGCGCACGGTTGCCGCCGCCGGCAAGCCCGCCGCCGCCATCGGTGCTGGAAACCGTCAGCGGCAGCACCGGGCCGACATCGGGCCGCGCCGAGCCGGGTTTGTTGGCCGGCGCGGCCTGCTCCGGCAGCGCAATCGGCGCCGCGCGGTTCGACAAAACGCGGCGCAATTCCTGATCGACATAGCTCGCCAGCTTCTCCGCGCCGGCCTTGGTGAAGTGCACGCCGTCCGCGGTTCGCAGGCGCCGGATCTGGCCTTCGTAGTCAGGGCCATCGACCGCATAGCGCCCCTGATCGTCGATGAAGCCGTCCCAGATGTCGATATAGACGATGCCGGCCCGCTCGGCGCGCTCGCGGTAGAGTTCGTCGAGATAGGCCATGTCGCTCGTTGATTTCGGTCCGCGCAACGCCGGTAAACCCACCCATAAGACCGGCACGCCCTTGGTCTTGAGCGCCGCTATCATGTCGTCGATGCGCTTGACGTAAAGATCAGCCCAAAGATCGGTGTGGAATTCGTAAGAGTGGCCCGGGACCGGATGGTCGGCTTTGCTGTCGGCCGCCGGTGGCGATGCCGAGGCGGCTACGGCCTTTTCTTTGCTTTCCTTTTCCTGGCTTGTCTTGTCCGGCGGCGCGCTGTCCTGGCCCGCTTTTTCTTGCACTGCTTTGTCCGATGCGGCCTTTTCTTGGACCGCTTTGTCCGGCGATAGTTTTGTCTCGGCCGCCTGTTCGGCGCTCTTGGCGGGCGTCGCCCCGTCGCGGATGGACAAGCGATCGTTGAGGCCGAGCATGACGATGATGGCCTTCGGCTTTTCCGCCGCCAATTGATCCTTGATCACGGCCGGCCAGTCGAGTTGCTCGTTTCTCGCGTCGTAACGAATGAGCCCCGCGGTCGCCCGGACATCGCGCACCACGCCGGTATTGGGCTGGTCGGCATAAATCTCGTCGAGTCCATAACCGAGCCAGTCCGCCATGGAGTCGCCAACCACGACGACGGTCGACGTCGGGGGCGTTTCCAATTTGCGCGGCGGCGGCGCCTTGGAGTAATCCACCACCGGCGCGCGGCGTTGATTGCGGAAGAACGGGAACGGGAAGAAATCGCGCTGCTGCGGCCGCTGATAATAGCCGGGAGGCTGCTGGTAATAGCCCTGACCGGACGGCCGATCGCTCCAATAATAGACCTGCGCGGTGGCCGGCACGGCGACCGCCGCGGTTGCTGCGGCCATTGCCATGGCGCCTATCAGCCATCGGAACCGGAAATCTGGTGTCGCCATCAGCCGCCTAGCCGGAGTTCTACCGCCGGTCCGAAGGGCCAGCGTCGAAAGCATTATAGCGCAAAGCCACGAAAAACACTGCCGCCCGCGGCCGGCGGCGAGACTGTGCAGCGATCGTGTCAACTTCAGGGTCGCCCCATCAACGCTGCTGCAGGCGGTCCAGTAGGTCGCTCGAAGCGAAACCGTCAGGGATCTGGCCGACCGAGGCCTGGAAATCGCGGATGGCGAGACGGGTCCGGGGACCGATAAAGCCGTCGGCATCGCCGACCTTGTAGCCGCGCTGTGCCAAAAGCTGTTGCATCTGATAGCGCTCGTCGAGCGTGAGTACGCGCTCGTCACGCGGCCAGGGCTGCACGAAGGGTTCGCCGCCGCGCATGCGATCGGCAAGATAACCGATGGCGAGCGCATAGACCTCTGCCGGATTATATTTCATGATGACACTGAAGTTCTTCAGCATCAGAAAGGCCGGTCCGCGGGCGCCGGCGGGTAACAGTAGAAACGCGCGATCGGAAGGGCGTGGGAAAGCGTGGCCGTCGGCGCGCCGGACACCCAAGTCCTGCCATTGCCGCAACGTCATGAGCCGCTCGCCGCCGGCGAAGAGATAATTGAAGCGTTGCGGTAACACCACTTCATAGCCCCAGGTCTGCCCGCTCACCCAACCGTCAATCTTCAAATTGTTCGCGGTCGACGCGATCACGTCTGGTATCGAATCGACGACGTCGCGATGGCCGTCGCCGTCGAAATCCACGGCGTAACGGTTGAACGAGGTCGGCATGAATTGCGTCGGGCCGAAGGCGCCCGCCCAGGAGCCGACCAGGCGATCGGGGGGCACATCGCCGCGCTGCAGGATTTCCAATGTGGCCAAAAATTCGCCCCGGAAAAAATCACGGCGGCGGCCGACGCAAGCCAAGGTGGCAGTCGAGCGGATCACCGGCCGATCACCGCCCTGCGTGCCGTAGTTCAATTCGACGCCCCAAATGGCGGCAACGATGTAGCGATCGACGCCGAAAGCGCGTTCCATCGCTGCAAAAGCCGGCGCATATTGTGCAAGCAGCGCTCGGCCACGCGCAATGCGGTCGTCGTTGACCAAGAGGTCGAGATAGTCCCAGGGTGCCTTGTTGAATTCAGGCTGCGCATCGAGCTTGTCCATGATGCTCAGGTCCGGAGTCAGACCCGCGGTAAAGCGCTCGAAATTGGCGCGGGTGATGCCGCGCCGCGCGGCGTCGGGCCAGAGCCCC
This sequence comes from uncultured Alphaproteobacteria bacterium, assembly GCA_963790495.1. Taxonomy (GTDB): domain Bacteria; phylum Pseudomonadota; class Alphaproteobacteria; order Rhizobiales; family Xanthobacteraceae; genus BOG-931. Next base: position 1,172,517 of record CAWBOW010000005.1, on the reverse strand, counting down.
GCGATACAATTGGAAAAATCGGCCGCCGCGGCTCTTATGGCGTCAGCCGTCATCAGCGGATTGCCCGAGGCGCCGGATTGCCCACTCCATTCTTGACCGCCGCTCGGACTGGGAACCGAGTTCGACTGTGGCGGTTGAAACAGGTGCGTCAACCAGTTGTCGGGCTGTTGGGCCGACGCGCCGTTCGCCAAGGCCGCGGCCAGCAGGGCGGCCGTCGCCGCACGAAACAGGACTTTGACGATAACCATGGCGTCACGATCCCGACCTGTGGCCGTCAATCCGACCACCTGATAATGTGTACCGAATCACTACGGGGGCGGTGTTAATGCCACGTTGCAGGCCCGAGCGGCACAGTTTGGACAAGCATTTGGGCAACAAAGCGTACGTCTCTCCTTTTCCCGACTGATGGCATGAACTCAATTCGCAAAGCCGTGTTCCCCGTGGCCGGCCTCGGCACCCGGTTCTTGCCGGCGACCAAAGCCATGCCGAAGGAAATGCTGCCGGTTGTCGACCGGCCGTTGATCCAGCACGTCGTCGACGAGGCGCGTGAGGCTGGCATCGAGCACTTCATCTTCGTTACCGGGCGCAACAAGGCCGTCATCGAAGATCACTTCGACCGACAGTTCGAACTGGAAATGACGCTGCTTGAGCGGCAAAAGCACAAGGTTCTCGACTACCTGAACCAAGATTTGCCCGTGCCGGGATCGACCAGCTTCACCCGCCAGCAGGAGCCGCTAGGGCTCGGCCATGCCGTATGGTGCGCGCGCGAATTGATCGGCCGCGAGCCCTTTGCGCTGCTACTGCCCGACGTGCTTGTGCAGCACGAGCAGGGCTGCCTGGCGCAAATGCTGGAGGCCGCGCGCGAATTGCCAGCTAAGGCAAACATCGTCGCGGTGGAGGAAGTGCCGCATGATCGTGTCGATCAATATGGCGTGGTCGGCATCGGCGAGCGCAAAGGCAAGATGTTCGCTATCACCAGCATGGTGGAAAAGCCGCCGGTCGATCGCGCCCCCTCGAATCTCATCCTGACCGGCCGCTATATTCTGCAGCCCGAGATCCTGGACCTCTTGGCCAGTCAGGAGCGCGGTGCCGGGGGTGAAATCCAACTGACCGACGCCATGATCCAATTGGCGGGCCAGCAGCCGTTTTACGGCCTGCAGTTCGAAGGCCGCAGCTTCGACTGCGGCTCGAAAATCGGCTTCCTCGCCGCCAACGTGTCCTACGCGCTGGCACGGCCGGACATCGCGCCCGGCTTCCGCGTCGAGATCAAGAAAATCCTCGGCGACCTCAACGGCGCATAACGGCGGCTGGGGCCGCCTTTGCGTCACCTCTGCAATCGCATAGTCAGAAGAAACGTGGTCGCGGTATAGGCAACGCCGCTGACGCTCGAATTAAGCCAGTCCTGGCGTACTTCGCCCCTGAGCTGCACCTCGCGATTCATCTTGTAGGTCAGCCCGGCCGCGGCGAAGTAGTGATTGTCGTTGCGGCCCAGGCCAACATATTGGTCGTATTCATAGCCGAGCTGCGCATTGGCGATGAGCCAGGTCCGCAGCGCATGGTCGACCTCACCGGTTACACTGCGGCTGAACTCTCCCGATACGCCCTGGACGGTGGACTCGGTCACGATCGAGGTGGCGGTGAGCTTCGCCGTGGTCAGCGCGGTTGCTTGCCAGATCAGCGCACCGTCGAGCGTCGGGCCGGCGATATCCGGCAAAGTGGGATCGTGGTAGTCGCGCTTCATATAGCCGGCGGCAATCTCGCCGGTGAGAGAGTTCGATAGATTGAGATCGGCGCCGAATTTCGCGCTGGCGCCATCGGAGTCGCGATCTTCGCCGAAGATATCGGTCGAAAGATCATGCACGCGGGTGTCCTCGTCGAGCTCGACGAACGGCTTGAGACCGGGATCGATTTCGTAGCCGATACGCAAAATCCCGGCGTATTGGTCGAAATTGCGGTAATCGAAATTCGCCGTCTCGCCATCGGTCAACTGTCCGCTGGCATACATCGAGCGGTCGAAGGTGCCCCTGAGCGAAACATCGAGCCGCCCGAATTGGTGCGCCGCGCCGAGTGTGCCGCCGACCGTGGTGTCGACCGGCAGCGTCGCGAGGCCAAACTGAATGTTCGGGCTGCCCGGGTTGTCGGTCGAGACGATAGTGCGGGCTTCGAGCTGGATTTGCGTCGTGCGCGTAACGTCGAGCGTGCCGTCGGCCTTGGCGTTGAGATAAGGGGCATTTAGCGACGGCTGGGAACTGTTATCCGGATAGTCGGTGTAGGAGCCGACGATATCGGCGGTGAACGAATTGGTCGGCCAATTCGAGCGCACATGCAGTTCAGGCGCCACGACGAAATAGGACGACCCCGACCCGCCGGGCGCGGCCGACGGATTGGTATTGTAGCCGGCCGACAGTTCGACGGCAGGCAGAATCAGAAACGAGCCGGCCTCGATGCCGAGCGCCTCGTAAGGGTCGCCGGCGGCAATCGGCAACGTCGGACTGGGCACCCTGCCGAGCGGCAAAGCGGCCGGTGGCGGCGTTCCAGGCGGCGGCGTGCTGGCAGAGCCTTGGAAATATTGCGGCGGCGGGATCGGCACGGTTGCGCCGGGTCGGGTCGCCGCCGACTGCGGATAAACGACCGGCGGTGGGTTACTGATGGGCAACTGGTCGGGAGACGGCGGCAGAACCGCCCCCGGTCGCGCGGCGGCTTTGGCGGGATAAACCACCGCGGCCGGCGGTTGCGGCAAAGGCGGAGGCACTGAGGAGACTTGCGGCGGCGGCGCCGACACCGCATCGAATGTCGTTTCCGGCACCGGCGCTAAGGCACTGCCCTGATTCGCGGCTTGAGGCTGCTTGGGCGGGACATTACCCGAATTAAAGCCGGTATTGCCGGCGCCGAACCCGGACGGGCTGCCGTAGACCGGCGTCGCCTCGATGCGCGAGGGCGCCGGCTCCGGAGCGGCGAACGCACCGGTCGGCGGGTTGCCCGGCAGGGCCGAGCCGGAGCCTGGCGGCACGAAACTCGGTGGATTGGTCGGATTGCCCGGCAGCGACGACGGCTGCAACAGGTCGTCGTAAGGATCGTTCGGCATCTGCTGCGCAATCACGCGCGCAGGCACGAGCGCGACAAAAGCCAAGAGTAAAGCCACTCCGCGCAAGCCGATCAGGCCGGTGACGCTTCGCAATCGGCAACGGCGCGGCACCTGCGACCTCCTCGCCACGAAGCGGCCTGTCCGCGCCACCTCGCAGCACTGCGCCACGCGGCGACCGGCACGGGCCGCCGGACGGCAGACCGCTGGTTAACGGAGTTAAAACGGATATGGTTAACAAGAGGTTGATTGGAGTTTTGGGCGGGGATTTAGCCAGTCCATCCGTCCACCGCGGAAGCGGCCGAAAGGAGAGACCTACGCTTTGCGTTCATAACGGCGCCAAAGCGGAACGAAGGCTGCCGACGAGACGATGAAGCCGGCGACCTCCGCCGGCCACGGCCACCGCGCCACTGAGGCGACGATGCCGACGAGCACGGCCGCAAAACCAAGCCAGAGCGCGAAACGCCCCGGCCGCCACGCTTCGATCGCGAACAAGGCAATTGCGAGCACGAACCAGACCCACGACACCAGCGAGCCGTCTTGCATCACGGATGGTCCCGGACAGTGGACATTACCGGCGTTCGGCAAAAGATCATGCGCGGGTCACACCCAGCCTTTGAGTTCGCGCATCGCCAGTTGCCAGACCATCAGCATGCCGGCCTCGCTGTCGTTGAGGCAGGGAATGGCCGCGAAATTCTCACCGCCGGCACGTTTGAACGCGCGCGCGTTTTCGACCGCGATCTCTTCCAGCGTCTCCAGGCAATCGGCGGAAAAGCCCGGTGTCACCACGACCAGGTTCTTGACGCCCTTTTTGGCAAGCGCCTCGACCGTGTTGATCGTATAGGGCTCGAGCCACTTGGCGCGGCCGAACCGCGATTGGAACGTCATGATCAACTTGGTTTCGTCGAGGTTGAGCTGCGCCCGCAGCAATTGCGTGGTGCGCGCGCATTGGCTTTCGTAAGGATCGCCCTTCTGCACGTAATCCTTTGGCATGCCGTGATAGGAGGCGACGATAACGTCAGGCGTAAACGGCAGATTCCTTGATCTCAGCCTTGAGCGAGGACGCCAGCACCTCGATGTAATACGCATCGTCATAGTAAGGCGGCAGAATGCGTACCGCCGGCTGACGCCGAAGCGTCATCAGGTAGCGGTAGACCTCATCGCAGACCGTCGCCGTCGTCGCCGCGGAATATTGCGGATAGAGCGGCATGACCAGAATGCGCTCGCAGCCCCAGGTCGCCAAAACTTCGAGACGCGAGGCGATCGAGGGCGATGCATAGCGCATGGCCCAATCGACCATCACGTGCTTGCCGAGCGGTTCGAGAATGCCGGCGAGCTTCTCGGCCTGAGAGCGGGTAATGGTCTTGATCGGCGATTCGTTCTTCTCGCGGTTCCAAATCTTCTGGTAGTCGCGCACTTTGCGTCGCGACCGTATGGGCAGGATGACGCCGTTGAGCACGAGCTTCCACAGGAGCGAGTTCTTTTCGATGACACGGCGGTCGGTCAAAAACTGCTTGAGATAGCGTCGGATCGCCGCCGGCGTGGCGGCATCGGGGGTGCCGAGATTGACGAGTAGAACGCCGATACCGGTCGGCGACTGCGCGGAGGCCGCCGTGGCAGCGAGGACCGCGGCCCCCCCGGTATGAACGTCGGCCACGGACACTGGAGCATTGGCGCCTTCGCCCGCTGGCGCCGACGCCGGGGCGGGTTCAATCGCCGAGGCTGTTTCGGCGATTCGCGGGGCTTCGGCAACCGCCGCTTGGCTGGCGGTCTCGGTAGTGGCCGTTATGTCGGGTGGTGAGTCAGTCATATTGTCAATTTACCACAGTCGCGCCGTAGGGCGCGAGCGCGCAACAGGCGGTTTGCAGCGCGGAACTAGACGCTTTGCAACGCGAGAGCGCTGGCGCCGTTAAGCCGATCGAACATCATCAGATTTTCGAAGGCGCGCGTTTTTTTGGCGTCAGGAAACTCCGTGCCGAGGCAGTCGGCGAATTTGTTCCATAGCTCCTCGCGCGACAACGGGCGCTCGTGGCTGCCTTTGGCATATTCGACCGGTTCGCTTTTGAGCGTCTCGCCGGCCACCGTCGTGATCTCGACGGCATCGAAGGGCGCGAAATTGGAGCCTTGCTTAGTCACGTCGGTGCCGTCAAGAACGACGCGCGGGAAGATAGCCTGCACGTCGGGACGGCGCACGAAGTCGTCGGTCAATTCACGCAATCCCGACAGTGCGCGGCAACGAGCGCAGCAGCCATGGCGAACTGCATTGAGAACTTCGCTTCGAGTCCGGTTTGCGGAGCGGCTGTTGCGCAGCATCAGCATTTGCGTCTTGCCGGTCGAGACGCGGATGCGCTCGACCGTGTCGGGCGTCAAATCGTGGCGCGCCACCAAATCGAGCGCGGCATCGATCGAGCGGTGGGTGGCGTAGCAGATTGGATAGCGCTTGATATTCAGTCCGTGGCTGACAATGTGCCATTCCTTTTGCGCCGCGCGAAACGGAAGATCGAGCGCGGCGGTGCCCTCAACCGACAGAGCGTTCAAGAGACCGGCAGGATGCTCCAGCGCGTCGAGTGAAGCCGTCAGCCCCGCTTGCGCCAGCCGCGCGGCAATCACACCCGACTGCGCGGCACGGCCGACTTGAAACGACTTGGTCATGGTGCCGAAATTGGCGACAAGGCCGGAAGACATCGAAGCGGCGATAGCGATCGCCGTCGCCGTGCCCTTGGCGTCGAGGCCGCGCAATTTAGCGCAAGCCGCGGCTGCCGCGACGGTGCCGAGCACCGCACTTCGGGTGCCAGCCCTTGCGATGCAGCGGCATCGGCTCGCGCGTCAGAAGCTCAGCCCACACCTCGAAGCCCGCGATATAGGCCGTCAGCATTTCGGCGCCGCTCGAGCCGCTCGCCTCGCCCTGGGCGAGGATCGCCGGCACCAGCACGGCGCTCGGATGGCCGTCGAGCGACACGTCGTCGTAATCGAGTACATGCGCGGCAACGCCGTTGACCAGCGCCGCCGCTTCGACCGCGCGCCGCGCGCCGGAAGGAATGAGCGAGACCGGCGCGCCGCCGCTGCCGATCCAAGCTCACGATCCACCAGCGCGATCTCCGGATCGCGGGCGCCGGCGATCAACACGCCGAAACAGTCGGCGATGCCGGTACAGGCGATTTGTTGGCCTTCGGCGGGAATCTGCGGCAAAGCGAGAGCGGCAACGAAGCGTCCAAGGTCAAGGGTCAAGGAACTCATTTGCTTCTCCGCTGCGGCTCGGCGGCTTATCATGGAGCCTCATGCCAGATGAAGGAAGAGGCCATTTCATGCCAGACGAATCCGGACCGCCGCCCTATGGCAACGGCACGCTTCCGGCGGGCATCCGCTCGCGCGTGATCGCCGACGTCAACGGCCTGACCGCGCATATCCTGGAAGCCGGATACGAAACCCCCGGCCGCCCTGCCGTGCTTGCTGCTGCATGGCTTTCCGGAGCTCGCCTACAGCTGGCGCAAGGTGATGCTGCCGCTGGCGCTCGGCCGGCTATCACGTCATCGCGCCCGACCAGCGCGGCTATGGCCGCACCACCGGCTGGGACGATTCCTACGACGCCGATCCCGATCCGTTTCGCATGCTCAATATGGTCCGCGACGCCACGGCGCTGGTCTTCGCGCTCGGCTATCGCGATGTCGCATGCGTCGTCGGGCACGACGCGGGCGCGCCGGTAGCGGCATGGGCGCGCTGATCCGCCCCGACATTTTCCGCTCGGTGGCGATCATGAGCTCACCGTTTGACGGCGCGCCGAGCTTGCCGTTCGACACCGCGAACGGCGCGGCGCGCGCCGCCCCGCCCGATGACCGACGACGAACTCGATGCGGAGCTCGCGAAGCTCGACCCGCCGCGGAAATATTATCAGAACTATCAGCGCACGCCGCGGCGCCAATGACGACATGCTGCACGCGCCGCAGGGTTTGCACGCCTTCTTCCGCGCCTATTACCACTACAAGAGCGCCGACTGGGCGAACAATAAGCCGCATCCGCTCAAGGCGCGCACCGCCGAAGAGATGGCGCAAGATGCCGAACTATTACGTGATGGAAGCCGACAAAGGCATGGCGGCGAACGTCGCGCCTTTCATGCCCTCGCCGGACGAAATCGCCCACTGCAAATGGCTGACCGAAGCCGAAGTCGACGTCTATGTGACGGAATATCGGCGGACCGAATTCACCGGCGCGCTGCAAGGCTATCGCGTGCGCCGCGGCACCGACCCGAAAAGCATCGGCCGAAATGCAGACTTTTTCGGGCCGCACCATCGATGTGCCATCGCTCTATATCGCCGGCAAAAGCGATTGGGGCGCCTATCAGACGCCGGGCGCGGCCGAGAGCATGCGAACGAGCGCCTGCACCCAAATGGTCGGCTTTCATCTGGTCGAAGGCGCCGGACATTGGGTGCAGCAGGAGCAGCCGGAGAAAACGGCCGAACTGCTACTGGCGTTTCTCAAGCATCCGGCGCAGACCGCGTCCGGCATGCGGTAAAGCTTACTCCGCCGCCTTGAGCAGCGCCGGCGCGCCGGCGCGGAACTGCTCGAGCAGCGCCGCCTCGTCGGCCTTGGCGGCGGCGAGATGACGCTGCTTGACGTGGCCGAAGCCGCGGATTTTTTCCGGGATCGCGGCAAGCCCGACGGCGAGGTGATGATTGTCGGGCGTCAGCCGCGGCAGCACCTCGTCGAGCATCGCCTCGTAGTCGGCGATCAGCTTGCGCTCGGTGCGGCGTTCGATGCGTGCGGCCGAACGGATCGAACGGCGTGCCGCGCAGGAACTTGAACTTCGCCAGCAGCGCGGAACGCCGCATCATCCACGGCCCGAAGCTCATCTTGCGCGGCAGGCCGGTCGTCCTTGTCGCGGCGCGCCAGCAGCGGCGGCGCCAGATGGAACTCGAAGCGCAGATTGTCGCCGTCGAACTCGTTCTCGACCTGCTTGAGGAAGGGCCGTCGGTGTAGAGCCGCGCCACCTCGTACTCGTCCTTGTAGGCCATCAGCTTGAACAGATAGCGCGCCACCGCCTCGGCGAGCCCGCATTTGCCCGGCGCGCGCGCGGCTTCGGCCGCCTTGACCTTGTCGACCAGCGCGCGATAGCGCGCGCGCATAGGCGGCGTTCTGATAGGCGGTGAGGAATTCGACGCGCCGCTCGACGCGTCTCCTCGAAGCTCTCCGACAGACGCTCGCGCGTCGCTCTCGCGACGCCGCCGCCGGCTTGGCCAGCGCCTCGACGCCGGCGCGGTCGATCGCGGCGCGGCGGCCCCAATGGAAGGCGGCCAGGTTCATGGCGACCGCCTCGCCGTTGAGCTCGATCGCCTGCTCGATCGCGGCCGCCGACAGCGGCATGGCGCCGAGCTGATAGGCGTAGCCGAGCATGAACATGTTGGCGCCGATCGACTGGCCGAACAGCGCGTTGGCGATGCGCGTTGGCATCGACGAAATGCGTTTTGTCGTCGCCGGCATCGGCGACGATGGTGCGCTTGAGCCGCTCGGTCGGCAGCGAGAAGTCGGCGTTGCGGGTGAATTCGCCGGGCAGGAATTCGGCGGTGTTGACGACCATCCCGGTGGCGCCGTGCTTGACCGCGGCCAGCACCTTGCGGGTGCCGGCGACGACGATGTCGCCGCCGAGCACGAGATCGGCGCCGCCGGCCGCGACGCGGATGGCGTGGATGTCCGTCCGGCGTCTCGGCGATGCGGATGTGGCTGAACACCGCGCCGCCCTTCTGCGCGAGGCCCGCCATGTCGAGCACGCCGACGCCCCTGCCTTCGAGATGCGCCGCCATGCCGAGGATGCCGCCGATGGTGACGATGCCGGTGCCGCCGACGCCGGTGACGATGATGTTGTAGGTCTGGCCGATGCGCCGGCAGCTTCGGCTCCGGCAGCGACGGCAGATCGTGATCCGGCGGCGACGCCCGTGCCCTTTCTTCAGACTTGCGCGCCGTGCACGGTGACGAAGGACGGGCAGAAGCCGTTGACGCAGGAAAAGTCCTTGTTGCAGCTCGACTGGTCGATGGTGCGCTTGCGGCCCCACTCGGTCTCGAGCGGCTGCACCGAGACGCAGTTCGACTTCACGCCGCAATCGCCGCAGCCCTCGCAGACGAGTTCGTTGATGATGACGCGCTTGTCGGGATCGGGAAACGTGCCGCGCTTGCGGCGGCGGCGCTTCTCCGCGGCGCAGGTCTGGTCGTAGATCAGCACCGTGACGCCGGGAATTGCCGCAAGCTCCTTCTGCACCGCGATGAGATCGTCGCGATGATGGATGGTGAGGCCGGTCGGCCACGCAGTGTCGCGCGGATATTTGTCCGGCTCGTCGGTGACGACGACGACGCGCTTGGCGCCTTCGGCGGCGACCTGGCGCGCGATCTGCGGCACGGTGAGCCCGCCGTCATTGGCCTGGCCGCCGGTCATCGCCACGGCGTCGTTGAACAGGATCTTGTAGGTGATGTTGGTGTTGGAGGCGATCGCGGCGCGGATCGCCATGTAGCCGGAATGGTTGTAGGTGCCGTCGCCGAGATTCTGGAAAACGTGATCGCGGTTCGAGAACGGCGCTTCGCCGATCCAGTTGGCGCCCTCGCCGCCCATCTGGGTGTAGCCGAGCGTCGAGCGGTCCATCCACTGCGCCATGTAATGGCAGCCGATGCCGGCATAGGCGCGCATGCCTTCCGGCACGACGGTCGAGGTGTTGTGCGGACAGCCGGAGCAGAAATACGGAATGCGCTGGGCGACGTCCTTGGTCTCCGCGGCGATGCGCTGGAACTCCTTGAGCCGCGCGACGCGCCCGATGATCTCGTCGTTGCGGTGATAGTTGAGCAGCCGCTCGCCGATGCAGATCGCGACGTCGTTGGGATCGAGCGCGCCCTTGACCGGGAACAGCCAGTTGCCCTGCTCGTCCTTCTTGCCGATGCAGATCGGCTGGTTGGCGGTGCCGTAAAGCTCCTCGCGCACCTGCACTTCGATCAGCGAGCGCTTCTCCTCGACCACGATGATGAGATCGAGGCCGTCGCGCGAATTCCTGCGAGCTCGCGCCGGCTCAGCGGCCAGGCGCAGCCGACCTTGTAGAGCCGGATGCCGAGCTCGTTGCACTTGACCTCGTCGATGCCGAGCTCGTCGAGCGCCTGGCGCACGTCGAGATAGCTCTTGCCGGTGGTGATGATGCCGATCTTCGGGTCGCGCCCGCCCGAAGTGATGATGCGGTTGAGCTTGTTGGCGCGCACGAAGGCGAGCATGGCGTCGCGCTTGTAATCGTGCAGCCGCGCTTCCTGCGCCAGGATCGGATCGTTGAGGCGGATGTTGAGGCCGCCCGGCGGCATGCGCGAAATCGGTCGGGATGACGATGTTGATGCGATCGAGGCTGCCGTCGATCGCGGCGGTCGAATTCGATCGTCTCGTGCATCGTCTTGAGCGCGACCCAGGCGCCGGTGAAGCGCGACATCGCCCAGCCGTAGAGCCCGTAATCGAGGATCTCCTGCACGCCGGCGGGGTTCAGGATCGGGATCATCACGTCGATGAAGTGGAATTCGGACTGGTGCGCGGTGGTGGAGGATTCGGCGGTGTGGTCGTCGCCCATCAGCGCCAGCACGCCGCCGTGCTTGGCGGAGCCGGCGAAATTGGCGTGGCGGAACACGTCGCCGGTGCGGTCGACGCCCGGGCCCTTGCCGTACCACATGCCGAAGACGCCGTCGAACTTGCCTTCGCCGCGCAGCTCGGCCTGCTGCGAGCCCCACACCGCGGTCGCGGCGAGATCCTCGTTGATGCCGGCCTGGAAGCGGATGTCGCTCTTCTCAAGGAATTGATGGGCGCGCTGGAACTGGCGGTCGAGGCCGCCGAGCGGCGAGCCGCGATAGCCGGTGACGAAGCCCGCCGTGTTGAGGCCGTTGCGCCGGTCGCGCTCCTTCTGCATCAGGCAGAGCCGCACCAGCGCCTGGAAGCCGGTGACGAAGACGCGGCGCTGGCCGAGGTCGTATTTATCGTCGAGTTTGACGTCGCGCAGCGCCATCCGGGAGGTCTCCACAGGCGGAGTTTGCCCTTACGGACGCGAGATTGCCAGAGGGCAGCCCATGCCCACAAATATGGGGTCGCGATCGCGGCGGAACAACGCTCGCTGTGCCCCATCCCCACGCCCAAATACACTCGCAACATTCGGGCACGTCCTGCTGCGACAAGCGGCCTAGCTTGCATCCTGGGCGCGCGATGCCCCAACACGACGAAATTTTGCCACGCGCACTTTCGCCAGCCCTCGCTAACTCGACGCCCGATTTGCGATACCGCCATCGGCGCGGCGACAAAGGCCGGCAAACAAAACGAGGCGAGAAAACGGACTCAAGAAAACACATCGCGCCGGTCGAGCACATATGCGGCACGCCGTCAGCGAGACGCGTGCGCCGAAACAGAAATTGGCTACCTCGTCGCTTTGCATTCGCCGGCGACAAAGAGCCAGCCGCAAATACAACTTCGTGCGCCGCAACGTGGCAGCTCCGGTTGTGAAAGTTCCCTGCGCTCAAGCGCGAGATTTGATGTGAAGGTTCTAAGACGTAGCCATTTCAACCAATGAAATTTTTTAGTTCCAACTTGTTAACCTTTCTTAAGCATTAAAATTGACTGTTAAGAGGCTCTTAATCATTATTAATCAATCGTAAATGCGGTAAGTGAGTGTGAGGCCCATGTCGAATGTAGCGTCGTGTGCCGCCAGTAACCTGGCGACGGTTGCGTTTGCGTCTGAGTTCGAACTCCACACCATCGAAGCTAGCCCCGGTCCATCCCTGGTGCGCGAGGAAAAACTCGCACCGCCGACGGGGAAGACATCCAAAGAGCGCCACGCCGCCAATACCGGCCTCCAGCCGCAGGCGGAGAAAATCCTGCGCGCGTTCAATACCTGGGCATTCAAACGCGAGCAGCCCTCCGATCCACAATTGATGCTGCGGATCATCGCAGACGCCATCGCCGCGCAAGCGGCAATACCCTTCGTTTTGTATTGGGGTAAGGGACCGCGGCACGACACTGGTGTCTACGAAATCCAATGTCTCGAATTCCTTGCCGCGCTTACGGCGCGGATCAAGAATGCCTACGCGCCCGGCGCGGCGATCAAATTGATCCTGACCGATACGCATGCCGAGCTGAACGGACACTCCCGCGCGTATATTCGGCAATATTTCGATGACGTCACAGCCATCGCCGGCCAGCGCGGTTTTACGACGTGCTGGCTTGGTGACCTCGTCAGAGCGGCGGGCAACCTCGCCGCTGCGGCGCCGCTTGATGAGGCTGTGTCAGCAGAGATGCTGGGCAAGCTCATGGCTAGCGCGGAGAAATGGTACAACGGCGGCGGTACCGTGGAGGAAGGCGCGCTGCGCTATCTGCGGATGAACTTAATCGAGCAGCGTGTCGTTGAGCGGGCGTTCCCGGGCGCGATCTTCGTGACCTTCAATGGCAGCGAGCTGCGCGGCCTGTTCCCGCGGCAATTACCGATCTTCTACATGTACTCGCTGCGCCGCGGCATGGCGGTGAAACCGTGGTTCCTGCCGGCCGAAACGAAAGCTGCCCAGCCTGGAGCCGATCCGGCGGCGAATTTACCGAATTCCCTCTAGTTGGCGGATTTGCTCGAACTCCGTTCGGGTACCATCGCATGCTCGATTACAGGCTGCTTCCCGCGGGAGATACGGCGCTCGTCGTCGAATTCGGCGACCGCATCGATCGCACGTTGAGTGCGGCGGTGCTGTCGCTGGCGCAAGCGCTGGACGATGAGCGGATCGCGGGAGTGATCGAAACCGTTCCCACCTTCCGCTCGCTGATGATTTTCACTACGAACCGCTGGTTGTTTCTCCCGCGACCCTGGCGGCGCGGATCGATGGGCGCGTGCGGACGATTTGCGCGGGTGGGGCGGTCGGACGCAACTGGCGTCTGCCGGTTTGTTACGATCGGCAATTCGCTATCGACCTGGAGGAAGTCGCGCGGCGAACTTCACTCACCGCACAACAGGTCGTGGAACGGCACAGCGGCGCGGCTTACCACGTTTACATGCTCGGGTTTCTGCCCGGCCAGGCCTATATGGGCGAAGTCACGGCGGAACTCGAGCTTGAGCGACTGGCAAACCCACGCACCAGCATTCCGGCGGGCTCGCTGGCGATCGCGGGAAGAATGTCGTGTGTTTTTCCGCTCGAGACGCCGTGCGGTTGGCATGTCATCGGTCGATGTCCGATCCCGCTGTGGGACCTGGCGCGGGCCGCCGCCCTCCTGGCCCCCGCCGACAAGGTGACGTTCGTTCCGGTCTCGACGCGTGAATATGACACGCTGAAGACACGGGCAGCCGAAGGAGTGTTGCGAGTTGAGCCGGTCAGCCAATCCGCTGGAGCGGTCGCATGACCCCCACGCTCCGTATCATCAAGCCGGGACTTTCGACGACCGTCCAGGACCTCGGTCGCCATGGCTTCCAGCGGATGGGTGTCTCCGTTGGCGGCGTGCTTGATCCGGTAGCGTTTCGCGCGGCCAACAGACTCGCCGGCAATCCGAGCCATACCGGCGCGCTGGAAGCGATTTATTGCGGACCAAGCTTCGCCATCAACGCCGATGACGCGCGGTTGGCCTTCGCAGGCGCCGACGCAGCGATTGAAATTCTGGATAGCGCGGACGCCGAACACGGCGAGACGATCGACCTCATGCGCAGTGTGCGAATGCGGCGCGGCCAGATTGCGCGCGTCGGTTCGATCAGACGCGGCGCGACCCTGTACATTGCGGTGGAGGGTGGTTTCGCAATCGAACCAGTATTGGGCAGCGTCGCCACCGATAGTCGCGGCCGCATCGGCGGCTGGCACGGCCGGCCGTTGCGCGAAGGTGACGTGCTGCCGCTGAACCGGATAAGGGCGACCGAGCGTGACGAGTGCCGGCTTAACGGCCTCGACCTCACCCCGCCGCGTCGGCTGCGGGTCGTGCTGGGGCCGCAGAACGACCGCTTTTCCGCCGACGAGATTGAGCGCTTCTGCAGCAGCGAATACGTCGTAAGCGCCGGATCGAACCGCATGGGGATGCGGCTCGACGGACCGCCGCTTCGCCACCTCGACGGCTTCAATATCGTCTCCGATGCCATCTCTACCGGAGCGATCCAGGTGCCGGGCACTGGTCAGCCGCTGATCCTTCTCGCGGATCACCAGACGACCGGCGGCTACCCCAAGATCGCGACCGTGATATCGGCCGATTTGCCGGCCGTCGGCCGGCTGCCGGTCGGATCGAAGATTTCGTTCACCGCTGTGACGCTCGAACAGGCAACAGCGGCACGCCGCGAGCTATTCGCCGCGCTTGACGGCATCGACGACAAGATCGTTCGCCTGTCACCACCGCCTGCCGCCATCACGGCACGGCTGTGCGAATGCAATCTGATCAGCGGCGTTTGCGACGCCGCTGCCTGAGGCAAGGAAGCGGATAGAGCATGTCAGCGGCCGAGCGCATTGCGATCGAAATCCCAGGTGCGGCGCGGCAAAATCACGTTGTCCGCGGCATCCTGTTCATGATCGGCGCCACAGTCATGTTCGCGGTATCGAACGCTCTAAGCAAATGGGTGGTCGCGATCTATCCGGTCGGCGAGGTTATGTTCTTCCGTTCGCTGACCTCATGCATCGTGTGCTCGGCCTTCGTCCTGCCGGCAACTGGATTGTCAGTTTTTGCCACTAGGCGAGTGCGCGCTCATCTCGCCCGGGGCCTGTCGCAAGCGGTCTCGCAGACCTTTACGGTGATCGCCTTCAGCCTGATGCCGCTCGCCGGCGCCGTGGCGATCAACTTCTCGGCGCCATTGTTCTCCGGCTTGATTTCCGTCCTGTGCCTCAAGGAGCGCGCTGGGGTGGCACGCTGGAGCACGCTGCTCGCCGGCTTTGTCGGCGTCCTCATCGTCGTCAGGCCGGGCGCCGATTTCGATCCAACTCGGCGCCCTGTTCGCGCTCGCCAATGCCGTCATGTACGGCAGCGTTATCGTCGCGGTGCGCGGGATGAGCAAGACCGAATCCGCCAACACGTTATTGATGTGGCAGATGGTCTGCCTCGCCGTCATGCACTCCTTTCTGCTGGTCTTCGGCTTTCGCTGGCCGACGCCGCAGCACGCCGGACTCTTGATTTCAAGCGGCATCGTCAACGCCGCGGCACAATATCTTTGGACCAAGGCGCTGCATGCGGCACCGGCCACGGCGGTGTCGCCGTTCTATTATTTTGTACTGGTGTGGACGATGTTCATCGGTTTCTTCGTCTGGAGCGACGTGCCGACCATCAGCCTCTTGATCGGATCAGGCATCGTTGTCACTTCGGGATTGTTCCTGCTCTATCTGGAAGCCCATCGCGCGACGGCGCCGCCGGCGGTGATGAAAATCGCCGAGGCCGCAGTCGCGCGCAGCGCCTAAAGCGCGATCGATCGATCTCGAATTGTACCGGAGAGAAGCGTGGGGCGCTTAGGCAGCCATAACGTTCCGTGCCGCCTCCTGGGCGACCATCTCGGCAATGACCTCGAAGGGAACCGGTTTGCCAAACAGATAACCTTGCGCGCTGTCGCACCCGAGCGCGGTGAGGAAATCCTTCTGAATTGCGGTTTCCACACCCTCGGCCGTCACCATCATGCCGAGCGCGCGAGCGATGTTGAGCACCGCTTGGATGATTGCGACCTGATCGCTTCTAGTGGCAATGTCGGTAACGAAGCTACGGTCGATCTTGATCCTGTCCAGCGGGAACTTGCGCAAATAGCTCAGGGCGGAGTAACCGGTGCCGAAATCATCAAGCGCGATGCGGACGCCAAGCTGCCGCAGCCGCCGCAGCACCGAAATGATCTCCTCGTTGTTTTCCAAGAGCAGCCGCTCGGTAATCTCGAGTTCAAGCCGGTGTGGGGCCAGTCCGCTTGCGACCAGTGCGCGCTGCACGCTCTCGACCAGATCGGGCGCCGTGAACTGCACCGGTGAGAGGTTGACCGCAAGGCTCAAATGGTCCGGCAGTTGGGCGAGCTTGCCGCAAGCTTCACTCAGCGCCCACTCGCCGAGCTGTGCCATCATCCCGGTGTCTTCCGCGACCGGAATAAAGGCGGACGGCGGGATGAAACCTTTGGTCCGGTGGTTCCATCGTGCGAGCGCCTCGAAGCCGGTCACCTTGCCGTCGTGCAAACTGACGATCGGTTGATAGCGAAGCTCAAGCTCATTATGCTCAATCGCCTCGCGCAGGTCGACTTCAATCTGCCGCCGATCTGTCAACTCCTTGCTCATAGCACCATCGTAGAACTGATAACCATCGCGATTGCGCTCTTTGGCGGCATAGAGCGCAAGATCCGCGGCGACGATTAAGTCGTCGGGACTCTCACCGTCAACCGGACTGACAGCAACGCCGATGCTGATGGTGGTGCGGACGCGATAGCCGCCGAGCTCGAACGGCTCACGGATGGCCTTGATCAGACATTGCGCGAGATCGTCGAGCGCCGCCTTGGTTTTCACGTATCGCGCAATCACGGCGAACTCGTCGCCACCGAGCCGCGCCATCACGTCGGTCGACCGCAGCGAGGCCCGCAGCCGCTGCGCCGTCTCCTGCAGCAGCAAGTCGCCGATCCGATGTCCCAGCGTATCGTTGATGATCTTGAAGCGATCGAGGTCGAGAAACAGCAGCGCGTATTCGATTCCGTCCTGGGGCTCGTTGCGGCACTGCTCCTGGAGTTCCGTCAGCGCCGAGCGGAAACCGCGGCGATTCAATAGGCCAGTCAGCGAATCTTCGGAAGCAATCCGTGCCATAGCCTCAAGCGCCTGCTCGAGCTCCTTGGACTTGTGCCAGACGCCGGCCTCAGTGCGGAAGATCCGTTCCATCGCGGCAAGGATGACAAGCGTTAAGAACAGCGCGGCAATGATATCCACCCGCAGATCGGCATATGAGCCAGCTAGGACCTCGCTTTTATCGAGACTCACGCTCACCCAGAGTGGCTGACCCTTCACTTTACGCAAAGCGACAAGACGTGTTTGTCCGGTCAGACGATCATGGATTTCGAACTCGCCGTTAAGGCGGGTCTGCATGCGGCCGAACAAATCCGAACCGGAAATATCCTGGCCCATCCTGAGATCACTGGACTGGCCGCCGGCGGAACGGACCACACCGTCGGCGCCGATCAATGCGATGGAGCCTGAGGAAGCCAGATCGACCTTGTCATAGAAGGTTGTGAAATGCTCCGGGTCGAGCGACGCTACTACTGCGCCACCGAATGAGCCGTCGGCATTGAGAAAACGCCGCGACAATTGGACGGACCATTTTTTGCTCACACGGCCGATCAACGGTTTGCTTATGAACAACCGATCTTCTCTGCTGTTGACCTGCGCCTTGAAGTGCTCGCGATCACTCAGATCCATGACTGGAGCGGGCTGCGGCCCTGCGGTCGAGGCCCGCATGATACCGTGGGCATCGATGATGGACACCTGGACGAGAATGTCGCTTGGCATCGTCGTCGCATGCAGGATCGTGTTGTAATCGGTCGTCGCCTTTCGCGCCTCGATGTTGCCGCGCAGGTAAAACAACATGTTGTCGAGTTCGTCGATCGAGCGAAGGACGTTTTCCTCGAACACCATTGCGAAGCTCTGGTTGGTGCGCGCGGCGTCCTTCAAGTCGGAGCTTACATCCTGCGAGAATTTCAGCAGGGTGGCGCCCCACAACATGGCAATGATGACAAGGCCAAGGATCGCCGAGTTGCGGCGCTCGGCAACTAGCTTTGGCAGCTCTAAGAGATGCAACTTCATCGGCAGCTACGAATTCGATCAACCACCCATGCAATCTAAACGACCAGTCTTTCGACTTCTTTATTACGCCGGGGCTCAGCGTTCGAACATGGCAACGAAATTGTTAAAATCGGTGCTAAAAATTCTAGACACGAACGGCCTCGACGGCGCCCGTAGATAGTTTGGCGGAACCCAGAGTTGCTGGGTTCCAGAACAGCAAGCAAAAATGGCAGCACCGGGCGAGACCGGCCCGAAACTGGCGGCCGGCGGCACTTGCGTCGTCCGGCCACACGCCGACGGCAACCTTATAAGTTCCCTCTTTTGCGCCAGTCGGAAGGCCATTCGGTGGACAGCCCGGTCATGCTAGGTTTTGCCAAAGCGACAGGGAGACCGCCCATGAACCCGCGTGTTAAGCTCGCCACGGTCAAGCAGACCGACATTTCCCCCGAAGAATGGGAGGCCCGGCTCGATCTGGCCGCTACTTACCGGCTGATCGCCCACTACGGCTGGGGCGATGTCATCTATAATCACTCCTCGATGCGCGTGCCCGGAGAGGGACGAAAATTCCTGATCAAACGCCATGAACTCCTGTACACCGAGATCACTGCATCGAACCTCGTCAAGGTCAGCATGGATGACGACCTCGACGAATTCCGCCGGCGTCAACCGTCCGGGCTTCACCCTTCACGGCGGCGTGCTCTCGGCGCGGGCGGACGTCAATTGCGCCGTCCACGTGCACAGTGAGATCGGAATGGCGATCTCGGGATTGCAACACGGGCTGCGCATGGTTTCGCAGCCTGCCGTCCGCTTCCACAATCGCGTCGGCTACCATGATTACGAGGGCATTACCGAGGACTTCGGCGAACGCGCCCGTATCAACAAGGCGCTTGGCAACAACCGCGCACTGATCCTGCGCAATCACGGGCTGCTCACGGTGGGCAAAACGGCGCGCGAAGCGTTCGTGTTGATGAAATCTTTGATCGAGGCCGCCGACATCCAGCTCAAGATGGAAGCGACCGGCGGCAAGCTTGTCGAGATCCCCGCCGCGATTTGCGAAAAGACCGCACATCAATACGAGCATCATGACTCCGGGCGCGGCTCCGCCGACTGGCCGGCTTATCTGCGGATGCTCGACGCGGTCGATACCGGCTGGCGAAACTGATCGAAGCCGGCACGTCCGTGCCGGCGGCGGGCTTCACCGCCAGCAGTTTGCAGGATCACGAGCGCCACGTGCGATGGGCACCGCGGCGCTCAAACGTGTCATTCGTCTCGGTCGAAGACGTCCATGGCGCTGGATCGTTCGCCTCGCCTAAGCCCCAGGCCGTTTCTTTCAGCGAATTCTCGTAATTCATCACGCTCGACTTTATTTCCTCGACCTGCGACCGCATGGCGTCAATTTCCTGGCGCTGATCGTCGGCGATCACAGAATGCGCTCCAAGCTCGGCGACGAGCTTCACCAGCTCGGCCTCCTTGTCCGCCAGAACTTCTTCTTTTTCGCGCAGCCTACGGCCTCTGATCTCAAACTGCTCTTCGATGGTGCGCAGCCTGTCGTCCAGCGCCTTGTTACGCTTTTCGAGAGCGAGAATCGCGGCGGTCCTCTCCTGGACTTCGCCGCGCAGCCGTACGATGGCGTCGGCCTTCTCGTCGGCATCGTTTTTCAGTTGATCGATGGAATCGCGCTTCTGGCCGAGCTCGTCGATCGTCGACCGGGTCTTGGCCTTCAGAGCCGCCACCGACATTTCCAGCCGGTGCGTCGACACGGCGAGTTTGGCGCGCAGCTCATCTTTATCGTCGCGTATCTCTTCCGGCGCGTATGGCGTGGCTGCGATGGCACGGCGGAGCGCCCGCGATGCGGCGCGTTTGACGAATAGCGGTACGAGTAGCGCCGCAAGCAACGCCGCCGACACAAATCCAATGAAGAAAACGATTACGCTGCTGATCAAGACATTCAAGTTCAATTAGAACGCCGCCCGTCCGCGTTCCATGCCATCCGCGTCCGGGCAGCGCCACTTTCAGCTTCTATTAACCTAAATTCGCCGGCGCTCCATAATGCCAGCGCGGTACGTCACGGCTTGGCCGGCGCGTATTTGCCGCCGGTCTGCTTGGTGTGCACGCCTTCGGCGCCACTCTGCTTGTGCTGCAGCCGGGTAATACGCGCCCAGGTGCGCTTGAGTGGATCGCGCACCGTGACATGCAAAGTGCCGCATCCCTCACAGGTGAGCTCAATCTTGTCGCCGTCCATGAAAGGGTTGAGCCCCCGGTGATTGGTGCCGGTGGCCAGGATGTCGCCGGGCAAGAGCGTGTGGATCGAGGTGACCCATTCGATACAGCGCGGAATCTTGTGCGCCATGTCGTCGGTATTGAAGTTCTGATACACGATGCCGTTATTGGTCAGCGTGATCTGCAGCTTTTGCGGATCTTTGATCTCGTCCTTGGTGACGATGTAGGGGCCGACCGGCGCGAATGTGTCACGCGATTTCATCTGATAGAATACGTTGGTCGGCGGCACTACGCCACGCGCCGAGCCGTCGATGAAATTCGTATAGCCGAACACGTATCTCATCGCGTCCTTAGCCTTCACGTGCGAGGCCTTCCGGCCGATGACCACGGCAATCTCGGCCTCGCCCTCGAACACGCTTGCGGCCATGTCGGGCAGCAGCATGGTGCCGCGGTCGCCGATGATCGCACTCGGCGATTTCATGAAGGCGTTGATCGGCGCCGGCTCCGGTAGCGTGCCGTCCTCCATGTAATTCACCGCCATGCAGATGATGTTCTCGGGTTTGGGCAGTGGCGGACGAAGCTTGACTTTGGCAAGCGGCTTGCCTTTGCCCCTCTTGGCGGCGGCGGCGAGCTTGTCCTTGTATGCGCTCCACTCCTCGATCACGCCACGGATTACATCCTGCGGACCGAGCGCTTTGATGCCTTTTGTCACGGCAGAAACGTCGACGATCTTGTCGCCGACCACGACACCAAGCTTATAGTCATCGAAAAACGCCAGTTTCATATCTGCTCCTTGGAGTATCTTCGGTAAGCGGGGCTTAATAGGCCGTAGGCGGCCGGAAAAGTGGGCTCGATCAAGACTTATGCGAAAGGTGGCGACGCGAAGCAAGCGCCTCGCTTACAGCCGGCTGCCGGCGCTCCAGTTCCAGAAATCGCGGCCTTCTTCGCGTAAAAAGCGCGCCAGCACCATATTGTGCACTTCCGACGCACCGTCGACCAAACGCGCCGCGCGTGCCGCACGATAGATCCACTCCAGAATCGTGTCTTTGGAATAGCCGCGCGCGCCGTTGAGCTGGATAGCGGTATCGGCGGCTTCGTGCAGCGTGTCGGCGACATGCACCTTCGCCATCGAGACCTCCTTGCGCGCGCGGTCGCCCTGGTCGAGCTTCCAGGCCGCATGCATGGTGAGCAGACGTCCGATTTGGATACGCTGCGCCACCTGGCCGAGCTTGATCTGCACGCTTTCGCGGTCCGCGAGTTTTACGCCGAAGCCTTCGCGGTTATTGACGTAATCTTGCGCGATCTCGAGACAGCGCTTGGCCTGGCCGAGCCAGCGCATGCAGTGCGTGAGCCGCGCCGGTCCGAGCCTGATCTGGGTGCATTTGAGGCCATCGCCGACGTCGAGCAAGACGTTATCATCTGCGACTTCCAGCCCATCAAACTCCAGTTCGCCGTGACCGCCATGCTCCTCCGGCCCCATGATCGCGATACGCCGCACGATGCGCCAGCCTGGCTGGTCGCGATGATAGAGGAAAGCGGTGAGCCCGCGGCGCTTGTCGTCGGACGTGCGGGCGATAACAATGAAATGCATCGCCTCGCCGGCGCCGGTGATGAACCATTTACGGCCGCGGATGATCCACTTGCCGTTCTTCCTCTCGGCAAAAGTGCGAATCATGCCAGGGTCGGAGCCGCCGCCGGGCGCCGGCTCGGTCATGGCAAAAGCGGACTTCACCTTGCCCTCGACGATCGGCCGCAACCACCATTCCTTCTGCGCCGGCGTGCCGGTGCGCGACAGCAAATTCATATTGCCGTCATCCGGCGCCATGCAATTGATCGACATCGGTCCGAAAATTGAACGCGCCGCTTCCTCGTAAATCGCCGCCCAGGCGACGATCGGCAGATCCATGCCGCCGAACTCCTTGGGCGATTGCGGTGCCCATAAGCCGGCCTTGCGCGCCTGTTCTTGGACCGGCGCCAGCCGCTTAAGTGGAATATTCTCGTGTTCTGAAAAATTCTCTGGATCGGATTCGAGCGGCAGCACGTGTGCTTCGACAAAGCCACGCGTGCGCCGGCGCAAATCCTCGACCTCGGGTGACAGGGTGAAATCCATAAACGCGCTCCCCGGGCTATTCCGCATCAAGGCGGGAATAGTAATATCGCTGAAGTGTTATACCGAAGCCAAATGTCGGGTGGAAAGCCGAGGTCAGCGCCATGAACCGTATCATATGGGCCGTCGCCGGTGCGATGGCGTTGTCGTTGCTGCACATTTTGCCGTCCCAGGCCGGCTACGGCGACGCACCATGGTGCGCGGTGATCAATGTCGGCACCGGAGAGGTCTATTGGGACTGCCAATATCAGACATTCCAGGCGTGCGCGCCGAATGTTTTGGCCGGCAATCGCGGATTTTGTAACGTCAACCCGACTTATCGGCCTGCCGCTGCCCCGCCCGCCAAACATTATGTGCGCCACCACCGTGCGAGGCATTCGCCCGCGCAATGAAAGCCTCGAGCGATCGCGGCAGCAAGCCAATTGGAACGTCTGGCCGAAGCTCGCGTTCCACACTCGACCACGAGGGCTCTGTATGATCAGGATTATCCGCACCTGCGCCTTCGCCGCGGCACTCTTGTTCTTAGAAATTCCGTCCGGTCACGCGCTGACCGGCGGCGCGCCGTGGTGTGCAGTTGTCAATATTGGCTTTGGCGAGATGGAATGGGACTGCCATTACCAGACGGTCGAGCAGTGCGCTCCGAATGTCGTGGCCGGCAATCGCGGTTTTTGTAACCTCAATCCCTACTATGTGCGGCCGGCTCCGCCGCCTGTGAAGGCCGGAAATCACAGGCGGTACCGTTCCCGTATCGACTGATTTTTGGCCGTAGCGGCGGCTGGCGATTGCTGCGGCAAAGCGACAGTGCAACAATGTGCCGGATAGCCATGGGACTTAAGGCGTCATGCTCGATTCAAGCCCGAGCGCCGCGCAATTTTCGCTCGACGCGGATCAGATCGCGATTCGCGACATGGCGCGTGCTTTCGCCGACAAGCACTTCGCACCGAATGCGATCGGCTGGGACGAGGCCAAACATTTTCCGGTCGCTGAAATGCGCGCTGCGGCAGCGCTCGGCATGGGCGGCATGTTCGTTGCCGAAGATTTCGGCGGCGCCGGCCTATCGCGGCTGACCGGCACCTTGATTTTCGAGGCGCTGGCGACCGGCTGCCCAACAGTGTCCGCCTATCTCTCGATCCACAATATGACGGCGCTGTTGATCGATGCGTTCGGCTCGCAGGTGCAGCGGCAGCGCTGGCTGCCGAAGCTGTGCACGATGGAGCTTTTGGCAAGCTATTGCCTGACCGAGCCGGGTGCCGGCTCGGACGCCGCGGCGCTGATAACCCGCGCCAGCCGGAACGGCGACCATTATGTGATCGACGGGCAAAAGCAGTTTATTTCAGGCGCCGGCGCCGGCGATCTCTATCTGGTGATGGCGCGAACGGGCGGGACTGGGCCGTCTGGCATCTCGGCCTTTCTGGTGCCAGGCGACAGCGCCGGCATCTCGTTCGGCGCCCACGAGCGGAAGATGGGCTGGAATGCCCAACCGACGCGCGCGGTCGTCTTTGAGGACGTACGCGTCCCAGCCGACAATCGGCTCGGCGACGAAGGCTTCGGTTTTAAGATCGCGATGGCCGGCCTCGATGGCGGCCGGCTCAATATCGCGGCCTGCTCGCTCGGCGGTGCGCAATCGGCGCTAGAGAAGGCCCTCGCCTACATGAAAGAACGCAAGGCATTCGGCAAACGGCTCGATGAATTCCAGGCGCTGCAATTCCGTCTCGCCGACATGGCGACCGGGCTTGAGGCATCGCGCGCGCTGCTCTGGCGCGCCGCCGCAGCGCTCGATCGCAGAGAGCCGGAAGCGACGCAGCTTTCGGCCATGGCCAAACGCTTCGTCACCGACACGTGCTTCGATATCGCCAATGCCGCGCTGCAATTGCACGGCGGCTACGGCTACCTCTGCGAATACGGCGTCGAAAAGATCGTGCGCGATTTACGCGTGCATCAGATTCTCGAAGGCACCAATGAGATCATGCGCCTCATCGTGGCGAGACAGCTTATTGGGCGATGAGCGAAAGACTGGTTCGTGATGGCGATGTCGTTATCCGCGAGTTTGGCGCGCTGCGACGCATCACCTTGAACCGCCCGCAGGCGCTCAATGCGATCACGCTCGGCATGGCCGAAACCATGACGGACTTCATGCGGCAATGGGCCGGCGATCCGGCGGCCGGCGCGGTGATGATCGACGGCGCCGGGGATCGCGCTTTCGCCGCCGGCGGCGACATCCGTGCGCTTTACGACGCTGCAAAATCCGGCGGCGATCTTCCGCAGAGGTTCTGGGCCGCCGAGTACCGGCTTAACGTACTGATCGCTCGCTACTCGAAGCCAGTGATCGCTGTGATGGACGGATTGGCGATGGGCGGTGGCGTGGGCCTGTCCGCCCATGCCGCCTACTGTGTCTCGACCGACCGCTCTGTGATAGCGATGCCGGAAGTGGGCATAGGCTTCTTTCCCGATGTTGGCGTGTCATTCTTGCTGACACGCGCGCATTGGGAACTGGGCACGTATGTTGCACTGACCGGGGAGCGTCTCAGCGCACAAGGTGCCCTGATGTGCGGATTGGCAAACAGTCATATTCCGTCATCCCATATTGGCGAGCTTACCGCGGCGCTTGCCGATTGTCGTAGCGGCCCGGAGATTCGCACTGCACTCCGCAAGTTTGAAACGTCCCCGATGCCGGGCAAAATTCCGAAAGCGTTGAACTGGATCATGCCATGTTTTAGCGGCAACACGATTGAAGAGATTCTTGAAGCACTGTCGATGTGCGATAACGAAGATGCGCGCGCGGCGCTTGAAACGATGCACAAAGCGTCGCCGACTTCGCTGAAGGTTACGCTGCGCAACCTACGCGACGCCGCGAAATTCAAGCGCGTTGAGGAATGTTTCCAGCAGGATTATCGTATCGCGCTGGCCTGCATTGCCGGGCATGATTTCATGGAAGGCATCCGCGCCGCGATTGTCGACAAAGACCGCAAGCCGGCTTGGCGACCGGACCGGCTTGGAGACGTTACGCCGGAAATCGTCGCCCGCCACTTCCAATCCGTCGGCGCACTGGAGCTGAAATTCGATAACTAGGGAGGACCCTCACATGCCGGCAATCGGTTTCATCGGTCTCGGCAACATGGGCGCGCCGATGGCTGCCAATCTGGTCAAGGCGGGCGAGCATGTTCTCGGCTTCGACTTGATGCCGGCGCTGCGCAAAGCTTCGGCCCAGGACGGCATCCAGATCGTCGCCAGCGCCGCCGGCACCGTCGAGGACGCCGATGTGGTCATCACCATGCTGCCGGCCGGCGAACACGTGCTGTCGGTCTGGAACGATATCGTGCCGCATGCCCGGCAAGGCACGCTGTTCATCGATTGCTCGACTATCGACGTGACCAGCGCGCGCAAGGCGCACGCATTTGCCGCGGCGCGCGGCCTCGCGACGCTCGATGCCCCGGTTTCCGGTGGCGTCGGCGGTGCCAAGGCGGCGACGCTGACTTTCATGGTCGGCGGCACCGAACACGCCTTCGCGCGTGGCAGGCCGATCCTCGAGCGTATGGGCAAGCGTATCGTCCACTGCGGCGAGCCCGGCAACGGCCAGGTGGCGAAAATTTGCAACAACATGATCCTCGCCGCTTCGATGATCGCCCTCGGCGAAGCCTTCGTCATGGGCGAAAAGCTCGGTCTGTCGCATCAAGCGCTGTTCGATGTCGCCTCGGCGTCGTCCGGCCAATGCTGGGCGCTGACAAGCTACTGCCCGGTGCCCGGGCCGGTGCCAACAAGTCCGGCGAACAACGGTTACAAGCCGGGCTTTGCCGCGGCCTTGATGCTCAAAGATCTCAAGCTCGCGCGCGAAGCCGCGACATCGGTAAATGTGAAGAATGCCATCGGCGCGCACGCCGCTGAAATCTACGACGAATTCGCCCGCGCCGGGCACAGCGCCATGGATTTCTCCGGCATCATCAATCTCGTACGCGAACAGTCCAAGGCCGGCTGAGACGCCCGACGCCGCCAATAAACGAAGCGCTTGCCCACCGCGGTCGGCGTGACGACTTTGTCGCCGAAAGCGGCGACCAGCGTGGTTACCGCACGCCAGCCGGTGCAATGCCCGGCAGCGATGGTGATCAGGCCAAACTGGCGCAGTTCCTCGACTGTCTCGGGAATGATCTTCATATTGTTCGACACCGGACCCGAAGCGGTGATCAGGCAGGAGAGACCGTGACTGGCGCAACAGATGCATTCGCCGGAAAGAAAGCGCGCTCCTTTGGGTGCCAGAAAAGAGAATTCAGTTTCAACGTTCGGCGGGGTACTGGAAAGGCTGTCGGTCGCGTTATCGACCAGAACGTTATTTCCACCCGGCCTATCGGCTGCAGACTGATCATGCCGTCCTCGAATTTTTGATGTTTGCCGAGACATTCGAGCCCAATAGCAAGGCGTAACGGCGTATGCACTCAGCATAATGCCGAAAACGCAACCTGGCTAAGATGTGACCGCGGGCCGCGATGTCATGGACCGACAGCAAGAGATTGCGGTATGCTAATCGAGAGTCGCGGACAATAATACCGTCGACTGGCTTCGGCGATTACCGAAGTGATGGTTCGGGCGGCGAAGATATCGTGCAAACAAAGACGCAGCGCACATTTTGGCGGTGGGGTGCGCATATGCTTGCACCTCCAATTCTGCTTGGCCTGTTGTCCGCGCTTGCCTTTTTGCCTGGATCTGTCGCCGCCCAAACGCCGTCCGATTTTGCCGGCAGTCTCGGGCTGCCCTATCAAGGCATTCTGGCGCGGCCGTCCGATCTCAACAATACGCTGCAATATGCGGCAAGCGCATCAGCCGATGACATCGAGTCCGCCATTGGCACCTACGAGCAGCTGTTGTTCTACAATCCGAAACTGTCACGGCTGCGCTTCGAGCTTGGCGTGCTCTATTTCCGGCTGGGCTCCTACGAGATGGCGGGCAGCTATCTTCGCTCGGCGCTGCAGATGCCGGATATCACACCGGATTTACAAGAACGCGCCGAAGACCTGCTCGCGATCGTCGATAAGAAACTTAAGGTCGACCAGTTTACCGGCTACGTTCAGACCGGCCTCGCCTATCAGAGCAATCCCGGGTAGCGGACCCGGTTCGCAGACCGCATTGGCCTCGGGCCGGAGCTTCAGTCCGCAGTTTTTCGCGCACAACGACTGGAACTGGTTCGGCGCCTTTGCGGTCAATTACGTCCACGACTTCGAGACCCAGAACGGCGACACATTCGAAGCCTCAGCCGTCGGTTATGATGCCCAGGAGTTTCGGCTGCATCAATTCGACGTCGGCGTTTTGGAATTCCGCGCCGGCCCGCGCTTTGGCATTGCCACCGGCGACCCGAAAGTAAGCCTTTCGATCAAACCCTATGTGATCGCAACCGGCGCCTTGTTGGCGGACGCGCCCTATTACGGCGGCCTGGGCGGCGGACTGACCGTGCACACCAATGTCGGCAATGTGGCGCTCGATCCCTACGCCGAAATCGTGCAGCAGAGCTTTCACAATTCGAGCTTTTATCCGCTTGCCAGCGGCTTTGGCGGGACGTTATCGACTTACGGTCTGCAGGCCTCCGGACCGGTGGCATCAAGCTTGGGCTTCCAATCGCGGCTGGGCTTCGGACACGCCAGCGACAGCTACAATCCATATAGCTACGACGTTTATGCCGCCGACCTATGGCTGCCGTGGAATTTCTCGTTTCCCGGCGACGGTCGGATGTGGACGCTCATTCCGACTTTCGGTGTCAGCCGCTGGCTCTATGCCGCGCCCGACCCGACCATCGATCCCAGCACCACGCCGCGCACGACCGAATGGCGCGTTGGCCTCGGACTTGAAATCCCGCTGTGGCGGCAAGTAGTTCTGGGCACGCTGGTGCAATACCGCACCGATCAATCCAATGTGGCGGCCTTCACGATGCACGATCTATCGGTTTCCGCCGGACCGACGTTCAAATTCTAGAGTGACTGGGAGGCCTCCCATGAAGCCCTGCGGGATTATCGTCGCCGCACTGATCGTCGCGCTGGTCGCCGCTCCTGCTTTGGCTCAGGAGGTCGGCACAGCGACCGCAGTCAATCCGCTGTCGGAAAGCACGCGGCCCGGCAACACCACCGTGCCGCTAACGATCGGCGCGCGCATTATTCACAAGGAACGCATTCACACCACCGCGAGCGGAACGGTGCAGCTTGCTTTTTTAGACAAGAGCACGCTGAGCATCGCGCCCAACACCAACATCATTATCAACGAATTCGTTTTCGACCCAAACTCCGGAAAAGGGCATATGCTTGCGTCGCTCACCCAAGGCGCGCTGCGCTTCGTGGGCGGCGCACTCAGCCACGCGGGCGAGGCATCGATCGTGACACCTGCCGCCGCGGTTGGCATCCGCGGCGGCACAGTTACCATCGTCATCGACCGGAGCGGCATCCACGTCATCGACCAATTCGGCATCATCACAATCCACAACGGCGCCGGCACGACCATCCTGAACCGCCCCGGCTTCGAGGTAACGATCCTGAGTTGGACCACGCCGCCGGGCCAGCCCCAGCGGGTGACCACGGCCGAAATCGATCGCTTGCTGGCGCTCTTGACGAGCAAGCCCGGGCAGAACGGCGGCGTTGCCGGCTTGCATGCCGTCACCATCAGCCCATGCGGCATTCTTGGCGCGAAAAACAATAACTGTCCCGATACGCCCTGGCTGCCGAATGACACCGGCTTCAACGACGCGGGACAACTGATAACGCAGGGTACGCAGTTTGGGACCGGCACGACCCCGCCCCCACAGCCCCATTACCCCGGCCGTCACTGAGCGTTTCGGTCGCTGCCGGCTGGGCGCCGTCACCGGCTGGTGAAAATCAGCACGAGGCCGGAAATCAACAACAACATCATGATCGCGCGCGTATAGCTGCGGTCGGCGATGCGGCGGTAGATGAACCCACCGAGCCATGCCCCGCCAATCGTGCCGGGCAAGGCGACAACTGCGGCCACCGCCACTTGGCGTGTGAACAGGCCGGAGATCGCATGCGACACCAAAGCGAGCATCAGGATCGCGAGGTTGAAAATCTGGATGACGCCGCGGCGATGCTCCTTGTTCCAGCCGCGGACATCGGTCCACACCACCAGCAGCACGCCGGACAGACCGGCCAAGCCACCCAGAACGCCGCCGGCAAAACCGACGATGCCATCGGCGACAATTCCGCCCCAGGGGTTTTTGAATTCGACCCGCCGCGTCAGCACATAACTCGTATAGGCGACCAGAAAAACGCCGATGCCGATCTTGAACAGGCGCGGATCGATATGCGGCAACAGCAGCGTGCCGATCGGAACGCCAAGCACGCCAGGCACGACAAATGCCAGCACATATTCCCAGCGAATGCTGCGCCAGATCATCGGCAGTGTCTGGGTCTGGGAGACGCAGGAGCAAAAAATCACCAGCGTCGCCGCGACGGTTGGAGAAATCGCATACAGCCAGATGCCAAGAACGGTCAGCGCCGTACCGAAACCTCACCATTGACGAGACCGCCGGCGACCGCGCCGAAGAACACGAGAGCAATCTGTTGAGCGTCCATCGCTAGCCGCGTAAGGCCACCATCTGGCCGCCGTCGGCGACGATGGTGGCGCCAGTGATGAATCGGCCGGCGTCCGAGACGAGCAGCAACAGCGGGCCGTCGAGGTCGCGCTCCTCGCCGAACCGGCCGATTGGAATTTCGCGCTTGAGCACGGCGCCGCGCTCGCTTTTCAAATAATCGCGA
Source organism: uncultured Alphaproteobacteria bacterium (assembly GCA_963790495.1). Lineage (GTDB taxonomy): Bacteria > Pseudomonadota > Alphaproteobacteria > Rhizobiales > Xanthobacteraceae > BOG-931. The sequence goes on along the minus strand of CAWBOW010000005.1, from coordinate 1,142,648 downwards.
TTGAGCTCGGTAACGATCCAACCCGGCGCGATGGCGTTGACGCGGATGCCCTTGAACGCCAGCTCGAGCGCCAGCGCCTTGGTGAGTTGAACCACGCCGGCCTTGGCGGTCGCATAGGCGATGACGCCCTTATCGACGCCGAAGCCGAGCACGGAAGCGATGTTGACGATGGCGCCCGCCTTGCCTGCCGCAAGCATGCGGCGCGCCGCCTCCTGCGCACAAAAGAATACCGCGTCGAGATTGGTCGAGAGGATTCGCCGCCATTCCTCTTCCGCTAGATCGATGGCTCGCCCTGCGCTGACGACACCGGCATTGTTGACCAGGATGGTCACCGTTCCAAAAGCCTTTTCCGCGGCGTCAAATGCCACCGCCATCGCGGTACGGTCGCGCACGTCGGCTTCGGCGGCGATCGCCCTGCCGCCGGACTTCTTCGATGCGGTCGACGACACTATCGAGCCGATCGGCACGCCGCGCCAGAAGGACGACGGCGGCGCCATTTTCGGCGAGGCATTCGGCGAAACGCGCGCCCAGTCCGCTCGATGCGCCGGTCACCAGTGCGACTTGGCCGTGAAGATCGAATATATCGGCTGCCGCCATGGGCCTCCCCCCGCCTCTTGCAAATGCAGTCCGGCGCGGGTTTCCCGGCGCGGCGGCCGTACTATAATGTGCCTTTGGCGCCGCTGCGAAGCGGCCTCTGCTCACGGAACCCACAATGCCGCAAAGCCGCGAACACGACGACCATCATGAGCACGCTTCGGAGCTCTCCGAGATGCAGCTGCGAGTACGCGCTCTGGAGACCGTGCTGGCGGAAAAAGGCTATATCGATCCGGCCGCGATCGATGCCATCATCGAGGCCTATGAGACCAAGGTCGGTCCCCATAACGGCGCGCGCGTTGTCGCCAAAGCGTGGAGCGACCCGGCGTTCAAAACGGCGCTGCTTGCCAACGCCAGCAAGGCCGTGGTCGAACTCGGGCTGATGAACCGGGTCGGCGATCACCTGATAGCCGTCGAGAATACGCCGAAGCTGCATAATATGGTCGTTTGCACGCTGTGCTCCTGCTATCCGTGGGAGGTGCTTGGCCTGCCGCCGGTCTGGTACAAGTCGGCACCCTATCGCTCGCGCGCGGTCAACGACCCGCGTGGCGTCCTTGCCGATTTCGGCGTCACGCTGCCGCCCGATACCGATATCCGGGTTTGGGACTCTACCGCAGAGACGCGTTTCATGGTCCTGCCGATGCGCCCGGCCCGCACCGACGGCTGGAGCGAGGAGCAACTCGCCGCGCTTGTCACCCGCGACAGCATGATCGGCACCGGGCTGCCCAACCAAGCGGACAGGGTCGCCTGATGGATGGCGTGCACGACATGGGTGGCATGCACGGGTTTGGCAAAGTCGAGCCCGAGCCAAACGAGCCCGTTTTCCATACCGATTGGGAAGGCCGCACGCTCGCGATCAACCGCGCTATGGGCTACACCGGTGTGTGGACCATCGACCAAACCCGCGCAGGCATCGAGGAACTTCCGCCGGACGTTTATCTGACCAGTTCCTATTACAGAAAATGGGAGTTACGCCTGGAAAAACTCGTCGTCGCGCTCGGCCTCGCCGACGCCGATGAGCTTGAGAAGGGCCGTGCGCTGCGTCCGGGAAAAACGCTCAAGCGCAGGCTTTCAGTTGCCGAGGTGCCGAACACACTGACACGGGGCTCCTTTGCTCGGACCGCCGCGGCACCGGCGCGATTTGCGCTTGGAGACCGCGTGCGGACCAAGAACATTCATCCGGCGACACATACCCGCCTGCCGCGCTATGCGCGCGACAAGGTCGGCACCGTCGAGGCGCTGCGCGGCTGCCATGTGTTCCCCGATACCGCCGCGCTCGGCCAAGGCGAGAATCCGCAGTGGCTCTACACGGTCGTATTCGCGGGCCGCGAATTGTGGGGCGAGGCTGTCGAGCCGTCGCTCAAAGTATCGATTGAAGCCTTCGAGCCCTATTTGGAGCCGGCATGAACGGCAACGCCGCTACGCTACGCGCCACCGACGCCGTCGCCAGCATTCCGCGCAATGCCGAGGGGCCGGTGTTCGGCGCGCCATGGCAGGCCGAAGCGTTCGCGCTGGCGCTGGCGCTAAACGAGCGTGGCCTGTTTACCTGGACAGAATGGGCATTGGCCCTCGGCGACGAGATTAAGAAGGCGCAGGCCGCCGGCGACCCCGACACCGGAGAGACCTATTACCATCACTGGCTCGCGACGCTGGAGCGCATCGTCACCGCCAAAGGCCTCGCCGATACTGCCGTGCTGACGCGCACCCGCTTTGCCTGGGAGCGGGCTTGCGCGCGCACCCCCCACGGCACGCCGATCGAGCTCGGCCCAGACGATTTCAAAAACTGAACGCTTCACCATTGGGAGAAATAGATGTCAGGCCACAACGTCAAGATTCGCTCGAGCGACGGCGGCGAATTCGATTGCTATCTCGCTGTTCCGAAGACCGACGCCGCGGTACCGGCGATGGTGCTGGCGTCTGCGATCCACGGTGTCGATGCCGATATTCGCGCCATCGCCGATGAATTTGCCGCGGCCGGTTATGTCGTCGCAGCGCCCGATCTGTTCTGGCGCACGGTGCCGGGACCGCTGCCGCGCAGCGACGAGCGCTCCAAGACCCGCGCGCAGCCGCGCCTGGAGCGCATCAAGACCGGCGAACGCGATCTCGTCGACACGCTGGCCTATCTGCGCGGCTTACCGCAATTCAACGGCAACGCTGCGGTGATGGGTTTCTGCTACGGCGGACCCTATGCGATCATTGCCCCGAAGAGGCTTGGCTATGCGGCAGGCATTTCCTGCCACGGCACCAACCTTCTCGATTACATCGGCGAGCTCGATGGCGTTAAGGCACCGGTCTGCATCATCTGGGGTGACAAGGATCACGCGGCTCCAGCGCCGGTGCGCGACGCCTATCGCGCTGCAGCGCCTCGCTTTCCAGAATCTCGATTTGCACATCTTCCCGGGCGTCGATCACGGCTACATGATGCCGGCAGCGGAGCAAGCCTTCGACCAGAAGACACGGGATTTCTCCATGGCCCGCGCCAAGGCGATCTTGCAGGGTTTACGCGACGGCAGCGCGCTTCAGCAGGCGTCCTAACGCTCAATGCATGGCTGCGGCGCCGCGTGGCGCCAGCGCACCCGGATGGCTGATCACATTGGCGGCAAGCCGGTGCGCCGCGCCGGCGGCGTCAGCCGCCGCGCTGCCGGATAGCCGCGCCGCCAGATAGCCGGCATTGAACCCGTCTCCCGCCGCCGTGACGTCGACTGGAACCAGCACTTCCGGCACTGGCACAAGCTCACACACCGGGCCGGCAGCGACCAGCGCGCTGTTGGGCCCGTTTTTGACCACGATTTCGCCGATGCCGAACGCTTGCAGCCGGGCGATCGTTGCTTCCGGGCTCGGATCACCCCACAGCACCGCTTCATCGTCGAACGTCGGCAGTGCGATGTCGACACGCTTGAGCGCTTCGACGAACACGGCGCGGGCGCGTGCCAGATCGCCCTTCCAACCACGCGGCCGGAAATTGCCGTCGAATGCAACCTTGGCGCCCTGCTGCCGCGCGACTTCGAGCACGGCAAACAGGCGGCCAAGGCCACTGTTCGAGTAGAGCGACAGCGTGATGCCGGAAAAATAGATCAGCCGGGCCGCGGTAAGAGCCTGAGCGATCTGCATCCAGTCGGCCAGTTCGAACAGTTCGCCCGCCGGTGCGCCGTCGCGCCAATAATGCAGGCCGCGCTCGCCGGAGGTGGTGTTTTCGGCCAAGCAAAGCGCCGGCAGCCGGCCAGGCACGCGCAAGATGAGATGGGTTGCAACGCCTTCAGCGGCGGCGAGCGCCAACAGCCTGTCGGAATAAGGATCGTCGCCGACAGCGGTCGCGAACGCCACCGCGATCCCCGCCCGCGCCAGATAGATGGCGGTATTGAATACATCGCCGCCACAAGCCGGCGCGAAGCTGCCATCGGCCCTGCGCTTGAATTCGGTCAATGCTTCGCCGATGCAGATGGCACGGGCGTTTGACTCGGTCATTATCAGGTTCCTAGCCGCGCAAGAGCGGCGCCGGAGTTCGGCGGACCGGCCAACCGGCGCGGCTCAAAAAATATCCCAGCGCGCTCAAAACGGCGATGCAGAAGCTCACCGGCCAGTCGGTGTAATAGGCGGCGGCGAGGCCGAGCCAAGCCTCGGCGACGGCAAGTCCGGCCGACAGCGCCATGCCGCTCCACAGCCCGCTCGCCCACTGCTGCGCCGTGGCCGGCGGCCCCACCATCAGGCTGAACACCAGAAGTATGCCGACGATCTGAGCGCTTTCAGACACCGCCAGCGCCACGATCGCCAGAAAGGCGATCGAAATAAAACGGAGCGGCACGCCCTTAGCTTCGGCGAGCTCCGGCTGCAGACTGGCAAAAACGAGAGGCCTCATGATGAGGGCAAGAGCCGCGAGCGTAATGGCGGCAAGCCCAAGCAGCGTCCAGATCGTCGTGTAATCGACTGCAAGCACATTGCCGAACAGCAACGCCGTCGCCTGAGCCGCAAACGCAGTGTAATAGTGGAGAAATAGCAGCCCGAAACCCAGCGCCAGCGCCAGCACGACGCCGATAGCGACGTCGCGACCGCTGACACGCTCACCAAGCACGCCCATCGTAATGCCGGCGACGACCGTGAGCGCGACAAGCCCGAAGATCGGCGCCACGCCGATCAGGACCGCGCCGGTCGCTCCGGCAAATCCGACGTGACTGAGCGCGTGACCGGCAAAGGTCTGCCCGCGCAGTACGAGAAAATAGCCGACCAGCCCCGACACCAGGGCCGCTATCGCTGCCGCGGCGAAGGCATTTCGCATGAAATCGTAGTCAAGCATGGTGGTGATGATCGTGATGATGGTCATGGTCGTGACCATGGTCATGCAAATGGTCGGCACGCTCGACATTGCGCCCGCGGGAGAGGACGAAAATGTGTCCGTCGGCGCGGACGACATCGATCTCGGAACCATAGAGCCGCGACAATACCGGCGCTGAGATCACCTCTGATACCGTGCCAAGCGCTGCATGGCCGTTACCGAGATACAAAACCCGATCCAAAGCTCCGATGAGTTGATTGAGCTCGTGTGCGCTGAACAACACCGTGATGTTGCGGTCGCGGGCAAAGCGCCGGACCAGATCAATGACCGTCTCCTGATAGCGGTAATCGAGGCTGATCAGCGGTTCATCGAGCAAGAGCAGGCGCGGCTCGCCGAGCAAGGCCTGGGCCAGCACGAGCCGCTGGCGCTCACCACCTGACATTGCCGACAATGGACGTTCGGCCAGTTCACGCGCGCCGACTGCCGCCAGCGTGTCATTGATCATATCGCGATCGCCGCGCGCATGGTACGGCAGGCCCCATCGCTCGCCGCGCATCGAGCTGGCGATGAAATCCAGCCCGCGCACACGCAAGTCGGGCAGCATGGTGCGGACCTGCGGCACATAGCCGATGGCCGGATCGCCTCGCCGAGGACCGCGGCCGAACACGCGAATGTCACCCGCGGCGGGCGGCAACAGACCAAGGATCGCGCGCATCAACGTTGTTTTGCCGGCGCCGTTGGGACCGAGCACGCCGATAAATTCGCCCGGCTTGATTGCCAAGTTTATATCGACCAGGACCTGCCGATCCCCGACGTTGAACGTCGCGTTATCGAGTTCGATGACATTCATGAAGCAGGTCCAGCAAGCGCGTTTTCGGTCTGTCCGAGCTCATCGAGCATCCAGTCTTGATACGACAGCCCGGGCGGGCAGGTTTCGGTGACCCCAACCACCGGAATTTTCGAAGCGCGCGCAAGATCGACGAGATGGCGCACGAGATTGTCCGAAACCTGCTTGTTGAAAAATAGCACGCGCACGCTATGCATTGTCAGACTGCGTTCGAAACTACCCAGATCAGCGGCGCTTGGCTCGGTATTGTTCATGACGGCGAGCTGAAAGCGCTGATTGAGCATCCTCAATTGCAATGCGGCCGCCATATAGCCGAAGATCGGTTCGGTAGCCGTGGCCGGTACATCGCCGTACGCGGTGCGAAGTGCCGAAATTCTAGCCTCCAATGGCCCTAACGAGGCAAGAAAAACCTGCAACCGCGCCGCATAATCGGCCGCATGTGGGGGGTCGATCGCGCTAAGCTTCGCGCTCAGCGCCGCCGCGAGGACCGGCATCGTCTTTGGGTCATACCAGAGGTGTGGATTGTCGCCGGGTTTGGCGCCCATGAGCTCGGCTACGGCCACCACAGTTCGCCCAGCTTTCGGCGTCACCGTAAGAAGGTTATCCATCCACTGGTCATAACCAAGCCCGTTGTAAACGACGACCTGCGCGCCGGCTAACTCGCGAATGACCGACGGCGATGTTTCGAACAAATGCGGTTCCTGTCCAGGGTTGCTCAAGATGCTGATGACCAACACACGATCGCCGCCGATCTGGCGCGCCAGGTCGCCATAAAAGTTCTCGGCCGCGACGACAGCGATTTTGCCTTCGGCGGCCCGCGCAGAGGGGTTGCCCGCCCATGCGACAAAGAGCGCGATGAGGACCCCGAGGGCAATCTTCATAAAAAGAAGCTCCCCGCATCCTCATGCCGGACGGGCGTCTGGTTGTTGTTCAAAAACGGATTCCGATCTTGGCGGACGGCGTAATATGTAATATTATAACATATCGCTAGCCGTGGGCCACCCCTTCGCAGCCTACGGGTCCGCGGATTGGGGGTCGGTCAAATGGGAGCCGAAAAAGCGGCGTAATTGACCTCAATTACAGGATCACCAGCCGATCGCTGGGGAAGGCGCTCGGCGATGATTCGGTCCCGATCGAGAATTCGACCTGTCGCGCGGCTGGCCTTGTTTGCGCTGGTGTTCCAAATGGCCGTTTCGTTTGGCCACATGGACGCGGATGAGCTCGGCCTGTCTCCCGCTCGGTCTCATCGGCCGAACCCACCTCGCACTGAACGCATTTCCAGCCCTCCTTGCTCCGCCTGCCCGCAACCGTGCCCCAGCGGCTCCGGAGGGCTATCGTCCTATTTGTGCCAGCATAGCGCTGGCCGCGACGGCATTGCCGTCAACGCCGCCGGTTCTGCCTGTGCCGGCCACGCGTCCGGCCGCTTTGGGCCCTGCAATCACCGGCATCCGGCATTTCCCTGAGATTTGCCCTTCCCTTCCAAGCCCGCGCGCCGCCAACTACCTAAAATGGCTGCATTGCCGGTTGCGCTATCCGCATGGTCGTGAGCGCAAAACCCTCTTAAGCCGCCACGATCGTCAAGCAATCCACCGTCAGTGGGGACCACCAATGACGCCTGCGTGGTTTGCAGTGCCCCATGGATTCGCCTTGCGTTCCTCATCATCGCCTTTGCGGCCGTTTCGACATGCAAAGCGCGAGCTCATCCGCACGTTTGGGCGACGATCAGGAGCGAGCTCGATTTACACCCCGGATGGTTCGGTCACTGCGGTGCGTCACGCCTGGACCTTCGACGATATGTTCTCGGCTTTTGCGACGGTGGGAATCAAAGCCAAGATCAAGGGACAATCAGCCGCGACGAATTGCAACCGCTGGCCAAGGTCAACGTCGATTCGCTCAAGGGCTTTCGCTTATTTCACCTACGCTACGGTCGATGGTGTTAAGGACAAAAATCCATTCAACGACGTCCTCGACTACTGGCTCGAATATGATCCGAAGGCGAGCGTGCTGACACTGCACTTCACGTTGCCGTTCAAGAAGCCGGTCAAGGCCAAAGTGCTCAAAATACAGATTTACAACCCGGAGTTTTTCATCGACTTCGCTTTCGCCAAGAAAAACCCAGTGTCACTGGTCGGCGCGCCGGCGTTGTGCGCGGCCTGGACCGAAAAGCCCGACGATCCGCACTTTTTGTCCGCCCAGAGTTCTCAACAAGTCTTTTGTCGCCTCCGAAGCCTTTGTCGGAATGGGTGCGCAATTCGCGAACAATATCCTGTGCAGTGCCCATGAAGAGCGATCACAAGACGCCGCGCATTATTCTGATGATTTTGGCGATAGCGGTCGCGGGCTTGGCAATCATCGTTCAGGCCAAGGCATACGCCCAGTTCGGACCGTTAGGTGGACCGCAGCCGGTCACCATTAGCGTCATCGGCGGTTGGATACTCGCCAAGCAGGCGATGTTCTATCAGACACTCGCCGCGATGATCCGCGCGGCCAAGAGCAACGGGACCGCTTTGTGGAGCCTGATGGGAGTTTCGTTTATCTACGGCATATTCCACGCCACCGGCCCCGGCCACGGCAAGGCGGTGATTTCGTCTTATCTGGTCGCCAATGAGGAAACCTGGCTTCGTGGCATCACGTTGTCGTTTGCCGCGGCGGTGATCCAATCGACAACCGCGATCGTTATCGTCGGCGTCGCCGCCGTACTGCTAGGCGCCACCGCGAAGCTGATGAGCGACACCGTCAATTTGATCGAAACCGTCGGATATGCCTTGATCGTTCTGCTCGGCGCGCGCCTGATGTGGGTGAAGGGCCGCGGCTTCCTGGGCGCCTTGCAGGACCTGAAAGCCGAGCGCAGCCGCAATACTCCCAATGTCGAGCGCGGCAGCCACATTCACACCGCCGACTGCGGTTTCGACCATATCCGCGGCGTCATCGGTATCGATGGCTGCAGTGCCAGCGCTATGGATCAGCCGGCCGTCTACCAATGTCACGGCGATCATCATCGTCGCGCCGAACTCGACGTTTTGCCATGGGGTCACGCCCATGGCCCGGAGCCGCGGGAATTGGCCGGGCCGCGAGGCTGGCGGCATGGGTTGCCGGCAGTCGTAGCGGTGGGCCTGCGGCAGTGCTCCGGCGCGATTATCGTGCTGGTATTCGCGTTGGCGCAGGGCTTGTTCTGGGCCGGCGTAGCGTCGACCTTCGTCATGGGTCTTGGCACGGCCATCACGGTCGGTGGCGCCGCCACCCTCGCCATCGGCGCCAAGGAGCTGGCAAAGCGCATTACGCAAAAGCCTCTCGGACGTGGCGGCATAGTGATGCGCGGGCTCGAATTCGGCGCCGCCGGCCTCGTGTTTGCCTTCGGCCTTCTTCTGCTCACCGGCTATATGGCAAGCGAGCGCATGGGCTTGTTCTAGCGATCCAACGGCGGCGCCCGGCAGCAGTTGGGGCGGGCGGGACTGCGTGCTGATGCAAGGCCGGTGGATACCTATATAGGAGAGGCCAACGGAGGGACGAAATGGCCAGCGAAGTTCAAGAAAAGGCCCAAGAAAAGGTGCAGGAAAAGATGCCCGTCACGGTGCTGACCGGCTATCTCGGCGCCGGCAAGACCACGCTGCTCAACCGCATCCTGTCCGAGCCGCACGGCAAGAAATACGCCGTCATCGTCAACGAGTTCGGCGAGATCGGCATCGACAACGACCTCGTCGTCGGCGCCGACGAGGAAGTGTTCGAGATGAACAACGGCTGCATCTGCTGCACCGTGCGCGGCGACCTGATGCGCATCCTCGACGGGCTGATGCGGCGCAAGGGCAAGTTCGACGCCATCATCGTCGAGACCACCGGCCTCGCCGATCCGGCGCCGGTGGCGCAGACCTTCTTCATCGACGAGAACGTCGGCCGCAGGACCAAGCTCGACGCGGTGGTGACGGTCGCCGACGCCAAATGGCTCAACGACCGGCTCAAGGACGCGCCGGAAGCCAAGAACCAGATCGCCTTCGCCGACGTGATCCTGATCAACAAGACCGACCTCGTGTCGCCGGAGGAGCTGGACGAGGTCGAGGCGCGCATCCGCGGCATCAACCCCTACGCCAAGCTGCACCGGACGCAGCGCGTCGCAACGTGCCGCTCGACGCGGTGCTCGGCCGCAACGCCTTCGACCTCGACCGCATCCTCGACATCGAGCCGGAGTTCCTCGAGGCGACGAGCACGATCACGATCATCACCATGATCATGATCACGACCATGACCACGATCATGACCACGATCATGACCACAAGCACGCCCACTCGCATGGCGGGCTCAAGCACTACCACGACGAGGACATGCAATCGATTGCGCTGCACACCGACAAGCCGCTCGATCCCGACAAGTTCTTTCCCTGGGTGCAGGACCTGGTGCAGAAGGAAGGCCCGAACATCCTGCGCTGCAAGGGCATCCTCGCCTTCAAGGACGACGACCAGCGCTTCGTGTTCCAGGGCGTGCACATGATCCTCGACGGCGATCATCAGCGGCCGTGGAAGGAGGCGAGAAGCGCGACAGCCGCATCGTCTTCATCGGCCGCAACCTGCCGGGCAAGATGATCACCGAAGGCTTCGAAAGCTGCGTGGCGTAATCTTCGCCCTGCCGCTTGCGGGAGGGTTCGCATCGACGCAGCATCACTCATGACCGACACCCGCAACGATACCGTCTCCGTCGTCGAGCGCACGCGCGCGGTGGCCGCCGGCGGCGCCGTCGATCGCCGCGCATTTTCTCGGCCGCACCGCGGTGTTCGTGCTCGGCGAGGAGGCGCTGGTGTTCGCCGAGCCGGACGGCGAGCCGCGCCGCATGGCGGTCCACGGCGGCGCCATTCTGTCGACGCGCGGCCGACGGCGAGCGCGTCGTCAGCGGCGGCGACGACGGCAAGCTGGTCGCGACCGACGCAGCGGCGCAAGCCGCGTGCTCGCCACCGACCCAAAGCATCGCTGGATCGATCATGTCGCGCTCGGGCCGGACGGCGCGGTGGCCTGGTCGGCCGGCAAGTCCGCTTTCGTGCCCACGGCGCAAGGGAGCTGCGGCGAGTTCGAAGCGCCGTCGACCGTCGGCGGGCTCGCGTTCCTGCCCAAGGGCTTTCGCCTCGCGATCGCGCACTACAACGGCGCCACGCTGTGGTTTCCGAACGCGCCGGAGGCCGAGCCGGAACGGCTCGAATGGAAGGGCTCGCATCTCGGCGCCACCGTCAGCCCCGACGGCCGCTTCCTCGTCACCACCATGCAGGAGCCGATGCTGCACGGCTGGCGGCTGGTCGACCGCCAGCACATGCGCATGTCCGGCTACGCCGCCCGCGTCACCTCGCTCGGCTGGACCGCCGGCGGGCGCTTGGCTCGCCACCTCCGGCGCGACGCAGACTCATCCTCTGGCCGTTCCAGAGCAAGGACGGGCCGATGGGCAAGCAGCCGCGGCTGCTGGCGCCATCCGAACACCGCATCGAGGTCGGTCGCCTGCCATCCGCAGGCAGGACATCGTCGCCGCCGGCTACGGCGACGGCATGGTGCTGCTGGTGCGCGATCGAGGACGGCGCCGAGATCCTGGCCAAAAAGCCGGGCGACGCGCCGGTCACCGCGCTGGCCTGGAGCGCGGACGGCACTTTGCTCGCGTTCGGCACCGAAAGCGGCGAAGCCGGCATCATCGACCTCGCCTGATAGATCCGGAACTTGCGGAACTTCCGCAGCGTTGTCTTCCAGACCGTTGATCTGCCGAGTGAACGATCCCATGACGCATGATCGCAGCGTTACTTGGCGGTCGCTGGCGCTGACGCTGGCGACGTTCGCACAGCCTTCGCACAAGCGCCGACCCGATCCCAAAGGCTGTGCACCGCAGCGGGCGATTCCGAGCCAGGACCTTGAGCGACAAGCTCGCCAGACCGGCGGCGTGATCTGCCCGCCCAGATGTCGATCCGGCCATGAAGGCGCCGACGCCGAAGACCGGCGACACCGGTGATCCCGCCGCCGAGCGCCGCCAATCCGACGTTCAGCCGAAATAGCGGCGGCATACACCAACAAAAACCCCGGCCGTTGGACAGCCGGGGTTTCTTCGTCGAATGCGCGATGCTCAGATCACGTATTGCCGCAGCGGCGGATAGCCGTTGAAGCCGACCGACGAATAGGTCGCCGTGTAGGCGCCGGCGGCCTCGATCAGCACCTTGTCGCCGATCGCGAGCGACACCGGCAGCGGATACGGCGTCTTCTCGTACAGCACGTCGACCGAATCGCAGGTCGGCCCGGCGATGATGCAGGGCGCGGTCTCGTCGCGATCGTGCGTGGTGCGGATCGGATAGCGGATCGACTCGTCGATGGTCTCGGCCAGGCCGTGGAATTTGCCGATGTCGAGATAGACCCAGCGCACCTCGTCCTCGGGCGAGCGCTTGGCGATCAGCACCACCTCGGCCTCGATCACGCCGGCATTGCCGACCAGGCCGCGGCCCGGCTCGACGATGGTCTTCGGCAGGTCGTTGCCGAAATGCTTGCGCAGCGCGCGGAAGATCGCCTTGCCGTAGGATTCGAGCTTCGGCGTCTTGCGCACGTAGCGGGCCGGAAAGCCGCCGCCGAGATTGACCATCGACAGCGTGATGCCGCGCTCGGCGCAGGCGCGGAACACCGCCGCGGTCGACGCCAGCGCGCGGTCCCAGGCCTCGACATTGTGCTGCTGCGAGCCGACATGGAACGAGACGCCGTACGGCACGCAGCCCGCGCTTGTGCGCGAGCTCCAGAATGTCGGCGGCATAGGCGGGCTCGCAGCCGAACTTGCGCGACAGCGGCCATTCCGGCGCCGGAGCCGTCGCAATGGATGCGGCAGATCACCCGGCTGCCCGGCGCGGCGCGCGCGACCTTCTCGACCTCGGCCTCGCAGTCGACCGCGAACAGCGTCACGCCGAGCCGCGAAGGCGGCGGCGATCTCGGCTCTCCTTCTTGATGGTGTTGCCGTAGGAGATGCGGTCCGGCGTGGCGCCGGCGGCGAGCACGTCCTGCGTCTCGCTGCACCGAGGCGACGTCGAAGCAGCAGCCGAGCCCGGCCAGAAGCTTGAGGATTTCCGGCGCCGGATTGGCCTTCACGGCGTAGAACACCTTGGTGTCCGGCAGCGCCTTGGCGAAGTTCTGATAGTTCTCGCGCACGACGTCGAGATCGACGACGAGGCAGGGTCCGCTATCGGTGCGATGCTTGAGAAATTCGCGGATGCGTGTGGTCATCGCCACCCAGCTCCCTATCCGGCCGGCGGCGTAGCCGCCGAGGTGAACCTCCTGCGACGCGCGCGGTTCCGCACCATTGCGGAGCCGCTTGCGTCGCGGTGATTGCTGCCTTGGTCCGGATGAGGGAGATCCCGTTCCGCACTGCTGGCAAAGAAGGACAAGCCTTTTCGGTGTCCCCGGCATTGGCGCCGGCAGTAACCAAAAAAGCCCTTCCGTCGTTGCTTTAAGCCGCGTCGCCAGTGGAGAGCGGGCATCGCCGGTTTCGCCTCCGGCTGCCGGTCGCGGGAGCAAGGAAGTAGCGTCTCTTCCTTAGGCGGCTGTCCGGCCTCTTGTCCGGATGCCCACCGACCGACACACGGCCACAGGCACGTGCGAAATTGGGCAATCCGCAAATAAGCGATTTAGCCGAAGCGTCGCAAGCGTTTTAGTTTTAACGAAACGTAAAAACGGCGCATCGCTGCGCACGACGCGCAGCGCGGCGCGCGTCAGTCGGCGGTGAACGGCTCGACGCGGTGCGCGGCGCGCACGAACTGCACCATCACGGCGATGCCGCACAGCATGAACAGCGCCGTCGAGCACGCGCGCGCCGAGCGCGCCGAGCGCGAACAGGTTGGCGATCGCCCAGCTGCCGGCAAAGGCCGCGCCGAACACTTCGGCGCTGATCAGGATCGCCGCGCTGACCACCGTCAGCACGTTCTGCCAGAGGATGCGGCGCGGGCGCTGCGGCTGGGATTGTTCATGGGCGGCAGTTAGCTCCGATAAGGCGTGCACGATTCAAGGTCGGAGCAAGGCGTTACGCCGCGTCGCGCGCGGCTTTGGCGCGATCAGCAGGCCGGCCTCGACCAGCGCGGCGCGGATGCGCTCGATCTCGGCGCGGCCGAGCTTGACCAGCGGCGGCCGCACCACGGCGCGCGGCAGCCGGCCGAGCAGCACCAGCGCCTCCTTCATGCGGTTGTGCATGTCGGCCCAGGGCTCGGCATAGAACACCCGGGCCAGCGGATAGATGCGGTCGTTGAGCCGCCGCGCCTCGGCGAGGTCGTTGGCCTTGCACCGCCTGGAACAGCGCCGCCTGCAGGTCGGCGATGACGCTGCCGGAGCCGGACAGGAGCCCGTTGCAGCCGAGCACCAGCGAGCTCAAGCAGCCAGGCGCTGTGGGTGGAGAGCACGTTGACCGGCCGCGGCAGGCTCTGCAGCTCGCGGATGTGCATCTCGTGCTGCGCGACGTTGCCGGCCCAGTCCTTGATGGCGCGGATGCGTCGGCACCTCCTCGACCATCTTCAGCAGCGTGTCGCGCGGATAGCCCTGCCCGGTCGCGAGCGGATACTGGAAGACGATGATCGGCAGGCTCGTGGCGTCGGCGATGCGCTTGAAATGCTCGACCGCCATGGCCGGCGACTGGCCGAGCGTGAACGGCGCCGGCGGGAACACCAGCAGCGCCGAGGCGCCGCCCTCCTCCGCCATGCGGGCGATGCGCGCGGCCTCCAGGCTGCCGTCGGCCCAGATGCCGTTGACGATCGGCAGCCGGCCGCCGATCTCGTCCTGGGCGATGTCGAGCACCCGGCGCTGCTCGTCGAAGCTGCAGGAGGCGACCTCGGTCGAATGGGCGTTGATGGTGACGGCGGAGAGGCCCTCGACCGCCGCGACGTCGCGCAGGTGCTTGCGGAAGCTCTTCTCGTCGATCGCAAGATCGTCGGTGAACGGCAGCAGGACGGCCGGGATGACGCCGTGCGGCATGATAATGGGCGTGACGGGGCATTTTTCGGCTCTCCTTGACGGCTTTGGCGGCGCTCGCGGAATGACATATATCACGCCTGCCCCCGCTTTGGTAAGACCCCCAGATGACCGAAACGCCCCGCCAGTTCCGCCCGCCGACAATCCGTTTTTCGAGGCCTGGACCACGCCCGACGGGGTCCCGCCGTTCGACCGCATCGAGCCCGAGCATTTCCGCGCCGGCCTATGCGCGCGCGCTTGCCGAGCACGACGCCGAGATCGCGGCCATCGCCGCCGACCGCCGCAGCGCCGACCTTCGACAATACCATCGCGGCGCTGGAGACTGAGCGGCCGGGCGCTGGCGCGCGTCGGCAACGTCTTCCACCTGCTGGCCGGCGCGCACAGCAACGACGCGCTGCTCGAGATCGAGCGCGAGATCGCGCCGCAGATCGCCCGGCACTGGAACAAGATCCACACCAACGCGGCGCTGTTCCGGCCGCATCGACGCGCTGATGCGCGAGGCCGACAGCGCTCGGCCTCGACCGCCGAGCAGAAGCGCGTGCTCGAGCGCTATCACACCAGCTTCCGCCGCGCCGGCGCCGGCGCTCGACGACGCGGCCAAGAAGCGGCTCGCCGAGATCATCGAGCGGCTCGCCGCGCTCGGCACCGCGTTCAGCCAGAACGTGCTGGCCGACGAGCAGGCCTTTGCGCTCGCGCTCGACGGACGAAGCCGAGCTCGCCGGCCTGCCCGATTTCATGCGCGAGGCGATGCGAGGCCGAAGCCGCGCGAGCGCGGCCTCGACGGCTATGCCGTCGACGCTGTCGCGCTCGAGCGTCGAGCCGTTCCTGCAATTCTCCGACCGCCGCGACCTGCGCGAAAAGGTGTTCCGCGCCTTCATCATGCGCGGCGACAACGGCGGCCCGACCGACAACAAGGCGATCATCGCCGAGACGGTGCGGCTGCGCGCCGAGCGCGCGCGGCTCCTCGGCTATGCCGACTTCGCGCATTACCGGCTCGACGACGCCATGGCGAAGACGCCGGCAGGCGGTGCGCGGCACTCCTCGACACGGTCTGGGCGCCGGCGCGCGCGCGCGCGCTCGCCGACCGCGACGCCATGCAGGCGCTGATCGCAGGAGGAAGGCGGCAATTTCAAGCTCGCGCCGTGGGACTGGCGCTACTACGCCGAGAAGCTGCGGCAGCGCCGCTGCGATTTCGACGAAGCCGCGATCAAGCCGTATCTCAATCTCGATCGCATGATCGAGGCGGCGTTCTACACGGCGCAGCGGCTGTTCGGCCTGACCTTCACGCCGCGCGTCGACGTGCCGGTCTGGCATCCCGATGTGCGGGTCTGGGAGGTGCGCGGCGCCGACGGCAAGCACGTCGGCCTGTTCTTCGGCGATTATTTCGCCCGGCCGTCCAAGCGCAGCGGCGCCTGGATGACGTCGCTGCGCGACCAGGAAAAGCTCGCCGGCGACGTCCGGCCGCTGATCGTCAATGTCTGCAACTTCGCCAAGGCGCCGACGGCGAGCCGACGCTGCTCAGCTTCGACGACGCGCGCACGCTGTTCCACGAATTCGGCCACGCGCTGCACGGCCTGCTCTCCGACGTCACCTATCCGACGATCGTCCGGCACCAACGTCGCCACCGATTTCGTCGAGCTGCCGTCGCAGCTTTACGAGCACTGGCTGGAGCAGCCGGAAGTGCTGCGGCGCTTCGCCCGCCATTACCAGACCGGCGAGCCGATGCCGGAGGAGCTGCTGCAGCGGCTGATCGCGGCGCGCAATTTCAACCAGGGCTTTGCCACGGTCGAATACGTCGCCTCGGCGCTGGTCGATCTCGACTTCCATTCGCTGGCCGAGCCGCGACGACGATCGATGCCGACGCCTTCGAAGCGCAAGGCGCTGGCAGCGCATCGGCATGCCGGACGAGATCGCGATGCGGCACCGGCCGCCGCACTTCGGCCATGTCTTCTCCGGCGGCGGCTATGCCGCGGCCTATTACAGCTACATGTGGTCGGAAGTGCTCGACGCCGACGCCTTCGCGGCGTTCGAGGAGACCGGCGACATTTTCGATCCGGCGACGGCGAAGCGGCTGCGCGACACGATCTATGCGGCCGGCGGCTCGCGCGATCCGGCCGACGCCTATAAGGCGTTCCGCGGCCGGCTGCCGAGCGCCGACGCGCTGTTGCGCAAGCGCGGCTTCGCCGAGCCGCGCGGCGACCGACGCCGCAGCATGACGGATCTGCACAGCGCCGGTCACCGCCGCGGCGTCGTCTGCGCGCCGCATTCCGCCGCGGTCGAGGCCGGCCGCGCCATCCTCGCCGAGGGCGGCAACGCGATCGAAGCCATGGTGGCGATGGCGGCGACGCATCGCCGCCGTCTATCCGCACATGAACCATATCGGCGGCGACGGCTTCTGGCTGATCCGCGAGCCGATCCGGCCGCGTGCGCGCCATCATGGCGGCCGGGCCCGCCGGCGCGCAGGCGCACGCCCGAGCTTTATCGCGAGCTACGAGACCATCCCGCCGCGCGGGCCGCTTGCGGCGCTCACCGTGCCGGGCGCGGTCGGCGGCTGGATGCTGGCGCTCGAGGCCGCGCAAGGCGCACGGCGGCAAGCTGCCGCTCGACGTGCTGCTGGCGCCGGCGATCGGCCATGCCCGCAACGGCTATGCCGTGACGCGCAGCCAGGCGCGGCTGACGCCGAGAACATCTTGCCGAGCTGAAGGACGTGCCCGGGCTTTGCCGCAGACGTTCCTGGTCGACGGCAAGCCGCCGGAGGTCGGCGCCATCCTCAAGCAGGAGGCGCTCGCCGAAACGCTCGTCGCATCTCGCGCATGCCGGGCTCGACGATTTCTATCGCGGCGATGTCGGCCGCGAGATCGCCGCCGATCTCGAACGCATCGGCAGCCCGGTCACGCGCGAGGATCTGGCGCGCTATCAGCGCCACGCTCGCCGAGCCGCTGCGCGTCGACGCTGCCGTCGGGCACGGTCTACAACACCGACGCGCCGACCCAGGGCGTCGCCTCGCTGATGATCCTCGCGCTGTTCGACCGGCTCGGCGTCACCGAAGCCGAAGAGCTTCGATCACGTCCACGGCCTGGTCGAAGCGACCAAGCGCGCGCTTGCGCGTGCGCGACCGCGCCGTCACCGATCCGGATCGTCTTGCCGCATGCGCTCGACCGCTGTCTCGACGCCGCGCTTCCTCGCCGGCGAGGCGATGAAGATCGACCGCCGCAAGGCGGCGCGCTGGCCGCTCGCCGTCCGGCGACGGCGACACGATCTGGATGGGCGCCGCCGACGCCTCCGGCCTCGTCGTGTCCTACATCCAGTCGCTGTACTGGGAGTTCGGCTCCGGCTGCGTGCTGCCGCGCACCGGCGTGCTGATGCAGAACCGCGGCGCGAGCTTTTCGCTCGAAGCCGGCGCGCTCAATCATCTCGCGCCCGGCCGGCTGCCGTTCCACACGCTCAATCCGGCGCTCGCGGTGCTCAACGACGGCCGCGTCATGGCCTATGGCGCATGGGCGGCGACGGCCAGCCGCAGACGCAAGGCGCGCTGTTCACCCGCCACGTCATGTTCGGCGAGCCGCTCGCCGAAGCGATCGACCGGCCGCGCTGGGTGCTCGGCCGCACCTGGGGCGCGCCGCGCACGGCGCTGCGGCTCGAAGTCGCGCTTCGACGGCAATCTGATCGACGCGCTGCTGTCGGCCGGCCATGACGTCGACGTTCTGGCCGAAGCCTATTCCGACGTCATGGGCCACGCCGGCGCGGTGGTGCTGCACCCGAACGGCGCTTGGAAGCCGCCCACGATCCGCGCGCCGACGGCGGCGCGGCGGGATTGTAGCAAAGGCTTTCAAAAGCGGCGGCTGATCTGGATATCGCGGCGCGCTCGCTGAACCGCATCATCGATGCGCTTCACTTCGCGAATAAGCTCATTGATGGCGCGGATCAGGCTATCGTTGACGTCTCGCTGCGAGGCCTGCTGCTTGGCCTCGCCGGAGAAAATATTCGATCGTTGACTGGGACTGACGCATCGACCACCACTTGGGACCAAGCAAGCCTAACCCCAAAAAGTGAACTTTTTTTCGATATGATTTCTAAAATTGCTGCGAATTCGGGCCGAAGAGTCGAACCTGAATGGCGCTGGCGGCGCACGCAGGAGTACAAGTTTAAGATTTCCTCTTCTTCTTCGCGCGGGCGCGGGCATCAGCGACGATCTGCTTGAACACGTTCATTTCCACCACGCCCGGCACGCGGAACGTGCCGACGATGAACCCTGGCGTGCCGGCAAAGCCGAAGGCCTCGGCTTGGGCTTTGTTGCGCGCCAACAAATCGTCGATAGTCTTTTGATGGGCTTGCAGGTCCTTGTTCGCCAAGTCGACATCGACGCCAGCCTTGACCAGAAGATCGGTGATGCTTGCCTTTGTGAGTTTGGCGTCGGCGCCGATCAGAGCGTCATGAGCTTCGGCGTATTTGTTTTGATATTTCGTCGCCAGCACTATTTCGGCGGCGGCCGTCGACATCGGTCCGAACACCGGCCAGTCCTTCAAGACCAGTCTGATATTGCCGTCTTCCTGTAACAGTTTCGCGAGCTCAGGCGCCATTTTTTTGCAATACGGGCACTGATAATCGAAAAATTCGACGACCGTCAGGTCGCCATTGGGATTTCCCAGGGGTGGGATTTCGGCATCGTGCAGCACGCTGTCTCGGCTGAGGACGTCGTCCGGTTGTTCCGCCAGGGCAATCGCTGAAAGCGAACCGAAGGCAACGACGATGACGCAAATAAAGGCGAGCCAAGAGGCCCGCTTGCGGCTCGCGGTTGCTTGCACTGCACTCATATTTTGCCGACCTCGCTGTTTATTGGTGCTGACGCACGGATGCCCTCGCCTCGACACCAAGGCGGGACAAGAATTGATGTGACCGAGCGGAGATCACTCCATCGGGCTCAGACCGAGCTTGTCCATCAGGTCACGATCGCGATCGCGGCCGGGATTGGGCGTGGTGAGAAGCTTCGGTCCATAGAAGATCGAATTGGCGCCGGCCAGGAAACACAAGGCCTGAGTCTCCTCGCTCATGTCTTCGCGGCCGGCCGACAAGCGCACCATCGAACGCGGCATGGTGATGCGGGCCGCGGCAACGGTCCGCACGAATTCGATGCCGTCGAGCGCAATTTGCCCGGCGAGCGGCGTGCCGGCAACGCGCACCAGCATATTGATCGGCACCGACTCCGGATGCACCGGCAAGCTCGCCAGCGTCGCGATCATGCCGACGCGGTCCTCGCGCGTCTCGCCGATGCCGACGATGCCGCCGCAACAGACATGCATGCCGGCGTCGCGGACATGATCGAGCGTGTCCAGACGGTCCTGATAGGTACGGGTGGTGATGATCTCGCCGTAGTATTCCGGCGAGGTGTCGAGGTTGTGGTTATAGAAATCGAGACCGGCCGCCTTCAGGCGACGGGCCTGCGGCGCAGTGAGCATGCCGAGTGTGACGCAGGTTTCCAGTCCCAAGCGCCTTGACGCCCTCGACCATGGCGCACACGGTCTCGAGATCGCGATCCTTCGGCTCGCGCCATGCGGCGCCCATGCAGAAGCGACTGGCGCCGCCGGCTTTGGCCGCGCGTGCCTCCGCCAGTACGGCATCGAGCGCCATCAGCTTTTCGGCATGCACGCCGGTATCGTAGCGGGCGCTTTGCGGACAATAAGCGCAATCCTCGGGACAGCCGCCGGTCTTGATCGACAACAGGGTCGAAATCTGCACTTCCGCGGGGTCGAAATTCTGCCGGTGCACGCTTTGCGCACGGAACATCAGGTCCGGAAACGGCAGTTCGAACAGGGCGCGCACCTCTTCGCGTGTCCAGTTATGACGCGGCGGCGCAGAGGTGGGAAATTGCGATGAAATATCGGCGGCTAGGGACATTATGCCAGTGTAGCCCGTGCCCCCCCCTTGCGGAAAGTCCGTTTGATAGGCACAGAAAATCCATGTCCGACACCCCGCCCGACCGCCTGTCGACCGATCCGAGAAGTCCGTTTTACGACGAAGCGGTGCTCGCACGCGACGTCGGCATACGGTTCAAGGGTGTGGAGAAAACCAACGTTGGCGAATATTGCATCAGCGAGGGTTGGATCCGCGTCGAGGCCGGGAAGACCAAGGATAGATACGGCAATCCGCTCACCATCAAGCTCAGCGGCAAGGTGGAAGCCTATTTCCGCGAAACTAAGGATGGCGCTGACGGGCCATAACCGGCCTTCGACCGGGGCGGACATCCGGAAACCGTTCAGTGCAGCGTTCGTCCGCCGTCGATCACGCGAAGCTCGATCTCGCCGATCAGCGCTGCACGCTGCGCTTCCGCCGCGGCGATCTCGCCTGTGGTTTCATTGGCGGTTGAGCTGTTCGAGCCCCAGGTGACAAAACCGCCGAGCAGCGCTGCGGCGGCGCAGGCCATAACCGCCGGATCGAAGCGGATCGCGCCAAATAAGAGCGCAATCAGAACGATTGATCCCGCCGCCACGACCACCCGCCCCGCCAGGACGAATTTCCGGCAGTTCTCAAGCCTGTCGGTCAGTTGTTCGATTTGCGCTTCGAGGCGCACGATCTCGTCGTGCGGATCGCGATTGTCCATCGCGCTTTCCGCCACTCGGTGTGCGCTACTCCGCCGCCACCAGCGTCGCCGGGTCGATCGCCTCGACCCTGGCCGCGCAATATTTGAACTCGGGGATTTTGCCGAACGGATCGAGCTTCGGATTGGTGAGAAGATTGGCCGCCGCCTCGACGAAGGCGAAGGGGATGAAAACAACGCCGTCCGGGATGGCATCGTCCTGGCGCGCTGTCAGCGCGACGGTGCCGCGGCGGGTGGTGACGCGCAGCATGTCACCCGGCTCGATGCCGAGCTTGGCAATCGTGCCGCGCGACACCGACGCCACCGCTCCCGGCTCGAGCGCGTCGAGCACGGTCGCGCGGCGCGTCATCGCGCCGGTGTGCCAATGCTCAAGCTCGCGCCCGGTGGTGAGGATGAACGGGTATTCGGCATCCGGTGTCTCGGCAGGCGGCTGCAATTTGGCCGCAACCAGCTTGCCGAAGCCGCCCGGACGCGGGAAGCCCTTGTCGAACACCACGTCGTGGCCGGGTTGGTCCGGCGCGTCGGCTGGGTAGGTGACGGCGCCTTCGCGCGTTACGCGTTCCCATGAGATATTGGCGAGCGACGGCATCAGTGCCGCCATTTCGGTATAAACGTCGCCGACGTTCTTGTAATTCCAGTTGCAACCAACCCGGTTGGCGATCTCTTGAATGATCCTGATGTCGTGGCGAGCATCGCCCGGCAACGGTAGGGCTTGGCGGCCCCGTTGCACCTGGCGATTGGTGTTGGTGACCGTACCGTCCTTCTCCGGCCACGCCGAGGCCGGCAGAACCACGTCGGCATAGACCGCGGTCTCGGTCAGAAAAAGGTCTTGGACTACGAGATGCTCGAGATGCGCTAGCGCCTGGCGGGCGTGATTGAGGTCGGGATCCGACATCGCGGGATTCTCACCCATGATGTACATGCCCTTGATCACGTCGGCATGGACCGCGTCCATGATCTCGACGACAGTAAGGCCCTGTTTCGGATCGAGCTTGACACCCCAAGCATCCTCGTAGCGCGCGCGAATTTGTGGGTCGTCCACCGATTTGTAGTCCGGGAAAAACATCGGCACGAGGCCGGCGTCGGAAGCGCCCTGCACGTTATTCTGACCGCGTAGCGGATGCAGGCCCGTGCCGGGCCGCCCGATCTGGCCTGTGATCAGCGACAGCGCGATCAGGCATCGTGCATTGTCGGTGCCGTGGGTGTGCTGGGATATGCCCATGCCCCAGAAGATGATCGCCGACTTGGCGCGCGCGAATTTGCGCGCCACTGCGCGAATGACGTCCGCCTCGACGCCGCAGATCGGCGCCATTTCCTCCGGCGTGTAATCCTTGATGCTATCGGCGAACTGCTTGAAACCCTCGACATAGGTCTGAATGTACTGCTCGTCGTAGAGCCTTTCGGCGACGATGGTGTTGAGCATGCCGTTGAGCATCGCCACGTCGGTGCCGTTCTTGAACTGCAGCATGTGGGTGGCGTGGCGCTTGAGCGCCTGGCCGCGCGGATCGGCCACGATAAGAGTGGCGCCGCGCTTTTTGGCCTGCTTGAAGAACGTCGCGGCGACCGGATGGTTCTCGGTCGGATTGGCGCCGATCACAAAGATCACTTCCGAGTTCTTGCATTCGTTGAAGGTGGCCGACACCGCGCCGGAGCCGACACCTTCCATCAGGGCCGCAACCGACGAGGCGTGACACAGCCGCGTGCAGTGATCGACGTTATTAGTGCCGAATCCGGTGCGTACCAGCTTCTGAAAAAGATAGGCTTCCTCGTTCGAGCCCTTGGCCGAACCAAATCCGGCCAATCCCTGCGAGCCGTCGCGGTCGCGGATTTTCTTCAGGCCGCCGGCGGCGCGATCGAACGCTTCCTCCCAGGTCGCCTCGCGGAAATGCGTCCAGGGATTGGACGGATCGATATATTCGTGCGCGACTTTCGCTACGCCGTCCTTGCGGATCATCGGCTTGGTGAGCCGCTGCGGATTATGCACATAGTCAAATCCAAAACGGCCCTTGACGCAGAGGCGGTTCTCGTTGGCCGGACCGTTCTTGCCGGTGACGTAAAGGAGCTTGTCGTTTTTGATGTGATAGGTGAGCTGACAGCCAACGCCGCAATAGGGACAGACGCTGTCGACGGAGTGATCAGCTTTGCCGGTGAAGACATTCTGCTCATCAACCAGGGTTGCCGGCATCAGCGCACCGGTCGGGCAAGCTTGCACGCATTCGCCGCAGGCGACGCAAGTCGAAGCTCCCATCGGATCGTCGAAGTCGAAGACGATTTTCTCGCCGTGGCCGCGCCCGGCCATGCCGATGACGTCATTCACCTGCACTTCGCGGCAGGCGCGGACGCATAGATTGCAATGGATGCAGGCGTCGAGATTGACCGCCATCGCCACGTGGCTGCGATCCGGCTGCGGCACTTCGGCGGATTTGCGCTTCGGGAAGCGGCCGGCCTTGACCTTGAGCCCTGTGACTGTTTTCCAGAGTTCGGAATCCGGATCGTGAGCCACCTTGATTTCGGGCTGGTCGGTGAGCAAGAGCTCGGCGACCATCTTACGCGCCGTCTTGGCCCGGTCGGTCTGGGTCTTGACCTTCATGCCCGGCGAGGGGGTGCGGATGCAGCTCGCCGCCAAGACGCGCTCGCCTTCGATTTCGACCATGCAGACGCGACAATTGCCATCCGGCCGGTACCCGGGTTGCGGCGCGTAGCACAGATGCGGCAGCTCGATGCCGAGCCGGCCCGCGGCGCGGAAGATCGTCTCGCCGTCGCGGATGTCGATCTCGCAATCGTCGATGGTGAAAGTCTTGGCCGTAGGCGCGCCGCCCGTGCCGGCGACTTTATCGGCCGGTGCGGTATGCGCCACAGCGGGCTTGCCGTCGCCATAGTCGGCACCGCCGGCGGCGCCTTTCTTGTCGTGGCCGTAGCCGACTG
Source organism: uncultured Alphaproteobacteria bacterium (assembly GCA_963790495.1). Taxonomy (GTDB): domain Bacteria; phylum Pseudomonadota; class Alphaproteobacteria; order Rhizobiales; family Xanthobacteraceae; genus BOG-931. The sequence goes on along the minus strand of CAWBOW010000005.1, from coordinate 1,118,469 downwards.
GTTTCTGTTCCTTGCGATCGTTCATGGCGCGGACCTTTGGATCACCAATGCCCCAGCGGCTTCTTCAGTTCGTCCGGGAAGTATTTTAGCACACACAACAACGGATTGGGCGCCGCCTGGCCGAGCCCGCAGATCGAGGCGTCCCGCATCAGCGCCGATAGCTCGTCGAGCAGAGCGGGGTCCCACGGCCCATTGGCCATCAACTGCGCCGCCTTTTCGGTGCCGACGCGGCACGGCGTGCACTGGCCGCAACTCTCATCCTCAAAGAACTTGATGAGGTTCAGCGCCACGGCCTTCATATCGTCCTTGTCGGACAAAATCACAACCGCGTGCGAGCCAACGAAGCAGCCGTATTTTTCGAGCGTACCGAAGTCGAGGGGGATATCGGCCATGGCTGCCGGCAGGATTCCGCCCGAGGCGCCGCCCGGCAGATAGCCCTTAAAGACGTGGCCGTCGGCCATGCCGCCGCAAAACTCCTCGATCAGCTCGCGCGCGGTGACGCCTGCGGGGGCGAGTTTCACGCCCGGATTCTTGACCCGTCCGGAAACCGAAAAGCTGCGGAAGCCCTTGCGCTCGTGACGGCCTTGCGACGTGAACCAGGTGACGCCCTTTTCGACAATGTCGCGCACCCAGAACAGGGTCTCGACATTCTGTTCGAGCGTCGGACGGCCGAACAGGCCGACCTGTGCGACATAAGGCGGACGATGGCGAGGCAAGCCGCGCTTGCCCTCGATCAATTCGATCATCGCCGATTCTTCGCCGCAGATGTAAGCGCCGGCGCCGCGGCGCATATGAACCTTGGTATGTTTGGAAAGTCCGGCCTCCTCGACCTTGGCGATTTCCTGCTCAAGCAGCAGAATCACTTCCGGGTATTCGTCGCGGACGTAAATGTATGTTTCCGGCGCCTCGACCACCCAGGCGGCGATCAGCATGCCTTCGATGAAGCGGTGCGGATCGCGTTCGAGATAGTAGCGATCCTTGAACGTGCCGGGCTCGCCTTCGTCGCAATTCACGGCGAACAGGCGCGGCGCCGGCTCGGCTCGCACCAGCGACCATTTTCGCCCGGTGGGAAACCCGGCACCGCCAAGACCGCGCAGACCGGCATCGCCGACGATCTTGATAAGATCGTCGCGGGTCCGCTTGCCGCCGAGGCATGCCGTGAGCAATTGATAGCCGCCGCTCTTCACATAGGCGTCAAAACCGGTCGGCGTCGGATAGCATTCGGCATGCGCAGGCTTGGCCGCAGCCGCCGCAACCTTGGCCGCGTCCGCGCGCATCACCTGAACATGACCGACGGCGCACACCGGCGCCCGATCGCAAGCGCCCATGCACGGCGCACGCACGACGCGCACATCCGGGCCGAGCTTCGCCGCAAGATCGGCGCGGAGGCGCTCGGCGCCGAGCAACGCACACGACAGCGAATCGCAGACCCGGACGGTCACCGCCGGTGGCGGCGTCTCGCCCTCCTTCACCACGTCGAAATGCGCGTAGAAGGTCGCAACCTCGTAAACCTCGGTCATAGCGAGCTTCATCTCCGCCGCCAGTGCCGCCAGATGGGCCGCGGAGAGATACCCGTAATGGTCCTGAATCAGGTGCAGATGCTCGATAAGCAGATCGCGGCGTCGCGGCCGGTCGATTAATAAGTCCCGCACTTCCGCAAGCGCCTGGGGGTCGACTTGGCGGCCTTTGGGCGTACGCGGCGGCCGGCGGCGGCCGGTTTGGCCGCGATCCGAACCGGTCCGGGGCGGCGGCAATGTCGGCGGCGTGATCAGCGTCATCGTTTCCTTTCTAGGACGCCAAGAGCTCGATTGGAACAGCAGTCCATGCCTCGGCGGGTCGCCGAATTTCAACGTGGCCGCGACACTTGGCCTCAGGCCCAGCCACGCTGGAATCGGCGCGTTGGTGTCCCTTTGGAAGGGACCGGCAATCACGATCAACGTATTGATAAATAGTAATTTTTACGGGCCAATGCAAACGTCAAAGAGCATAAATTTCCTTGCTTTGCGGCGACTGTGAGTACAACTTTCTCTCGCTCTTTCGGTCACAGACCCGACAAAAGCTCCCTCGGCTTACGCACCACCGACAATGGTCGAACTTGCTATTCGTCTCACGCTATAGGAGATTTTTCGGAACTCGCCGTCTGCGCCGAATCTCGACGACGCACGGCAGAGGCCGCCAGCCAAGCGCAAAAACAGGCTGCGGACTAATGGGGAAACCAAGGAGGACAACGCGATGAGTTTTCTCGATCGCAGCCACACGATCGCCAAGCCGGGCTTCAACCGGTGGATGGTGCCGCCGGCAGCTTTGTGCGTGCACCTCTGCATCGGCCAAGCCTACGCTTTCAGCGTGTTCAACCTGCCGATGACAAAGCTCATCGGCATCTCGCATTCAACGCCGGATGACTGGAAGCTCACCGACCTCGGTTGGATTTTCTCGCTCGCTATTTTCTTTCTCGGCGTCTCGTCGGCCGTGTTCGGCCGCTGGGTCGAGGAAGGCGGACCGCGGCGCGCCATGTTCACGGCTGCTTTGTGCTGGGCAGGCGGCTTCTTCCTTTCCGCTATCGGCGTCTACATCCACAATCTCTGGCTCATTTATCTCGGCTACGGTGTCCTCGGCGGCTGCGGCCTCGGCATCGGCTACATCTCGCCGGTCTCGACGCTGATCAAATGGTTCCCCGACCGTCCCGGCATGGCGACCGGCATGGCCATCATGGGCTTCGGCGGCGGCGCCTTTATCGCCTCGCCGCTTTCGGTCTGGCTGATGAGCAGATTTACCACCTCGACCCATATCGGGGTCGCGGAGACGTTCATCGTGCTTGGCGTCGTTTATTTCATCTTCATGCTGGTGGGCGCGGCGATCGTGCGCATCCCGGCGCCGGGCTGGAAACCGGAAGGCTATGTGGCGCCCACACAGGCGACGAAGCTCATCACCGCCAACGACGTCTATGTCTATGATGCGCTGAAAACGCCGCAGTTCTGGCTGATCTGGTGGGTGCTCTGCCTCAACGTGACCGCCGGCATCGGCGTGCTCGGTCAAGCCTCCGCCATGAGCCAGGAAATGTTCCCGGGCAAGGTCACCGTCGTGGCGGCAGCCGGCTTCGTCGGCCTGATGAGCCTGTTCAACATGGGCGGACGCTTCTGCTGGGCGACAGTCTCCGACTACATCGGCCGCAAGAACACCTACTTTATATTCATGGTGCTCGGCTTCCTATTGTACTGCACCGTGCCCTACATGGGTACGAGCGGCAACGTCGCCGGCTTCGTGCTGTGCTTCCTTGTCATCATCAGCATGTACGGCGGCGGTTTCTCCACCGTGCCGGCCTATCTGAGAGACATGTTCGGCACGCGTTATGTCGGCGCCATCCACGGCTTATTGCTGACCGCATGGTCGATGGCGGGAATCTTTGGGCCGGTGCTGGTCAATTACATCCGCGCCTACAACGTCAGCCACGGCGTACCGAAAGCCGACGCCTATAACGTGACCATGTACATCATGGCGGGCCTCTTGGTGATCGGCTTCATCTGCAATCTCTTGGTGAAGGCGGTCGACAAGCGCTACCACATGCAAGCCGATCGCGAGTCGGCGCTCGACACCGCGGGTTTAGCCGCCGGCAAGCCGGCCCAGGCATAAGGAGGACGATCATGGCTGATACAAATCAGGACACCGGCACGAAGGCATGGCAGCTCGTCGTGGCCTGGGCGTGGGTCGGGATCCCGCTCACGCTCGGTGTGATCCAGACTCTCATCAATTCGATGAAGCTGTTCCAATAAACACAGATCCGGAAACACAGATCCGGACCTCAAAAGACGAACGGCGCGGCCTAAGAGCCGCGCCGTTTTTTTGTTCGTCGCACGGAGCCTAGAATTACGCGACCTTTTCTTTCAAGTGCGGGAACATGGCGTGGAGCGCCTCCTGGTCCATCTCCGTCTTGAACTTGTGGCGGTCCTTCAGCGTCGCGGCTTTTTGCGCGGCGGGACGCGCGTTGATTTCATCGACCAACCGCTTCAAATTCTTGAACTTATCCCAGGCGTCCTCGCCGACCACGTTCGGGAGCATCCGCGCCCAGCCCCACACGTTCATGTCGACGATGGTGTAGCTGTCGCCCAGCATGTATTTGTGCTTACCGAGCCGCGCGTCGAGAATCCCGGCGTGGCGTTGCCCCTCGAAGACATAGCGGTTGATCGCATAGGGCAGTTTTTCCGGCGCATAGACGCGGAAGTGAACCGCCTGACCGAAATAGGGTCCGACGCCCGACGACACGAAGAACATCCAGGACAACAGCTCGCCGCGCGCCTTGTCGGTCTTCGCCGGCAGGAACTTGCCGGTCTTCTCGGCGAGGTAAAGCAGAATCGCGCTTGAATCGAACACCGTTGCGTCGCCGTCGACAATCGCCGGCAATTTCGCATTCGGATTGATCGCCAGAAACTCCGGCTTGTGCTGCTCGCCCTTGCGGGTATCGACCGGAATGCCCTCGTAAGGCAGTCCGGCTTCTTCGAGGAACAAGGCGACCTTGGTCGGGTTCGGCGCACCGCTATAGTAGAACTTGAGCATTGGTTTTTCCTTTTGTTGGCGTCATTGCGAGCGCAGCGAAACAATCCACTGGGTTCAGAGAGCTGGATGGCTTCGTCGCTTTGCTCCTCCCAATGACAGTTAAAACAGTCCGACAATCTTGCCGTCGGGCCCGATGTCGATGGATTCCGCGGACGGCACCCTCGGCAGGCCCGGCATGGTCATGATTTCACCGCAGATCGCAACGACGAATTCCGCGCCAGCGCTTAGCCGCACCTCGCGCACGTTGATAATGTGATCGCTCGGGGCGCCTTTGGCATCGGGATTGGTGGTGAAGCTATACTGGGTTTTGGCCATGCAGATCGGAAATTTGCCGCAGCCCATCGCCTCGTACGAAGCCAATTGATCACGCACCGATTTGTCCATCGAGATGTCTTTCGCGCGATAGACCTCCCGGCAAATCGTGCGAATCTTTTCGACGAGCGGCATGTCATCGGGGTAAAGGAATTTGAGCTTGCTCTTGCCGCTCTCAGCCACTTTGACGACTGCTCGCGCGACATCGGCGGCACCTTCTCCGCCCATCGCCCAATGATCGGCCATCAGCGCCTCAACACCGAGCGCTTTGCATTTTTCCTGAACCAGCTTGATCTCGGCGTCGGTATCGGCGGAGAAACGGTTGATCGAAACGACCGGTTGAACGCCGAATTTCTGCATGTTCTCTACGTGACGCTGCAGGTTCGCCATGCCGGCTTCGAGCGCCTTGAGGTTCTCGGCTTTGAGATCCTCTTTCTTGACGCCGCCGTGCATCTTGAGCGCGCGGATCGTGGCGACCAGCACGACGCAATCCGGCGCAATGCCGGCCTTGCGGCATTTAATGTCCATGAATTTCTCGGCGCCGAGATCGGCGCCGAAGCCGGCCTCGGTGACGACGTAATCGGCAAGTTTCAATGCGGTTGTCGTCGCCAGCACCGAATTGCAGCCGTGCGCAATATTGGCAAACGGCCCGCCATGGATAAAGGCCGGGGTGCCTTCCATTGTCTGCACCAGGTTCGGCGCCAAAGCCTCCTTGAGCAGCACGGTCATGGCGCCGTGCGCTTTGAGGTCGCCGGCCCGCACCGGCTTGCGGTCACGGGTATAGGCGACGACGATATTGCCGAGACGCTTTTTGAGATCATCAAGGTCGCGCGCGAGGCAGAAGATCGCCATCACCTCCGAAGCGACCGTGATATCGAAGCCGTCTTCACGGGGGAAACCGTTAGCGGTACCGCCCAGCGAGTTCACGATCGAGCGCAGTGCACGATCGTTCATGTCGAGAACACGCCGCCACGCCACGCGGCGGGCGTCGATGCCGAGCCCATTGCCCCAATAGATGTGATTGTCGAGCAGTGCGGCCAGCAGATTATTCGCTGAGGTGATGGCGTGAAAATCGCCGGTAAAATGCAGGTTGATATCTTCCATTGGCACGACCTGCGCGTAGCCACCGCCCGCCGCGCCGCCCTTCATGCCAAATGACGGGCCGAGCGAAGGCTCGCGGATGCACAGCATCGCTTTTTTGCCGATGTGATTGAGCGCATCGGTCAAGCCCACGGTCGTCGTGGTCTTGCCTTCGCCCGCCGGGGTCGGGTTGATGGCGCTGACCAGGATCAGCTTGCCGTTGGGCCTGCTTTGCAGCGACTTGATGAAGTCCATCGACACCTTGGCCTTGTAGTGGCCATAGGGTTCGAGATTCTCCGGGGCGATGCCGAGTTTTTCGCGGGCGACGTCGACGATCGGCCGCTTCTTGGCGGCCTGCGAGATTTCAATATCCGATTTCGGCGACTGGTGTTGTGATGCGGGCATGTCAAATATCCATCGATTGAAAGGGAACCCGGCCGGGTTCTAATTTCGGATTGTCATGCCCGCGAAGATGGGCATCCAGTATTCACCGAGAGGCTTTGGCGTTTACTGGGTCCTCGCTTTCGCGGGGACGGCGCGGAATTAAGGTTGGGAACTCACGCAAACCTCGTCTTGGGTTGGAGATTGACCGAATTCGCCCACTCGCCGGCTTCGACCTTCTTGCCGTCGGCGGGCTGTACGCGAGTAACCTTGAAGCGCCCGTCGGCGCAGACCACGGTGAAGCCGTCCACTTCGACCGCGGCGATCTCGCCAAGCTTGCCGCCGATGCCCTTGGGGTCCTTGGCGGGCAACGGCTTGGCGTCGAAAATCTTCAGCTGCTTGCCGTCGAGTGCCGTCCAGGCGCCGGGCGCCGGATTGCAGCCGCGGATGAGGCGATCGATCTGCGCCCAGGGCTTGCCCCAATCGATCTTGGCGTTCTCGGAAGTGCAGCGGCCTTCGTACGTAGCCTTCGCTTCATCCTGCTTGATCCGTGGCGCCTTGCCGGCTTTGACAAGATCGACGGATTCGAGCATCGCCTCGACGCCCATCGGAAACAGCCGGTCGAAATAGACCGTACCGAGCGTGTCGGCCGGACCGATCGGCGTCCTTTTGTGCAGCAGCACCGCGCCGGTATCGAGCCCATTGTCCGGCCAGAAGATTGACAGCCCCGTTTCCGTCTCGCCTTTGATGATCGGCCAGTTAATGGCGCTGGCGCCGCGATAGGCTGGTAACAGCGACGGATGATATTGGATGGAGCCGTGGGTCGGGATGTTGAGGAATTCCTCAGGGACGAACAGCGTGACAAAGGCCATCACCTGCAGGTCGGGTTTGAGCGCTTTGAATTCCTCCCACACTTCGGGCTTCTTGTACGAATCGGGCTGATGCACCGGAAGCTTGGCGGCAAGCGCCGCCTCCTTCAGCGGGTCGGCTTTGGCACCCGGCTTTTCCGGCGCGACATACACGGCGACAACCTCATCGCCGCGCTTAAGCAGCGCTTCCAGCACGGCCTTGCCGAACGCCTGCTGCCCGTGAACAACGATTCGCATTCAGTTTCTCTCCATGCTTTGTCGCGCAGACCGCAGCCGCGAATAGCGAGTTGGCGAATATCAAACACTGCCGCCGCGCTTATTGAGCGCTAAACGCTATTCACCGTTCGTTCACCTATGCGGCCTCCGCCTTAGCCGGCTTCTCGGGGGCGGTGATCGCGCCCGAGGCTTTGATTTCGCCGACTTCCTTCGCGGAATAGCCGAGCACGTCATGCAGAATCTCGTCGGTGTGCTCGCCTAGGAGCGGCGAGCGCCGCACGTCGGCGGGCGAATCCGACAGTTTGACCGGATTGCCGACCGTCAGATATTTGCCGCGGCCTGGATGATCGACTTCGACCACCGTGCCGGTTGCACGCAACGACTCCTCATCCGCGAGTTCCTTCATCGACAGAATCGGCCCGACCGGGATGTCATGCGCGTTGCACCTCTCCATGACCTCGAATTTGGTCATGGTCTTGGTCCACTCTTCGATGGTGTCGAAGATCTGCCGCAGCCGCGGCAAGCGCGCCGGCGGCGTCGCATAATCCGCTTCGGTCTTCCATTCCGGCTTGCCGATCAGATCGCAGATCGCTCCCCATACCGGCGCCTGGGTGATGAAATACACGTAAGCGTTGGGGTCTTTCTCCCAGCCCTTGCACTTGAGGATCCAGCCCGGCTGGCCGCCGCCGGAATCGTTGCCGGCGCGCGGCGTCGCATCGCCGAACGGTACGTTCTCACCGTACTGGCTATATTCAGTAAGGGGACCGTGTTTCAGCCGCTGCTGATCGCGCAGCTTGACGCGCGCCAGATTGAGCACACCGTCCTGCATGGCACACAACACTTTTTGACCGCGGCCGGTGCGTACCCGCTGAAACAGCGCAGTGACGATGCCGAGCGCGAGATGCAGACCGGTCCCCGAATCGCCGATTTGCGCGCCGGTCACAAGTGGCGGCCCGTCGCGGAAGCCGGTCGTCGATGCCGAGCCGCCGGCGCATTGCGCAACGTTCTCGTAAACCTTGCACTCTTCATACGGACCCGGTCCAAAACCTTTCACCGAGGCGACGATCATGCGCGGATTGAGCTTGTGAACGTGGTCCCAGGTCAGACCCATGCGATCAAGCGCACCCGGTGCGAAATTCTCGACCAGCACGTCGCATTGCTTGATCATGCGATCGAGGATTTCCTTCCCCTTGGGATGCTTGGAATCGATGGTGATCGAGCGCTTGGAGCCGTTGAGCATGGTGAAATACAGGCTGTCCTGACCCTTCACGTCCCGCAACTGGCCGCGCGTGATATCGCCGACGCCGGGACGTTCCACTTTCATCACATCGGCGCCCATATAAGCGAGAAGCTGGGTGCAGGTCGGCCCCGACTGAACGTGTGTGAAGTCGAGGATCTTGACGCCTTGGAGCGCTAGCCCCGCCTGGCCCCAAGGCTTGGTCGAAGCCCGCGGCAGACCGTTTCCGTTCGCTTTTAAGCCTTTGGCTCTCGCCGTCGGCTTCTTGGTTTTCAGCCTGACGACTTTGGTGGCGGACTTGTTCGCAGCAGCTTTCGATTTTGCGGCTTTCGATTTTGCCTTGGCTTTCTTCTTGGTAGCCATTGTTTCCCTCTTCTCGTCATTCCGGGACGAAACGCGACAGTCCGGAATCCATAGTCATCACGCTGTGGGTCACTTCTTCTTCGCGAGCGCACTCTTCGGGTTGAGATTACCAATTCTGCCGCTCTCGCTTCCGGCTGCCGGATCGATCACCGCATTGACCAGCGTCGGCTTGCGCGAAGTCCATGGCGGCATTCACCGCGCGTTTGAGCTCGTCTGGCGACGTGGCGTTGATGCCGACGCCCCCGAAAGCCTCGATCATCTTGTCGTAGCGCGAGCCCTTCACGAAGACCGTGGGGGCCGGATCCGCTCCCCCGGCGCTGTTGACGTCGGTACCGCGGTAAATGCCGTCATTGTTGAAAATCACCACGCAGACCGGCAGCTGGTAGCGGCAGACTGTCTCGATCTCCATGCCGGAAAAGCCGAACGCCAAGTCGCCCTCGATTGCGAGCACGGGCTTGCCGGTCTCGACCGCCGCCGCAATGGCGTAACCCATACCAATGCCCATGACGCCCCAGGTGCCGACGTCGAGCCGCTTGCGCGGCTGATACATGTCGACAATGCCGCGTGCCAGATCGAGCGTGTTGGCGCCTTCATTGACAAGGATGGCGTCGGGACGCTCCTTGACGATCGTGCGCAACACACCGAGCGCGCCGTGATAGTCCATTGGCGCATTATTGTTCATCAGTCGGGGCGCCATCTTGGCGACGTTCTCTTCGCGCTTCTTGGTGACGGTGCCGGTCCAGTCCGCCGGCGCGGCCGGCCATTTGGTGCCCATGCCATCGAGCAAAGCGGCAACGCAGGAACCGATGTCGCCGACCACCGGTGCGACGACCTCGATGTTGAAATCCATTTCCTTCGGCTCGATATCGATCTGAATGAACTTCTTCGAATGTGGCTCGCCCCAGGCTTTGCCCTTGCCGTGCGACAACAGCCAATTGAGCCGCGCGCCGATCAGCATCACCACGTCCAAATCTTTCAGCACGGCAGAGCGCGCCGCGCCGGCGCATTGCGGATGGGTGTCGGGCAACAGCCCCTTGGCCATGCTCATCGGCAGAAACGGAATGCCGCTTTTCTCGACCAGCGAGCGGATCGCATCGTCGGCCTGAGCGTAGGCAGCGCCTTTGCCGAGGATAATCAAAGGCCGCTTCGCGCCCTTGAGCACGTCGAGAGCGCGCTTGATCGCGGCTGGCGCCGGAATTTGCGCCGGCGCGGGATCAATCACTTTGACCAGAGACCGCCCACCTTCCTTTGCATCCATCACCTGGCCGAAGAGCTTAGCCGGCAAATCCAGATAGACGCCACCGGGGCGGCCCGAGACCGCGGCGCGGATAGCGCGCGCCAAACCGATGCCGATATCCTGGGCATGAAGAACGCGATACGCGGCCTTGCAGAGCGGTTTGGCAATGGCGAGTTGATCCATCTCTTCATAGTCGCCCTGCTGCAGGTCGACGATTTCGCGCTCGGAGGAACCCGAAATCAGGATCATCGGAAAACAGTTGGTGGTAGCGTGCGCCAGCGCGGTAAGGCCGTTGAGAAAACCGGGCGCCGAGACCGTAAGGCAGATGCCGGGTTTCTTGGTCAGGAAGCCGGCGATGGCCGCGGCATAGCCGGCATTCTGCTCGTGACGGAAGGACAACACGCGGATGCCCTCGGCTTGCGCCATGCGGCCGAAATCCGTGATCGGAATGCCGGGCACGCCATAAATGGTATCGAGGCCGTTGAGCTTGAGGGCCTCGATGACGAGATGAAAGCCGTCGGTCAATTCCTGCTCCGCCGCCTCGGCGCCTTCGGGCACTTTCGCTTTCACTGCTGCATCTGCCATGGGGAGTTCTCCCTGAATTCAGTCTAGATAGTCCGCATATTTCGCGACGTGAGCGGCCAGCCCCAGCGCGTGATCCCGCACCAGTGTCTCGGCGCGCGCAATATCACGCGCCTCGAGCGCCTCAATGATATGGATGTGGTCGCGGATCGAACGATCCGCACGGTCCTTCTCGCCGATGGTCTTGCGCCGGATCATTCGCATGTGGGTGAACAGATTTTCCGCGAGCTCCATCAGTACTTTATTGCGGCTCAGCCGGATGATGGTCTGGTGGAATTCGATGTTCACTTCGGAATATTCATCGAGATGTGCGCGCAGTTCGCCGTTTTCAAACGTAGCGAACATCTTGCGCAGCGAGGCGATCTCTTCATCGCCGGCGTTCTCGGTGATGAGCCGAGCCGCCATGCTTTCGAGAGCCGCCCAGGCGGTGATGAGTTCGATGACCTCGCGCCTGGATTTTCGCACCACATAGACGCCACGACGCGGCACCGAGCGGACGAAACCTTCGCGCTCGAGCTGCGCCATCGCCTCGCGGACCGGCGTGCGGCTGATGCCGAATTCCTGCGCCAGCGAACGTTCGTCGAGCCGGATATCGCTACGGCTGCCGTAGATGTCCATGCCGACGATGACCGACTTCAGTGCAGCATAGGATTTGCTCTTGAAGCTGGAGGAGGTATCGATCGGTTGCAGCTGCGGCCGTACCAGCGCAACGGGGCCGCTGATCCCGGCTTCGTTTGATCTGACGTCGCTTGTACCGCTCGGGGCGACGGAAAAACGATGCACGCTGGGAGACATTCTAGCGGACGCTCACTACCCCTACCCGCCACACTTTCGGTCGCGCCACACTTTCGGTCGCGTTGATGGTATCCTCATAGCGCACTGTAATACATTATACCAGAGAAAAAACGACGCAATACCAGGGAAAAACGACGCAGTTCGGCGAGAAACCGGACTTCTCGTCATCCTAAAATAGACTAGGCGCGGGGTACCCACCCACGCCCCAGGCTCAAGCGATGAAGGCCAGCCGAACTAGAACTTGCATTGCAGGCCCTAAACAAAAAGCCCGACCGCGTGGCCGGGCTTTTGCATTTTTGTCGCACGTCTCCCGTCAGCCTTTCGCTATTGTCCGCGCCCGAAGCGGCTTAAGGACGAACAGCGCCAAAGCGACGACGACAAAGTTCATAATTGCCGTCAGGACAAACACAAAATGCCAGCCGCCCGTCGCAGATTTGATGAGATTGGCGACCGGAACCAGGAATGCGGAAGCACCCTTGGCCGTATAGAGTAGGCTGAGATTCACGGTGGCAAACTTGATCCCGAAGGTGTCGGTACAGGTCGACGGAAAAAGGCTGTAGATTTCACCCCAGGTCAAGAAGATCAGCCCCGCGAACACGACGAACGCCCATGGCGCATGACCGAGCGTTCCAAGGAGCCAATAAGCAATTCCGCCGAGGCCGAACGCGACCGCCATAGTGTTTTCGCGGCCGATATGATCGGAAACCCAGCCGAACAGTGGACGTGCCCCACCGTTGCAGACGTTGTCAATGATGAGCGCCAGGCTCAAGGTCGAAGCGCCGAAAAGGATCACGGTGTTGCCGACGTTGAAGTCCCTGGCGATAAGCGCAATCTGCGCCGTCGCCATCAAGCCGCTCGCGGCCACCATGATAAACATGATGTAGAGGAGCCAGAACACGGGCGTGCTGAGCGCCTCGGCCGGCGAATAATTGCGGCTGGCCTGCACGACTTTGGGCGCCGCAGCTCCGGCGACCTCACCAGGATCCGGCGCCCGCAACAGCCAAGCGAGCAAAAAGACGATTCCGCCTTGGACCAAGCCGAACCAGAAGAACGCAGCTTCGTAGCCGCTCGCCGCGATCACCGCGCGGATGGGAATGACCGAAAGTGCGGACCCGGCGCCATATCCCGCGGCGACGAGGCCGACTGCAAGCCCCCGCCGGTCAGGAAACCACTTCACGGCCTGGCCGACGCATGTTGCATATACGGCGCCGCCACCGGTGCCGCCTACGGCGGCACCGATATAAAGCATTTCAAGGGACTGGGCGTAGGAATTGATGATCCAGCCCAATCCAACCATGATTCCGCCAAAGGCAACCACGAGCTTCGGGCCACGCCGCGCGCCGAGATTGTCGACGATCCAGCCTTCAATCGGCGTCAGCCATGTTTCCAAGGCGATGAAAATGCTGAAGGCAAATTGGATCGAGGCGAGCGACCAGCCGTGTGCTTTGCTGATCGGATGGACGAACAGGGTCCAGCCGTATTGCAGGTTGGCGATGAGCACCATGCAAATGATGCAGAGAATGAGCTGGCGCCAGCGCAGCGCTTGCACCGATGCTCCGGATTCGACCATCGTGGTTGTTGACGTCATGAGCGTTCGTCCCTTGTGCGTGTTCTTCTTGTGACCCGATTTACAACATTCTGCGGCAGATTACGAGAATGTGACGGAGCGTTTACAACCGTGGCCATTGGTCGCAAGCCGAAGTTCGATTGGATGGGCTGGTGCAGCGCAATAAAAAACCGAACGAGCCTATCAAGGCTGATTGAACCCATTGCGGCCATTCGGCGTTCGCTAACGGAGGACTTAAACCGCCGCCGTCGCTGGAGTGCTGCATGCGGAATTTACCCATTGCCGCCAAATTATGCATTCCCGCCTTCACCTTATCCGTTGCCATGGTGAGTTCCGGCGCCCTGGCGCAAAGCGTAGGGCCCAACGAAGCTGTGAGTCCGGACGGTGTGGTAGGTAGCGCCCTGACGCTCACCACGACCCAAAAGAGCGCGCTTTACCATGCCGTACTGCAGCAACGGGCGCGCATAACTACTGCGTCGATCGATCCAACCATCGGCGCGACAGTCTCGCGCACCGTGCAGCTTTCCGATCTGCCCGGCCACAGCGGCATTCAAGGTGGCATTGATACGGAGGCAGCCTTCAAATACGCCATGGTGCAAGGCGACTTGGTGGTCGTGGACCCGATTCGAATGCGGGTCATCGACATCATCCACGGCGGCACAAGGCCATAAGCGGTGATGACCAGAAGTAGCTCGGCACCGCGTCTGCGTCGCCGCGAGTCGAACAACAAGATGAAGCAGCCGGAAATGCCCTCTAAGACCGTGGCGCAAGCGAATACTGCCCTGCCGCCACCCGAGGCGGCCTTTACCATCACCGCAACACAGCCGAGCCGTCCGCCACGCTCGCTCAAATACGGCGACACTTTCATCGTGCTCGACAGCCGCGGCGACATCGGCGCCTCCCCGACGGTTCCGCCGGATTGTTTCACCACGACACGCGGTATCTTTCGCGGCTGGAATTACACGTCAACGACGGTGCCCCGCTCCTGCTCGGCTCAAATCTGCGCGACGACAATTCGGCGTTCTTCGTCGATTTGACCAATCCCGATCTGATGCGGAACCAGCACGTCGTCATGGAAAAGGATCGCGTGCACATTCTGCCGCACGATCTTTCTGTGGCGCGACACCGCCTATCAACGCTTCGGCGTGCGCAATTACGGCGACCGCGAGATCGATTTGCGCCTGACGATCCTGTTCGGCAACGATTTCGCCGATCTGTTCGAGGTCCGCGGCACCCATCGCGACCGCCGCGGCACCGCGAGCGCGAATCTGCGCGGCGCCGACCGGGTGCTGCTCACCTACAACGGCCTCGACGGCAAGGTGCGGCGCACCGCGCTCAACTTCGATCCGGCGCCGGATCGGCTCGCCACCGATGCCGCGGTCTACGATCTTCGTCTCCAACCAGGGCGAAATGCGGCCGCTCTTTCTCGCGGTAAGCTGCGACCGCACCGATTCGCCGCCGCTGCCGTTCCTGCGCGGACTGATCGCGGCGCGCCGCGGAGTTGCGCGAGGGCACCCGCGAACGGACCTCGGTCGAAACCTCGAACGAACGCTTCAACGAGATCCTGTGCCGCTCGGCCGCCGATCTTGGCAATGCTGATGACGGATACACCGCAGGGCCGCTATCCCTATGCCGGCATTCCCTGGTATTCGACGACATTCGGCCGCGACGGACTAATTACGGCCTTGCAGATGCTGTGGTGGTCGCCGGAAGTGGCGCGCGGCGTGCTGCGCCGGCTCGCCGCCTATCAGGCCACAACGACCGATCCGCTGGCCGATGCCGCAGCCGGGAAAAATCCTGCACGAGATGCGCGGCGGCGAAATGGCGGCGCTGCGCGAAGTGCCCTTCGGTCTGTATTACGGCAGCGTCGATGCGACGCCGCTGTTCGTCCTGCTGGCCGGCCTTTACGCTCGAGCGCACCGGCGACGTCGAGACCATCGTCGAATTATGGCCCGCATATCGAGGCGGCGCTCGGCTTGGATCGACGGTCCCGGCGATCCCGATCGGCGACGGCTTCGTCGAATATAAACGCGCCAGCGAGCAAGGCCTCGCCAATCAGGGCTGGAAGGATTCGCAGGACGCGATCTTTCACGCCGATGGACGCCTGGCCGAAGGCGCAGATCGCGCTGGTCGAAGTGCAAGGCTACGTCTATGCCGCCAAACGCATGGCGGCGCGTTGCGCGCGCCGGCTCAAGCGCGACACCGCGGCACAACGGCTCGATGACGAAGCGAGCCGCCTCGCCGAACGGTTCGAGGCCGCGTTCTGGTGCCCCGAGCTCGGCACTTATGCGCTGGCGCTCGACGGCGCCAAAAAGCCTTGCCGGGTGCGCACGTCGAATGCCGGTCAGGTGTTGTTCACCGGCATCGCCGCGGCCGACCGCGCCAAGCGCGTCGCTCGAGGATTTGCTTCAGCCGCGCTTTTTCTCCGGCTGGGGCATCCGCACGGTGGCGCGAGAGACGAGGCGCGCTATAATCCGATGTCGTATCACAACGGCTCGGTCTGGCCGCACGACAACGCGCTGATCGCGCTCGGCCTGGCCCGCTATGACTGCAAGCCGGCGATCGACACGCTGTTCGCCGGACTGTTCAACGCCGCGACCTATATGGATCAGCGTCGGCTGCCGGAACTGTTCTGCGGCTTTCAACGCCAGCGCGGCCAGGGCCCGACACTTTATCCGGTCGCCTGTTCGCCGCAGGCCTGGGCCAGCGCAACCCCGTTCACGCTGCTGGAAGCGTCGCTCGGACTCGAATTCGATCCGTTCAACGGCGAAATCCGGCTGCGCAATCCGCGGCTGCCGGCCGTTCCTCGATGAAGTGATGCTGCGCGATCTGCGGCTCGGCTCTTCGAGCGTCGACCTGCGGCGTGCGCCGCCACGGCGAGACGATTGTCGCTCGATACGCCCCGAATCAGCGGCGACATCAGGGTGTCGATCGTGTTTTCGTCGTGATTGCCGCGATTTGGCTTCGTCCGCGAGGCCAGCGTCCACTTTCACGCGCTGGAACCACCGCTGCGGCGCGGGCTTAAGTTGAGTGAGTTCCACAGAAATTCGGCATCAGCATGCATAGCGGCACGCCTAAATTTCCGGCAGTAATCAAGATGACGGCGGAATTGCTGGTCTCGTTCGCTGTCGTACTTGGCACTATGTCCGGCAGCGCGTTTTCGGCAGACGCTCAGTCGGCCTCGCAGCCGGCCGCCGCCCCGGCGACTACCCCGCCGCCCGCTACTCAGGCGAGCCCCAAGCCCGCCGCGCCGTCGACCGCCGGCGGCAATGACCATCCTCAACGATCATGAGGTCGAGGGCATCCTCGGCCGTGAGGTCGTCAGCACAGCCAACGAAGACATGGGCCGTATCGTCGACGTCCTTGTCGATCGTACCGGACAGGTGCGGGCAGCGATCATCGATTTTGGCGGCTTTCTCGGCGTCGGCAGCCGGAAGATCGCGGTCGATTGGAATGCGCTGCACTTCCCAGCGCCGGCGAAAACTGATGCCAAGATCACGCTCGACCTGACGCGCGACCAAGTGAAGGCCGCGCCGGAATATCAGGAGGGCAAGCCTGTTGTCGTGCTCGGCGCGCTCGGCAAGCTCGAGCCGCTGCCAACCAATTGAGTGAACTGTTCCGGGTAGGGGCGCCAGTCTTTTGCAACAGATCGAACGCAGTTCCCCAAAACTACGTGCCGGAGGGAGATTCTGGTCCCGAACGCATCAAACCGCTGTGGCGAACGGCCCCGAACGCCTGGCAATTCGCTTGGCAATCCGCCCGGCGAAACCGAAGCTGCTCAGGTGACCGCCGCGCCGGAGCCACGGGGCACCGAGCCGCCGCTGATGCCGTCGCGCCAGCAGCCTGCGCGGGCTCGATTGGTTCGTGTTCTTTGTCGCCGACGTGCAAACCGGCTTTGGCCCGTTCGTCTCGGTTTATCTCACTACACAGCATTGGACTCAGATCGACATCGGGCTGGTGCTGTCGGCCGCCGGCTTCGTTTCGCTCATCGGACAGATGCCGGGCGGCGCCCTGGTCGACGCCGCTCGCTCCGAGCGATTTGTCGCCGGTCTCGCGATCGCCGCGATCTGCATCAGTGCGTTGAGCTACGCAGCGCTGCCGATTTTCCCGGTGGTGCTCGGCAGGTTCGGTGCTGCACGCGCTGGCGAGCTGCGTGCTCGGCCCGGCCATGGCGGCGATCAGCCTCGGGCTCGTCGGCCACGCCGCGATCGGCGAGCGCCTCGGACGCAACGCACGCTTCGCTTCGGTCGGCAACGGCTTGGCCGCCGCCGCCATGGGCGCGTGCGGATATTTCGTCTCGGCGCGCGCGGTTTTCATCGTCACAGTGCTATTACTGGTGCCGGCGCTTTTTGCATTGCGCGCAATCTCGGCAAACGAGATCGATGCCGAGCGCGCGCATGGCGCGTCCACTGCACCGCAAAGCCGACAAGCCGCCGCACCAAGCCCGGCGCCTTGATGCATAACAAGCCGCTGCTCATTTTTGCCGGCTGCCTACTGCTGTTTCACCTCGCCAATTCGGCCATGCTGCCGCTGGTGGGAAGTGCCGTGACCATGCGGTCGGCCCATTGGGCGACCGTCATCATCGCCGCCTGTATCGTGGTGCCGCAGCTCGTCGTCGCCGCGCTGTCGCCATGGGTAGGCCGGCGTGCAGAGATCTGGGGCCGGCGGCCGCTGCTGTTGATCGGCTTTGCCGCGCTGCCGATCCGCGGCCTGTTATTCGCCGGCGTCACCAGTCCGTCGTTACTGCTCGCCGTGCAGCTCCTGGACGGCATAACCGCCGCGGTGTTCGCCGTGATGGTGCCGCTGGTCGTTGCCGACCTGACCCGCGGTACCGGCCACTTCAATCTCGGCCAGGGCATCCTCGGCACCGCGACCGGCATCGGCGCATCGTTGTCGGCGACGCTCGCGGGCTACGTCACGGACCGTTTCGGCAGTTCCGTCAGCTTTTGCCGGATTGGCGGCGATCGCCGTGATCGGTCTCGATCACACTGTGGCGATTAATGCCGGAGACGCGGCCGGACGACGGCACATAGCAATCGCGGCGCCGTTCGTGCCGTCGTCCGCAGTGCCGAAATGATTATAGCGCCGGTGCGTCGTCGGCGACGAGACGCAGGTGCGGCGTCGCCGCATCCGACAGACTACGGTAAACCGCGAGATAATCCTGCGCCATGCGGCGCGCCGTGAACCGCTCCTCGAAACGCTGGCGGATCTTCTCGCGCGACAGATGGCCGAGCCGGTCGACGGCGCCGATCGCGCCTTGGATGTCCTCGACCACGATACCCGGTGACGCCATCGTCGATGATTTCCGGCACCGAACCGCGGTTGAAAGCGATGACCGGCGTACCGCAGGCCATGGCCTCGATCATCACCAGGCCGAACGGCTCCGGCCAGTCGATCGGCACCAGACAGCGCGATGGCGCCGCTCAAGAAACTCGGATTTGTCCTTGTCGCCGATCTCGCCGATATATTCGACACGTGCCGAAGCCGATCAGCGGCTTGATCTGCTCGTCGTAATATTCCTGGTCGGCCCGATCGACCTTGGCGGCGATCTTTGAGCGGCACGCCGCAATGCTGGGCGATGCGGATGGCGCGGTCGAAGCCTTTCTCCGGCGCGATGCGGCCGAGGAATGCGAAGTAAGACGGCTTGACCGGCTGGGGCATCAGCAGCGTTGCTGGCAGGCCGTGATGAACGGTGCGCACCCAATTTGCCTGCGGCAACGGCCGTCGCTGCGCATTGGAGATCGAAACCACCGGTACCGAGGAAAATGTGTCGAACACCGGCTGATGCTCCGGCAAATCGAGCCGGCCGTGCAGCGTGGTCGTAAACGGCGTCGCCTGACGCGAGAACAGGGAGAACGGATAATAATCGAGATGGCAATGCAGAAAATCGAAATCGGGCGCCGCGCGAAAAACCCGCTCGAGCATCATCATGTGCAGCGCATTGGGATCGCGCACCGCACCGTCAAGCCGCAGCGCCCGGGGCCAGACGGCTTCGAGCCGGGCCGAAGTCACCGAATCCCCGCTGGCGAACAGCGTCACCTCGTGGCCGAGCGCGATCAGTTCTTCCGTCAGCCAGGACACCACGCGCTCGGTGCCGCCATACAGCTTCGGCGGGATAGCTTCGGTCAGCGGCGCAACCTGTGCGATATGCATCGAAGGACCCTCGAGTTCTTTGATGAATTCTCACCCGCCGACACGGACAACGTCGGAGACCGCAAAAATATCGGTTTGTGGAAGGAACTTAATTTTGCAGCACAGATGGAACTTTTTGCCCGGTGGAGCGTCTTCACGAAAGCCCCAAAAATATCCAGAGTTCCGGCCGCCGCCGTCCGCATGAGATTTAGCGAGCGATGACCGCAGCCGTAACAAACCGTCGTGGAACTTGAAGGTTGCCGCCCGGAAACGCCCGGAACCCGAGGGCCGGTAATTCGTTCGATTCACGACGCCTCCCGACTCCGATGCAAAGTTTTGGCGACGGCGGCTGGTGGGATGGCCGTAGATCTTCTCTACTTTTTGAGGAAGCGATCGCGCGCATGGCCGAACTCACCAATTACGCCGATTCGCCCACTCCGTTTCGTCTTTCGTTACATCCGGCTGCGACCGGTAGCGCATGCCGTATTCTGACCGCCGTGCTGGGCGCCGTCGCCTGCTCGGTGGGCACACAGTATGGCGTGAAATTTCTGGTCGACACGCTTTCGACCGGTCGCAATGCCCGCGGTCTGGACGGCGTTCTGCCTGCTCGGTTCGCTAATTGCCGCCGACAATCTGTTGTGGCGGATCGCAAGTTGGATCGCCAATTACGCCTTCGTCGGCGTAACCGGCGATCTGCGACGCGATTTGTTTCGTCACCTGATCGGCCATTCGCCGGGCTATTTTGCCGACCGGCTGCCCGGCATGCTGACCAGCCGGGTCACCGCAACGTCGAACGCAGTCTTTACCGCCGAAAACATGCTCGTCTGGAACGTACTGCCGCCGTGCGTCGCGACCGTCGCCGCGATCGCTCTGGTTTGCACCATCAGCCTGCCGATGGCCGGCGCGCTCGCCATCGTCGCCGGCATCATGGTTTTGGTGTTGTTCCGGCTTGCCGCCGCCGGGCGCCCCTTGCATCACGATTTTGCCATCAAGGCGGCGACCGTCGACGGCGAAATGGTCGACGTCATCACCAATATGCCGCTGGTGCGTGCCTTCGGCGGCGTGTTGCGCGAACATCGCCGCTTCGACGCCACCGTCGATCGCGAGTTGGGCGCGCGGCGCCGAAGCCTTTATTATTTGGAGAAGCTGCGGATCTTTCACGCGGTGGTGACGATCCTCTTGACGCTCGGCCTGCTCGCCTGGGCGATCATGCTGTGGACGCAGGGCGAAGCGACCACCGGCGATGTCGTGCTCGCGTGCACGCTGTCGATCTCCGTCTTGAGCGCCACTCGCGATCTCGCGGTCGCCCTGGTCGACATGACCCAGCACATTGCCCGGCTGGCCGAAGCGGTGGCGACGCTGCTGGTGCCGCACGAGTTGCGCGACCACCCCGAAGCCGAATCGCTGGTCCATCGCGGCGCCAGCGTGAAATTCGAAAACATCGCTTTCCGCTACCCCGACGGCCAGCAGATTTTCCAAGATCTGAAACTGAGCTTTCGCCCCGGCGAGCGCGTCGGCCTGGTCGGTCATTCCGGCGGCGGCAAATCCACTTTGTTCGCACTGCTGCAGCGCTTTTACGACGTGCAGGCCGGCCGCATCCTGATCGACGGCCAGGACATCGCGCGCGTCACTCAGGAAAGCCTGCGCGAGGCCATCGGCGTCGTGCCGCAGGACATTTCAATGTTCCATCGCTCGGTCATGGAGAACATCCGCTACGGGCGGCCGGAAGCGACCGACGACGAAGTGCTGGAGGCGGCGTTCGCGGCGCGCTGCGATTTCATCGAGACTCTCCCCGACGGCATGCGCACCATCGTCGGCGAGCGCGGGTCTTAAACTGTCCGGCGGCCAACGGCAGCGTATCGCCATTGCGCGCGCCTTCCTCAAGGATGCGCCGCTGTTACTCCTGGACGAAGCCACCTCGGCGCTCGATTGCGACTCCGAAGAAGCGATCCGCGAAGGTCTTGGCCGGCTGATGAAGGGCCGTACCGTGATTGCCATCGCGCACCGGCTCTCCACCGTACGCAATTTCGACCGCATCGTCGTCCTGCAGGCCGGCCGCGTCGTCCAGGACGGCGCGCCCGATTTTCTCATGCGCCGCGATGGATTGTACCGGCAGCTCGTGCAACGCGAGATGAACCGCCTGACTCAGCAGGCGGCGTAACCGATTCGTTCCGCCGCCCGCTACGATCTGTGCAGCGGGGGTTGATGTGTAACTAATTTCAGCGACCGGCCCCGTGCCGTCGGCGGCTTACGCGCCGGCTTGCAGGTGTCCAACACCACATGCACAAACTCACATGCAAAGGCCCGGAATTGGGCCCCAGTTGAGTTGGTTGCAGGCAGGATCTCACCCTTCGAGCATCCTTCGCTTGACCAGCCTGACTGAGATTTTCGCGTGGGACGCGGACGGCGTCTTTACCTTAAAACGGCCTCACCCGGATTTAATGGTGGCCGATTTTAATTGCCGGCGCTCGATCGGCGTTGGGAAAAATAGAGATTGGAATGGATGACATTCTTGAGGGCGGCGCGCTTGAGAGTGGCACGGGCGCACCTGGAGCGCCGCATCAGCATGTCCGTCTTGTCTTTGCGGCTTTGATGCTGGTGATGCTGCTTGCGTCGCTGGATCAGACGATCGTGTCGACAGCCTTGCCGACCATCGTCGGAGAGTTTGGAGGGCTGGCGCACCTGTCGTGGATCGTTACCGCATACCTACTGACGACGACGATCGTCACGCCATTGTACGGAAAGTTCGGCGATCAATTCGGCCGCAAACTGGTCCTGCAATCGGCCATCCTTCTGTTCCTCGCGGGGTCGGCGCTATGCGGACTGAGCCAGTCGATGGGCCAACTCATCCTCTTCCGCGCCGTCCAGGGACTGGGCGGCGGCGGACTGATGGTGGTGACGATGGCGGTGATTGGCGACATTTTCACACCGCGCGAGCGCGGGCGGTATCAGGGGATGTTCGGGGCGATCTTCGGCCTGGCGACGGTGGTCGGGCCTTTGATCGGAGGTTTTTTCGTTCAGCACCTGAGTTGGCGGTGGATTTTTTACGTCAATCTTCCGCTGGGCCTGTTAGCCCTAGGCGTCATCGGACTCGCCTTTACCGGGCCGAGAGTCCGCCGCACGCACACCGTAGACTTCGCGGGCGCGCTGCTTCTGGCACTGACGCTGACCGGCCTTCTCGCGCTGACGAGCTTCGGAGGCACCAGCTTCGCCTGGGAGTCGCCGGCGATACTGGCGCTTGCGTTTTCGATCGTGCTTGGTTTGGTCGGTTTTGTCTTAGTGGAAAGTCGTGCCGCGGAGCCCATCATGCCGATCCCGCTCTTCGGGAATGCGGTCTTCGCGATCGCCTGCACAGTGGGCTTTATCGTCGGTTTGGCGTTATTCGGCGCTGTGACCTACATGCCGCTTTATCTGCAGGTCGTCAGGGGAGCGAACCCGACCACCGCCGGCCTCGCACTGACGCCGATGATGGCCGGCGTCCTCGTCACCTCGATCGCGAGTGGGCAGATCATCAGCCGTGTAGGGCGCTATCGGCCGTTCCCGATCGCCGGCACCGCCGTGATGACCGTTGGTCTCGCCCTGCTCTCGACACTCGGTTCTAAGACGGATATCTGGCTCGCCTGTGTCTATATGCTGGTACTCGGCCTCGGCCTCGGCCTCGGAATGGTCATGCAGGTGCTGGTGCTGGCGGTGCAGAATGCCGTCGACTATCGGCATCTCGGTGTTGCCACGTCGGGCACGACGCTTTTCCGCTCGATCGGCGGCTCCATCGGCGTGTCACTGTTCGGCGCGATCTTCACCGCGCAGCTTATCGGGATACTTGCCGTCAAGTTGCCGTCCGCAGCGGCATTGCCGATGGCCACCAGCGCGGCGGGATTGCTGGCGCTGCCGACCGCGGTCCGAATCGTCTACATTGATGCGTTCACCAAGGCACTCCGGCACGTCTTTCTCGACGCCGCGGGGGTGGCAGCCATCGGATTTGCGTTCAGTTGGCTGCTCAAGGAACTTCCACTGCAGGAGGTTGCGCGGGCGGAAGCGGCGGCAGAGAGCTGCGCCGTGGCGAAGGATGTAACGTCTCTGGCCGAACTCGATAACATCGTTGAGCACTTTCCAGTTTCGTGAGCATCTGAGCATAAGCGCTTTAGCAAGCCGCCCATGTTTTGGCAGCCGCTCCGCAGACTTGCTGAGAAAGAGCAATTTCTTAGTTGGTTGCTTGTCAGTTCAGCGACTGTGGTCATACAGTTTCATAACCAGTCACTGCATTAAGTACCTGGACCACGGTCCTTGCCTTCGATCACGGCGAATTTTCGTCCGGCCGTCTCCGGAAGCAACAGCGCGAAGATTAGGCACAGGATTGATCCCACGACGCCGAACATCATGGCGGTGAAGAGATTGTGGAAATGGGCCGCCAGCAAAGGAACGATATACGGCATCGCGCTGCCCACGAGCCGGCCGGCGGTGAATGTCGTCGAGGCGCCGGTGGAACGCAGCTCGACCGGAAACAATTCCGAGTACCACGGACCGAAGATTCCGAACACACCCTGGCCCAGCGCCCACAACATGTAGCAATAGAAGAGCGGCCACGCGAAGACCGACCCTGGATACACCGAGCGCCCGAACGCCAAAAACGCGATGAAGCCGAGGATCGATACCACCGTAGCGCCCACGATGGAGAGTTTGCGGCCGAAACGATCGCTTACGTAGCCAAGGATCAGAAGCCCGGCGGCCGAGAACGCCGAGAAGATCAACGTCACCTCGCGCAGAACGTCGGGGGTGGCGTGAAGGTCCCGCAGGATCAGCGTGGGGATGAAGAATGTGATCGCCTGATAGGACACCACCGCCGCTCCGCACATCAGTGTGCCGAAGATGAAATACTGAAGCGACGCGCCGCGGAATATTTCGACCAGCGAGGTCTTCTCCGTGCGCTTCTCGGGCGGCAACTGGCCGGCTTTGCGCAGCCGCTCGTACTCGCTCCACAGCCGCGACTCCGGCATTTTGGCGCGGATGAAGATCATGAGGATTACCGGCAGGCCGCCGACGAGGAAACCGAAGCGCCACGAATGGTCGGGGGACAGGTGGGTAAGGGCGTAGGTCGCGACGAGCACCGCCACGGCTGTGCCGACTGCCGACATGGCCTGGACAATGCCCGAGCCAAAGCCGCGGCCGTGGCTGCGCCACACTTCGTTGAGCAGCACCATGCCGGCCCCCCATTCACCGCCGACTCCGATGCCGGTGAAGATGCGGAACCACATCATCGACGTAAAATTCCAGGCGAAGGCCGAGAGAATCGAGCCGGCCCCGAGCAGCCCCAAGCTGATCATCAGGGCGTTCTTGCGACCGATCAGGTCGCCGAGCCATCCGATCGCGACCCCGCCGATCACCGACGACGTCAGCGTCATGGCGCCGACAAGGCCGACTTGGGGCAGCGTCAGGCCGAGCGACTTCTGGATCTGCGTCAGCAGAAACGTCAGGATAATGAGATTGTAGAAGTCGAAGCCATAGCCGAGGATTGCTGATGCCGCGATCAACTGACGCTCGCGTGGCGTGTAGGGGTCATCGGCCGTCGATGCCGCCGTGGCGCCCCTCCCCGTCGTCTCGCTCATGTTCATTCGCCCCCTTTGCATAGAATGCCTTGCATTGGCGCAAGTGCCCCCTTCAAACTAACCGATCTGCGACGAGATTACAGTGGGCGAGTGACTACTTTGCAAGCGGGGAGCGATGCCGTAATCGTAGTGGACGGCCCTACCGTTTCACCGGAAAAGGCTCGTCTGCGCTCGATCAGGAACTGTCGAGTGAGAGAGGGAGTGAGACATGCCGGTTCGAGAATCAGTGCACCAGACGCGTGACATCAAGGTCCGATCGTTTCGGCAAGGCAGTGGTTCTCCATTATTGTTTCTGCATGGCACCGCAGGCATCACAGGCTGGCTGCCGTTCTACGATCGGCTCGCCGCCAAGCACGACGTGCTGGTGCTTGAACATCCCGGCTTTGGCGAGGCGGACAATTCAGGCTCCATTATAAATGTCGCCGACATGGCAATGTACTATCTCGACGTCCTCGAGAGCCTGAACGCGGGAAAGGTCCATTTGGTCGGCCATTCGCTCGGCGGCTGGATCTCGGCGGAGGCCGCGGTGCGCAATTGCCAGCACATTGCTTCGCTGACCCTGATCGCCCCGGCCGGGATTCGTGTGAAAGGCGTACCGAGTGGCGACAACTTCATCTGGTCGCCTGAGGAGACCGCACGCAACCTATACTACGACCAAACATTCGCCGAGCAGATGCTGGCACGCGTGCCGACCGAAAAAGAAACTGAAATCATCATGCGTAACCGGTTCATGGCGGCGAAGCTTGGGTGGGAACCGCGTTGGTTCAATCCTGCGCTCGAGCGCTGGCTGCATCGGATCGCGGTGCCGACCCTGTTGATTTGGGGCGAGAATGACAACCTGCTGCCGAGTCGCTACGCGGCGCTGTGGGGCGAGCGCGTTCCGAACGTCGAAGTCAAGGTCATTCCGCAATGCGGGCATCTGCCGCACGTCGAAAAGGCCGATATCACGGCACAAGCCGTTCTCGCATTTCTCGACGGGAGATGAGCATGGAGTTCGTTTGCTTCCATCTGATGCCGTATCGTCCGCTCGACATGGCGGCTCGGCACAAGGAGCGCTCGGCCTGGGTGGTGCTGCCGAACACCCTCTATGATCCGGTCAAGGGCGCGAAAGAATACAAGTCCTATATCGACCAACTGGTCTATGCCGAGCAACTCGGCTTCGACGTCATTGCGGTCAATGAGCATCATCAGACCGCCTATGGTATGATGCCGGCCCCCAATCTGATCGCTAGCGCACTCATCCAGCGCACGCAGCGCGTTAAAATCGCGGTGCTCGGGCGGGCGCTGCCGCTGGTGAATAATCCGATTACCATCGCCGAAGAATTCGCGATGCTCGACAATCTGTCGGAAGGTCGCTTGATCTGCGGCTTCGTGCGCGGAATCGGCACTGAATATCATGCGACCGGGCTCAATCCCGCCTTCTCGCACGAGCGCTACCAGGAAGCGCACGACCTGATCGTTGCGGCCTGGACCAAGCCAGGGCCGTTCGAGTTTGAAGGCCGGCATTTCAATTATCGTTACGTCAATCTGTGGCCCCGCCCCTATCAGGCACCACATCCGCCGATCTGGATCCCATCGCAAGGCTCGTCAGAGACGATCGCCTGGGCCGCCGATCCAGCGCGGAAATATCCGTTCCTGGTGACCTTCAGCGCCTCCGAACTCGTCATCCGCTATCTCAACATGTACCGCGACCAGGCACGGCAATTCGGCTACGAGGCCGACGGCGCGCAACTGGGCTGGGCCGTGCCGGTCTACGTCGCCGACACCGACGAGCGGGCGAAAAGCGAAGCTAAGGCCGGCATCGAGTCGTTGTTCAATGACTATCTGAACAATCCTTGGGAAATGCTCTTGCCGCCCGGGTACATGTCGCTGTCGTCGATGCTGCGCACGATGAAAATGCGTAAATCGCTCGGCTCCGGCATGGCCCGTCAAACCGTCGACAGCATGGTCGCGAGCGGCACCGCTATAATCGGCAGTCCCAAAACCGTGCGCGATGGCATTGCGCGCGTGCGCGATGCTACCGGCCTTAAGCGTCTTGTCACCATGCTGCAGTTTGGCGTCATGCCTGACGATCTCGCGCGTCGAAACATGGCGATGTTTGCGTCCGAAGTGATGCCGCATCTACGAAATTGATGAAGTGTTAGCTGCCCAAAATGAGCATGGAGGTCGATGAAGAGCAGGATCAAGGATCACCGCGCTTAAGGCATTTCGCAATTCAACGCCGCTTTCTTCACATCGCTGGGCCATTCCATCCCCTCGCGCGTCGTGCTAACTTGCTTGGATGCAGCCTTCGCTAATCCATTGTTCGCATTGTGGCGTCGCATATCGAGTGGTTCGGATCGAAGCCACACCGAATGCTCAAGATCGTGAAGCGTCGTGCCTTAGTTGCGGCGGCGCGCTGTCGGCGCGCGAGGGCGCGTTCTTCATGAAGTATTTTCTTGTGGGCAGCCCAGGCAAGCGGCACCGCCGGGCGCAATAGCGTCGCATAACCTTCACGGATATAATTCAGGTCTGTCCTGGCCGCAGGGTCGTCCCTTCGTCCCCTGGACTTGAAACCTGAGCCCTGTCAGTCCTCCTGCCAGGGCTCACTCTTTAAGGACGGAGTGACGAAAATATCTGTAGGAATTGCCCGGACCTCCGCTTCCTAGCGGCCGACTAAGTGTCATCGGATTGTGATACGCTGTCTTCACCGTCATCTGCAGCCACGAGCGCACAAGACCTCGAACTCAGTCGCCGCAAGCTGCTCGCCGCCGCCGGCATCGGCAGGAGGGGCCGCGGTGGCGGCCTCCCTCATCGGAACCGGAGCCGCCCAGGCCGCACCCACCTCACGCCGATCGCCCGATCCGGTGGCGACGCCTCCGGTCGCCGGACTGCATCTGCAGTTCGGCGCGGATGCATCGTCGGAGATGGTGGTGTCCTGGCACACGCTGCAAGCCGTTCGCAGTCCGCGTGTCGTGCTCGGGCGTCTCGATGGCAAGCTCGAGCAGACGGTCGAGGCCAAAGAGACCAGCTACACCGACGCCAAAGTCCGGCCAGATCGTCTACGCCTATCATGCGAAGATCAGTCGGCTGCAGGCCGACTCCGCTTATCTGTACGGCGGCGCTCCACGACGGCGCTGAGCCGGAGTTCGGCACGTTCCGGACCGCGCCGCGCGGGCGCGCGCCGTTCACCTTCACCAGCTTCGGCGATCAGGGCACGCCGACCCTGGGCAAGAAGTACGTGCCGCCCGCCGGGCGTGACGATCGCCAAATCCGCCGTATGTGAATGACAATCTCGGCTCGCCGGCGGCGGGCGATACCACGCTCGGCGTGGAGCGGCTGCAGCCGCTTGTTCCATCTGTTCAACGGCGATCTCTGTTACGCCAATCTCGCCGAGGACCGGGTGCGTACCTGGTGGGATTTCTGGGAGAACAACAGCCGCAGCGCCCGCAATCGTCCCTGGATGCCCTCGGCCGGCAACCACGAGAACGAGCTCGGCAACGGACCGATCGGCTATCAGGCCTATCAGACCTACTTCTCGGTGCCGGCATCAGCGGGCCAGACCGATGTGACCCGCGGGCTTTGGTACGCCTTCACCGCCGGCTCGGTGCGCGTGATCAGCATCGCCAACGACGATGTCGTGCTACCAGGACGGCGGCAACTCCTACGTCCGGGGCTATTCGGAGGGCGCGCAGAAGGCTTGGCTGGAAAAGGAATTGGCCGCCGCCCGCAGCGATCACGATATCGATTGGATCGTCGTGTGCATGCACCAGGTCGCCATCTCGACGGCCGACAAGTTCAATGGCGCGGACCTCGGCATCCGCGAGGAATGGGTGCCGTTGTTCGACAAATACGGCGTCGATCTCGTGGTGTGCGGACACGAGCACCACTACGAGCGCTCGCACCCGATCCGCGGCCGGAAGCGAACGCCACCCTGACGCCGGTCCCGCCGCAACCGCCACCGACGTCATCGACACCACCAAGGGAACGGTGCACATGGTCATCGGCGGCGGCGGAACGTCCGTCCCGTCGAACCAGCTGTTCTTCGATCCGCCGGCAGTGCCGGGTGATCACCGCCGTCGGCGCGCCCGACCCGGCAACCGGCAAGCGGCCGCCGGTCTATGTCAAGGAGCAGGCGCCCTGGTCGGCGGTGCGAAACGCCGCGCATTCCTATGGTTTCGCGGCCTTCGACCGTCGATCCGGGATCGGATCCCGGCGACTTCACCACGATCAAGGTCACCTACTACGATGTGGTGGGGACGGACGGTCAGTTGGCCCCGTTCGAAAGCTTCATGCTGCGCCGTCCGCGCCGCGACAGAGTGTGAGATAGCCGTCGTTCGATGAACGGCTCAATCCTATCCAGAAAGACCGTCGGCCGGCAGGATGTGAGTAACTGAAGACGTCGGGGACGCAATCTGCCAGCTCGAGCGCAAACGCTAGGGCGCTGCATTTCTGGACGCTGTGTCAGCTATTGCCAGCGCGTTTGAGGACGAGCGTGCGGGCGTTACTTCGGTACGATAGCGCGGAAGATGGCTTTCCAGCGAACAGCAGACGCACAGCGCTAGGCTGGACCAGACCGCTGCACTGAAATAAAGCGACATCCAAGGAATCTCAGCCTTCCACTTTGCAAATTCATGCGTCACGACCCAACGCGTGCTCGCGTCGCGCAGACCTTCAAGTGGGGTCAGAAGCCCTGTGCCACCGACAATTTCCGATCGCCAGCGCGCGAGGTACATTGGCACATCTATTATCAGAAGGAATGCCAGATAGCATGCAATCCCAATGATTGCGGTGGCGAGAACTATGCGAACCGCACCGTCGAACTCCGGCAGTAAGCGGCCAAGCCCAATCCCGACCATCAGGAAAGAAACGGCCCAAATCGAATTTTCGATGGCGTGACCCAAATAGTTGATGGTCAGGACCGCATACCATGACCAGCATTCCGCGATAAGAATTAACGGCACGATCATCCACGCGGCGCTCAAGGTGGTTGTCGCCCCCGTCATCGTACCCAATTGGTGCAAGGTAATTGCCCACTGGGCTGCGAAGGCGACCTCGGCCACGGTTGCTACCGAACGGCCAACGAAAACGCTCGACAGCCAAGTGTCGAACAAGCATATCCGCTGAACATCCGCACGCGGAAGGCACGACCGAAACGCGCAGCCAAAAACATAGGCGGCGCTCAGCAGGAGCATGACTTCGATGCTGGACATACGGCTGATGCTCTGAGCCGGCCGTTCTGAAAGCTGGCCGTACAGCGAGAACCACACCGTGACGTTGACGCCACTCACCAGGGTCAAAAAACCCCACCACCAGGCCACGGGATTTGACCAAGCCAGGGCACATGCCCTTGTGGACCCTTGCAAACTCATCGACCGCTCCGCCTGAAACAGAATTGACATTCCAACGTAGCAATTCTGTCACAAGTTGCGGTGCCGTACAAAAAATATCACTCGGCGGCTCGCCGTGCGTAATGCGTCGGAAGTCCATCGGAATGCGTCAGAAGCCCATCGGGGCGTTGGGAACAGGCTCTGGGTCGGCTCCGTTATCGCCCCATGCGGGCGCTCCTCGTGCACAATCCTACCGCCGGGACTAAAGGTCACGACAAGAACACCGCTTTCGATGCCTTGCGGTTTGCCGACTACAAGGTGGCTTACGTCTGCAACGAAGCCGACGCCAAAATCGCGCTGAGGGAGCGCTATGATCTGGTCGTTGTCGCCGGCGGCGACGGCACCGTGGGCCGCGCCCTCTGCAATCTTGCCGATCGCTCCATTCCGATCGCTGTCATGCCATTCGGTAGCGCCAACAATATCGCGCGCTCGCTTGGCGTCGCCGGAACGCCGGTCGAGCTCGCCGAACAATTGCGCACCGGGCGCGTCCAGCCGTTCTATTTGATGAACGTCGCAACCAGCGACGGCGCGACACAAATGTTGGTCGAAGGCCTTGGCGTCGGTCTCATGCCGGTCCTGATCAAGCTCCGCGCCAAAGGCGAAAAGGCTGGCGGCGCCGAGGATATCCGCCGCGGTCGCCGCGCCCTTGAGGGGATTTTGCACCAGATCAAACCGCTCGACGTCGAGATCGATATCGACGGCAAGCCGTGGAGTAGCGATCTAATCTCGGTCGATATCCTCAACATTCCATTCACTGGACCGGCCTTGCCGCTTGCGCATGCCGCCGACCCGACCAACAAGCTCCTCGAGGTGGTGGCGCTGGAAGGCGACCAGCGCGAAGAATTCGGCAAATGGATACAGGCGCCGCAGGAAGCGGCGCCGCCGGTCAATGCGCGGCGCGGAACGACGATCCAGGTCCGGTGGCGCGGCGCCGACAGCCGGCTCGATGATGAACTCGTCAAAGGCAAGCCCGGATGGCAGCAGGTCGTGCTGACCCGGGATCCGTTGCCACTCCAGATTTTGCGGCCGGCTAGGCCTCCCTCGGTCAAGAATCAAGAGAGGCCCGTAGACAGCGGGTTCGGCGGAGATCGAACTGATGTTGGCCAATCCGACAATGCATGATCGCCATTGAGCAACCCTCGCGTTTGAGCCTGTTGTGGCGCTTGCGCCAAAAGGCGCGGAACCCACCCACGGTCCAAGGCCGTCCGTCACGGTTGGCGCAGAGCATGATCGCATCGCTCTTCGGTGCATCCTGCGCGACCGAGCAGTTGCAGGCAATACTGACCTGATCGCAGGTCACAGCTTGAAGTCTAATGGAGCGGTTGATGCCGGAGGACCTCATACTTAGTCTGCACGAGGGTCCCGTGATTATCAAAGGACATACCGGGGCGGAGATCAGCCAAACGTACGAAATGTGGGATGGCGTGGGCGCGCGTGAGTACTTATCCGGTCACAAAAGGAACCGGCGGCGCGTTTTATGTCGTCACGGTTCGTGGCCGACGGCAACGCTGGAGGATGCGGCGATCACCCATCGAATATGCGGACCCGATCAATCCCATAGTTCGAACATGGAATGGCAGGTGCGTCGGGATATCGTGGAGGTTGGGATTCGACAGCTTCCGAAATGGTTCGTCCTGGCGGCTATGTATCGAGCATACCGTCTCTCATAAATCCCACCGATACATGTCGGTGTGTTTCTCCACGAACCAACACGCATAAGTCAGAAGGCACGAGATCGGAGCTATGATACCGTCTCACCAAGGAAAATGATATTTGAAGCCCATCGTGCTTCATCCGTATCGACGGTGCTGGAGCCATAAAAGCGGGCGGCAAAGATTTCTCTTTTTAGCTCAATTTCGGAATGCTCGATCAGCGGCGCGTGCGAGGCGTGAGGGGCACTTTCCGCCATTTGGCGAACCGGGTGCCATGGTTAACCTGGCCGGTAGTTCGCCATGGTGACCATCCACATGCGTTGGCCCGGCCCGACGGTCGTCGCCGCCCCGCCGACCCATCATCGTCGCCTCCAAGGTCGTGATTTTCGGAATCACCGTTCGGCGAAGTTCTCAAGCCTTTTTCGACAGCATCGACCCAAAGCGGACCCGAAATTAGACATTACTCAAATGCCATAGGTTCCCATGGTGACCGCCGGATTACCTTTATGGATGTGAGCTCTAGCGGCGATCACCCCACGATGCACACTGTCCATTTACAAGCGAAACCTTGCTAATTTAGCGAAAGTCGCAAGCAAACAACGGCCCGGCCGACCCAACCTTGGAGTCCTTTTATGCTGCGTTAATGATCGATGCGTAGAGAATGGAAAGGAGTGCCAGGTCACTTCCGTAGGCCGTTGTCGATGTCCGGTCCCCAGACGATCTCAAATCCCATGTCAGCGTACGGTGAAGTCGAAGCGCTTTTGCTCGAGCATCCGGATGTAATCGACGCTTCGCTGGTCAATGAGGAAGGACTGGATGGCCATACCTATCCCGTGGCCTATGTGGTGTCGCATGCGGGTCGCATGAAAGAGGCGAGGGCCCGAATTTACCGGACAGATCGAGACAAGAGAGTCGCCCAGTGGAGAAAGGCTTTCAACCAAACCTACCGTTCCGGGCCGGCCAATCACGCTCCGACGTTTGTGGGTTGGACCAGCAGCTACACGAACGAACCAATGCCCCAAACTGAGATGCAAGAGTGGCTTGACTGCACGATCCAGCGAATCATGTCGTTAGGCCCTAACAAGGTGCTTGAGATCGGTTGCGGCGTCGGTTTGTTGCTCCAGGAGTTGGCGCCAAAGTGCAGCGTGTATCGTGGAGCCGACTTCTCGCCGATTGCCGTTGCGCGATTGCGCGAGTTTGCCGCGTCGAAACCTGAACTTCGTCACGTAGAATTGTTTGAGTGCGAAGCGACAGATCTGGATGAACAGGAACTCGTCTCCGTAGACACGGTGGTGATCAACTCGGTCATCCAATATTTTCCGGATATCCACTATCTGCGGACTGTCCTTGAAAGAGCCACGCAGGTGGTCGGCTCCGGCGGTCGTATTTTTATCGGTGACGTGCGCCATGTCGGGTTGCTTCGAGTTTTTCATGGCGCTGTCCAGATTGCCAAGGCTCCACCGAAGGCAAGCGCTCGATGGTTGAAGCGAAAGGTCGCGTTAGCGATCGAGCAGGATCGGGAATTGGTGATTGATCCGCAGTTCTTTCTCGAACTTCGCGACTCGATTCCGCGCATCTGCGGTGTCGAAATACTGCTAAAGCGTGGACAAGCACACAACGAGCTGACACGTTACCGATATGATGCCGTGCTGCATGTGAGCGACGCGGATTCTGCCCGATCGCGGCCGGGAGCTGAGTACGAGGCTCGGGACCTTACGATCGCGGAACTCGTGTCGCGATTCGATGCGCAGCAACTCGCGGCTGTAAATATTCTGAATGTGCCAAATCGGCGCCTCGCGAGCGATCTCGAACGCGTCCGGCGGCTCTGGTCAGCAGATGACCGGCTGCTGGTTGAAGATATTAGGCGACCGATGGTCGAGCAAACCGAAACCGGCTGCGACCCCGAGGATTTCTGGAAGCTCTCGGATGTGCCGGGTCGCGATGTCCGCGTTGGTTGGTCAGCACAGTCGACCCAAGGACATTTCGATGTCGCCCTTGTCGATCGTGATCGCGCGCCAGATGCGCGACTACATCAACGGCCGACAAATGTCTTATCGGCTTCGCATGGCGGGCGACTGGCGACCGACCCGCTGGCAGTGGCTTTCATGCAGAAATTGGGACTGGAACTCGGACAACTCTTGAGTGACCGGCTTCCCGAATCCCGGCGGCCCGCAGCCGTACTTGCCGTGAACGAGCTTCCGTCCGGTGCGGCGGTAATACGCCCGGGCCCAGCCGCTCATTTTCGGCAGGACAGCGACGGTCGGACGGACTCTCGTCAAATGGTCCAGGGGTGATCCAGATGTCGAGGGCTAGCGCCCATAACCTGGCCTTGAAGTTCCAGCAGGTCGTTGATTCCTCACCGACGGCTCCGGCGGTGTTATGCGAGGGACAGCACTACGATTTTCAGACGCTGAATGGACTGGCTAACCGCTTCGCCCGTTGGCTCGCAGAACAGGGAGTCACGCGAGGCCAAGTCGTATGTCTCGAACTTCCGAAGATCATCGAGGCTTACGCGCTCGCGATGGCCTGCATCAAGATCGGCGCTCCTTATGCCTTTCTGGATTCGGCGGCGCCGGTGGCGCGGGCGCGACTGATGATAGAGCGATGTCGACCGGCGATGGTCGTGAGCATCCGGGATGGCAAAGGGAATCGCGTCGTTATTAGCGATGAGGTGCGGCGTGAAAACTTCCGCAAGGTAACCGCAGCTCTAGACGGCAACGATTTGCCGGCGACCGTGGAGATCACGGGCGCCGACCCCGCTTATGTCATGTTCACGTCGGGGTCGACAGGTGAGCCAAAAGGTGTGGTGATCCCGCATCAAGGGGTTCTCCATCTGGTTGACTGGGCCGCCCGTGACCTCGGCATCGGCCCAGGGGATCGCCTGACCAACGTCAATCCCATCTACTTTGATAATTCCGTATTCGACATCTATGCCGGACTGCTCAATGGTGCCGCGGTAGTCGCGCTCGACGCGCTGAAGGGGCGTCCACCCGCCGAACTGATTGCCGAAATCAAGAGAAACAGGTGCACGTTCTTTTTCGCGGTACCGACTCTCTTTATGTACCTCAACTCGATGCGTCTGCTGACGCCCGAAGAGCTGCCAAGCGTGAGCCGTTTCATGTTTGGCGGCGAGGGTTTTCCCATTCCCAGGCTCCGACGCTTCTACGAGGCTTTTGCTGGAAAAGCGCAGTTGATCAACTGCTACGGCCCCACGGAGACGAGCTGTATTTGCAGTGGATTCGAGATTACCCATTCAGCCCTGGACACCACCGAAGGACTGGCTCCGCTGGGGCGGCTCAATCCGGACTTCAGTCACCGGATTTTGGACGAAGAGTTGAAGCCAGTTGCCGCGGGCGATGTCGGCGAGCTCTGGCTGGGTGGACCGTGCGTGGGGCTGGGTTATCTCAACAATCTGGAGGAAACCGCAAAGCGCTTCCGTCAAGATCCGTTGATCGATGGTTATCGCGCCATACTTTACAGAACCGGCGACCTCGTGGCGCTGGATCAGCATACCGGGCTACTTCGATTTCGAGGGCGAGCCGACAACCAGGTCAAGCTGCGTGGCTATCGCGTAGAACTGGAAGAAATCGATCACGCCCTGGCGTCTACCCCCGGTGTGAGACAAGCGCTCGCTGTCGTGCTTCGCGATGTCAGAGGTGCAAGCCGGTTGGTGGCGGCATATTCGGGCAGCAAATTGAGTGATGCTGATCTGATCTCGTGCTGTAACGAGCGTCTGCCTGCTTACATGGTCCCCAGCCGATTTATCTGGATGGAGGACATTCCGACAAACGCCAACGGCAAAGCGGATCGCCGTGCGGTGGCGGCGCTCCTCGGGCAAACCCCGGCTTTCGCAAAGGCATCCTGAAATGCTTGCCCGCCTCTCGCCTGGGCGGCGTTGTCCGGTCACGCGCTTGCCGTCGGCCTACCTATGAA
The DNA here is from genome assembly GCA_963790495.1 of uncultured Alphaproteobacteria bacterium. Lineage (GTDB taxonomy): Bacteria > Pseudomonadota > Alphaproteobacteria > Rhizobiales > Xanthobacteraceae > BOG-931. Next base: position 1,082,590 of record CAWBOW010000005.1, on the reverse strand, counting down.
CAACAACGGCGGCGCTGCATTAGGCATGACGCAAAGGGCCATCCCGCTCGAAGATCGTCCCAGCTTCGCACCGCCGATGCGGACGCAAAAGACATCGTTTCGCATTATTCCACAAATCGACAAGGATCCAAGATTCGTGGCATATGCCCAGCACCCTGCGGGTCGTGTCGCCATGTTTGTCATTCTGACGGCCTTCGCGGCGTTAGACGGTCCGCTCGGCGTGGACTTCTCCGTTGCGCCACTCGCCGCAGCATGCGGGGCGTTGCCGCAATATCGCCGCTACCTGATACCGGCAGCAACGCTGCTGCTTCTTTGGAAAAACGGCTTCTGGGTTGATCTCAGCCTTGTACGGGGAGTGGCCGAGCAGGAAGGCCTCGCAGATCAGATCAACCAATCCCTGTTATTCGTTGGAATGCTGGCGCTGGTTCTGGCCCTGTGTTCTTGCTTGTTGATCTTCCGCCAGCGAATTACCGCAGTTCCGTTATTTCGCCGCTCGACACTCTGCTTGATTTTGGGCTTCATTGCCCTGGTTCTACTTGCGCAGTCACCGATAGCTGCGGGTATGCCCCGCGTTCTTATTTGGTCATTCCTGGCTACTCTGCTGCCGTACTTCTGGTTCCTTGCATATGCCTTGGCTGATATCGGGACGTTAGACAAGGTTCCCTTCTGGCAACACCTTGGCGTCTTCCATCCCTTCTGGGGATCGACTTTGACGCCGCTCGGAAAAGGGCTTTCCTATCTAAGGAAGTTTGAAGCGAAGACGCCTGAAGACCTCGCCGTAACCCAACTCAAGGGGGTGAAACTCGCGTCATGGGCGCTCTTGCTGGCCGTCTGCTTGAACGGTTTCAATAAGTTGGTCCACGGCTATCTCGCATTGCCATACTTCGACAACGCGTTTCTGGAATACATCGCTGGAACGGCCTATCCGAGATATTTGTGCTGGGCGAGCCTTGTGGCGTATTTTGTCGAGGATGTGCTCTATATGACCGTGTGGGGCGGAGCTATTATCGCGAGCGCCCGCCTGGCTGGGTTTCGCTTGTTGCGCAACACCTACAGGCCATTGGAGTCGACGACCCTCGCTGAGTTTTGGAACCGCTATTATTTCTTTTACAAGGAACTACTGGTCGATCATTTCTTCTATCCGGTTTTTCTTCGTTGTTTTCGCGCGAACCGAAAACTCCGCACGTTCTTTGCGACGTTTATGGCTGCGTGTGTGGGTTAATCTGATATTCCACTTCATTCGAGATATTCACTTCGTCGCGGAGATGGGATGGTGGAAAGCCCTCTCCGGCGAGGAGTCCCACGCATTCTATACCTTTCTTCTCGCGATCGGCGTTGGGCTGTCGCAAATGCATGCCGGAAACCGGGCGAGGAAAAAAGAAGAGCGGCTGCTTGGGCGCATGTTGGCGTGCCTGTGGGTTGCCCTATTTTTCTGTGTTCTGCATGTCTTCGATGCTCCGCTAGATCGGATTCACTCGATTTGGCAGCGGGCCGATTTTCTTTCGTACCTCATGGGGATAGACACATGGATTTAAAGCTGCGATCGCATATGCGAACCTACATAAAGCAGCGTCTTATGATGCGCGGCGACTTGGGGCCGCTCAATGATGAGGAGCTATTGTTCACGAGCGGCCGGCTCGACTCTCTGGACGCGATCGAAATCATCATGACTATTGAGCAAGAATACGGGATCAATTTTGCCGAAATAGAGTTTGACTTAACGCTACTGGATTCGATCGCGGCGATTGATGATCTAGTGGGACGGCATGCCGTCCATGCCGATGGCATGTAATCGTGCGGGATTTATTGGAGCCAATTGTTCCAGCGATTGGGGATTCAGTTGAGTGTTTCTGCGTTACGTCTGTGAATTCGGCATGCCTATTACGGAATTCCGGCAGCGCTGATGCTGTCCAAATTCTGATTTTCAATTTCACTAATGCAGCGGGCTACAAAGGCGGCCGCTTGACGTTTCCGATCGCCATTTGTCTAATTTGGGCGATCGTCGAACTCGGCGGCCGGCGCGCCTGATGTGTCGCATCGATGGGACGCCGAACAAGGTGCGGGGCGCCGCGAGGTACGTTAAACTAACGTCGAACGTTGATTTACCGTATTTTCCGGGCATTGGGAGCCGGAAACGAGTTGGTTGCGGGGGTAGGATTTGAACCTACGACCTTCAGGTTATGAGCCTGACGAGCTACCGGGCTGCTCCACCCCGCGTCAACTGTGCCAGCCCCGATGCACGGGGCCATGTCGTCCCTTTATCCGGTCCGGCGATGGCCTGATTTTCGAAGCTTCATGTAGCAAGCGCCTCCCAATAAGGGAAGTGCGCTAGGAGCGATTTTTCGCCATACTGACACACGAAATCTGTCGAGACGTCATGGACGCGCTCCTAGAACCGCCTATGGCCGAAAAACCCGCTTTGCAGCCCAAATCGGCTATTGGGCCGGTTATGCGTGCGATCGCGGCCAATACTCTGGCTGCGGCGCGGGCCGCCATTGCCGATCCGGAGCGGCCGCCCGAGGATGCCGTCCATGATTTCCGCCGCGCCATGAAGGAATGGCGCGCGCTAATGCGTCTATTGGCGCCCTTTATCCCCGACGCGACCCGCTGGCGCCACCAAGCGCGCGACCATGCCCGTTCGCTGGCCCACGCCCGCGACGGCGCGGCGGCGCTCAATGCCTTCGACGGGCTGACCGCCAAGGGCTCTCTCGTTCTTTCGGCCCGCTCAAGCCAGACCGTCCGCAGCCGGCTCGAGGCACTGCGCGCCGGCGAGGAACAATCGGTGCTGACGCGGGAGCTGCGCGACCAGATCGTCGCCTGGCTCGATGGCGCCGCCGCGGCCGTCGAACAATGGCCGCTCGATCCGTTCGATTTTTCATCGATTGCCGGGCAGCTCACCGACGCCTACCGCGAAGCCCGCCGCCGCATTCCGTCCGACTGGCCGGCGACGAGCGCCGCCGCTCTCCACACGCTTCGTCAGCGCGTCGTCAATCTGCGCCACCAGATGGAATTGGTCGAGCCGCTATGGCCCCGCTTCGGCCGCATGTGGACCGACGAGGCCGAACGGCTGCGCGGCCGCCTCGGCCAATGCCAGGACCTGGAAGTGCTCAAGCAGCTGACCGAACCGCATCAGCCGCTGGCGCACTGGCGTTCGCGGCTGTCGCCGGCCATTCTCGAACGCTCGGCGGCTCTCGCGCAACGCGCCGCGCGCATCGCCAACCGGCTGTTCGCCGAACGGCCGAAATCGTTCCGTCAACGCCTCGAGACGCTGTGGGATAACGCGCGCTAGCCACCGGCGCGGAAGCGTGCAAGCTCCTCCGCCACGCGCGCAATGACGCTGTCCCAGTCCTCGGGCGCAGTCTGGCGGAACAGGCGCGCCGTCGGATACCACGGCGTTGCCGGCCCATCGCGCGTCCAGCGCCAATCCGGCGCGAACGGCACGAATACCCAGAGCGGACGGCCCAGCGCACCGGCAAGATGCGCGGGCGCGGTATCGACGGCGATAACGAGGTCGCACAAGGCGAGCACCGCCGCCGAATCGCTAAAGTCATCGAGCGCGGGACCAAGATGCGTCACGCGCCGTTCGGCCGCGAGAACGGCGGCATCATCAGGCCGTAGCTCGCGCTGGATGCTGATGAAATTCGCAGGCGCGGCAAACAGCGGCGTCAACCGCGCAAATGGGATCGAACGGTTGCGGTCGTTGTCATGGCTCGGATTGCCCGACCAGGAAAGAGCGACACGCGGCCGTGGCAGCGCCGCAAGCCGTTGCGACCATTGCGCAAGCTTCGCATCGTCGGCGGCTAGATACGGAATTTGTGCCGGCACGGTCGTGATATCTGTATGCAACGCGAGCGGCAGGCTGCCGAGCGGACAATGCACGTCAAACGGTGGCGCGTCCTCGCCGCGCGCGATCACCGCGGCGGCACCGTTAAGTCCGCCCATCAGAGACTTCAATTCGGCCTGCACTTCCAGAACCACTTTAGCGCCGCCGGCGGCGACGAGGGGCACATAACGGGCAAACTGGATGGTGTCGCCGAGCCCCTGCTCGCAATGCAGCAGCACCGTCTTGCGGGCAAGAGGATATTCACCAAGCCAAAGCGACTTGCCTCGGCTGTTCGGCGGCGGCATTCCGGTGCGCCGCCAGCGCCACTCGTAGGCTTCGAAGCCTTCCCGGTAATCGCCGCGGGTCAGGAGCGCCAGCGACATGTTGAAATGCGCGTCCGCGTAATCCTTACGGATGGCAAGCGCCTGGGCATAGCTGGTGACCGCCTCATCGCAGCGATTGATCTGCATGAGCGCCTTGCCGCGATTGAGCCACGCCGCAGCGTATTGTGGCGCCAGCGCGACCGCGCGTGCATTGGCTTCGACCGCTTCGGCATAGCGACTAAGCGCCAGCAGCGCGACGCCCCGATTGTAATGCACGCCGGGATGGCCGGGCGCGGATTTCAGCGCCGCGTCGAAATCGGCCAGCGCCTGGTCCGGCGACCCGAGCATGGCGTGAACAATGCCACTGGTAAGCCGCGCCTCGACATGGTCCGGCGCCCGCGTCAAAACTTCCTTCAGCTCGGCCAGCGCCTCTTGCAGGCGTCCCAGAGTAACCAGCACATTGGCGTGCTGGTTAAGGATTGCAGCGTCGTCGGGCGCCAGCATGCGGGCCTTGCCGAGGCATTCGAGCGCTTCCGGCGCGCGCTTGAGCGCGTGCAGGGCCTGGCCGAGATTGCTCCAAGCGCCCGCCACCCGCGGATTGGCCTTCACCGCGGCGCTGAACAGCCGCTGCGCTTCGCCAGCCTGTCCCTGCCGCAGCTTTAACGCGCCGAGGAGATTGAGCGCGTCGAAATTATCCGGCACCGACTTGAGAACACGACCGTAGATTTTTTCCGCCTCGCGCAGTTGGCCCTGTCGTTGCAGCGCGAATGCCTCTTGCAGGGCCGAAGCGGCATTGAATGGGCCGGGACGCGCGCTCATAAGCGGTTGATCCGCGCGATACGCCGTGTCACCTCGGCCGGCGTCGCATCATCGGATTTGGTCTTGAGCGCAAGCGCCCGACGCGCCGCCGGCCGCTCGAGACAGCGATTCAACCAGGCGTGCAAATGCGGCACCGCGGCGAGGTCCATATCGACGGCGCGGCTGATGACAGCGGCGACGTTGAGATCGGCCACGGTAAATGCCTCACCGAGGAGATAAGGCTGCGTCGCCACCGCGGCATCGAGCACCTTGAACGGCGACGCCAACACTTCGAGCGCCTCGTCGCGGAGAGCGGCATTGCGCTCGCCCTCGGGCAGGCGCACCGCGTGCAGCGACCAGATATTGACGCCGCGATCGACTTCGGCAATTGCCCAGAAGCTCCATTGCCAGGCGCGCGCCTCGCCTTCAAGCGTGCCGGGATACAGTCCGCCGTTCGAATGTTTCTTGGCGAGGTAGAGGGTGATCGCCAGCGACTCGAACACCACGAAGTCGCCGTCGACAATGACCGGCAACCGTCCGTTGGGGTTGAGCGCCAAGAATTCCGGCGTGCGTGCGCCGGCATCGCCGATCTCGATCGGCAGATGCCGGTAGGCAATGCCAAGCTCTTCCGCCATCCAAAGCGCGCGGAAGGCTCGGGTGCGAGCGACGCCGTAAATGCGCAGGTCTGCAGCCATCGCGCCGACTTGGCGAGGTCGGCCGGCTCGTGTCAAGCCTCGTTGTCAAAGCGCGCCTGGGACCGTAACGTGGCGCTTTGCAGATTTGAGGAATGCCTATGGACTTCGGACTTTTCTCCAACGGTTTTCGTCCGCACACCACTGCCGCACAGGCTTATGAAGAAGACCTTGCCGAGATCGTGCTCGCCGACGCGCTCGGATTTCGCGACTGCTATATCAGCGAGCATCATGCCGAGCCGGTCTATTTCGACAAGGTCGATACGCTGCCGGTACCGGAACTATTGATGTGCAAGGCAGCGGCTTTGACTAAACGCATCCGCATGGGTGCTGCGGTCAAGCTGATCCATCTCGCGCATCCGCTCGACACCGCGGTTGCCGCCGCCACCGCCGATCACGTCATTGGCGGCGGCCGTTACATTTTCGGCTTCGGCTCCGGCTTTCCGAGCCCGCTGTTCTCCGACGAGCGCGGCTTGTCTTATGGCGATCGCCACGAGCGGCTGCGTGAATTGCTCGATCTCATCCTCAAATGCTGGACCGCCAAGGAACCGTTCGACTGGAACGGCAAGCACTGGCAGGGCAAAAGCATCGTCGCTCTGCCGCAGCCACTGCACGCCCCGAATATGCCGATGGCGACGGCGACCGACACCCCGGCGATGATCGAGCTTGCCGGCGCGCGCGGTTACACCATGCTGCATGCCCAGCTCGAACCGGCCTGGTCGGTCCGAAAGAAGGCCGATCTCTATGGCCGCGCCGCCACAGCCGCCGGCCATCAAACGCCGCTGAACAAGCTGGCCGTGGCGCGCTACGTCTATCTCGCCAAGTCCCGCCGCGAGGCGATGGACGATCTGCGCGCGGATATCAATTACGAGCTGACCTACCAGGTCAGGCGCGGCCTTATTCGGCTTCTTACCGCCAACTACGGCCTGTCGCTCAAGGCTGACAGCGTTAGTTTCGACGAGCTGGCCGAAGCCGGCGTTTATCATCTTGGCGATCCCGACACGGTGGCCGAGGAGCTGCGGCAGTTCTACGAAACCGCCGGCGGCTTCGGCACGCTGTTGATCGTGACCGGCAAGAAATGGGCGACGCGCGAAAAAGTGTTTCGTTCGATGCGGCTGTTCATGGAGCAGGTGGCGCCGCAATTGCGCGACCTCGTGCCGGCACGCGATCTGGATACGGTCGCGGCCTAGGAAAAACCAAGGCGGAGGAAACCGATGCGTCTCGGAATGTTCATGATGCCGGTGCATCCGCCGGAGCGCTCGTTCACCGAAACGCTCGCCGAGGACGAGGAGAAATCGCTTTACGCCGACGCGCTGGGTTTCGACGAATTGTGGCTCGGCGAGCATTTTTCGGCGACCACCGAGCCGATCCCGTCGCCGTTGATGTTCATGGCCGGGCTGTTGCCGCGCACCAAGAATCTCAGTTTCGGCACCGCGGTGATCTGTTTGCCCAACCATCATCCTGTAGTCGTCGCCGCCGAGGTCGCGCAGTTCGATCACATGAGCCGCGGCCGGTTCATGTTGGGCATCGGTCAGGGCGGCCTGCTTTCCGATTTCGAATTGTTCGACAATGCCGATCGCGAGTTGCGCGCCCGCAAGGCAAAGGAATTGATCGGCATCATCCAGCGCATCTGGGCGCAGGATCCGCCCTACGATATCGAGGGCGAATTCTGGACCGTGAGCATCAAGGATGCCATCATTCCAAGCCTCGGTATCGGCTATATGCCAAAGCCGTTCCGCAAGGGCGGGCCGCCGATTTCAATGTCGGTCGCCAGCCGGAATTCGCCGACGGCGCGGGTCGCAGGATTGCAAGGCTGGGGCATCATCACCGGCAATAACGTGCCGTTGAGCGCAATCGCGTCGCATTGGCAGACGTACAGCAAGTCGAGCGCCGAAGCCGGCAGAACGGCACGCGGCGATAACTGGCGCGTATCACGCAATATCATGGTGGCGCCCACCGACGCCGAGGCGCGCGATCGCGTTTTCGGCGAACAGGGCTCGAACCGCTACTTCTTCACCTACATGCGCGAAGTATTGGCACGCGTCGGCATCCTCTCGGCGCTGAAACCGCGCGCCGACATGAGCGACGAGGAGGCAACCATCGAGGTGATCACCGAGGGCAACGTGATCTACGGTTCCGCTAAGACCGTGCTCGAGCGGCTTGTAGCGCTCCGCGACGACGTCGGCCCTTTCGGTTCGCTGTTGATGACCGGGCTTGACTGGAGCGGGCCGAACGGCGCGTGGGAGCGCGACTCCATGCGACTTCTCGCCGAGGAAGTGATGCCGAAATTTCGTCAGCACGCCCAGGCGCAAGCCGCGGAGTGACGAGCGCCTGCCGATCGTTTGGGAGCAATGCCGATGACTTCATCGCCTTCGCAGCGCGGCCGCATGGTGCTCCTGACCGGGGCGGCTGGCGGCATCGGCCTGGTCATAACCGAGGCCCTGCTCGCCGCCGGGCATGCGGTTGCCGCGGTCGACCGCGATGAGGCCGGCCTTGAGCGGCTCGCGGCCCGGCATGAGCGAGCCAAGGATCGCCTGCATCCGATCGTCACCGATCTCGCCAGCGAAGCCGCGTGTCAAAGCGCCGTTGCCGCGGCTCGAAGCCGGTTCGGCGTCATCGAAGCTGTCATCAATAATGCCGGCATCGGCATGTCGAGCATCCGTCCCGACGCCGAGGTGCGCGCGCCCGACACCGCCGAGCTGACGCCAGAAATCTGGGACGGCTTCATGGCGATCTTCGTGCGCGCGCCGATCGTGCTCCTGCGCGCGGCGTTGCCCGACATGAAGCGGGCGGGCTTCGGCCGCATCGTCAATAACACCACGAGCTATGTCACGATGCTGCGCGTGCTGCCCTACGGCGCGGCGAAGGCGGCGCTGGAGTTGATGTCGGCGGTGTGGGCCAAGGAGCTCGACGGCACCGGTATTACCGTCAACGTTCTGGTGCCGGGCGGCCCTACCGATACGCCTTTTATCTCGGACGCGGCCGGCTGGCCGCGCGATAAGATGCTGCGGCCGGAAATCATGGGGCCGCCTGCGGCTTGGCTTATGTCCGATGAGGCCGGCGCATTCACGGGCAGACGCATCACCGCCGCACGCTGGGACGCAAAGCTAGAACCCGCCAACGCCGCGCAACGATCGAGTTCGCGCTATCGGCTGGCCGGAACTTGCCGCCGACGCGGTGTGGCTGACGGGGGGAAATTAACCCGGCGACGCCGAGATCTGTCTTATTGATTCATGTCTGTCTCGCAAAACCGGCTTCCACTTCGCCGGACACGTTCTACGCCGCCTGTGGCCTCTGCGGCGTGTCCTCGGCGGGTTTTGGCGGCGATGTCGACTGCAGCAGCTCGGTATTCTCCAACAGGCGGGCGATGATGAGCTGCAGCACCGCGAAGCCGAACGCGCGGTCCTGGAAATAGAGCTGCTTCGCCTTGCTTTCGCTCAGCTCGTAGATTTCGCAGTCGGTCTCGGCCACCACCGTGGCGGTGCGCTTTTGGGTGCGGGCAAAAATGCCGATCTCGCCGATGACCGCGCCGGGCTGCATCGTCTTGTCGAAATCGACAACCTTCATTTTGCCGTCGACCAGATAGTACATCCGGTCCGCCGCCTCGCCTTTATTCATCAGAACCTGCCCGGCCGTCACCCAGCGATGCGACATGAAGGGAAGCAGACTTTCGATCGACAGGTCGGAAGCGTGAGCTTCACGCACGCCCCTGATGAGCCGCAGAATTTGAAACAGCCGGACGACATTGACAGGAAACAAAAAGAGGTGGAGCACCAGCACCGGATAGATATGGGCGAACGCCCCGAACGCGGCAAACAGCACGTTGCTTCCGATGGCGATGATGCGCAGCGGCACCATCGTGCTCATGCAGAAGGTGATGAGCACGCTCGCAGAGGCGACGTAACCGAGAATGTCAATCCATGTCATGGGCGCATCCCACGGGCGACGGCACCGAGGTTCATACCCGGGAACTCTCGGATCGGATGAACCTGAAGTAGCGACGACGAAAACGCTCGAATGTCGGTTTTGAGCGCCGCCCCCGCGGCGCGGCAAAGCATTTTTGGTACCATAATACGGATGACAGAAAAATAACAATGCCCTTTGTTGTCAGTTGCCGTTCCGTTTCCTCATCAGGTGCTACACCAATGCCTGCGCCACCGCTGTGCCGCAGGTCACTGTGTCGGCGGCGCCGCCCAGATCGCGGGTGCGCAGCTTCGGCTCAGCCAGCACCCGCTCGATCGCTTTGACAATGGCCGCTGAGGCTTCCGCCTCGCCGAGATGTTCCAGCATCATCGCGCCGGACCAGATTTGCCCGATCGGATTGGCGATGCCCTGTCCCGCGATATCCGGCGCCGAGCCGTGCACCGGCTCGAACAGCGACGGAAAGCGCCGTTCCGGATCGATATTGCCGGATGGCGCGATGCCGATGGTGCCGGTGCAGGCCGGACCGAGATCGGAGAGAATGTCGCCGAACAGGTTCGAGCCGACCACCACGTTGAACTTGTCGGGCTTGAGCACGAACAGCGCGGTGAGAATGTCGATGTGATACTTGTCCCATTGCACGTCGGGAAAATTCTTCGCCATCGCTTCGACCCGCTCGTCCCAGTACGGCATGGTGATGGCGATGCCGTTCGACTTGGTCGCCGAGGTGAGATGCTTCTTTGGCGTTTTGCGCGCTAACTCGAAAGCGAATTTGAGCACGCGATCGACGCCGGTGCGCGACAGCACCGTCTCCTGCACCACGACTTCGCGCTCGGTGCCGGCGAACATGCGGCCGCCGATCGCGGAATACTCGCCTTCGGTGTTCTCGCGCACCACCCAGAAATCGATATCGCCGGGCTTGCGGCCCGCCAGCGGCGACGGCACGCCGGGCATCAGCCGCACCGGGCGCAGATTGACGTATTGATCGAACTCGCGCCGGAACAGAATAAGCGAGCCCCAAAGCGAGACGTGGTCGGGAATTTTGGCGGGCCAGCCGACGGCGCCGAAAAAGATCGCATCGTGGCGGCCGACCTTGTCCTTCCAGTCCTCCGGCATCATGCGGCCGAGCTTGGCGTAATAATCATAGGAGGCGAAGTCGAAATGATCCTGCCGCAATTCGAAGCCGAATTTCTTGGCCGCGGCTTCGAGTACGCGCACGCCCTCCGGCATCACCTCCTTGCCGATGCCGTCGCCGGGGATGACGGCGATGTTGTAGACGCGATTGGTGGGCATGGGGCGGATTCCTCTGGGATGGCTTTTTGGTTCTGTGGGGGCGGGTTAGCCGAAGGCGTAACCCGCCGCAAGCCAATCGAAATCGGCGGATTACACGCGGAGTGTAGTCCGGGGCCACGCCGGCGCGGGCCCAAGGTGTAATTACGCCTCCCGGCAGAGAAAAACCGTCCGCAATCGCGGATCGAGCGATGACCAGTGTTGCTCCACTTCGGCAAGCGGCACGGTTTTAAGGGCGGTTGTCAGACCGGCCGCTGCCGCCGCGCCCAGCACCTCGCCCATCGCAATAAGAATGCGCGGCTGAGGGATGCTGCCGATGCCGCTGCCCGTAAGGTCGAGCGGAAAGGACCGCAGCGTATGCGCGGGCAAGGGAATTGCAGCGCCGCCGATCGAGCCAATCTGCACGAAGCGAAGCGCCTTGCCGATCTTCACCGCGGCGGCAAGCAGGCGTTCCGCGCTCGGTCCCCACAGATAATCCAATACAACGTCGACGCCGCTCTCAAATTCTTGCGCCAACGCGCGCGCGAGCGCGGCGTCGTCCTGCTGCAAGGCGATGGTGGTAGTGGCGCCGAGCGAGGACAGCGCCGCAAGAGCGTCGCGGTCGCGTCCGGTCGCAACTATCCTCGCGGCGCCGAGGTAGCGGGCGATCCGCACCGCGAGCCCGCCCGACGTTCCGGTGGCGCCGTTGATCAGCACCGACTTGCCGGCAACGAACTTCGCCCGCTCCCTCAAAGCCGCCCACGACGACATGGCGGGGATCGCTATCGCCGCGGCGGTGGCGTCGTCGATGTCGGCAGGGAGCGGAACGCAATGCGCCGCATCGACGACCGCCCGGGGAGCCATGCTGCCGAACGGCGCGCGCGGCATGAAGAAATAGACGCGGCTGCCGTCCGCACGCCGTCCGACTCCATCAAGCCCGGCCACGAACGGAAACGCCGCTGTCGCGCTGTAATGCGCGCCCGACGCTCGCGACTTGGTCACATGACTGAGCGGCGCGGCGGCGACGTCGATCAGGACCTCCCCGGCCGCCGCGCGCGGCTCCTCGAACTCGGCATAGACGGGCGGTTTGCCGGCCTCACGTACGATCGCGGCTTTCATAGTGTTATTTCCATCGACGAATTATTCGATCCGACAACGCTGTTTTGTCATGCGTCGGCATTAAGAAATCCCAAGGTCAAACGGCGCGGCGGAAGATCACGCTGAGATTATTGGCCGGCATTTCGATTGTCTCGACGCGGGACATCCCGCACTTTTCGGCCAAGGCCGTCACCGCATCGAGATCGCGGATGCCCCAGGCCGGGTTGCGTGCGCGCAAGTCGACATCGAACGCCGCATTGCTCGGCGCGGTATGGCGGCCGCCGATCGTGTAGGGACCGTAGAGATAAAGAATGCCGCCGGCGCAAAGTGCGCGCGCCGCGCCGGCAATCAGACCCTCGCAGGCCGGCCATGGCGCGATGTGGATCATGTTGCAGCAGATCATCGCATCGGCACGCTCGACCGGCCACATCTGCGACGTCACGTCGAGGCGGCGCGGTTCCAGGAGATTGACGCAACCGGCCGCCGCGCGATGCGTGGCGATGCTGGCCAGCGCCTCGGCGTCAGGGTCGGTCGGTTGCCAGGTGAGGGACGGCAACGCCTTGGCAAAGTAGGCGGCGTGCTCGCCGCTGCCGCTGGCGATTTCAAGCACCAGCCCGCGCGGCGGCAGCACCCGCCGCAGTACGTCCAGAATCGGATCGCGATTGC